>NZ_JAJOHO010000001.1:0-1443883 GCF_021106615.1 Pseudomonas sp. PLB05
AATTGCTTGACGAACATAGAGCATTGGAACCACCTGATCCCTTCCCGAACTCAGAAGTGAAACGATGCATCGCCGATGGTAGTGTGGGGTTTCCCCATGTGAGAGTAGGTCATCGTCAAGCGCCTAATACCCAGCACCCCCGCTCAGTTCATTCTGGCGGGGGTGTTGTCTTTGGGGCGGGAAAAGTTTGGCTGGACGCCAAGGCGTCTGGGCCGATAGCCCTGCCAGCGGAAGCCGGGCAGTCATGCGGCTGAGGTTGCCCTTACCCTAGCCCTCTCCCGGGGGGAGAGTGGACTAGAGCGGTGCAACGAGAGGCTTGAGGGCTAACCGACAAACAGGGTGCTGCTTGGGGCCTGCAAGAGCAAGAGCGCAGACAGCCCGGCTGCGCCGGGCTGTCGTGTTTGAAGCGCGGCAAGGGGCCGGTGTAGGTTGGCGCTGAGCACAGCGAAGCCCAACGATCAGGTCTGCTGCAGGGATCAAGCGAGCTGCGAAGGGGCGTTGAGGGGGCGAGGTTGGCTTCCGGATGTTGGGCTTCGCTGTGCTCAGCCCAATCTACGAGAGCAAGAAAAAGCCCGGCCTGCGCCGGGCTTTTTGCGTTCAGGGTTTGCGGGCAATCAGGGTGGCGCGCAAGGGGGCGGGAAGCCCCTCGACGGTGCGGCTGGGGTCCTCGGGGTGGAGGAAGTCCGGTAGCGACTGGAAGCCCATCCATTCGGTGGAGCGCTGTTCGTCTACGGTCGTAGGGGTAAGGTCCACCAGGCGGATGTCACGATAGCCGGCGCGTTGCAGCCAGAGTTGCAGGGCGGCCGCGGAGGGCAGGAACCAGACGTTGCGCATCTGGGCATAACGGTCTTCGGGGACCAGGACGGTGGTGGCATCGCCTTCGACGACCAGGGTTTCCAGGACCAGCTCACCGCCGCTGTCGAGGCAGTTCTTCAGGTCCAGCAGGTGATCGATGGGCGAGCGGCGATGGTAGAGCACGCCCATGGAAAAGACGGTGTCGAAGCCGCCGTTCAGGGCAGGCAGCTCTTCCAGGGTCAGCGGCAGGTGCCAGGTGGGCAGGTCGGGGAGATAGCGCCGCAGGGCCTGGAACTGGCAGTGGAACAGCCAGTTGGGATCGACGCCCAGGACCAGGCTGGCCCCCGCGCCGAGCATGCGCCACTGGTAGTAGCCGTTGCCGCTGCCGACATCCAGAACACGCTTGCCCTGCAGATCCAGATGGGGGGCGACCCGGTCCCATTTCCAGTCGGAGCGCCATTCGGTGTCCAGATGAAGATCGAACAGCTGGAAGGGGCCCTTGCGCCAGGGCCGCAGTTGCAGCAGCGCTTCGCGCAGGGCCTGGTGCTGCTCTGCGGAAGGAAAGCCGGCGAGGCGCACGGCCTCACGCAGGTCGATACCTTCCACCGCGATCTCGGGCAGGGCGTCGACGCCAGCTTGCCAGCGTTGCAGGTCACCATGGCCGCGGGCGTACTTGGCGGCCAGAACGCTTTCGAGCCCCTGGGACCAGCCGGCCAGCGGTGTGTCCGCCAGGGTTTGTTGTAGGGTTGCGAGGTAGGCAGGTGCGGTCATGGCAGAGCGATCAGGGAAGTGAAGTTGAGGCATTGGAACCAGGGCACGACGGTGGTGAAGCCGGCACCCTGCAGGCGCGCCCGGTGTTCGTCCAGGGTGTCGGTCAGCATGACGTTTTCCAGCGCGGTGCGTTTCTGGGCGATTTCCAGTTCGCTGTAGCCGTTGGCTCTCTTGAAGTCCAGGTGCAGGCCGTTGAGCAATTCCTGAGTCTGGGCCTGCGGGAAACGGATCTTTTCCGACAGCAGTAGGGCGCCACCGGGTAGCAGATTGGCGCGCAGTCGACTGAGCAAGTCCAGGCGCTGTTCCGGGGCGATGAATTGCAGGGTGAAGTTGAGGGCGATCACCGAGGCCGATTCGAGCGGGACGTCGAGGATATCGGCTTCCACCACTTCGACCGGCAGCAACTCCTCGTGCATCGAATCCTGAGCGCTGAGGTATTCGCGGCAGCGGGTGACCATGGCGGTGGAATTGTCGATGGCCACCACCCGGCTACCCTCGGCGCGGACATGGCGGCGCAGGGCCTGGGTCACGGCGCCCAGGGAACAGCCGAGGTCATAGAGACGGCTATGGGGCTGGGCGAACCGTGCGGCGATGACGCCGAGATTCTCGACGATGGTGGGATAGCCCGGCACGGATCTCTTGATCATGTCGGGAAAGACGCGCACCACGTCTTCGTTGAAGGTGAAGTCGGCAGGAGGCTGCGGCGACGCGAACAGGCGGTCGGCTTCGCTCATGGGCGGTACCTGGAAAATCGAAAGGGGGCATTGTACCCCCCGCAGGCACCGCAGGACGTGGCGTCAGCGGATTTCGATGCGGCAGTCGAAGCGGGCCTGGGGTTCGGCTTCGGCATCCCAGGGCTGGCGCGCCTGGAGTTCGAGCTGGGCGCTGCCGGCGCTCTGGGCGCGGAAGCGCCAGAGGGACTGCCCGGCGCTGCCGATGCCGCCCTGATCCTGGCGCCTTTCGCGGAAGACTTCCGGACCAAGTTGCTTGAGGTTGTCGCTGCGCTGGAGGATGGTCCAGCGGTAGCCACTGGTGGGATCGCTGGGCAGGGTCAGGGTCAGTTCCTGGCCGGTGTGCATGACCAGCGGGGTGCAGTCGCTGTCGTCACCCAGGATGAGGTTGCCACTCGGCTGGGTACTGCTGCAGCCGGCCAGGAGCAGACAGCCGCAGAACAGAAGACGGTTGGACATGAAAACCTCCGGGGTATGACGGCAAAACGCAGAGCATACCCCAAGAGGTCGAGCGGTCAGACTAGAAGAGCACCTTGGCCACGTCGGCGAAGCGCTTGGCGAAGTGAACGGTCAGGCCTTCCTTGAGATAGGCCGGCAGCTCTTCGAAGTCACCGCGGTTGGCCTCCGGCAGGATCAGTTCGCCGATCTTCTGGCGGCGTGCCGCGATGACCTTTTCCCGGACCCCGCCGATGGGCAGCACCTGACCAGTAAGGGTCAGCTCGCCGGTCATGGCCACGTTCTTCTTCGGCGCCTGGTTGCGCGCCAGCGACAGCAGGGCGGAGGCCATGGTGACGCCGGCGCTAGGGCCGTCCTTGGGCGTGGCGCCTTCAGGGACGTGCAGGTGGACGAAGGCCTGATCGAAGAAACTCGGATCGCCCTTGAAGTCCTTGAGGTGCGCAGTGACGTAGCTGTAGGCGATTTCGGCGGATTCCTTCATGACGTCACCCAGCTTGCCGGTGAGCTTGAAGCCCCGGTTCAGGGTATGGATGCGCGTCGCCTCGATGGGCAGGGTGGCACCGCCCATGCTGGTCCAGGCCAGGCCGGTGATGATGCCCACCCCGGACAGCACCTGCTCCTTGCGGAAGGGCGGCATGCCCAGATAGTCCTCGAGATCCGAGGCACCGATCTTGACCTTGAGCTTGGGCTCTTCGATGAGCTTGACCACCGCCTTGCGCACCAGCTTGCCCAGTTGCTTCTCCAGCTGGCGCACGCCGGCTTCGCGGGCATAGCCTTCCACCAGGGCCTTGAGGGCGCTGTCGGTGAGGGTCAGGCGATCCTTGGGTACCCCGGCCTTGTCCAGCTGCTTGGGCCAGAGGTGGCGCTTGGCGATGGCCTGCTTCTCTTCGGCGATATAGCCGGAGAGGCGAATGACCTCCATGCGGTCCAGCAGCGGGCCGGGGATGGAGTCCAGGGTGTTGGCGGTACAGACGAACAGCACCTTGGACAGGTCCAGGCGCAGATCCAGGTAGTGGTCGAGGAAGTCGACGTTCTGTTCCGGGTCCAGGGTCTCCAGCAGCGCCGAGGCGGGATCGCCCTGGTAGCTCTGGCCCATCTTGTCGATCTCGTCGAGCATGATGACCGGATTCATCACCTTGACGTCGCGCAGCGCCTGGACAAGCTTGCCGGGCATGGCACCGATATAGGTGCGGCGATGGCCCTTGATCTCGGCTTCGTCCCTCATGCCGCCGACGCTGAAGCGATAGAAGGGCCGGCCGAGGGATTCGGCGATGGACTTGCCGATGCTGGTCTTGCCCACCCCGGGCGGACCCACCAGCAGCACGATGGAGCCGGTCACTTCGCCCTTGAAGGCGCCCACGGCAAGAAATTCGAGGATGCGATTCTTGATGTCGTCGAGCCCGGCGTGGTGGCGGTCGAGCACCTTGCGCGCGTGCTTGAGGTCGAGCTTGTCCTGGCCATGGACGCCCCAGGGCAGGTCGGTGGCCCAGTCAAGGTAGTTGCGGGTGACGCCGTATTCCGGCGAGCCGGTCTCGAGGATGGACAGCTTGTTCAGCTCGTCGTCGATGCGCTTCTGCGCTGCCTCGGGCAGGACCTTGCCCTCCAGGCGCTGGCGGAAGCTTTCGATATCGCTGCTGCGATCGTCCTTGGTGATGCCCAGCTCCTGCTGGATCAGCTTGAGCTGTTCCTTGAGGAAGAATTCGCGCTGGCGTTCGTTGATCTTGCGATTGACCTCGGCGGACAGCTCCTTCTGCAGACGTGCGACCTCGACCTCCTTGCGCAGCAGCGGCAGAACCTTTTCCATGCGTTGCAGCATGGGCACGGTATCGAGCACCTGCTGCAATTCGTCGCCCGGCGCCGTGGTGAGGGCGGCGGCGAAGTCGGTCAGCGGCGAGGGATCGTTGGGGCTGAAGCGATTGAGATAGTTTTTCAGCTCTTCGCTGTAGAGCGGATTGAGCGGCAAGAGCTCCTTGATGGCGTTGATCAGCGCCATGCCGTAGGCCTTCACCTCGTCGCTGGGATCGGGGCTGGGGCGCAGGTGTTCGACTTCCACCAGATAGGGTGGGCGCTGCCGACGCAGCCAGCCGCGGATGCGCACCCGGGACAGGCCCTGGGCGACGAACTGCAGCTTGCCGTCCTGACGGGTGGCATGGTGGATGCGCACCAGGGTGCCGTGCTGCGGCAGCTGGTCGGGATCGAAGCCCTCGGCATCGCCGGGCTGCTGCTCCATGTAGAACAGCGCCAGGCAGTGGTGGTCGGTCTTGGCCACCAGCTCCAGGGTTTCCGCCCAGGGCTCTTCGTTGACGATGACGGGCAGAACCTGCGCCGGAAAGAAGGGGCGGTTGTGGATGGGAATGACGTAGAGCTTGTCGGGAAGATTCTGGCCGGGCAGCACCAGACCAGTCTGGCCGGCTTCTTCGCTGAGAATGTCCGCTTGGTTATCCTGATCGCTCATTGGCGTACCTTGGGCTTGGATGTAGGGCCAACATGGGGCGAGGGCGCTGGTTTTTCAACGCAGGCAAAGATCTGTCCTTCTTGACCGCCGGGTACCGCTCGAAGTGCGACGGTCGGCGCAACGAGTGGTCGCTGCCACGATAAAGATTCCCCCGGCACTGCCGCTAAAGCTGAGGTCACGCCGCAAAGCCGGTGAGAGATCCGAAAGGCGCGCGGTGGAGAGCAGCGGGTGGACAAGCATTGGGTGGTAGCGGGATGGCTGGCCTTGGGCCTGGGGACGGCACAGGCGGCTGAGGTCGCGGTACAGGTGGTCGACAGCCAGGGCGCTCCCCTGGCCAATGCCGTGGTGATGCTGTCGGGCCAGGGGCTGGTGCCCGAGCGGCAGCCGGCGGCCATTGATCAGCAGAATCGGCGGTTCGTCCCCCATGTCCTGGCAGTCGCCACCGGGACGGCGGTGAGCTTTCCCAATACCGATGATATCCGCCACCAGGTCTATTCCTTTTCCAGCCCGAAGCGCTTCGAGTTGCCGCTCTATCACGGGATTCCCAGCACCCCGGTGGTGTTCGACCAGCCGGGCGTGGTGGTGGTGGGCTGCAACATCCACGACTGGATGGTGGGTTATGTCTATGTGACCGCTGCCGGGCGCTCTGCCGTGACCGACAGCCAGGGCCGCGCCCGCCTGGAGGCGCCGGACGGTCACTATCAGCTGGCGCTCTGGCATCCCGACCTCAGCGACCGGCAGGAGGTCGCCCAGCCCGCGTTGGATGTGGCGGGCAAGCCGGTGACCCTGAAACTCCAGCTGGCGATTCAGCCGAAGCCGCAGCCGGAGGAACCGGCGAGCTCGGCTTTCGAGGATGCCTTCCACAAGGCCACGCACGATGAAGCTCATCCATAGTTTCCAGACCCGCATCGCCGGCAGTCTCTTCCTGCTGATGCTGGTGGTCATCACCCTGGTCTATCTGACGGTCAAGGCCGCCACCGAGGCCAGTGCCGTACGGCAGTCCTATGACCAGCTCGATACCGGGGCGCGGGTGTTCCGCCAGGTACTGGACGGTCACTGCCGGCGGCTGAACGACGCCGTGCGCGTGCTCGCCGCCGATTTCGGCTTTCGCGACGCCGTGGCCAGTGGCGATGTACCGACGCTGCGCTCGGTGCTGGCCAACCATGGCGCCCGGGTCGGCGCGGGCGATACCTATCTGTTGGATATGGACGGTCGGTTGATCGCCAGCACCGTGGCCGCGCACAGCGAAGGCGAGCGCCTCCCCGGCGCGGTGGGGGCGGTCAATGATGGCAGCTGTGTGCTGGCGGGCACCGGCCTGCCACAGTTGCGGGTCACCGTTCCGGTCCGCGCGCCCTTGCCCATCGCCCAGGTGGTGATGAGCTTTGCCATGGATCAGGCCATGGCCCAGGAGTTTCGCTCGCTGATCAACCTGGACGTGGTCTTCCTTGGCGAAGCCGCGCTCATGGCCAGTACCCTGCCGGACGAGCAGGGGCGGCAGCTGGTGCAGGAACTCGCGCGGGCATCAGGGACCGACGACGGTTGGCAGCTGACCCTGGGTGGCCGGCTCTATCAGGTCAAGCGATTGACCTTGGGGACCCAGGACCATCCGGTGTACGTCTATCTGCTGCGCGCCCTCGACGTCGCCCTGGCGGAGTTCGAGCCCTTGCTCAGGCAGCTGGCGCTGATCGCCGGAGGGGCGCTGCTGGCGGCGCTGCTGGGGGCGTTATGGCTGGCGCGCAACCTGGCCCAGCCGCTGCGGCGGCTGTCGGTCATGTCCTGGCGGATCGGTCAGGGCGATTACGCGGTCAAGGTGGAAGTGCCGCGGCAGGACGAATTCGGTCGGCTGGCGCAGGTGCTCGAGGAGATGCGCCAGGGAATCGCCGAGCGTGAGCAGCGCCTCAATCACAATGCCCTGCACGATGCCCTGACCGGTCTGCCCAATCGCTTGCTGGCCGAAGAGCGGCTGCGGGTCTTTATCGCCACCCAGTCCCAGGTGTCGCTGCTGTACCTGGGGCTGGATGGTTTCCAGGCGATCAATGAAAGCGCCGGGGTCGCCGGGGGCGATCGCATCCTCAGGATGGTGGCCGAGCGCGCCCAGGTGCTGCTGGCCGGCCGGGGCTGCGTTTCGCGCCCGGTAGGTGACGAATTTCTCGTCCAGGCCTGTCGCATGGGCCTGGAGGGCGCGGTGGGACTCGCCGAGCAGCTGCGCCTGTCGCTGGCCGAGCCGATCGAGTGGGAAGGGCAGTTGTTCCGCCTCAGTTGCCGGATCGGCGTCGTCGAGTATCCGCGCCACGGCGACCCTAACCAGCTGATCGAGCGGGCGCGCAGTGCCATGCTCGACGCCGGGCAGTTGCCGGATCGCCTGCGGGTCTATGATGAAGGGCGCGATGCGGCCCAGCAGCGGCGTCTGCAACTGGTCCAGGATCTGCCGCTGGCGGGCGAGCGGGGTGAATTGATGCTGGTGTTCCAACCCAAGGTGGCCCTGCAGGGCAGCGGACCGCACCAGGCCGAGGTCTTGCTGCGCTGGCGCCATGCCGAGCTGGGCATGGTCTCGCCGGGCGAATTCATTCCTCTGGCCGAACGCAGCGGCAGCATGGCCGGACTCACCCGTTGGGTGATCCAGGCGACGATCCGGCAGCTGGCGCTCTGGCAGACCCAGGGCCGCGAGGTAAAGGTGTCGCTGAATGTCTCGGCGGTGGATCTCGCCGATACCCAGCTGCCCGAGCGGGTGATGGGTTGGCTCGATGACGCCGGCGTCTCGGCGCGGCAGCTCACCTTCGAGATCACCGAGAGCGCCATCATGGCCGATCCCGAAGCGGCCATCGCGCTGCTGACGCGGCTGTCCATCCTCGGCATCCGGCTATCGGTGGACGACTACGGCACCGGCCAGGCGTCGCTGGCGCACCTCAAGCGGCTGCCGGTGGACGAATTGAAGATCGACCAGTCCTTCGTGAAGGAGCTGGCGCCGGGCAACGATGACGCCGTCATCGTGCGTTCGACCATCGAGATGGGCCACAACCTGGGCCTGGAGGTGGTCGCCGAGGGTGTCGAGGAGGCGCGGGCGCTGGCCCTGCTGCGCAGTTGGGGGTGCGATGTGATCCAGGGGTACTACATCAGCCGTCCCGTGCCGGCCGCTGAATTCGAAGCCTGGATGGAACGGCAGAGCATGCCGGTGCTGGAAGCGCTGTCATGAGCCGCGGCTGGCTACTGGCCGGGCTGCTGCTGGCGACCGGCGTCCAGGCAGATGGCGGCAAGCTGTTGGCCACTGGGGGAGCCAGCAGTCTGGAAGGCGCCGCGGGCGGTGGCATCACGCCCTGGGCGGTGATCGGTGGCTATGGCGAAAGCGGTCAGCCCGGCGCGACCGCCTTCGCCAGCCGGGTGTGGACCGGTGACTACCGGCTCGATGCGGCCGGCCTGGCGGTGGCCTACGACAATCGGGTGGAGATTTCCTATGCGCGGCAGCGGCTGGACATGCCGACCCTGCGGCGGTTGATGAAGCTCGAAGAAGACAGCCTCAGCCAGGATATCGTCGGCGCCAAGGTGCGCCTGGCGGGCGACCTGATCTACGACCGGCTGCCGCAGATCGCCCTGGGCGTGCAGTACAAGCATCAACGGGATTTCGGCATTCCTGCTGCCGTGGGCGCACGGCGCGACAGCGATGTCGAGGGCTACCTGGGCGCCAGTCGGCTGTTGCTGGGCGGCGCCTTCGGCTACAACCTCTTGATCAACGTCGGTCTCAGGTACAGCCGCGCCAACGAGATGGGCCTGCTGGGCTTCGGCGGCGATCGCAACGACAGCCGTCAATGGCTCAAGGAAGGCTCGGCCGCGGTGTTCTTCAATCCTCGCTGGGCGGTGGGCATGGAGTATCGCGAGAAGCCGCAGAATCTGTCCTTCACCCGGGAGAGTGACTGGGTGGATACCTTCGTCGGTTACTTCCCCAACAAGCACCTGTCGCTGGTGCTGGCCTATGCCTGGCTGGGCGAGATCGCCACCCTGGACGATCAGCAGGGTCTCTATCTGTCGCTGCAGGGGAGCTACTGATGCAGGGGAAAACGCTGGTACTGGCGGCGCTGCTGCTGATGCTGGGGTGCACGCCCCAGCCGCCGGCGAGTGATCGGCTCTATCAGGAGCTGGGTGGCCAGCCCGGCATCACCCGAATCGTCGAGGGCATGCTGCTCAATGTAGCGCGTGACGGGCGGATCCGGCACTACTTCGCCAATGTCGATATCGCGCGCCTGCGCAGTCTGCTCATCCAGAAATTCTGCGCTGATGCGGGCGGTCCCTGTCGCTATGAAGGGGCGAGCATGAACGAAAGTCATCGCGGTCTGAACCTGCAACCCGCCGACTTCAATGCGCTGGTAGAAGACCTGCAACTGGCCATGCAGCGTGAGGGCGTCCCGGAGCGGACACAGAATGCCCTGCTGGCGCGCCTCGCGCCGCAACGCGGCCAGGTGATCCGCCAGTAGCCTGCCGGCCGTCGCCGATGTCGAACCCCAGGCGGCAGAGAGCCTTCCTAGGCAAGACGCCTACGCGAGGGATACGGTTTGAGCAAGACGACTTCGGCGGCCGATCTCGGCCTGACGCTGGCGGTGGACGACGAACCGGCGCTGTTTGGCTGGTTCCTGGCGAGTTACCTGTTCGGCAAACGCATCTCCCAGGATATCGCCGCTCAAGCCTGGACGGTGCTCTATCGCAAGTACGGTCGCGACACGCCGCGCAAGCTGCTCGATCTCAGCTGGCGGCAACTGGTCGGCTATCTTGGCGAAGGGCATTACCGGCGTTATGACGAGAGCACGGCGACGCGCCTGCTGGACGTCTGTCACCATCTGCAGGAGGCGTATGGCGGGAGCTTTGTGAGATTGCGTGACGCCAGTACGGACCGTGTGGATTTCGAGTCACGTCTGCAGCGGCTGAAGGGGGTAGGGCCCAAGACCTGTGAGATCTTCATGCGCGAAGCAGGGCCGCTATTATTTCCTGACTGAATGCACACCGCCGGCACTGGGCCGGCGGTGGTCAGGACGAGCGAGCTGCGATTATTTGCCCAGGTCGGCCTTGAGGCGGCTGCCGGCATAGGCCTGGGCGTCCTTGGCTTTTTGCACCACGGCAGCGGTGCCGAAGAACTCATGGGTGACGCCTGGATAGACCTTGCGCTCCACCTGGACGCCAGCCTGGCGCAGGGCGGTCTCCAGGAAGCCACCGTCGTCACGCAGGGGATCGATCTCGGCATTGACGATGGTCACCGGCGGCAGGCCGGCGAGATCGGCCTTGGTCAGATCCAGGCGTGGATCCTTGAGGTCCGCGGGCGAACGGGTCACCTGCTCGACGAACCACAGCATCATGGGGCGATTGAGCGGCTTGGCATCGTCGTACTGCTCATAGGATGGGGTGTGGGTGTTGGTCTGGGCCACCGGATAGACCGACAGCACGTGCTTGGGTGCGGTGAGACCGGCCTTGTGCGCGGCGACCGCGGTCGCTACCGCCAGGTTGCCACCCGCGCTTTCACCGGCCAGGGCCAGACGCTGGGGATCGCCATTGAGCGAGCCGGCGTGGGTGGTCACCCAACGGTAGGCGGCCAGGGCGTCGTCGTGGGCCGCTGGAAACTTGTATTCGGGCGCCTGGCGATAATCCACCGAGACCACGATGGCATTGGCCTGCTTGGCCAGGCTGCGGGCGCCGGCGTCGTAAACGTTGCGATCGGCGAACACCCAGCCGCCGCCGTGGAAGTAGAGGATGACCGGGAAGGGACCCTGACCTTCGGGGGTGTAGATGCGCGCCGGCAGCACGCCGGCGGCACCGTCCACGGCGCGGTCGACGCTGGTCACGCCTGGGACCAGCGCCTCGGGTTGGGTGGGACGACCTTGGTCCTGCAGGACACCCTTGACCGCATCGGCGATGGTAGGCTGTTTGCGTGCCTCCTGGGCAGTGAGTTTCTCCACGGCTTTAGGATCGAAGCTGGCGTACTTGTTCAGCACCTTCTGCATGTCGGCATCGGTGCGCGCCATGCTCTTGGCATTGCTGACCGCCTCGGCGCCCAGTGAACGTTTTTCCGGATCGCGGGCACAGCCGGTCAGGGCAAGGCCGGCACCCACCAGAGCCAGGGCGAGGAGGGTAGGTTTGCTACGCAAGAGGGACAGCGACATGGCAGAGATCCTGTGCGAATTCGGGAGGCTTACCCTGAACTCGACATGGTTATCGCGCGAGAGGTTCCGATGGGCCGCTAGCAGGCGTCTGGCGATCATTGTGCTGGGTCTGCTGGGCACCGAGGCCTTCGCCGAGCCAGCGGCCTATTGGCGCTGGCGGAGCAACGCGGACGGTCAGGAATTCTGTACTCAGACGCCGCCGGGGCCGGGCTGGGTCCGAGTCGCCGGCCCCTTTCGCGATCTGCAGTGCCGCGAGCCGGGTAGCTTGCCCCTGCGCCGCTGGGCCGAGCCGCCGCAGCAACGGTTCTAGTTCGAGTTCTCGGCGGCCTTGAGCAGGGAGGCGCCGAGTTCGCCTTCGTAGCGCTGCCACACCGGACGCACGGCCTCACGCCAGCGCGTCCGTTGCTCGGGGGTGAGGGTGATGATCTCGCTACCGCCCGCGGCGGCGATGCGCGCGCGATCACGCTGGTTTTCCGCCTCGGATTGCTTCTTCACCTCGAAGGTCACCTGGTCGATGATCTCCTCCAGGGTGCTGCGCACGGCGAAGGGTAGGGTACGCCAACGGTCGGCCTTGACGATCAGCAGGTAGTCCAGGGCACCGTGATTGCTTTCAGTGAAATAGCGTTGCTGCTGGTCGAGGCGCTGGCTCCAGTAGTTGGACCAGGTGTTCTCGGTGGCATTGACGGTGCCGCTGGTGAGCGCCTGCAGGGTCTGGTTGAAGGGCAGCTTGACCGCCGTGGCGCCGAGGGCCTCGAACTGGCGTTGCAAGACCTCGGAATTCTGGATGCGGAACACCAGCCCCTTGGCATCGACGGGTTCGCGCAAGGGCTTGCGCGCCGACAGTTGCTTGAGACCGTTGGGCCAGTAGGCCAGGCCGATGATGCCGGCCGGTTCCAGGCTCTGCAGCAGCTGGCGACCACTGGGGCGGGCCTGGAAGTGATCGAGGGCCGCGCGACTCTCGAAGAGGAAGGGCAGGTCGAACAGCTTGAGCTTGGGGCTGAGGTCGGTGAGCTTGCTGATCGCCGGTGCCAGGATATCGACCTTACCGTCCTGCAGGGCTTGCAATTCGCTGGCGTCGTCGAAGGCCGTGCCGCTGGGCATCACCTCCAGCTGGACCTGACCGGCGAGGCGTTGCGCCACCAGTTGCTGGAACAGCTGAGCCCCCTTGCCCTTGGGGGTCTCCGGTGCCACCACATGGGAAAACCTCAGAGTAATGACGTCAGCGTAGCTGGACGTCATGGGCAGGGCAGCGGAGAGCAGGGCGCAGAGGCCCAGGATCGACGGTTTCATGGCAGGTCCTGGTGGTTATTCTTGGAATCCTTATAGGCGTACTTTACCAGTGCGACGTCAGGTCACAGGGCCTGTGGGAAGACGTTGGCTGCCGTTTGGCGGATGACCGGGAGAATCGGCGTCGCGCTGGCGTTCTAACGGCAACACCCATGAGAAGGATGCGTCCATGAATACCGCTCAAACCGTTCGCTTGCCCGATGGCACTACCGTTCCGGCGCTGGGACAGGGTACCTGGCGCATGGGCGAAAACGCCGACCTGCACCGCCAGGAGGTCAGTGCTCTGCGCCAGGGGCTGGACCTGGGACTCACCCTGATCGACACCGCCGAGATGTATGGCGAAGGCCGCGCCGAGGAGCTGGTGGGTGAGGCTATCGCCGGACGGCGTGACGAGGTCTTCCTGGTGAGCAAGTTCTATCCGAAGAACGCCACCGAAGCGGGCGTACCCCTGGCCTGCGAACGTAGCCTGAAGCGCCTGGGCACCGAGGTCATCGACCTCTATCTGCTGCACTGGCGCGGCCAGGTGCCGCTGATCGAGACGGTCATGGCGCTGGAGAAGCTGCGCGACGAAGGCAAGATCCGTCACTGGGGCGTGTCCAACCTCGACACCAGCGACATGCTGGAGCTGAACGACGACCGCTGCAGCGCCAATCAGGTGCTCTACAACCTGGAGCAGCGCGGCATCGAGCACGACCTGCTGCCCTGGTGCCAGCGTCAGCAGATGCCGCTGATGGCCTATTGTCCGCTGGGGCAGGGTGGCGATCTGCTGCGACACCCGACCCTGGCTACCCTGGCCGAACGGCATCAGGCTACCCCGGCGCAGATCGCCCTGGCCTGGGTACTGCGTCAGCCGGGCGTGATCGCCATTCCCAAGGCCGGCGACGCTGGACATCTGGAAGAGAATGCGCGGGCCCTGGATCTGCGTCTGGGCGATGAAGACTTCGCCCTGCTCGATGGCGCCTTCCCGCCGCCGCAAGCCAAGAGTCCGCTGGCGATCATCTAGCCGCCGCGAATCAGCCGGCGCAGGGGAAAGCGATTGGGGTGGCAGGCTTCGGCCACCCGTCGTGCCACTGGCAGGGGTTCGTCTTCCAGCCAGGCCGCCAGCAGTTCGGCGGCCAATGGGGTGGTGACGAGCCCACGCGAGCCGTGGGCCAGATTCACATAGAGCCCGGTACGCCAGGGTGCTGCCTGCTCGGGCACCTGGCGGGCATCATAGGTCAGCGCCTGGTAATGCTGGGCGAAGCGGTCCTGATCCACGACCGGGCCGACCAGGGGCAGGTAGTCGGGCGAGGTGCAGCGAAAGGCCACCCGGCCGTCCAGGGTCTCGGCCTGGTAGCCGGCGGCCAGCTTGGGTGACAGCTCGGCGAGCAGCTGCAGATTGCTCTGGTGTTCCGCCTGACTGGGCTCGGTATCGTCCCGGTCGAAGACGAAGCTGGCGCCCAGGCAATGCTGACCGTCACGGGCCGGCGCGAGATAGCCTTCGCCGCAGACTACGGTTGCCAGTGGCTGGCTGGCTGGCGTTTCCGGCAGCGCGGACAATTGTCCACGAATGGCCTTGAGCGGCAGGTCGGGCAGCAGCGTCCTGGCTTGGGCGGCGCTGGCCACCACGACCACCGTCGCTTCCAGCGTGGCACCTCGGGTGCTGACCTGCCAGCCGTGCTCGGTTTGCCGCAGCGCCGTCACCTCGGTATGGGTGAGCAGTTCGATCGCCGGATGGGCCAGCCAGTGCGCGCACAGGGCGGGCGGATGCACCCAGCCCCCTTCCGGAAAGAACAGGCCGCCCGCCGTCAGACCGATGCCGGCCCTATTGCTGGCGGCTTCCCTATCCAGCGGTTGCAGCAGATCGGCGGGGAAGTGCGCCGCCAATTGCGCCTGCCGCTGGGCGTCCTTGGCCGTCAGCGCCAGTTGCAGCACCCCGCAAGGGGACCAGGCAGCGCCCGGAGGCAGGGCCTGGAGCTCGCGCAGGGTCAGGCCGAAGCCGTCGAGGATCAGTCGGCTCAGCGGGGTATCGTGAGCGGACAGCTTGAGGTAGAGCACGCCCTGGGGATTGCCCGAGGCTTCCTGGGCTGGGGCGCCATGGCGTTCGACGACCCTGACCTGCCAGCCGCGGCGGGCAAGACTGGCGGCGGTGGCGCATCCGGCGAGACCAGCGCCTATGACCAGTGCCGTGCGCGGTCCCTGGGGGCACGGTGGCCGGGCATACCAGGGCAGCTGGGGCGGGGTGACAGGACGCTCCAGCACGCCGGCCAGCATCTCCCGCTTGTGACCGAAACCAGGCACCTTGGCCATGGCGAAGCCGGCCTCTTTCAGCCCGCGACGGACGAAGCCGGCACAGGTGAAGGTCGCCAGGGTGGTGCCGGCGTGGGACAGCCGCGCCAGTTCGGCGAACAGCGCGGGCGTCCACATCTCGGGATTCTTGGCCGGGGCGAAGCCATCCAGGAACCAGGCGTCGCAACGGGCATCCAGCTCGGGCAGGCGCTCCAGCACATCACCGACCAGCAGGGTCAGGGTGACGCGCCCGTTGTCCAGGATCAGACGCTGGAAGCCCGGATGGATGGCCTGGTACTGCCGCTGCAGCGCCGCGCTGTAGGGGGCGAGTTCTGGCCAGAGGGTCAGTGCCTGGGCGAGATCGGCGGCGGTCAGTGGAAAGCGCTCGACGCTGACGAAATGCAGGCGCGCATCCTTGGGCGCCACGGCATCGAACAGTTGCCAGGCGCAGAGGAAGTTGAGGCCGGTGCCAAAGCCCGTTTCGCCGATGGTGAAGACCTCTCCTGCCGTCAACGCGGCGAAGCGCTCGCCCAGGCGATTTTGCTGCAGAAAGACGTAGCGCGTTTCTTCCAGGCCGCTGGCACGGGAAAAGTAGACATCGCCATAGGCGCGGGAGAACGGTTGCCCGGAGGCGTCCCAGTCGAGCTGGGCGTGCTGGAAGTCGGTCATGAGCGGCGCGGCCTGGAGTTCAGGGCGCGCAGTCTAAAGGATCGAGGACAGGCGGTCAGATGTTGCTGACGGATTGGCGCATCAGGCCCTGGGCGGTCTGCAGCCGCTCGACATAGCGATCGATCTGGTTGAGGGCTTCTTCGCGGCTGAAGAAGGGGCCTTCCAGGGTGCCCTCGCGGGTGGTGAAGAAGAATTGGCCGTTGACCACGCTGACGCGCTCGCTACGGAAATGGGTGCTGGCACCGGGGTCGTCATTGCGTTTGCCGAACATGAGAATCTCCTCCTCGTCTTGCCAACAGACCATGCCGAGCGCTGCGGGTTGCCCCGTTCGGCCGAATTGCGGTCCGTCGATCTTCCTTAGGTGTAGCACCCTAGCGGCCGCTGCGCTTGGGTGGAAAAAGCGCGGCGAAATTGTGAGGATGATCACGCGGCACAGGGTGTAGCCGCTAGTGGATGGCCCTGGATGGGCCATCTTTCGCGTTATAACCACAGCGTGATCCGATCTTTCCCGCCCATGCTGATGGGCGGCATAGTGCCGCTATCCCTACCTGCATCAGGAGAACTGCCAATGACCATCCGTCTGGGCGATATCGCCCCCGATTTCGAACAGGATTCCAGCCTGGGTCGCATCCGCTTCCACGAGTGGCTGGGCGACAGCTGGGGCGTGCTCTTCTCCCACCCGGCCGACTTCACCCCGGTCTGCACCACCGAACTGGGCCTCACCGCCAAGCTCAAGGACGAATTCGCCAAGCGCGACGTCAAGGTGATCGCCCTCTCGGTGGACGGTCTGGAATCGCACCAAGGCTGGATCAAGGACATCGAGGAAACCCAGGCCACTGCCGTGGGCTTTCCAATCCTGGCCGACGCCGATCGCAGCGTGTCGACCCTTTACGACATGATCCATCCCAATGCCAACGACACCCTCACGGTGCGCTCGCTGTTCATCATCGATCCGCAAAAGAAGGTGCGGCTGTCGATCACCTATCCGGCCAGTACCGGACGTAACTTCGACGAGATCCTGCGGGTGATCGATTCCCTGCAACTTACCGACAATCACAAGGTGGCGACCCCGGGCAACTGGAAGGATGGCGATGACGTGGTCATCGTGCCGTCGCTCAAGGACGAAGAAGAGCTCAAGCGGCGTTTCCCCAAGGGCTACACCGCGGTGAAGCCCTATCTGCGCCTGACCCCGCAGCCCAATCGCTGACACCTCTGGTGACAAGAAAACCCCGGCCCTGGCCGGGGTTTTTGTTTTCTGGTTATAACCAAGTGCCTAAAGGGTATTTTTAGGGAATAAGTGCCCCTTGCTAAGGTCCGCTCAATCCTTTTCGAGCGGCGCGACACCGCTCCTTTTTATCCTGGAGGCGGCGATGCAGGTGGTGACTTTGGCAGGCAGTCCGGGAGCGCGTTCGCGCTCTACCGGTGTGCTGGATCTGGCGGCGAACTGGCTGCAGACGCGTGGCGTGGAGTTGTCGCGCTGGCGTATCCAGGACTTTCCCGCCGCCGACCTCATCGGCGCCCGTTTCGACAGCCCGCCGGTGGTGGAGCTGATCGCCCAGCTGCAGGCCGCCGATGGCCTGGTGATCGCCACCCCGGTGTACAAGGCCTCCCTGGCCGGCGCCCTCAAGACCCTGCTGGACCTGCTGCCCGAGCGGGCCCTGACCCACAAGGTGGTGCTGCCCCTGGCCACCGCCGGTTCCAGCGGTCACCTGCTGGCCATCGACTATGCACTGAAGCCGGTGCTCTCGGCGCTCAAGGCCCAGGAAATCCTCAATGGCGTCTTCGCCGACGACAGCCAGGTCAGCTACACCGAGACCGGCGTCGCCCTGACCCCGGCGCTGGAGCAGCGCCTCCACGAATCCCTCGAACAATTTCACGCGGCCCTGGTGCGGCGTCCCCAACCCCTGACTCCCGAGCTGCTGGCCGATCGTATCGGCCAGGCGCGCTGGGGCATCTGACCCGGAGCCTCAGTCATGCAGTTCTCCTTCACCCGTTCGCTGCTCGCCGTTTCCCTGCTGACCCTGGCCGCCGGCCTGGCGCAGGCGGAAGAGACGGTGCGCATCGGCTACCAGAAGTACGGCACCCTGATCACCCTCAAGGCCCGCGGCACCCTGGAGCAGCGCCTGGCCAAGGACGGCGTCAAGGTGCAGTGGACCGAATTCCCCGGCGGCCCCCAGCTGCTGGAAGGCCTCAATGTCGGCAGCATCGACTTCGGCGTGACCGGGGAGACACCGCCGGTGTTCGCCCAGGCCGCCGGCGCCGATCTGGTCTATGTGGCCCATGAGCCGCCGGCGCCCACCAGCGAAGCCATCCTGGTGCCCAAGGATTCGCCGATCCGCTCGCTGGCCGATCTCAAGGGCAAGAAGATCGCCCTGAACAAGGGCTCCAACGTCCACTATCTGCTGGTGCAGGCACTGGCCAAGGCCGGCATCCCCTACCAGGACATCCAGCCGGTGTACCTGCCGCCCGCCGATGCCCGGGCCGCCTTCGAGCGCGGCGCGGTGGATGCCTGGGTGATCTGGGATCCCTACCAGGCCGCCGCCGAGACCCAGTTGCAGGCACGTACCCTGACCGATGCCACCGGCCTTGCCGACAACCACCAGTTCTATCTGGCCACCCGCAGCTTCGCCAAGGCCCATCCCGAACAGGTCGGCACCATCGTCGACGAGGTGCGCTCGGTGGGCGAGTGGGCCAAGGCGCACCCGGATGAGGTCGCTGCCCAGGTGGCGCCCCTGCTGAACCTGCCGCTGGACACCGCCGAGCGGGTGGTCAAGCGGCAGGGCTATGGCGCCCGGTTCATCAGTCCCGAGGTCGTTGCGCAACAGC
Organism: Pseudomonas sp. PLB05; assembly: GCF_021106615.1. Taxonomy (NCBI): domain Bacteria; kingdom Pseudomonadati; phylum Pseudomonadota; class Gammaproteobacteria; order Pseudomonadales; family Pseudomonadaceae; genus Pseudomonas; species Pseudomonas sp. PLB05. The sequence goes on from NZ_JAJOHO010000001.1 coordinate 18,399, forward strand.
AGAAGATCGCCGATGCCTTCACCGCCCTCAAGTTGATTCCCAAGCCGCTGGTCATCCGCGACGTGGTGTGGACCCCGCCCGCCAGTCTGCAGACCGCCGCCGCCCAACCCTGATTTCGCCTCCTGGAGAACGCCCTATGAGTCTCGATATCTTCTGGTTCCTGCCGACCCACGGCGATGGCCACTACCTAGGTACCGCCGAAGGCGCCCGCGCGGTCGACCACGGCTACCTGACCCAGGTCGCCCAGGCCGCCGATCGCCTGGGCTTCGGCGGGGTGCTGATCCCCACCGGCCGCAGTTGCGAGGATTCCTGGCTGGTGGCCGCTTCGCTGATTCCGGTCACTCAGAAACTCAAGTTCCTCGTGGCCCTGCGCCCAGGGATCATCTCGCCCACGGTGGCGGCGCGGCAGGCGGCCACCCTGGATCGCCTGTCCGGCGGCCGGGCGCTGTTCAACCTGGTCACCGGCGGCGATCCCGACGAACTGGCCGGCGACGGCCTGCACCTGTCTCACAGCGAGAGATACGAAGCCTCGGTGGAGTTCACCCGCATTTGGCGTCGTGTGCTGGAAGGCGAGACGGTGGACTACGACGGCAAGCACATCCAGGTAAAGGGCGCCAAGCTGCTCTATCCGCCGCTGCAACAACCGCGCCCACCGTTGTATTTCGGCGGCTCCTCCGATGCCGCCCAGGACCTGGCCGCCGAGCAGGTGGAGCTGTACCTGACCTGGGGCGAGCCCCTGGACGCGGTGCGCGAGAAGATCGAGGCGGTCAAGGTCAAGGCGGCCGCCCAGGGCCGCACGGTGCGCTTCGGCATCCGCCTGCACGTGATCGTCCGCGAGACCAATGAAGAGGCCTGGAAGGCCGCCGACCGGCTGATCGCCAACCTGGACGATGCCACCATCGAAAAGGCCCAGGCCGCCTTCGCCCGCTTCGACTCGGTCGGCCAGCAGCGCATGGCCGCCCTGCACGGGGGCCGTCGCGACAACCTGGAGATCGCGCCCAACCTATGGGCCGGTGTCGGCCTGGTGCGTGGTGGTGCCGGGACGGCCCTGGTCGGCGACGGTCCCACCGTGGCCGCGCGGGTCAAGGAATACGCCGCCCTGGGCATCGACACCTTCATCTTCTCCGGCTATCCGCATCTGGAGGAATCCTACCGGGTGGCCGAGCTGCTGTTCCCGCACCTGCCGGTCAAGCGCCCGACCCAAGTGGAAGGCGCCAACTACGTGAGTCCCTTCGGCGAGATGGTGGCCAACGACATCCTGCCGCAAAAAGCGGCTCAGAGTTGAGGAGGGCGGGCATGAGCAGCACGACCGAACGTCAATTGCAGCGCCTGGCGCCCTGGCTGGTGCCCGTGGCCCTGCTCGCCGCCTGGCAGCTGTCGGTGAGCAGCGGCCTGCTCTCCAGCCGCATCCTGCCGTCGCCGGCGGCGGTGCTGGAGGCGGGCTGGAGTCTGGTCAAGAGCGGCGAGCTCTGGCAACACCTGGCCATCAGCGGCTGGCGCGCCGGCATCGGCTTCGCCATCGGCGGCAGCATCGGCCTGGCGCTGGGCTTCATCACCGGGCTGTCGAAATGGGGCGAGCGCCTGCTCGACAGCACCCTGCAGATGGTGCGCAACGTACCGCACCTGGCACTGATCCCGCTGGTGATCCTCTGGTTCGGCATCGACGAGTCGGCCAAGTTGTTCCTGGTGGCCCTAGGGGTGTTTTTCCCCATCTACCTCAACACCTACCACGGCATCCGCAACGTCGACCCGGCGCTGGTGGAGATGGCCCGCAGCTACGGCCTCTCCGGGGCGCGGCTGTTCTGGCACGTGGTGCTGCCGGGTGCCTTGCCGGCCATCCTGGTGGGGGTACGTTTCGCCCTCGGCCTGATGTGGCTGACGCTGATCGTCGCCGAGACCATTTCCGCCAGTTCCGGCATCGGCTACCTGGCGATGAACGCCCGGGAATTCCTGCAAACCGACATCGTGGTGCTGGCCATCCTGCTCTATGCCGTACTGGGCAAGCTGGCGGATCTGGCCGCCCGCGGCCTGGAACGTGCCTGGCTGCGCTGGCACCCGGCCTATCAGAAAGGAGCCCACGCATGACCAGTCTGCAAGCCGTTCCGCCGCTGGCGCGGGGCATCGCCCTGAAGCTGCAACAGGTGGTGAAGACCTTTGGCGAGCGCACCGTGCTCCATGGGATCGATCTGGAAATCCCGGCCGGCCAGTTCGTTGCCGTGGTGGGTCGCAGTGGCTGCGGTAAGAGCACCCTGCTGCGCCTGGTGGCGGGACTCGACTGCGCCAGTGGCGGCACCCTGCTGGGGCAGAAGGAACCCCTGGCGGAGCATCGCGAAGACACCCGGCTGATGTTCCAGGACGCACGCCTGCTGCCGTGGAAACGCATCATCGACAACGTCGGCCTGGGCCTGAAGGGCGACTGGAAACCGCGCGCCCTGGAAGCCCTGGCGGCGGTCGGCCTGGCCGATCGTGCCCAGGAGTGGCCCTCGGCGCTGTCCGGCGGCCAGAAGCAGCGCGTGGCCCTGGCCCGTGCCCTGATCCACCAGCCACGCCTGCTGTTGCTGGACGAGCCGCTCGGCGCCCTGGATGCCCTGACCCGCATCGAGATGCAGCAGCTCATCGAAGGTCTCTGGCAACGCCACGGCTTCACCGTGCTGCTGGTGACCCACGACGTGGGCGAGGCGGTGGCCCTGGCCGACCGCGTGGTGCTCATCGAAGACGGCCATGTCGGCCTGGATCTCGACGTCACCCTGGCGCGCCCCCGGGCCGCCGGCGATGCCCAGCTGGCCCGCCTGGAAGCCGAGGTGCTGGCCCGGGTGCTGCAGCAACCGCTCAATCCCGATCTACCGGAAATCGTGCAACCCCTGCCCACGCAACTGCGCTGGGCCTACTGATCGCTCATCCGAGGAGTTTTGCCATGACCATCAAGGCCATCAATGTTCGCAACCAGTTCAAGGGCACCATCAAGGAAATCATCGAAGGCTCGGTGCTCTCCGAAATCGACGTCCAGACCGCCGCCGGCATCGTCACCTCCGTCATCACCACCCGCTCGGTCAAGGAGCTGGAACTGGTGGTGGGCAGCGAGGTGATCGCCTTCGTCAAATCCACCGAGGTGTCCATCGCCAAGCTGTGATGAGGCCTTAGTGGTGAGGAACCCGCCCTGGTGGCGGGTTTTTTGTTGGGCGTTGGATTGTTGGGCTTCGCTGGCGCTCAACCCAACCTACCTAGGCTTTGTAGGTTGGGCTGAGACGGATCTATCGTCGAAGCCCAACAGGCATCTGCGTCACTGCCACGATTCTGCAACCTGAGTCGGTTCCAATGCCGCTTTTGCCTGGAGGAACAGGGGTGCGGCGACAAAGGGGCGTGGCCCTGCTGATGGCGCTCTGGGCGCTGGCGCTGGTGGCGGCGCTGTTGCCGGTGCTGCTGGCCGAGGGGCGGGCCGAGCTGCAGCGGGCGCGGTTGCTGGAGCACGAGACCCTGGCGCGGGCGCTGGCGACTGGCGCCGAGCAGGTGGTCACGCAGGGGCTGGTGCAAGCTGGCGCGCGGCAGCGCCCCGAGTTCTGGCGGAGCCTGAGCGGCGAGGTGCTGGCCTATGAGGTGGAAGGCGCCCAGGTCCGTGCCCAGCTGCGCGATCTGCATGGCTGCTTCAACGTCAACGCCCTGGCCGGTCCGGAGCGGGACCTGGCCTTGCGCCAGCTGAAGCGGCTGCTGGCGCAGCGTCCTGGTGGGCTGGGTGAGCCGGGACTGACGGCCGAGGGCTTCGCCGAACGCCTCGCCGACTGGGTCGATGCCGATGGCGAGACCCGTGAATTCGGTCTGGAGACTCCCGATGCCCTGCGCCTGGCGCCACCGGTGCTGGTGCCCAATCTGCCCTTGGCCGAGATAGGTGAGCTGGATCTGATCGTGCCGGCGCGACCCGGTCGGCATCTGCACTTGCGCGAACTCTGCGCGCTGCCGGAAACCTCAGGCTGGCGCCTCAATGCCAATGCCCTGGGGATGAGCCACCTGCCGCTGCTGGAGGCGCTGTTTCTCGGTGAGGTGCCACGGGAGACGCTGCAACTGCTGATCACCGCCCGGCCGGCCCAGGGCTACGCCACTGTCGAGGCCCTGCGCCAGGCCTTGCCGGGGGTAGGGGAGGAGACCTTCAGCCTGTTGACCCAGCGACTGATCCTCAACAGCGGCGACTTCCTGCTCGGGGTCGAGGTGCGTCGCGATGGCCAGGTCTTTCGCCAGGTGCGGCAGCTGGCGGCCCAGGGCGTGAGTCGCTGGCATGCGGCGGTGCCGGCGCAACGGGTGCGCTGGCTGGCGACGCGGGACACCACCCTTTGGGTGCCGGGGCCTGGTGGGGCTGAGGTGTTGCAGTAGCTGATCGCGGCCAGCGCACGCTGAAGCGGCGTTGTCACCGCTCGTCGTAGGTTGGGTTGAGCGTAGCGAAGCCTAACGTAGCGGGGCTTGGGTGCCGGCAATGTTGGGCTTCGACGATGGAGCAGTCTCAGCCCTACCTACGGTCAATCTGGCGCCAGGAGGTGAAAACGCCACAGGACGGATTTCGAATCCGCTACAAAGCAAAAGGCTCCCGCGGTCGTCGCCGACCGGGGAGCCTGGCTATCGCCGACGCGATCAGACGCCGATGGGGCCGCCGTCGAGTTTCTGGATCACCACGGTGGAGGCGCGGGGGCGTACCTTGGTCCCAGCCGGGGTGGCCTCGGTGGCTACTTCGCTGAAGGGCCAGTTGTCCGGATGCTGGACGTTGATGAACATGGTGGTGAGGTCCGGCGTCCAGGTGATGCCGGTGATCTCGCAGCCGTTGGGCCCGACCAGGAAGCGGCGCAGCGCGGTCTGGTTGGTGGCCGAGAGGGCGACCTGCTTGCCGCTGCCGTCCACCACCTGGGCCGGGATGACCGCCAGCAACTGGTCGTTGGTGTACTCGGCCACGGCGTTGTCGCTGTTGTCGGTCTCGATCCAGAGGATGCCGCGGCTGTCGAAGGCCAGGCCGTCGGGGCTGGCGAACTGGTTGAGTTCGGTCAGGCCCGAGCGGTTGATGTCGGGCGCCGCACCGGCGTCCGAGCCGAAGACGAAGATGTCCCAGGTGAAGTCGGTCTGGTTGCTGTTGTCCTTCCAGCGCACGATGTGACCGTTGACGTTGGGCACCCGCGGGTTGGCGGCGTTGGCGGCGGTGCGCGCCGAGTTGTTGGTGAGGGTGACGTAGACCTCGCCGGTGAAGGGGTTGACGGTGGTCCACTCCGGGCGGTCCATGGGGGTCGCGCCCATCGCATCGGCGGCGCCGCGGGTGTTGAGGATGATGCCGGCCAGGTCGCCATAGAGGGCGCCCAGGGTACGGCCGTCCTTGGTCGGCGCATTGACCGTCAGCGGCAGCCACTTGCCGTTGCCGCCGTCGTCGAAGCGGGCGACGTAGAGGGTGCCGTTGTCCAGGTACTTGGCGCCGATGGCCAGGCGGTTGGCCGAGTTGGCGTCGGCCGGATCCCAGGCGGCGGCGGAGACGAACTTGTAGATGTATTCGTTGCGCGAGTCGTCGCCCATGTAGAAGGCCAGCGGCTGGCCGGCGACCGGAATGCCGTAGGCCGAGCCCTCGTGGCGGAAGCGGCCCATGGCGGTGCGCTTGGTGGCGGGCGCGGCGCTGTTGTAGGGATCGATCTCGACGATGTAGCCGTAGCCGCTGGCTTCGTTGCGGAAGTCCTGGGTCGCGCTGGCGCCGGTGGGGGTCAGGTCGAAGCGGCGGAATTCGTTGTCCACCTCGCTGGCGTCACCCGCCGGCGTCTCCCAGCCGTAGTTGCTCTTGTTGGTGATGCCGATGCGCTTCTGGTCGACCGGCAGGGTGCCCTTGTTGATGAAGATGCCCGGCCAGTTCTCCTCGCAGGTGAGGTAGGTGCCCCAGGGGGTGAAGCCGTTGCCGCAGTTGTTGTTGGTACCGCGGGTACGGGTGCCATCGGGCGAGTAGGGGGTGATCAGGTTGGCGTTGCCGCGCAGCGGACCGGCGATTTCCATCGGCGTGGCACTGGTGAAGCGACGGTTCAGGGCGTCGTTGGTGACCACCTGCCAGATGCCGTCGACCTTGCGGATGCGGATCACCGCCGCGCCATGAGCGTTGATTTCCTTGCGCACTTCCTCGGCGGGGCGCTTGCCGTTGGTGGTGGTCGGGCCGTTGGGGTGCAGCACCTTCTGGTCGATGTATTCGTAGTTGATGGCCAGCAGGCCGTCGCTGCTGGAGTTGTTCAGCGGGAAGAAGTGCATGCCGTCGTGGTGCATGCCGGCCGCGTTGGCCTGGTCGGTGGAGGTATTGCTGCCATCGCTGCGCCAGGCGTTGGCCAGGTTGTTCAGCGGGGTACCCCAGGGCGCCAGGGTGCGGGCGCTGTAGCCGGCTGCCAGGACGATGGCGTCGAGGCGCGCGCCGCGGATGGATTCGAAGCCAAGCTTGAGCTGCGGCGCCGGGGTCGGCTGGCTGGGAGCCGGATCGTCGTTCGAGCCGCCACCGCCGTCGAAGCAGGCGGTCAGCCCGCCGCCGGCGATCATGGCGATCGCAGCGCCCAGGCCGCCCTTCATGACGCTGCGGCGCGACAGGTAACGGTCGACGACGGCGTCCAGCGGTTCGTTGCCGCTTTCATTACGGTTACGGTCGTCGCTCGTGAAAGTGCTCATGCGCAAAGCTTCCTTGATTAATCACGGGAGCGGCGACTGTAGGAAGCCTCTGTGATGGTCTGGTGACTGAAAGGTTACAGCCGGTCATTTCCCGGCAGACCATCTGTAACAGTTTGTAACTTGCTGTTTTGTCATGAATTTGTAGCTTTTCGCCGCCTAGGATGCCGCCCTCTCTAGCGCGCAGGGCAGACATCGGATGAGCAACTGGGCACGACGCCAGGTCTTGGGTTGGCTCGCGGCGGGCGCCACGGTGCCGCTGCTGGGCGGCTGTGCCCAGGGCCTCTCGACTCGCTCGGGGGATGCTGATCTGCAACTGCTCTATGTGGCCGACACCCTGGACGCCCGCGAACCCGGCTGGCCGGTGGTGCCACGGGTACGCCTCGGCCCGGCCGGGCGCATCGGCGCCGCGCCCTGGCGCACCGGTGCAGATGCCGCGCGCCTGGCCCCGACGCTGGCGCCTCTGCTGGATGCCGGGCGTGGCGATGGCCAGCGCTACGGTGGCTATGCCGCCCTGGCCTGCCAGCTGATCCAGCTGCGCACCCGTCAGGGCAAGACCCGCAGCCTGACCCTGGAAAATGGCCAGTGCTGGAACGGCAGCGGCCTGACCCAGCTCACTCGCGGCGAAGCCGGGGTGGATGGCAGTCAATTGCTGGGCAGCGAGGTCCGGGTCAGCAGTGACGAACGCCTGCTCTGGCCCGAGCGCAGCGCCGCCCTCTATCGCCGTTATGGTCGTCCGGTACTGGGCGCCACCCTCACCGAGGAACAGCGCAGCGCCCTGGGCGTCGCCCCCTTCACCCTGATTGAGCGCGACGGGGTGCGCATCGCCTTGGTCGGCGTGACCGATCCCTATGCCAGCGATCAGCAGGCGCCCCTGGCCGACTGGTATGCCCGGCTGCGCCCGGTGCTGGCCGAGGCACGGGGCAAGGCCGATCTGCTGGTGGTGCTGGCCGATGTCGGCAGCGGACCGGGCCTGTGGCTGGCCGAGCGGTTGGAGGAAGCGGACCTGCTGCTCTGCGCCCGCGGCCAGGATCTCTGGCCGGAGCTGATCCCGGTGATGCGCGGCAGCGGTCGGCCGCTGCCGGTGTGCCTGCCGGGTTGCCGCGGCGTCGGTATCTTCGAGATCCGCTGCCGGGGTGGTCGCGACGGCTGGCGCCTGGACGCCGTCTTCCATCCGGTGCAGGCCGAGCGGGTGCTCGACCGGGCCCTGCTGGAAAGCCACCAGCGTCAGTTGGCCGTCGCCCGCGCGCCCCATGCCGGTTGGCTCGACCAGCGTCTGGCACGGGCGCCGGTGGACCTCTGGCGCCGTGACCTGCTCGGCGGCAGCTGGGACGCCCTGATCGCCGCGGCCCTGGGCGGTGGCGATGCGCAGCCGGTGCTCCTGCCCGGCCTGAGATACGACCAGCCGCTGCGACGCGGCGACTGGATCACCCGCGAGCACCTGATCGCCCTCTGTGGCGGCCACGAGGCCACGGTGCTGGACCTGCCCACCTCGGCCGACGGCCTGCACACGCTGCTGGAGGAAGCCGCGGACAATCGCTTCGGCGAACCCCTGCTGCTGGACAACAGCCAGGATCTGCCGCGGCTGACGGGCGTCCAGTGGACCTGCCGCTACGGCGCGCCGCGTGGCCAGCGCATCGGACCGGTGCAGGCGCCCCTGGGCGTTTCCTTTACCTGTCGCACCTTCGCCCTGGGGCGCGAGCTCGGCGCCGGTGAGGCGCTGTGGCAACGCCTCGAAGCCTTTCTGCGCGCCCGGCCCGCCGACTGGGGCGTGGCGCCGCTACCCGTGCCACGCCTGGAGTTCGTCGAAGGCCATCCGGGCTGGCATCCGCTGGCCGCCTTGCGCCGCCGTCTGGAGTCTCTGGCCTGATGGCGCGCCTGCTCATCCATCCCCTGGCGTTGCGGCTGCTGACCCTGCTGTGGCTGGGCATCGCCGCCTGGCTGGCGGCGCGGGTGGTCTGCGATCTGCGCCTGCTGTGGCTGCCGACGCCCGTACCCAGTGTCCAGGTCGAGGCGTCTCCCGCCACCGATCTGCTCGCCGGCCATTGGCGCGCCGCCAGCCAGGCGGCGCCCAGCACCCTGCCGATCCAGTGGGTCGGGGCAATCAAGGCGGTGCCCATCGACGGCTCCGTGGTGGTCCTGCGCCACGGCGATCGCCAGCGGTCGCTGGTCCTGGGCGACAGCCTGGCGCCGGGGCTGGTGCTGACCGCCATCGACGCCCAGGGCCTGGTCTTCAGCCGCGCCGGCCGCGAAGAGCGGCTGCCCTGGCCGGCGCCGCGAGCGCTGGTGGGCCTGGCCGCTAGCGATACGGCCAAGCCGGCCACAGTCAAGGCGCCGTCTACGCCAGCGGCGGAGGAGGGTGACCTCGCCAATCTGCTCAGACGCATTCGCGCTACCCCCGTGCGCGAACACGGCGAGTTGACCGGCTACCGCCTGCAACCCGGCGCCGAGCCGGCCTTTTTCAGTGGCCTCGGACTTGAGCCCGGCGACGTGCTGCGCCGGGTGGACGCCGTCCCCGTGGCCGATACCCGGACGCTGCTGCAACGCCTGCCGCATTGGCGCGCCACCGGCGCCCTGACCCTGGAACTGGAACGTCAGGGCCGCGCCCTGGCCCTACCCGTGAGACTGTCCCTGTGAAGAAACGCAGCTATTGCGGCCTGCTCCTCGCCTTCTGGCTGCTCGGCGCCCAGGCCGAACAACGCTTCGAGGTCAATTTCGAGAACACCGAGATCGATCTGTTCATCGAAAGCGTGGGGCGCATCACCGGCACCAATTTCGTCATCGATCCCCGGGTGCGCGGCACCCTGACGGTACGTAGCGCCCAGCCCCTGGCCGCCGATGACGTCTATGCGCTGGCCCTGGCCCAGCTGCGCGCCAATGGCTACGCCGCGGTGGAGCTGGACGACGGCAGCGTGAAGATCCTGCCGGACCAGGCCGCGCGCACCGAGCCGCTGCCGGTGGAGGTGGACGACGGCGCCCCGGCCAAGCCCGGCGCCGGGGATACCGTGGCGACCCGGGTATTCGCCGTGCGCGGCGGCAATCTCGAACAGCTGCTGGGCATCGTCCGCCCGCTGATGGACGCCCGGGTCGGAGTGGCCACGCCCTATCCGGCCAGCAACCTGCTGGTGGTGACCGACTGGCGCAGCAACCTCAGCCGCATCGGCCAGCTGCTGACGCGGCTGGATCGCGGGCGCGACGAGCCGGTGGAGATGATCAGCCTGCGCCATGCCCAGGCGCGCGACACCGCGCCGCTGGTGGAGCGCCTGCTGGCCAGTCGCGGCCAGGCCGGTGGCGGCGTCCAAGTGCTGGCCGACGCCCGCAGCAATGCCCTCATGGTGCGTGGCGACGAAAGCGTGCGGCGCCAGGTGCGCCGACTGGTGGCCGAACTGGACGTCTCTCGCGATGCCGCCAGCGACACCGAGGTGGTCTATCTGCACCATGCCAAGGCCGGCGAGGTGGTCAAGGTACTGCGCGGCCTGAGCGGCGAGGTCACCCAGGAGGCGCGGGTGGAGATCCCCGTGGCCGCCCCTGTCGGTAATACCACCCCTGTGGACGGTGGTGGAGAGGGGGAGGCTCCTCTGCCCAAGGGCAGCGGCGGGGCGTTGGCGCCGGGAGCGCCCGGTATTCGCCTGGAAGCGGACATGGGCACCAATTCCATCGTGCTGATCGGCCCGCCGCGGGAGCTGGCCGGCTACAAACGCATCATCAGCCAGCTGGATATCCGCCGCGCCCAGGTGGTGGTGGAAGCCATCATCGCCGAGATCACCGACACCAAGGCCAACCAGCTGGGCGTCCAGTGGCTGTTCCTCGACCGCAATGGCAACCTGCCGGCGGGCGGCGTCAACTTCACCAATGGCACGCCCATCAACGGTATCGCCGCCGCCGCGGCCAACCAGGACACCAGTGCCCTGGGCAGTCTGCTCTCGGGCATGCAGGGCATCTCCGCCGGCGTCGGGCGCATCGGCGGCAGCGGGTTGAATTTCGTCACCCTGCTGCAGGCCATGCGCAGCGAGAGCGGCTTCAACCTGCTGTCGACACCGACCCTGCTGACCCTGGACAACGCCGAAGCCTCCATCATGGTCGGCCAGGAGGTGCCCTTCGTCACGGGTTCGGTCACCAGCAACAACGCCAATCCCTACCAGACCATCGAGCGTCGCGAAGTGGGGGTGAAGCTCCGTCTCAAGCCGCAGATCAACGAGGGCGACACGGTGCGCATGGAGATCGTCCAGGAGGTCTCGTCCCTGGCCGACAACGTGCGTGCCAGCGACGTGGTCACCAACAAGCGCGAGATCAAGACCACGGTGATGGTGGAGGACAATGGCCTCATCGTCCTGGGCGGCCTGATCAGCAACGAGGGCAACGACAGCGACCAGCGGGTGCCGCTGCTGGGCGACGTGCCGGTGCTGGGCAATCTGTTCAAGTCGCGTACCCGCTCCAGCACCAAGCAGAATCTGGTGGTGTTCATCCGCCCGCGCATCCTGCGCGATCCGGCGCTGGTGCAGCAGATCAGCGAGGACAAGTACCGCGGCATGCGCGCCGCCGCCCCGGCCGCGGCTTTGCCGGCCACACCGCCGGGTACGCGCGGTGCGCCCACCCTGCAGAGTCTCTATCCCTCGGCGCGGGCGCGCCTGGACGGCCTCTGATGACGCCGACGCTGCCCTATCGTCTGGCGCGCCAGGCCGGCATCGCCCTGGCCGCAGCACCCGAGGGCTATCGGCTGCTGTGCCGCCTGGATGCGGACCTGGCGTTGCTGCAGGAGGTGCAGCGTCGCCACGGTCCCCCGCAAGGCTGCGAATGGCTCCCGCGCGAGGTCTTCGAGCAGCGCCTGGGCCCGCTCTATGAAGCCGGGCAGGCCAGCACCGAGGCGCTGGTGGAAGGGCTCGGCGAGACCGTCGACCTGGCCGGGCTGATGGAGGAATTGCCACGGGTCGAGGACCTGCTCGACAGCGCTGGCGAGGCGCCGGTGATCCGCCTGATCAACGCCCTGTTCGCCGAGGCGCTGCGCCTGGACGCCTCCGACCTGCACGTGGAGACCTTCGAGCAGGCGCTGGTGGTGCGGGTGCGGGTGGATGGGGTGCTGCGCGAGCTGCTGCGCCCGCCGCGGGCGCTGTCGGCCATGCTGGTGTCGCGGATCAAGGTCATGGCGCGGCTGGACATCGCCGAGAAGCGCCAGCCCCAGGATGGCCGCATCACCCTCAGAGCCAGCGGTCGCGACGTCGACATCCGCGTCTCGACCCTGCCCGGCGTCCATGGCGAGCGGGTGGTCATGCGCATCCTCGACAAGCAGGCCAGCCTGCTGGAGCTCTCGCGCCTCGGCCTGCCACCGGCCATCGATGCCGGCCTGCGCGGTGCCCTGGCCCAGCCCAATGGCATCCTGCTGGTCACCGGCCCCACCGGGTCGGGCAAGACCACTACCCTCTATGCCAGCCTCGGGCTGCTCAACGAAGGCAGCCGCAGCATCCTCACCGTGGAAGACCCGGTGGAATACGCCTTGCCCGGCATCGGCCAGACGCCGGTCAACCCTCGTGCCGGCCTGACCTTCGCCAGCGGCCTGAGGGCCATCCTGCGCCAGGATCCGGACGTCATCATGATCGGCGAGATCCGCGACGTGGAGACCGCCGGCATCGCCGTGCAGGCCAGTCTCACCGGCCACCTGGTGCTCTCCACCCTGCACACCAACAGCGCCCTGGGCGCCATCACCCGGCTGCGCGACATGGGCGTGGAGCCCTTCTTGCTGGCGTCGAGCCTCAAGGGCGTGCTGGCCCAACGGCTGGTACGACGGTTGTGCAGCTGCGCGGCCTGGCGTCCACTGCGGGCGGCCGAACAGACGCTGCTGCCAGGGCTGGCCGGGCTCGAACGGCTGCGCGAGCCCCAGGGTTGCCCAAGCTGCAATGGCAGCGGCTATCGCGGTCGCCTGGGGCTCTACGAATTCGTCGCCCTGGACGCCGAACTGGCCGAGCTCATCTATCGCGGCGCCGGTGAAGGCGAGATGGCCCGGTTGCTGGAAGGCCGCCGCGCCAGCCTGGCCGAGAGCGCCCTGGAGCGCCTGGCGGCAGGCGAGACCAGCCTGGCGGAGGTGCTGCGTGCGGTGCACCAGTAAGGTCCCTGGCGGAGCGCTGCGCTGATGCCGGCCTACCGCTACCTGGCGCTGGACGGCGACGGGCGTCGCCAGCGCGATATCATCCAGGCCGAGAGCGAGCGCCATGCCCGCCAGTTGCTGCGCGAGCGCGGCCTCTTTCCCCGCGAGGTGCAGGCGACCGGTCCGGCACGGGGGATCCGCAACCGTGCCGGGCGGCTGGACGCCAACAGCCGCACCGATTTCACCCGCCAGCTGGCGACCCTGGTGGGCGCCGCCATTCCGCTGGCCGAGGCCCTGCAGATGCTGGAGCGCCAGAGTCGCCAGGCGGCGCTCAAGGCGCTGCTGCTGGATCTGCTGGGCCAGGTGCGCGAGGGCTACACCCTGGCCGACAGCCTGGGGCGCCATCCGGGCACCTTCGATCCGCTGTACCTGACCCTGGTGGCCGCTGGCGAACGGGCCGGGCGCCTGGGCCCGGTGCTGGAACGCCTGGCCGACTATCTCGAACGGGTGCAGCGCCAACGCCACAAGGCGCGCACCGCGCTCATCTATCCGCTGGCGCTGGCCCTGGTGTCGATCGCCGTGGTGGCGGGGCTGATGACCTTCGTGGTGCCCAAGCTCACCGAGCAATTCATCCACAGCGGCCTGCAACTGCCCTGGATCACCCGCGCCCTGGTGGCCGTCAGCGACGGTCTGCTGGTCTTCGGACCCTGGTTGCTGGGCCTGGTGTTGCTGGTCGGCCTAGGTGTGCAGCGCCTGTTGCGCCAGGTTGAGTGGCGGCGACGCTGGCACCGGCAGCTGCTGCGCCTGCCGCGCCTGGGCGAGTTGCTGCGCACCCTCGACAGCGCCCGCCTGACCCGCAGCCTGGCGATCCTGGTTGGCAGCGGCATCCCGGTGCTCGAAGGCCTGCAGGTCAGTCGCGCCACCCTGGGCAACCAGGTGCTGCGCGATGCCCTGGAAGCCGCCATCGAGCAGGTCACCGCCGGCACTGGCCTTGGCCGGGCGCTGGATCGCAGCGGCGTCTTTCCCCCCTTGCTGGTGAACATGGTCGCCAGCGGCGAGGCCAGCGGCACCCTGGACGCCATGCTGGAACGGGTCGCCGATGCCCAGGAGCGCGACTTCAACCAGCAGGTGGACCTGGCCCTGGCGCTGTTCGAGCCGGTGCTGATCCTGGTGCTCGGTGGGGTGGTGCTGGCCATCGTGCTCGCCATCCTGCTGCCCATCATGCAGCTCAACCAGGCGCTCAACCTCTGATGCACCCCAAGGAGACTTTCGCGATGCCTTCCCATGCCGTACCCGCCCGCCAGGCCGGCTTCACCCTCATCGAGATCATGGTGGTGATCTTCATCATCGGCCTGCTAGTGGCCATCGTCGCGCCCAATGTGCTGGACAACCAGGACAAGGCCATGCAGCAGAAGGCCCGCGCCGATCTCGCCAGCCTGGAGCAGGCGCTGGACATGTACCGCCTGGACAACCTGCGCTATCCCACCGCCGAGCAGGGTCTCGCCGCCCTGGTGAGCAAGCCGACCCAGGCCCCCGAGCCGCGCAACTATCGCGCCGACGGCTATATCCGCCGCCTGCCGGAGGACCCCTGGGGCGCCGCCTATCGCTATCGCATCCCCGGCGAGCATGGCCGGGTGGATCTCTACAGCCTCGGCGCCGACGGCCGCGAAGGCGGCGAGGGCAGCGATGCCGACATCGGCAACTGGACCCTCTGAACTGCCATGCCAGGGCGCCAGGGCGGTTTCACCCTGCTGGAGCTGATGGTCGTGCTCTTGATCGTCGGGCTGCTGACCACCGTGGGCGTGGCGCGCCTGGGCGGCGGCAGTCCGGCCGGGCAGTGGCGGCTGGAAAGCCTCGCGGGCGACTTCCAGCTGGCGCGGGACAGCGCCCGTCACAGCGGGCGCATCCTCGGCTGGCAGGCCGACGCCAGCGGCTTTCGCTATCTGCAGCTGGTGGCCGATGCCCAGGGCCCGCGCTGGCAACCCCTGGGCAGCGCCGATCTACCCGACGGGCGCTGGCCCAGCGGTTTGCAATTGGCCGAGCCGGTGAGTGCGCAGCCGCGGCTGGTCTGGTGGCCGAACGGCGATACCCAAGGCCAGCACCTGGCCTTCGCCGAAGAAGAGCGGCAATGGCTGCTGGTGGTCGATGCGCGGGGTCGTGCCGCGGTGGAGCGTCCATGAACCAGCGCGGTTTCACCCTGCTGGAGGTGCTGGTGGCCCTGGCCATCGTCGCCTTCATGGCGGTGGGCGTCAGCCAGGTGATCGGCCAGCGGCTGGACATCGCCGGCGTCGCCCAGGCCCGCGAACGGGCCCAGCTCTGCGCCCGCGAACTCCAGGCCCGCTGGCAGGTGGAAGGCCTGACCGCCAGTCAGGGCGAACTGAGCCGGGGCGGCGAGCGCTGCTACTGGCGGCTGGAGGGCGCGGGCGGGCCCCTGGGCGGGCAACGCCTGGCGCTCTATGCCGATGCCGCCCTCGGTCGGAGCCTGGGCGACTGGCCGATCCATGCCGGAGCCCAACCATGAGGGGCCAGGCGGGCATGACCCTGATCGAGGTGCTGCTGGCCATCGCCCTCACGGCGCTGCTCGCCGTGCTGCTGGGTGGGCTGGTCAATCTCTGGCTCGACGCCCGCGGCCGCCTGGCTGCGCGGGAGTCGACCGATGCGCGGGTACTGGACCTCTGCGGCCTGCTGGATCGCCGCCTGGGTGGCCTGGTCCTGCGCCCGCTGCAGGAGCACCGTCTGCCGCTGCACAACGCCCTGCTGGACTGGCACCCCGACGAGCACCGGCTGGACTGGGTCGCCCTGGATGCCCTGCCGCTGAGTGAGGGACAGGGCGCCGGTCGCCTGCGCCGCCAGCGCCTGGAATGGGATGCCGACCAGGAGCGGCTGCGACTGTGGCGCAGCGCCGAGTTGGATGCGGTGGAGGCCCCGGTCTGGCAACCGGTGCTCAACCAACCTGGCATCGAGCGCCTGCAACTGGAATTCCACGGCGGCGGGCGCTGGCTCGCCTATCCGCCCCAGGCCGAACCCGCCAATGGGGTACGGCTGACCTTTACCGTGCAGGGTGCCGGCTATGTCTGCACCTTCGCCCTGCCTCAGACAGGTTGACCCCATGCTCGCCTCCCTCCCGTTCGGGCGCCTGCTGCCCCTGTTGCGCCGCGACCTCAGCCCGGCCCAGAGTTCCGCGCGCCTGCTCCTGCGCACGCGGCGACCCGGTCCGCCGGGCCCGGACAATCCGCTGGTGGCCGCGCGCCTCCAGGACGACCGGCTGCAAGCCGCGGCGGCGCTGCCAGAGGCCGCCCAGCCGGTGACCCTGCTGCTGCACGGTGAGGACTGCAGCCTGTTCGACGTCGCCGCGCCCAAGGGTCTGCGTCCCCACGAGTGGGGCCTGCTGCTGGAAGACCAGTTGCTGGCGGACGCCAGCGGCCAGCAACTGGTCTGCCTGGGTCGCGCTCCTGGCCGGTTGCGCCTGCTGGCCCTCGACCGGGCGCTGCTGGAGGCCTGGCGTGAGCACTGCGCCGCCTGCGGCTGGACGGTGGCCGGCTGCTGGGTCGACTTCCAGTTCTTGCCCGAGCCCACCGCGGAGGGTGGGATCGGCGTGCGCCTGGGCGACAGTCTGAGATTCAAGACCCGCGTGGCGGATCGCGACGTCTGGCTGACCTGGCCCAGCGCGCTCCAGGCGAGTCTGCCGCCAGCCTTGGCCACTCTGCTCGACGCCGATCCCGAGGCCACCGTCGCACCCCTCTGGCCCCAGCCCGCCGCCGGCGTGGCGCCCCAGGATCTCTGGCCACGGCAAGGCCAGCGCCGCCGTCGAGCGTCCTTGGGGCTGCCACGGCCCCTGGTACTGGGCATGGCCGCCGCTGCGGTGCTGGCTGCGATGCACCTGGGGCTGCAGCAGGTGCAGCACTGGCGCCAGGCCCAGACGGACCGGGCCTATGTCGCCCAGCGTCTGGGCCTGCCTAGCGACCGGCTCGATGCCGGCCGCGCCGCGCGCGAACTCCAGCTGGCCAGCCGGACCCAACGGCAGCTGGAGGGCCAGTGGCGCCTCTGGCAGCGGCTCGGGGGTCCGCTCGGCGCCGTCTTGAATACTCAGCCCGGCCTGCGCCTGGTGGAGTGGTCGCTGGACGAGCAGGGCATCCGGGTGGTGCTGGACGGGCCAGCCAGCCTGGACAAGGCCTTGCGCACCCGACTCGGCGAGGAATTCGCTACCCTGCAGTGGCAACGGCAGGCCGGGCGCCTGACCCTGCGCCTGGCGGCCCCGACGGAGAAGCGACCATGAGCACCCTTTTGCAGCGCTGGCAGCGGCTGCCCGCCGAGCACCAGCGACTGGTCCTCGGCGGCCTGGTCATCCTGTTGCTGGCCGCCATCCTGTTGCTGCGCCCTGCGCCAGGCGGTCGACCCGTCTCGGTGGACTGGGTCCGCCTCGCCGAAGAGGCTCGGGCGCTGCCCGTCGCCCAGCCGTTGCAGGAGGCGGACTGGCGCGGTGCGGTTGACGGTGTGACCTTCAGCGCCCTGACCCTGGGCGAGCCGGTCTGGCACCTGCGCGGAGACGCGGTGAATGTGGCCGCCGTGGAGCGGCTGCAGGCCTGGGCGCGTGCGCGTGGCTGGTTGCCCAAGACCCTTAGGATCCACAGCCAGCCGACGGGCGTGGCCTTCGAACTGGAAGTCCTGGCGGTGCTGGTGGAGCGCGCGCCATGACTCGCTGGCTCGTGCGCCTGGCGTTCACCCTGTTCGCCTGCCTGATCTTCGCCCTGGGCTGCCTGCTCTACTGGCCGGCCGCGGACTGGCTGCCACGCCTGCTGCCGCCCCAGGTCACCCCGGTCGGCTTGCAGGGCTCCTTGCTCGGCGGCGGCATGCAGCGCCTCGCCTGGCCCGGTGGTGGCGCCGGGCCCTGGCAGTGGCACCTGCGCTGGCCGGGCAGGCTGCAGGTCACGGTAGGCGAGCCCGAAGGTGCACCCTGGGGACTGACCCTGAGCGGCTGGCCCTGGCAGTGGCGGGCCGATCTCGCCGGTGGCGATCTGCGCTGGGTGCAAACACCGGGGAGCGCACTGCTCGCCGGTCGGCTGGTCGGCGACGTCCGCCTCGGGGGCAGCTGGCGCCGTTGCCAGGCGACCGGTGGCGCCTGGCAGGGCGATGGCCTGCAGATCCTGGTGCCCCGGCGACTCAGCCTGGGCGACGTTCGGCTGCAGGTGGATTGCCAGACCGCACCCTGGTTGCAGGGCCTCTTCGAGCGCCCCGGCCAGCATCGTCTGGACTTGCGCCTGAGCCTGGCCAATTGGCGGGGTCAGGTGCAGGGTACGGCGCAGCCCGGCAGCGACATCGCACCGGTGCTGCAGAGCATCGGCTGGCTCAGGGCCGGCCAGACCCAGGTCATGGGGCGTTTCTGAGCGCTGAGCGCGGCTCAGGCGACCCGCAGGCCCTGGGCCGATCCGAGCTTCGCCAGCTGCAGCAGACCCTCTTCCCACTGCCGATGCCCCGAGCGGGTATTGATATGGCCGGCGCCGGACAGGATGTCCAGCTCGCTGCCCCAGGCCTGCGCCAGGGCTTCGGCCCGCGCCAGGCTGATGGCATGGTCGTTGTCCGAGGTCACCACCCGCGAGGGAAAGGGCAACGGCTGGCGGGGCAAGGGCGCGAAACCCACCAGCTCCGCCGGGCAACTCGGGCGCTCGACGTCGGCCGGCGCCACCAGCAAGGCGGCCAGCACCCGCTGCCGACGCGCCACCGGAGCGCTGGCGGCCCAGCGCGCGACGGTCACGCAGCCCAGGCTATGGGCGATCAGCACCACGGGTGAGGGCGAGCTGGCGATGGCCTGGTCGAGGGCATCCACCCACCGTTGCGGATCGGGGCGTTGCCAGTCGTCTTGTTCGACACGACGGGCGTCCGGCAGCAGGCGTTGCCAGTGGGTCTGCCAATGTTCAGGGCCAGAGCCCTGCCAACCGGGAAGGATGAGATAGCGGGTCATGGCGGATCTCCGCGGACGAAAGAGGAGAGCCGATAGTGCCGATGGATGATCCGCAGGAGAAAGAATAAAAGGCGCTTTGGTTATGCCAGGCTTCGGTTTGCAGCGACGAAATCGCGGCCATGCCGGTCCGCCGATGCGGCCGCTCCTACGGAACTCAGGCGTCTTGCTGATCGCGGCCATGGGCCGCTCCTACGGATTGTCCAAGGTGTAGGAGCGGCCCATGGCCGCGATAGAAAACGTGCAACTACTCGTTCCGCCCCAACCGCTCCACTTCCTGCAACCAACGCAACCGCTGCTCCTCGTCGGCTGCCCGCACTGGCGAATACTCGTGGACCTGCAGCACCTGGATACCGCAGGCCTCGAGGCCCTCCTGGATGCCCTGGCGATGGGGCGCCTGGTTGCGCAGGCGCTGCCAGGGGGAGGGCGGGGTGTCGGAGGTCACCAGCAACTCGGCGCTGCGGCCGGTCAGCAGGGGTTCGCCGCCCCAGGTCTGGTCGCGCTGGGCAAAGGCGAAGCCCGGTTGCAGCACCCGTTCAAGAAAGCCCGCCAATACCGCCGGCAAGCCGTTCCACCACACCGGGTAGATGAACACCAGGTGCTCGGCCCAGTGGATCTGCCGCTGGGCTTCCAGCAGATCCGGCTCCAGGGTCTGGGAGAGGTCATAGCCTTCGCGCAGCACCGGATCGAACTGGGCATCGGCCAACTTGAGCTGGCGCACCACCTGGCCGCTAGCCTGGGCGCCCTGGACATAGGCGTCGGCCAGCGACTGGCAGAAACTGGTGCGCTTGGGATTGCCCTGGATGACCAGCAGGCGCCGGCCATCTCCCTCCAGCGGCGTGGCGCCGCGGGCCTCAGCCACGGCCACCGGCTTCCAGCATGGTCTCCGGGCGTACCCACTGATCGAACTGCTCGTCGGTCAGGTAGCCAAGCTCCAGCGCGGCGGCGCGCAGGGTTTTGTTCTCGGCATAGGCCTTCTTGGCGATCTCGGCGGCCTTGTCGTAGCCGATGTGCGGATTGAGCGCCGTCACCAGCATCAATCCCTGTTCCAGGTGCTCGGCCATCTTGTGCTCGTCCGGCTCCATGCCGGTGACGCAATGGGTGTTGAAGTTGCGGCTACCATCGGCCAGCAGGCGGATGGATTCCAACACGTTGTGGGCGATCACCGGCTTGTAGACATTGAGTTGCAGATGACCTTGGCTCGCGGCGAAACCCACGGTGACGTCGTTGCCGATCACCTGACAGGCCAGCATCGACAGGGCCTCGCACTGGGTCGGGTTGACCTTGCCCGGCATGATGGAACTGCCCGGCTCGTTGGCCGGCAGCTTCACCTCGGCGAAACCGGCGCGCGGACCGGAGCCCAGCAGACGCAGGTCGTTGGCGATCTTCATCAGGGCCACGGCCAGGGTCTTGAGCCCGCCGTGCAGGGCCACCAGCGGTTCATGGCCGGCGAGGGCGGCGAACTTGTTCGGCGCGGTGACGAAGGGTAGGCCGGTGAGTTCGGCGATTTCCTTGGCGATGGCTTCGTCGAAGCCCTTGGGTGCATTGAGGCCGGTGCCCACGGCGGTGCCGCCCTGGGCCAGTTCCAGGA
This sequence comes from Pseudomonas sp. PLB05, assembly GCF_021106615.1. NCBI lineage: Bacteria > Pseudomonadati > Pseudomonadota > Gammaproteobacteria > Pseudomonadales > Pseudomonadaceae > Pseudomonas > Pseudomonas sp. PLB05. The sequence continues at coordinate 38,676 of NZ_JAJOHO010000001.1, forward strand.
CCGCCGGCAGGGCGTTGCGGATGGCCCGCTCGGCCAGATCCAGCTGGGCGACGAAGGCCGACAGCTCCTGGCCGAAGGTCACTGGCGTCGCATCCATCATGTGGGTGCGGCCGGTCTTGACCAGGTTCTGGTAGCGCGCCGATTGCAGCGCCAGGCCGCCGGACAGCTCGGCGATGGCCGGCAGCAGGTCGTTCTGCACCGCCAGGGCGGTGGCGATGTGCATGGCGGTGGGGAAGCAGTCGTTGGAGCTCTGGCCGCGATTGACGTGGTCATTGGGATGGACCGGCTTCTTGCCGCCCATGCCGTTGCCGGCCAGTTCGTTGCTGCGCCCGGCGATGACCTCGTTGACGTTCATGTTGCTCTGGGTGCCACTGCCGGTCTGCCAGACCACCAGGGGGAACTGGTCATCGTGGAAGCCGTCGAGGATCTCGCTGCTGGCCTTTTCGATCAGGGTGGCGACATCTTCCGGCAATTCGCCAAGGCGCAGATTGACCCGCGCGGCCGCCTTCTTCACCGTCGCCAGGGCATGCACTACCGCCAGCGGCATCTGCTGGTTGCCGATGGCGAAGTTCTCCAGCGATCGCTGGGTCTGGGCGCCCCAGTAGACGTCGTCGGCTACTTCGATGGGGCCGATGCTATCGGTTTCGGTACGGCTCATGGCGGTCTCCGCTTATAGAGTGTGGGTCCAGCTAGCTTGGGCAGCAGCTTAGCGCCAGGGTTCCCAAATGGGAAGTATTCTCAATTGTGAGGGCCGTGGGCAGTTCAGCTGGCATTCAGCCCATCTCTGCCAGACTTCCCGTCCATTTTTCGCATCCCCAAGGACGTCCATGAAAAAGACTCTCCGTACGCTTGGCGCCGTAGTGCTGCTCGCCAGCGCCAGCAGCTTCGCCCTGGCCGACGCCAAGAGCCACGCGGCCGACGCGGAGCGCTTTCTCAAGCTGGCCAACGCCGACAAGCTGACCACCCCGGTCTACGCCCAGGTCCAGCAACTGTTCGCCCAGCACTTCGAGCAGGCCAAGGCGCCGGCCAAGAAAGCCGTGCTGGAAAGCTATACCGCCCGTGCCAACCAGGCGCTGGACAGCACCATCGGCTGGGAAAAGATCAAGCCCGAGATGGTCAAGCTGTACACCGACAACTTCACCGAAGACGAGCTGGAAGGCCTGATCAAGTTCTACCAGTCCGATCTGGGCAAGAAGATGATCGCCACCCTGCCGCGGCTGTCGGCCCAGTCCGCGCAGCTGACCCAGGCCAAGCTGGAGCAGGCGGTACCCAAGGTCAACGGTATCCTCGCCGAGATGGACAAGGAGCTGGGCGTGAAGCCGCCGGCCGGTGCCGAGAACGCGCCGCCGCCCGCCAAGCGCTGAGTCGAGCCTTTGCCACGAAGCCCGGACCCGTTCCGGGCTTCGTCGTTTCCGGGCGGGGCCCAGGCTCGCTAGAATGACGTTTCTCACAGTCGAGGTATTCCCATGAGCATGCGCGAACGTATCCAGTCCAGCCTGGGCCTGTTGCAACCCGAGCACCTGGAGGTGCTGGACGAAAGCCACATGCACAGCCGCGGCCAGGAGACCCATTACAAGGCGGTGGTGGTGAGCGAACACTTCGCCGGGCTCAACGCGGTGAAACGCCACCAGAAGGTCTACGGCACCCTGGGCGAACTCATGGGCCAGTTCCACGCCCTGGCGCTGCACACCTATACCCCGGCGGAGTGGGCGGCCCAGGGGCAGGCACCGGATTCGCCCACCTGTCGCGGCGGCAGCAAGCACGACCCGGCGGGTTGATCTCAAGGCGCCATTGTTCGGCGCCTTGCTAATTGGTTAAAATTTGATCGGCGCCGGCATTCTTGCCGGCGTTTTCGTCTAACCGGTCCGCCCTTTGCGAGGGCGACCCCTGGGAACCCGAAGATGACCGACAAGATTGTCGTGGCGGCCTTGTACAAGTTCGTCACCCTGGACGACTACGTCCAATTGCGTGAACCCCTGCTGCAGACTCTGCTGACCCATGACGTCAAGGGCACCCTGCTGCTGGCCGAGGAAGGCATCAACGGCACCGTTTCCGGCAGCCGCGAAGGCATCGATGCGGTACTGGCCTGGCTGCGCGCCGATCCGCGCCTGGTTGACATCGACCACAAGGAATCCTACTGCGCCGAGCAGCCCTTCTATCGCACCAAGGTCAAGCTGAAGAAGGAGATCGTCACCCTGGGCGTGCCCGGCGTCGATCCCAACCGCCGCGTGGGCACCTATGTCGAACCCCGGGACTGGAACGCCCTGGTCGACGACCCCGAGGTGCTGGTGATCGACACCCGCAACGACTACGAGGTGGGCATCGGCAGCTTCAAGGGGGCGATCGATCCCAAGACCAAGAGCTTCCGCGATTTCCCGGCCTATATCCGCGAGCACTTCGATCCGGCCCGGCACAGGAAGGTCGCCATGTTCTGCACCGGTGGCATCCGCTGCGAAAAGGCGTCGAGCTTCATGCTGCAGGAAGGCTTCCCCGAGGTCTTCCACCTCAAGGGCGGCATCCTCAAGTACCTCGAAGAGGTGCCGGCGGAGGAATCCCGCTGGGAAGGCGAGTGCTTCGTCTTCGACAACCGCGTCACCGTGACCCATGACCTCGCCGAAGGGGTCTACGACCAGTGCCATGCCTGTCGTACGCCGGTCTCGCCGGAAGACATGCAGTCGCCGCACTACAGCCCTGGCATCAGCTGCCCGCATTGCTGGGATTCGCTGTCGGAAAAGACCCGCGCCGGTGCTCGCGAGCGGCAGAAGCAGATCGAGCTGGCGCGCCTGCGCAACGAACCCCATCCCATCGGCCGCGATCCGCGGCTGAACGCCACCCCCAGCCCCGAGGAGGTCTAGGATGCCCGGTCGCCTGCTCTATGTGATGGACCCCATGTGCTCCTGGTGCTGGGGCTTCGCCCCAGTGGTCGAGCGCCTGGCCGAGCGGGCGGCCGCCCAGGGCATTCCCCTGCACCTGGTAGTGGGCGGCCTGCGCCGCGAGCGGGTGGCCCAGGACACCGCCAGCCGGGTACGCACCCTGGCCTACTGGCAGGCGGTACAGGAGACCACGGGCCAGCCTTTCGCCCTGGACCAGGGTCCGCCGGAAGGCCTGGTGTACGACACCGAGCCGGCCTGCCGCGCACTGGTCGCCGCCCGCCAGCTCGACGAAGAGGCCGTCTGGCCACTGGCCAAGCGTATCCAGCGGGCCTTCTATGTCGAAGCCCGCGACGTCACCCAGCCGGCGCTGCTGGTGGAGCTGGCCGAAGCCTGTGGCCTGCCGCGTATCGAATTCGCCCCGCTGTTCGATGGCGAGCCGGCGCACCAGGCCACCCAGGCCGACTTCGACTGGGCGTTGAATCTGGGTATCGCCGGCTTCCCCACGCTGTTGGCCGAGCGTGATGGTCAGCTGGCGCTGGTCACCAACGGCTACCAGCCGCTGGAGGAACTGGAACCGCTGCTGGACGCCTGGCTCAGCCGCGGCGCGCACCTGGCGTGAGTCTGGTCATCGACGAGCGTCTGACGCTGCCCGAGCAGGAAATACAGCTCACCGCGGTTCGCGCCCAGGGTGCGGGTGGGCAGAACGTCAACAAGGTTTCCAGCGCCGTCCACCTGAGATTCGACATCCAGGCCTCGTCGCTGCCGGAAGCGCTCAAGGAGCGGCTGCTAGCGCTGCGCGACGGGCGCATCAGCCGCGACGGCGTGGTGGTGATCAAGGCCCAGCAATACCGCACCCAGGAACAGAATCGCGCCGACGCCCTGGAACGCCTGGCCACGTTGATCGCGGCGGCCAACGTCCAGGAAAAGCCGCGGCGCCCGACCAAGCCCACCTATGGCTCCAAGCAGCGCCGCCTGGAAGGCAAGTCGCGCCGCAGCGGCCTCAAGGCCAGTCGCGGGCGGGTGGATTTCTAGGGTGAGCTCAAGCCCCTTTAGCGCACCACGATCAGCGCACTGCCGGCCGCTTCCAGCATGTTGCGGGTGTTGCTGCCCATGAAGAAGTGGCGCAGGCGGGAGTGGCCGAAGGCGCCCATGACCACCAGCTCCAGGCCGTGTTGCTTGCGATAGCGCTCCAGGCCCAGTTCCACGTCGCCGTCGGTGATGGCGGTGGTGACCGTGCGGCCCTGCGCCCTGAGTTCGGTGGCGGCGCGGGTGAGGGCGGCGCGGCGTTCTTCGCGGTCGCGGCCGACGGTCACCAGGTGGCAGGCGAGGCCGTCGAACAGCCGGCAGTTGGCCACCCAGGTCACCGCCTTGCGCGCGCTACTGCTGTCGTCATAGGCCAGCAGCACGCCGCTGGGTTTGACGAACAGGTGGCCGGCCACCAGCACCGGGCGGTGCAGGAGGCGGATGGCGCTTTCCAGGTGGCGACCGATCAGCCGCTTGGGCGGGCTGTCCTCACCCTGGCGCCCCAGCACAATGAGGTCGAAATCCTCCTGCAGGCTCTCCAGCGAGCTCATCAGATCTCCATGTTGCAGCACGGCGCCGGCGCAGCGCGCCTGCTGCTCTTCCACCCGTAGCTGGGCCGCATCGAGCAGTAGCCGGCCCTGGTCTTCGGCGAGCGTGCCGCGCTGGGCATCCAGGGCGGCCAGCTCGGTGAGCAGCTGTTCCCGATTGACCAGCAGCGGCGAGGTGGCCTGGCCTGGTCGGGGGAAGCGTCGGTGATCCAGCACATGCAGCAGGGTGAGCGGGGCATCCAGGGCGGTGCCGGCCCAGGCGGCGAAGTCACAGACGGCGGCGCTCACGGCCGAGCCGTCGAGGCAGGCGAGGATCTTGGACATGGCCGCGGGTCTCCGGGAACAGGATATTGCTGGGAGAGACCCGGCGGCGCCGTTTCGGGTTCAATCGCCGAGGGCGAGGTCGTCCGTCACGCCGCCACGCCGCAGCAGCTGCTTGCAGCGGGCGGACAGGTGCAGCACCCGCACCCGCTTGCCGGCCTTGGCATAGCGCTCGTGCAGGGTGCGCAGTGCCGCCACGGCGGAGTAGTCGACGAAACTCAGGTGGCGGCAGTCCACCACCACCTTTGGCGGATCACCGGCCGGATCGAACTGGTTGAGAAAGGTGGCGGTGGAGGCGAAGAACAGGGTGCCGTGCACCTGGTATCTCTTGCTGCCGTCGGCTTCCAAGTGGCTGTCTGCATAGAGGCGGCGGGCGTGCTGCCAGGCGAAGTTGAGTGCCGCCAGGACGATGCCGCAGAGCACCGCAGTGGCGAGGTCGGCGAAGACGGTGATCACGGTGACGGCAATGATCATCAGCATGTCGCTGCGCGGCACCCGGTGCAGCACCCGCAGCGAGGCCCAGGCGAAGGTCTGCTGGGCGACCACGAACATGGTGCCGACCAGTGCCGCCAGCGGAATGCGCTCGATCAGCGGCGACAGGAACAGCACGAAGAGCAGCATCAGGATCCCGGCGACTATCCCCGACAGTCGGCCACGCCCACCCGAACTCAGGTTGATCATGGTCTGGCCGATCATGGCGCAACCGCCCATGCCGCCGAACAGGCCGGACGCCATATTGGCCGCGCCGAGGGCCACGCACTCGCGATTGGGCCTGCCGCGGCTCTCGGTGATCTCGTCGGTGAGATTCAGGGTCAGCAGGGTCTCCAGCAGGCCGACCAGGGCCATCAGCACCGCATAGGGCAGGATGATCTGCAGCGTTTCCAGATTCCAGGGGATATCAGGCAGGGCCAGCTGCGGCAATCCGCCGGCGATGTGAGCCATGTCGCCCAGGGTGCGGGTCGGCAGGTCGAGGAAATACACCGCCAGCCCCACGCCAAGGATGGCCGCCAGCGCTGGCGGTACGGCACGGGTCAGGCGGGGCAGGAGCCAGATGATGGCCATGGTCGCCAGGGTCAAGCCGATCATCAGATACAGCGGGGCGCCGCTGAGCCAGGTGTCGCCCTGCTTGAAGTGTTCCAGCTGGGCCAGGGCGATGACGATGGCCAGGCCGTTGACGAAGCCCAGCATGACCGGGTGCGGCACCATGCGGATCAGCTTGCCCAGGCGCAGGAGGCCGAAGGCGATCATCAGCAGGCCGCCCAGCACCACCGTGGCCAGCAGGTACTGCACGCCGTGCTGCACCACCAAGGCGACGATCACCACCGCCATGGAGCCGGCCGCGCCGGAGATCATGCCGGGCCGACCGCCGAAGAGGGCCGTGAGGGTACAGATGAAGAAGGCGCCATAGAGCCCCATCAGCGGATTGAGATGGGCAACCAGGGCAAAGGCGATGCACTCGGGCACCAGGGCGAAGGACGTGGTGAGACCGGCCAGGATGTCGGCGCGGGGAGAAACACTTTTCATGGCGTATCCAGAACGGGCGACGGCACGAGGGGTACGGTCGCGGAGAAACCATAGGGCGGTACGGAAAGGTCACGCGCCGCAGGCGCGGCTACCAGGCAGGATGGTAGCGCGCTCGACTATGGCGGCGTCGGCAGGCGATTGGACATGACGGAGGGTCCGTAGGTATCGCAAGGAAAGTTAGCGAGCTTAGCATGACTTGCAGATACTGCCGAATCAGCGAGATTGGTGACCGTTTCGCTGGCAGCAAATCGCCATCAGTGAATGAGTTCAAACTATTGAATTGTAAGGATATTGTGCTGAGAACCTCTGTTCTATCAAGGGCTCAAAGGCGCGTTGCGCGACGGGATGCGCAGCCAACCTTGTAGCGGTGGGGCCGTGCCACCCTTTTGCCGGGGCTGTCTCGGCACCTATGGCACGCCCCGCTCGCTGGACCGTCGAGGCCTTGAGCAGGAGTCTGTACCATGGAGCTTAACTACCGCAGGGACATCGATGGCCTGCGCGCCATCGCCGTGTTGCTGGTCGTTCTCAATCACGTCGGCTTCAGCGCCTTTGGTGGCGGCTATATCGGCGTCGATGTCTTCTTTGTCATCTCCGGCTATCTGATCACTCGCAAGACCGCGCCCGCCATCGCCCAGGGCCGCTTCAGCTTTGCCGACTTCTATCTGCGCCGTGTGCGGCGGCTGCTACCGGCCTTCGTGGCCATGGCCGTGGTCACCAGCGTCGCGGCTGCCTGCATCCTGCTGCCGCGGGATCTCGCCAGCTACAGCAAGAGCCTGATGGCCGCGCTGCTGTCCATCGCCAACGTCTTCTTCTGGCGCGCCAGCAATGGCTATTTCTCGCCCACGGCTGATGAGCTGCCGCTGCTGCATACCTGGTCGCTGGCGGTAGAGGAGCAGTACTACCTGTTCTGGCCGGTGCTGCTCCTGCTGGGCTATCGCCTGCTGGGCGTGCGCCGCTGCGGCCAGGTCGCCCTGCTGCTGGCGCTCGGTGGGCTGGCCCTGTCGGAGTGGGCCGCACGGGCGCAACCCAATGCCGCCTACTACCTGCTGCATGCCCGCGCCTTCGAACTGCTGGTGGGCAGCCTGCTGGCGCTGTACTGGGAGCGCCTGCCGCGCGCCAGCGCCGGGCAGGCCAGTGTGCTTGGGCTGGTGGCCTTGGCGTTGATCCTGGTACCGGCCTTCACCCTCGATCACCACAGTCGCTTCCCAGGGGTGAATGCCCTCTGGCCCTGCCTGGGCGCTGCCCTGCTGATCTGGACCGGAGAAAACGGTCGGGGCCCCGCGCGCTGGCTGCTGGCCCAACGGCCCCTGGTGTTCATTGGCCTGATCTCCTATTCGCTGTATCTCTGGCACTGGCCGCTGATGGCCTTCACGAACTACATGGAAGTGCCCAAGGAGCTGGGGCTGCAACTGGCCCTGGTGGCGGCCTCGGTGGTGCTGGGCGCACTGTCGTGGCGCTTCGTCGAACAACCCTTCCGCGGTCGGCCGCGTCATTCGCCACGACTGATCTTCGCCGGCCTCTATGCCGCGCCGCTGCTGGTGGGTGCGCTGGCGGTCGGGCTGACGCTCAAGTTCCAGGGTTTTCCGCAGCGTTACGACGCCAACACCGCCGCCATGGTCGAGGCGCTGGACAGCACCTTCGCCAAGGCACGGGGCAGCTGCTTCATCGAGGAGTTCGGCACCATGGCGACCCAGTGGTCGCCGGACCGCTGCCGCCTGGGCGCCGTCGACCGGCCGCGGGCGGAGGTGCTGCTGGTGGGCGATAGCCACGCCGCCGCCAGCACCGGCATGCTCGATGTCCTGCTCAAGGACGCCGGCCTGCGCGGCTATGACATGACCCGCAGTGGCACCCTCTACCTGCCCGGTCTCGACGACGTCCACATCACCCGCCCGGGCAATCGCCTGGATCCGTCGATCCAGCTCACCGCACCGGTGGTGACCCAGGCCATCCGTACCGGCGGCTATCGCTATGTGGTGCTGGGCGGACGCTGGCCGATGTACCTGGAAGGCATGAGCGAAGCTGGCCTTTCGGCCTACAACGTGCTGCAGCGCCCGGGGGGCAGCGCGACGCCCGCCGAGCTGTTGCGGGAGGGCCTGGACAACGCCCTGCGCATCATCGTCCAGAGCGGCGCCACCCCGGTGATCCTGGCCGGCATCCCCGAGATCGGTGCCGGGCGCGACACCTGTCAGGTCAAGAATCGGCTGTTCCACACCGCCAACGACTGTTCCGTCGAATTGGGCGACGTGGCGCGGCGCCAGGAATCCTTCACCCTGATCCTCGACGACCTCAAGCAGCGCTACCCGCAGCTGCTGACCCTGGATCCCAAGGCCGTTACCTGCGATGCCCAGCGCTGCCATTCGGCACTCGACGGCACGCCGCTGTACCAGGATGGCAACCACCTCAACGTCAGGGGTTCACGGCTGATTGGCAAACGACTGGTGGCGCGGGGCGACAATCCGCTGCAGGTGGAAGGGGCGACGACCGAGCTGGATGCTCAGGCCATTCGTCAGGTCGCATCGGACTAGAGGAGGGAAGGCCGACTTCCATTGATCGGCGACAAGGGCGAAGCGCTCGATAAGCCAAACGATTAGTTACTCTTGCCTCAGGGCCTGGCTATGCACCAGGCCCAGCCTGAACGAGGACAAGAAAACGTGGATATGAACCGTCGGCAATTCTTCAAGGTCGCTGGAGTCGGCCTTGCGGGATCCAGCCTGGCGGCGTTAGGCATGGCTCCCACAGCCGCCTTTGCCGACCAGGTGCGCCATTTCAAATTGGCGCACACTGTGGAAACCCGCAACACCTGTCCCTACTGCTCGGTCGGCTGCGGCCTGATCATGTACAGCATGGGCGACCGGGCCAAGAAGGTGGCCCAGAACATCATTCACATCGAGGGCGACGCCGACCATCCGGTCAACCGTGGCACCCTCTGCCCGAAAGGCGCCGGCCTGCTGGATTTCATCCACAGCCCCAATCGCCTCAAGTATCCCGAGGTGCGCAAGCCTGGCAGCAACGAGTGGACCCGCATCAGCTGGGACGAGGCGCTTGACCGCATCGCCACCCTGATGAAGGAAGACCGCGATGCCAACTTCATCGCCACCAACGACAAGGGCCAGACGGTCAATCGCTGGCTGACCACGGGCTTCCTGGCCGCCTCGGCGTCCTCCAATGAAACCGGTTATTTGACGCACAAGATCGCGCGGAATCTAGGTCTGTTGGCCTTCGATAACCAGGCGCGCGTCTGACACGGCCCGACGGTGGCAGGTCTTGCCCCGACGTTTGGCCGTGGCGCCATGACAAATCACTGGAGCGACATCAAGAACTAACCTCGTCTTGATCATGGGCGGCAATGCCGCTGAAGCGCACCCGTGTGGTTTCAAGTGGGTCACCGAGGCCAAGGCGCACAACAACGCCCGGCTGATCGTGGTCGATCCGCGCTATACCCGTTCTGCCTCGGTTGCGGACTACTACGCCCCCATCCGGACCGGCAGCGACATTGCCTTCCTGGGCAGGTTGATCAATTACCTGATCACCCACGACAAGATCCAACACGAATACGTCCGTAACTACACCGACGTAGGCTTTATCGTGAAGGAAGGCTTCTCCTTCGAAGACGGCCTGTATACCGGCTACGACGCTGAAAAACGTACCTATACCGACAAGACTCAATGGGGCTACGAGATCGGCGACGACGGCTTCGTCAAGATCGATGCAACGCTAGAGCACCCGCGTTGCGTCTTCCAGTTGATGAAGCAGCACTACAGCCGCTACACCCTGGAAGTGGCCAGTCAGGTATGTGGTACGCCCGTTGAGGCGATCCAGAAGGTCTGGGCCGAGATTGCCGAGACGTCGGCGCCCGGTCGCACGATGACCATCCTCTATGCCCTAGGTTGGACTCAGCACTCCATTGGCGCCCAGATCATTCGTGCCGGCGCCATGGTGCAGCTGCTGCTTGGCAACATCGGTATGCCCGGTGGCGGGATGAACGCCCTGCGCGGTCACTCCAACATCCAAGGCCTTACCGACCTGGGTCTCCTGTCGATCCAGCTGCCGGGCTACCTGACCATCGGCGCCGACGCCGAGCAGGACTACCACGCCTTCATCGACCGACGCGCCAGCAAGCCGCTGCGCCCGGGACAGATGAGCTACTGGCAGAACTACGGCAAGTTTCACGTCAGCCTGATGAAGGCCTGGTACGGCGACAATGCCACCAAGGATAACGACTGGTGCTACCACTGGTTGCCCAAGGTCGACGTCACGGGTGCTGGCTACGATGTGCTGCGCTATTTCGACATGATGGGCAAGGGTCAGGTCAACGGCTATTTCTGCCAGGGTTTCAACCCCATCGCCGCCTTCCCCAACAAGGCCAAGGTGATGCGCGGGCTGTCCAAGCTCAAGTGGCTGGTGATCATGGATCCGCTGGCTACCAAGACCTCCGAGTTCTGGCGCAACCACGGCGATCACAATGATGTGAATACCGCGGAAATCCAGACCGAGGTGTTCCGCCTGCCCACCACCTGCTTCGCCGAGGAAGACGGCTCCCTGGTGAACTCCAGTCGCTGGCTGCAGTGGCACTTCAAGGGTGCCGAAGCGCCTGCCGAGGGCCGAAGCGACATCGTCATCATGTCTGAACTGTTCCTCAGATTGCGCGAGGCCTATCGCCAGGACGGCGGTGCCTTTCCTGACCCAATCCTGGGCCTTTCCTGGCCCTATGCCAAACCAGGAGAGCCTTCGGCGGAGGAGTTGGCCAAGGAGTTCAACGGCTACGCTGTGACCGACGTGCTCGATGCCAAGGGCGCCGTTTCGGCCAAGGCCGGCCAGCAGCTTGCCGGTTTCGGCCAATTGATGGACGACGGCAGCACCGCCTCGGGCTGCTGGATCTATTGCGGCGCCTGGACCGAGCAGGGCAACCAGATGGCGCGGCGCGACAACAGCGATCCGTTCCACATGGGGCAGACCCTGGGCTGGGCCTGGTCGTGGCCGAACAACCGCCGCATCCTCTACAACCGTGCCTCCTCGGATCTTAGCGGCAAGCCGTGGGACCCGAGCAAGAAGCTGGTCTGGTGGAACGACAAGGCGCAGAAGTGGGGCGGTACCGACGTGCCGGACTTCAAGATCGACGGCAAGCCTGGCGACGGGATGAGTCCGTTCATCATGAACCCGGAAGGGGTAGCGCGCTTCTTCTCGCTGGACAAGATGGCCGAGGGACCCTTCCCGGAGCACTACGAGCCGTTCGAAACGCCCATCGGCGTCAACCCGCTGCACCCCAACAACCGCAAGGCGCTGAACAGCCCGGCGGCGCGGGTGCTCAAGGACGACTGGGCGGACTTCGGCGATCGCAAGGACTTCCCCTATGCGGCTACCACCTACCGCCTGACCGAGCACTTCCACTACTGGAGCAAGCACTGCCGCCTCAACGCCATCATCCAGCCCGAGCAGTTCGTCGAGATCGGCGAGGTGCTGGCCAAGCAGAAGGGCATCGCCGCGGGTGATCTCGTACGCGTCAGCTCCAAGCGCGGCCACATCGTCTGCAAGGCGGTGGTGACCAAGCGGATCCGTCCGCTGCAGGTCAATGGCGAAACGGTGCACCATGTCGGCATCCCCATCCACTGGGGCTTCTCCGGCGTGGCGCGGATGGGTTACCTGGCCAATACCCTGACTCCCTTCGTGGGTGACGGGAACACCCAGACGCCCGAGTTCAAGTCGTTCCTGGTCAACGTGGAGAAAGCGTGATGGCAAGCCAAGATATCTACGCCCGCTCCGCGACGACTACGGCTTATCCGTCCGTGCGCAATCAGACGGAAGTGGCCAAGCTGATCGATGTGTCCAAGTGCATCGGCTGCAAGGCCTGCCAGGTCGCCTGTTCGGAATGGAACGAGCTGCGCGACGAGGTGGGCCATACCCACGGCACCTACGACAACCCGGCGGACCTCACCGCGGACTCCTGGACGCTGATGCGTTTCACCGAGCACGAGGACGAGGCCGGCAAGCTGGAGTGGCTGATCCGCAAGGACGGCTGCATGCACTGCGCCGAGCCGGGCTGCCTGAAGGCCTGTCCGAGTCCGGGGGCCATCGTGAAGTACGCCAACGGTATCGTCGACTTCAACCAGGACCACTGCATCGGGTGCGGCTACTGCATCGCCGGTTGCCCCTTCGACATCCCGCGGATCTCGAAGAATGACAACAAGGCCTACAAGTGCTCCCTGTGTTCGGACCGGGTCGGGGTCGGCCTGGAGCCCGCCTGCGTCAAGACCTGTCCGACCGGCGCCATCGTCTTCGGCACCAAGGACGCCATGAAGGAGCACGCCGCCGAGCGCATCGTCGATCTCAAGAGCCGCGGCTACGAGAACGCCGGTCTGTACGACCCGGTGGGGGTAGGGGGCACCCACGTCATGTACGTGCTGCACCATGCCGACCAGCCACAGCTGTACAACCACCTGCCCAAGGATCCGACCATCAGCCCCACCGTGGGGCTGTGGAAGGGCTCTACCAACCCCCTGGCGCTGTTCGCCATGGGCGCGGCGGTGCTGGCCGGTTTCTTCCACTACGTGCGCGTCGGTCCCAACCGGACCGATGACGACGACGAAGTGGTCGAGGCGCCGCCCCGTCATGAGGGCGATGCGCCCAAGGGCGAGGTCAAGCAGCTGAGTCCGTCCGTGCAGATCTTCGATCCGCACGACAAGCAGCCCTAACAGGGGTACGCCCCCGGTTAGCCGGGGGCGTCCTGGGAGATCGAGATGAAACCTGAAATCCAGCGTTACAACGCCAACGAGCGGACCAACCACTGGATCGTGGCGATCCTGTTCTTCATGGCCGGGCTGTCGGGACTGGCGCTGTTCCACCCGGCGCTGTTTCCGTTGTCGAGCCTGTTCGGCGGCGGCACCTGGACGCGCATCCTGCATCCCTTCATGGGTGTGGCGATGTTCCTGTTCTTCGCCTTTCTGGTGATCCGCTTCTGGCGGCACAACAAGATCGGCCGCGAAGACGCCCAGTGGCTCAAGCAGATCAACGACGTGCTGAACAACCGCGAGGAGAAGCTGCCGCCGATCGACAAGTACAACCCCGGGCAGAAGATCCTGTTCTGGGTGCTACTGGCCTGCATGCTGATCCTGCTGGTCATCTGGCGGCAGTACTTCGCCCACCTGTTCCCCATCCCGGTGATCCGCCTGGGCGCCCTGGCCCATGCCGTCGCTGCCTTCGTGCTGGTGCTGTCGATCATCGTGCACAGCTATGCGGGGATCTGGATCAAGGGCTCGGTGACCGCGATGATGACCGGTTGGGTCAGTCGCGCCTGGGCCAAGAAGCACCATTCGCTGTGGTACGAGAAGGTCACCCGCGAGAAGAAATGAGGCTGTTGTTGGGCTTCGCTGCGCTCAACCCAACCTACGGATTAGGAGAGCGGGATTTCTCCTGCGCACCGATCTGACCCCCGCTCCCTCCGGGAGAGGGTTGGGGTGAGGGCAGCGGAGCCCAATATCTCGACCCGCCCGCTATCCCGAATCCTCTATCTTCCACCGTTTTTCTAAGGAGCCCTGCCATGGCGGGCCAGATCCTCGAGCCCGGCGAAATCGAAGCCGCGGCCGTCAATCCCGATTTCATCCTCCTGCCTGGTGGCGAGCTGTTCGGCTATCGCGCCGACCGCCTGCGCTTGCTGGCCACCGACAATGCGCTGAGTGACTACCTGCTGCTGATGGCCGACCTGTGCGAGGCCCAGCAAGGGGTCTTCGACCGCCTCGCCCCTCTGCCATTGGACGAGGCCCGCAGCGCCCAGAGTCTGCAGCACGGCCTACCGCCGCTGGGCTACGACACCCTGGTCCGCGAAGGCGACTGGTTGCCGGCACTGGATGCCCTACTGGAGAACCTCAAGCTCGCGCAGGCGCCAGTGCAGGCCGCCCTGGACGAACTGCGCCAGGCCGATGCCGGCCAGCGCAAGGCCTGGGCCATCGCCCTGCTGGCCGGCAGCTACGAACTGGTGCCGGCCGGCGTGGTGCCCTTCCTCGGCGCCGCCCTGCAGGTGGCCTGGACCCACTGGCTGCAGCGCAGTGACTTCAGCGCCCTGCGCGAACAGGGCAGCCAGACCCTCTGCCCCTGCTGCGGCGCACCGCCCATGGCCGGCATCATCCATCACCTGGGCAAGGCCAATGGCCTGAGGTATCTCACCTGCTCGCTGTGCGCCTGTGAGTGGCACTTCGTGCGGGTCAAGTGCAGCCACTGCGAGACCGGCAAGGGCCTGGGCTACTACTCCCTGAGCACCGACGACGCCAACGCCCAGAAAGCACCGCTACGCGCCGAGACCTGCGCCCACTGCAAGACCTACCTCAAGCACCTCTATCGCGACCACGATACCCGCAGCGAACCCCTGTCCGCCGATCTCGCCAGCCTGGCGCTGGACGTGCGCCTGGCGGAAGAGGGCTACGAGCGTCACGCGCCCAACCTGCTGTTCGCCCCGGGCTAGACCGCGCAAGGCGACCGCCCGGGGCAGGGTGGTCGCCGTTCCTTCTGTTTCCGCATATGGCGGACTGCCTCGCCCTGGCGGTGCCCAAACGCGCCCTCGATTCCGCTTCCTGAAGCCATGCCGCGCGAACCTCTGCAAAGTGGTCGCCAACGTTGCTTATCGCGACAAGAGTCGGCTGGCAATTCCTTGTCACTCCGGGGTCATCTTGCAGAGCCAGTCTATCGAGGGACGCAAAACCTTCTATCACGCCAGGCGGCGAAGCCGTCTAGTATGGATCTTACGCCGCTTCGTCGGTGTGCCCATCTGATGAGGGGATAACAATGACCGCAACGTCCGTTTTGTCCAGGGTGGTGCTTCCCCCGGCGCCGGCTCGACGCCGGCAGCTGTGTCTGTCGAGCCCCTAGGGCCGACACGACCGGAACCCTGCCTTCTGAAGGCCGTGCTGCCGTCGCGGCTGACAACCGGATGAACAAGACCCTGAGGTGCCAAGAAGATGTCGACCGAATCCAAGTGCCCATTCAATCACGCCGCCGGCGGCGGTACCACCAACAAGGATTGGTGGCCGAATCAGCTCAATCTCAACTTCCTGCACCAGCATTCCTCGTTGTCCGACCCCATGGGCGAGGACTTCGACTACGCCGCCGAATTCAAGAGCCTCGATCTGGAGGCGGTGAAGGCTGACCTGCGCGCCGTGATGACCGATTCCCAGGACTGGTGGCCGGCCGACTTCGGGCACTACGGTCCGCTGTTCGTGCGCATGGCCTGGCACAGCGCCGGTACCTATCGGGTCGGTGACGGCCGCGGCGGCGCCGGTCAGGGCCAGCAGCGCTTCGCGCCCCTGAACAGCTGGCCGGACAACGTCAACCTGGACAAGGCACGCCGGCTGATCTGGCCGGTCAAGCAGAAGTACGGGCGCAAGATCTCCTGGGCCGACCTCATCGTCCTCACCGGCAACGTCGCCCTGGAATCCATGGGCTTCAAGACCTTCGGCTTCTCCGGCGGTCGCCAGGACGTCTGGGAACCGGACGATGCGGTGTTCTGGGGTTCGGAAACCGTCTGGCTGGGTGGCGACGTACGCTATGGCGCGCACAAGAAGATGGAGCAGCCCGGTGACGGTGTGCTGACCGCACAGCCCGAGCAGCATCCGGTGGAGCACAGTCGCAACGATAATCCGCAGCGCACCCTGGAAAATCCCCTGGGCGCGGTGCAGATGGGCCTGATCTACGTGAACCCGGAAGGCCCGGAGGGCAATCCCGATCCGGTGGCATCGGCCCACGACATCCGCGAGACCTTTGGCCGCATGGCCATGAACGACGAGGAAACCGTCGCCCTCATCGCCGGTGGCCACGCCTTCGGCAAGACCCATGGCGCCGGACCCGCCACCAGCGTCGGTGCCGAGCCGGAAGCGGCCGATCTGGAGCAGCAGGGCCTTGGCTGGAAGAACAGCTATGGCACCGGCAAGGGCGCCGACACCATCACCAGCGGTCTCGAAGTGACCTGGACCTCCACGCCCACCCGCTGGAGCAACGAGTACTTCGAGAACATGTTCAAGTTCGAGTGGGAGCTGTTCAAGAGTCCCGCCGGCGCCCACCAGTGGCGACCGAAGGACGGCGCCGGTGCCAATGCCGTGCCCGATGCCCATGATCCCAACAAGCGTCACCAGCCGACCATGCTCACCTCGGACCTGGCGCTGCGCTTCGATCCGGCCTACGAAAAGATCTCCCGTCGCTTTCTGGAAAACCCGGACCAACTGGCCGATGCCTTCGCCCGTGCCTGGTTCAAGCTGACCCACAGGGACATGGGTCCCCTGGCCCGCTACCTGGGCCCGGAAACCCCGAACGAAGAGCTGCTGTGGCAGGACCCGCTGCCCAAGGCCGCAGGCGCGCCCCTGGGCGAGGCCGAGGTCAAGGCGCTCAAGGACAAACTGGCTGCGTCCGGCCTGAGCGTGTCCGAACTGGTCGGCACCGCCTGGGCGGCTGCCTCTACCTTCCGCGGTTCCGACAAGCGCGGCGGGGCCAACGGTGGCCGTCTGCGCCTGGCGCCGCAAAAGGACTGGGAGGTCAACCAGCCGGCGCAACTGGCCAAGGTGCTGGGCGTGCTGGAAGGCATCCAGCGTGACGTCCAGGGTCAGGGCAAGCAGGTCTCCATCGCCGACCTGATCGTGCTGGCCGGCAGCGTCGGGGTGGAAAAGGCCGCCCAGGCGGCGGGTCATTCGATCAGCGTGCCCTTCACCCCGGGTCGCGTGGATGCCTCCCAGGAGCAGACCGACGTCCATTCCTTCGGGCACCTGGAGCCCTGGGCCGATGGCTTCCGCAACTATGTGGGCGGGGAGTTCAAGGTCAAGCCGGAATTCCTGCTGGTGGACAAGGCGCACCTGCTGAACCTGACCGCGCCCGAGCTGACGGTGCTGCTGGGCGGCCTGCGCGTGCTGGACATCAACGTAGGCGGCGCCAAGCACGGCGTCTTCACCCAGCGACCGCAGACCCTGACCAACGACTTCTTCGTCAACCTGTTGGACATGGCCACCGAGTGGAAGGCTACCGGTCCGGACAAGGCCACCTTCGAAGGTCGTGATCGCCAGAGCGGCGAGCTTAAGTGGACCGGCACCCGGGTCGACCTGGTGTTCGGTTCCCATGCCCAGCTGCGCGCCCTGAGCGAGGTCTATGGCAGTGCCGACGCCCAGGAGAAGTTCGTCCGGGACTTCGTCAAGGTCTGGACCAAGGTGATGGAGCTGGACCGTTTCGATCTGCGTTGATCGCCAAGCGGTAACTGAAAACGCCTCCTCCGGGAGGCGTTTTTTTGGCCTCGCCAGCGAACCGCCGTCCATCGCCGATCAATGGCAGATCGATGAAAAGGCGCAGCTCAGAGCTGTTCCGGCGCCCGCGACGCGAGGACCCGCCAGCCTTAAGCAAACCCTAAGCGCGCCTTAAGGAGCGCGTAACCCGGGAGATACACACTGCGCTAAACACCCAGAGGCTGTCCCCCATGGAAGCGCTTGCCGAACTCTCCCTCAGTCTGGTCGAAGGCCCCATCCGCCCCGATCTGTGCCGCGATGAAGTCCTCGCCGATCTGTTCGAGGCCACCGCGGCGCGGGCGCCCGAGCGGCCCGCCCTGCTCGAAGGCGAGCGCAGCCTGAGTTACGGCGAACTGAACGCCTGGGCCGATCGCGCCGCGTCGCGGCTGCTGGCCGCCGGTGCCGGGCCTGGCCGCGTGGTCGGCCTCTGGCTGCCGCGTGGTATCGAGCTGCTGGTGATGCAGCTGGCCATCGCCAAGACCGGCGCCGCCTGGTTGCCCTGCGATGCCGAAACCCCGGCCGATCGCGTGGCCCTCTGCCTGGAAGATGCCCAGGCGGTGGGCGTGATCACCGGGGCGCCCTTCGCCGATCTGCTGGCGCGTCCCGGGCTCGGCTGCTGGACCCCCGACGAGCTGAGCGTCGGCCTAGCCCAGGGCGAGACCCTGCGCCGGCGTGGCCAGGTCTCTCCGGACCACCTGGCCTACCTGATCTACACCTCCGGCTCCACCGGCAAGCCCAAGGGCATCGGCATCCGCCAGGACAGCATCTGCCACTTCTTGCGCAGTGAGAATTCGCTGCTCGGCATCGAGGCCGGCGACCGGGTCTACCAGGGTTTCTCGGTGGCCTTCGACATGTCCTTCGAAGAGATCTGGATCAGCTACCTGGTGGGCGCCACCCTCTGGCTGGCGCCGCGGGAGATCACCGCCGACCCCGAGGCCCTGGCCCGCGCCCTGACCGCCAATCGCATCAGCGTGCTGCACGTGGTGCCGACCCTGTTGGCCTGTTGCCGGAAGACGTCCCCAGCCTGCGCCTGATCAACCTCGGCGGCGAGATGTGCCCCGAACCCCTGGTGGCGCGCTGGAGTCGGCCGCAGCGGCGGCTGTTCAACACCTATGGCCCGAGCGAGGCCACCGTCTCGGCGAGTCTGGCGCAACTGCAACCGGGCGAGCCGGTGACCATTGGCCGGCCGCTGCCCAACTACAGCCTGCTGGTGGTGCACGCCGATGCCAGCCTGCCGCTGGCGCTGCTGCCACGCGATCAGGTGGGCGAACTCTGCATCACCGGTCCCGGCGTGGCCGATGGCTACCTGGGGCGTCCCGAACTGACCGCTGAGAAATTCCTGCCCAATCCCTGGAGCACTGGCAGCCACGACCTCAAGCTCTATCGCACCGGCGATCTGGCACGGGTCGACGAACACGGCCAGGTGCATTGCCTGGGCCGGGTCGACGACCAGGTGAAGATCCGCGGCTATCGGGTCGAGTTGGGTGAGATCGAGGCCACCCTGGCGCGGCAACCCGGCGTCGGGACCGTGGCGGTGGTGCTGCGCGAAGAGGGCGGCGTGGAGCAACTGGTGGCCTTTCTGGTCGGCGATGGCGGCCCGCTGCCGCGCAGCGACCTGCTGCGGACCGAGCTGGCCGGCTGCCTGCCGCTGTACATGGTGCCCAGTCGCTTCGAGTGGCTCGGCGAGATGCCGCGGCTGAACTCCGGCAAGATCGACCGCAAGCAACTGCGGGCCCGCCCCCTGGCCATCGCTGCCGTGGCGCCGGTCGCCCCGGCCAATGGCGCCCTGGGTGCGCTGCTGGCGGCCACCGCCGAACTCTTCCCTGGTCAGCCGCTGCACGCCGAGATGGATTTCTTCGACGACCTGGGCGGGCATTCGCTGTTCGCCGCCCGCCTGGTCTCGCGCCTGCGCCAGGAGCCGCGCTATGCCAGCGCCACGGTCAAGGCGGTCTATGCCGGCCGCACCCTGGGCGCCATCGCCGAGGCCCTGGAGGCCGACGCCGCCGAGGCAGGCGCGGCGACGGCCACCGAGGCCTGGGCACCGCCCAGCCGTTGGCGGCGCTGGCGCTGTGGCCTGGCCCAGGCGGTGGCCTTGCCGCCGCTGCTGACCCTGCGCCTGGGACGCTGGCTGGCACCCTTTCTGGCCTTCCCGCTGCTGATCCATTCCGGCACCGCGCTGCCCCTGGCGATGCTGACCGCCCTGAGTTTGTTCGTTCTGGCCATCGGCCTGGAATTCGCCGTGGCCCTGCTGGGCAAGCGTCTGACCGGTCGCCTGCAGCCCGGTCGTTATCCGCTCTGGGGCCTGACCTACTACCGCTGGTGGCTCGGCGAACACTTTCTCGCCCTGGCGCCGGCCTACCTGCTCAGCGGCTCGCCGTTGGCCCGTGGCTGGCTACGACTGCTGGGCGCCCAGGTCGGTGCCGAGGCCTTCGTCGGCACCCTGACCCTGCGCGTCCCCGAGTTGCTGACCCTGGGGCAGGGCGCCAGCCTGGGCAACGGGGTCAACTTCGAGAACGCCCGGGTGCTGCGCGGCGAGTTGCTGCTTGGCCCCGTGACCCTCGGCCAGGAGGCGCAGGTCGGCTCCTATGCCATCCTCGAAGGCGATACCGCCCTCGGTGACGGTGCTCGTCTGCAGGCCCAGTCTGCCCTGCGCAGCGGTCAGCGCGTCCCAGCCAGACGCAACTGGGGCGGCGCGCCGGCCCATGACCAGGGTGCCGCCGGCTCCCGCGTCCTGCCGCCGGCCCCGGTGTCCCGCACCCAACGTACCTTGCTCAAAGGGCTCTATGCCCTCAGTGGCCTGGTGGTCTCGGTGCTGTTCTTCATGCCGCTGTTTCCCCTGGCGTTGCTGATCGACGAATTGGAAAACCTGGGTGGGCTGCCCTGGTGGCAAACCTCTTCGCTGCTGCTCGACGCCCTGCAGTATGGGGTGCTGGCACTGCCACTGGGCGTGGTCAGCGTCGCCCTGACCCTGCTCGGCTGCGCCCTGGCGCGCCGGCTGATCCTGCCGCGCCTGGACGAAGGCCGGTGGTCGGTCGACAGCCTCTTCTACTGGCGCAAATGGCTGGCCAACCTGATCCAGGAGTCGGCGCTGCAGAGTCTGCAAGGCCTCTATGCCACGGTCTATTCGGCGCTCTGGTATCGCCTGCTGGGTGCCCGGGTCGGCCGCGATGCGGAAATTTCCACCGCCCAGGGCCCGGTCTCCTCGCTCCTGGAGCTGGGCGCCGAGACCTTTATCGCCGATGCCGTGATGCTCGGTGACGAACAGGTGGCCCAGGGCTGGATGACCCTCAGGCGCACCTCCATCGCCCGCCGCAGTTTCGTCGGCAACGGCGCCTATGTCGCCGACGGCTGCCATATCCCCGAAGACGCCCTGATCGGTGTCCTGGGTCGACTCGACGAAGGCGTGCCCCTGCGCCAGGGCGAAACCTGGCTCGGCTCGCCGGCGGTCCGGCTGCCGGCGCGCGAAACCCTCACCGGTTACCCGGAAAGCCTGACGTTCCGCCCAGCCCCCTGGCGCCGGGTGGCGCGTGGCCTGATCGAAGCCCTGCGCATCGTGCTGCCAACCGGCTTCACCGTGGCCGCCGGCTGCGCCATCGCCGAGGCCCTGGTGCCGCTGTGGCAGCAGGGCGCCTGGCTGCAGCTGCTGGGCGAGACCCTGCTGGCCGGCAGCGCCTTCGCTCTGGCCAGCTTTCTGGTGGTGCTGGGCCTCAAGTGGCTGGTGGTCGGACGCTACCGCCCGCGCTCGGCGCCCATGTGGACCTTTTTCGTCTGGCGCAGCGAGGCCATCACCAGCCTTTACGAAACCCTGGCGGTACCCAATCTGCTCGGCACCCTGCGCGGTACGCCCTGGCTGCCGCTGGCTCTGCGCCTGCTCGGCGCCCGCCTGGGCCGGGGCACCTACCTGGATACCACCGACCTCACCGAATTCGACTGCGTGCGCCTCGGTGACCATGGCGAACTCAATGCCCTGGCCGGGCCCCAGACCCACCTGTTCGAAGATCGGGTGATGAAGGTGGGCGAAGTCGAGTTGGGGGCCGGGGTCAACCTGGGGCCGCGCAGCGTGGTGCTCTATGGCGCCCGGGTCGGTGACGACGTGGAACTGGGCCCGCTGTCACTGGTGATGAAGGGCGAAACCCTGCCGGGTCGCTCGCGTTGGGAGGGCAACCCCGTTCAGCCCCGTCGCTAGGACTGTCACACAACCATAAAGACAGACCTGGATACTTCGCCCCGTACAACAATGACGGGACAAGGCGATGACGGCGTGGGTACGACGGATCAGGGTTGGGCGGAACGGTTGGCGGCTGGGCCTGGCCCTGCTGCTGGCGCTGGGGCTCACCCAGGGCCTGCGCAGCAGCCACCTGGACAGCCAGCTGCTGTTCTGGCTCGGCCAGCAGTGGCAAAGCGAACCTAGGACTTCCCTGGAACTGGGCCGCTATCGCGTCACGGTGGAGGCCAAGCCGGTGGCCGGCGTTACCGAGAATCTGTCCGACCTCAGCTATGACCCCGTGCGGGATCGACTCTGGGCAGTGGTCAACAATCCGCCGGAGCTTCTGGCCTTGAGTCGCGACGGCGAGCTGCTGCAACGGCACCGCCTGGAGGGCTTCGACGATGTCGAGGGCGTGACCTATCTAGGCAACGACCGCCTGCTGCTGGCGGAAGAGGGCGCCAACGCCTTGACCCTGGTGGACATTCCCGAAGGTGACGACGTACTCAGACACAAGGACTATCGCAGCCTGACCCTGGATCTCTTCCCCCGCGCCAACCAGGGCTTCGAAGGCCTGGATTACGACGCCGCCCGCGATCGCCTGTTCGTGGTCAAGGAGCACTCGCCGCGCAAGCTCTATGAGATCCGTGGCCTGCTCAAGAGCTTCGATGGCGATTTCGCCCTGCGCATCATCGATCGCCAGGCCTGGCTGGACCAGGCGCCCAGTACCGGCGATCTCTCCGCGGTCCACGTCGATCGCCGTACCGGTCACCTGCTGTTGCTCAGCGACGAGTCACGGGTGCTGATCGAACTCGACGACCAGGGCCATACCCTGGATACCCGTTCCCTGGTGGCGCCCTTCGGCGGCCTGTCACGGCGGATCCGCCAGCCGGAAGGCGTCACCCTGGATACGGCCGGCAACCTCTATGTGGTCAGCGAACCCAATCTGTTCTATCGCTACCAGAAGGACTGATCAGCGGCCGCCCAGCCGCTCCAGCACGGCGGGGGTGTCCTGGGCACCCATGGCGCGGGCCACGCTCAGCGCGGTGTTGCCGGCAGCGTCCCGCGCCTTGGGGTCGGCGCCGCGGGCTACCAGCAATTCCACCATCTGCACATGATTGAACATGGCTGCCATCATCAGCGCGGTCTTGCCGTCGGGCATGGCGCCTTCCACGGCGGCGCCGTGCTCCAGCAGCAACTCGGCCATGGGCAGATTGTTCTTGAAGGCCGCGCCGGCCAGGGGCGACTGGCCCATGTCGTTGGCCAGATTCGGGTCGGCCCGGTGCTCCAGCAGCACGCGACTGGCCTCCAGGTGGCCGTGGTAGCTGGCCAGCATCAACAGGCTGTCGCCCTTGTGATTGCGCAGATTGGGCGTCAGGCCCTTTTCCAGTACCAGGGCCAGCACCTCTGCATTGCCGGTGCGGGCGAGGTTGAACACCTCGGTGGCGAATTCCTGGGCTTCTTCATCGGTCATGCGCTGGGGACCGTCTGCGGTCATGGTGCTCTCCTGGGCTAAGGCGGACGGGACCCTGAGGGTCCCGGGCGATAGGAGGGCAGACCCGAACGGCTGGGGGGAGTTCTCGCGCGACGGCGAAAGAAGCCCGCCGCAAAGGCGTGAGTCGGTTATAAAACGTCGCGAGCGGTTGTCAGACAGGTGTGTGCGGCGCGCAGGAACCGGACCGGGCTCGCGTACGAGTGTACGAGTAGTACATGAGGATTCCGAGCACCGCACGTGCCTGTATGGCGGACGCGCAGTAGTTTTATAAGCGGCTCTCAGCCGAAGGTCGCGTGGGTCTCGGCGAAGGCCTGCAACTCCGCCACGCTGTAGTTGCCGACCATCAGCACCGGGCCATGGGCGGTACCGATCTGCGCGGGCAGCGTGTCGAGAAACCACCGGTAGGGGTCACCCCGAGGTTGGTGTATTCGGCAGCTGGCAGATGGAATTCGGCGATCAGGCGCGCCGCTTCGGCGATGCCGGCGGCCACGCTGACTGGATGCAGGGCGGCCCCCAGCGGATTGACCTGGCCACCCTTGTCGCCGCTGAACAGGTGGCCGACCTTGGCTGCCGCCTGGGTCAGGTCGTGCTGGTCGGCCTGGGCGCCGATCAGGAACAGCGAGCCATAGTGCGGCAGGCTGCCGCCGCCCTCGGCCTGGCTGACGAAGCTGGGCGCGAAGGGCTGCTCGCCGCGGATGTCGGAGCTGTAGTTGGCCACCGGATCGCCGAGGGTAACCACATTGACGAAGTTGCCTCCGTGACCCGCCGCGTGCGCATCGCGGGGAATGCCCGAGGCCTCGAAGCTGATGCCGCCAAGACCGGTCTGCTGGGCGACGTAGGCCGCCGAGATGCCACCCAGGGAGTGACCGGTGACGAAGATGTCCTGGGTGCCATAGCCCTGCTTGGCCGCCGCCTCGATCACCTGGTGGGCGAAGTCCAGCGACTGGTGCTGGGCGCTGGACACCTGCTGGCCGAGGATCTGCAGATCGCTCAGCAGGCCACCGGCGGTGGACAGGGGGTCGATCAGCAGATTCTCGCCTCTGGTAGTGCCGGCATAGCTGATGAGCACCTGGTTCTCGGCGGTGATCCAGGTGTGGGCCGTCGCGCCGTTGAGCGAGTTGTGCAGCGTCAGTTGATGGCCATCGACCAGGAAGGGCCGCATGCCGTCGGGCGTGCCACCCAGCACGTACTCGCTGATGGCGCCGTTGAGGAATTCGCTGACGGTGGGGGTGCTGGCCGAACTGGTCTGCGCCAGCGGCGTGGCCGCAGCGCTCTTCAGCGTGTGCAGATAGGTGAAGTTGCCGAGGCTGACGATGTCGCTGTGGTCGAACAGGCCATTGCTGGCCCAGGGGGAGGTTTTCTTGGACATGACGGCACCTTTGTTATTGTCGTGAGGTGGACGTAGTGGCCAGGACTTTCCGCTCCACGGCAGGCGTCGATGCTCGGGAAAGCCCTCGCCCTCCATCCTAGGACGGGCTCTGGCACGTGGCAAACCGGGAACCCAGGGGTCATTTCCAGACGACCGAGGTCCGGACTCACGCCCTTCCACCCGGAGTGGGCCAGGCAAGCGCGTGCCCGGCGTACCCTGGTCGACCCGCCGGCGGTTCGGGCTACACTGGGGATCGACTAGACTCCAGAGGCTCCCATGACCGCCATTCGCCTGCCGTCCATCGACCGCCTGCTGCGCCATCCCGCGTCGCGTCCGCTGGAGGAGCGCCACGGTCGCGAGCAGGTCCTGGGCGGCTATCGGTCGCTGCTGGACGATCTGCGCGGCGCCCTGAAGGCCGGCACCCTGACCGCCGTGGAGGTAGAGGAGGGCGTGCTGGCCGGCCGCCTGGGCGAGCGCCTGGCACTGCGCAGCCAGCCACGGGTACGGCGGGTGTTCAACCTCACCGGCACGGTGTTGCACACCAACCTGGGGCGGGCGCTGCTGGCGGAAGAGGCCATCGCCGCGGTGACCGAGGCCGCGCGCCAGCCGATGAATCTGGAATTCGACCTGGCCACCGGCAAGCGCGGCGATCGCGACGACCTGGTCGCCGACCTGGTGCGCGAACTTACCGGCGCCGAGGCGGTGACCGTGGTCAACAACAATGCCGCGGCGGTCCTGCTGGCCTTGCATGCCATAGGCGCACGCAAGGAAGGGGTGCTGTCCCGTGGTGAGCTGATCGAGATCGGTGGCGCCTTTCGCATCCCCGACATCATGGCCCGCGCCGGGGTCAAGCTGGTGGAGGTGGGCACCACCAATCGTACCCATGCGCGCGACTACGAGGCGGCCATCGGGCCGCGTACCGCGCTGCTGATGCGCGTGCACACCAGCAACTACAGCGTCCAGGGTTTCACCGCCAGCGTCGCTACCCCCGAGCTGGCCGCCATCGCCCGCGCCCATGAGGTCCCCCTGCTGGAAGACCTGGGCAGCGGCACCCTGGTGGACCTGACCCGCTGGGGCCTGCCCGCCGAGCCCACGGTGCAGCAGGCCCTGCGCGATGGCGCGGACCTGGTGACCTTCAGTGGCGACAAGCTGCTTGGCGGACCCCAGTGTGGCCTCATCGTCGGCCGGCGCGACCTCATCGAACGCATCAAGAAGAATCCGCTCAAGCGCGCCCTGCGGGTAGACAAGCTGACCCTGGCCGCCCTGGAGGCGACCCTGGCGCTCTATCGCGATCCGGATCGGCTGGCCAAGCGGCTGCCCAGCCTGCGTCTGCTATCTCGTCCGGCGGCTGACATCAGCACCCAGGCCGAGCGCCTGCTGCCGGCCTTCGCCGCCGTCCTGGGCGCGACCTATGCGGTCAGCGTGGAACCGGCATTGGGCATGATCGGCAGCGGCGCCCAGCCGGTGGCACGCCTGCCCGGGGCGGCGCTGTGCTGTCGCCCCCAGGTCAGCAAGCGCTTGCGCGGCCGCGCCCTGCGGCAGCTGGAAGAGGGGTTGCGTCAGCTCCCCATCCCGGTAGTGGGACGCATCGACGCCGACGCCCTCTGGCTGGACCTGCGCCAGCTCGACGACGAAACCGCCTTTCTCGCCCAACTGCCGGCGTTGCTGCTGCCGGAGATTCGCTAGGGCTTGGCTTAGCGCACCACCCAGCGCTGCCGGGCCCAATTGCTCAGCAGATCCACCCCCAGCACCAGCACCAGCATGCCGAGGATCACCGTGGCCGCCTGGGCCTGCTGGAACAGGCTCAGGCTGAAATACAGCTGCTGCCCCAGGCCGCCAGCGCCGACGAAACCGAGGATGCTGGCCATGCGGATGTTGTTTTCCCAGCGATAGAGCAGATAGGCCAGCAGCTGTGGCCAGACCGCGGGCAGGGTACCGTAGAGAAAGGCCGTCAGCGCACCGCCGCCGGCCAGGCGGATGGCCTCGGCCGGTGCCTTGGGGGTGTTTTCCAAGGCTTCGGCGAACAATCGGCCAAGCACCCCGGCGGTGTGCAGGGCCAGGGCCAGGGTGCCGGCGTTTGGTCCCAGTCCGGCAGCCAGCACCATCAGCGCCGCCCAGACCAGTTCGGGCACGGCGCGCAGGGCGTTGAGCAACAGCCGCGCCAGCGCCAGGGCGCCCAAGCCTAGGCGACCGGCCGCCGGCAGCGCTAGCAGGATGCCGAGCAGCCCGGCGAGCAGGGTGCCCAGGGCCGACATGGCCAGGGTTTCCACCGCGCCGTGGGCCACGGCCGACAGCTGGGCGAGGGAGAAATCCGGCTTGAGAAAATCGGCTAGGAAGCTACCCATCTGACCCAGGGCGCGGGCGCTCAGCAATTCGCCGAAGGCGGTGCCCAGGTAGCTGGCGGACGCCACCAGGGCGGCGCCCATGGCCAGCACGGTCAGAGTGCCACGGCCCCGGCCCTGACCGCGCTCCACCTGGCGCAGCAGGCGACTGAGCACATCGGCCAGGAGCACCAGCACCAGGAAGGTCAGCAGCAGGCTGGCCACCTCGCCACCGGCGAACATGCGCAGCGACAGGTCGACCTGCTGGCCGAGACCGCCAGCGCCGACGAAGCCCATCACCACCGAGGCGCGGATGGCGCACTCCCAGCGGTAGACGCTATAGGAAATCATCTCGCCCGCGGCATTGGGCAGCACGCCATAGACGAAGGCCTGCAGGCGCCCGGCGCCTTGCAGTAGCAGGGCCCGCGCCGGGCGGGGATCGACCGATTCGAAAATCTCCGCATAGACCTTGCCCAGCATGCCGCCGTAGGTGATGGCGATGGCCAGCACCCCCGCCGTGGGGCCCAGGCCGACGGCGCGGACGAACAGCAGCGCCCAGACGATCTCCGGCACGCTGCGCAGGACGATCAGTACCCCGCGGACCAACCCGCGGAGCAGGCGCGGCAACCGACCGGGGCGACCGGCGCGGGGCAGGGCGGAGATCGATAGCGCGCGGGTGGCCAGCAGGGCAGCGGGCAGGGCGATCAGTGCCGCCAGAGCCATGCCCAAGGTGGCGATGGCCAGGGTTTCCAGGGTGGCGCGACCCAGCACGGCGAGAAAGTCGGCGTCATGGGCCGGTGGCCAGAAGCCGGCGAGAAAGTTGCCCATGGTGCGGGCATTGTCGCCGGTGAAGAGGCCCAGCAGATCGAATTCCGCCAGGCGCAGCGTCGGCCAGGCCAGCACCAGGGCCAGCAGGGTGAGCAGCAGGCGGGGCCGGGCAGCGGGGTCCCGACGAGGCGGATTCAGCATCGTGGCAGATCGAGCGGTGTCTCGGCCGGAGTCGGCGCGGCGGGCGGTAGAGTGGTGCTCAGGCCGTCATTGGCATAGAGCGCCGCGAGATCGGCCTCGCTCACCGCGCTGGCGGGCTTGTCCCACAGCAGCCGGCCGGCACGCAGACCGAGGATGCGCGGAAAGCGCTGCAGCGCCAGTTCGACGTTGTGCAGGCTGGTGACCAGGGTGCTGCCCTGGCGCCCGGCGGCGTCGCTCAGCACCTCCAGGGTATGGCCGGCCAGCACCGGGTCCATGGCCGACACGGGTTCGTCGGCGAGCAGCAGCTGCGGTTGCTGGTAGAGCGCCCGGGCGATGCCGATGCGCTGCAGCTGGCCACCGGACAACTGATCGCAGGAGGCGTAGAGACGGTCGGCGAGATCCAGCGGCGCCAGGGCCGCAGCGGCACCGGCGCGATCCAGGGGATGCACCAGGCTGACCAGGCTACGCACCAGCGACCATTGGCCGAGCCGTCCGGCCAGCACCGCGGTGATGACTCTCTGGCGTGCGGGCAGCGGCGGGGCCTGGTGGATGAGACCGATACGGGCGCGCAGGTGGCGCCGTGCGCGGTTGCCCAGCGTCCAGGGATCTTCCCCGAGTAGCTGCAGCTGACCCGTCACGGGCCGCAGCCCGGTGGCCAGCAGCCGCAGCAGGCTGGTCTTGCCCGCCCCGGACGGGCCGATCAGGGCGACCTGCTCACCCTGTTCCAGGTGCAGGTCGAGATCGGCCAGGGCAGGCGAGCCGTCGGCGTGTACCAGCGTCACGCCCCTGAGGGCGAGACTCACTTGAGCAGGCCGGCTGCCAGGGCGGAAGCCTCGATGCTCTTGTAGTTGTCCGGCGAAGTCGGCACGAAGCGGCTGGCCGCCTGCAGGTCGAGGATCGCCTTGTCGGCGGGCTTGGCCGGATCCAGGTCGAGGAAGGCCTGTTTGATCTTGGCCGCCAGTTGCGGATCCAGATTGCCGCGTACCGTCCAGTTGTAGTCGTAGTAGGCCGGGGTGGTGGCGATCACCCGCACCTTGCTGGTATCGACCTTGCCGGCGTCGACCAGCTTCTTCCACACCGAGGCGTTGAGCACCCCGGCATCGGCCTTGCCCGCGGCAACCCAGGCAACGGTGGCGTCATGGGCGCCGGAATAGGCCACCCGCGAGAAGAACTGCTCGGGAACGATGCCGTCCTGCTGCATGAAGTAGCGCGGCATCAGGCTGCCCGAAGTGGAGGAGACCGAACCAAAGGCGAAGGTCTTACCCTTGAGGTCCTGCAGGCTCTTCACGGCCGGATCGGCGGTGATGAATTTGCTGGTGAACTGCTGATCTTCCTCGCGCTGTACCAGGGGATTCATCGGCGCCTTACGCTGCGCCTGGACGAAGGTGAAGCCACCGAACCAGGCCAGGTCCAGCCGATCCGACGCCATGGCTTCCACCACGCCGGCATAGTCGGACACCGGCACGAACTTGACCGGCATGCCCAGGCGTTGCTCCAGGTATTCGCCCAGCGGCTTGAACTTGCGGATCAGCTCGGTGGGCGCCTCGTCGGGAATGGCCGAGACGCGCAATTCGTCGGCGGCATGGGAAAGCAGGGACGTCAGGGACAGGGCCAGGCCTGCTGCCAGGGCCAGCGAACGCTTGAGCATGGGTTTCTCCGGTTCAATAGCGGAAAAAAAGGGGCTGCAGTATAGGGGGTGACGCTCGATTGCGCAGCCGTCACGGGGCCGGAGGCCTTGCCGGAACGTGCGGCGCAGCGACGGAAACGCTCTGGACGGCGACTGCGCGGCGGACTCGAACCAGCGTTCGAGTCCGCCAGGGAGGGGGAGATTTAGCCGGCAGGCGCTCAGGTCTCGTCGAAGAAGCGCTCGTTCCAGTCCACCAGGGGTTGTGGCGAATTGAGCTTCTGCCCGTAGATCACCGCGTAGGCCAGCACGTTCTGCACATATTGCCGCGTCTCGTCGAAGGGAATGGTCTCCACCCAGACATCGAAGGCCAAGTGGCGGGCGCCGTTCAGCCAGCGTTTCACCCGGCCCGGACCGGCGTTGTAGGCGGCCGAGGCCAGCACGCGGTTGCCGTTGAACTGGGCATGGACCATGGACAGATAGGCGGTGCCCAGCTGGATGTTCTTTTCCGGGGTCAGCGCCTGCTGCGGCGAGGCCAGGGGAATGGCGAACTTGCTGGCGGTATGGCTGGCGGTGGCCGGCATCAGCTGCATCAGCCCCATGGCGCCCACGCCGGAGCGCGCATCGGCCATGAAACCGCTCTCCTGGCGGGTGATGGCGAACACCCAGCTGCTGTGCAGGCCGCGGGTCTGGGCCTCGCGCACGAAGCTCTCGCGATAGGCGATGGGGAAGCGGATATCCAGGTCGTCCCAGTACTTGGCCAGGCTGATGGTGCGAATCGCCGGGAAGTACCACTGCATGTCGTAGGCCATGCGCGCCTGGGCCACCAGTTCGTCACGGTTGAAGTGACGGCTGACGTAGAACCACTCGCGGCGGGCATTGATCGGCTCGCCACGAGCGATGAATTCCAGGGCCCGCTGCACGCCCGGGGTGTTGCGTACCTTGCGCTTGAGGGCGTCGCTGAGCATCAGCGGCTTGTTGTTGAGCTGATAGGGTGCCTTGCTGCGGTCGGCAGCGAGAAAGCCATAATAGTCACGCTCGCGACTGACTACGGCGTATTCGCGCAGCACCGCCGGACTCTGCGGCTGCATCAGCTCCAGGGTGCGGGCGCGCCAGTATTCCCAGCGATTGGCCTTGGCCAGGCTGGGTGGAAAGCGCTCGATCAGGGCATGGGCATCGCTCCAGCGACCCAGGCGCAGGAGCAGTCGGGCGCGCCATTCGCTGACGTCATCGTCACGCAGCTCGGGATCGTAACGCTCCATCAACAGCAGGGCGCGCGGATCGAAGTTCTTCGCCAGGGTCAGGCCGATCTGGCGGGCGATGGCGACCTTTTCATCGCGGGTGAAGGGCATGCGCTGGCTGTAGACGTCGAGCAGACCCATGGCCTGTTCCGGATCCTGGCGGGCCAGTTTGCGCAGTCCCAGGCCGACCACGTCGGCGAGGCTTTCGCTGGCCGGCGCGAAGGCCTGGACATTGGCGATCTGCTGGGGCTTCTGCGCCACGTCGATCAGCCGCTGGGCCTGGCCGGATAGGGTCGGCAACTGGGCGGAGAGGGTGCGCACCAGGCCGTATTCGCCCTTGTCGGCGGCCAGCTTGGCGCGCTCCCAGACCCGCTCCTCGGTGAGCTGGCCGCGCGCCGCCCAGGCCTGGAACAGGCCATCGCAGCTGGTCGGCTGGGCCTTGCCCACCAGCCAGTACTTCTCCGCCAGCTTGAAGCCCTCGCTGGCATTGCCCTGGGCGATCAGGTACTGGCCGTGCAGGCAGTCCAGTTCGGTGAAGTTGTAGTCGGGCGAATAGTATTTCTCGAAGCGATTCCAGTCGCCGCGATCGGCCAGGCTGCGCAGCCAGCGCAAACGCAGCCAGTTGGACTGCGGCAGGTCGCCGTGCTCGGCGAGAAAGGTCTCGATCTCGGCGTCGCTGGCGCCGGGGACGCGCTTGATCAGCTCGTCGTAGGCCAGGTAGGGCTCCAGCGGATAGGTGCGCAATTCGCCGCGATTGGCCAGGTAGACACTGGCGTCGCCGCGGTCCAGCGCCGCCTTGGCCTGGTCGTAGAGTTGCCGCTGCTGCTCCAGGGGAGCGGCTTGCGAGGTGGTGGAGCCGATCAGGGGAGCGAGGAGCAGGGGCAGGATGACGAACAGGCGACCGCGCATGGGAATTCCGTAAAAGCTGAATGCGGAGGAGGCGGCGCGCCAGGCTCAGGGCCAGCGGCCGACCGTCACGGGGCAGTCTAGCTTACGTGCCGGCGCCAGGCGGCGAAAGCGTTGGCCATGGCCTGCCGTCGGGCGGTCCGGGCGTTTCGCCGGGTCGTGTCGACCGGCGCCGGGGTAGGCGTCTCTGCTAGACTGGCTGGCCTTTTTCGCGGAGAAACCCATGGCGCTGCTCAAGTTCACCAACGTATCCCTGGCCTTTGGCGTCACCCCCTTGCTGGACGGGGTGTCCTGGCAGATCGAACGGGGCGAGCGGGTATGCATCATCGGCCGCAACGGCACCGGCAAATCCAGCCTCTTGCGCATCGTCAAGGGCGAGCAGCAGGCCGACGACGGCGAGGTCTGGCGCGCGCCGGCGCTGAAGATCGGCGAACTGCCGCAGGAATTGCCGCGCGCCGACGATCGCTCGGTGTTCGACGTGGTGGCCGCCGGCCTGGCGGGCGTTGGCGAGCTGCTCGCCGAATACCACCACCTGACCCAGGACACCAGCGGTGAACTGGACATGGACCGCCTCATGCACGTCCAGCAGGAGCTGGAGGCCCGCGATGGCTGGCGCCTGCAGCAACTGGTGGAGAGCACCCTGAGCCGGCTGCAGCTGCCGGCGGAGAAGACCCTCGCCGAACTCTCCGGCGGCTGGCGGCGGCGCGTGCTGCTGGCTCAGGCCCTGGTGGCCGAGCCCGATCTGCTGCTGCTCGACGAACCCACCAACCACCTGGACATCGGGGCCATCGCCTGGCTGGAAGACGCCCTGCGCGGCTATCCCGGCGCCGTGCTGTTCATCACCCACGACCGGGCCTTCCTGCAGGCGCTGGCCACCCGCATCCTCGAACTGGACCGCGGCAACCTGATCGACTGGCAGGGCGACTACGCCAGCTTCCTGGTGCACAAGGAGCAGCAGCTGGCGGCGGAAGAGACCGCCAATGCCCTGTTCGACAAGCGCCTGGCCCAGGAAGAGGTCTGGATCCGCCAGGGTATCAAGGCCCGGCGGACCCGCAACGAAGGCCGGGTCCGTGCCCTCAAGGCCATGCGCAACGAACGCAGCGAGCGCCGCGAGCGTCAGGGCAAGGCCAATCTCCTGCTGGAAACGGCCGACAAGTCCGGCAAGCAGGTCATCCTCGCCGAGCACATGAGCTATGCCCATCCTGGCGGCGAGCCATTGATCCGCGACCTGACCCTGATGATCCAGCGCGGCGATCGTATCGGTCTGCTCGGCCCCAACGGCTCGGGCAAGACCACCCTGCTCAAGCTGCTGCTGGGTGACCTGCAGCCCACCGCCGGCAAGATCCAGTACGGCACCAAGCTGGAGATCGCCTACTTCGACCAGTTGCGCCTGCAACTGGAGCCGGAAAAGACGGTGATCGACAACCTCGCCGAGGGTCGCGAGTTCATCACCATCAATGGCCAGGATCGCCACGTACTGAGCTACCTGGGGGACTTCCTGTTCAGTCCGCAGCGTGCCCGTACGCCGGTCAAGGCGCTGTCCGGTGGTGAGCGGGCCCGGCTGTTGCTGGCCAAGCTGTTCAGCAAGCCTGCCAACCTGCTGGTGCTGGACGAACCGACCAATGATCTCGACGTCGAGACCCTGGAACTGCTCGAAGAGGTGTTGCTGAGTTTCGAGGGCACCGTGCTGATGGTCAGCCACGACCGGGCCTTCCTCGATAACGTGGTGACCAGCACCCTGGTGTTCGAAGGGGCAGGACGGGTACAGGAATACGTCGGCGGCTATCACGACTGGCTACGCCAGGGCGGCTCGCCACGTCTGCTGGGCGTGCAGACCCGTGAAGACGGCAAGTCAGCACAACCGGCTAGCAAGAGTGAACCTGCGCCGGTCGCCACTCCCGTGGCTGCTGCAGCCGCGCCGGCCAAGCGCAAGCTCAGTTACAAGGAGCAGCGCGAGCTGGACGCTTTGCCAGGTGCCATCGAGACCGCGGAGATCGAGCTGGAGGCCTTGCAGACCGCCATCGCGGATCCGGGTTTCTATCAGCTACCTGCCGAGGTCAGCCGCGGCAAGCTTGCCCGCATGGAGGCGTTGCAAGCGGAACTGGATCGCCTCATCGAGCGCTGGGCCGAGTTGGAGTGATCCAACCCGGCCGCGGGATCAGGTCTTGTCCTTGTTCAGGGCCACCGCGAGGGTATCGCAAGGCGCGCCGTGCAGCAGGTCGTTGGACGTCGAGCCCAGCAGCAAGGCCAGACCGTGACGACCATGGCTGCCGACCACGATCAGGTCGCAGCCCTGCTCCTTGGCCATGCGGTGGATCTCCTGGCGCGGTTGCCCGTAGGCCAGCACGCAGTTGCCGGCCAACTCTGCATACTGGGTGGTAAAACCATCCAGTCGTTCGCGGGCCTGCTCGATCTGCTGCTGCTGCAGCGACGACAGATCCATGGGCACGTCACCGCCAAAGGCCATGGCCATGGGCTCGACCACGTGCACTAGGGACACCTTGCTGCCACAGCACTGACCCAGGGCCACGGCGCGGCGGATCACCGGCTGGCAATCGTCGGTCAGGTCGACGGCAACCAATATGTGTTGGTAGGCCATACACATCTCTCCTTCATGATGGGGCGCCAGGCCGTACCGTGGCTGGCGCTCGATTCGCAGGCTTCAGGTTCTGCCTGGAAAGAACCGGCTGTCGCTCGGCAGCTGTTCAGGCAGAGGCTCGCCCACTTGTAGTTTCGACTCCAGGAGTCGGGGATAGCTCCACGGCTATCTTGCACAGAAGCGCGCCAAGCTCAAGCGCCCACCACGCGAACCTCCGGTTGCGCTTTCCCCGCGTGTCCCAATTGACAAGCGCCCGCTTTTGCCAGAAGGTTGTGCGAGCCGTTCAAACGGTTGTATGAATTTTCGCCCCGGCCCGGCCGGTGCCCTCCACAGAACAATATCGGGGCTGGCGATTTTCGGCTTCCACCCAAGCCGCCGCCCGCCTCGCGACCAGGACTCAAGGGAGACCGCTGATGATTTTCGAAGGCAAAGCCCTTTCGGTGCGCGACGTGGAGGACGGCATCGCCGAACTTCGCTTCGACCTCCAAGGCGAATCGGTCAACAAGTTCAGCGCCATCACCCTGCGCGAATTCCGCCAGGCCGTGGATGCCCTGAAAGCCCACGCCGGCCTGCGCGGCGTCATCGTCACCAGCGGCAAGGACGTTTTCATCGTCGGCGCCGACATCACCGAATTCGTCGAGATGTTCGGCCGGCCGACCGAAGAGCTGCAGGCCGGCATCGCCGAGATCAACCGCATTTTCAACGACTTCGAAGACTTGCCGGTGCCCACCGTGGCCGCCGTGGGCGGCATCGCCCTGGGTGGTGGTTGCGAGATGACCCTGGCCGCCGACTACCGGGTGCTGAGCACCGCCGCGCGCATCGGCCTGCCGGAAGTCAAGCTGGGCATCTATCCGGGCTGGGGTGGCACCGTTCGCCTGCCGCGCCTGATCGGCAGCGACAACGCCATCGAGTGGATCGCCTCCGGCAAGGAAAACGACGCCGCCACCGCCCTCAAGGTCGGCGTGGCCGACGCCGTGGTCGCCCCCGAGCACCTGTTCGACGCCGCCCTGGATCTGGTCCGCCGCGCTGCGGCCGGCGAGCTGGACTACAAGGCCAGGCGCAAACCCAAGCTGGAAAAGCTGCAGCTCAATGCCATCGAAGCCATGATGGCCTTCGAGTCGGCCAAGGGTTTCGTCGCCAGTCAGGCCGGTCCGCACTATCCGGCGCCGCTGGAAGCCATCAAGGCCATCCAGAAGTCCGCCAACTACGGTCGTGACAAGGCCCTGGAAGTCGAAGGCGCCGGTTTCGCCAAGATGGCCCAGACCTCGGTCTCCGCCAGCCTGGTCGGCCTGTTCCTCAATGACCAGGCGCTCAAGCGCAAGGCCAAGGTGCTGGAAAAGCAGGCTGCGCCGGTCAAGCTGACCAGCGTGCTGGGCGCTGGCATCATGGGCGGCGGCATCGCCTACCAGTCCGCGCTCAAGGGCACCCCGATCCTGATGAAGGACATTCGTGACGAAGCCCTGGAGCTGGGCCTGAACGAAGCCAGCAAGCTGCTCAACAAGCGTGTCGAGAAGGGCCGCCTGGAGCCGGTGAAGATGGCCGAGGCGCTCAATCGCATCCGCCCGACCCTGTCCTATGGCGACTTCAAGAGCGTCGACCTGGTGGTCGAGGCGGTGGTCGAGAACCCCAAGGTCAAGCAGGCCGTGCTGGCCGAAGTGGAAGGCCAGGTACGCGAGGACGCCATCCTCACCTCCAACACCTCCACCATCTCCATCAGCCTCCTGGCCCAGGCGCTCAAGCGTCCGGAAAATTTCTGCGGCATGCACTTCTTCAACCCGGTGCACATGATGCCCCTGGTCGAGGTGATCCGTGGCGAGAAGACCAGCGAAAGAGCCATCGCCACCACCGTGGCCTACGCTCGCCAGATGGGCAAGAACCCCATCGTGGTCAATGACTGCCCCGGCTTCCTGGTCAACCGCATTCTCTTCCCGTACTTCGGCGGCTTCGCCGCGCTGCTGGCCCAGGGGGCCGATTTCCAGCGCGTCGACAAGCTGATGGAGAAGTTCGGCTGGCCCATGGGCCCAGCCTACCTGATGGACGTGGTCGGCATGGACACCGCCCACCACGCCCGCGACGTCATGGCCGAGGGCTTCCCCGAGCGCATGAAGGAAAGCCGCAAGACCGCGCTGGACGCCCTCTACGAAGCGCAGCGCCTCGGCCAGAAGAACGGCAAGGGCTTCTATGTCTACGAGACCGACAAGAAGGGCAAGCCGAAGAAGGTCGCCGATCCGACCGTGGCCGAGGTGCTGGCACCGGTCACCTACGAACAGCGTGAATTCACCGACGAGGAGA
Source organism: Pseudomonas sp. PLB05 (assembly GCF_021106615.1). Lineage (NCBI taxonomy): Bacteria > Pseudomonadati > Pseudomonadota > Gammaproteobacteria > Pseudomonadales > Pseudomonadaceae > Pseudomonas > Pseudomonas sp. PLB05. The sequence continues at coordinate 75,231 of NZ_JAJOHO010000001.1, forward strand.
TCGTCGAGCGGATGATGGTGCCGCTGTGTCTGGAAGCCGTGCGCTGCCTGGAAGACGGCATCGTCGACAGCGCCGCCGAGGCCGACATGGGCCTGATCTACGGCATCGGCTTCCCGCCCTTCCGTGGTGGTGCGCTGCGCTACATCGACAGCCTCGGCGTGGCCGAATTCGTCGCCATGGCCGACAAGTACGCCGACCTCGGGCCGCTGTACCACCCGACCCCCAAACTCCGCGAAATGGCCGCCGCTGGCCAACGCTTCTTCGGTTGAGCCTGGAGTAAAGAAATGAGTCTGAATCCGAGAGACGTCGTCATCGTCGACTTCGCCCGCACGCCCATGGGCCGTTCCAAGGGCGGCATGCACCGTAACACCCGCGCCGAGACCCTGTCCGCGCGGCTGATCGACGCGGTCCTCGACCGCAACCCCCAGGTCAACCCGGCCGAGGTGGAAGACGTGATCTGGGGCTGCGTCAACCAGACCCTGGAACAGGGCTGGAACATCGCCCGCATGGCCTCGCTGCTGACCCGCATCCCCCATACCAGCGGCGCCCAGACGGTGAGCCGCCTGTGCGGTTCCTCCATGAGCGCCCTGCACACCGCCGCCCAGGCGATCCAGACCGGCAACGGCGACGTCTTCGTCGTCGGCGGGGTGGAGCACATGGGCCACGTCGGCATGATGCACGGCGTCGATCCGAATCCCCAGCTGTCGCTGCACGCCGCCAAGGCCTCCGGCATGATGGGCCTGACCGCCGAGATGCTGGGCAAGATGCATGGCATCACCCGCGAAGCCCAGGACCAGTTCGGCTACCGCTCTCATCAACTGGCCTGGAAGGCCACCCAGGAAGGCAAATTCAAGGACGAGATCATTCCCCTGGAAGGTCACGACGAGAACGGCTTCCTCAAGGTCTTCAGCCAGGACGAGACCATCCGTCCGGAAACCACCCTCGAAGGACTGGCGGCCCTGAAGCCGGCCTTCAACCCGAAGGGCGGGACCGTGACCGCCGGCACCTCTTCGCAGATCACTGATGGCGCCTCCTGCATGCTGGTCATGTCCGCCCAGCGCGCCCAGGACCTGGGCCTGCAACCGCTTGCCAAGATCCGCTCCATGGCCGTGGCCGGCGTGGATCCGGCGATCATGGGCTACGGTCCGGTGCCGGCCTCGCAGAAGGCGCTCAAGCGCGCCGGCCTGACCATCGCCGACATCGATTTCATCGAACTCAACGAAGCCTTCGCCGCCCAGGCCCTGCCGGTGCTCAAGGACCTCAAGGTGCTCGACAAGATGGAGGAAAAGGTCAACCTGCACGGCGGTGCCATCGCCCTGGGTCACCCCTTCGGTTGCTCTGGCGCCAGAATTTCAGGCACGCTGTTAAATGTCATGAAACAGAATGACGGCACCTTCGGCCTGGCCACCATGTGCGTGGGGCTCGGCCAGGGCATCACCACGGTGTTCGAACGCCTGCGCTGATCCGCCGCAGCGTGCGTCATCCGACCGGGGCGCCCCCAGGGCTGCCCCGGTTTTCTTTTTTCGAGGTGGAACATGGCATTGCAGACGGGACTCTACCGGCACTACAAGGGTCAGCAGTATCGGGTGCTGGGTCTGGCCCGGCATTCGGAGACCGAGGAAGAGCTGGTCATCTATCAGGCGTTGTATGGCGAATATGGTCTCTGGGCCCGCCCCTTGAGCATGTTTCGCGAGAGCGTCCAGGTCGATGGCGAGCAGGTGCCGCGCTTCGCGCTGATCAGCGTCGAAGCCGATCCCTTGGGTCTGGATGCCACGCCGCAGCCTTGACCTTGCCGACATCGCCACTATATATAGCGGTGCCGCGTTGGCCGACCGCCCCCGGCGCACCAGACTGAAGTCGTTCTGGTCCTCCATCCGCCGTATTGGCGCTCGCCTTTCGCTCGCTCATCGCTTTCAAGCAGGAATCTGACTCTCCCATGGGTAAATCGCTGGTCATCGTGGAATCCCCGGCCAAGGCCAAGACCATCAACAAGTATCTGGGTAACCAGTACGTGGTGAAGTCGAGCATCGGCCACATCCGCGACCTTCCCACCAGCGGCGCCGGCACCGCCAAGGAGCCCGCCGCCAAGACGCGCAAGACCGCCGCCGAGGCGCCCGCGCTGTCACCCAAGGAAAAGGCCCGGCGTCAGCTGTTCGCCCGCATGGGTGTCGATCCCGAGCACGGCTGGAAGGCGCACTACGAGATCCTGCCCGGCAAGGAAAAGGTGATCGAGGAACTGCGCCGCTTGGCCAAGGACGCCGATACCGTCTATCTCGCGACCGACTTGGACCGCGAAGGGGAGGCCATCGCCTGGCACCTGCGGGAAGCCATCGGCGGCGACGACTCGCGCTACAAGCGCGTGGTCTTCAACGAGATCACCAAGAAGGCCATCCAGGAGGCCTTCTCCCAGCCCGGCGAACTGGACATCAATCGCGTCAACGCCCAGCAGGCGCGGCGTTTTCTTGACCGCGTGGTCGGCTACATGGTCTCGCCGCTGCTGTGGTCGAAGATCGCCCGTGGCCTGTCCGCCGGTCGAGTTCAGTCGGTAGCGGTCAAGCTGGTGGTGGAGCGCGAGCGCGAGATCCGCGCTTTCGTCCCCGAGGAATACTGGGAGATCCATGCGGACCTGGCCACGCCGAAGAAGGCCCAGGTGCGTTTCGAAGTGGTGCGCGAGAAGGGCGAAGCCTTCAAGCCGCTGAACGAAGCCCAGGCCAAGGCCGCCCTGACCAAGCTGGAAAAGGCCGCCTATCGCATCGCCAAGCGCGAAGACAAGCCGACCAGCAGCAGGCCCTCCGCACCCTTCATCACCTCCACCCTGCAGCAGGCGGCGAGCAATCGCCTGGGCTTCGGGGTGAAGAAGACCATGATGATGGCCCAGCGTCTCTATGAGGCCGGCTACATCACCTACATGCGTACCGACTCGACCAACCTGTCGGGCGATGCCATCGCCATGGCTCGTAGCTACATCGAGAGTGAATTCGGCAAGCAGTACCTGCCGGAAAAGGCCAACGTCTACGGCAGCCGCGAAGGCGCCCAGGAAGCGCACGAGGCCATCCGCCCGTCCGACGTCAACGTCAAGCCCAACAGCCTGTCGGGCATGGAGCGCGACGCCGAGCGCCTGTACGAACTGATCTGGCGCCAGTTCCTGGCCTGTCAGATGCCGCCGGCCGAATACCTGTCCACCACGGTGACCGCCGCGGCGGGCGACTTCGAGCTGCGTGCCCGCGGTCGCATCCTCAAGTTCGATGGCTACACCCGCGTCCTGCCGCAGCAGAGCAAGCCGGGTGACGACGACGTCCTGCCGGAGATGAAGCAGGGCGAGGACCTCGGCCTGATCAAGCTCGACCCGAGCCAGCACTTCACCAAGCCGCCGGCCCGCTTCTCCGAAGCCAGCCTGGTCAAGGAACTGGAGAAGCGCGGCATCGGCCGGCCGTCCACCTACGCCGCCATCATCTCCACCATCCAGGATCGTGGCTACGTGACGGTGCACAATCGCCGTTTCTATGCCGAGAAGATGGGCGACATCGTCACCGATCGCCTCAACGAAAGCTTTGCCAACCTGATGGACTTCAGCTTCACCGCCAACATGGAAGGCAATCTGGACAACGTCGCCCAGGGCGAGCGGGACTGGAAGAATCTGCTCGACGAATTCTATGGCGACTTCAAGCAGAAGCTGGAGAACGCCGAAGCAGGCGAGAAGGGCATGAGGGCCAATCAGCCCACCCTGACCGACATTCCCTGCCAGCTCTGCGGCCGGCCAATGATGATCCGGACCGCCTCCACCGGGGTCTTCCTCGGCTGCTCGGGCTATGCCCTGCCGCCCAAGGAACGCTGCAAGGCCACCATCAACCTGGTGCCGGGTGACGAGATCGCCGAAGACGACGAGGGCGAGTCCGAATCGCTGGTCCTGCGCGGCAAGCATCGCTGCCCCATCTGCAGCACGGCGATGGATGCCTATCTGATCGACGAGCACCGCAAGCTGCATGTCTGCGGCAACAACCCGGACTGCCCGGGCTACGAAATCGAAGAGGGCAGCTATCGCATCAAGGGCTACGAAGGCCCCTCGCTGGAATGCGACAAGTGCGGCAGCGAGATGCAGCTCAAGACCGGCCGCTTCGGCAAGTTCTTCGGCTGTACCAATCCGGCCTGCAAGAACACCCGCAAGTTGCTCAAGAACGGCGAGCCGGCTCCGCCGAAGATGGATGCCGTGCCCATGCCTGAGCTGCGCTGCGAAAAGGTCGACGACACCTATGTGTTGCGTGATGGCGCTTCGGGTCTGTTCCTGGCTGCCAGTGGCTTCCCGAAGAATCGCGAGACCCGTGCGCCGTTGGTCAGTGAACTGCTGCCCCATCGCGACGAGATCGATCCCAAGTACCATTATCTGCTGAGTGCCCCGGTGAAGGATGCCGAAGGCCGCCCGGCGGTGATCCGCTTCAGCCGCAAGACCAAGGAGCAGTACGTGCAGACCGAGGTCGAGGGCAAGCCCACCGGCTGGAAGGCCTTCTACGACGGCAAGAAGTGGCAGGTCGAAGAGAAGCGCTAGGGCCTCTGGCTCCGGCGCGAGACAGGCGGTCGGCGTGAGCCGGCCCGAGGAGAAGGGCATGGCCAACGAGCGTTACACCCGCACCAACCAGAAGCTCTATTTCGCCGGTCTGGCGCTGGACAGCTGGCGCTCGGCTCAGGCGGCACCCTCCGCACAAAGCCAGGGCCGCATCATGGCCGAGCGCGAGGCCTGCCTGTTTCACCTGCATGGCGCCCTGCTGGGGCTCTGTCAGGAGGTGGCAGGCTTCTACCGTCATCCCACTATGGAAGCCACGTCGCTCGCCGTCCTGCTCTCACCCGACGCCTTGAACGAGGCGCCCAGTCCGGAAATGGGTGAACTGCTGGAGCTGGCTGGCAATTCGGAGACTTGGCTGGCGCGTTTGATCGCCGAATACCAGCGGCTGCTGCAACCGCCCCAGGCGCCACGGCGGCCCAAGCAGGACCCGACCTTGGCCCTCATCGAAGCGGTCAGCCTGGAACCGGCCGAACCGGAACTGGGTCTTGAAGAAGTGGAAGCCTGGCGCGAAAGTCTCAAGCAGACGGCGCTCAGATTCCGCGGTGCCATGACCGAGTGGTAGGAGCCGTCCAGCTAGCATGCCGCAGAGGCCGTCAGGACGATGGCCTTGCAGACCGTCGAAAAAGGCTCAGGCAAGTCAGCCTCCCAGACCCCACGCTGTTACACTATCCGCTTAGCTGTGGAGATACTGAATGACTACTGCCTACCTGGAAATCGTTGAACTCTCCGATGGTCGCATTGTGTTGCGCCGTGCGGACGACGAGGAAGCCCTCGTGACCCTTGAGTTTTCCAGCGATGCCAAGGATTTCCTGCATGGACAGCAGATAGAGGTGGCCAAGGCCATGTTCAACCTGGGCGTGCAGATGGCGGGTCGCTTGGCCGAAGGCGACAGCCTTCAGCGTGACGATCAACCCCGCGTCCTGCACTGACTCTCCGCCTGATCCGGCATTCCGTGCGGGAATGCCGCTGCTACATCCCTTCTTGTCCGCTGCCTAGGCGAATCTGACGTTCAGACTCTGGCTGTTGCCCTGGGCCGCGGCGCGTGCCAGTTGCTGCTTGCCCGCATCGCTGAGGTCGTGCAGCCAGCTGATCACCGTATGACTCTGCCCCTTGCGCAGCACTTCGCAGGCCAGTTGCAGCGTCTTGGCCGCGCTCGGCGTCTGCAGCAGGAGCACCCGTTCCGGATTCAGATGGGTACTGCGCAACCAGGCGTTGCTGAGCAGCGACGGCGGCGTGACCAGGGTCAGCCAGCGAGCATCGTCTTTGTCGCTCAGCTGGCGCAGGATGGGCGCCAGCAACTGCAGGCACTGTTCCTGGCTACCGTGCAGCGACATCTCGCTGAAGGTGTCCGGCAGCGGGGCGGCCGGCAGCTCCCGGGCTGGCTTGCCGGCCTTGGGCAGAAAGGCGGTCAGCTCCTGCAGCAGGAGCTCAGGTGCCAGATCCAGCTCTTGAACCAACGAACGCGGGGCATCGAACATCAGGGGAAATTGCATGGCGACCTCCTGGAGGCGACTCGATCAAATCCACTTGACGTCATGTACCATGGATACATGACGTCACTGTGCTCAGCCTGGTCTTGAGAGCTTTTTCGGAGCGCGAACCGATACCCCCGATCAAGACTTCGGCGTAAGGCAAATAGCGGTGACAAGAGGCTGGCCCGCAGGCCAGCCCTAGACGTTAGCGGCGGATGACGCCAACGCTTAACCCTTCGATGGCGAATTCCTGGGTGGAAAGATCGACTTCGATAGGGGCGAACTCGGGATTTTCCGCCAGCAGGGTGACCTGGTTGCCCGAGCGCTTGAATCTCTTCACGGTGACTTCGTCGCCCACCCGGGCCACGACGATCTGGCCATTGTGCACCTCACGGGTCACATGGACGGCCAAGAGGTCGCCATCGAGGATGCCGACGTCTCTCATGCTCATGCCCTTGACCTTGAGCAGGTAGTCGGCACGGGGCTGGAAGAAGGCCGGGTTGATGGCGCAGTTTTCCTCGACGTTCTGCTCGGCCAGAATGGGGGCGCCCGCGGCGACCCGACCGATGACCGGCAGGCTCTCGTCGGCCTTGCGCGTGGTATCCAGACCCGGGATGCGGATGCCACGAGAGGCGCCCGGCGTCATCTCGATGGCGCCCTTGCGGGCCAGGGCCTTGAGGTGCTCCTCGGCCGCATTCGGCGATTTGAAACCAAGCTCCTGCGCGATCTCCGCGCGGGTAGGCGGAAAGCCATTGGCTTCGAGGCAACGCTTGATGAAGGCCAGGATCTCGGCTTGTCGCGGTGTCAGTTTCAGCATGATGCACGTCGCGTCGTCTAATGATGCTGTGATTATATACAGTAACTCCAGGTGGTAGGCAAGGGCACCTGGCCCGGCTTCGGACGACAGGCCGGATTCGTGGCGAATAGCCCGCAAACAGCGGAAAGACGAGTGCTCCAGCGCTTTCGGGTCAGGCTCACCGCCCGAACTGTGATTGACTTGGATAGCGTTTGAAACATATGTTTCAAACGGAAATTCATCTATAGAGGAAGGTCATGGCGCAGTCGGATACCGTGGAGCGCATTCTGGATGCGGCCGAGCAACTGTTCGCCGAGCGCGGCTTTGCCGAAACCTCGCTGCGACTCATCACCACCCGCGCCGGGGTCAATCTGGCGGCCGTCAACTATCACTTCGGCTCCAAGAAGGCCCTGATCCAGGCGGTGTTCTCGCGCTTTCTCGATCCCTTCTGCTTCAACCTGGAGCGGGATCTGGATCAGTGGCAGCCGAAGAGCGGGGAAGAGGTGAGCCTGGAAGCGCTGCTGAATCTGCTGGTGGACCACTCGCTGGCCATCAAGCCACGGCATGGCAATGACCTCTCGGTGTTCATGCGTCTGCTGGGTCTGGCGTTCAGTCAGAGCCAGGGCCACCTGCGCAAATACCTGGAACAGACCTATGGGCGTGCCTTCCGCCGCTTCCTGCTGCTGGTGAACCGCGCCGTGCCCGAGATTCCGCCCCTGGAGCTGTTCTGGCGCGCCCACTTCATGCTGGGCGCGGCGGTGTTCAGCATGTCCGGCATCAAGGCACTGCGGGCGATCGGCGAGAACGATTTCGGCGTCGATACCCACACCGACCAGGTGCTGCGGCTGATGGTCCCCTTCCTCGCCACCGGCATGCGGGCGCCGACGGCGATGCACGCACCGGAGCTGGCCCAGGCCCAGTATCGGCCGCGGCGGCCAGTCGCGGTGGAGACGGCCGAGACCTACTAGGCTGCGGCATCGAGGGTGGCTGGGGTAAGCTTGCGTCCCTTTCACGGCGCCATGCGCCGGAGCATTCGGACGAGGTACCCATGCAAGGCTCCCTGATGGTCGATATCGCTGGCACCTGGCTCACCGCCGAGGATCGTCAGCTGCTGCGCCAGCCAGAGGTGGGCGGACTGATCCTGTTCGCCCGCAACATCGAAACCCCGGGGCAGGTCCGCGAACTGTGCCGCGCGATCCGCGCAGTGCGCCCGGAGCTGTTGCTGGCCGTGGACCAGGAAGGCGGTCGCGTGCAGCGCCTGCGCCGCGACGTGGTACGGCTGCCGGCCATGGGGCAGCTGGGCGGTCGCGCGGACAGCCTGGAATTGGCCCGACTCTGTGGCTGGATCATGGCGACCGAGATCCTGGCGGTGGGGCTGGACTTCAGCTTCGCCCCGGTACTGGACGTCGACCATGGGCGCAGCCAGGTCATAGGCCTGCGCTCCTTCGGCGATGCCGAGCAGGTGATCAGGCTGGGCGATGCCTTCATCGCCGGCATGGGTGACGCCGGCATGGCCGCCACGGGCAAGCATTTTCCCGGGCATGGCTGGGCCGAAGCCGATTCCCACTATGCCATTCCCACCGACGAGCGCGATCTGGACACCCTGCTGCGCACCGACCTGCGACCGTTCCGGGCCCTGCTGCCGAGGTTGGGCGGCGTCATGCCCGCCCATGTCATCTATCCTGCCGTGGATCCCCAGCCGGCCGGCTTTTCCCGACGCTGGCTGCAGGACATCCTGCGCGGCGAACTGAATTACCAGGGGGTGATCTTCAGCGACGACCTGTCCATGGCCGGTGCCCATGTGGCCGGCGATGCCGGTCAGCGCGTCGAAGCGGCCCTCAGCGCTGGTTGCGACATGGGCCTGGTCTGTAACGATCGCGCGGCGGCCGAGTTGGCCCTGACCCGGGTACAGCAGCTGGGCGTTTCGCCCGCGCCACGGTTGGCCAGCATGAGGGCTCGTCGCCACGTCGATCTCGATTATCGGCAGCAGCCGCAGTGGAGTCTTGCCCTGCAGCGGCTGCGCCAGGCTGAACTCATCTAGAGGACGTATCCATGACCACCTACGCTATCATCGGAGGCACCGGCCTCACCGCGCTCGCCGGCCTGGAGCTGGACCAGGCCCAGACCTTCGAAACGCCCTGGGGAGTGCCTTCGGCACCCGTGCAGCGCGGTCGCTATGCTGGCCGCGAGGTGCTGTTCCTGGCGCGCCATGGCCATCCCCATCGCCTTCCGCCGCATCAGGTCAACTACCGCGCCAACCTCTGGGCGCTCAAGGAGGCCGGTGCCGAGGCCATCGTCGCGGTGAATGCCGTGGGCGGTATCCATGCGGCCATGGGCAGCGGCCATCTGTGCGTGCCCCATCAACTGGTGGACTACACCTGGGGGCGCGGCCATACCTTCTTCGAAGGCGCGGACCTGGAGCAGGTCACCCACATCGACTTCAGCTTTCCCTACGACGAGCCCTTGCGTCAGCGGCTGCTGAGCGCACTGCGCAAGCTGCAACTGGCGCACAGCGACCACGGCGTCTACGCCGCGACCCAGGGGCCGCGGTTGGAGACTGCAGGGGAGATCGTCCGCCTGGAGCGCGACGGCTGCGACATCGTCGGCATGACCGGGATGCCGGAAGCGGCCCTGGCCCGGGAACTGGGTCTGCCCTATGCCTGCCTGGCGCTGGTGGTGAATCCGGCCGCCGGCAAGGTGCAGCGGGAAATCACCATGGCTGAGATCGAAGCCGTCCTCGCCAGCGGCATCGACGAGGTCCGGCAGGTGCTGGCCGAGGTGCTGACGGGCTGATAGCACCCGAGCCGCTCCCAGGATGACCCGGGAGCGGCTCTTCGCTCAACTGGCGGCGGGCGTCAGGCGATCGAAGAGGGCTTCCAGGACGTTGAAGCGTTCTTCCGCCCGCTCCATCGGCACCTGGAACTTGAACAGGGTCGCGCCTTCCAGTCGATACTTCTTCGGCTGCGCCTGGATCATCTTCACCAGCACCAGCGGATCCACCTGGGTATCGGCGGCGAATTCCAGCCGTCCGCCCTGGGGTCCCGCATCCACCTTGACGATGCCCAGGCCCTCCGCACGCAGCTTGAGCAGCGTCAGGCGTACCAGGTTCTTGGTTGGTTCCGGCAGGAGCCCGAAGCGGTCGATCATCTCCACCTGCAGCTCCTTTAGTGCGTCTTCGTCCGGCGCCGAGGCGATGCGCTTGTAGAGGATCAACCGCGCATGGACGTCGGGCAGGTAGTCCTCCGGAATCAGCGCGGGGACGCGCATGTTGATGTCCGGACCGCCGCCCAGGGGTTTTTCGAGGTTGGGTTGCTCGCCCTTGCGGATGGCCTTGACCGCGCGCTCCAGCATTTCCATGTAGAGGGTGAAGCCCACCGCCTGGATCTGGCCGCTCTGGCCTTCGCCGAGCAATTCGCCGGCACCACGGATCTCCAGGTCGTGGGTCGCCAGGATGAAACCGGCCCCCAGGTCCTGGGCACCGGCGATGGCTTCCAGGCGCTTTTCGGCGTCCGGGGTCATGCCCTTGCGCGGTGGGGTGAGCAGGTAGGCATAGGCCTGGTGATGACTACGACCAACCCGGCCGCGTAGCTGGTGCAGCTGGGCCAGGCCGAACTTGTCGGCGCGCTCGATGATGATGGTGTTGGCGTTGGGGACGTCGATACCGGTCTCGATGATGGTCGAGGCCACCAGCACGTTGAATCTCTTGTGGTAGAAATCGCTCATCACCTGTTCAAGATCGCGTTCGCGCATCTGCCCGTGGCCGATGCCGACCCGGGCCTCGGGCACCAATTCGGCCAGTTCGCGGGCCCGCTTCTCGATGGTCTTGACCTCGTTGTGCAGGAAGTACACCTGGCCGCCGCGCAGGAGTTCGCGCAGCAGGGCTTCCTTGATCACCGCGTTCTGCTCCTCCATGACGAAGGTGCGCACCGAGAGGCGCCGTGCGGGCGGGGTGGCGATGATGGACAGGTCGCGCATGCCGGCCACGGCCATGTTCAGGGTGCGTGGAATCGGCGTGGCGGTGAGGGTGAGGATGTCCACCTCGCTGCGCAGCGATTTGAGCTGTTCCTTCTGGCGTACCCCGAAGCGGTGTTCCTCATCGATGATGGCCAGGCCGAGGTCCTTGAACTTCACATCGCCCTGCAGCAGCTTATGGGTGCCAATGATGATGTCGATCTTGCCGTCGGCCAGTTCGCGCGCCGCGGCGGCGACCTCCTGGGCCGATTTGAAGCGGCTCATCACCTCGACCCGCACCGGCCAGTCGGCGAAGCGGTCGCGGAAGCTGTTGTAGTGCTGCTGGGCGAGGAGGGTGGTGGGGACCAGCACCGCCACCTGGCGTCCACCGTGCACGGCGATGAAGGCCGCGCGCATGGCCACCTCGGTCTTGCCGAAGCCCACGTCGCCGCAGACCAGGCGATCCATGGGCGTGCCCGCCAGCATGTCCTTGTGCACCGCCTCGATGGCGGCCTGCTGGTCCGGCGTCTCCTCGAAGGGGAAGCCGGCGGAGAAGGTGGCGTAGTCCGCCGCTGGGTCCTTGAAGGCATAGCCCTTGCGTGCGGCACGGCGGGCATAGATGTCGAGCAGCTCGGCGGCCACATCGCGCACCTGCTCGGCGGCCTTGCGCTTGGCCTTCTGCCAGGTTTCGGAGCCCAGCTTGTGCAGCGGCGCCAGGGCATCGTCGGTGCCCGAGTAGCGGGCGATCAGGTGCAGGTTGGCCACCGGCACATAGAGCTTGGCGTCGTCGGCGTATTCGAGCAGCAGGAATTCCTGGGGCTGATCGTCCAGCTCCAGGGTGATCAAACCCATGTAGCGGCCTACGCCATGATCGATGTGCACCACCGGCGCGCCTTCGCGCAGTTCGGTGAGGTTCTTGATGACGTTCTCGCCGGCGTCACGACCCTTCTCGCGGCGGCGGCGCTGCATGATGCGCTGGCCGAACAGCGGATTCTCCGGAATCAGGGCGACGCCGGCGTCATCCAGCACCAGGCCCTCGTCCAGCGGCGCCAGGGCGATGGCGATTCGCTCGGCACTGGCCTGGAAGGCTGCCCAGCCTTCGACCTGGCCAGGGCGCAGATTCAACCGGGCCAGCAATTCCAGCAGCACCTCGCGGCGGCCGGCGCTTTCCGCGGTGAACAGCACGCGACCGGGGAAATCGGTGATGAAGTGCTCCAGTGCCGCCAAGGGCTGGCTGGCCTTGGCGTCGATGGCCAGATCCGGCAACGCCCGCGCGGTAAAACGTTCGCGGCCCACACCGGATTCCAGATCGTCCGCACCGATGACCACCCGCGGCCAGTTCTTCAGCCGGGCGAAACAGTCTTCCACCGGCAGGAAGACATCGGCCGGCGGCAGCAAGGGTCGCTCCGGATCGACTCGGCGGTCTTCGTAGCGATTGCGGACGTCGGTCCAGAATTGCTCGGCGGCCTGTTCGATGCCCGGCAGGGAAAACACCTGGGTGTTGGCCGGCAGATAGTCGAAGAGCGTCGAGGTCTCGTCGAAGAACAGCGGCAGGTAGTACTCGATGCCCGCCGGGGTGATGCCGCTGGCGAGATCCTGATAGATGGGGCAACGACGGTAGTCGACGTCGAAGCGCTCACGGAATCGCGCGCGAAAGCCGGTCACGGCTTCCTTATGCAGTGGGAATTCCCGCGCCGGCAACAGGCGGACTCTGTCGACCTTGTCGATGGAACGCTGCGTCTCCGGATCGAAGGTGCGCAGCGTCTCGATCTCGTCGTCGAACAGGTCGATCCGGTAGGGCAGGTTGCTGCCCATGGGAAAGAGATCGATCAGGGCGCCGCGCACGGCGAACTCGCCATGTTCGTACACCGTATCCACATATCTATAGCCGGCTGCTTCCAGGCGCGCGCGGGTGGCTTCCACGTCCAGCCGCTGGCCGACGTCCAGCACCAGGCTGCTGCCGAGCAGGAAGCGCGTGGGTGCCAGGCGGTGTAGGGCGGTCGCCAGAGGGACTACCAAAATACCGTGGGAAAGCTCCGGCAGCCGATAAAGGGTGGCGACGCGCTGGGAGATGATGTCCTGGTGTGGCGAGAAGACATCGTAGGGCAGCGTCTCCCAATCGGGGAAATTCAGCACCGGCAATTCGGGGGCGAAGAAGCGCAGTTCCTGCTCCAGGCGATCAGCGGTCTGGCTGTCCTGGGTGATCAGCAGGGTGAAGCGGCGGGTCGCGGCCTTGGCGGCTTCAGCGATGGCGAGGGCTAGCGCGGCGCCGGGCAGATTGCCCCACTGCTGGCGGCCGGCGGTTTCAGGAATTGACGGGGTACGCAAAACTGACACGCGGGCGGAACTCCGGTGGATTTTGGGAGGGTTGGGATTGTAACGACCGGGCTTTCGCGCTGTCAGTGCAGCGACGCGCGTCGATTGCCTGGGACAGGCAGCGCGGTCATAATGTAGTTCCTTTTTTCAGCTCCTACATAGGGAAGGATTTGTCGTGAGTCAGAAGCCTGAGCAGTGCCTTGAAGAATGGATCGATCGCGAAGCGCTCGCCGAGGCCATGATTCCCCTGATTGGTCAGCTGTACCGTAACAACAATGTTGTGACCTCGATTTACGGTCGCGGTTTGGTCAACCGTTCGGTGATCTCCATTCTCAAGGCCCACCGGTTCGCCCGCCAGATCGACAACGTCGAGCTGTCCGTGCAGGACACCTACCCGCTGGTGAAGGCCCTGAGCGAGCTGGAACTGGGCGCCGCCTCCATCGACCTGGCCCGCCTGAGCCTGAAGTTCAAGGCCGAGGGTGCCGGTCGCGACCTCAAGGACTTCCTGCGCAGCGAGCTGTCCGCCGTGGTCGGCAAGCAGGGCGTCGAGCAGCGCAAGGGCAAGGACGTCGTACTCTACGGCTTCGGTCGCATCGGCCGCCTGCTGGCGCGCATCCTCATCGAGCACCAGGGTAGCGGCGACGGCCTGCGCCTGCGCGCCATCGTCGTGCGCAAGGGCGCCGACAACGACCTGGTCAAGCGTGCCAGCCTGCTGCGTCGCGATTCCGTGCACGGTTCCTTCGACGGCACCATCACCGTCGACGAAGCCAACAGCACCCTGTGTGCCAACGGCACCCTGATCAAGGTGATCTACTCCAACGATCCCACCACCGTCGACTACACCGCGTACGGCATCCAGGATGCCATCGTGGTCGACAACACCGGCAGATGGCGCGATGCCGAAGGTCTGGGCCAGCACCTCAAGTGCAAGGGCGTCTCCCGCGTGGTGCTGACCGCACCGGGCAAGGGCAGCCTGAAGAACATCGTGCATGGCATCAACCATGACACTATCACCGCCGAAGACACCATCGTTACCGCGGCGTCCTGTACCACCAACGCCATCGTGCCGATCCTGAAAGCGGTCAATGACAAGTACGGCATCGTCAACGGTCACGTCGAGACCGTGCATTCGTACACCAACGACCAGAACCTGATCGACAACTTCCACAAGGGCGATCGCCGTGGCCGCAGCGCCGCGCTGAACATGGTCATCACCGAGACCGGCGCCGCCAAGGCCGTGGCCAAGGCGCTACCGGAACTGGCTGGCAAGCTGACCGGCAACGCCATCCGCGTGCCGACGCCCAACGTCTCCATGGCGATCCTCAACCTGAACCTGGAAAACGGTACCAGCAAGGACGAGATCAACGAGTACCTGCGTGAGATGGCGTTGCACTCGCCGCTGCACAAGCAGATCGACTTCGTGAACTCGCCGGAAGTGGTCTCCAGCGACTTCGTCGGCTCCCGCCATGCGGGCGTGGTCGACGCCGGTGCCACCATCGTCAGCGACAACCGCGTCGTGCTCTATGTCTGGTACGACAACGAGTTCGGCTACAGCTGCCAGGTCGTGCGGGTGCTGGAAGAGATGGCGGGGGTCAATCCGCCGGCCTTCCCGGCCTGAGTCTTGCGTCCTAGGCAAGGCTGACTTGCAAGAAAAAGCGGGAGCCCAGGCGGCTCCCGTTTTCGTTTTGGTCGGGTTTTGCGCCACAATAGCGACCCGTGACAAGAGGTCGCAGCCCCCTGGGGCGATCTCGCGCCGGATTTGGCCTCTCGCGAGGCGATCCGGCTCCAGCCGTCGCCTGCGGACGGCTAACCTTCTGAGGAGAAAGCATGGCGGTCTATAGCTACGACGTGGTGGTACTGGGTTCGGGACCGGCAGGCGAGGGCGCGGCGATGAACGCCGCCAAGAATGGCCGCCGCGTGGCGGTGGTGGATAATCGCCAGGTGGTCGGCGGCAACTGCACCCATCTGGGTACCATTCCCTCCAAGGCCCTGCGCCATTCGGTCAAGCAGATCATCCAGTTCAACACCAACGAGATGTTCCGCTCCATCGGCGAGCCACGCTGGTTCTCCTTTCCCGATGTCCTGCGCAGCGCCGAGCGGGTGATCGCCCGTCAGGTGTCATCCCGTACCGGCTACTACGCGCGCAACCGGGTCGACCTGTTCTTCGGTACCGCCAGCTTCGCCGACGAGAACACCATCGAGATCGTCAACCTGCGTGGCGATCTGGAGCGCCTGGTGGCCAAGCAGGTCGTCATCGCCACCGGCTCGCGGCCCTATCGCCCGGTGGACGTGGACTTCAGCCATCCGCGCATCTATGACAGCGACACCATCCTGTCGCTGACCCACACACCGCGCCGGCTGATCATCTACGGCGCCGGGGTGATCGGCAGCGAATACGCCTCCATCTTCAGCGGCCTCGGCGTACTGGTCGACCTGATCGACAACCGCGACCAGCTGCTTAGCTTCCTCGATGACGAAATCTCCGACGCCCTGAGCTATCACCTGCAGAACAACAATGTGCTCATTCGTCACAACGAGGAATACGAGCGCATCGAAGGCCAGGAAAACGGCGTCGTCCTGCACCTGAAGTCCGGCAAAAAGCTGCGCGCCGATGCCTTGCTGTGGTGCAACGGCCGGACCGGCAACACCGATCAGCTCGGGCTGCAGAACGTCGGCATCTCGGTGAACAGCCGCGGCCAGGTCACCGTCGACGAGAATTACCGGACTTCGGTTGCCAACATCTATGCGGCGGGCGACGTCATCGGCTGGCCGAGCCTGGCCAGTGCCGCCTACGACCAGGGCCGCTCGGCGTCGGACAACATCCTGCACGACAACAACGGGCGGGTAGTCAACGACATCCCCACCGGCATCTACACCATTCCCGAGATCAGTTCGCTGGGCAAGACCGAGCGTGAGCTGACCCAGGAGCGGGTGCCCTACGAGGTCGGCAAGGCCTTCTTCAAGAGCATGGCGCGGGCGCAGATCTCCGGCGAACCGGTGGGCATGCTGAAGATCCTCTTCCACCGCGAGACCCTGCAGGTGCTGGGCGTGCACTGCTTCGGCGACCAGGCCTCGGAGATCCTGCACATCGGCCAGGCGATCATGAACCAGCAAGGCGAGGCGAACAGCATCCGCTATTTCGTCAACACCACCTTCAACTACCCGACCATGGCCGAAGCCTATCGGGTGGCGGCTTTCGATGGCTTGAATCGGTTGTTTTGACCGAGACGGCTTTACTCGCCGACACAATCGCGGCCATGGGCCGCTCCTACAGGGTGTGATGCTTCTGTAGGAGCGGCCCATGGCCGCGATAATGCGAGTAGCCGTAGGTTGGGCTGAGTGCAGCGAAGCCCAACGCTGCTCAGGTCGAGCCCGCATGTTGGGCTTCGACGATGGAACCGTCTCAGCCCAACGATGCCTGGGTTCAACGCGGGCCGTTGGGCTTCGACGATGGAGCCGTCTCAGCCCAACCTACGCTGCCACGCGGCACCCGTAGGTTGGGCTGAGCGCCGCGAAGCCCAACGATGCCCGGATTCGATTCGTCAGGTCCTACCCCAGCGCCCGCTGCGCCAGGCTTGGGAAGTCGGTGATCAGGCTGTCCGCGCCAAAGTCGGCCAGACGGCGCATCAGGCTGGCGTCGTTCACCGTCCAGACCGAGACGTGCAGTCCCTGCCGCTGGGCCTTGAGCAGGCGTTCCGGGGTGCACAGCGTCCAGTTCAGCGCCAGCAGGTGGCAATCGTAGTGGGCGGCCACCTTGAGCGGATCCAGCCAGGCGTATTCCGCCACCAGGCCACGGGCCAGATGGGGGGTATCGCGATGCAGGGCGCCCAGGACCTCGCGCGAGGCGCTGGTCACGGTGATCTTCTCCTGCAGGCCGAATTCCTCGACCAGCTGGGCGATGGCCTTCACGGTCTGCGCCGCCCGCACCCGCGAGGCGCTCTTCACTTCCAGTTGCCAGTGTTCGAAGGGGCACTTCTCGAACAGCTCGCGCAGGGTCGGGATGGGGCTGGGACGTGGCCAGACCGGGCCACCCTGGCGGGCATCCAGGGCGACCAGATCGGCGACGGCCTTTTCGCTGACCTTGCCGCCCCGGCCGGTGGTGCGTTTCAGGGTCGGGTCGTGGATCACCACCAGTTCGCCGTCACGGGAGAGGTGCAGGTCCAACTCGCAGCGCCTGACGCCCAGTTCCAGGCACAGCTCGAAACCGGCCAGGGTGTTTTCCGGGGCTTCGCCGCGGGCGCCGCGGTGTCCATAGATGAGGGTCATGAAGGCTCCTAGACGCTAGGGTGAAGGGGCGGGGCGACGCGGTTCACGAACCGCATCCAACACCCGATCGTTTTCGAAATAGACGCTGAAATCGCGATAGTCCCAGCGGCGAATGGGCGGGCGGCCGACCGGAGGATGCTCCTGGTCGGGCAGGCCGAAGCGCTCCAGCACCTGGCTGCGACTGTCGCCGCGCAAGGGCAGCGGTGTGCCGGCCTGGCCCTGCTGGCCCAGCGGGATCTGCAGGGTCTCGGCCCAGCCGGGGAGGGCAATGCCGAGCAGCAAGGCGGCCAGCCAGGGACGTTTCACGCCTCCTCTCCGCGGTCGGCGCGGCGCACTCGGGCCTGCTGGCGCAGGACATGGCGCGCCAGCAACTGACGCTGGGCGTCTTCCAGGTCGATGAAGCTGGTGCCGATCTCGTAACCGCCGGTGACGGCCTGACAACCGGTCACCTCAGCCAGCACCTGCAGGCCGAGGCCCTGGGGTGGCAGCGCCATGCGCAGGTCGAGCCGGGTGCCCAGGGCATAGGGCTCGGCATCGACGAAGGCCAGGCCCCCTTCGGAGAGCACCACGTCGCGGGTGGCGCCGCTGTCGTGCAAGAGATTCCAGGTAAAAGCCTGGCCAAGCAGGTCGAGGCGCTTGTGCACCAGGCGCAGGCAGGCGGTAACGGCGCGATCGCGCTCGTCCAGATTGCGCAGCAGGTGACGGGATTCGAATTCCAGCTGATGCAGTTCGCTCAGGAGTGCGAACAGCGGCGCGGTCTCGCCGGGGACCCCGTCGGCAGGGCTGATTTGCAGTGCGATACGGTCGGTGATGCGATAGTATTCCCGCCGTTCACGCGCGTCTGGGGTGGTCATGTCGGGCCGCTCCGTGGGTGATGGCCCCGAGTGTAGCCGGCGAGCCGGCACGGTGTCGCCGTCCAACCCGCAGGGCGCCTACGTCTTTCCGCCGTGCAAGCGAGCCTATGTTCAGACCCCTGCCGATCTACCTTGGCCTGCGTTACGTCCGCGCCAAGCGCCGCAACCATTTTGTCTCCTTCATCTCGCTCACCTCCATGATCGGCCTGGCCCTCGGCGTGGTCGTCATGATCGTGGTGCTGTCGGTCATGAACGGCTTCGATCGCGAGATGCGCGATCGCGTCCTCGGCATGATTCCCCATGCCACGGTGGAGTCCTACCAGCCGGTGCCCGACTGGCGCAGCGTGCGCGAATTGGCGCTGCAGAACAGCCAGGTGGCCGCGGTGGCGCCCTTCACCCAGTTGCAGGGCATGCTGGCCCACGACAAGGCGGTGCAGACGGTGTTGCTCAACGCCATCGATCCGGCCGAGGAATCCAAGGTCTCGATCATCGCCAGCTTCATGCGCGAGGGTAGGCTCGACGACCTCAAACCGGGCGAATTCGGCATCATCATCGGCTCCCTGGCCGCCGAGAAACTGGGCGTCAAGGTCGGTGACAAGCTCACCTACATCGCTCCGGAAGTGGCCGTGACCCCCGCCGGCATGTTTCCGCGCATGAAGAGATTCACCGTGGTGGGCATCTTCAGCGTCGGCGCCGGCGAACTGGACGGCTCGGTGGGCCTGATCGACATCGAGGATGCCGCACGGCTGCAACGCTGGCCGGCGACTGCGGTGCAGGGGGTGCGGCTCAAGCTGCATGACCTGTTCCAGGCGCCGGACGTGTCCTGGAACATCGCCCGCCAGTTGCCCGGCAATGATTGGTACGCCCGCGACTGGACCCGCACCCATGGCAACCTCTACCAGGCCATCGGCATGGAAAAGACCATGATCGGCCTGCTGCTGCTGCTGATCGTCGCCGTGGCCGCCTTCAACATCGTCTCCACCCTGGTGATGGTGGTGACCGACAAGAAGTCCGACATCGCCATCCTGCGCACCCTGGGCGCCACGCCCCGGCAGATCATGGCGGTGTTCATGGTCCAGGGGACCTTCATCGGCGTCATCGGCACCGCCATCGGCTGCCTGCTGGGCGTGCTCGCCGCGCTCAACGTCAGCGCCGCGCTGGCCTGGGTGCAGCGGGTCACCGGGCACCAGTTCCTCAACGCCGAGGTGTATTTCATCGACTACCTGCCGGCGCAGCTGCAGCTGCACGACGTCCTGCTGGTCTGCGGCGCGTCCTTCGCCCTGAGCTTCCTGGCCACGCTCTATCCCTCCTGGAGCGCCGCCCGTACCCAACCCGCCGAGGCCCTGCGTTATGAATGATCGAGCCGTTTTGCGTTGCCAGGACCTGGGCAAGCGCTACGAGGAAGGCCCCCAGACCGTCGAGGTGCTGAGCAACGTCCAGCTGACCCTGCAACCGGGCGAGCGGGTGTCCATCGTCGGCAGCTCGGGGTCGGGCAAGACCACCCTGCTCAACCTGCTCGGCGGCCTCGATACCCCCAGCAGCGGCAGTGTCTGGCTCGACGGCGAGGAGCTGTCGGCGCTGAACGAGAAGGCCCGCGGCCTCTTGCGCAATCGCGCCATGGGCTTCGTCTACCAGTTCCACCACCTGCTGCCCGAATTCAGCGCCCTGGAAAACGTCTGCATGCCCTTGCTGATCGGCAAGGCCTCCATCGGCGAAGCCCGTGAGCGCGCGGCCAAGCTCTTGGAGCGGGTCGGCCTTGGTCATCGCCTGGGTCACAAGCCGGCCGAATTGTCCGGCGGCGAGCGCCAGCGCGTGGCCATCGCCCGAGCCCTGGTCAACCAGCCCAAGCTGGTGCTGCTCGACGAGCCCACCGGCAACCTCGACCAGCACACCGCCCATGGGATCCAGGACCTGATGCTGGAACTGTCCACCTTGCTGCGCACGGCCTTCCTGGTGGTGACCCACGACCAGGTGCTGGCCGGCCAGATGGACCGGATGCTGCGCCTGGACGAAGGCCATCTGGTCGACGCCACGCCGGCCCGGCAGGTCTGAGGTCGTCATGTTCAGACCTCTTTCGCTGTTCATCGGCCTGAGATATACCCGCGCCAAGCGGCGCAAGTCGTTCATCTCCTTCTTCTCGCTGGTCTCCATGTTCGGCCTGGCCCTGGGCGTGCTGGCGATGATCCTGGTGCTGTCGGTGATGAACGGCTTCCAGGAGGAAATGCGTGGCCGCATCCTCGGCATGGTGCCCCATGCCTTCATCAGCGGCGCCCAGCCGCTGGACGACTGGCGCCCGCTGGCGGCCAAGGCCGAGCAGCAGCCCCATGTGCAGGCGGCGGTGCCCTACACCCAGTTGCAGGGCATGCTCTCGGTGCGTGGCCGCATGCAGCCGCTGCTGGTGGACGGCATCGATCCGGCCCAGGAAAAGCGCGTGTCCATCGTCGGCGAACGCATGACCCAGGGCAGTCTCGACGCCCTCAAGCCGGGCGAATTCGGCATCGTGCTGGGCGAGATCGCCGCGCGGCGCTTCCAGCTGGAGCTGGGCAGCCAGGTCACGGTGATCATCCCCGAGGTCGGTGCCACCGGCAGCATCACCCCGCGGCTGCGCCGCTTCACCGTGGTCGGTACCTTCAAGGTCGGCGCCGAGCTGGATGCCTCCCTGGCCCTGATCAACGTCGCCGATGCCGCCCCGCTCAAGGGCTGGCAGCCGGGGCAGGTGGAAAGCATCCGCCTGGCGCTGGACGATCTCTTCCAGGCGCCGCGCATCTCCCGTGAGGTGGCCAAGGCCCTGGGCGACGGTTATCAAGCGCGTGACTGGACGATCTCCCAGGGCAGCCTGTTCCAGGCCATGCAGATGGAAAAGACCATGATCGGCCTGCTGCTCCTGCTGATCGTCGCTGTGGCCGCCTTCAACATCATCGCCACCCTGATCATGGTGGTGGCCGACAAGAAGGCCGACATCGCCATCCTGCGCACCCTGGGCGCCACGCCCGGGCAGATCATGGCGGTGTTCATGGTCCAGGGCACGGTGATCGGCCTGGTCGGCACCCTGATCGGCGGTGTGCTGGGCGTCATCGCGGCGCTCAACGTCAGCAGTTGGATCGCCGCCCTGGAGCGCCTGGTCGGCCACAAGCTGTTCGGCGGCGACATGTACTTCATCAGCAACCTGCCGTCGCGGCTGGAGTTGGAAGACGTGGTGTTGATCGCCGTGGCCGCCCTGAGCATGAGTTTCCTGGCGACCCTCTATCCCGCCTGGCGCGCCTCCCGCACCTCACCGGCCGAAGCGCTGCGCTACGACTGATCTCCTGCCGGGCCAGGTGGCGCTACGCCCCTGGCCCTACGGCGTCCAAGCTGCTCTAATCCGCGCTTCCTAAGCCCTTTCGGCTCTCCAAGGATGGAGTCCTGATGCGCGCCGCTCTGCTGTCCTTCGCCCTCGGCGTGCTGCTCCTGCGCGCCTTCGCCTCGCTGCCGTCGTTGCCGCTGCTGGCGGCCCTCGCGGCGGTGGCCCTGGGGCTGCTGCTGACCCGCTTCCTGGCCCTTGGCGCCTGCTGCCTGGGCCTGGCCTGGGCGTTGCTCAATGCCCACTGGGCCCTGGACGATCGCCTGGATCCGGCGCTGGAGCAGCGGGTGCTGTGGATCGAAGGCCAGATCAGCGGCCTGCCCGCGGTGGACGCCGACGCGGTGGCCTTCGTGCTCGCCGGGGCGACCAGCCGCCGCGACCTGAAGCTACCGGCGCGGATCCGCCTGAACTGGCACGGTGGTCCCCGTCCACTGGCCGGCGAACGCTGGCGCCTGGCGGCGGAGTTGCGCGGCCCCGCGGGCCTGGTCAACCCCCTGGGCCAGGATCGCGAAGCCTGGCTGCTGGCCCAGGGCATCGGTGCCACCGGCAGCGTCAAGGATGGCCAGCGCCTGGCGGCGGCCAGTGGCCTGGCGACCTGGCGCGACGGTATCCGGCAATACCTACAGACCCGCAATCCGGCCGGGCAGGGCGGGCTGCTGGCCGCCCTGGTGGTGGGCGATGGCTCGGGCATCACCGATGCCCAGTGGCAGTTGTTCCAGGACACCGGCACCGTGCACCTGATGGTAATCTCCGGGCAGCACATCAGCCTAATCGCCCTCAGCGTCTATGCCGGGGTGGTCCTCCTGGTGCGTCGTGGTCTCTGGCCAAGCCGGTTGCCCTGGCGCCTGTCGGCCGCGGTGCTGACGATCGCCACCGCGCTGAGCTACGGACTGCTGGCCGGCTTCGAGGTGCCGGTACAGCGCGCCTGCGTCATGGTTACCCTGGGGCTGCTCTGGCAACTGGGTCGTCAGCAGGTCCGCCTGGCGGACGCCGTCCTGCTGGCCCTGGTGCTAGTGCTGGCGGCCAATCCCCTGGTCGGTCTGCTGGCGGGTTTCTGGCTCTCCTTTGGCGCCGTGCTGTTGCTGCTCTGGAGCTTCGCCGGCCGTCTGGGCCGACTGCCCTGGTGGACTACCCTTGGGCGGGCCCAGTGGTGCATGGCCGTGGGACTGGCGCCGCTGCTTCTGGCGCTGGGCCTGCCCCTGAGTCTGAGCGGCCCGCTGGCCAACGCCCTGGCCGTACCGCTGATGGACCTGGCCATCGTGCCCCTGGCGTTGGTGGGTACCCTGCTGTCGCTGCTCTGGTCGCCGCTGGGCGAGCCCGCGTTGTGGCTGGCCGGTGGGCTGTTGCAGGGACTGCTCTGGGTACTGACCGGGTTGGCGCATCTGGCCGCCGCCTGGCAGCCCGTATTGGCGCCCGCCTGGACGCTGTGGCTGGCGGGACTGGGGGCGTTGCTGGCCCTGCTGCCCGCGGGCGTGCCGCTGCGCGGCCTTGGCGCACTGCTGATGCTGCCCGGGCTGTTTCCCCCGGTGCCTGCGCCCGGGGAGGGGCTGGCGCGGATCACCGTATTGGACGTGGGGCAGGGGCTGGCCGTACTGGTGCGCACCCGTGACCATGCCCTGCTCTACGACGCCGGTCCGCGCCAGGGCAGCTATGACAGCGGCGCCCGGGTCGTCCTGCCCAACCTGAAGGCCGCCGGCATCGATACCCTGGATGTCATGCTGCTCAGTCATGCCGATGCCGACCATGCCGGCGGTGCGCTGGCCGTGGCCAGGGGGCTGCCGCCGGGCCGGGTGCTCAGTGGTGAGGTGGGTCGCCTGCAGCCGCAATTGCGCGCCCGGGATTGTGAAGACGGCGCCCGCTGGGAGTGGAACGGGGTCGGCTTCACCACCTGGTGGCGTCCCGACGCGGATTCCAATGCCGCCTCCTGTGTACTCCGCGTTGAGGCCAGAGGCGAGCGCCTGCTGCTGACCGGCGATATCGATGCTCGCCGCGAGGCGGAGTTGGTGGCCAGTGGCAAGCCCCTGGCGGCGGAGTGGCTCGTCGCCCCGCACCACGGCAGTCGCAGTGGCTCCAGCGCCGGTTTCATCGACGCCGTCCAGCCACGCGGCGTGCTGATCTCCCGCGGGCTGAACAATCGCTATGGCCATCCCCATCCCCAGGTGCTGGCGCGCTATCGCGAGCGCGGCGTGCTGCCCTACGACACCGCCGCGCTAGGCGCCCTGACCTGGACCCTCGGTCGCTGGGAGGCACCGCGTGGTCAGCGCCAGGAGCGTCACTGGTGGCGAATACCCCCGCCGACACCCTAAGGCGTTCGTGCTAGAGTGGCCGCATTTTGCGGCAGGGGTAACGGTCTCGTGTTCGAAATGGTCAAAGCTGGCGGCTGGATGATGCTGCCGATCATCCTCAGTTCCATCCTGGCCACGGCCATCATAGCCGAGCGGCTGTGGACCCTGAGGCGCGGTCGGGTCGCCCCGCCCACGTTGCTCGCCCAGGTCTGGCGCTGGATCCAGGACAAACAGCTCAACAATGAACGCCTGCGCGAGTTGCGCGCCGGTTCGCCCCTGGGCGACATCCTCGCCGCGGGCCTGACCAATTCCCGTCATGGTCGCGACATCATGAAGGAAGCCATCGAGGAAGCCGGCAGCCGCGTGGTGCACGACCTCGAGCGCTATCTCAACACCCTCGGTAGCATCGCCGCCCTGGCGCCGCTGATGGGTCTGCTCGGCACGGTGTTCGGCATGATCGATATCTTCAGCGCCTTCATGAACGACGGCATGGCCAATGCGCCCATTCTCGCCGGCGGCATCTCCAAGGCGCTGGTCACCACCGCCGCCGGTCTGCTGGTGGCGATTCCCGCGGTGTTCTTTCATCGCTATCTGCTGCGTCGGGTGGACGAGCTGGTAGTGGGAATGGAACAAGAAGCGGTCAAGCTTGTGGATATCCTCCACGGTGATCGCGAGGTGGACGTCCGCGAAGGAGCCCCGGCGTGAAATTCCGTCGTCGCGCCGGGGGCGCCGCTCGCGAAGAGGTCTATATCAACCTGGCCTCCTTCATCGACGTCATCTTCGTCCTGCTGCTGTTCTTCGTGGTGACCGCGACCTTCAGCCGGCCCAGCCAGCTGAAGATCGAGCTGCCCGAGGCCGATAGCGCCGCGGCAGCCGCCAACCAGGCCAAGACCCTGGAAATCAGCATCACCGCCGAAGGCCAGATGGCGCTCAACGGCCAGACCCTGGCACGCAACGACCTGACCGGCCTGACCACCGCGCTGCAGCGTGAATCCGGCGGCGACAACAGCCTGCCGCTGGTGATCACCGCCGATGGCCGCGCCACCCACCAGGCGGTGGTCATGGCCATGGATGCCGCCGGCAAGCTCGGCTTCAGCCAGCTGCGCATCACCACCCTCGAGGCCCAGGCGAAACGCCCGTGAGCCTGGGCGAGCGCCTGGTCCGCGCCTGGTACCAGGGGCATCTGGCCCTGAGCCTGCTGGCGCCGCTCGAAGCGCTCTATCGGCAGGTCGCCCGGCGCAAGCGCCGGCGGTTCCTGGCGGGGCAGGGCAGCATCCATCGCGCGCCGGTGCCGGTCATCGTGGTGGGCAATCTCACCGTCGGCGGGACCGGCAAGACGCCCATGATCCTCTGGCTGATCGATCATCTGCGCGCGCGCGGCCTCAGGGTCGGCGTAGTCAGCCGCGGTTATGGCGCCACGCCGCCGAGCCTGCCCTGGCGGGTGCGGGCTACTGACACCGCCGCCGTCGCCGGCGACGAGCCGCTGCTGATCGTGCAGCGCACCGGGGTGGCCCTGGTCACGGATCCTGATCGTGGTCGCGCCGTCGAACGCCTGCTCGCCGAAGAGTCGCTCGATGTCATCCTCAGCGACGACGGCCTGCAGCACTATCGCCTGGCGCGGGATCTGGAACTGGTGATGGTCGATGCGGCGCGGGGTTTCGGCAACGGCCGCTGCCTGCCGGCGGGGCCGCTGCGCGAACCCCTGGAGCGCCTGGCCGAGGTGGACGCCGTGATCCACAACGGCGCCGCCGTCGATCCTGCCGACGGCTACGGCCTGACCCTGCAGCCCAGTGCCCTGGTCAATCTGCGCAGCGGCGAGACCCGGCCGCTGGATTTTTTTCCGCCAGGGCAGCGCCTGCATGCCCTGGCCGGCATCGGCAACCCCGGGCGTTTCTTCGCCACCCTCGAAGGACTACACTGGCAGCCGTTGCCCCATGCCTTCGCCGATCACGCCACTTACAGCGCCGCAGACCTGACCTTCACGCCCGAGCTGCCGCTGGTGATGACCGAGAAGGACGCGGTCAAGTGCCGGTCCTTCGCCGCCGCCGACTGGTGGTACCTGGCGGTGGACGCCCAGCCCTCGGCCGCCTTCGTCGCCTGGCTGGATGGGCGTCTCGACCGGCTCCTACCCGAACACTCTCACTGACGGAACCTCTGCCCATGGATCTCAAGCTGCTGGACATCCTCGCCTGCCCCCTGACCAAGAGTCCGCTGATCCTGAGCGACGACAAGACCGAACTCATCAGCAAGGCCGCCGGCCTGGCCTTCCCGATTCGCGATGGCATCCCGGTGATGCTGGAAAGCGAGGCGCGCATCATCACCACGGACGAGCGTCTGGATAAATGAGCACCGCCTTCACCGTCGTCATTCCGGCGCGCCTTGCCAGCACCCGGCTACCCAACAAGCCGCTGCTCGACATCGCCGGCAAGCCGATGATCCAGCACGTCTGGGAGCAGGCGCGGCGCAGCGGCGCCGAGCAGGTGGTGGTGGCGACCGACCACGACGACATCCTGCGTGCCTGCGAAGGCTTTGGCGCCCGGGTCCTGCTGACCCGGGCCGATCATGCCTCGGGCACCGATCGCCTGGCCGAGGTGGCCGAGCTGCTCGGTCTGGCCGACGATGCCCTGGTGGTCAACGTCCAAGGCGACGAGCCGCTGATTCCGCCGGCGGTGATCGACCAGGTGGCGGGTAATCTCGCCGCCCATCCCGAAGCCGGCGTGGCCACCCTCGCCGAGCCGATCGCGGACGTCGACAGCCTGTTCAATCCCAATGTGGTCAAGGTGAGCACCGACGTGAACGGCCTGGCGCTGACCTTCAGCCGGGCGCCGCTGCCCTGGGCACGCAATGCCTTCGCCAGTGATCGCGCGCAGCTGCCCCAGGGTTTTCCCTATCGCCGGCATATCGGCATCTATGCCTATCGCGCCGGTTTTCTCGCCGACTTCGTCAGCTGGGGTCCCTGCGCCCTGGAAGAGACCGAAGCCCTGGAGCAGCTGCGTGCCCTCTGGCACGGCGTCCGCATCCATGTCGCCGATGCCCTGGAAGCGCCCCAGGCCGGGGTGGATACCCTGGATGACCTCGAGCGCGTCAGACGCCTGCTGGGAGCCTAGATGACCCTGCGCATCCTGTTCGTCTGCATGGGCAACATTTGCCGCTCGCCCACCGCCGAAGGCATCCTCAGGGCCAAGCTGGACGCCGCCGGCCTGGCCGAGGCGGTGGAGCTGGACTCGGCTGGCACTGGCGACTGGCATGTCGGCAAGGCCCCGGATGCCCGCACGATCCAGGCCGCGGCGGGTCGCGGCTATGACCTCGGCGCCCTGCGTGCGCGCCAGGTAACCGCGGACGATTTCCAACGCTTCGACCTGATCCTGGCCATGGATCAGGACAACCTCGCCTGGCTGGAGCAGCTGCGGCCCGACCAGGGTGCAGTACCCGAGCTGTTCCTGGCTCGTCAGGGACTGGCGGTGGATGAGGTGCCGGATCCCTACTACGGCGGCGCGGCCGGCTTCGAGCGCGTCCTCGACCTGCTGGAAAGCGCCTGCGATGGCCTGGTCGCCGAGGTGGCTGCCCGTCATGGTCGCTGAGCTGCAACGGCAGGTCCCCTTGCAGGGGCTCAATACCTTCGGCCTGGTGGCGCAAGCCGATCGCTATCTGGAGGCCGCCAGCGACGCCGAGGTCCGCGCGGCCCTGGCGCTGGCCCGGCAACTGGACGTGCCCCTGCGGGTGCTGGGCGGTGGCAGCAACCTGGTCCTGCCCGAGCGAGTCGAGGGCCTGGTGCTGCGGCTGACGTCCCGCGGTATCCGCCTGCTGGCGGAGGAGGGCGATGCCCTGCTGGTGGAAGCCGAAGCCGGCGAACCCTGGCATCCCTTCGTCATGGCGACCCTGGCCAACGGCTGGTACGGCCTGGAAAATCTCAGCCTGATTCCCGGCACCGTCGGTGCCTCGCCCATCCAGAACATCGGCGCCTATGGCGTCGAATTGAAGGACAGATGCGCCGGGGTCACGGCGCTCGACCGCCACAGCGGCGAACTCCACGACCTCACCCCGGCCGATTGCGCCTTCGCCTATCGCGAGAGCCGCTTCAAGGCCGAGGCCGGGCGCTGGATCGTGCTGCGGGTACGTTTTCACCTCAGTCGCCAGCCGCAGCTGGTGCTGGACTACGGTCCCGTGCGCCAGGCCCTGACCGAAGCGGGTGTCACCCAGCCCACGCCCGAAGCCGTCAGTGCGGCCATCTGCAGCATCCGCCAGAGCAAACTGCCCGACCCGGCGGTGCTGGGCAATGCCGGCAGTTTCTTCAAGAATCCGGTGGTGACGGCGACCGCCGCCGCCGCGCTAAAGGAAGACTATCCAGGGCTGCCGACCTATCCCCAGGCTGATGGCAGCGTCAAGCTCGCCGCCGGCTGGCTGATCGACCAGGCTGGCTGGCGCGGCCATCGCGACGGCGCCGTGGGGGTGCATGCCGCCCAGGCGCTGGTGCTGGTCAACTTCGGCGGCGCCTGTAGCCGGGATGTCCTGGCCCTCGCCGAGCGCATCCGCGCCTCGGTGCGCGAGCGCTTCGGGGTGACGCTGGAGATGGAGCCGGGAAGCCTGACGTGACTGACGATTCGCCCGATGTCCAGCGCCGCCGCCTGCTGATCGCCACCACCTCCGCCGTCGGCGGCCTGGGGCTGGTGGCGGGCAGCGTGCCCTTCGTCTGCGCCCTGCGGCCCAGTCGGTCGGCAGAGGTGGCGGCGGCGCCGGTCGAGGTGGACCTCAAGGGGCTGCGCGAAGGCGAACAGCTCACCGTGCAGTGGCGCGGCCAGCCGGTCTGCGTCTTGCGTCGCAGTGCCGCGGACCAGGCGCGGCTCCTGGCCGACGAGGCGGGGCTGGCCGACCCGGACTCCCGGGAATCCAGCCAGCCACCCTATGTCGATCCGCGCCTGAGATCGCGGCGACCGGATATCTTCGTGGTCACCGCGATCTGCACCCACCTGGGCTGCATTCCCTCCCTGGTGCCAGGCGCGGCAGAGCGGGAGGGGGGCTATCTCTGTCCCTGCCATGGCTCCCATTTCGACCTGGCCGGGCGGGTCTCTCGCGACCAGCCGGCACCGCTGAATCTGGCCGTGCCCCCCTATCATTTCCGCGGCGACACCCTGCTGGTGATCGGCAGCGACGAGGAGGGGGCGACATGAAGAGCGACGAGCCCGGCTGGCTGGAGCGACGGCTGCCCCTGGGCGCCTTCTGGCGACGCCATATCAGCGACTACCGGGTGCCGCGCAACCTCAACGTCTTCTATCTGTTCGGTTCGCTGTTGGTCTTCATCCTGGCGCTGCAGGTGCTGACCGGGCTCTGGCTGTTGTTCGGCTACGAGCCGACGGTGAAGGGCGCCTTCGCCTCGGTCCAGCTGTTCATGCGCGAGGTGCCCTTTGGCTGGTTGATCCGCTATCTGCACGCGGTGGGCGCCTCGGCGCTGTTCGTCTGTCTCTATCTGCACATGCTGCGCGGCCTGCTCTATGGCTCCTATCGCGCGCCGCGGGAGCTGGTGTGGAGCTTTGGCGTGCTGCTCTATGTGCTGCTGCTGGCCCAGGCCTTCTTCGGCTATCTGCTGCCCTGGGGCCAACTGTCCTACTGGGGCGCCCAGGTGTCCCTGAGCGCGGTCGAGGCGCTGCCCCTGGTAGGCCCGAGCCTGGCCGATCTGCTGCGGGGCGGGGTGGTGCTGTCCGATGCCACCCTGCGGCGCTTCCAGGCCCTGCATGTGGTAGGGCTGCCGCTGCTGATCCTCGCGCTGGTGACGCTGCACGTCGTCGCCCTGCGCCAGACCGGCTCGAACAATCCCGAGGGTGATGAGCGCGATGTCAGCGGTGCGGCGGGGTTGCCTTTCCACCCCTACCTGACCCTCAAGGACCTCTGCGGCCTGGCGATCTTCCTGCTGGTCTTTCTCGCCGTGGTACTGCTGGCGCCGGACCTGGGTGGGCTGGTGCTGGAGCCGGCCAACCAGCAGCCGGCCGATCCGCTGGTGACCCCTGCGCATATCGCCCCGCCCTGGTACCTGGCGCCCTTCTATGCGCTGCTGCGGGCGGTGCCGAGCAAGGCCGGCGGTCTCGGCCTGGCGGCCCTGGCCATCGCCCTGCTGTTCGTGCTGCCCTGGCTGGATCGCAGCACGGTCCGCTCGGTGCGCCACAAGGCCTGGCCGGCGCGGCTGGGGCTGTATCTGGGCTGTCTGGCCTTTGCCGCTCTGGGCGTGCTGGGCGTGGTCGCGCTTACCGACCAGCGCCTGCTGCTGGCGCGCCTGGCGGCTGGCGTCTATTTCGCCAGTCTGCTGGGCATGCCCTGGTACAGTAGGCTGGGTCGTCCGCGAACGCTGCTGGAGCTCGGCTCATGATGCGTGGCCTGCTCCTGGGTCTGCTGTTGCTGTGCAGCGGTCTGGTCATCGGTGCCGAAGGCGATCCCCGAGCCGGTGCCCTCACCTTCGGTCGCTATTGCCTGGCCTGCCACGGCCAGGAGTACCAGCGCTTCGATCGCGTCGCCGCCGATCTTCACCTGGACCTCGCCAGCTGGGCGCCCGGGCGCACCGCCAGTGCGCCCATGCTCGGCCTGCTCAAACCCGAGGATGCCCGCCGCGCCTTCGGCAGCGTACCGCCGGACCTCACCCTGATCGCCGCGGTGCGCGGCGAAGCCTGGTTGCGCGCCTTCCTGCAGGAATTCTATGTGGCGCCCGGACGTCCGCTCGGGGTCGACAATCTCGCAGCGCCCGGCACCCGCATGCCCGACGTCCTGGCCGCCCTGCGCGGTCGCCAGCTGCGCGACTGCCACGAAGGGCGCTGCGTGCTGCGCCTGGAGGCGGGCAGTGGCGCCCAGACCCCCGAGCAGTTCGCCCATACCGTCGACGATCTGGTCGCCTACCTGGGCTATTCCGCCGCACCCGAACGTAGCCTCGCCTGGCGGCTCGCACCCTGGGTGCTGGGCTATCTGGTGCTGTTCGCCATCCTGGCCTTCTGGCTCAAGCGCGAATTCTGGCGGCGATTGCCCGACAGTGAGCGATGAGACTAGGTGGCAGGCGGCAAGGTGCGAGATAATCCCCCTTTGCAGCTTCGCCCCTGACGGGGGAGGGACCCATGGGCGCCATAACCCGCCTGACCTGTTTCCATGATCCCGAGGATCACTACAGCCATCGGATCCGTCTGATCCTGGCGGAAAAGAACGTCGAGTGCGAGCTGATCGCCGTGCGCCGTGGCGAGTGCCCGCGGCAGCTGGCCGAGCACAATCCCTATGGCACCGTGCCGACGTTGATGGATCGCGACCTGGTGCTCTATGGCACCGAGGTACTCATGGAGTACCTCGAGGAACGCTATCCGCATCCGCCGCTGCTGCCGGCCTATCCGGTCACCCGGGGTCAGTCGCGGCTGCTGATGCACCGTATCGGGCGCGACTGGTGCACCCTGGTGGACAGTATCCTGCAGGCCGCGCCGGGCGCCGACCTCGCCGCCGCGCGCAAGGAACTGCGGGAAAGCCTGACCGGCGTGGCGCCCATCTTCGCGGAAAAAGCCTTTTTCCTGAGCGACGACTTTTCCCTGGTGGACTGTTGCCTGCTCCCCATCCTGTGGCGATTGCCGCGCCTGGGCGTCGAATTGCCCCGGGCCGCCAAGCCGCTGCAGGACTACATGGATCGCATGTTCGCACGCGACAGTTTCCGATCCAGTCTTTCGGTCACCGAGCGTGAGATGCGCTAGAGGAGAACCCCATGAATTCCAGTCGCCCCTACCTGGTCCGCGCGCTCTACGAGTGGATCGTGGACAACGACTGCACGCCCCATCTGCTGGTCAACGCCGACTACGCCGAGGTGCGCGTGCCGCCGGGCTATGCCAACGACGGCCAGATCGTGCTGAACGCCTCGCCCAGTGCCGTGCGTGACCTGCACATGGACAACGAAGCGGTGAGCTTCAACGGCCGTTTCGGTGGCGTCGCCTACAACCTCTATGTCCCGATCGGTGCCATCCTGGCCATCTACGCCCGGGAGAACGGCCAGGGCATGGTCTTCGACAGCGAACCCAGCCCGCCGGATGACCAGGGTCCCGACAACGGCGGCAGCAAGCCCGAGGCGCCCAAGCCGGCACCGACGCGGCCGAGTCTGAAAGTCGTCAAGTAAACCTGGCCGACACCTGCTGCAGGGCCTTCTGCAGCAGGCATGAAAAAGCCCTGCCGGCAGGGGCTTTTTCGTTAGCCTTGCAAACTCAGCGCTTGAGCGAGGCCGGCAGGTGCGGCTGGATCTGGGTCAGCAGACCGCGGAAGCACTTGGGATTGCCGGCGACGATGTGGCCCTTCTCGAGGAAGTCGTGGCCGCCATTGAAGTCGCCGATCAGGCCACCGGCTTCCTGCACCAGCAGGGCGCCTGCCGCCATGTCCCACTCCGACAGGCCCATTTCCCAGAAGGCGTCGAAGCGACCGGCGGCGACATAGGCCAGGTCCAGGGCGGCGGAGCCGGCGCGGCGGATGCCGGCGGTCTGGCCGATCAGGCTGCGGAACATGCCCAGGTAGTTGTCCAGGTGGTCGACGTCATTGGCACGGAAGGGGAAGCCGGTACCCAGCAGAGCGCCTTCCAGGCTGCGACGGTTGGTGACGCGGATGCGCCGGCCGTTCAAGGCGGCACCGCGGCCACGGCTGGCGGTGAATTCTTCCTGACGCACCGGATCCAGGACCACGGCGTGTTCCAGGCGACCCTTGTACTTGCAGGCGATGCTCACCGAGAAGTGCGGGACGCCACGAATGAAGTTGGTGGTGCCGTCCAGCGGGTCGACGATCCAGACATAATCGGCGCCTTCGCCTTCGCCCGCCAGGTAGCCGGATTCCTCACCGTAGAAACCATGGGTGGGATAGGCCTTGCGCAGGGTGGCGAGGATGGTCTGCTCGGCGGCACGGTCGACTTCGGAGACGAAGTCGTTGGCGCCTTTTTCGTCGACGGCGATCACGTCCAGGCGCTCAATCGAACGGAAAATCAGTTCACCGGCGCTGCGGGCCGCGCGCAGTGCGATGTTCAGCATGGGCTGCATGGATAAATCACCTGGGTTGTATAAGGAAAGCCGGCAATGATAGCAGACTTCGCGGCGCTGAAAGGGGTATTCGTGGCCAGCGGGCGCGTGTGGGCGTAGTATACGGCGCCGATTTCCCGCGTCCGTTCGAGGATAGCCACGTGCTGCACAACATCCGCGTCGTTCTGGTCAATACCAGCCATCCCGGCAATATCGGCGGTGCCGCCCGGGCAATGAAGAACATGGGCCTGTCGCGCCTCTATCTGGTCGATCCCGAGGACTTTCCCAGCGGCGAGGCCAATGCCCGCGCGTCCGGGGCCAATGACGTGCTCGACGCCGCCATCGTGGTCGACACCCTGGAAGAGGCCCTGACCGGCTGCAGTCTGGTGCTGGGCACCAGCGCCCGGGACCGCCGCATCCCCTGGCCGCTGCTGGATCCGCGCGAATGCGCCACCACCTCCCTAGCCCAGGTGGAGCAGGGCGGCGAGGTGGCCCTGGTCTTCGGTCGCGAATACGCCGGCCTGACCAACGAAGAGTTGCAGCGCTGCCACTACCATGTGCACATCCCCTCGGATCCGGCCTTCGGCTCGCTCAATCTCGCCGCGGCGGTCCAGGTGCTGGTGTACGAGGTGCGCATGGCCTGGCTCGCGGCGCAGAACCAGCCGACCAAGATGAACAAGGTCGAAGCCACCGCCATGCTCAACACCCAGCCGGTAACGGTGGAGGAGCTGGAGCTCTACTACGAGCACCTGGAGCAGACCCTGGTGGAGATTGGCTTCCTCGATCCGGCCAAGCCGCGCCACCTGATGAGTCGGCTGCGGCGGCTCTACGGTCGTGCCGGCATCAGCAAGCTGGAAATGAACATCCTGCGCGGCATCCTCACCGAAACCCAGAAGGCCGCCCGCGGCGAATCCCACCCGCGGACTATCCCCCCGATAGATAATGCCTGAGTGATTTGGTCGGTTTTAAAGTTGACCTTTTTTGTCGGGAATCCGATAATCAGGGTCATCCGATGCAACCCGCTCGAGTTCATCATGAGACTGACCACCAAAGGCCGCTATGCCGTAACCGCCATGCTCGACCTGGCGCTGCACGCCCAGCGGGGACCGGTGTCGCTGGCCGACATTTCCGAGCGGCAGGGCATTTCGCTGTCCTATCTGGAGCAGCTGTTTGCCCGGCTGCGCCGCGGCGCACTGGTCAACAGCGTACGCGGTCCCGGCGGCGGTTATCAGCTGGCGCGCGACATGGGCGGTATCCATGTGGCCCAGGTGATCGATGCCGTCAACGAATCCGTGGATGCCACTCGTTGCCAGGGCGGTGGGGGCTGTCACCAGGGTGATACCTGCCTGACCCACCACCTCTGGTGCGATCTGAGCGATCAGATCCACACCTTTTTGAGTGGCATCACCCTGGCCGACCTGGTTGCCCGCAACGAGATCCAGCAGGTGGCCAAGCGTCAGGACACCAAGGCCTGTGCCAGTAAGCAATCGCCCTTAGCGGTCGAAAAAATCGAAGCGTCCACCATCGACTGAGCAGAGACGCCCGTCTGATTAGGAGTAACCGATGAAATTGCCGATCTACCTAGACTATTCCGCCACCACGCCCGTCGATCCGCGCGTCGCTCAGAAGATGAGCGAGTGCCTGCTGGTGGACGGCAACTTTGGCAACCCCGCATCGCGCTCCCACCTGTTCGGCTGGAAGGCCGAGGAAGCCGTGGAAAACGCTCGTCGTCAGGTGGCCGAACTGGTCAACGCCGACCCGCGCGAGATCGTCTGGACCTCCGGTGCCACCGAATCCGACAACCTGGCCATCAAGGGCGCCGCGCACTTCTACCAGAACAAGGGCAAGCACCTGATCACCTCCAAGATCGAGCACAAGGCGGTGTTGGACACCACCCGCCAGCTCGAGCGCGAAGGCTTCGAGGTCACCTATCTCGAGCCGGGCGAAGACGGCCTGATCACCCCCGACATGGTCGAGGCGGCCCTGCGTGACGACACCACCCTGGTGTCCATCATGCACGTCAACAACGAGATCGGTACCGTCAACGACATCGCCGCCATCGGTGAGCTGACCCGTTCCCGTGGCGTTCTCTTCCACGTCGACGCCGCCCAGTCCACCGGCAAGGTCGAGATCGATCTGGAGAAGCTCAAGGTCGACATGATGTCCTTCTCGGCGCACAAGACCTATGGTCCCAAGGGCATTGGCGCCCTCTACGTCCGCCGCAAGCCGCGCGTCCGTATCGAAGCCCAGACCCACGGTGGCGGTCACGAGCGTGGCATGCGTTCGGGTACCCTGGCGACCCACCAGATCGTCGGCATGGGCGAGGCTTTCCGCATCGCCAAGGAAGAGATGGTCCAGGAAAATGCCCGCATCAAGGCCCTGAGCGATCGCTTCTACCGTCAGTTCGAAGGCCTGGAAGAGGTCTACCTGAACGGCAGCCTGATCCATCGTGTGCCGCACAACCTGAACCTGAGCTTCAACTACGTCGAAGGCGAGTCGCTGATCATGGCGCTCAAGGACCTGGCGGTCTCGTCCGGTTCGGCCTGTACCTCGGCGTCCCTGGAGCCGTCCTACGTCCTGCGTGCCCTGGGCCGCAACGACGAGCTGGCGCACAGCTCCATCCGCTTCACCTTCGGCCGCTTCACCACCGAAGAAGACGTTGACTACGCCGCGAGCAAGGTCACCGAAGCCGTCAACAAGTTGCGCGAATTGTCTCCGCTGTGGGACATGTTCAAAGAAGGCGTAGACCTGAGTCAGGTCGAGTGGCAAGCCCACTGACCCACCCTGATAAGCGAGGATTGAACCATGGCATACAGTGAAAAGGTCATCGACCACTACGAAAACCCGCGCAACGTCGGCAAGTTCGATGCTGCCGATCCCGATGTCGGCACCGGCATGGTCGGCGCTCCGGCCTGTGGCGACGTGATGCGTCTGCAGATCAAGGTCAACGAGCAGGGCATCATCGAAGATGCCAAGTTCAAGACCTACGGCTGTGGCTCCGCCATCGCCTCCAGCTCCCTGGCCACCGAGTGGATGAAGGGCAAGAGCATCGAGGAAGCGGCGTCGATCAAGAACAGCATGATCGCCGAAGAACTGGCCCTGCCGCCGGTGAAGATCCACTGCTCGGTACTCGCCGAAGACGCCATCAAGGCGGCGGTCAGCGACTACAAGCAGAAGAAAGGCCTGCTCTAAGGAGGAACCATGGCGATCAGCATGACCGAGTCCGCCGCCCGCCACGTGCAGCGTTTCCTCGATGGGCGCGGCAAGGGGGAGGGCATCCGCCTGGGCGTTCGTACCACGGGTTGCTCGGGGCTGGCCTACGTACTCGAGTTCGTCGATGAATTCGCGGCCGAGGACCAGGTGTTCGAAAGCCATGGCGTCAAGGTCATCATCGACCCCAAGAGCCTGGTCTACCTGGACGGCACCGAGCTGGATTTCGTGCGTGAAGGCCTCAACGAGGGCTTCAAGTTCAACAATCCCAACGTGCGTGGCGAGTGTGGCTGCGGCGAAAGCTTCAACATCTGAGGCCCGCCATGGGTAAGCCCTGTCACTTCGCGCTGTTCGAGATCAAGCCCGCCTTCGAGATCGACCAGGCGGGTCTGGCCGCGCGCTATCGCGACCTGGCCCGCACGGTCCATCCGGATCGGTTCGCCGATGCGCCGGAGCGCGAACGGCGTCAGGCGCTGGAGCGGTCGGCCGAGCTCAACGAGGCCTATCACGTGCTGCGCGCGCCGTCGCGCCGCGCGCGTTATCTGCTGGAGCTCGAAGGCCACGAGATGCCGCTCGAGGCGACCATCCAGGACACCGATTTCCTCATGCAGCAATTGCAGTGGCGCGAGGAGTTGGAAGACCTGCAGGACGCCGGCGACAGCGCGGGCATTCCCGCCTTCCGCCAGCGCCTCAAGGAGGCGCAGCGCGACATCGAGCAGGCCTTCGCCGCGATCTGGCAGGATCCCGCCCAGCGCGAGTCTGCCGAACGCCTGGTCCGTCGCATGCAGTTTCTCGACAAGTTGGCCAGCGAGATCCGCCAGCTCGAAGAGCGTCTGGACGATTAATCACAGGTGTCGCTCAGGCACCGACAACCATAAGCCGACTAGCCAATGGCTCTATTGCAGATAGCCGAACCCGGAATGGCGCCCAAGCCGCACCAGCGCAAGCTGGCGGTAGGCATCGATCTGGGCACCACCAATTCCCTCGTGGCTGCCGTCCGCAGTGGCGTGGCCGAGACCCTGCCCGATCTGCAGGGTGAGGTGATCCTGCCCTCCGCCGTGCGCTATGCCGCCGATGGGGTGGACGTGGGGGCAGGCGCCAAGGCCGCTGCCGCCCAAGATCCCTTCAATACCATTCTCTCCGTCAAGCGCCTCATGGGGCGTGGCATCGCCGACGTCAAGCAACTGGGCGAGCAGTTGCCCTATCGCTTCGTCGCCGGTGAATCGGAAATGCCCTTCATCGATACCGCTGCCGGGCGCAAGAGTCCGGTGGAGGTCTCCGCCGATATCCTGCGGGTGCTACGCGAGCGGGCCGAAGCCACCCTGGGTGGCGAACTGGTCGGCGCGGTCATCACCGTGCCGGCCTACTTCGACGATGCCCAGCGCCAGGCCACCAAGGACGCCGCCCGCTTCGCCGGACTGAACGTCCTGCGCCTGCTCAACGAGCCTACCGCGGCCGCCGTGGCCTATGGCCTGGACCGGGGCGAGGAGGGCGTGGTCGCCATCTACGACCTGGGTGGCGGCACCTTCGACATTTCCATCCTGCGCCTGACCCGCGGCGTCTTCGAAGTCATGGCCACCGGCGGCGACAGCGCCTTGGGCGGTGATGACTTCGATCATGCC
Organism: Pseudomonas sp. PLB05; assembly: GCF_021106615.1. Classification (NCBI taxonomy): domain Bacteria; kingdom Pseudomonadati; phylum Pseudomonadota; class Gammaproteobacteria; order Pseudomonadales; family Pseudomonadaceae; genus Pseudomonas; species Pseudomonas sp. PLB05. The sequence continues at coordinate 112,903 of NZ_JAJOHO010000001.1, forward strand.
ATCGCCGGCTGGATCGTCCAGCAGGCCGGGTTGTCCAGCGATCTGGATCCGGGCACCCAGCGGCGCCTGCTGCAGAGCGCCTGCGCGGCCAAGGAAGCCCTGTCGGCTGCCGAGCGCGTCGAGGTCAGCCATGGCGACTGGTCGGGCGTGCTGGAGCGCAGCACCTTCCAAGAGCTCATCGCCCCGCTGGTGGCGCGCAGCCTCAAGGCCTGCCGCCGCGCCCTGCGTGATGCGGAAGTGGAGCCGGCGGAGATCGCTGCCGTGGTCATGGTCGGTGGCTCCACCCGCATGCCCTATGTGCGCGAAGCCGTGGGCGAACTGTTCGAGTGCACCCCGCTCACCGACATCGATCCGGATCGCGTGGTCGCCATCGGCGCGGCCCTGCAGGCCGATTCCCTGGCCGGCAATCGCGCTGGCGAAGAACTGCTGCTGCTGGACGTCATCCCGCTGTCCCTGGGACTCGAGACCATGGGCGGCCTGATGGAGAAGATCATTCCGCGCAACACCACCATTCCGGTGGCGCGGGGGCAGGACTTCACCACCTATCGCGACGGCCAGACCGCCATGCTGGTGCATGTGCTGCAAGGCGAGCGCGAACTGGTCAAGGACGCCCGTTCGCTGGCCCGCTTCGAGCTGCGCGGCTTCCCGCCCATGGTCGCCGGCGCCGCCAAGATCCGCGTCACCTTCCAAGTCGACGCCGACGGCCTGCTCGGCGTCAGTGCGCGTGAGTTGTCCAGTGGGGTGGAAGCCAGTGTCCAGGTCAAGCCGTCCTACGGTCTGACCGACGGCGAGATCGCCAACATGCTGCAGGATTCCTTCCGTCACGCCGGCGACGACATGCAGGCCCGCGCGCTACGCGAGCAGCAGGTCGAGGCGCGGCGGCTGATCGAGGCGGTCACCGCCGCGGTCGCCACCGATGGCGAGCGGTTGCTGGACGCCGAGGAGCGTCAGGTGATCGAGCTGGAAATCGGCCGGCTGGCCGAGCTGCTGGACGCCACCGACCTCCAGGCGCTCGAAGACCAGACCAAGCGTCTTTCTCACGTAACCGATGCCTTCGCCGCCCGGCGGATGAACGCCTCGGTCAAGGCGGCCCTGGCGGGTCGCCGTCTCAACGATATCGAGGAGTAGTTCCATCATGCCGCAGATCACCCTGCTGCCCCACGCCGAGCACTGCCCCGAGGGCGCAGTCTTCGAAGCCAGTGAAGGCGAAACCATCATTGCCGCGGCCATGCGCAACGGCATCGACATCGAGCACGCCTGCGAGATGTCCTGTGCCTGCACCACCTGTCACGTGGTCGTCCAGGAAGGCTTCGATTCCCTCGAGCCTTCCGATGAGCTCGAAGACGACATGCTGGACAAGGCCTGGGGCCTGGAAATGCGTTCGCGCCTGTCCTGCCAGGCGGTAGTTGGCAGCGAAGACCTGGTGGTGGAGATTCCGCGCTACACCATCAACCAGGTTTCCGAAGGTCACTGAGGACAGCTGTCATGGCACTGAAATGGACCGATGTGCTGGATATCGCCATCGAACTCAACGACGCCCATCCCGACGTGGATCCGCGCTACGTGAACTTCGTCAAGCTGCGCAACTGGGTCGTGGACCTGCCGGAATTCGACGACGATCCCCAGCGCGGTGGCGAGAAGGTGCTGGAGGCCATCCAGGCCGCCTGGATCGACGAATCCGCCTGACGCATCGCCCGTACCGCGCTACGCTTTTCACCGGGACCCGCGTATAATCCGCGGGTTTCGTTTTTGCTCTATTCCCACATTCGGAGTTCACATGTCTGTTCAACGTACCCTGTCGATCATCAAGCCCGATGCCGTATCCAAGAATGTCGTCGGTGAGATCGTCACCCGCTTCGAGAAGGCTGGCCTGCGCGTCGTCGCTGCCAAGATGGTCCAGCTGTCCGAGCGCGAAGCCGGTGGCTTCTACGCCGAACACAAAGAGCGTCCCTTCTTCAAGGACCTGGTCTCCTTCATGACCTCCGGTCCGGTCGTGGTCCAGGTGCTGGAAGGCGACAACGCCATCGCCAAGAACCGTGAGCTGATGGGCGCCACCGATCCCAAGAAAGCCGACGCCGGTACCATCCGTGCCGACTTCGCCGTTTCCATCGACGAGAACGCCGTCCACGGTTCGGATTCCGAAGCGTCCGCCGCGCGCGAGATCTCCTACTTCTTCGCAGCCACCGAAGTCTGCGAGCGCATCCGCTAAGGATGAGCGCTGGCCAGGAAAGCGGCCAGCCCGCCTTCCTGGCACCGCCCGCGTCCTGCGCGGGCTTCAAACAGATTTCGTCGAGGTGATCCCATGACCACAGCCACCGATAAGGTCAATCTGCTGGGCCTGACCCAGCCGCAACTCGAGTCGTTCTTCGAGTCCATCGGGGAGAAGCGCTTTCGCGCCGGCCAGGTCATGAAGTGGATCCATCACTTCGGCATCGATGATTTCGACGCCATGAGCAACCTCGGCAAGGCGCTCAAGGAAAAGCTCAAGGCCGCCGCGGAGATCCGTGGCCCCGAGATCGTCAGCGAGGACATCTCCCGCGACGGCACCCGCAAGTGGGTGATCCGCGTCGCCTCCGGCAGCTGCGTCGAAACCGTCTACATTCCGCAGAACGGCCGTGGCACCCTGTGCGTGTCGTCCCAGGCCGGTTGCGCCCTGGACTGCAGCTTCTGCTCCACCGGCAAGCAGGGCTTCAACAGCAACCTCACCGCCGCCGAAGTGATCGGTCAGGTGTGGATCGCCAACAAGTCCTTTGGCAGCGTACCGGCCAAGATCGACCGCGCCATCACCAACGTGGTGATGATGGGCATGGGCGAACCGCTGCTGAACTTCGACAACGTCGTCGCCGCCATGCGCATCATGATGGACGACCTGGGCTACGGCATCTCCAAGCGCAAGGTCACTCTGTCCACCTCGGGCGTGGTGCCGATGATCGAAGAGCTAGCCAAGCACATCGACGTCTCCCTGGCGTTGTCGCTGCATGCACCCAACGACGAGTTGCGCAACGAGCTGGTCCCAATCAACCGCAAGTATCCCTTGGCCATGCTGCTCGATGCCTGCCAGAGATACATCCGGCAACTGGGCGAGAAGCGCGTCCTGACCATCGAGTACACCCTGCTCAAGGACGTCAACGACCTGCCCGAGCACGCCCTGCAGCTGATCGAGCTGCTGCGCAACGTGCCCTGCAAGATCAACCTGATCCCTTTCAATCCCTTCCCGCACTCCGGCTACGAGCGGCCGAGCAAGAACGCCACCCGCCGGTTCCAGGAGCTGCTGGTGCAGGCCGGTTTCAACGTCACGGTGCGGACTACCCGCGGTGACGACATCGATGCCGCCTGCGGCCAGCTGGTGGGGCAGGTCGTGGACCGTACCCGCCGCAGCCAGCGTTACATCGCCGTTCGCCAGCTCGACGGTGCCGAAACCGTGACGCCGCTCCAGGGCTGAGGGCGCGATCATGGCGATCACGCGCTTTGCGGCTGTCGCGCTCGCCCTGGTGGTCGGTAGCCTGGCCGGCTGCGTGACCGAGGGTGACCGCAACCCCATGGATACCCGCCAGGGACGGATGCAGGCCCGTGATGCCTACATCCAGCTTGGCCTCGGCTATGTCCAGCAGGGCAACACCGAACAAGCCAAGGTGCCGTTGAAGAAGGCCTTGGAACTGGATTCCTCCAGCGCCGACGCCCATGCCGCCCTCGGGCTGGTGTTCCAGGCCCAGGGCGAGACCGAACTGGCCGATCAGGAGTATCGCCTGGCCCTGCGCGAGCGGCCCCGCGATGCCCGCATCCTCAACAACTATGGCAGCTTCCTCTATGAGCAGGGGCACTACAAGGATGCCTACGAACGCTTCACCCAGGCCGCCGAAGACAGCCTCTACCCCGAGCGCGCTAGGGTGTTCGAGAATCTCGGCCTGACGGCCTTGCGACTCAATCAGGTCGACTTGGGCAAGGAAAATCTGGAAAAATCCCTGCGGCTGGATCGCAATCAGCCCAGGGCCCTGTTCGAATTGGCTCAATTGGCCTATCAGACGCGCGACTACGTGCCGTCTCGCAGCTATTACCAGGCCTTCAGCCAGCTCAGCCCCCAGAATGCCCGCAGCCTGTTGCTCGGGATCCGCCTCGCCGAGGTGTTCAACGATCGCAACACCGCCGCGAGCTATGCCCTGCAGCTGAAGCGCCTCTACCCGAACTCACCTGAATATCGTCAACTTCAGTCGGAGCAGAAATGACCGCAGTGCAATCCGAAGCGGTACACGCCGGACGGGGCAATCCCGGTGAGATCTTGCGTCAGAAGCGACTGGCGCTTGGCTGGAGCCAGGCCCAGGTCGCCCAGAATCTCAATCTCAGCGAGCGCATCATCGAGCAGCTCGAGTCCGGCAACTATCAGCAGATGCCGGGGCACACCTTTGCCCGTGGCTACACCAAGGCCTATGGCAAGCTGCTGGGCCTGGACCAGGTCGAACTGGTGCGTACCTTCGACAGCTACACCGGCACCGATGCCAAGGGCAGCACCGTGCACAGCCTGGGGCGCCTCGACGAGCCGGTGCGGCTGTCGCGCAATGTCCTCAGATTCGTCAGTTTCGTCCTGGTGGTGCTGATCATCGCCATGGGTCTGTTCTGGTGGCAGGAGCGCAGTCGTCAGACTTCCAGCAGCAGCGCCGTGAGCATGGAGCATGTCGAGGTCGAGGGTGCCGACGGCAAGACCGAGATCCATCCCATCGACGAGCCGGAAGAACAGCCTCCGGTCACTGCTCAGCAGCCCGCCGTCACCCTGCCGTCTCCGGTAGGCACGCCGACGCCGGATGCCAATGCCGTGGCCACCATGACCACCCCGACCGCCGCGCCCACCCCGACTCCGGCCCCGGCCAGCGGTTCGAGCACGTCCACCCCTCCGGCGCCGGCTGCAACGGCGCCTGCCGCCCCGGCCACCGCGCCTGCCGCAGCGCCCGTCGCCGGCAGCGACAGCCTCAACATCCGCTTCACCGCCAACTGCTGGACGCAGGTCAGCGACGGTACCGGCAAGATCCTTTTCAGCGGCGTGAAAAAGGGCGGCGAGAGCCTCGACTACGCCTCGATCAAGGCGCCGGTCAATATCCGTCTCGGCTTCGCTCGCGGTGCCCAGATCACCTACAACGGCCAGGTCGTCGACCTCGCGCATTACACCAAGGGCGAGACCGCCCGCATCAAACTCGGTCAGGCCGGACAATGACGTCCGGCGACCCCATGGGAAACCAGCATGCATAGCGAATCGCCCATCAAACGTCGGTTGTCCCGCAAGATCTGGGTCGGCTCGGTGCCGGTCGGCGGCGATGCTCCCATCGCCGTGCAGAGCATGACCAACACCGAAACCTGCGACGTCGACGCCACCGTGGCCCAGGTTCAGCGCCTGCAGGACGCTGGTGCCGACATCGTGCGCATCTCCGTGCCCGATATGGACGCCGCCGAAGCCTTCGGCCGCATCAAGCAGCGGGTCAGCCTGCCGCTGGTGGCCGACATTCACTTCGACTACAAGATCGCCCTGCGCGTGGCCGAGCTGGGCGTGGACTGCCTGCGCATCAACCCTGGCAACATCGGTCGCGAAGACCGGGTCAGGGCGGTGGTCGACGCGGCCCGCGAGCGCGGCATCCCGATCCGCATTGGCGTCAACGCCGGTTCGCTGGAAAAGGACCTGCAGAAGAAGTATGGCGAGCCCACCCCGGAAGCTCTGGTGGAGTCGGCCATGCGCCACGTCGACCACCTGGAAAAGCTGGACTACCCGGACTTCAAGGTCAGCGTGAAGGCCAGTGACGTCTTCATGGCCGTGGCAGCCTACCGTCAGCTGGCCACCCGCATCGAGCAGCCGCTGCACCTGGGCATCACCGAAGCTGGCGGCCTGCGCTCGGGTACAGTGAAGTCCGCCGTGGGCCTGGGCATGCTGCTGGCCGAAGGCATCGGCGACACCATCCGCATCTCGCTCGCGGCCGATCCGGTCGAGGAGATCAAGGTCGGTTTCGACATCCTCAAGTCCCTGCGCCTGCGTTCGCGTGGGATCAACTTCATCGCTTGCCCGAGTTGCTCGCGGCAGAACTTCGATGTGGTCAAGACCATGAACGAACTGGAAGGGCGCCTGGAGGACCTGCTGGTGCCCCTGGACGTCGCGGTGATCGGTTGCGTGGTCAACGGTCCCGGCGAAGCCAAGGAAGCCCATGTCGGCTTGACCGGGGGTACGCCCAACAACCTGGTGTACATCGATGGCAAGCCGGCCTCCAAGCTGAACAACGACAATCTGGTGGACGAGCTGGAAGGGCTCATCCGCCGCAAGGCGGCCGAAAAGGCCGAAGCGGATGCCGCGCTCATCGCGCGCAGCTGAAAGATCAAGGAATAAGGCCCTTTCGTGAGCAAGTCCCTGCAAGCCATCCGTGGCATGAACGATATCCTGCCGGAGCAGACTCCGGCCTGGCGCTACCTGGAACGTACCTTCGCGACGCTGCTCGACGGCTATGGCTACCACGAGATCCGTCTGCCCATCATGGAGTTCACCGAACTCTTCGCCCGCGGCATCGGCGAGGGCACCGACGTGGTGGACAAGGAGATGTACACCTTCCTCGACCGCAACGAGGAGTCCCTGACCCTGCGTCCGGAAGGCACCGCAGGTTGCGTGCGGGCCGTGCTCGAACATGGCATGACCGGCGGTGGCCAGGTGCAGAAGCTCTGGTACGCCGGGCCCATGTTCCGTTACGAGAAGCCGCAGAAGGGCCGCTATCGCCAGTTCCACCAGATCGGCGTCGAGGTGTTCAACCTGCCCGGTCCGGACATCGATGCCGAACTGATCGTGCTCACCGCACGTCTCTGGCAGCGCCTGGGCCTGACCGACGCCGTGACCCTGCAGCTCAACAGCCTGGGTTCCAGCGCCGATCGCGCCCGCTATCGCGAGGCCCTGGTGGCCTATCTGCAGGAACGCTTCGAGCAGCTCGACGAAGACAGCCAGCGTCGGCTGACCACCAATCCGCTGCGCATCCTCGACAGCAAGAACGCCCAGACCCAGGCGCTGCTGCAGGACGCCCCGACCCTGGCCGACTATCTGGACGACGAATCCCGCGCGCACTTCGACGGCCTCAGGGCCCGTCTGGACGCCGCCGGCATTCGCTACCAGATCAATCCCAAGCTGGTGCGTGGCCTGGACTACTACGGCCGTACGGTCTTCGAGTGGGTCACCGACAAGCTGGGCGCCCAGGGCACCGTCTGTGCCGGTGGCCGCTACGATGGCCTGATCACTCAGTTCGGCGGCAAGCCCACCCCGGGTGTCGGCTTCGCCATGGGAGTCGAGCGCCTGGTGCTGCTGCTGGAAACCCTGGCCTGCCTGCCGGGCGATCTGCAGCGTCCCGCCGATCTCTATCTCTGCGCCTTTGGCGAGGCGGCCGAACTGGCCGGCCTCAAGCTGGCTGAGCAGTTGCGCGATGCCCGTCCCGACCTGCGTCTGCTGGTTAACGCTGGCGCCGGCAGCTTCAAGAGCCAATTCAAGAAGGCCGACAAGAGCGGCGCGCTCTGGGCCATGATCCTGGGTGAAGACGAACTGGCCGCGCAACAGGTGGCGCTCAAGCCGCTGCGTGGCGATGCGCCCCAGGAAAAGGTCGATTTCGCGGCCCTGGCCGCCCGTCTGGACGAGATTTTGCCCCTGGCCGGTTCCGGTCGCGGGAATTGAGGAGAACGGATTTGAGTTCCATCGACGACGACAATCTGGTGGTCGCCAAGGCCTGGTGGCAGCGTAACGGCAAGCCGCTGGTGGCCGGTGGCGTCATCGCTCTGGTCGCGGTACTGGGCTGGCAGGGCTGGCAGCGTTATCAGAATAACCAGGCGCAGGGCGCCTCGGTGCTCTATCAGCAACTGGTGGAAGCCGCCCTGGCGCCCGGTGGCAAGGTCGACACCGCCCGGGTGACCGATACCTACGGCAAGCTCAAGCAGGATTATTCCGGTACCGCCTACGCCCAGTACGGGAGCCTCTTCGTCGCCAAGGTGGCGGTGGAGAACAATCGCCTGGACGACGCCGCCGCCGAACTCAAGGCCGTGGCGGACAAGCCCCATGACGCCGAACTCGGCGAGCTGGCGCGTCAGCGCCTGGCCCGGGTGCTGGCGGCCCAGGGCAAGGCCGAAGAGGGCCTCAAGCTGCTGGATGGCGAGGCGCCTAAGGCCTATGTCGCCAATCGCGAAGAATTGCGTGGCGACCTGCTGGTGGCGCTGAAGAAGCCGGCCGAGGCTCGCGCCGCCTATGAAAAAGCCCGCGCCGCGCTGCCCAACGACGCAGCCGAAGGCGTGCTGCAGATGAAACTCGATGATCTCGCCAAAGGAGACGCCTGATGTTGCGCTGGAAGCCTATCGCGGTACTGTGTCTCGCCCTTGCGGTCGTCGGGTGCAGCAGCACCGGCAAGAAGGAATTGCCGCCGGCCGAGCTGAAGGACATCAAGGCTGAAGTTCGCCTGGATGAAGTCTGGAGTCGCTCGGTGGGCGACGGCCAGGGCAAGGAATACAACCGCCTGGTACCGGCCGTCGACGGCCAGACGATCTTTGCCGCCGATGCCGATGGCCGGGTCATGGCGATGAATCGCGAGACCGGCCAGGTGCTGTGGAAGAAGGACCTGGACCTGCCGGTGTCTGGCGGGGTAGGGGTCGGCTCCGGCCTGGTGCTGGTCGGCACGCTGCGTGGCCAGGTGATCGCCCTCGACAGTGCCAGTGGCGACGAGAAGTGGCGCGCCCAGGCGTCCAGCGAAGTGCTCTCCGCCCCGGTGGTCAACAATGACGTGGTGGTGGTGCAGTCCCAGGACGACAAGCTGCAGGCCTTCGAGCTGGGCAGTGGTACCCGTCGCTGGATCTACGAAGACACCCAGCCGGTGCTGAGTCTGAGAGGCACCGGTGCTCCCCTGGTCACCAACCAGGTGGTCATGGCCGGTTTCGCCAGCGGCAAGGTGGTCGCTCTGGACGTGCAGCGCGGCCTGCCGCTGTGGGAACAGCAGATCGCCGTGCCCAAGGGTCGTTCCGAACTGGAGCGGATCGTCGACGTGGACGGCGGCCTGTCGCTGTCCGGCGACACCCTCTATGTGGTCAGCTACAACGGCCGCGTGGTCGCGCTCAATCCGGCCAACGGCCAGATCCTCTGGCAGCGTGACGCCTCCAGCTACGACGGCGTCGCCGAAGGTTTCGGCAACGTCTACCTGAGCCTGGACAACGGCACCGTGGAAGCGGTCGAGGAATCCTCCACCTCCGCGCTCTGGACCAATGCCGATCTGGCCCGTCGCCAGCTCACCGGTCCGGTGGTCTGGTCGAGCAACGTGGTGGTGGGCGACTACGCCGGCTACATCCATCTGCTGAGCCAGGTCGACGGTCGTTTCGTCGGTCGGACCAAGGTCGACGGTGACGGCGTCCGGGTACGGCCACTGGTCGTCGGCGACATGCTCTACGTTTACGGCAATGGCGGTAAACTCGTCGCCTATCGTCTGCGCTAGAAACTATTATCCTCAACCGATGGCCGCTACCGTGAAGTTCGGTAGCGGCCATCGTGTTTTCTGCTCTGGGAGAGCCGCATGGTTCCCGTAATTGCCCTGGTGGGGCGGCCGAACGTCGGCAAATCCACGCTTTTCAACCGCCTGACCAAGACCCGGGACGCCATCGTCGCCGACTTCGCCGGCCTGACCCGCGATCGCAAGTACGGCGAAGCCAAGTGGCAGGGGCGCACCTACATTGTGGTCGACACCGGCGGTATTTCCGGTGACGAGGAAGGCATCGACCTGAAGATGGCCGAGCAGTCGCTGCAGGCCATCGAAGAATCCGATGCGGTGCTGTTCTTGGTGGACTCCCGCGACGGCATGACCGTCGCCGATCAGATGATCGCCGAGCACCTGCGCAAGCGAAACAAGCGCACCTTCCTGGTGGCCAACAAGGTCGATACCGTCGACCCGGATATCGCCCGGGCGGAATTCAGCCCGTTGGCCATCGGCGACGCCTATCCTATCGCCGCGGCCCACGGGCGCGGCGTGAACAACCTGCTGGAAGACGCCCTGGGCGTCTTTCCCAAGGATGAGGTCGAGGTCGAGGAGCTCACCGAGGAGCAGGTGCGCGCTGCCGCGGAGGAGGGTGGCGACGTCTTCCGTCGCGTGCAGGGCATCGACGAGACCACCGGCATCAAGATCGCCGTGATCGGTCGGCCCAACGTCGGCAAGTCGACGCTGGTCAACCGCATGCTCGGCGAAGAGCGGGTGATCGTCTATGACCAGGCCGGCACCACGCGCGACAGCATCTATATCCCCTTCGAGCGCAACGAAGAACGCTACACCCTGATCGACACCGCTGGCGTGCGCCGCCGCGGCAAGGTCTTTGAAGCGGTCGAGAAGTTCTCGGTGGTCAAGACGCTGCAGGCGATCCAGGACGCCAACGTGGTGATCTTCGTCATGGACGCCCGCGAAGGCGTGGTCGAGCACGACCTCAACCTGCTCGGCTTCGTGCTGGAGACCGGGCGTGCCCTGGTGATCGCCCTCAACAAGTGGGACGGCATGGAGTCCGGCGAGCGCGACTACGTCAAGACCGAGCTGGAACGCCGCTTGCTGTTCGTCGACTTCGCCGACATCCACTTCATCTCGGCGCTGCATGGCACCGGCGTGGGTCACCTGTACAAGTCGGTGCAGCAGTCCTTCGCCTCGGCCACCACCCGCTGGCCCACCAGCCGCCTCACCCAGATCCTCGAGGATGCGGTGCAGGAGCACCAGCCGCCGATGGTCAGCGGCCGGCGCATCAAGCTGCGCTATGCCCACCTGGGCGGCGCCAACCCGCCGCTGATCGTCATCCACGGCAACCAGACGGAAGCGGTGCCCAAGTCCTATACCCGCTACCTGGAAAAGACCTATCGTCGGGTGCTCAAGCTGGTGGGTACGCCGATCCGCATCGAATACCGCGGTGGCGAGAACCCCTTCGAGGGCAAGAAGAACACCCTCACCGAGCGCCAGGTCAACAAGAAGCGCCGCCTGATGAGCCACCACAAGAAGGCCGAGAAGAAGCGCAAGGACAAACGCCGGTAAGTCGGTCGGGCGTTGTGAAGGGAAGGGGGCTAATAGCCCCCTTTTTCTTTGTTAGAGGATTGGGGCAAGGAGGCTACTCGCGCACCGAACTTCCCCCTCTCCCTTTGGGAGAGGGTTGGGGTGCGGGCATCCCGTACGACGTTTGTTCCAGTGGAAAAGACTGAGCCGTTTTCCACGCTACGGTGGTTCCTCTTCGCGGCAGCGGCGGTGCATTGATGCGTCCGGGTGGACGAAACAACCTCCTCTCCCTTTGGGAGAGGGCTGGGGTGAGGGTGATCCCTGCGACGGCCTAGCAGTGAAAAAGATCGTAGCCTCGGCCCCTTCGCGTCGCTAACGGGTAACCTGACTGCCTGCGGTTGCCCTCACCCTGGCCCTCTCCCGGAGGGAGAGGGGATGTTTGGATCAAGCCTTGTACCCAGGCTATGCCGAGACCGCTGGCTGGCTGATCGGCATAGCACTACTTGCCCTCTCGCGCAAAAAATCGCAGTCTGCCGATCTCCTTCCAGCCAGACCCGTGCCCGCGCGATGATCCAGAGCAAGCTTCCCGACCTCGCCGTCACCATCTTTACCCGCATGTCCCAGCTCGCCGCCCAGACCGGTGCGCTGAATCTGTCCCAGGGCTTTCCCGACTTCGACGGCCCCGCCGAGTTGCTCGCGGCGGTCGGTCGCCATGTCGCGGCCGGCCACAACCAGTACGCGCCCATGACCGGATTGCCGGCGCTGCGCCGGCAGGTGGCGGCCAAGGTTGCCGCCTTCTATGGCCGCGAGGTGGATGCCGAGGCCGAGGTCACCATCGTGCCCGGGGCCACCCAGGGCCTGTTCTGCGCCCTGCAGACGCTGGTACGACCAGGCGACGAGGTGATCGTCTTCGACCCCTGCTACGACAGCTACGAACCCTCGGTGCGACTGGCCGGCGGGCGCTGCGTGCATGTGCCCCTGACGCTGCCGAGCTTCGGTATCGACTGGACGGCCCTGGAGGCGGCCCTGAGTCCGCGTACCCGCGCCATCGTGCTCAATACCCCGCACAACCCCAGCGGGGCCCTGGTCAGCGCCGCCGAGTTGGACCGCCTGGCCGCGCTGATCCGCGGGCGCGATCTCTATCTGGTCAGCGACGAGGTCTATGAGCACCTGGTCTACGACGGCGAGCGCCATGCCAGCGTCATCGCCCACGACGAACTCTATGCCCGCGCCTTCGTGGTCAGCTCCTTCGGCAAGACCTATCACGTCACCGGCTGGAAGACCGGCTATGTGGTGGCGCCGCCGGCGCTGTCGGCCGAGTTGCGCAAGGTGCACCAGTACGTGAGCTTCTGCGGGGTGACGCCGATCCAGGCCGCCCTGGCCGACTTCATGGCCGCCCATCCCGAGCACCTCAGCGAGCTGCCGGCCTTCTACCAGGCCAAGCGCGATCTCTTCTGCGACCTCCTGGGCAACTCGCGCTTCACCTTCCAGCGCGCCGCCGGCACCTATTTCCAGGTGGTGGACTATTCCGCCATCCGCCCGGATCTGGACGACGTGGCCATGGCCGAATGGCTGACCCGCGAGCATGGCGTCGCCGCCATTCCGCTGTCGGTGTTCTACCAGACACCGCCCGCTGACCTGCGCCTGGTGCGCTTCTGCTTCGCCAAGTGCGAAGACACCCTGCGTCAGGCAGCGGAGCGGCTATGCGCGATCTGACCCCCACCCAGGACCTGCGCCTGGCGCTGCTGCAGAGCGAACTGGCCTGGCATGACCCGGCCGCCAATCGCGCCCATTTCGAGCGTCTGCTGACGGCTGTGGGCGAGACCGACCTGGTCATCCTGCCGGAGATGTTCACCACCGGCTTTTCCATGGAATCGGCGGCCCTCGCCGAACCCGCCGATGGGCCGACCGCCGTCTGGCTACGAGAACAGGCCCGACGTATCGGCGCCGTGGTGACGGGCAGCCTGATCGTGCAGGACGAAGCTGGACAGCATCGCAACCGGCTACTGTGGGCGACGCCCGAAGGCGAGTTGCTGCACTACGACAAGCGTCATCTGTTTCGCATGGCCGGCGAGCACGAGCATTACGCGCCTGGCGAGCAGCGCCTGGTGGTGACGCTCAAGGGTTGGCGAATCCGCCCGCTGATCTGCTACGACCTGAGATTCCCGGTCTGGAGTCGCGCCCAGGACGATACCGATCTGCTGCTCTATGTCGCCAACTGGCCGGCGCCGCGCCGCGGCCACTGGAATCGCCTGCTGCCGGCGCGGGCCATCGAGAATCTCTGCTATGTCGCCGCGGTGAACCGCATCGGCAGTGACGGCAACGGTCATCCCTATGCCGGTGACAGCCAGGTGCTGGACTTTCAGGGTGAACCCCTGGTCGAGGTCGGCGCGGCGGCCGGTATCTTCCACACGACCCTGTCCGCCGCGGAGCTGGTCCGCTATCGCGAGCGCTTCCCGGCGCAGCGCGATGCCGACGCCTTCCGCCTGGACTGATCAGGCCCAGAAGGGCGCGGGCTGGGCGGCATGCTGATGGATCAGGGCGATGGCCTGGTCCACGTCCGCCGCGGTGGTGTAGCGACCCAGGCTGAATCTGTAGCTGCGCGCGGCCTGTTCGGCAGATAGGCCCAGGCCCAGGAGCACATGAGAGGGTGCCGCCTTGGCCGAACTGCAGGCCGAGGTCGTCGAGAAGGCCAACTGACGTTGCAGCGCCGCGGTGTCCAGTGGCGTGGCGAAGGTCAGGTTGAGGGTATGGGGGATGCGCTGCCGGGCGCAGCCGTTCAACTGCATGCCAGGCAAGTTCTGGACACCGGCCAGGAACCGCTCGCGCAACTGGCCGAGCCGCTCGTTCTCCCGCGTCATGGCCTGGCCGGCGAGGGCGAAGGCGGTGCCCATGCCCACGATCTGGTGAGTGGCCAGGGTCCCCGAGCGCAGGCCGCGCTCATGGCCGCCGCCATGGATCTGCGCCTGCAGGGCACCCTCCGCCCGCGGGCCGACGTAGAGGGCGCCGATGCCCTTGGGCCCATAGGTCTTGTGCGCGGAAAAGGACATCAGATCGACCTCCAGGCTGGTCAGGTCGATGGCGACCTTGCCGGTGGCCTGGGCGGCGTCCACGTGGAAGAGGGCGCCACGAGCGCGGACCAGCCGGCCGATGGCGTCGATGTCGGTCAGGGTGCCCAGCTCGTTGTTCACCAGCATCAGCGAGACCAGGCAGGTGTCCTCCTGCCAGGCTTCGGCGACGGCATCGGGGGTGATGAGACCTGCCGCGTTCGGCGCCAGGTAGGTGACGGCGAAGCCTTCGGCTTCCAGCTGGGCCGCGGTATCGAGCACCGCCCGGTGTTCCAGGCAACTGGTGATCAGGTGGCCGCGCCCGCGACGACGGGCCACGCCGAGCAGGGCGAGGTTGTTGGATTCGGTGGCGCCGGAGGTCCAGACCAGCTGCGCGGGCTGGGCGCCGACCAGGGCGGCTACCTGCTGGCGAGCGCTATCCACAGCCTGCTGGGCGTCGTTGCCGAAGGCATGGCCGCGGGAGGCGGGATTGCCGAAGACGCCCTGGCGCCCCAGGCAACCCAGCATGGCCTCGATGACGACATCGTCGACAGGGGTGGTGGCGGCGTAATCGAAATACAGGGGATAAGCGTCCATGGCGGCCTCGAGCGATCAGATGAGAATAGGCTAGCGTCTTCATCTCGAAAGGAATTTGCTTTTCGATCGCTAACTGTGGGGTCTATGCGAATAGAATTCCTCTGTAGAGCCTTTTTGGGGAAAAGCATTTCATGGATCGCTTAGATCGTGCCATTCTCGACATCCTCCAGCAGGACAGCACCCGGTCGGTAGCCGATATCGCCGAGCGCATCGGTTTGGGCACCACCGCTTGTTGGCGGCGCATCCAGAAGCTGGAGGAGCAGGGGGTCATCCGCGCTCGGGTGGCGCTGCTCGATCCCCGCCAGCTCAACGTGGGGGTGACGGTGTTCGTCTCGGTGCGCACCAACCAGCACGCCATGGACTGGCTGCAGCGCTTCCACGCGGCGGTGGCGGCCATTCCGGAGGTGGTGGAGCTCTATCGCATGGCCGGCGACACGGATTACCTGATGCGCATCGTGGTGCCGGACATCGCCGCCTATGATGGTGTGTACAAACGGCTGATCCAGGTACCGGGGTTGCTCGACGTCAGCTCCAGCTTCGCCATGGAGCAGATCAAGTACAGCACGGCTTTGCCGCTGGATTATGTGCGGTAGGGCAGGGCCGTAGCATGGAAAACGGCGCAGCTTTTCCACTCTCGATAGCAGCTGCTGCGGCCACCCTCACCCCAACCCTCTCCCTGAGGGAGAGGGGGTGTCCGAGCGGGGGTCGGCTTTAGCGGCCAGGTAGATCATCAGCGGCTGCGGAGGTGACTGATGCGTAGCGTGGAAAACGGCGCAGCCTTTTCCACTCTCGATATCAGCTGCTTGGGTTGCCCTCACCCCAACCCTCTCCCTGAGAGAGGGGGTTGTTCGAGCGGGAAGTTGGCTTTGGCGGCCAGGTAGATCATCAGCGGCTGCGGAGGTGGCTGGTGCGTAGCGTGGAAAACGGCGCAGCCTTTTCCACTCTCGATATCAGCTGCGTGGTATCTCTCTCACCCCAACCCTCTCCCGGAGGGAGAGGGGATTGTTCGTGCGGGGGGCTCCGGCGCGTCGGTGGTCGCGACACCTCAGCGATAGGCGCTGACCTGATTCAGCAGGGTGATGTCGTCGGCCGGTAGCTGCAGCCGGGTGGCGGCCACCAGGTCGTCGAGCTGGGCCTGGGAGGTGGCGCTGGCGATCGGCGCGGTGATGCTGGGGCGGGCGATCAGCCAGGCGAGGGCGACCTGGGCCGGGGTGGCGTCGTGCTTTTCGGCGATCTCGTCGAGGCCGGCCAGGATGGCCATGCCGCGTTCGTCCAGGTAGCCCTTGACCATGTCCGCGCGTGAACCCTGCAGGTCGTCCTTGGTGCGGTACTTGCCGGTCAGGAAGCCGCTGGCCAGGGAGAAGTAGCTGATCACGCCCAGGCCGAGCTCCTCGACCACCGGTTCCAGGTCGGTCTCGTAATCCTGACGGGCATGCAGGTTGTAGTGAGGCTGCAGGCTCTGGTACGCCGGCACGCCCAGGCGTTCGGCGACCTGGGCCGCTTCGCGCAGGCGCTGGCCGCCGTAGTTGGAGGCGCCGATCACCCGCACCTTGCCCTGTTCCACCAGCCGGGCGAAGGCGCCCAGGGTTTCCTCCAGCGGCGTGTTCTCGTCATCGCAATGCGCCTGATAGAGATCGATGCGATCGGTCTGCAGACGCTTGAGCGAGGCTTCCACCGCCTGCTGCACATAGCTGGCCTTGAGGCCTTTGCGGCCCTCACCCATATCCATGCCCAGCTTGGTGGCCAGGATCACTTGATCACGCTTGCCGCTGCGAGCGAACCACTTGCCCAGCAAGGTCTCGGATTCGCCACCGCTGTTGCCCGGTGCCCAGCGCGAATAGACGTCGGCGGTGTCGATGAAATTCAGACCCGCTTCGAGCAGGGCGTCCAGCATGCGAAAGGACTGGGCCTCGTCCAGCGTCCAGCCGAAGACATTGCCACCAAAGCAGAGCGGCGGCACTTGGAGGTCTGAATGGCCAAGGGTACGTGTTTGCATGGGATCCTCATCGGGTTGGAGAAGTCATGCAGGTTACGACCGATGGCCACGACTCAAGGTTCGAGACGCGACGGCCCCGGCCACTCGCGCAGAGGAAGGGGTTTGCCGAGGGCATAGCCCTGGGCGTAGTCCACGCCGATGGTGCCGAGCAACTCGAAGGTAGCCTGGGATTCGACGAATTCGGCGATGGTCTCGGCGCCCAGGTGGTGGGCGACCTGGTTGATGGACTCGACGATGGCACGATCCAGCGGATCCTGGTCGAGGGTGCGGATGAAGCTGCCGTCGATCTTCACGTAGTCGACGCGGAAATGCTTGAGGTAGGCGAAGGAGCTGAGGCCGGCGCCGAAGTCGTCCAGGGCGATGCGGCAGCCGCGTTCGCGCACCTGGCTGATGAGCGCTGAGGCCACCGACAGCTTGTTGATCACCGCGGTCTCGGTCAGCTCGAAGAGCAGGCGCTGCGGATCCAGCGGCGAGGCGGCAATCAGCTCCAGCAATTCGGGCAGGAAGTCGGGATCGCTCAGGCTGTTGCCCGAGAGATTGATGCCCACGTGCAGGTGGGGCCGTGCCTGCAGCCAGGGCACCAGTTCGACCAGCACCTGACGTACCACCCAGCGGTCAATGCTGCTCATCAGACCGAAGCGTTCGGCGGCCGGGATGAAGGTGGCCGGCGAGATCAGTTGGCCCTGGACATCGCGCAGGCGCAGCAGCAACTCGACATGCTGCGCCGCGCTGCCGCGGCTACGGGTGGGGACGATGGTCTGGGCGTGCAATTCGAAGCGGTGCTGCTCCAGGGCCTCGCGCAGGCCGCTGGCCATGAGGATCTCGCGGTGTTGGCGCTCCACGTCCTCGCTGCCGGCGCGATAGAGCGCCGCACGATTGCGCCCGGCATGCTTGGCGGTGTAGCAGGCCACATCGGCCTGGCTCATCAATTCGGCCGGACTGCGGGTCTCGGCGGTGATGGCGACGATGCCGGCGCTGGCACCGACGTCGTAGATCCGGCTCTGCCAGTTGAAGCGCACGGCGCCAATGCTGGCGATGAGCTTTTCGGCGACGGCCTCGGCCTGCACCAGATTGCAATCACGCAGCAGCAGGGCGAATTCGTCACCCCCGATGCGCGCCACGGCATCCGAGCCACGCAGGGAATCGCGCAGCAGGGTGCCCAGCTCGCGCAGCAGCAGATCGCCCGCGGCATGGCCGGCGGAATCGTTGACCACCTTGAAGCGATCCAGGTCGATGAAGCACAGCGCATGCTGGGTGGTGCCGGTCTGGGCCTGTTGCCAGGCGGCGTCCAGCTCCTGCTCGAACTTCAGGCGGTTGAAGAGTCCGGTCAGGGCGTCGTGGGAGGCGTTGTAGCTCAATTCGCGCTGCAGGTTGCGGGCATGGGTGACGTTCTGGAACACCAGTACCGCGCCGATGATGTGGCCATCCACCGTGCGTAATGGCGCGGCGGAGTCCTGCACCTCGTGCCTTTCACCCTGGCGGCTGAGCAGCACCGCGCCCTCGTCCAGCGAGGTGATGGTCTGCTCGCGCAGGCAGCGCGCGACCGGGCTGGGCAGCACCTCATCGCTCTGGCTGTCGTGGATGAGGAACACCTCCTCGTGGGGGCGCCCCTGGGCATCCGCCAGCGACCAGCCGGTGAGCTGCTCGGCGACCGGATTGAGAAAGAGGATGCGACCGTCCACGTCGGTGGTCAGGACGGCGTCGGCGATGGAGGCCAGGGTGACCTGCAGCCGTTCCTTTTCCTCGTAGAGCGCCGTGGTCAGCTGATGGTGCTCGGTGACGTCACGGTTGCTGCCGACCATTCGGCAAAAGCCGTCGCCGCTTTCGATGGCGATGACTTCAGAACGGATCCAGCGAACGGCACCATCCCGGCGAACGATCCGAAACTCGTGCTCGTAAGAGGACAGATTGCTGATAGATGCACGGAAGAGCCTCATGGAGGCTTCGCGATCCTCAGGGTGCAGGGCTTCGATCCAGGTCGCTAGCTCGTAATTGCCATCGCTCAGCGGCAGGCCATAGAGCTGGTGAACCTTGGCATCGGCGATGAATTGACGGCTGCGGCTGTCCCACTCCCAGATGCCGACGTTGCTGGCGCGAATCGCCAGTTGCAATCGCTCGCGCAGATGCGCGCTAACTTCATCGGCGCGCCGCTCGGCATCAATATCCCGAACCTGCAGCAGATAGCCCGTCAGTAGATCCTGGTCGTTGTGGTCTGGCGAGCAGGCCATCATCACCCAGAGGGTATGGCCGTCATGGTGACGGAGTTGCAACGTCTGCTCATGTTCGCCAAGGTCGGGCTCGGCTCGGGAGTCGGCCAGCAGCTCGCCCAGAGGATGGCCTTCGAGGGCATGGCGCGGATAGCCCAGCATGGTCTCCAGAGCCGGGTTGACGTCCGACAGCAGCCCCTGGGTCGACACCAGCGCCATGCCATAGGGCGCGGTCTGCATGGCGTGCCGATAGCGTGCCTGATTGCGCAGCAGCCGCTGATGCTGATGGCGGCTCTGTTGCACTGCTGATGCCAGCAATAGCGGTGGAATCTGCATCAACGCCACGGGTATGTAGGTGAGCGCCTGGATGGCCAGGGAGGCGCCGGTTAGATCGATGACATGGTCGTAGGCCAGCAGGTTGCCCAGCAGGAAGATGTTGAGTCCGCCAATCAACGCCGTACCCGCTACTGTGAGCCGCATGGTCAGCATCAGCAGCAGCATCGCCAGGTAGACGAAGGGGTAGGGCAGGTAGCTCAGGATGCAGATCGCCAGTAGGGGGCTCAGGCCCAGCAGGGCGATGAATTCCTTGCGCCCATATGGCGTGAAGGTGGCCAGCGTCACCGGCCAGCGCAGCAGCGCCAGGGGTAATACCGTGAGTAGGCCGAGGGCGTCGCCGATGTACCAATGCACAGCAACGGTCAGCAGCCTGGCTTCCCCGGTCAGACCCATCATCAGGGTCCCCAACGCCGCCCCCAGCAGCGGCGGCAGGAGGACGCCATAGATGAGCAGGCGGCCCATGGCCGCGACATTGCGATCGAAGGCTAGACTCTGGCGTCGTAGCAACGCCGCGCCCAGCACGATCTCGGCCAGATTGCTGGCGCCGAATCCCAGACCAGGCAGCACTGTTCCGCCCGTTAGGAGATCCGCCAGAACGGCGGCAACCAAGATTGCCCCAGCCTGTAGCGGCCAATGTCGTGGCGGACTGCGCAGTAGGCACGCCAGCGCCAGACCGTTGGGTAACCACAGCGCCGGTACCGCACTGGGATCTTGGCCGGTCAGTGTCAGGCACAGCAGAGAAGAAAGCAGGAACACGCCGCAGAGTGCCAAGGCGCTACCCAGGGCGGGCGGAAACCGAAGCAAAGATACGTTCATCGACCGTCCGTAACGGACCGCTTTCGGCGTGGCGCTGCACGGCGGGAGCGGAAATTCCTCAAAGCGATCAGTATCTAGGCAGAGGCACCATAAAAAAAGGGAACACCGACAGGTATTCCCTTTAGTTTGACGAATGTCAGTTTCAGGCAGCCTTGGCCTGGGCCTGGGTGACCGCGCGATTCAGGGCGCTGAGCAGGGCACGGAAGCTGGCGGTGGTGATGTTCTCGTCGATGCCGATGCCATGCAGCGGGCGCTGGCCCTCCAGGCGAACCTCGATGTAGGAGGCGGCCTTGGCATTGGCGCCGGCGCCGATGGAGTGCTCGTGGTAGTCCATGATCTCCACCGCCTGGGGCAGGCAGGCGACCAAGGCTTCCAACGGACCCTTGGCGGTACCGTGCCAATGCTCGGTGCGACCCTCGACGGCGACCTTGATGTCGACGGTGGAGGTGCCGTCTTCCTCGCGCAGCTTATGGCTGACCAGCGCATAGGGGCTCTTGGCCTGCAGGTATTCCTGTTCGAGCAGGCCATGGATCTGCGCCGCGGTCATCTCCAGGCCCAGGCGATCGGTCTCGCGCTGCACCACCTGGCTGAATTCGATCTGCATGCGGCGCGGCAGGCTGATGCCGTATTCCTGTTCCAACAGGAAGGCGATGCCACCCTTGCCTGACTGGCTGTTGACGCGGATGACCGCCTCGTAGTCGCGCCCGATGTCGGCCGGGTCGATGGGCAGGTAGGGCACTTCCCAGAGCGCATCCGGCTTCTGCTGGGCGAAGCCCTTGCGGATGGCGTCCTGGTGGGAGCCGGAGAAGGCGGTATGGACCAGGTCACCGACATAGGGATGACGTGGGTGTACCGGCAGCTGGTTGCACTCCTCGACGGTCTTGCGCACGGCGTCGATGTCGGAGAAGTCCAGCTCGGGATCGACGCCCTGGGTGTAGAGGTTGAGCGCCAGGGTCACCAGGCAGACGTTGCCGGTGCGCTCGCCGTTGCCGAACAGGCAGCCTTCGACGCGATCGGCGCCGGCCATCACCGCCAGTTCCGAGGCGGCGACGCCGGTGCCGCGGTCGTTATGGGTGTGGACGCTGATCAGCACGCTGTCGCGGCGATCGATGTGGCGGCCGAACCACTCGATCTGGTCGGCGTAGTTGTTGGGCGTGGCGCACTCGATGGTGGCGGGCAGGTTGAGGATCAGCTTGTTGGCCGGGGTCGGCGCGAACACCGCGATCACCGCGTTGCACACCTCGACGGCGAAGTCGGTCTCGGTGGAGCTGAACACCTCGGGGGAATACTCGAAGCCCCACTGGGTCTCCGGGCGCTCGGCGGCCAGGCGCACGATGGTCTGGCCGGCGGCCACGGCGATGGCCTTGACGCCCGCCTGGTCCTGGTTGAAGACGATGCGGCGGAAGCTCGGTGCGCAGGCGTTGTAGTAGTGGACGATGGCGCGCTTGGCGCCCTTGAGCGACTCGAAGGTGCGCTCGATGAGGTCGTCGCGGGCCTGGGTCAGCACCTGGATGGTGACGTCATCGGGGATGTGCCCGCCCTCGATCAGCTCGCGGACGAAATCGAAGTCGGTCTGGGAGGCGGAGGGGAAGCCCACCTCGATCTCCTTCAGGCCCACGGCGACCAGGCACTTGAAGAAGGCCATCTTCTTCTCGGCGTCCATCGGCTCGATCAGCGACTGGTTACCGTCGCGCAGGTCGGTGGACAGCCAGATCGGCGCCTTGTCGATGACCTTGTCCGGCCAGGTGCGGTCGGGCAGGGCGACGGGCGTGAAGGGACGGTACTTCTGCGAGGGATCTTTGAGCATGGTCATGGCGATTCTTTCCTTGGGCGTGGTCGGGACTTACGAAGCGAGCGCGGTCGAGCTTCGCAGTCGTGGACTGACCAGTCGCAGGCAGCGGTGCTGCCGGAGGAGGATGAGGGTATGGGCGTTGTGCATGGCGCTAACGGTAGTCCGCTCAGTGTAGGGCTCGCAATCTTCTTTTTAAAATTGGCAGGAATGGTCGCCTAGATCTTTTTTCTGACGATTTATTGCTATGTGGGGCTTCCTATTGGTGATTTATGAACAGCGGGCCGGGCGGTTTTTGTGTAACCCGAAATCGCCAGGGCGATCCCTGACGCCGGACCGAGGTCAATGCTGGACGACTCTTGGCAACCGAACGGAAGGAAAGCGTCCATGAAGACCCTCGCGCTGGTAGGCCTGGCGACCACCCTGATCGCCGGTCTGGTCTCGACGGCCCAGGCGGCCGACAACCCCCTGGAGGCGGAACGCTGGAAGACCCGACCGCTGATCCTGGTCGCGCCGACGGCGAACGATCCCCAGGTGGTGAAGCTGCGCGAGGAGCTGGCGCAGCCAGCGAATCGCGAAGCCTTCGTCGAGCGGGACATGGTGCTCTATACCGTGGTGGTCGGCGTTGGCAGCCGCAACGACCAGCCGCTGCGCCCGGAACAAAGCCAGGCGCTGCTCCAGGCGCTTGACGCGCGCGCCGGGCAGCCGGCGACGCTCTATCTGGTGGGCAAGGATGGTGGCGTCAAGGTGCGCGAAGAGCAGGGGTGGTCGCTCAAGGCTTTGTTCGGCACGGTCGATCGGATGCCGATGCGGCAGTGAGGGAGGGGACCCTCACCCCAACCCTCGCCCAGGGGGAGAGGGGGCCTGTCGAGGCAGCCGGATGCGGCGTAGGTTGGGTTGAGCGTCAGCGAAGCCCAACACTGTGTCTGTTGGGCTTCGGCGATGGAGCTGCCTCAGCCCAACCTACGGGGTGCCGGTATCGGCGTTCGAGTCTCAGGCGTAGACGTAGGGGCCGCCCTGTTCCAGCGCCCGCTGATAGGCCGGGCGGACATGGATGCGCTTGAGGAAGTCCACCAGCCTGGGGCGCTTGCCGTTGTCGAGGCCGGCGCGGGCGGCGGCGGCTTCCAGGGGGAAGCTGAGCTGGATGTCGGCGGCGGTGAAGCTGTCGCCGACGAACCAGCCGCTGGTGCCCAGCTGGCTTTCCAGGTAGTCCAGGTGCAGGTCCAGCTGGGGCTGGATGAAGCTCGCGGTAGCCTTGGCGGCGATGCCCTTGGCGATGGGTCTCGCGAAGAAGGGCATAGGCGAGGTGGCGATGCGGTCGAATACCAGCTTGAGCAGCAGCGGTGTCATGGCCGAGCCTTCGGCGTAGTGCAGCCAGTAGGTGTAGCGCACGAACTCGGGACTGTCCTGGGCCGGCAGCAGTTGCGGCCCGTAGCGCCGCGCCAGGTAGTCGACGATGGCACCGGATTCGGCCAGGGTCAGGTCGCCGTCGACGATCACCGGCGACTTGCCCAGCGGGTGCACCTTGCGCAATTCCGGCGGCGCGAACAGCCCGCCGGCGGCCCGTTCGTAACGCTGCACCCGATACTCGATGCCGAGCTCTTCGAGCAGCCAGAGCACCCGCTGGGAGCGGGAGTTGTTCAGGTGGTGGACGACGATCATGGTCTTTCCTTAGGCCGGGGACGGACGATCAGGGTGCCGGAGTGCCCGGTTCGCCCAGGGAGGTCATGGCCTCGCGTGGTTCCAGGCGTCCGCGGAAGTCGCGTCCGCTCGGGTGCTGGAATACATGGAGGCCGAATTCCGGGAGGATGGAGAGCAGGTGATCGAAGATGTCCCCCTGGATACCCTCATATTGCGCCCACACCGTGGTGTTGGTGAAGCAGTAGATCTCCACCGGCAGACCCTCGCCGGAGAGCGGCATCTGGCGCACCAGCAGGGTCATGCCTTGGTGGACCCCGGGATGGGCGCGCAGATAGCGTTCGACATAGGCGCGAAAGGTGCCCAGGTTGGTCACCCGGCGGGTGTTGACCGGTTCCTGGCCGCGCTTTTCCAGCTTGCGGTTCCAGTCCGCCAGTTCCTGTTCCTTGGCGGTGAGGTAGTCGTCCAGCAGGTTGAAGCGGTGCAGGTGCTCGCGTTCGGCGTCGCTGAGGAAGTGCACGCTGTTCTGGTCGATGTTGAGCGCCCGCTTGATGCGCCGGCCGCCGGCTTCCTGCATGCCGCGGTAGTTGCGGAAGGAATCGGTGATGAATCTCTTGGTGGGGATGGTGGTGATGGTCTTGTCGAAGTTCTGCACCTTGACCGTGTGCAGGGCGATGTCGATGACGTCGCCATCGGCGTTGAGCTGGGGCATCTCGATCCAGTCGCCGACGCGGATGATGTCGTTGCTGGAGATCTGCACGCTGGCCACCAGGGAGAGCAGGGTGTCCTGGAAGATCAACAGCAGCACCGCGGCCATGGCGCCGAGGCCGGAGAGCAGGATCAGCGGCGAGCGGTCGATCAGGGTGGCGATCATCAGGATGACCGCGATGGCGTAGATGACGATCTTGCTGACCTGGACGTAGCCCTTGATCGGCTTGAGCCGCGCCGAGGGCCGTCGCGAATAGAGCACGTTGACCATGTTCAGGGCGCTGCCCAGGGCCAGGGCGATGGTCAGCACGATGAAGGCGCTGCAGACGTTCTGCACCACGGTGACCAGGGCATCGGGGCGACCCGGCACCAGCTCGATGCCGATCGAGAGCACCAGGGCCGGGACGATGTTGGCCAGCCGGCCGATGACCCTGTGGTGATTGAGTTCGTGATCCTGGCCGAAGGAGGTGCTGCGCAGCAGGCGATAGAAGCCGCGCACCAGGATGCGCTTGACGATCCAGTTGAGAACCCAGGCCGCCAGCAACAGGCCGAGGCAGGCGACCAGGGTGAGCAGTTGAGGGTGTTTTTCGAGGTCGTCGATCAGTCGGGTCAGGGCCGTGGGCATAGGGGGTCTCTTGACGGGATACTACGGACGCCACGTTAGCAAAGCTGCGCCCTGCTTGCCGTATTCGTCATCTGCGGTCGGTCCTAGGTTCAGCCCTTTCAGGAAGATATCCATGCGTCCCTTAGCTGCTCTTCTTACCGTCGCCGCAACACTGCTGCTCGCCGGGTGCGCCGGGCGTCCCTTCGCTCCACCGACCCTGGATGATCGCCTGGCCGATCTGGGCTATCGGCAGGGCGCTGCCGTGGACACCATCCTGGGCTTCGATCTCTCCGGCTGGCACTACCTGGACACCCGCCATTTGGCGCTGGGGACCGGGCTCGGCCGCGCCTATCTGGTGGACTTCGCCGTGCCCTGCCGCAACCTGGCCGCCGGCAATCGGCTGGGCTATCGCTCGCGAGCCGCCGGCCTGCGTCCGGGCGACTTCTTGGTCTCCACCGATGCCCGGGGCAACCGCCTGGAGTGCCCCATCGGCGGGCTGTATCGCCTCGACTCCCGGCGTTGAGCGGCCATGATCCTGACCCTCGGCCATTCCAATCATCCGCTGGCGCGCTATGTCGAACTGCTGCAGGCGCAGGGGGTGACGGCGGTGGCCGATGTGCGCTCGCAACCCTATAGCCGTCATGTGCCCCAGTATCGCCGGGAGGCCTTGCGCGAGGGGCTGGCCGCGGCCGGGCTCGCCTATGTGTTCCTGGGCCGGGAGCTGGGTGCGCGCAGCCCGGATCCGGCGCACTACGAGGACGGGCAGGTACGTTATGACCTTCTGGCCGCCAGCGCGCTTTTTCAGCAGGGACTGCTGCGCCTGGAGCAGGGCCAGGCGCGCTGGCGGATCGCCCTGCTGTGCGCCGAGCGCGATCCCCTAACCTGTCATCGTGGCCTGCTGGTAGCGCCCTGTCTGATGCAGCGAGGCCTGGCGGTGACGCATATCCACCCGGACGGTCGGCTCGAAAGCCAGACCGAGCTGGAAGACCGGCTACTGGCCGCGAGCGGCCTGGCGGATGGCGATCTGTTCAGCTCGCGCGAGGAGCGGTTGAAACGGGCCTATGCCCGCCACGGCTGGCGGTAGCCCGCCTAGCGCTCCGCCGGCTCGCGCTTCTTCCACCAGCCGGCGTAGAGGCCGATGGGATAGACGCTGACCAGCACGGCGTAGACCACCCAGGTGCGCCAGGACCAGGCCGACAA
This sequence comes from Pseudomonas sp. PLB05, assembly GCF_021106615.1. Lineage (NCBI taxonomy): Bacteria > Pseudomonadati > Pseudomonadota > Gammaproteobacteria > Pseudomonadales > Pseudomonadaceae > Pseudomonas > Pseudomonas sp. PLB05. Next base: position 138,835 of record NZ_JAJOHO010000001.1, read on the forward strand.
GACGAAGCCCTGGGAGAAGCCCACGAGCAGGTAGCAGGCGGCGGCGACCAGTAGGATGCTGCCGAGGGCGCTGCCGAAGCGGGGTCTTGGGGTCATGGCGGTTCCAGGTCTGGGCAGAGGAGGGCGTCTCTTTTAAGCCAGCGCCGGACGCCTGGCAATGCCCCTGACTGCAACCAATTGTTTGTTGTCGATCAGGGCTTGAAGGCCCCGATGAAGATGCTCGGGTCGACGCGCACGTCGTTGAGGCTGACGTTCCAGTGCAGATGCGGACCGGTGGCGCGCCCGGTGCTGCCGACGCGACCGACCACGCCACCGCGGGGCATCTCCTGGCCGACCTGGACGTCGACGCGGGACAGGTGGCAGAACATGCTGATCAGCCCCTGGCCGTGGTCGACGAACACCGTCTTGCCGTTGAAGAAGTAGTCGCCCACCAGCACCACCTTGCCGGCGGCCGGGGCCTTGACCGGGGTGCCGGCGGGCACGGCGAAGTCCAGCCCCGAATGTGGGTTGCGCTCCTGGCCGTTGAAGAAGCGGCGCAGGCCGAAAGGGCTGGAGAGCGGGCCGTCCACGGGTTTGTCCAGCAGCAGATTGCTGGGCTGGTTGGGGGAGAACAGTCGGTAGGCGGCCTGCTGCTCGGCCAGTTCGCGCTCGAAACGCTTCAGGTCTTCGGGATTGGGCGTGACCTGACGCTGGTTCTTCAGGGTGATGCGCTGCTCGGCGTAGTGGCGGCTGCCAACCGTGAAGGCCTGGGGCGCGGCGCCGGCGACCTCCAATGGCTGGCGGCCTGTGGCCGTGCCCAGGGGGATACCGACGATGGCCACCCAGCCATTGCCATCCTTGACCACCAGCACCGGCTTGCCCTGGTAGCGCACCCGCGGCGCGGCGTCACCGGGGATGGGGACCACGGCGACACCGCCCTGCACCGGCTTGTCCAGCAGACGTTGCAGGTAGGTGCCGGCGTGAGCGGGCAGTGCGAGGAACAGGCAGCAGAGCAGCGGCAGCAGGCGGGACATGGGGTTTTCCAACGGCGAAAACGCCCATGCTGGAGCAGGCGAGGGCCGCAGGGCAAGGCACCTGCGGCTCTGTTCGTCAGTTGGGGACGATCTTGTAGAGCACGGTTTCCAGCGCCGGCTTCTGCTTGGGATCGAAGAAATTCATCTCGGGGATGCGCGAGTCCGTGACATAGACGGTGCCATCCGGACCGCGACCAAAGGTGTCCGGCCAGATCAACTTCTTGTCCTGTACCAGGGTGGTGAGCTGGCCGTTCTCGCGGATCTTCACCGCATGCTCTTCCACGGCACTCACATAGAGGCGCCCTTGCGGATCCATCAGCAGGCCATCGGCCGGACCGTTCTCACCGACCTTTTCCACCTTGGCCGACAGGCTGGCGAGGTCGTCGCTCTGCAGGCTGGCGGTGGCGATGCGATAGAGGGTGTTGCCCTTGACCGCTTGCCAGTAGAGGTAGTCACCGGCCGGGGAAAGGGCGATGCCGTCGGCGGAAAATTCCACGCCGCGGCCATCGGGGCGCATCAGCGGCTTGCCGTCGGCCTTGACCTTGACGCCCTTCTCGGCCTGGGTGCTGGGGTCGCTATCCAGGGCGCGGCGGGCCTTGCCGCTCTCCAGGTCCAGCACCACCAGGGCGCCGCGGGCACCGGAGTCGGTGATGTAGGCATGGCGACCGTCCGGGCTGAATCTCATGTCGTTGAGATAGCTGCCCTGGGGCGCCACGCTCTCGTCCAGCGCATAGACCTTGCTCACCTGGTTGCTGGCCAGGTCGATCTTGACCAGCTTGGGTGCACCGGGCACCACCAGAGCCTGGGCTGGGGCGCCCGGGTCGATCACCCAGAGATTGCCACGGCCGTCGGCCACCACGGATTGCACGCACACCCAGTGGTTGCCTGGCGTTAGCTCATCGCGCTTGGCATTGCGCCAGCCGTTCCAGGCCGGATCCGGATAGGGCACCAGACTGCCGTCGGACTTGAGTTCGGCGACCGAGACCTCGCTGTCTTCGGTCCAGCGCGGAAAGTTGACGAAGATCCGACCGTTCTCGCTGACGGTGACGCCAGTGACCTGGTGATCGAAGCTGGCGACCTTTTCCAGCTTGGCGCTGGACTCGGCGGCAAAGGTGGCAGGGGCCAGGGGCAGGGCGGTCAATAGCGTGGCCAGGGCGAGGCGGCTGAGGGCGGGTCTGGACATGGTGGGATCCTGGTAGGCGACCGGAGGGACCGGTCCTGCAGGTACGACTGCGCCGCCCGCCTGGAAGATCGCCAGGGCCGACAGCCGGGCGGCCGTTGGCCAGGGCGGGAGCGCCCGTGGAAATCCTGGGGTCCTCCTTCAAACCCCAGAGGAGAAGACCATGTTCCGTCCCATCGCCAGCAGCCTGGCCCTGCTTACCCTGAGTGCGCTACTCGCCGGTTGCGACAAATCACCGGAGACCCCGTCGCCCCAGCGCAGCGAGGTGGTGCAGAAGAGCGCGCCCGGCAGCGATCCGGCCACTCCGTCGCCTGATCGCACCGTGGAGCATGGTAATCCGGGGACCAAGGCACCCTGAGGCGCTGGCGTCAGTCCAGCAGCGACAGGGTGACCGGCGCCTGGTGATTGTCCAGCACCCGCACCTCCAGCTCGCCCTCGGCCAGGCGAGCGTGGAGTTTCTGGCCCGGCTGTACCTGGCTGGCCACGCGCACGGCCTGGCCGCGTTCGTCGAGGAGGATGCTGTAGCCACGGCCCAGGGTGGCCAGGGGGCTGACGATCTGTAGGGTCTGGACGGTGCCGGCCAGGCGCTGCTGGCGCTCCTTGAGTTGCCGCTGCATGACTCGCGGCAGGCGGTCGGCCAGTTGCTCCAGCCGTTGGCGCAGCAGGGCCAGCTGGCGCCCGGGATGCTGGCCGGCCAGGCGGGTATCCAGGTGCGCCAGGCGATCGCGGCGGCGATTTTGGGCGATGACATAGGCGCGCCGCAGACGCAGATCCAGATCATCCAGGCGCTGTGCCTGCTGGCGCAGCCGTTCGCCGGGATGGCGCAGGCGCCGGCTGCAGGCCTCCAGGCGCAGGCGTTCGCGCGCCAGGCGCTCGCGCATGCGCAGGAGCAACTGGCGATGCAGACCATCCAGGCGCTGGCGCAGATCGGCGCTGTGGGGGGCGAGCAATTCCGCCGCCGCCGAAGGGGTGGGCGCGCGGACATCGGCGACGAAGTCGGCGATGGAAACGTCCGTCTCGTGACCCACGGCGCTCACCACCGGGGTCTGGCAGGCCGCCAGGGCGCGGGCCACGGGTTCTTCGTTGAAGCACCATAGGTCTTCCAGGGAGCCACCACCGCGGGCCAGGATCAGGGCGTCGAAGCCCTGGCGATCGGCCAGTTGCAGGGCGCGGACGATCTGGGCGGTGGCCTCGCGGCCCTGCACCGCGGTGGGGATCAGCGTCAGTTCGACCTGGGGCGCCCGTCGCTTGAACACGCTGACGATGTCGCGGATCACCGCGCCGGTGGGCGAGGAGACGATGCCGATGCGCTGCGGATGGGCGGGCAGTGCGCGCTTGCGTTCGGCGGCGAACAGTCCTTCGGCGGCCAGGCGCTCCTTGAGCGCCTCGAAGGCCAGGCGCAGGGCGCCGTCGCCGGCCGGCTCGACGCTGTCGAGGATCAGCTGGTAGTCGCCGCGGCCCTCGAACAGCGAGACCTTGCCGCGTACCTTGACCGCCAGGCCGTCGCGCAGGGCTTGCCGTACCCGACCGGCGTGCTGGCGGAACAGCGCGCAACGCACCTGGGCCTGGCCGTCCTTGAGGGTGAAATACAGATGGCCCGAGGCAGGCTTGGCCAGGTTGGAGATCTCGCCCTCGACCCAGACCTGGGCGAAGACATCTTCCAGCAGCACCCGGGCGCGGCTGTTGAGCTGGCTGACGCTGAGCACCTCGCGATCGAGACCGAGGCGGGCGAAGGGATCCTTGAACATGGGGCGCTTTCTGTGGCTTTCGTCGGCCTCACCTTAGCAGCTCTGGGCGTGGGGCGAGCAGCCCATTAAGCTGCGCGCCCCTTCCTTCGAGACCCGCGTTCCATGACCCTGCGCCAGACCATCCTCGCTCCCCGCATTTCCAGCCATCCGCGAGTGGAGCGTACCGCCGTGGAGATCCTTGGCTGGCTCGCCGCCAGCGGTGTGGTCAGGGCCGAAGCCTCGCCCTGCCTGCCCAGCCGCGGACGGCGCGGCCATTCGCCGGGACCGCGGCTGACCGAGGTATTGCACCTGACGCCGGGCATGGACGATCCGCGCGACTATCCCGACGGTGGCTTGGAGATCGTCACCGAGCGCTGCATCTTCACTCCGCTGGACGGCTTCGAGGGTCGCGCGCGTTGCCCCGCCTGCCGCCGCGAGATCGGCGAGGCGCTGTTCGAACACCTGGAAGTCTGGATGCCGGCGGAAAGCGACAACTTCGCCTGCCCGGAATGCGATCACGAAGACGACATCAACGGCTTCGACTTCCCCCAGCCCTGCGCCTTTTCCGACCTGGGCTTCATCTTCAACCACTGGCCGGCGCGAGCCTTCGCCCCGGCCTTCCTGGAGGAGTTCCGGCGGCGACTGGGGCAGCCATTGGCGGTGGTGGAGGTGTAGGGGCGGGTAAGTCTATCGCGGCCATGGGCCGCTCCTACGGTTGCCTCGCGGCCGCGATTAGGCATCGATACACGAGGGTGAATAGGGCTCAACCGTAGGTTGGGCTGAGACGGATCTTTCGTCGAAGCCCAACAAGAGCGCGCAACCGGCGTTGCGAGGTGTTGGGCTTCGCTGTACTCAGCCCAACCTACGGGTTTACGCCTGCAACTGGCGCAGCCACTCCAGCCTCGCCGGGCACGGTGCCTGATCGTAGGTTGGGCTGAGACGGCTCTTTCGTCGAAGCCCAACAGGGGCACGCGACTGGCGTTGCGAGGTGTTGGGCTTTGCTGCGCTCAGCCCAACCTACGGCTTTCAAGCCTTCAGTTTGCGCAGCCACTCCAGTCCGGCGGAGGTGTCGCTCCGCGGACGATACTCGCAGCCGATCCAGCCGTCGTAGCCGAGGGCGTCGAAGCGCTCGAACAGATAGGGATAGTGCAACTCGCCCAGGTCCGGTTCGTGGCGATCGGGCACGCCGGCGATCTGCACGTGGCCGATGCCGGCGAAGTCGCGTTCGAAGGTCTTGCTGACGTCGCCCTCGACGATCTGGCAGTGGTAGCAGTCGAACTGCACCTTGAGATTGCTGGCGCCTATGGCCTGGCGGATGGCCTGGGCGTCGTCCTGGCGATTGAGGAAGTAGCCGGGCATGTCGCGCCCGTTGATGGGCTCGATGAGGATGGTCACCCCGGCCTTGGCCGCCTGTTCGGCGGCGTGGGCCAGGTTGCCCAGGTAGGTGTCGCGGGCGCGGGCCCGGTCGACCTCGGCGGGCAGCAGCCCGGCCATGACGTGTATCAGGCGATTGCCCAGCACGGCGGCGTAGTCCAGGGCGCGGTCGATGCCGGCGCGGCACTCGGCCTCGCGACCGGGCAGGGCGGCCAGGCCACGTTCGCCCGCGGCCCAGTCACCAGGCGGGGCGTTGAACAGCACCTGGGTCAGGCCGGCGGCGTCCAGCCGGGTCCTGATCTCGGCGGCGGAGTGCTCATAGGGAAAGAGGTATTCCACGGCCTGGAAGCCATCCGCCGCGGCGGCGGCGAAGCGGTCGAGGAAGGCATGCTCGGGGTAGAGCATGCTGAGGTTGGCGGCGAAACGGGGCATGGCTTGTCTCCCAGATCAGACGAAGGGCCAGAGCAGCAGGGTGATGGCGAAGCCCAGGCACCCCAGCAGGGTGGTCAGGACGGTCCAGGTACGCAAGCCGTCGGCGACGCTCAGGCCGACCAGCTTGGTGAAGATCCAGTAGCCGGCGTCGTTGATGTGCGACACGGCCAGACCACCGGCGCCCATGGCCAGGCAGAGCAGGGCCATGTGGTTGGCCGAGAGGTCCAGGGTAGCGATCAGCGGACCGAGGATGCCGGCGGTGGTGACCAGGGCCACGGTGGTGGAACCCTGGACCGCGCGCAGCAGCAGGGTCAGCACGAAGCCCAGCGCCAGCACCGGCAGGCCGGTGGCGCGAAGCAGCTCCGAGACCACCGCGCCGATGCCGGTGTCCACCAGCACCTTGCCGAAGACGCCGCCGGCGCCGGCGATGAGGATGACCATGGCCACGCCGGGCAGCGCCGAGCCGATGACGTCCGAGACCTGCTCACGCGACCAGCCGCGGCGGAAGCCCAGCACATAGGCGCACAGCAGGGTGTCGATCAGCAGGGCCACCAGGGGCGCGCCGACCACGGTGAGGATGTCCCGCAGCAGGTTGCCGGCGGGCAGCCAGCTGGTGGCCAGGGTGCCCAGCAGGATCAGCACGATGGGCAGCAGGATCAGGGTCACCACCAGGCCGAAGCCAGGGGCCGGCGCGGGCGGCAGACCGGCGGCGAGGCCGGCCGGGGTCTCGTCGACCTTGACCGCGGCGGCGCCGAGGCTGGGCAGGCCGGGGGCCATGTCCTGGCCGCGACCCCACTGCTGCAGATGGGTGTCGGTGATCTGCGGACCATAGACGTCGCTGCGGATGTCGTCGGTCATGGGGTAGTGACGGCGGGTCATGCGCCCGGCCACCCACCAGCCGATCAGAGCCAGCACGGCGGTGATCGGCAGGCCGAACAGCAGCACCCGACCCAGGTCGGCGCCCAGCTGGCCGGCGGCGGCCACGGCGCCCGGGTGGGGCGGCAGCATGGCGTGCACCGTGAGCATGGTGGCGCACATCGGCAGGGCGAAGACGATCAGCGGCTTGCGCGCGGTGCGGGCGATGCCATAGGCCAGCGGCATCAGCACGATCACGCCGACTTCGAAGAACACCGGGATGCCGACCAGGAAGCCGGCCAGGGTCAGGGCCAGCGGCGTGCGTCTGTTGCCGAAGCGCTCGATCAGCGTCTTGGCCAGGGCCTCGGCGCCGCCGGAGAGTTCGATGATGCGGCCGATCATGGCGCCCAGGGCGATGATGATGGCGATGTGGCCGAGGATCTTGCCCATGCCGCCTTCGATGGTGGCGACCAGCTTGGACGGTTCCACGCCAGCGGCCAGGGCCACCAGGATGCTCACCAGCATCAGCGCCACGAAGGGCTGGAATTTGTACTTGAGAACCAGGAACAGCAGCAGGGCGATGCCCGCCGCAGCGATGAGGACCAGCAGCAACGGACTCATGAGCGGGACTCCGGGCAGGTGAGGCTGACGACGTGGGACATGGCACTTTCCTCGCTATTGTTGTTTTTCCAGGGCAAACCGATCCCGCGACGGCCGGCGAGGGCCATCGTGGGGGTGTTGCGGTAGCGCGGGCTTCAGGTCACCAGACGGCGCCGAAGGTCTCCGCCAGTTCGGCCAGGGCGGCGGCATCGAGCGGCGCCGGGCGTGGCTCGCTGAGCAGCCACAGCCGCGCGGTTTCTTCCAGCTCCTCCAGGGCGAAGCTGGCCTTGCTCACGCTGCTTTCCCAGACCACCGGACCGAGGCGTTCGAGCATCACGCCCCTTACCCGGTTGGCCAGTTGCGCCACCTGCTCGGCGACGCTGGCGGCGCCGGGGCGGGCATAGGGAATCAGCGGGATATGGCCGACCTTCATCACCTGGTAGGGGGTGATGGGTGGCAGGATGTCGTCCGGGCGCCAGACCCCGGCCAGGGTCAGGGCCACCAGGTGGGTGGAGTGGGTGTGCACCACGCCGCCCACGCCGGGATTGCGGTCGTAGACCTGGCGATGCAGGGCCAGGGTCTTGGATGGCTTGTCGCCGGAGACCCAGTCGCCATCCAGGCCGACCTTGGCGATGGCCGCCGGATCGAGGCGACCGAGGCAGGCGTCGGTGGGGGTGATCAGCCAGCCGTCTTCCAGGCGGGCGCTGATGTTGCCGGCGCTGCCTACGGTGTAGCCGCGGGCATAGAGGCTGGCGCCGACGGTGCAGATCTCTTCGCGCAGGCGGGCTTCGGCGCTCATGGCTGTTCTCCTGCCAGCTGGCGCAGGGCCTTGGCGAAGAAGTCGCGACTACCGAAGTTGCCGGACTTGAGCGCCAGGGCCAGGGGTTCGCCCTCGACCTGGCCGAGGGTGGCCGGCACGCCCGGATCGATCTGGGCACCGATGCGCAGGCTTTGCACGCCCAGGGCCTGGACCACGGCGCCGGAGGTTTCGCCGCCGGCCACCACCAGGCGGCGTACGCCGCTGTCGAACAGGCCGCGGGCGATCAGGCCGAGGGCGCGTTCCACCAGTTCGCCAGCGCGGGCCACGCCCAGCTCGCGCTGGATAGCCTTGACCTCGTCGGCGGGGCTGGTGGCGTAGATCAGCACGGCCTGGCCCTGGTCACGCGCCCAGGCGAGGGCGGCGTCGATAGTGTCGTCACCCTGGGCCAGGGCCAGCGGATCCAGGCGCAGGGCCGGGCGGCCGGCTTCCAGCCAGGCGGCAACCTGGCCATTGGTGGCCTGGGAGGCGCTGCCGGCCAGTACCGCCTCGCCACCGGTGGGCAGCTCCAGGGCGGCGGCATCATGGGCCTGGAGCAGCCCGGCGCGGCGGAAGTTCTCCGGCAGGCCTTGGGCGATGCCCGAGCCGCCGGTGACTAGGGGCAACTCGGCACAGGCCGCGCCCAGGGTATGCAGGTCGGCGTCGGACAGGGCATCGGCGATGGCCAGGCGATGCCCTGAGCGGCGCAGTTCGGCGATGGCCGCGCGCACGGCCTCGGGGCCCTGGGCGACCTGGTCATAGCGCAGCAGTCCGACTTTGCCGCGACTCTGGGCCTGCAGCACCCGCACCAGGTTGGCGTCGGCCATGGGCGTCAGCGGGTGGTGCTGCATGCCGGACTCGCTGAGCAACTGGTCCTGCACGAACAGATGGCCGCGGAACAGGGTGCGCCCGGTTTCCGGGAAGGCCGGGCAGGCCAGGGTGAAGTCGCAGTCCAGCGCCTCCTGCAGCGCCTCGGCTACCGGGCCGATGTTGCCTGCGGCGGTGGAATCGAAGGTGGAGCAGTACTTGAAGAAGAATTGCCGGCAGCCGCGCTGGCGCAGCCAGGCGAGGGCGGCCAGGGATTCGCTTACCGCCTCGGCGGCCGGCGTGGTGCGGGATTTCAGCGCCACTACCACGGCGTCGGCGGCGTCCAGTTCGGCATCGGCCGCGGGCACGCCGATTACCTGCACGGTGCGCATGCCGCCACGCACCAGCATGTTGGCGAGATCGGTGGCGCCGGTGAAGTCGTCGGCGATGCAGCCCAGCAGCGGGCGGGTCTCGGTCTGGCTCATGGGTGTCACTCCGCGGCCTTGGGCAGCTCGATGCCCGGGAAGATCTTGATCACGGCCGAGTCGTCTTCACGACCGAAGCCTGCGGTGGAGGCCTGCATGAACATCTGGTGGGCGGTGGCCGACAGCGGCAGCGGGAATTTCGAGGTGCGCGCGGTATCCAGCACCAGGCCCAGGTCCTTGACGAAGATGTCCACGGCGGACAGCGGGGTGTAGTCGGCCTTGAGGATGTGCGGCACGCGATTCTCGAACATCCAGGAATTGCCGGCGCTGTGGGTGATGACCTCGTAGAGGGCGTCCGGATCGACGCCTTCGCGCAGGCCCAGGGCCATGGCCTCGGCGGAGGCGGCGATGTGCACCCCGGCCAGCAGCTGGTTGATGATCTTGACCTTGGAACCCTGGCCGGGCGCATCGCCCAGGCGATAGACCTTGCCGGCCATGGCGGCCAGGACCGCTTCGCCCTTGGCATAGGCCTCGGCGGTACCGGAGGTCATCATGGTCATCTCGCCGCTGGCGGCCTTGGCCGCGCCACCGGAGAGCGGGGCGTCCAAAAGCAGGATGCCGCGCTGGGCCAGGCGCTCGCCCAGCTCCACGGCGTAGGCCGGGGCCACGGTAGCGCAGGCGATCACCAGGCTGCCCGGCCGCAGGGCCGCCGCCGCGCCGCCTTCCCCGAACAGCACCGCCTCGGTCTGCTCGGCGTTGACCACCACGGTGATCAGGATGTCGCAGCTGTCGGCCAGGGCCGCAGGCGAGGTGCAGGCTACGCCGCCTTCGCTGGCGAAGCTTTCCAGCACGCTGGCGCGCACGTCACAGGCATGCACGGCGAAGCCGGCACGCAGCAGCGAACGGGCGACGCCCAGACCCATGGCCCCAAGGCCGATGACACCGACGTTGTCTTGCATCTTGTTGTTCTCCAGAAAAGGTCAGGCGAAGCCGGCCTGCCGCAGGCGGCGGGCGGCGTTGTAGATGTGCTGGCGGGCGGCGTTGGCGGCCGCCAGGGGATCGCCGAGGCGGATGGCGGCGACGATGGCCTGGTGTTCTTCATGCACCTGACGGGAGAAATCCTCGCGCCGCGCCTCGTTGGTGCGGGTGATGCGCGTGGCCGTCTCCAGGTACTGGCTGACGAATTCCAGGGTCTTGATGAAGTAGGGGTTGCCGGCGGCCTGGGCGATGGTGCGGTGGAAGGCCACATCGGCGCGTACCCCGTCATGGCCGTCGGCGACGTCTTCGTCGATGGCCGCCAGGGCCTCGTCGATGGCCACCAGATCGGCCTCGCTGCGGTTGATGGCGGCCTCGGAGGCGATTTCCGCCTCGACGGCGCGGCGCAGGGCCAGCAGGTGGAAGACGCTGCCGGGCAGGCTGGCTTCGTCGGCATCGATACGCAGCGGGCGGATGCTGGCGTGGGTGGTGACGAAGATGCCGCGCCCCTGCTGGGGCTGCAGCACGCCTTCGTTCTTCAGCCGCGAGATGGCTTCGCGTACCACGGTACGGCTGACGCCGAAGGCTTCGGAGAGCAGGGCTTCGCTGGGGATCTTGCTGCCGGGGGCGAAAACACCGGCTTCGATCTTGTCCAGCAGTTGCTGAGCGACATTATCGCTCAGGACATTGGCGGGGACCTTGGCGAACATGGAGACCTGCTGTTGTGGTTGTAAGGTTGTCATACAGGTTGTCAAGCTACTTTCTCATAGGCTTTTGGCTTTGTGTAGTGGTTTTGGCTGAGGCACTACGGAATTTTTGTGATGGCGTCGTGAGGTACAAGGGCCAGGCTAGAGCTCTCTCTTAGTGTTATAATATAACGTTTATGCTGAGGAGCACTGTCGCATGACCCCTGAAGAACTCTTGGCCCAACCCGAGTCGGCCTATATGAACGAGGCCCAGCGTGATTTCTTCCGCCAGTTGCTGCTCGGTCAGCGTGGCGATCTGCAACGGCTGATCGACGAGCAGGTGGAGGATCTGCGCGGCATGGACGCCCATGGCGATCCCGCCGATGTCGGTAACGCCGAGCAGCAGCGGCAATGGCAACTGCGCCAGCTGGAACGGGAGAAGAAGCTGCTGGACAAGATCGACGAGGCCCTGGAGCGCCTGGCCCGTGATGAGTATGGGTGGTGCGAGGAAACCGGCGAACCCATCGGCCTGGCGCGATTGCTGCTGAGACCGACCGCCACCCTCAGCGTGGAAGCCAAGGAACGCCAGGAGCAGCGCGAGCGGCATATGCAGTCGTCGTGAGGGCTTCGCGGTTGGGCATCCCTCACCCCAACCCTCTCCCCTGAGGAGAGGGGGCGGTATGGCGCAGGAAGGGGGCACCCGTAGGTTGGGCTGAGACGGCTCCATCGTCGAAGCCCAACAGGCAGACTCGCAATAGGCACCGTTGGGCTTCGCTGATGCTCAACCCAACCTACGCAAGCCGCTGTGCCTCGAACCCTGGCCCAACAGGCAGACTTGAACGTGGCACCGTTGGGCTTCGCTGACGCTCAACCCAACCTACGCGAGCCGCAGTGCCTCGAACCCTGGCGCGTAGGTTGGGCTGAGACGGCTCCTCCGTCGAAGCCCAACAGAGCGCTGCAAACGTGGCACCGTTGGGCTTCGCTGACGCTCAACCCAACCTACGCGAGCCGCTGTGCCTCGAACAACTCGCCTGGTCGCACGATTTGCTCGCGGGCGGCGATTAGCGGCAGGTCGCGACTGCCGGGAGCGGTGCGGGCGACCAGGGCGTAGAGAGCGCTGACCGCATGGGACGCCGCGGCGGGCGTGGACTGGCCGTTCAGCAACTGGCCGAGCAGCACCGCCGAGAAGACATCGCCCATGCCATTGGGCAGCGGTTGCAGGTCCAGGTAGGGCGTTTGTACCAGCCAGGCATCCGCGGCCTCCACCACCAGGGTGCTGAGGACGTCGGCGGGCAGGTCCGGGGTGCGCAGGCTGGTGATGACGATGGTCGCCGGCCCTGGTTGGCCCGGGCGCCCCAGCAGCAGGCGGGCGGCGCTCACGGCGTCGACGATATCCGCCAGCGGCTGCCCGTGCAGCAATTCGAATTCGTACTGGTTGGGGGTGATCAGGCTGGCCTGTTCGATGGCGCGGCGGCGCAGGAAGTCGGGAATGCCGGGACGCACGAAGATGCCGCGACCGACATCGCCCATCACCGGATCGCAGAGGTAGTGCAGATCGCTGCGCTGGCGACGGATCTCCTGGACCACGCCAAGGATCACCTCGCCGATGGCGGCGTCGCCCAGGTAGCCGGAGAGCACCGCTACGCAGCGCTCCAGCACGCCGCGGGCGCGCAGGCCGTCGAGCACGTCGTGGATGTGTTCGGGCGGAAAGACCTGGCCCTTGAATTCGCCGTAGCCGGTGTGATTGGAGAACTGCACCGTGTTGACCACCACCGGCTGCAGGCCGAGCAGTTGCAGCGGCAGAGTGGCGGCGGCGTTGCCGACGTGGCCATAGGCGACATGGGACTGGATGGACAGCACCAGCGGCGGCTGGGCGGGCAGGGTGGCGGGCATGGCGGTCACCTGGGCAGCGGGCTCGCGATCCGAGCCGAAAACGAAAGGTCTTTGCAGCTTACCCCAGCCCTTCCGGCGAACCCTAACCCGGCTGCGGCGGTCTGCATCGGCAGCGGATCGCTACCTGCGCCAGCTCGTTTGGCTGGCTACACTGGAGCGGCTGTCATCCACCTCTGGCCCCAAGGAGAAACGGGGAATGTCCGAGCTTCGCTTCGCACGTCTGGTGTTGGGTCTGCAGGCCCTGGTCTGGTTTGGACTCGCCCTGGCGCACTGGTTCTATCCCTACGAGATGGCCAATGCCCGCGGCATGGTGCTGATGGATTCGGCGTCGGTGGCCGAGGCGCGGGTCTGGTATGGCGGCATGCAGTTCGCCCTGGCGCTGTTCGCCGTGCTGGCCTTTCGCCGGGCGGAATGGCTGTCGGCCGGCCTGCTGCTGGTGGCCTTCGTGCAGCTGACGCTGTTCGTGGTGCGGCTGATCAGCGGCGTGCTGGGCGAGTCGGCCACCGCCGAGCTGGATCTCTATTCCCAGGGCTATCGCCTGATCATCGGCATCCTGGCCCTGTTGGCGCTGCGCGCCCACCGCCGCCACGAGCAGCGGGAGCTGGAGAATCGCCGGATCTACCAAGGCCAGTGATCAGTAGGATCGGGGCCGCGTGGTGTCGATCTGATCGCTGCGGCTAAGGCCCTGAGTGAGCTGGCGGCAGAGGTCGAGGAATTCGACCATGGCCCCGGTCTGGTACTTCTGCTTGTGCCAGATGAAACAGAACTGGCGACGCAGATCCAGGGTCGGGGTGGCGATGGGCACCAGGGTGCCGCGGGCGAAGGCGTCGCGTAGCGCCAGCCGCGACAGGCAGCCGATGCCCAGCCCCGACTCCACCGCCCGCAGGATGGCCTCGGTGTGCTCCAGCTCCAGGCGCACGTCCAGCGGCTGGGCGTGATGCCGCATGGCCTGGTCGAAGGTCAGGCGGGTGCCGGAGCCCTGTTCGCGGAGGATCCAGGCCTGGGCTTCCAGCTCGGCCTGGGTGGCCTGCTTTCCTGCCAGGACGTGCCCAGGCGCGCAGAACACCACCAGTTCGTCTTCGATCCAGGGCTGCACCTCCAGGTCCGGATGCTGGCAATCGCCTTCGATCAGACCGAGGTCGATGTCATGGTTGGCGATACGCTGCACCACGCTGGCGGTGTTGTGGACGTGCAGCCGCACCCGGCAATCGGGATGGCGCTGCATGAAGTCGCCCAGCAGCAGGGTGGCCAGGTAGTTGCCGATGGTGAGGGTCGCGCCGACCTCCAGGGAGCCGAAGCCGGTCTTGCCGCGCAACAGGTTTTCCACCTCGGCGCTGCGGTCCAGCAGGGCCACCGCCTTGGGCAGCAATTGACGACCCAGGGCGTTGAGCGTCAAACGCTTGCCGGCGCGGTCGAACACCCGGCAGTCGAATTGCCGTTCCAGTTCGCCCAGGGCGGTACTGGTGGCCGACTGCGACAGACTGAGCGCCTCGGCCGCGCGGGAAACGCTTTCCTGGCGGGCCACGGCGACGAAGACCTCGAGTTGACGCAACGTGAATCTCATATCTGCCTTTTGGATAACCTATATTCGAATTATTCATTTCACGGATATTTTCCCCCTCTATAAACTGTCGCGCAATTTCTATCCAGCCCCGGGCTGTACCGATTTTTCCTGGAGTCATCGATGAGCAACCTGTACACCGAGCGCGTCCTGAGCGTTCATCACTGGAACGACACCCTGTTCAGCTTCAAGACCACCCGCAACGCGGGCCTGCGTTTCGAGAACGGTCAGTTCGTGATGATCGGCCTGGAGACCGAGGGCGGTCGCCCGCTGATGCGCGCCTACAGCATCGCCAGCCCCAACTACGAAGAGCACCTGGAGTTCTTCAGCATCAAGGTGCCGGACGGCCCCCTGACCTCGCGCCTGCAGCACCTCAAGGAAGGCGACAACCTGATGGTCAGTCGCAAGCCCACGGGCACCCTGATCCTCAGTGACCTCAAGCCCGCCAAGCACCTCTATCTGCTGAGCACCGGCACCGGCATGGCGCCCTTCCTGAGCACCATCCAGGATCCGGAGACCTACGAGCGCTTCGAGAAGGTGATCCTGGTCCACGGCGTGCGCTACGTGAACGAGCTGGCCTACGCCGACTTCATCACCAAGACCCTGCCGGAGCACGAATTCATCGGCGACCTGGTCCGCGAGAAGCTGATCTACTACCCCCTGGTCACCCGCGAAGAATTCCGCAACCAGGGTCGTCAGACCGACCTGATGCGCAGCGGCAAGCTGTTCGCGGACATCGGCCTGCCGCCGATCAATCCCCAGGACGACCGCGCGATGATCTGCGGCAGCCCGAGCATGCTGGACGAGACCAGCGCCGTGCTGAACGAATTCGGCCTGACCATCTCGCCGCGCATGGGCGATCCGGGCGACTACCTGATCGAGCGCGCCTTCGTCGAGAAGTAACGCGACCCGGCTCCACGAAGACCCGCCCTCCGGCGGGTTTTTCGTTTCCGCGGCCCGGTGGGCTGAACTCCTCCGGCGCCGGGCCGGTCGGTTTCTGCAGGGCGTGTCATGGCGACACGCCATTGCCGGGAGCCCCCATGAAGCCCTATGTGATCTGCCATATGATGTCGTCGGTCGACGGTCACGCCCTCACCGACGGCTGGGACCGTACCGTCAAGAAACAGGCCGATGCGACCTACGAGCGCCTGGCCGAGCGCTTCGACTTCGACGCCTGGGCCTGTGGCCGGGTGACCATGGAAGAGATCGCCCACGGCGAGGGTTATCCCACCGGCGTCGCCCAGGCGCCCATCCCGCGCACCCACCATTTCGCCCAGCGCGACGCCGCCAAATACGCCATCGCCATCGATCCCCAGGGCAAGGTGGCCTGGAAGAAGAACGAGGCGCTGGATTCCCATGTGGTGGCAGTGCTTACCGAAGGGGTCAGCGACGACTACCTGGCCCACCTGCAGAACATCGGCGCCTCCTATGTCTTCGGCGGCAAGCAGGAACTGGACCTGGCCGCGGTGCTGGAACTGCTGAACGCCGAGCTGGGCATCGAGCGACTGGTGGTGGAAGGCGGTCCCCATGTCAGCGGCTCCTTTGTCGCCGCCGGGCTGGTGGACGAGATCAGCGTGCTGATCATTCCGCTGGTGGACGGTCGCGGCGCCCATCCGGCGTCCTTCGAGATCGCCGAGCAGGCCTGGCAGCAGCCGCTCTACCTCACGCTGGATTCGGCCGTAGCCCAGGACGACGGCAGCGTCTGGCTGCGCTATCGGCGCGGCTAGCCGAGCGCCTTGGCCAGGGCCAGGGCATCGGCGTCCGCTTCGGCCTGGGCCTGCAGTGGACAGACTCCGCTGGCATAGCGGGCGATCACCTCGGGCACCTGGGCCAGGGGGACCGGTCGGCTGATGTGATAGCCCTGGATGAAGTCGCAGCCCAGGTCGCAGAGCAGGCGCAGCTGCTCCAGGTGCTCGACGCCCTCGGCGGTGACCTTGAGCTTGAGCGGCCGGGCCATGCCGATGATGGCCTGGACGATCTGGTGGTCGGCATTGCCCTCGGCCAACCCGGTGACGAAGGAGCGGTCGATCTTCACGGTGTCGATCGGCAGGCGCTTGAGATAGGCCAGCGACGAATAGCCGGTGCCGAAGTCGTCGATGGACACCGTCACGCCCAAGTCGCGGATGCGCTGCAGCAATTCGGCGGTAGGCTGCACGTTCTTGACCAGGGCATTCTCGGTCACCTCCAGTTCCAGGCGCCGCGGCGACAGCCGATGGTCGTCCAGCCGCCAGGCGATCTGTCCGGGCAGGGCGTCATTGCTCAGGCTCAAGGCCGAGCAGTTGACCGCTAGACGCAACTCCGTGAGACCGGCGGAGGTCAGCTCGGCGAGGTCCTGGCAGGCACGTCTGAGCACCCAGGCGTCCAGGTCCTCGATGAACCCATTGGCCTCGGCCACGCCGAGAAAGCAGTTCGGTGCCAGCATGCCGAGGCGGGGGTGATCCCAGCGGATCAGGGCTTCGGCCTTGTCCAGCTGGCCGCTGGCGACATCGAGGATCGGCTGATAGTAGAGCTGCAGCCCGCGTTCCTCGACCAGGGCCTCGCGCAGTTCGGCCTCCAGCTCCAGTTGCAGCGAGATCTTCTCACGCAGGGTCTCGTCGAAGAAGCTGTAGGTGTTGCGGCCATTGCCCTTGGACAGATAGAGCGCAAGATCCGCGCTCTTGAGCAGTTCCTCGCAGCAGCCGCCGTCGCGGGGATAGAGACTGATGCCGATGCTGGTGGTCATGACCAGGGTGCGGCTGCCGATGGTGACGGGGTTGCGCAGGCGTTCCAGAATGCGCTGGGCCAGCTGCCGGGCCTCTTCGGGCCCGGCGAGGCTGGCCAGGATGCAGAATTCGTCACCGCCGAAGCGCGCCACCAGATCGCCTTCGCGCACCGCATCGCGAATGATCTTGGCCATGGCCACCAGCAGCTGGTCACCGGCATCGTGGCCAAGGCTGTCGTTGATGCGCTTGAAGTGATCGATGTCGAGAAACATCACTCCCAGGTTGCGCCCCTGCTGGGCGTGGCGTTCGAGGATCTCGGCGAAGGCCTGGTTGAAGGCGCGGCGATTGTGCAGATCGGTGAGGGGGTCGTAGTGCGCCGCCTGCTGCAGTGAGGCGCGGGCCTCGTCGAGCTGGCCGACCAGGGAGTTGACCCGCTCCAGGTCGTTTTCCTTACGTTGCAGCTGGCGATCCGCCCAGGCCGCGCCCAGGCCGCCCACCCCCAGCAACAGGGCGATGATGGCGATGCCCACCCCCAGCTGCCAGGAATTGCTGGCGCCTTGCAGGATGCTTTCGGTCTGGGTCGGTGCGATCAGCACCATGGACCACATGCCGGTGAAGTGCATGGCGGCGATGGCCAGTCCCATCACCAGGGCGGTGGCCATGCGCAGCCAGCGATAGATGCCGGTGTAGTGGCGACGGAAGATCTGGATCAGTTGCAGCGCGGCGAAGCTGGCCCCTACGGCGATGCCGATCGACAGCAGGAAGGGCAGTGGTCGATAGAGCACCACAGCCTCGGTATGCACCGCCGCCATGCCGGTGTAGTGCATGAGCACGATGCCCACGCTCAGCACGATACCGGCCTTGAGGCGCTGCCCAAGGGTGAGGTCGGGCTGGCTGAGGGCGGGCATGGCCATGAGTCCGGCCAGTACCACGATCAGCAGCGAGGCGATGGTGATGAAGAGGTCGTAGTGCACCCGGGTGGGCACGGTGAAGGCGAGCATGGCGATGAAGTGCATGCCCCAGACGCCGAAGCCGAAGCTCAGGGCGCCCATCAGACTCCAGGCCCGCCGCCGCGCCAGGGTGCGGGTCTGGCCGATGCGCTCGGCGAATACCAGGGTCACGTAGCAGGCACTGACCGCGACCAGATAGGCGAGGGCGACCAGCCAGCCGTCGTACTGACCGTGGAGGTGGATCTGGGTGTGGTCGAGAGGAGCGACGAGAAAGTCGAGTCCCAGCCAGTTGTTCATTCCATGGCCTCGGCAGGAAGTCTGGCGCGGCTGGAGGAAGACGGCCCGACGGGTTCTCCGTCCGGGTAGATTTCACCACGGCAACCCGCGCTCTGAGGTTAGCTTGCCTTGCCCTATCGGCGTGGTGAAGAGGGGCTTGAGGCCAGTGTCATGCAGTTAGCGCGCGAGGTTTTTTTGGAGCGACAAAGTCACTCCGTCACCCGGCAGAGAAAGGTCAGCAAAGCGCTCTAGATAGCTAGCTAGCGAATTTTTGATATCACCTAGCCAGCATGATGACCGTTCGTCGAACAGGACGCTGACGAACGGTCATGGAAGCTGGAAACCGGCCGAAAAAGGCCCGCGTGAAAGGATTCAGCTGACCACGCGATAGCAGGGCTCGTAGGCCGCGCCACCGGGTAGCTTCATGCGGTGCTGCTCGACGAAGGCCTGCAGCAGCCGATCCAGCGGCCGCATGATGTCGGGATCGCCATGGATCTCGTAGGGCCCGCGCTCCTCGATCAACTGGATGCCCTTGGCCTTGACGTTGCCGGCGACGATGCCGGAAAAGGCGCGGCGCAGGTTGGCGGCCAGTTCATGGGGTGGCACGGCATGGGTCAGCTGCAGGGCGGCCATGTTCTCGTGGGTGGGATCGAAGGGCCGCTGGAAGCCTTCTTCGATGCGCAGCAGCCAGTTGAAGTGGAAGGCATCGTGGCGGTCGCGGCGGAATTGCTTGACCGCCTTGAGGCCCTGGGCCATCAGCCGGGCCACCTCGACCGGATCGTTGACCACGATCTGGTAGTGGCGTTGTGCGGCTTCGCCCAGGGTCGCGCCGATGAAGGCGTGCAGTTGCTCCAGATAGGGCGCGGCGCTCTGCGGTCCGGTGAGCACTACCGGGAAGGGAATGTCCCTGTTGTCCGGATGCATGAGAATGCCCAGCAGATAGAGGAATTCCTCTGCCGTGCCGGCGCCGCCCGGGAAGATGATGATGCCGTGGCCGACGCGGACGAAGGCTTCCAGGCGCTTCTCGATGTCGGGCAGGATCACCAGTTCGTTGACGATGGGATTGGGTGCCTCGGCGGCGATGATGCCCGGCTCGGTGAGGCCCAGGTAGCGACCGCCCTGGAGGCGCTGCTTGGCGTGGGCGATGGTGGCGCCCTTCATCGGGCCCTTCATCACGCCCGGGCCGCAGCCGGTGCAGATGTCCAGGTTGCGCAGGCCGAGTTCGTGGCCGACCTTCTTGGTGTACTTGTATTCCTCGGTGCTGATGGAGTGACCGCCCCAGCAGACCACCATCTTCGGCTCCACGCCGGCGCGTAGGGTGCGGGCATTGCGCAGCAGGTGGAAGACGTAATCGGTGATGCCCTCGGAGCTCTCCAGATCGATGCGCAGGCTGCTCTGCTCGCTCTCGGTGTAGACGATGTCACGCAGGGCGCTGAACAGCATCTCGCGGGTACTGGCAATCATCTCGCCGTCGACGAAGGCATCGGCCGGGGCGTTGACCAGTTCCAGGCGCACGCCGCGGTCCTGCTGGTGGATGCGGATCTCGAAGTCCTGGTAGGCCTCGAGGATGGTCTTGGCGTTGTCGCTGTGGGCGCCGGTATTGAGGATGGCCAGGGCGCACTGGCGAAAGAGCTGGTAGAGGTTGCCCGAGCCGGCGGCGCTGAGCTGCTGGACCTCGCGCTGGGAAAGGGTCTCCAGGCTGCCCTTGGGGCTGACCTGAGCGTTGATGACCTGTCTGCTTGGAGCCATAGATGCTTCCCTATCGGTGATACGGCCGAACGGCGGCCGTAGCCGGGTGCGGACCACTTCATGCGATCCGGCACTGTCATTGTTGGGGGCGCGGGCGCCGGAATGCAAACGGGGCCGTGTCAGACCGCGGCGGTGACGTTCAGCACCTGGATGGAGGTCGCGGTTGGATAGTGCCAGTGCACCTCCACATCCCACAGCCGCACCCCGTAGCGCCGCTCGGGCGTCGGCGTCTGGTAGGCCGGGCGTGGATCCTGGGCCAGGCACTGCTCGATCAGTTCGGCCAGGGGCTCGCCCAGGCGCTGGCCATGAGCCTCGGCCTGGACCCGCGCCGCGTCCGCCCAACTGACCGCGAGGGCCAGCGGGGGCGCCTCCGCGATGGCGTTGAGGGCGCCCGGGGGGCTGTCGGCATAGGGCACATAGGGCTTGATGTCCAGTACCGGGGTGCCGTCGAGCAGATCGATCCCCGAGAGCAGCAGCCGTCCCGGTTCCAGGCCGTCGAGGCGCACCACCGACTGGCCGATGCCATTGGGTCTGTGGGTGGCGCGGGTGGCGAAGACGCCCAGATAGCGATTGCCACCCAGCCGTGGTGGCCGCACCCGCAGCCGCGGCTGGCTTTCCAGGGCCTGGTGGAACAGGAACAGCAGCCAGACATGGCTGACGCCTTCCAGGCCCGCGACCGCTTCGGGCCGGTCGAAGGGCGGCAGCAGTTCCAGCACGCCACGGGCGGCCGGGGCCAGCGCGGGTTGCCGGGGAATGGCGAATTTCTCCTTGAAGCAGGAGCGGACGTGGCCGATGGGGGTGACGCTGTACTGCATGGGCGGGGGCCGTCTGACGCAGGGCCGGTCATTATGCCCTGCCCGAGGCCTCCGCGACCGCAGCAGCCGGCGCTTCGCTGGCGTTGCGGCGCACCCCGCGCAGATTCATCGCCGCCAGGCCCAGCTGCAGCACGATCAGAGCATAGGCCTCGGCCTGCAGGCCCCAGGCGATCCACAGGCCGTTGCTGAGCAGGAAGACCCAGAAGCCCAGGTTGCGCCGGCCCTGACGCTGAGAGGCTACCAGCCAGGCGGCGAGCAGGGTGATGGCCATGGCCGGCCATTGCAACAGATCGAGCGCTTCCATGGAGAACCTTCAACGAAGTGACTAATGAAGGTGAACCCTGGGAGCGGTTCCGAGTTCCAGGCGACGGCTTCAGGGCGCCGGATGGCGCGCCCGCGCGTAGGCGATGAAGCCCTCGATATCGGCACTGCACAGGTGTTCGCCGGCAGCCAGGATCTCCGCTTCGGGCCAGTCCCACCAGGCGATGTCGAGCAGCGCCTGGCAGGTGGCTTCGGGAAAGCGCCAGCGGATGAAGCGCGCCGGATTGCCGCCCACCACCGCATAGGGCGGCACGTCACGGGTGACCACGGCACCGGCGGCGACCACGGCGCCATGGCCGATGGTGACGCCGGAGAGGATCAGCGCATCGGTGCAGATCCAGCAATCGCTGCCGATCACCACGTCGCCGCGGGTGCCGCCGTAGTCGGTGATGTGGGCCAGGTCGTCGACGAAGGCAGGGAAGGGATAGGTAGTCACCCAGTCCAGCCGGTGGAGGCCGCCGAGCAGGATCCTTACCCCCTCAGCGATGGAGGTGTAGCGTCCCAGGCGCAGGGTGGCGCCTTCCTTGAGATCGAACACCCTGGGCGCGCCGTAGGTGCCGGCACCGATCTCGTAGTCGGGCAGCTCGCGGCGCAGGCGCGCCGTGCGCTGGTGCAGGCGGGGCAGGGCGGCCAGCGCCTGGCGTTCACGTTTCTTGCGCAGCTTGTCGAGAAAACCCATGGCGGTGCCCTGGCGAAAGGTATCCGGCAGGATACCGAAGCGCCCGGGCCGCGCTCAATCGCCGGGCTCGGGCTCTGCCGGATCTCGCTCGATGGCCGCCATGCCCAACTGGTCGGCGAGGTCCTGCAGGTCGCTCGCTTCCAGATCCCAGCCGCCGCTGGACACCTCGCCACCCGCCGGACCCTTTTCCCGTGGGCGCTGGATGAAGGCGGTGGCCAGGCCCAGCTCCTTGGCCGCCTGCAGGTCGCCATTGTGGGCGGCGCAGAGCATCACCTGTTCCGGTTGCAGGTCGAGCAGGGCGCAGGCGCCAAGGTAGACCTCCGCGGCCGGTTTGTAGCGCTTGAAAAGATCGGCGCCGAACAGCATGTCCCAGGGCAGACCGGCGTGGCGGGCCATGTCCAGCAACAGGCTGACATTGCCATTGGACAGGGCGCAGACCGGATAACCCTGGCGCAGCCGCGTGAGACCCGGTACGGCATCGGGCCAGGGCGTCAGCTGGTGCCAGAGGCGATTGATCCAGGCCACCTCGGCGGTGGTCAGGCCGACCAGGCCGTGGCGTGGCAGCAATTCGTCCAACGCCAGACGATGGACCTCGTCGAGGGGCAACCAGGGCAGGCTGCGGGCGGCGATCTGCGGCAGGATGGCCTCATAGGCTTCGGCGCGCCAGGCATCGGCCAGCCGCTCCCAGTCGCCCTGGACGCCGTGCTTGGCGGACAGTCCTTGCAGACCGGTGACCAGACTGCCGCGCCAATCCACCACGGTGCCGAAGACATCGAAAAGTAGCGCCCGAACGGTCGTCGTCATGGGTAGACTCCTGCAGAAGGTTGTCTCCACCAGACGGATCACGGGTGACGGGGGTTCCCCCGGAGTGCCCGAAGGTCACCCTAGCCAAAGGATCTCTGCATGACGCTGCGCCACCTCAGCCACTGGGTGTTCGATATGGACGGCACCCTGACCCTGGCGGTACACGACTTCGCCGCCATTCGCCGGCACCTGGGCATTCCCGAGCAGGCCGACATCCTCCACCACCTGGCCGAGCTGCCCGCCACCGAGCGCGAGGCCAAGCACGCCTGGCTGTTCGAGCACGAGCGCGAACTGGCGGTGGCCGCCCGCCCGGCGCCGGGCGCGGCGGCGCTGGTGCGCGCGCTGCATGAGCGCGGCTGCCACCTGGGCATCCTCACCCGCAATGCTCGCGACCTGGCACTGCTGACCCTGGCTGCCATCGGCCTGGAGGACTGCTTCGATCCGGCTGCCGTACTGGGCCGCGACGAGGCGGCGCCCAAACCCGATCCGGGCGGTCTGCTGCGGCTGGCCGAGCGCTGGCGGGTGGCGCCCGCCAGTCTGGTGATGGTCGGTGATCACCGCTACGACCTGGAGTGTGGGCGGGCGGTGGGGTGTCGCACCTTGCAGGTCAATCAGCCCGGTGATCCCTGGCCCGCGGCGCGTGACCAGCGCTTCGAGACCTGTGCGGAGATCCTGGCGGCGCTCTGACGCTGGAAATTTGTCCGTTAGGCGTAAATAGTCTGTCGTTTGTCTGGGGGCTGGCTAAGATGCCGGCTTCGGATCCATGTCGGGCCAGCCCTATGAGCCTCCACGCCGCTTCCAGCGATCAGCCCTCTGCCAGCGATCTGCGCCAGTACGAGCGCCAGACGCTGGAAAGCCTTGCCACCGGGCTGCCTCTGACCAGCGTGCTGCACGCGCTGATGCAGCGGGTGGAGGCTCTGGCCCAGGTTCGCCTGCATGCCTGCATCCTGTTGCTCAGCGAGGACGGCCGCTATCTGCAGGACGGCATCGCGCCCAGTCTGCCGGAAGCCTACAGCCGCGATCTCGGTCGGCTGGAGATCGGCCCGCTGGCGGGCTCCTGTGGCACTGCTGCCTACCGGCGCGAAGCCGTCTATGTCGAGGACATTGCCTGCGATCCGCTATGGGCGGGCGCCCGTGACCTGGCGCTACGCTACGGCCTGCGGGCTTGCTGGTCGATGCCGCTGCTGGCCCTGGATGGCCGGCTGCTGGGCACCTTCGCCAACTATTTCCTCGAGCCACGGCACCCCCTGGCGGCCGAGCGCAACGCCTTCCGCCTGGTCACCGAGACCGCCGCCCTGGCCATCGAGCGCTATCAGGCGGATCTTCAGCTGCGCGAAAGCGAAGACCACTATCGCCATTTGGTGGAGCTCAATCCCCAGTACACCTGGACCTGCGATCCCAGCGGTCAGCACATGGTCTTTTCGCCGCGCTGGCAGCAGCTGACCGGCCAGCCGATGCTGGAAGCCGATAGCTTTTGGACGGTGGTGCATCCGGGCGATCGCCAGGCGACCCGGCAGGCCTGGGACGCGGCGCGCAGCGCCGGTCGGCCCTACGACCAGGAACACCGGGTACAGGTGGCGGATGGCAGCCATTGCTGGCTGCGCACCCGTGCCTATCCGCGGCGCGATGCGGCGGGCACCGTGATCCGCTGGTACGGCACCAGCGAAGACATCGATGACCGCCGCGAGGCCGAAGAGGCCCTGCGCCGCGAGCGCGCCACCCTGGAGGTTCAGGTCCAGGCGCGGACCGCCGAACTGGAGGAGAGCAATCGCCAGCTGCGCGAGGAGATGCAAAGTCGCGCCCAGGCCGAGGAGCTGCTGCGCCAGGCGCAGAAGATGGAAGCCGTGGGGCAGCTCACTGGCGGCATCGCCCACGATTTCAACAACTTGCTGGCCGGCATCCAGGCCAGCCTGGACCTCATGCGTCGCCGCCTGGCGCCGGAGGTCCTCGCCGGGGTCGGTAGTCTGCTCGACACCGCCACCCAGTCGGTGGGCCGAGGCGCCAGTCTCACCCATCGGCTGCTGGCCTTTTCCCGTCGCCAGACGCTCAATCCCCAGGCGGTCGACGTCGCCCGGCTGATCGGCGATTTCCAGGAGTTGCTGCTGCACAGCCTGGGGCCGCAGATCCGCTGCCAGCTCGAGCTGGACGCCGGGCTCTGGTCGGTCGACGCCGATCCCCACCAGCTGGAAAACGCCCTGCTCAATCTGGCCATCAACAGCCGCGATGCCATGCCGGCGGGGGGCACCCTGACCATAGGTGCGCGCAACTGGGTGCAGCCCGACGACGACGCGGCGCTGCCAGCGGGCGACTACCTGCTGATCGAAGTGGCTGACGACGGCGTGGGCATGGCGCCGGAGGTACTGGAGCGAGTCTTCGAGCCCTTCTTCACCACCAAGCCGGTGGGCCAGGGCTCGGGGTTGGGACTGTCCATGATCTATGGCTTCGTCCGCCAGTCCCGCGGCCAGGTGAGCGTGACCAGTGCGCCAGGACAGGGCTGCCGGGTGAGCCTGCTGCTACCGCGTCATCCGGCCACGCCGATCCGCGCGCCGCTTGCGCTCCCCAGCGCCACGACCGGCCGCGTGCTACCCAGCGTCCGGGTGCTGCTGGTGGAAGACGATGCGGTCATTCGCACGTTGCTGGTGCAGTTGTTCGTCGAACTGGGCTGGCGGTATCGTGACGCCGTCGATGCCGAAGCGGCGCTGGCAGCGCTGCGCGAAGGCGAAGGCTTCGACCTGTTGATCACCGATGTCGGGCTGCCGGGGCTTAACGGCCGCTTGCTGGCCAACGCGGCCCGTACCCTCAGACCGCATCTACCGATCCTCTTCATCACCGGTTATGCGGCGGGCAACGCGCCACCCGTGCCCCTGGTCGGCGAGCGGATGGCCGTGCTGGGCAAGCCCTTCACCCTGGAGGTCCTGGTCGACCGGGTACAGGAGCTGCTGGGCAAGCCCGAAACCCTGGAGGGTTGAGCGCTAGCCGCCAGCGCCGAACAGCGCCCGACGACCCTCGGGCGAGGTGAAAAGGGCATCGCCGTTGTGACCGACGCCCGGCACCTCCACCAGCTGCTGGCGCAGCTCCGGATGACGGCCCTGCAGGTAACGGTAGTAGTTCAGTCCGCGGGCCAGGCGATAGGGGCCCTGGGCCTCGGCGGCGCAGCCCTTGTCCAGCGCCGGATGGTTGGGGTCGGTGTCCTTGGCGCCCAGCAGATAGGTGACGTCGAGCCCCGCATAGTGCTGCTCCAGGCTGGCCGCCGAGCGTCCTTCGGCATAGGCCGGCAGGCCCTGCAAGCCGTATTTCCAGGTGTCGAAATCCGGGCAACTGGCCGCGCCGGCGAAGGGCACGGGTTGGCCCTGCGCATCCGGGCGACGGGCATCGAAATAGGCATAGGACGACGGATTGGCCACCACGTATCTCAGGCGGATGCCCGTGGCGGCGAGGGCGCGCTCGCCGTGGCCGAGCACGGCGTAGCGTTGCACCACCTGGCCACCGCCGGAATGGCCGGCGAGCACCACCTCCTGCAGATTGGGCAGGCGCTGGCGGTCCGCCAGGCGGGCGAGCAGGGCGTCGAACACGGCAAAGCTGCTCAGCGGCTGCGGACCCAGGGCGGGTTCGCCACCCATCCAGGCATTGCCCTGCCAGCGCAGCAGGTCGTCCGGCAGGCGATGCCGCTGGACGTCCTTTTCGTTGAGAAATTGCGGGGCGATCACCAGGGTGTCCGCCGCAGCGCCGGCCGCCGCGGTGGCCGTCTCGCCGGAACGGAAATAGGTCGCGGCATTGCGCAGGCGACCATGGACGATCACCAGCGCGCGGCGAATTTCCGGATGCGGCTGATTCCAGTCGGTGGATAGCTGCAACGCGGCCTGCGCCTGACCAAGCGGCAAGCGGCAAGCGGCAAGCGGCAAGCGGTCGCTGACGATACGGGCGACCCCCTCATGAGGCGCCGCCAGGGCGGAGCCCCAGGCCAAGGCCAGGCACAGCGCGAGCAGGCGACGCATGGGAGGCTCCCGGTGACGTTAGAGTGCCTTGGCGGCGAAGGTATCGCAGCTCTCCACCTTGCCACTGTCGAAGCCGGTACGGAACCACTTGACCCGCTGCGCGGAGCTGCCGTGGGTGAAGGAATCCGGTACCACGCGACCCTGGGACTGGCGTTGCAAGCGGTCATCGCCAATGGCGTTGGCGGCGTTCAGCGCCTTCTCCAGGTCACCCGGCTCCAGCCAGTTCAAACGCTTCTGGGCGTCGTTGGCCCAGACCCCGGCATAGCAGTCGGCCTGCAACTCCAACCGCACCGACAACCCGGTGGCGCCTTCGGTGGGGATACCGCGACGGCGCGCTGCTTCCATCTTGTTGGTGGTGCCGGTGAGGTTCTGCACGTGGTGGCCGACCTCGTGGGCGATGACGTAGGCGCGGGCGAAGTCGCCGTCGGCGCCGAAGCGCTGCTGCAGTTCCTGGAAGAAGGTCAGGTCCAGGTAGACCTTGCTGTCCACCGGGCAATAGAAGGGGCCGCTGGCCGCGGTGGCGCCACCGCAACCGGATTGCACCTGGCCGTTGAACAGCACCAGCTTGGGCGGCTGGTACTGCTCGCCATGGGCCTGGAAGATGCGCGTCCAGGTGTTTTCGGTCTCGCCCAGCACCACGCGGACGAAGTCCACCTGGCGATTGTCGGCCGGGGCGGTGGTCTCCTGCTGGCTGGGCGCGCTCTGGCCGCTGAGGCTGATCAGGTTGCCGAGGATCTGCGTCGGACTCTGGCCGCTGAGCAGGCCGAACACCACCACCAGGGCCACGCCACCCAGGCCCAGGCCGCCGCCGATCTTCATGCCGCGTCCGCCGCTGGCCTGTTGCACGTTGTCGCTACGTTGTCCCTTGTCCCACTGCATGGCGCTTGCCTCCTGATCTTTGCTATCGCTAAGACCGCAGGTCACAGCAAAAATGCGTTACCGGAAATGACAACGCCCGCGACGGGCGCGGGCGTTGTCAGCGGAGCGGAGCGCGGGATCAGGCCGCGGTCTGGCCCTGCTTGAGGCTTTGCATGTCGATCACGAAGCGATACTTCACATCGCTCTTGAGCATGCGCTCATAGGCGTCGTTGATGTCCTGGATGGCGATCTGCTCGATGTCCGAAACGATGCCGTGCTTGGCGCAGAAGTCCAGCATCTCCTGGGTCTCGCGGATGCCGCCAATGAGCGAGCCGGCCAGCTGGCGGCGCTTCATCACCAGGTTGAAGACGCTGGGCGCCGGGTGCGGCTCAGCGGGTACGCCGACCAGGGTCATGGTGCCGTCCCACTTGAGCAGGGTGAGGAAGGCGTCCAGGTTGTGCGGCGCGGCCACGGTGTTGAGGATGAAGTCGAAGCTGTTCGCGTGCGCGGCCATCTCGTCTTCGTTCTTCGACACCACCACCTCGTCGGCGCCCAGACGCAGGGCGTCGTCCTTCTTGTTGGCGCTGGTGGTGAAGAGCACCACGTGGGCACCCATGGCGTGGGCGATCTTCACGCCCATGTGGCCGAGGCCACCCAGACCGACGATGCCGACCTTCTTGCCCGGGCCGACCTTCCAGTGGGCCAGCGGCGAGTAGGTGGTGATGCCGGCGCAGAGCAGCGGCGCCACGGCGGCCAGGTTCTCGGTGTGGCTCACCTTGAGCACGAACTTCTCGTTGACCACGATGTGGTCGGAGTAGCCGCCCTGGGTGTTTTCGCTGCCGCCGTAGAGGTTGCCGTTGTAGGTGCCGGTGAAGCCGTTCTCGCAATAGGACTCTTCGCCGGCATCACAGGGGGCGCAGTGCTGGCAGCTGTCGACCATGCAGCCGACGCCGACGGTATCGCCGACCTTGAAGTTCTTCACATGGGCACCGACCGCGGTGACGGTACCGACGATCTCGTGGCCGGGCACGGACGGATAGAGAGTGTTGTTCCACTCGTTGCGTGCGGTGTGCAGGTCGGAATGGCAGACGCCGCAGAAGAGGATGTCGATCTGCACATCGTGGGCGCCGGGTTCACGCCGCTCGAAGGAGAAGGGCGCCAGGGGCTGGTCGGCGGACTGGGCAGCGTAGCCTTGGGCTTGGCTCATGAGATACCTCATCTAGATGGTGGAACTGCAGGGTGGAGCGGGGCGGCCAGGCGGGCCTGGCCAGCTAGCAAACCGTCGATCCTGCGCAGCCAGGCACGGCGGCACCAATCGATCGTCTCGATATCGGTCATGCCGCCCATCGATGGAACTCATGGGCGGGCAGGGCACGAGGTCTTACGACCGGGGTGCCGGAGCGGATGTTCCCGCCCTTGCCACGGCCCGCCGTCGACCGGTCGTGCCTAGCGGGACAGCCTGGGCGCCACGGTGGGTCAACAGGCGCGTGGCCAGGTGGTCGAGCAGCAGCCGGACCCGGGGCAGGGTCTCGCGACTGCGTGGCCATACCAGGTTGATCGGCGAGCCCTCGACGCCATGCTCGGGCAGCACATCGACCAGGGCGCCACTGGCCAGGTGCGTGGCGATCAGCCAGGTCGGCAACTGGGCGATGCCATGGCCGGCCAGGGCGGCCAGCACCTCGCCTTCGCCATCGCCCACCACCAGGCGTGGCTGGAAGATCCAGCGTTCGCTGTCGCCCGGCTGTTCGCCGCGCAACTGCCAGGGGCTGATCAGGCCGTCGGCCTGGCGAAAGCCGATGCACTGGTGCTCGACCAGGTCAGCCGGGGTCTGGGGTCGGCCATGCTGGGCGAGATAGGCCGGAGCGGCGCAAAAGACCTGTCGCTGGGTACCGAGGAAGCGATGCCCCAGGCTGGCTGGCCAGGCATCGGAGCCGCCGATGCGTACCAGGATGTCGATGCCCTCGTGGACCGGATCGACGAAGCGATCCGACAGCGACAGATCCGGTTGCAGCAGGGGATAGCGATGCAGCAGCTCCAGGATCAGCGGCAGTACGTGCAGGCGACCATAGGAGGCGGGCAGGTCGATGCGCACCCGGCCGTGGGGCTCGCCGTCCTGCGCGGTCAGCCCCAGCTCGGCCTGTTCCAGTTCGGCCAGCACCCCGGTGCAGGTGCGATAGAAGCTGGCGCCCGCCTCGGTCAGGCGCAGACGGCGGGTGGTGCGCTGGAACAGCCGCACGCCCAGTCGGCTTTCCAGCCGCGCCACGCTCTTGCCGACGGCCGAACCAGTGAGGTTGAGGCGCTCGCCGGCGGCGGTGAAGCTGCCGAGATCGGCCACGGTGACGAAGACGTCGAGGCCCTTGAGGCGTTCGGAGGAATACAAGGCTGGCTTGCTATTATGGAATGTGATTCCTATTGAATAGGAATTTATACCCAGGATACGCCGTTAATTCTCCAATAGGCTGGAATCAACCCTGAGACAAGGCACTCCCTTATCTACAGCGCCTGCACTGCCGCAGGCCCCTATCCTTCCCTATCTGGAGGTTTCATGCGCAAGGGCACCGCTCTTATCGTCGGCGTCACCGGCATTTCCGGCTACAACCTGGCCCATACCCTGGTGGCCTCGGGTTGGACCGTCTATGGTCTGGCCCGCAAACCCGTGGCCCAGGAAGGCGTCATCCCGGTCGCCGCCGACCTGCTCGACGCCGAGTCCACCCGCCAGGCCCTGGCCGGCCTGCCGATCAGCCACGTGTTCTTCTGCACCTGGACCCGCCGTGACACCGAGAAGGAAAACGTCGAGGCCAATGGCGCCATGATGAACAACCTCTGCCAGGCCCTGGCCGGCGCGCCGCTGCAGCACCTGGCGCTGGTCACCGGTACCAAGCATTACCTGGGCTCCTTCGAGGAATACGGCAGCGGCAAGGCCGAGACGCCCTTCCGCGAAAGCGAGCCGCGCCAGCCCGGTGCCAACTTCTACTACACCCTGGAAGACATCCTCTTCGCCGCCGCCGAACGGCATGGCTTCGGCTGGAGCGTGCACCGCTCCCACAGCATGATCGGCCAGGCCAAGGGCACCAACGCCATGAACATGGGCCTGACCCTGGCGGTCTACGCCTCCCTGTGCAAGGCCACCGGCCAACCCTTCGTCTTTCCCGGCTCCCGTACCCAGTGGGACAGCCTGACCGACGTTACCGACGCCGGCCTGCTGGCCGAGCAGCTGGAGTGGGCGGCCCTGGCGCCTGCGGCGCGCAACCAGGCCTTCAACACCGTCAATGGCGACGTCTTCCGCTGGCGCTGGCTGTGGAGCGAGATCGCTGCCTTCTTCGACCTGGAGCCGGCACCCTATCCCGAGCAGCCCATGCCGCTGGAAGCGCGGATGAAGGACACGGCCCCGGCGCAGTGGCGCAAGCTGGCCGAGGAACATGGCCTGGTGGAGGCCGATGTCGACAAGCTCGCCTCCTGGTGGCACAGCGACGCCGACCTTGGCCGTGAAATCGAGTGCCTCAACGACATGACCAAGAGCCGCGACCTGGGCTTCTTCGGCTATCGCGACACCCGGGCGAGCTTTCTCGACCTCTTCACCCGCCTCAGAGCTCAGCGCCTGATTCCCTGAGTCGCTCTGGATCGCCGGTTCCCGTGAACGCGGGCAGCCGGCGGTTTTCATAGGCCATTCCCGGGGCGCAGAATGCGCTTTCCTGTCGCAGGATGCGCCCCATGCTCGAAACCCTCGCTGCCCTCGTTCCCGCCTTCAGTCCGCTCGACTGGCTGTTCATCGAAGCCATCGTGGTCCTGGCCTATCTGATCTTCGGCGTGGCCGGTTTCGGCAGTGCCCTGGTCGCCGGTCCCTTGCTCACCAGCTGGATGCCGCTATCGCGCATCGTGCCCTTGCTGGTGATGCTGGATTTCCTCGCCTCCTTCCACAACTGGCTACCGGATCGCCGTGCCATCGCCGGGCGCGAACTCAAGCGATTGCTGCCCATGCTGCTGCTCGGCGCCGCCCTGGGCACCTATCTCTTGATGCGCACCGATGCCCGGTTGCTGATGCTCTGGCTGGGCCTCTTCGTGGTCGCCTATTCCACCTACAGCCTGCTCAGTCCCAAGGGCTTTCGCCAACTGGCGCCGGCCTGGTCGATCCCGGCGGGCGGCGTCGGGGGCCTGTGCGGCGCCCTGTTCGGCAGCGGCGGTTTTCTCTATGCGCTCTATCTCAATGGCCGCCTGCAGGACAAGAACGCCATCCGCGGCACCCAGAGCTTTCTCATCGGCTGCAGCGCTTCCATTCGCATCGTCCTGCTGCTGATCGCCGGTGCATACAGCGACGGCAGCCTGCTGCTCTTGGCGGTCTGCCTGCTGCCCGCCATGCTGCTTGGTGGCTGGATCGGTCGCCACCTGCAGCGGCGCCTGTCCCGCGAACGCTTCACCCGCCTGGTGACCTGGCTGGTGCTGGTCTCCGGCGTGACCCTGATCGGACGGTATCTGGCAGGGTAAGCAGGCTTATCGCGGCCATGCCGGTGCGCCGTAGCGACCGCTCCTACGGATGATCGGGCTTTTGTAGGAGCGGCCCATGGCCGCGATAGGCGTGGATGCCTTAAGTTGAAAACCGCCGACGTTTTCCACGCGCAGGCCAACGGCGGGAACTCCCAACCTCTCATCCCTCTCCGCTCTATACCCCCAACGGCGGAGAACTCTCATGCTCACCTCTATCCAGGCCGGCGTCTTGGACGTGGCCTATCAGGTCCAGGGACCGGAAACTGGAGCGCCGGTCCTGCTGCTGCATGGCTTTCCCTACGACATCCACGCCTACACCGAGGTGGCCGACGAACTGGCCGCCGCTGGCTGCCGGGTCTATGTGCCCTATTTGCGCGGCTACGGCGCCACCCGTTACCTAAGCGCCGATACCCCGCGCTCCGGCCAGCAGGCGGCCCTGGCCCATGACGTCCTGGCGCTGCTCGATGCCCTGGGCCTGGAGCGGGCGACCCTGGCCGGCTACGACTGGGGTGGCCGCGCCGCTGGCATCGTCGCCGCCCTCTGGCCCGAGCGGGTCGCGGGGGTGGTGCTGGGCGACGGCTATCCGATCCAGGACATCGCCGCCGCGGCGACCCAGCCGGCCGAGCCGGCGGCGGAGCTGCGCTATTGGTACCAGTACTATTTCCACGGTGAACGGGGGCGCGCCGGCCTGGCGGAACATCGCCGCGACTTCTGTCGACTGCTCTGGTCACTGTGGTCGCCCAGCTGGCGCTTCAGCGACGCCACCTACGCGCTTACCGCCGCGGCCTTCGACAATCCCGATTTCGTCGACACCGTGATCCACTCCTATCGCCACCGTTACGGCCTGGCATCGGACGATCCAACCTATGCCGAGACCGAGCGCCGGCTCGCCGCGCAGCCACCCATCAGCGTGCCCACCACGGTCTTGGCCGGCGCCGACGACGGGGTGACCCCGGTGCAGGGCGAAGCTGCCGTGGCGCGGCATTTCCATGGACCTTTCCGCTACAAGATGCTGCCACGCTGCGGCCACAACATCCCCCAGGAAGCCCCGGCCGCCTTCGCCGCCGCGGTAAGGGAACGGCTGCCGTAGGTTGGCGCTGAGACGGGTCCATCGTCGAAGCTCAACGGATGCAGCTAAGCCAAGGTGGTGAAAACGCTGCCGCCTTGGCGTGCGTATTCGAGGCTACCGCCCCAACACCTCCGGGTTGGCGACACCCGTCGGTTCACCCGCGAAGAAGCCCACCAGGTTGGCGAAGGCCTCGCCGAAATAGAGTTCGTAGCTGTGCTTTTCCACATAGCCCAGGTGCGGCGTGCAGAGCACTTGGGGATGGGCGAGCAGCGGATCGTCCGGTGCCACGGGTTCCTGCTCGAAGACATCCAGCGCCGCCTGGCCGGGATGCCCTCGCTCCAGCGCCGTGAGCAGGGCGCCGGGCTCGATCAGGCCGGCGCGGGCGGTGTTGACCAGCAAGGCGCTCTTCTTCATCCGTGCCAAGTCCTCGGCGCGCACGCAGCCGCGGCTGCGCTCGCTGTATCTGAGGTGCAGGCTGATGACATCGGCCTCGGCGAAGAAAGCGTCCTGGCTGGCGGCGGCGCGATGGCCGTCGGCTTCGGCGCGGGCACGCGAGGCTTCGCTGCCCCAGACCAGCACCGGCATGCCGAAGGCCTGGCCGTAGCGCGCCAGGCGCTGGCCGATCTTGCCGTAGCCCCAAATGCCGAGGATCTGTCCATCCAGCCGCTCGCCCAGATTGACCTGCCAGCGCCCGGCATAGAGGGCGTCGATGGCCGGCTTGAGCCGGCGGCGGGCCATGAGGATCAGGGTCCAGGTCAGCTCGGCGGTGGAGACCGGCGAGCCGCTGCCTTCGCAGACCGCCACGCCCTGGCGAGTGCAGGCGGCCACATCGAGATGGGCGGTGGCCTTGCCGGTCTGGCTGATCAGCTTGAGCCGCGGCAGGTGCGCCAGCAGCTCGGTGTCGATACGGGTACGCTCGCGGGTCAGCACCAGGGCATCGGCATCGCGGAAGCGCTCCACCAGCACCTGGGGATCGCGCTCGGCATCGTGATAGAGCGTCACCTGGTGCCCGGCGCGCTGGAGCAGGGGATAGCAATCCAGGGTTTCGACGACGTGCTGGTAGTCGTCCGGGATGACGATATGCATGGCGGGCTCCGTTGTTGTTCTGGACCGCCAGTGGAGCACCTGCAAGGTCGTCCGACAAGCTCGGGCGCCGCTGAGACCGCTTCACCGTCAAAACCCAACGTTCAGAGCCTAATAAGGAATCACCAGCGGCGTGCCCGCCAGGGGATTCTCGATCACCGCGCATTTGAGGCCGTACAGCGCCTCGATCAGCTCGGGCGTGACGATTTCCGCCGGTGGCCCCTCGGCGAGGATGCGCCCGGCGCGCAGGGCGATGATGTGGTCGGCGTAGCGACAGGCCTGGTTGAGGTCGTGCAGCACCGCCACCAGAGTGCGACCACCCTCGCGATTGAGCCGGCAGAGCAACTCCATCAACTCCACCTGGTGGGCGATGTCCAGGTAGGTGGTGGGCTCGTCGAGCAGCAGCAGCGGGGTCTCCTGGGCCAGTGCCAGGGCGATCCACACCCGCTGGCGCTGGCCGCCGGACAGGCTGTCCACCGCCCGCTCGGCCAGTGCCAGGGTATTGGTGGCTTCCAGGGCATGTTGCACCGCGCGCTCGTCGGCATCCGTCCAGCCGGCGAAGGCCTGGCGATGGGGATGGCGCCCGCGCGCCACCAGATCGCTGACCAGGATGTCCTCCGGTGCCACCGCGCTCTGCGGCAGCAAGCCGATGCGACGGGCCACCTCGCGGGTCGGCAGATCCCGGATCAGCCGGCCGTCCAGGCGCACCTCGCCGGCACTGGGACGGATCAGCCGTGCCAGGCTGCGCAGCAGGGTCGACTTGCCGCAGCCATTGGGGCCGATGATCACGGTGAAGCGGCCATCGGGCAGCCGCACATCGAGGTCGGCGCAGATCGGCTGGCCGCCATAACCGACGGTGAGACCGTGGGCGGCGAGGCGACTGTAGGGGGCGTCTTGGGTCATGAGGTCCGCCGCCATTCGCGGCTCAGCAAGAAGATCAGATAGAGGCCGCCCAGGGCGCCGGTGAGCAACCCGACCGGAATCTGGAAGGGCGCCAGCAGCCGCTGGGCCAGCAGGTCGGCCAGGGCGGTGAGGCAGGCGCCGAGCAGGGCGGGGGCGAGGATACCCAGATCGGCGCTGCGGGTCAGGCGCCGGGCCAGCTGGGGCGCCGCCAGGGCGACGAAGCCGATGGGACCGGCGGTGGCGATGGCCAGGGCGGCCAGGGCCACGGCGACGGTCAGCAGCAGATTCTGGCTGGGCAGCACGGCCAGGCCCAGGGCGCGGGCCAGGTCGTCACCCAGCTCCAGCAGGCGCAGCCGGCGCGCCAGCCAGGCGGCCAGCGGCAGCAGCAACAGGCAGCCGGCGAGCAGGGTCAGGGTGCGGCTCCAGGTCAGCATGTCCAGGCTACCGAACAGCCAGAGCCGGGCCTCCTGGGCTTCATCCAGCTCGGCGCGGGTCAGCAGGTATTCGTTGAGCGAGGCGAGCAGGGCGCTGATGGCGATACCGAGCAGGATCATCCGCTCGCCGCGGATGCCGGCCAGGGCGGCGAGTCCGGCCACCAGCACCGCGGCCAGCAGCCCGCCGCTGAGGGCACCCACCATCAGCGCCGCGCCGCCCAGTTGCAGCCAGAGCAGGGTGATCAGGGCGCCACTGGCCGAGCCGACGGTGAACCCCACCAGATCCGGACTGGCCAGGGGATTGCGCGCCAGCCGCTGGAAGATGGCGCCACTGGCGCCTAGAGCCGCGCCGACGCCAAAGGCCGCCAGCAGCCGCGGCAGGCGCAGATCCAGCAGGACCAGGCTGGCCAGGGCATCACCCTGACCCATGAGGGTGGCGACCACCCGGTGCGGCGTCGGGGCGAAGGCGCCGCCGCTGAGGGTCAGGGCGCAGATACCGATGGCAGCCAGCCCGAGCAGCAACAGGCAGGCCTGGAAGCGTGCCGAGCGGCGCGGGGCGAAACGATGACGACTCAAGGGCGCACCCGCCGGGCGGAACGGATGATCAGCGCGAGCAGCACCGGGGTGCCGAGCAGGGCGCAGACGATTCCAGCCTCCAGCTCCCCTGGCAGGGCCACGCGGCGGCCCAGGGTATCGGCCAGCAACAGCAGATTGGCACCGGCCAGGGGCGCCAGCGCCAGGATCCTGCGCCAGTCGGCGCCCACCAGCAGGCGCAGGGCGTGGGGCACCACCAGCCCCAGGAAGCCGATGGGGCCGGCCACCGCGGTGGCCGCACCGCACAGCAGCACGATGGCGACGAAGGCCAGCAGCCGCAGTTGCCCGGGGCGGGCGCCCAGGGCGCGCCCGAGGTCGTCGCCCAGGGCCAGGGCATTGAGGCGACCGCCCAGGGGCAGACCCAGCAGCAGGCCGATCAGCAGCAGCGGCAGGATGCCGAGGGCGCCACCCGGCGTCTGGCCGCTCAGGGCGCCCACCGCCCAGAAGCGGTAGCTGTCGAACACCGCGCTGTCGAACAGGGTGATGATGCCGGTGCAGGCGTTGAGGCTGGCGCTCAGAGCGATGCCGGCGAGGATCAGCCGCAGCGGCTGGCCGCGAGCCGGCGCGCTGCCGCCGAGCAGATAGACCAGGCCGGCGGCCAGGGCCGCCCCCAGCAGGGCACAGGCCAGGCGCGTCGGGGCATCGTCCAGCCCCACCAGCGACAGCCCGGCCACCACCGCGAAGGCCGCCCCGGCGTTGATGCCCAATAGCCCGGGATCGGCCAGGGGGTTGCGCGTCAGCGCCTGCATCAGGGCACCGGCCAGGCCTAGGGCGGCGCCCACCAGCAGCCCGAGCAGGGTGCGCGGCAGCCGCAGTTCCCAGAGCACCACGGCATCGGTGGAGTCATCGGGGGCGAAGAGCAGGTGCAGGAGGTGAGCCGCCGACAGCGGCCGGGCGCCTATGCCCAGGCTCGCCACCACCGCCAGCGCCAGGACGATCAGCAGCAGGACCAGCACCAGGCCACCGCGGGCGGCGGATGCCCGTTGTGCAAGAGGCGCGGGGCGGGCCGGCGGGGTCATGTCATCCCCAGGGCGCCGGCGACCGTGCCGATCACCTGGCGGGCGGCGAGGGGCCCGGCGTTGAGATAGAAGGCGTCGGTATCCACGCGAACGGCCCGGGACTGACGCACCGCAGTCAGCCGCGGCCACATCGGTTGCCGCGCCAGGCTGGCCAGGGCGGTGCCCTGCTCGGCGTAGAACAGCCAGTCGGCGTCTGCCAGATCCAGCAACTCGGCGCTGACATCCCGCGAGGTGCCCTTGAAGCGCTGCGCTGCCGGGCGGGTCACGCCCATGGCCTGCAGCAAGCCGCCGGCAAAGGAATCCGCGCCCATCAGGCGCAGCCGGGCGCCACTGGAAAACAGCAGGGAGGCGGAGGGCGGCTGAGTTCCCAGGTGCTGCGTCATGCCGGCGAGATCCCGATCCAGCTCCGCCAGCAGGCGCTCGGCCTGCTGGCGCCGCCCCAGGGCATCGGCCAGCACTAGGAAGTCCGGCCGCCAATTGCCACCGGTGCCGCGCGCCACCACCGTGGGGGCGATGCGCGAAAACAGCTCCAGGCCGCCGGCCTTGAGCACGGTGCGATTGAGCATGATCAGATCCGGCGCCAGGCGCGCCAGGGCTTCCAGATCCGGCGCCTGGCGACTGCCCAGATCGACCATGGCGTCCAGCTCGCTGGGGCGGCTGGCGAGGGCGGTGCGCAGATAGCCGGGTGCCAGTTCGCGATTGTCCACCCGGGTGGTGCCGGCCGGGATCACGCCCAGGCTCAGAGCGGCGTCCAGCTGGCCGGTGGAGATCACGGCCACCCGCTGGGGTTGGCGTGGGATAAGGGTGCTGCCCACCACATGCGCCACCTGCCGCGGGAATTCACCATCCGCCGCCGACGCACGCGCGAACACCCCTGCGGGCAACCCGGCGAGCAGGGCGCTACCGGCGGCGAATCGAAGAAGGGCGCGACGATCGAGCATGACGGAGACTGGCTGAAGACGGAAAGAGGCCCGCCAGGCGGGCCGAGGCCCCACGGCGGGGCGGCTAGGATAGAGCATCGCTACGGGCCTGGCATCCGCTAAGGACGCCGGGCCGGTCCCTCTCCCTTTGGTGTTAGCGCAGGCTGCTAGCGGATCGCGGCCATGGGCCGCTCCTACAGGTGATGCAAACTTGGGCGTAGCGTGGAAAACCGCGAAGCGTTTTCCACTGTGTTGCACGTTTCGATCCGCCCCCTCTCCCCCCGGGAGAGGGCTGGGGTGAGGGCAGGTCGCTGGCTTAGAAACTCACCGTCGCACTCAACCGCGCCGTCCGCGGCTCGCCCACCGCCACCTGTAAGGGGCTGTTGGCGCTCGACGGGTAGTACTGCTTGTCGAACAGGTTGTCGACGTTCAGCTGCAGGCGGGTCTGGTAGCCGGTCACCGGCAGGTCCCAGCGCAAAAAGGCGTCGGCCACGGTGTAGCTGCTCATGTAGAAGCTGTTCGCCGCATCGCCGGCCCGCTCGCCGACGTAGCGCGCGCCGCCGCCGAGGTGCCAGCCACCCAGGTTGGACGGCACCAGCAGGTGGTGGGTCAGATAGAGACTGCCGCTGTGCTTGGGCGCCTGGGGCAGGCGCTTGCCCTCGTTGCTGGGATCATCGAGCACCTCGGTGTGATCGTAGGCGTAGGTGGCAATCATGTCCCAGCGCTCGGCCAGATGGCCGGTGAGGTCCACTTCGAGGCCCCGCGAGCCGACCTTGCCGGCGGCTTCGCTCACGCTCACACCCGCCACGTTGCTGGTGGTCACCACATTCTTCTTCTGGATGTCGTACAGCGCCACGTTCAGATTCAGACCAGGCGTCAGGTCGTACTTGGCACCCACCTCGAAGCTGCGGCCTTCTTCGGGATCGAAGGTGTTGCCGCGGTCGTCGACGGTGGTGTTCGGCACGAAGGATCGACTGTAGTTACCGTATAGCGACAGGGTATCGGTGGCCTGGAACACCACACCGGCCAGCGGCAGGGCCGCGTGATCGCGCTTGTCCAGATTGACGACATAATCCCGGCCCAGGCCTTGATCGCTGTACTGCTTGAAAGTCTGGTAGCGGCCGCCCAGCACCAGGATCCAGCGATCGTTCAGGTGCCAGTTGTCCTTGAAGTACAGCGAAGTGGATTCCAGGCTGCTGTCCTGATCGCTCTGGGTCGTGCTCAGGAGGCTGGGTACTGCCAGGCTGCCGTACACCGGCGCGTTGATATTGATGTTGCGGCGCGAGGCATTGTTGTTGCGGTAGGTGTTGCCGCGGTACTGGTCGTTATCCTCGTGATCGAGGCCCACCAGCAGATCATGGCGTTGGCCCAGCAGATCCTGCCGGCCGAGGACGTCCCAACTAGCGTACGTCGTCTCGTAATCGTAATGGGCGCCATTGGCCGTCCGCAGCAGATTGCCATTCGCGGCCAAGGAGACCGGCTGGGCGAAGTCCAGGCTGTAGCGGTCGTTGTTCCAGGCATAGATCAGCCGCGTCTTCCAGTCATCACTGAGCTGGTACTCGTAGCGAGCACTAGCCGTCTCGGTGATGCCCTTGGTCTCGGCCCATTTCTCGTCGAGGCGCTTGTCGTAGCTGGCGCTGCTGGGATGCCCATTGACGAACACCGTCCCCCGATCCACCGGGCCGCTGTAATCGTTGTAGGAATAGGCCAGGGTCAGGCTGGCGCGCTCGCCGGTCCAAGACAGCGACGGCGCCACCAGACTGTGCTGATCCACCCCGTAGTTACGCCAATAGTCCTCGCTCTGGCGCTCGGCGATCAGCCGATAGGCGAAGCCGCTGTCACCCAGGGGGCCGGTGGTGTCGATGCCGAGATTGCCGCCGCCTTCGCTGTAGGCCGAGCCGCTCAGGGTGGTGCGTTGCTGGTATTGCGG
Source organism: Pseudomonas sp. PLB05 (assembly GCF_021106615.1). Classification (NCBI taxonomy): domain Bacteria; kingdom Pseudomonadati; phylum Pseudomonadota; class Gammaproteobacteria; order Pseudomonadales; family Pseudomonadaceae; genus Pseudomonas; species Pseudomonas sp. PLB05. The sequence continues at coordinate 178,742 of NZ_JAJOHO010000001.1, forward strand.
CTGCTTGCTGACCACGTTGATCAGCCCACCCGGTTCCAGGGCGCCATAGAGCAGGGAGGCCGGCCCTTTGAGCACCTCGACCCGCTCGGCGGTGGCATCGAAGTTGTGCGACAGATTCGAGCGCACGCCATCGCGAAAGATGGAGCCATCGGCGTTGGTCCCGAAGCCGCGTTTGACGAAGGCATCCTTGGTCCCGGCCAAGGTATTGCTCTGGGTCACGCCGCTGACGAATTTGGAGGCGTCGTCCAGGGTCCGCACCTCGTAGTCCTGGAGCAGTTGCGGAGTCACGGTCTGCACCGACTGCGCCTCTTCCTTGATCGGCACGTCGCTCTTGCTCGCGGTCGAGGCGCGGGTCGCCCGATAGCTGTCGTCCGCCTCGCTGGCCGTGGCGGAAATGTCCATGGGGGCGAGGCTGGCGTTTTCCGCGGCCAGCAGGCCCGAACTGGTCGCCAGGGCCAGGGTGCTGAAGGCGAAGGGCGCGAAACGGCGAAGGGCTCTGGGCGGCGTGTTCAAGGGCGATCTCGGGAGGAGCGGAAAAGGTGGCGGCGATTCTATGTTGATAGTCATTCTCACGTAAATCGAATCCTCATACCGTTGATGCTCGGGTGCGTTGCCGCCCATCCCCAAGCGCAGGTATAATGTCGCGCTCCTAAATTTTCCCGCCCGGGAGCGCCCGCCATGCTGCGCATCAGCCAAGAAGCCCTGACGTTCGACGACGTTCTCCTCATCCCCGGCTATTCGGATGTCCTGCCGAAAGACGTCAGTCTCAAGACCCGCCTGACCCGTGGCATCGAGCTGAACATTCCCCTGGTGTCCGCCGCCATGGACACCGTGACCGAGTCCCGTCTGGCCATCGCCATGGCCCAGGAAGGCGGCATCGGCATCATCCACAAGAACATGACCGTCGAGCAGCAGGCCGCGGAAGTCCGCAAGGTCAAGCGCTTCGAGGCCGGCGTGGTGAAGGACCCCATCACCATCGACGCCGACGCCAGCGTGCGCGATCTGTTCGACCTGACCCGCCTGCACAACATCTCCGGTGTACCGGTGATCTCCGGTCGTGACCTGGTGGGTATCGTCACCTCCCGCGACGTGCGCTTCGAGACTCGTCTCGACGTGCCGGTGCGCGAAGTCATGACCCCCAAGGATCGCCTGGTCACCGTGCGCGAAGGCGCCGACAAGCAGGAAGTCCGCGAGCTGCTGCACAAGCACCGCATCGAGAAGGTGCTGATCGTCGACGAAGCCTTCGCGCTCAAGGGCATGATGACCGTCAAGGACATCGAGAAGGCCAAGGCCTATCCCAACGCCAGCAAGGACGACGCCGGTAGCCTGCGCGTCGGTGCCGCCGTCGGTACCGGTGCCGAGACCCCCGAGCGCGTGGCCGCCCTGGTCGCCGCCGGCGTCGACGTCATCGTGGTCGACACCGCCCACGGTCACTCCAAGGGCGTGATCGAGCGCGTGCGCTGGGTCAAGCAGACCTACCCCCAGGTGCAGGTGATCGGCGGCAACATCGCCACCGCCGAAGCCGCCAAGGCCCTGGCTGACGCCGGTGCCGACGCGGTCAAGGTCGGCATCGGCCCGGGCTCCATCTGCACTACCCGCATCGTCGCCGGTGTCGGCGTGCCGCAGATCTCCGCCATCGCCAACGTCGCCGCCGCCCTCGAAGGCACCGGCGTGCCGCTGATCGCCGACGGTGGCATCCGCTTCTCCGGTGACCTGTCCAAGGCCATCGTCGCCGGTGGCTACTGCGTGATGATGGGCTCCATGTTCGCCGGTACCGAAGAGGCTCCGGGCGAGGTCGAGCTGTTCCAGGGCCGCTCCTACAAGTCCTACCGCGGCATGGGCTCCCTGGGCGCCATGTCCCAGACCCAGGGCTCTAGCGACCGCTACTTCCAGGACTCCGCCTCCGGCGCCGAGAAGCTGGTCCCCGAGGGCATCGAAGGCCGCGTTCCCTACAAGGGCCCGCTGGCGGCGATCATCCACCAGCTGATGGGCGGCCTGCGTGCCTCCATGGGCTACACCGGTTGCGCCACCGTCGAGCAGATGCGTACCAAGCCGCAGTTCGTGCGCATCACCGGCGCCGGCATGGCCGAATCCCACGTCCACGACGTGCAGATCACCAAGGAAGCGCCTAACTACCGCGTTAGCTGATTCCTAATCTGTCGTTCTTATCGTTGCGATTCGGGGCTGTCTAGACAGCCCCGAATCGTCTGAACCTAGCGCTATCGAGACCTGGCCATGTCCCAAGACATCCACGCCCACCGCATCCTCATCCTCGACTTCGGCTCCCAGTACACCCAGCTCATCGCCCGCCGCGTGCGCGAACTGGGCGTCTATTGCGAGCTGCACCCCTTCGACATGGACGACGCCGACATCCGCGCCTTCGCTCCGCGCGGCATCATCCTCGCCGGCGGGCCCGAGTCGGTCCATGAGGCCGGCAGCCCGCGCGCACCCAAGGCGGTGTTCGATCTGGGCGTACCGCTGTTCGGCATCTGCTACGGCATGCAGACCATGGCCGAGCAACTCGGCGGCAAGGTCGAAGGCTCCAACATCCGTGAATTCGGCTATGCCAAGGTCGACGTGGTCGGCAAGAGCCGCCTGCTCGAAGGCATCCAGGACCACCTCGACGACGACGGCGTACTCGGCCTGGACGTCTGGATGAGCCATGGCGACAAGGTCGGCAAGCTGCCGGACGGCTTCCACATCGTCGCCAGCACCCCGAGCTGCGCCATCGCCGCCATGGGTGACGACGAGCGCGGCTGGTACGGCGTGCAGTTCCACCCCGAGGTGACCCACACCAAGCAGGGCGGGCGCATCCTCTCGCGCTTCCTCAAGGACATCTGCGGCTGCGAAGCCCTCTGGACCCCGGCCAACATCGTCGAGGACGCCATCGCCCAGGTGCGTGCCCAGGTCGGCAGCGCCAACGTGCTGCTGGGCCTCTCCGGCGGCGTCGACTCCTCCGTGGTCGCGGCCCTGCTGCACAAGGCCATCGGCGACCAACTGACCTGCGTCTTCGTCGACAACGGCCTGCTGCGCCTGCACGAGGGTGACCAGGTGATGGCCATGTTCGCCGAGAACATGGGCGTCAAGGTGATCCGCTCCAACTCCGAGCAGCGCTTCCTGACCAATCTGGAAGGCGAAGCCGACCCGGAGAAGAAGCGCAAGATCATCGGCCGCACCTTCATCGACGTCTTCGACGCCGAAGCCAGCAAGCTCGACAACATCAAGTTCCTGGCCCAGGGCACCATCTATCCCGACGTCATCGAGTCGGCCGGCGCCAAGACCGGCAAGGCCCACGTCATCAAGTCCCACCACAACGTCGGTGGCCTGCCCGAGGAAATGAACCTCAAGCTGGTCGAGCCGCTGCGCGAACTGTTCAAGGACGAGGTGCGCAAGATCGGCCTGGAACTGGGCCTGCCCTACGACATGGTCTACCGCCACCCCTTCCCCGGTCCGGGCCTGGGCGTACGCATCCTCGGCGAAGTGAAGAAGGAATACGCCGACCTGCTGCGGCGCGCCGACGACATCTTCATCAGCGAGCTGCGCAAGGCCGACTGGTACCACAAGGTCAGCCAGGCCTTCGTCGTCTTCCAGCCGGTGAAATCCGTCGGCGTGGTCGGCGACGGCCGCCGCTACGCCTGGGTCGTCGCCCTGCGCGCGGTGGAAACCATCGACTTCATGACCGCCCGCTGGGCCCATCTGCCCTATGAGCTGCTGGAAAAGGTCTCCAACCGCATCATCAACGAAATCGACGGCATCTCCCGCGTCACCTACGACGTCTCGAGCAAGCCGCCGGCGACGATTGAGTGGGAGTGATGCTGCTCGGTACGATCTAGCGAAAAATGCTCCGAAGCCCGCTTAACGGCGGGCTTAGATTTTTGTCCGCCAAATTTCCGCAGTATTCTACATCAGCGTCATATTGCTGGTCTGGCAGAGTACCGAGCTGGCCAAGATCAAGCGCAAGTTAGAAGAAAGTGAGTGGTTAAATAAATCTGCTCCCCTCTTTTTAATGTTCGGTTCGGAGAAGACTTGTAAAGATAGCTGACGCTTATGCGGTGTCGGCTAGTGGCCAGTACACGTCGTTCATTTCAGTCGCGGTAATGTCAGATTGCAGTGATAGCAGTCTTTGGGGCATCGCATGTTTTAGTCGAGTATGTCTTTTAATCGACGATATTCAGGCATGTCCTTGATATGCGGATCAAGTTCGGCAAGCGCGTCGAGCGCCCCCGCCAGTTCATAAGGCATTCGGGCACGGTCATCGGGCATGATCGCGTTGAGCAGTCGCATCGCCTCTTTCGGGTGGTTGCGGGCAATATTCTCTTTGTCTTCGCGGTCTCTCGAGATGCGATAGGTCAGCATGTCAGCATTTGGCGCCGGGCGGATCAGCGGCAGGATCGTCTTCACCGCGTCGGGAAAATGGTCGCCTGCCTGTTCGGCGATCTGGACGAAGCCACGAGTAGTTTCATCACTGCGATAGCGCATGGCGCGGGGCCAACTGTTCTGGATGAACGGCTTGATGAACTCGACCCATTGACCATGCTTTTGGAGGCTATTGCCTAGCGTCCAGAGAATCCTGCCGCGCAGATCATCGTCAATCGCGGTGAGCACGTCTCGAATTTCTTCAGAGCTGAACAGCGGGGTAAAATTAGGCGCCGGCCGCGACAACCAGACCAGCAGAGAGCCAAAAGAGTCGCGTTCCTGTTCGTCGAGTGTCCAGCCGGCTTCGCCCTTCAGGATTTTGAGCATTGGCGCTTTGAGCTGCTGCCAGAATGGCGCGGGCATGGCGTTTCTATTGAAGGCGAGACCATGCCAAGCTGCTTCGGCGAGCGGATGATCAATTTGAAACATCGGCAACAGGAACGCCTCTGCCCATTCATGGAAGCAGTAGTTGATCCAGCCCATATGCTGGGTGAGGACGGCGACGGCATGGCCACCGCCGTGGCCGGGCGCAGCGACTAGCGCTTCGAAACGGATGGCGAGATTGCGGTTCAACGACTTGTGGCGCGTGGCCTTCTGGGGCGTCAGTTTCAACAGCGCCTGGGTAAGCGTCCCGATCGGGCTGTTGATCGCCTTGTTAATCGACACTTCCGACTGCTGCTGTTCGACACCGCCGATCGTAATTGCGCCGATCCCGCTATCGGTCGCGTCGGCCGCACTCGACAGGAAGGGGTGCAGAAATCCGTCGAAGATAGCGAGCGCGTTGGTACGGCCATTTGCGTATAGCGCGGGAAGATGCTGTTTGAGCCAGTTCGGTGCTTCATATCGTAGCGTGATCGCTTGTGCCGGGATGAGCCGCACGACCGAATGCGCGAGCAAACATCGCAGTTTGGGCGTTGTGTCTTCGGGCCAATTGTTGAGCAGGTCGCGCCACAGCTCCGCGGGGAACGCGCCCTTGCGATAAGCGGAGCGGAGCGCAGCCAGCGCCTTAAAGGGGTGTTCATTTACCAGTCCGCGAAAAGGGTGATGGCTCGCCAATTCCCGCACCGGGCGCTTGGTTCGCGCCAATGCGGTGTCGACCACCTGATCAAGCGGTAGGAGGTCGAGATCGCCGGGATCGCTGATCTCCCGGACCCAGCCCCCACGGCTCTCATAACTTTCGTCAGCATGGTCCGCCCATCTGTCGGTCCACTTGGGATGGATCAGCTTCAGCTTGGCTAAAGCGTGCTGACCGGCGGTGGTCAGTTGACATTGATGCAGCTCAAGCCAACGCAAATTGGTGGCGGCGTAGGCGGCGCGGCGCTCACGATATTGCCGGCGTTTCTCGTCGTGATAGGTTGGCGGGCCAGCTTCCAGGAGCCGCTCGACCGTCCGCTTCTGTCGGTATGACCACTCGCCCCATCGCCCCTTGATCAGATGGAGTAGTTCGCGCTGATTATAGGCGTTCCACATTGCGTCTCGCGGCAACGACGCGATGACCGCTAGCGCTTCGGCTGCGGTGGCAAGCTTCGGATCTGCTGCCGCCCAGAGCCGGAACTTGGAAAAGATTCGCGTCTCTGTGGTTGACCAGGCAAGAAACTCGCGGCGCGCAAGGTCGCTATTGTGCGCGGCTAGGGCTAGGTATATTTCCCTGAACCATAGGACGTTGTGCGTCTCCTTACCCGAAAATCCGTTCCTGTCCGTCTCGGGCAGCAACGTCGGTGGATGCCAAAAAAGGTCCCCAATCTCGTCGAGTAGCGCTGAGGTGCGCTCAAGGGATCCCCGAACGATCTGGGCGACTTGCGCCAGTGCCTCGGGCGGGTACTTCACATCATGACCATGCCGGTCGAGTGATGCGACCTTGAGGTCGACGACGTCGCGCAGGCGCAATTTGTCCCAATCATCAAGAGGCGGACGCGGTGGCGACATCAATGGCCGGGAGATTTCAACGAAGGGTGTGACGCAGCGTTCGAAGAATCGCGCCACCGCCGGTGTCCAGCCGGATCGCTTCAGCATGCCTTCGAACGCGAACCAGCGGTCGCTGCGCTCTTCCTCGGGTAGCATATCGAGCGCCTCAAGATAGAGGCTCCACAGCGTCTGTGCAGTCGGTGGCATCTCTTTACCATGCCGGCTACGGACTCGGTTCGAAACAAACCGGAGCAGTAACGGATTGGGACGATAATAGGCAGATGCCCACCATAAGGCGGCCGGCTGGTGACTTTGCTTGCCGAACCAACGTGCCAGATGATGGAGGCGGTCTGGTAGGGTATAACTCCACAAGGAGCTGCCACCCTGTAGCGTCATGCGCTCCGGTTGAGCGCCGTCCCCTTTCTGCCAGGCGAGGGTGTTGCGAGCATTTTCAGGAACCAGCCTGTGCTCACTGGGCGAAGGTCGTAGGGGATCGTCGTCTAGTCCATAGAAATCTTGAGGGTCGATTTCCTTAGCATCGCGATCTTGCAATCCCCGGGCAGGTTTGAGGTAGCGCACGTTAGGGTCGAATACTGCCAGCCACTCTGCGCCGGGCGCGGGATCAGCATCGGCAAACGCCTTCGCGCCTTTCGATGTGCTGACCAGCTGAACAACCTGTCCACGCTGATACGGCTTGAGGTCAGCCGGTGATTGTCGCGCCAGCGAGAGAACCCTATCAATCCAGCGATCCGGCGAGCGTGCCGCCTGTGCCCAGCCGGCGACGGTCCGCCACAATGCCGAATGTGTTTTGTCTGGCGTGTAGCAGATCGGCGTGACCCCGCGATCCTGCCAAATTTCTTCCGCGTCGTCGGTCGACCGGTCAGTAAAGACGTAAATTGGTGATTGATAGATGAAGCCCGCACGGACGTTGAGTCCCTCAAGCAGGTAGCGCATCGGTGGATCGTCCGCGCTGTATCCAAGCAATACGATCGTGTACTTTTCACGCAGTGCCTTTACGAAGCGTGTTGCCCATCCTTCGGCAAGATAGGCTAGCCCAAAGTCGCTACTGCTAATAACGTAACTTGGGATTTCCTCTGGTTGTCGCGGGTCGGCAAGGCGCCCGTGCAGGTAGACAACGCCGCGGATCGGCTGATTAAGTTCAATGTCGGGCAGGCCCGGCGGAACGATTGGCCAGAACATTCTGGCCTGCTTGTTCGAATAGCCTATCGAAATTGGTGGTAACAATTTGGGTATTGCCGCTTGCGCCACGCGACAGCGCGAGGATATCGCAATGATGTTTGAGCGTACGAGGAGTACTGACACCTAGCGCGGCATAGATCTGGCTGTCGATTTCCTCGCGTCCGAATTCGCGTACGAGCACGTTGAAGACGCGATCAAAGCTTTCCTTATCAACCATCGCTTGGCGTGCCTTGGTCGCGTCAAGCGTATCGATAATGCGGTTGGTCAGAGCCCAGAAGCTATCAAGCCCGGCGGGTATTGATACCCCTGCACCGCAGAAAAAGATTACATTTCCTTTAGCTTGTTCCTCAAGCAGGTGGGCAGGTAGTGATGGACCATTTTCGACAAAGCGCATTTCTTAATATGACCAAGAAAATTGAAAATACAAGAATTTGGAGCGGGGTCGGGGAAGATTGACCAAGAATTTTCAGTCATGCAAAGTCAAGTGCTGACGTATCTTTGCAATCCATCAATAATGTTGCTTGATTGGTATCGCGAGGGCCGCAATTTTTAGAGCAACTGAGACTATAGCACTATCTCAAAAGATTAGACGTACTAGCCACGATGTCCAACCGGTCCGATTTAGAAGCTCTCAAGAAGGGCATTAGTTGCACTTGGCCCTCTCGACAAATCAAACCGCCAACACCTCAGCCAAATGCTCCCCCTCCAACCAACTCCCAATCTCACTCGCCCGCATCGGCTTGGCGAACAGATAGCCCTGCGCCCTAGTACAGCCAAGATTCTTCAGCGCACCCAGTTCTGCTGCCGTTTCCACCCCCTCCACAATGCATTCCAGCTGCATGTCCTGGCACAGGGCGATCAGGGATTTGACGATCTTGAAGCTGGCCGGGTCGAGGTGGAGGTCGGTGACGAAGGTGCGGTCCACCTTGAGTTTGGTCAGGGGTAGGGCGTGGATCTGGCTCAGGCTGGAATAGCCGGTGCCGAAATCGTCAAGGGAGATGCCGCAGCCCAGTTCGCGGAAGCGGCTGATGGCGCGCTGGGTCTGGGGCAGGTCCTGGATGGCGGCGGTTTCGGTGATTTCCAGGTCGAGGCAGGCCGGGTCGAAGCCGCTTCGCTTGATCAGTTCGACGATCTGCTGGGCGGCGTCTTCCGAGCCGCAGTCGTGGGCGGAGAGGTTGAAGGCCAGGCGGATGCCGGCGGGCCAGCGCGCGGCCGCGTTCAGGGCCTTGCTCAGCAGGGGCAGGGTAAGGCGATTGACCATACCGACGCGCTCGGCGGTGGCGATGAAATCACCCGGTGGCACGTTGCCCAGCTCCGGACTTTCCCAGCGCGCCAGGGCCTCGAAGGCCACCGTCTGCTTGCTGTGGATGTCCACGATGGGCTGGAAGACCATGTAGAACTCGCGCTCCAGGTCGGCCCGGCGCAGGGCCTGTTCGGTCAGGCCTTCGCGATTGAGTTGCTGGCGATGGGCGGTGCTGAACAGGCAGGCCGTGCCGGGGCGGTGGCGCTTGCTCTGGTACAGGGCGTAGTCGGCGTATTCATAGACGTCCGTGGCGGTAAAGGCCTGGTCGGGAAAGGTCGCGAGGCCCAGCGAGCCACTGATCTGGATGGGCAGGTCCACCAGCAGAAAGGGCTCGCGCAGGCTGGCGCAGACCCTTTCGCCAAACGCCCGCAGCTGCTCATCGTTCAAGACCCCGGTGATGATCAGGCTGAATTCGTCGCCGCCCAGTCGGGCCAGGTGGACGTCTTCGCCCAGCAGCGTGCTCAGGCGCTGGCCGACCTGATAGAGCAGCCGGTCGCCCACGCTGTGGCCATAGAGATCGTTGACCGGCTTGAAGCCGTCCAGATCGATCAGGCCCACGGCCAGGCGGGTCCCCTGGGCACGCGCGTCGGCCAGGAGGGTATCGAGGCGGGCAAAGAACTGCCGTCGATTGGCCAGGCCGGTCAGGCTGTCCTGATTGGCCAGTTTGAGGTTTTCCTCGCTGAGCTTGGCTGTTTGCGCCTGCATGTTCACCAGCCGGGTGAAGTCCCCGTACTGCGCCTTGAGGATGACCAGCATGGCGATGGACACCAGCAGGACGTCGATCGCCGTGGCCACGAAGGTGCCGATGGTGGTGGAAGCGAAGAACACCACGAAGGCCGTGTTGACCACGGCGGTGGTGGCCAAGGCCGCTGGCAGCAGGTGCATCATGCAGAAGATGCAGCCGATCACGGTGATCGCCATGTAGAAGCCCACATGCGCCTGGGTATAGCTGTCGCCATAGGGAAACAGCGCCAGCGCCCAGGCGGTGAAGGCCGAGGCCACGATGGGCGCGAGCCTGTTGGTGCGCTTCAGGGCCGAGAGCATCTGCGCCGGATTGCGCGGCTGATTGCGCGTGCGGAACCATTCGGCCGCCCGGATCACGCCGAACAGCGTCATGAGCAACGGGCAATACACCACCAGCCAGCGCGGCGCGACGGCATAGTGGGTGCCGGCCAGCATCAGGGTGTTGGTCAGCAGGATGAAATACATCATCGGCAGCTGGCGCGACAGCGCGAGGTATTGCGCCTTGACCAGGCCGGGATTGTCCTTGGGCACCGACATCAGGACGCGCACGCCGAGCAGGATTCTCTTCATCGGGCAATGCTCTGAAAATACGACCAGGTAACCAACTGCACGGATATCCTTTCCAGCCTGGGCGGAGCAGGGTTGAAGGCTGCGCTCATGGAAGGGGTGTCGGCTGGCGCCTGGATTTCTGCAACCTTGGCGACTAATGGCACTTTGATCTTGTTCGAATTGCCAATCGTCATAGTTATAGGCGAGGCGAGCGCTGGTGAACAGCCTTGACGATTGCCGGCGATCAAACGCTTGGCGTAGACCTCCAGTGGTCGTTCAGCGATGAAGATGCGCGTGCCTGGCCGGTCCGTCTGAGCATTCGGGAAACGGGGGCAGCCTTGTGCTCAGCTCTCCCGTGCGCGAGCCGCCAGGTCGGTGGTGATGGACCACAACGAAAAAGCCCGCCATTAGGCGGGCGTTTTCAGGTTCGGGACGCTCAACCCAGCTTGGTCAGCAAGGCATCCGCCGCGGCTTCCGAACTGGCTGGATTCTGGCCGGTGACCAGGTTGCCGTCCTCGACCACAAACTCGCCCCAGTCCGGCCCTTTTTCGTAGCGGGCGCCGAGCTTCTTCAACTCGTCTTCCACCAGGAAGGGCACCACGTCGGTGAGTTGCACCCCGGCTTCTTCGCTGTTGGTGAAGCCGGTGACGGTGCGACCCTTGACCAGCGGGGTGCCATCGGCTGCCTTGACGTGGCGCAGCACGCCGGGAGCGTGGCAGACCAGGCCGAAGGGCTTGTTGGCGTGCGCGAAGGCTTCGAGCAGGGCGATGGAGTCGCGGGATTCGGCGAGATCCCAGAGCGGGCCGTGGCCGCCAGGATAGAAGAGGCCGTCGTAGTCGTCGGCGTGCACTTCGGCGAGCTTGACGGTGCCGGTCAGCGCCTTTTGCGCCTCGGGATCGTTCTTGAAACGCTCGGTGGACTCGGTCTGGGCGTCGGGGGCGTCGCTCTTGGGGTCCAGCGGCGGTTGGCCACCGGCGGGGGAGGCCAGGGTGATCTCGGCACCGGCATCCTTGAACACGTAGTAGGGGGCAGCGAATTCTTCCAGCCAGAAGCCGGTTTTCTTGCCGGTGTCGCCGAGCTGGTCGTGGGAGGTCAGGACCATCAGGATCTTCATCGCGCGTTCCTCGTGTTCGGAAGGGTATCGCTAGACAGACCCTGGGTTCCTGCTGTGAGTGCCCGGCTCTTGTGGTAAGCCACGAATACCTCACAGAAGCAGCCGGCGAGCCGCCCGATTGGGGCGGCCGTGGCGTTCAGGGGCGATCAACCCCAGCCAAGCGTGCCGCCCGGCTCATAGCGCTCACGAGCGGAAACGGTGCTGGCGACGTCATCGAGGTTATGAACGCCTACCAGTTTGATCAGCGAGTCCAGGTTGTCGACCTGGCCTTCGTAGCCTGCGTCACGGAAGACATAGGTGTCCTGGCCGTAGTGGAAGACGGCGGCATTGACCAGACCGGTGGTGGAATGGGTCACGGTGTTGAGCGCGGCGAACAGGCTAGTGGCCTTCGCCAGGGCGGCGTCCTGGATGGTGACCACGGCTTTCTCGTCGTACACCGCGAAGCCGAAGATGATGTGGTCATCGTTCGCGTTGTAGTCGGTGACCGTCACATGGTTGGCTGCCAGGGAGCGATTGGCGGCGACGGTGCTGCTGCCATCGAAGTTGACCAGGCTGGGATCGACGGTAAGGACGTCGTGACCCTCACCCAGGGTGACGGTGGCGCCGTGGCCGAAGCTGCCGCTCAGGTTGGCGTTGTGTGCGGCCACGCCCTTGACGAACAGCAGGTCGACATAGTCATTGCCGGAGCCGGCGTTGATGATGACGTCGGCCTGCTGGATATGAGCGCCGATCTGGTCGCCACCGGCGCCGCTATCGACGGTGATGGCCTTGACCCGGGAGTGGGCGAGCGCGGCGACGCTGTCCAGCTCCGGGGCAGTGATGGTGCTGACCTGGAGCAGATCGCCGCCGCTGCCCGTGGTCACGTTCTTGAGGAAGGCGCTCTGGCTGGCATAGGTGTAGTCATGGCCTTCGGTGTAGCCATGCAGGAAGTCAATCGACAGGCCGGCAGTGGAAGTAGAGCCGTCGAAGGTCTGCAAGCCGTCGAAGTTGTCCAGTGTGATCAGGTCGCTCTCTTGGAACTGGTTGTCCGCGGTGTCGGTGAGGCTGACGGTCAGTTTGGCAATGGACGAATCCAGGGTGCTGTCGCTGGCGGTGGCGCCGCGGGTATGGCCGTCGAGGCGCGTCAGCTGGCCTTCCCAATGACCGGTCAGGGTCAGTTCGCTCAGGGTCGAGGCGGCCGCAAAGTGCGGGCCCTTGGCATCGAAGGTCTTGGCGAAGCCGACGTATTCGGGGGCGGCGTTGACATCGAGGGTGAGCCGCGGCTGGCTCTGGAAGGCGTAGTAGGTGACGCCATCAAAGGTGCCGGCTGGCTTGGCGGGCGCGGCGACTAGGGGCGCCTTGGCGAGGGCAGCGGTGAACAGCGGGGCGGTGGTGTCCAGGGGGTTCTTGTAGGTCATGGCGGTCATCCTTAATGCATGTCAGGCCGAGCGCTCGCTGGACACGTTCTCGCGCAGGGCAAGACGTTTCATACAGCTGAACGTCACGCTGACAGTGCCTAGCTTTCCACGGAGCTACAGCGAACCACGCCGCAATTTCATCGGGCCACTAGTGGCACGCCGCCAAACGGTAGTGCGCTAAAAGTTCAATAGACTGACGAATAGAACGACCAATAGCGCGATCAGCACCGGCGACCAGTGGGTCCGCAAGAGCAGCGCCAGGGCCAGCGCGGCGAGGGCGACGTCCAGCAGGCCGTGGATGGCACCCGTCCAGACCGGATCGTAGAGCGCCGCCAGCAGCAGGCCGACCACGCCGGCGTTGAGCCCGGTGAGGGCGCGCTGCCAGCCGGGGTTCTGGCGCAGGGTCTGCCAAAAGGGCAGGGCGGCGAGCAGGACGAGGGCGCCGGGCAGAAAGATCAGCAGGGTCCAGAGTAAGCCGTTGAGCCAGGCGGGCAAGGCCGAGGGCACCAGGGCGCCGAGGTAGGCGGCAAAGGTAAACAAGGGGCCCGGTACCGCCTGGGCCAGGCCATAGCCGGCCATGACCTGGCCATCGCTGACCAGGCCGTTGGGCACCACCACCGCCTGCAGCAGTGGCAACACCACATGGCCACCACCGAAGACCAGGGCGCCGGCGCGATAGACACCCTCGGCCAAGTTGCTCCAGGCGGGCAACAGCAGCAGCGGCAACAGGAACAGCAGCAGGGCGACCACCCCCAGGCGCCGGGAGGTTCCCGTTTGCAGGCCCAGGGCCGGCGGCGTGGCGGTCGGCGCCAGTACCAGGCGACCGACCAGGGCGGCCAGGCCCAGCCCCAGCAGTTGCCCCGCCGAACCGGGCAGCCAGAGCGCCAGGCCGGCGACGACCAGCGCGAGGAGGCGGCGCGGCGTATCCGGGCATAGGCTGCGGCCCATGCTCCAGACCGCCTGGGCCACCACCGCCACGGCAAAGACCTTGAGGCCATGCACCGCCGCCGAGTCGGCCAGCCCAGGATAGTGGGCCAGGCCCAGGGCGAAGAAGATCAGCAGCAGGGCCGAAGGCAGGGTGAAGCCGAGCCAAGCTGCCAGTAGGCCCCAGCCCCCGGCGCGGCCCAGGCCCAGGGCCATGCCGACCTGGCTGCTGGTCGGACCGGGCAAGAGCTGACAGAGCGCGACCAGCTCGGCATAGGCGGGCTCGTCCAGCCATTGGCGACGGGCGACGAAGGCCTGGCGGAAATAGCCCAGGTGGGCGATGGGGCCGCCAAAGCTGGTGCAGCCCAGGCGCAGAAAGATCACAAAGACCTGCCAGGCGCTCTCCTGGCCGTGGGCGGCTTCGCGCATGGTGGCTTCCCTAGGCGTGCGGCGCGGCCGGTGGTACTACCACCTCGCCGTCTTCCTTGACGAAGGGGCCGCGTTGCGGCGCGGGCAGGATCTCCAGCACCCGTTCCGAGGGCCGGCAGAGCCGGGTACCCAAGGGGGTCACCACGATGGGTCGATTGATCAGGACAGGATGCTGCAGCATGGCGGCGATCAGGGCCGCGTCGTCTAACTGCGGATTGTCCAAACCCAGTTCGGCATAGGGCGTCCCCTTCTGGCGCAGCAGCTCGCGTACCGGCATGCCCAGGCTGGCGATCAGCCGTTCCAGCTGCGCCCGGTCGGGCGGTGTCTCCAGGTAGTGGATCACCGTCGGCTCGACGCCGCTGTTGCGAATCAGGCCCAGCACGTTGCGCGAGGTGCCGCAGGCGGGATTGTGATAGATCGTGATGTCGCTGTTCATGGACGGTCTCGACGAGAGGAAAGGGCGCCGCGTTCGTACCAGCCGCGCGAGCCGTTCACCAGGCGCACGACCAGCAGCATCAGCGGTACCTCGATGAGGACTCCCACCACGGTAGCCAGGGCGGCGCCCGAGTGGAAGCCGAACAGGCTGATGGCGGCGGCCACCGCCAGTTCGAAGAAGTTGCTCGCGCCGATCAGCGCCGACGGACAGGCGACGCTGTGGCTCTCGCCCACCAGGCGATTCAGCCAATAAGCCAGCGCCGAATTGAACAGCACCTGGATCAGGATGGGCACGGCCAGCAGGGCGATTACCAGCGGCTGCGCCAGGATGGCCTCGCCCTGGAAGGCGAACAGCAGTACCAGGGTGGCCAGCAAGGCGCCCATCGAGAAGGGTCCCAGGCGGGCCAGGGTGCGCTCGAAGGCAGCCTGGCCCTGGCGCAGCAGCGCGCGTCGCCAGAGCTGGGCGAGGATCACCGGCAGCACCAGGTAGAGGATCACCGAAAGCAGCAGGGTGGCCCAGGGCACCGCGATCGACGACAGCCCCAGCAGCAGGCCGACGATGGGGGCGAAGGCGAACACCATGAGGGTGTCGTTCAGCGCGACCTGGGACAGGGTGAACAGCGGATCGCCCTGGGTGAGGCGACTCCAGACGAAGACCATCGCCGTGCAGGGCGCCGCCGCCAGCAGGATGAGCCCGGCGATATAGCTGTCCAGCTGGTCGCTCGGCAGCCAGGGGGCGAAGACTTCCCGAATGAACAGCCAGGCGAGCAGCGCCATGGAGAAGGGCTTGACCGCCCAGTTGACGAACAGGGTGACGCCGATCCCGCGCCAGTGCTGGCGCACCTGGCCGAGGGCGCTGAAATCCACCTTGAGCAGCATCGGCACGATCATCACCCAGATCAGGAGGCCGACCGGCAGATTGACCTGGGCCACCTCGATCCGGCCGATGAAGCGGAACAGATCCGGCGCCCATTGGCCGAGAGCGATGCCGGCGAGGATGCAGAGCGCTACCCAGAGGCTGAGGTAACGCTCGAAGCTGTTCATTGAGGGTGCTGCCGGTGGGCAGGCGTGAGGACTGTGCATGGCGGGCCTGGTCTTGCGGTCGGTGGATGGGGGTTGGTCGAGGATCAGCAGGAACAGCGCAAGGGTTCGCTGACCATGCAGTCGCCGCCGGCGCAGCAGTGCTCGGTCAGGTAGCCGAGCAGGGCGTTCATCTGGTCATAGGCCGCGCGATAGATGAGGTTGCGACCCTGCTGTTCCACCGAGACCAGGCCGGCGGTGGCCAGCTCCTTGAGGTGGAAGGAAAGGTTGCTGCGGCTCACTTCGAGCTGGTCGGCCAACTGGCTGGGGGTGAGGCCACCCGTGCCCGCCACCACCAGGGCGCGAAAAACCCTCAGGCGCTGGGCGTGAGCGAGGGCGGCGAGGGCGGATACGGCACTGTCTTCATGCATGATTCGATAATTCAAGGATCGTTGAATCATTGAATGATAAGGCGTGTTCGTTGCCAAGTCGAGTCTCTCGCTCAGCGGCGCAACCGCCGCAGCGCTTCCAGTACCTGCTGCAGCTGACGGCTCAGGGGTTTGTCGCGGCGCAGCACCAGGGCCAGGGTGCGGGTCAGGGGCGGCGCCAGCGGCTGGACCCTCAGGCCGTGGCGATGGTGCTCGGTGGCCACGGCGATGCCGGGCACCAGGCTGTAGCCGAGTCCGGCGGCCACCAGTTCCTTGAGCGCCTCGATGCTGCCCAGCTCCATCACCGGCCGGCTGGCCTGGCCGGCGCGGCGAAACCAGTCGTCGATCAGCAACCGGGTGCTGCTGCCGGTCTCGAAGGCCAGCAGCGGCGCTTCGGCCAGGGCCGCCGGCGCCAGCGCGCCCCTGGGCAGCGGACTGGCAGGCGGGAGCAGGGCGACGAAGGCATCCTCCAGCAGCGGCTCTACCTGCAGGTTGCGGCCACTGGCGGGCAGGGTGACCAGCCCCAGGTCGAGGCGGTTGTCTTCCACCGCGCGCAAGACGTCCAGGGTGTTGCCGGTGCTGACGCGCACATCCAGCTGGGGAAAACGCTGGCGCAACTGGCCCAGCAGCGGCGGCAGGAGATGGATGCAGGCGGTGGCGCCGGTGCCGATGGCGACCCGTCCGCTGACCGTCTCGCCATGGCTGGCCAGGGCCTGCAGGGCCTGGTCCACCGCCGTTTGGATATGGTCGGCGTGTTCCAGCAGCAGACTGCCCGCCGCGGTGGGCTTGAGACCGCGCCCCAGGCGCTCCAGCAACTTGAGCCCCAGGCGCCGCTCCAGCTGGCGAATCTGCAGGCTGACCGCCGGCTGGCTCAGCCCCAGGCGATCGGCCGCGGCGGAAAAGCTGCCGGTGGCGACCACCTGGACGAAGGTCTGCAGTTGGGTGAGGTTGAGGTCGGCCATGCCAAGGTTTCGCTTATACCGAGGATAACCGAGCATAGCTTTATCTTTGGCTGGGCGTCCCGGCATGATCGCCCCATCGACCCCTGGATGGACCGCCCTCTTGAACACCGCCCTGCAATTGCGTGACGCCACCTCCGCCGATCTTCCCTTCATCCAGGCCATCTATGCCCAGCACGTATTGCACAGCTGCGCCAGCTTCGAGCTGGAGCCGCCGGACGTGGCCGAGCTGGAACGGCGCCTGGCGGCGGTGCGTCAGGCCGGGCTGCCCTATCGGGTGGCCGAGCGGGACGGTGAGGTGCTGGGCTATGCCTATGCGGTGCTCTATCGCCCACGCCCGGCCTATCGCCATACCGCGGAAGACTCGGTGTACGTGCGCGACGGCCTGGGTGGTCAGGGGATCGGCCGGCGGCTGCTGGAGGATATCGTCGCGGCTTGCACGGCGGCGGGCTTTCGCCAACTGGTAGCGGTGATCGGCGACAGCGCCAACCAGGGCTCCATCGCCCTGCACCAGCGGCTGGGCTTTCGCACCGTCGGCACCTTCGCGGCGGTGGGCTTCAAGCATGGACGCTGGGTGGACACGGTCCTGATGCAACTCAGCCTGGGCGAGGGCGAGCGTACCCCGGGGACACGCTGATGACGCCGATGCCGAGCGATCGCGCCATCTGGCAGCTGGGGTTGATGCAGTTGCTGGCCTGGGGCCTGGCCTTCTATCTGCCGGGGGTCTATGGCCCGGCGATGGCCGCGGGACTAGGCTGGGATGCGCGCTGGGTCTATGGCGGCTTTTCCCTGGCGATGCTGACCATGGGGCTGGTGTCGCCTTTCAGCGGCGCGGTGATCGAACGCCTGGGTGGCTGCCGCACCCTGCAACTCGGCCTGGTGCTCGACGCCCTCGGTTGCCTGGGCCTTGCCGCGTCTCAGTCGGCGCCGCTGTTCTATCTGGCCTGGGTGACCCTGGGGGTGGGCATGCGGCTGTCGCTGTACGACGCCGCCTTCGCCACCCTGGCGCGCCTGGCCGGCGAACGCTCGCGGGCGGTGATGGTGCGCATCACCCTGCTCGGCGGGCTGGCGTCGGCGGTGTTCTGGCCCCTGGGGCACTGGCTGCTGGAGGCGCTGGGCTGGCGCCTGGGGCTGGTGGTCTATGCCGGCATCGCCCTGGCCGGCCTGCTACTGCTCCTGCCGCTGCCCAATGTGCGCGGACGCTTGCCCAGTGCCGAGCTACCGCCCACGGCGGGGGGTGGCTCGCCACGCCTCGCCGGCGTGCTGTTCGCCACCGGGATGGCCTTGATCGGCTTTCTTTCGGCGGGGTTGTCGGCGCATCTGCCGGCGCTGCTGGCCGAGCGTGGGGTGCCGGTGGGGGTGGCGGCGCTGTGGGGCATCGGCCAGGTCTGCGCGCGGCTGGTGGAACTGGCCTCCGGGCAGCGGCTGTCGGCGCGTCAGCTCAATCTGCTGCTGGGCCTCGGCCTGCCGCTGAGTTTCGCCCTGGCGCTGGCGAGCGAAGGCCATTTCGGCCTCACCGCCGGCTTCGTCTTTCTCTATGGCGCCCTCAACGGCCTGGTGGCGGTGTTGCGGGCCAGCTTGCCGCTGGAATTGTTCGACCGGGCGCTCTACGCACGCCTGACCGGCAAGCTGCTGGCGCCGAGTTTTCTGCTCTCGGCGGCCGCGCCCTGGTGCTATGCCCTGGCGCGGGAGAGCTGGGGTGATCGGGGCCTGCTCGGGCTGTGCCTACTGGTCAGCCTGGGCGTGACCCTGGCGGCGCTGGGGCTGCTCGAGCGGCGGCGTCCGGCGCCAGCCTGAGGCGGGAGCCGGCCCGCGAGCTAGTTCAGGCGCCGGGCGAACTGACCCACCGCACCGACCACACGCTGGGCCCCGTCCTGGATCTCGGTGATGCGGGTGCCCGCGGCGTTGGCCAGCTGCAGGCCCTGTTCCGCCTGGTGCTTGCTCGCGGCCATGTTGGCGACCGCGGTCTGCGCCAGTTGCTGGTTCTGCTGCACCACGCCGACGATCTCTTCGGTGGCCTTGCTGGTACGACCGGCCAGCTGACGGACCTCGTCGGCCACCACGGCGAACCCGCGGCCCTGTTCACCGGCCCGCGCCGCCTCGATGGCGGCGTTGAGCGCCAGCAGGTTGGTCTGCTCGGCGATGCCGCTGATGGTCTTGACGATGGTGCTGATCACCAGCGATTGCTCGCCCAGGGCCTCGATGCCGTTGGAGGCGACCTGCAGCTCCTCGGCGATCTTGCGCATCACCGAGACGGTGTCCTGCACCACCTCCGCCCCCTGACGGGCGCTCTCGTCGGTCTGCTGGGAAATGTCGAAGGCCACCTTGGCCGCCTCGGCCACCGCCTGTTCCTGCTCGACCTGTTCGGTGATGACGGTGGCGAACTTCACCACCTTGTACAGTTCGCCGCGGGTGTTGAGTACCGGGTTGTAGGAGGCTTCCAGCCAGACGGTACGCCCATGGCTGTCGATGCGCTTGAAGCGGCTGGCGATGAATTCGCCGCGATTGAGCCGCGCCCAGAACGCCTGGTAGTCGGCGGAATTGGCATCTTCGCTGGTGCAGAACTGCCGGTGGTGCTTGCCCTGGATCTGCTTGAGCGAATAGCCCATGCCCTGCAGGAAGCGGTCGTTGGCGGTGAGCACCTCGCCGGCCAGGTTGAATTCGATGACCGCGGTGGAGCGCAGCAGGGCGTTGATCAGCCCGGAGTGCTCGGTGGAGGTCTCGACCTGTTCGGTACGGTCGTTGCCGTAGCAGATGGTCTTGTGGATGCGGCCGTTAGCGTCGCGCAGCGGCTGCCAGGTGGCATAGAGCCAGGCTTCCTGGCCGTTGGCCCGCAGCAGGCGGTACATGCCGCTGGTCTGGTTGCCCTGGCTGAGCGCGCTCTTGAGGTCACGATAGCAGGGCAGTTGCTTGACGTATTCCGGAATGAAGGCGTCCAGGGGACGCCCCACCACGTTCTCGGAGCGGTAGCCCATCTCGCGGCAGAAGCGCTCGTTGACGCGTTCGATATTGCCGCGGTCATCCACGGTAAGACTCAGCGCCTGGCTTTCGAAGCCGGCGTGCAGCTGACGCAGTTCGGCGACCTCGGCCCGCAGTTGGGCGATTTCGGTCTTGAGAGGGCGATTGAACATGGCAGGGCACCAAGAGGAGTGAAAGTATGACTTCCACTACTTCGACGGTACCCGGATTTTCTGAAGGGGGAGCCGTGGCGACTTTCGACTAAAGCCGCAGCCTATGCCTGACGACCGGCGATGAAGCGCCGGAAGACTGCCAGGGTAGCCTCGCTGACATGGTGCTCCATGCCTTCGGCGTCGCGGCGCGCGGTATCGGCGTCCACGCCCAGGGTCAGCAGGAAGGTCTCCACCACATGGTGGCGCGCGCGACTGGCTTCGGCCAGGGCCTCGCCTTCAGGGGTGAGGAAGACGCCGCGATAGGGCCGCTGCACGATCAGGCCGGCGGCGGCCAGGCGCTTGAGCATCTTGGCCACGGTCGGCTGGGCCACGCCGATGCGCGCGGCGATGTCCACCTGGCGCGCTTCACCGCCGTCCCGGATGAGATCGGAAATGAGCTCGACATAGTCTTCGATCAGCTCCTGACGATGCGCCTCGCGGACCTGTTGAAAACCTTCCATATGAATGGATGGATCGACCAACCGATTCAGCAGTTCGTCGTCCTTTGTCATGTTGCCCACCTGAATGACCTTCTCCGCAAAGACCTGAGGCGCGTCAAGAGGACGCGTTCGGGCGCCATTTTGACCGAGTTGCGGGCGAATACCAAAGATTCCTTCGCCAATGGGCGTTATCGACGGATGAGATAGAGATTTTTTATTGCTGAATGTGTGAATTTTAGCCTAGGCTAAATTCTCCAAAGGGTATTCCTATTTTGCCGCACGAGTCAGCTATGAAAGAATCCGCCAGCTATGTCGAGCCAGCCTGGCAGGAGTCCGCGCCTTCCGCCCAGCCCAGTCTGGGGCGGATGAATGCCAGCGTGCCGGTACCCGAGGGTGGCAGCTGGTTACGCCGGCTGCTGGCCTTTGTCGGCCCGGGCTACATGGTCTCGGTGGGCTACATGGATCCGGGCAACTGGGCCACCGACCTGGCCGGGGGCTCGCAATTCGGCTACCTGCTGTTGTCGGTGATCCTGCTCTCCAACCTCATGGCCATCCTGCTGCAGGCCCTGGCCGCGCGGCTGGGCATCGCCACTGGGCTGGACCTGGCCCAGGCCTGTCGCGCACGTTATTCGCGGCCGGTCAGTCTGCTGCTGTGGATCGCCTGCGAGATCGCCATCATCGCCTGCGACCTGGCCGAGGTGATCGGTACCGCCATCGCCCTCAATCTGCTGTTCGGCATCCCGTTGATGTGGGGCGCCATCCTCACGGCGCTGGACGTCTTTCTCATCCTGCTGCTGATGAATCGCGGGTTTCGCTGGCTGGAAGCCTTCGTCATCGCGCTGCTGACGCTGATCTTCGTCTGCTTTGGCGTGCAGATGGTGCTTGCCCAGCCGTCCATCGCCGCGATCGCCGACGGCTTCCTGCCCAAGGCGGAAATCGTCACCAATCCGGCCGCGCTCTACCTGGCCATCGGCATCATCGGTGCCACCGTGATGCCCCATAACCTCTACCTGCATTCCTCCATCGTCCAGACCCGCGCCTATCCGCGCACGGAGGAGGGGCGGCGCATGGGGCTGCGCTGGGCGGTGGCCGACAGCACCCTGGCGCTGATGCTGGCGCTGTTCGTCAACGCCGCCATCCTGATCACCGCCGCGGCGGTGTTCCACAGTGCCGGGCGCACCGACGTGGCCGAGATCCAGGACGCCTATCACCTGCTGTCGCCGATGCTGGGCGTGGGTATCGCTTCGCTGCTGTTCGCGGTCGCCCTGCTGGCGTCGGGTATCAACTCCACGGTCACCGCGACCCTGGCTGGCCAGATCGTCATGGAAGGCTTTCTGTCGCTGCGCATCCCCGACTGGGCGCGGCGGCTGATTACCCGGGGTATCGCTGTCATCCCGGTGGTGGTGGTGACCGGTCTCTATGGCGAGAGCGGCACGGCCAAGCTGCTGGTGTTGAGCCAGGTGGTGCTGTCCATGCAGCTGCCCTTCGCGGTGATCCCGCTGGTGCGTTTCGTCTCGGATCGCCAGCTGATGGGTTCTTTCGTGATCGGTCGGGTCACGCAGGTGCTGGCCTGGGCGATCGCCGGACTGATCGTGGTGCTCAATGTGAAGCTGCTGGCCGATATCCTGTTGGGTTAGAGGATATCTGAGGTCTGATGACCTTCGGTGGCTCTGGCGTGCTGGTTTGGGAACTTGTGAAAGCGGAAGGGTATCCATCCGTTACCACAATAAGTTCTTCCCCTAACCACCCCGGAGCACTCGCCATGTCCTACGACGCCCGCCAAACCCCAGCCTATGCGGCCACCACGGCCACCGCCCCCTTGCTCAAGCGTATCTCCTGGAGCTCGATCATCGCCGGCGTGGTCATCGCCCTGACGGTTTCGCTGCTGCTGAGCCTGCTCGGCACCGCCATCGGTTCCGCCTCCATCGATCCGCAGCAGGAAGCCAATCCGCTGGATGGCCTGGGCAAGGGCACCGGCATCTGGGTCGGCGTCAGCGCCGTGGTCTCGGTCTTCATCGGTGCCTGGATCGCCGGTCGCCTGGCCCAGCGCGAAGGCGCCCTGCACGGCATCCTGGTCTGGGCCAGTGTGACCCTGGTCAGCGTCTATCTGGTGTCCAGCGCGATGAGCGGCGTGGTGCGTACCGGCCTCAACGTGGCGGGCAGCGGCCTGTCGATGATCGGCAGTGGCCTTTCCCAGGCCGCACCGGCGCTGACCAATCAGGTTCAGGACCAACTGCGCCAGCAGGGCATCCAGCTCGACCTGGGCGATCTGCAGAACGAACTGGAAACCGCCTTGCGCCAGACCGGCAAAACCGAACTGCAGCCGGAGAATCTGCAGCAGCAGGCCCAGGGCGCCGAGCAGGATGCCAAGAACACCGCCCAGAACAGCGCCAACAATCCGCAGCAGACCGATGACCAGCTGACCGCACTGCTGGACCGTCTCAAGGCCCGTGGCGACCAGGCTTGGAACGCCGCCGACCGTCAGGCCTTGGTCAACCTGATCAAGGCCCGTACCGGCAAGAGCGACGCCGAGGCCAATGCCATCGTCGACAAGGCCCAGCAGACCTACCAGCAGGCCTATGCCAAGTACCAGGAGCTCAAGGCCCAGGCCGAGCAGAAGGCTCGTGAAGCCGCTGACGTGGCCGCCCGCAAGGTCTCCCAGGCCAGCTGGGTGCTGCTGATCAGCCTGGTGATCGGTGGCATCGTCGGCGCCATCGGTGGTGCCCTGGGTCGTCGTACCCAGCCGGCCAACAAGGTGGTCGCTGCCTAAGCGCCCCCTCTGGCGGATCCTTCGGCTTCCGCTGTAGGACTAGATGCCCGGACTGGCGACGGTCCGGGCATCGGCGTTTTTGGGTGATCGCTTTTTCTAGCTGTCTGGCCGCTCGGCACGAACAGGTGGCGATAGGTCAGCGGGGCGACCAGGGTGGGCCTGAGCCTGAGCCTGAGCCTGCCTGAGCCTGGCCTGGCCGCACTGGACTGGACTGCTGGCGGCCTGCTAAGTGCTGAGCGACCTGGCCTTCTACCGACCGGCCCTGGCGGTGAGCACCTGGGCGCTGCGCCTGGGGTTGGCGAATGCTGCCGAACTCTACCTGGCCGGGCTCTCCTGCTGGGGCTGCGCAACAGCCTGTCACGCGCCTGCGGCCAGCTCAGCTAGAGCAGGATGTCCCCCGGTCCCTGGATGGCCTTCTCCACCGCCTGGCCCGTGGCGCGCTCTTCGTTGGAAAAGCCGTCATGGTCGCGCAGCGGACCGAAGTCGATGCCGGTCAGTTGTTCGATGCGCACGACGCTGCACTGGTAGGTGCGCAGGCGGCCGAAGGCGATGGATAACTCGTCCAGCTCCCGGCGCTGGTCGATGAGGTAGGCACTGGCAGAGGGTTTGCCGTCGTCACCGAGAAAGGCCACCACCTTCCAGAAGGCCTCGGGAATCCGGGCGTCGCGATAGACCCGGTCGTCCGGGCGCAGCACCGGGCCGCTGAAGACGGTGATACGTGCCTGCCAGCGCTGGGTGTTGTCGAGCAGATAGTCTTCCAGTTCCAGCCAGGTCCGCTGGTTGAAGGCGGCCATCTGCGGCGCGCAATTGGTGAAGTGAAAGGTGTCACGGTTGGCCTGGGCGGCAGCGGGGCCCCAGTTGGGATCCTGGCGCCGCACCAGGTGGCCCCGGTCGAGCAGGTTGTCGGCATAGAGCGCCTCACCGAGCTGGGCCTCCAGCGGCACTCGACCGTCATAGGCCCAGGCGTCGCGGCTACGCGGCACGTCCCGGTGCTGACCGCCATCGATATTGACCCCGACCCAGAGCGCCATCCGTCGGCTGCGCGAGAGGGTGACCGAGAAATGGGTGTAGTCCAGGCGATCGCCCGAGGCGGGCAGGGGATGGACGTCGGTGGCCAGGGCGGCGCTCGGGCCTGGCCAGGGGACCTGGAAGGCGCCCAGGAAGTCGGCCTGGTAACCCTGGCGATCCGCCAGGCTGGCGGCGGGGGTGATCCGCGGCTCGGCGCTTCTCAGACCGGCGGGTTGCGCCGGCAACAGGGGACGCAGGTCGGCGAGGCGCGGGCGATAGGCGAGATCGACGGCAAAGGGCTGGCTGGGCATGGGTTATCTCGGGTGCAGAGGGCGAACCGTCAGCGCAGCACAGGAAGGTGACCGGACGATGACCACGGTCAGCGAAGTGGTATGCGCCGGCGCTAGCTGGCAAACTCGTTCGCGACCTAACGATTCCCACCGAGATCCCCGAGTGAACCGCCCATGAAGCTATCGCTGTTTTCCCCCTTTGCCCATCGGCGTACCTGGCTGCTCGGCGTGCCCGGCCTGCTCCTCAGCGGCGCCGCCCTGGCCAGTCAGCAGTCCGATGCCAAGGGCTTCGTCGAAGACGGTGACCTGACCCTGCTGCTGCGCAACTACTACTACCTGCGCCAGAACGAAGGCGACGGTCATGGCGCCGAGGCACGCAACAGCCGGGATCCGCGCAGCTGGACCCAGGCCTTTCTGCTCAACTACACCTCGGGCTTCACCCAGGGCACCGTGGGGGTCGGGGTGGATGCCTATGGCTACCTGGGCCTCAAGCTGGATGGCGGCGATGGCCACGCCAACACCCCGAACATGCCGGTGGACGGTGACGGCAGCCAGCGCAGCGAATTCAGCAAGGGCGGAGCGGCCGTCAAGCTGCGCGTTTCCAACACCGTGCTCAAGTACGGCGACCAGCAACCCACGGCGCCGGTACTGGCGGCGGGCGGTAACTGGCTGTTTCCCCAGACCGCCCGTGGCTGGAGCCTGGTGAGCCAGGAGGTCGATCACCTGATGCTGGAAGGCGGTCACTTCACCGCCGCCACGGCGCCGCGCACCACCGGCGCGGACGGCGGCATCTTCGCCGGCTACGCCGGCGTGGAAGCGGCCTCGGCCAGCTATGCCGGGGGCGTCTACAAGTTCAGCGATCATCTCAGTGCCTCGCTCTACGCCGGGCACTTCGAAGACGTCTGGGACCAGTACTACGGCAACCTCAACTATGTGCTGCCGCTGGCCGCCGAGCAGAGTCTGACCTTCGACGCCAACCTCTACCGCACCCTGGACGCCGGCAGCGCCAAGGCCGGCAGCATCGCCAACACCGCCGGCTCGCTGGCCGCCGCCTTCCAAACCGGCGCCCACACCTTCACCCTGATCCACCAGCGCATCCATGGCGACCAGCCCTTCGACTACGCGGTCTTTGGCGCGCCGGTGCCGGGTGCCTTCGGTGACTCCATCCTGCTCGGCAACTCGATGCAGTTCTCCGACTTCAACGGTCCGGGCGAGCGCAGCTGGCAGGCCCGCTACGACCTGGACATGGAAAGCTACGGCGTGCCGGGGCTGAGCCTGATGGTGCGCCATACCCGTGGCAGCGGCATCGACGGCAGCAAGGTTGCGGCGGATTCGGCCTATGCCGGGCTCTATGGCGACGGCGACAAGGAACACGAGAGCGATCTGGAGGCCAAGTACGTCCTGCAGAACGGCCCGGCCAAGGACCTGAGCTTCCGCCTGCGCCAGGCCTGGCATTCCGGCAGCCAAAGCACTGGCGGCACCGTGGCCGAGACGCGGCTGATCACCGAGTATCCGCTGAATATTCTTTGATACCGCCGAGTGGTGGGCAAATCGCCGTAGGTTGGCGCTGAGCACAGCGAAGCCCAACGGTGCCGAGGTCAGCGCGGCTTGTTGGGCTTCGGCGATGGAGCCGCCTCAGCCCAACCTACGGTTCCAGACAAACCGCCGTAGGTTGGCGCTGAGCGCAGCGAAGCCCAACGGTGCCAAGGTCGGGCGCGGATTGTTGGGCATCGGCGATGGAGCTGCCTCAGCCCAACCTACGTACCATTCTCGTAGGTTGGCGCTGAGCGCAGCGAAGCCCAACGGTACCGAGGTCGCGCCCGGCTTGTTGGGCTTCGGCGATGGAGCCGCCTCAGCCCAACCTACGGCATCAGGCAAACCGCCGTAGGTTGGGCTGAGCGCAGCGAAGCCCAACAGGCCTCACCCTCGGGCCTTCGCCCGCGATTCTTCCAGCAGCCGCTCGATCTCCCCATGCAACCGCTCGGTCGCCCCGGCACGGTCGATCCACCACTCGGTGGACCAGACGCGCAGCAGCGTCCAGCCGAGACCCTGGAGGATGGCGCTGCGGGTCTTGTCGCGGTCGCGGGCGGTGGCGGCGCTGTGGTAGGTGGCGCCGTCGCATTCGATGCCGACGAGGTAGTCCCCCGGGCGGTCGGGATGGACGATGCCCAGGTCGATGCGGAAGCGCGAGACGCCGATCTGCGGCACCACGCGCCAGCCCTTGGCTTCCAGCGCCTGGGCCACGGCTTCCTCGAAGGGCGAGTCGTGCCCGCCCAGCGAACCCTTGACCGCGGCCGCCAGGGCCTGGGGACCGCGCTGGGCGAATTCCAGGAACAGCTTGAGATCGCGCACGGCGCGGGCATTGGTACGGTTGAGGTCGATCAGCCCCGGATCGAAGGAGGAGAACACCAGCATCTCCCGCCGCGCCCGGGTCACGGCCACGTTGAGGCGGCGCCAGCCACCGTCCTTGTTCAGCGGACCGAAGTTCATCGACATCGTATTGGCGCCCGGCTCGGTGGGACCGAAGCCGATGCCGAGCATGATCAGGTCGCGCTCGTCGCCCTGGACCGTTTCCAGGTTCTTGACCACCACTGGCTCGGCCAGGTCCTCGGCGAAGTGCGCCTCGATCTCCGGGTGCTGCTGGCGTGCACGGTCGAGCAGGTCGGTGACCAGCCGCTGCTGTTCGCTGTTGAGGGTGATGATGCCCAGGCTCAGCCCGGCGAAGGCCGGATCCAGCAGGCGCTTGACCGCCTCGGCGACCATGGCCTGGGCTTCCAGGGCGTTGTGGCGCCCCTTGCCCTTGGCGTAGACGCCGTCCACCCGCCGCCACTCCACCGCGCTCGGGCGGATCTCCGGGGCGGGAAAGGTGATGAGCTTGCCGTCGTAGTAGTGATGGTTGGAAAAGGCGATCAGGCTCTCGTGGCGACTGCGGTAGTGCCAGTTGAGGCTGTGGCTGTAGATGCCGGCACCCAGGCATTCGTCGAGGATGCTTTCCAGGTCCTCGGCGGTGTCGTCCTCGCCGGCGGCGCGGTCGAAGAAGCGCGTTGGCGGCATCTGCCGGGGGTCGCCGGCGATCACCACCTGCACGCCCCGGGCGATGGCGCCTACGGCGTCCCAAGGCGCGATCTGCGAGGCTTCGTCGAAGATCACCAGGTCGAACAGGCCGCCGTCCGGGGGCAGGTACTGGGCGATCGACAGCGGACTCATCAGCATGCAGGGCGCCAGTCGCGCCAGGGCGTCGCCCATTTCCAGGGCCAACTGGCGCAGCGGCCGGTGTCGGCGCTGCTTCTGCAACTCGTGCTTGAGCACGGCGAAGCCGCCACCCTGGCGCGCCGCATCGTTCTTCGGCGGCAGGCCATGGCAGAGCAGGGCGCGGATATGGCGCACGGCGAGAGTCTGCAGACGGTCGTCCAGCCGGCGATAAGCCTGGATGTCGCTCTCGTGCTCGGCCGGGACGAAATCGCGCAGCAGCGGCTCGGCGTCCAGGGCGGTGGCGGCGAACCAGCGGGCATAGGCGGTCTCGAACAGGGTCGGGAGATCGTCGGCCGCGGCGGTCGTGGCGCGGGCGATCAGGGGTGCCAGGCCGAGGGCGTCGGCTTCTTCGCGGACGCGTTGCCAGTCACACCAGGCCTTGAGTCGACCGGGCTGCCGCAGCAGCGCGGCGGCGGTGCGTACCAGCTCGGCGGCGGCGGTATCACCGGCCAGTCCCGCCTGCGCGGCGAATGCCTGGCGAGCGGCTTCGGCTGCATCCAGGGCCTCGGCGAAGGCACTGCTGGCCGGGGCCAGGGTGTTGTCCATCGGCTGATCCTCGGGATGCTGCAACCGCCGCGCTGCCGCCTGGCGTAGGGCCAGCAGCTGCTCGGGCGTTTCCGCCAGGGTTGGCAGCGCCGTGCTCAGCCTTTCCGCCAAGGCGCGGCGGGCGAGCAGGGCGTCGAGGTCGCTGGTGACGCCCTGCCAGCCGGCGATACCGCCAAGGGTGGGCGCCAGATCGTCCAGCTCGGTGAGCAGGGTACGCTGGCGGCGCAGGCGCGGCAGGTCGGCGGCGACATCGGGTTGGCCCTGGGTTTCGCCCTGGCGGGCGAGGTCCTGGGTGACCTGTCGCTGGGCGCGGCTGGCGAAGATCCAGAAGCGGCGAGCGGCGGCATCCCAGGCGGTTTCCAGCTGGGTCAGGGCGACGCGGCGACAGGCTTCGGCGGCATAGGGCACCGACAGCTCGCGCTCCAGCGCCTGGTAGTCCCGCAGCAATTCCAGGGCGCGTCCCAGGTGACGCTGGCGCTCGGCGGCGCCGGGCCCGAAGGCGAAGGCCAGGTCCTGGCCGGCGGCGCTTTGCAGAAGTTCAGCGAAGTCCAGCAGGCGGCGGGGCGCCACCTGGTCGGCCAGTGGCAGACCGAGGACATCGCGCAGGCGTTGCCGCGCCTGCTGCAAGGCTTGTTGGGTGTCGCGCAGCCGTTCGGCAGCGGTGACCAGGGCGTCCTGCCAGGCGTTGGACCAGGGATGCGCCGGCAAGAGGGCGAAATCCGCCGCCAGGCTGCGCCCGGTTTCGGCGTGCAGGGCCAGGCGGCGCACGGCGCTGCGCAACTCGGCCAGGGCCTCGGCGTCGTGGGCATCGGCCTGGGACCATGCCAGGCGTGGGGTATCGGGAGCTGCGTCACGCAAGACGCGGCCAATGCTCTGCTGCAGGGTCAGGCCATTGGGCCAGCGGCGGTGCAGGCGCTCCACCACGGCGTTGAGACGATCCCGCAGGCGCTCCACCTCGGCGGCCTCGACCAGCCATTCCTCTTCGTCGAGGCCGTCGCGGGTGTCCCAGGCGCGCTCCAGCTGCTTGAGCACCTCGGCCTTGGAGGCCTTGCTCGAATGCAGTTCCAGGCAGAATTCACCAAGCCCCTGGGCCTCAAGACGGCGATACACCACGTCCAGGGCCGCGCGCTTCTCGGCGACGAACAAGACCCGCCGGCCGAGCGCCAGGTTGTGGGCGATCATGTTGGCGATGGTCTGGGACTTGCCGGTGCCGGGCGGGCCGTCGAGGACGAAATCCTGGCCACCGGCCGAGGCCAGCACCGCCGCCAGTTGCGAGGAATCCGCCGGCAGCGGGGTGAAGAGTTCGGCCGGGGTCACCTGGCGATCCAGCTCGCGCTCGCGAGGAAAGCTGCCGCCGCTGAGGTAGGCGCCGGATTCCGTGGTGCGCTCCAGCAGGTGCCGCACCAGCGGGCTTTCCATCAGCTGGTCGCTGCGCTCGGTGAGGTCCTTCCACATCAGGTACTTGGCAAAGGAAAACTGGCCGAGCAGCAGCTCGCTACTGACCTCGAAGCCGGGCAGGTCGCGTACCGCACGGCGGACCTTGGTCCAGATCCCGTCCACGTCGATGCCGTTGCCATCCCCGGGCAGGGGGCCGTCGAGCCCGGGGATGTCCAGGTCGAAATCGTGGCGCAGCAGTTCCAGCAGGGTGAGGTTGAAGCGCGGCTCGTCCTCGAACAGGTGCAGGGTGATGCCGCTGGCGGCGCTCTGCCGTTCCAGGCGCACCGGCAGCAGGATCAGCGGCGCGCGGTAATGCTTGGGATCGTCGGCGGCCTTTTTCCAGCGCAGGAAGCCTAGCGCCAGGTAGAGGGTATTGGCGCCGCCCTCGTCGAGGTCGCTGCGGGCGCGCCGATAGAGCTCCACCAGCGCCGCGTCCAGCTTGGTCGCATCCAGGGGGGCGACCACCTCGCCGCGGGCCAGGGCGCCGCGGGCGTACTCATCTTGCAGATTCTCATGCTCGCGGGCCTCGTGCAGCACCGCGTCGCGCCCGCTCACCGCCAGATCCGGCAACGGCACCAGGCGCAGCGCCCGGCCCTCGGCCAGACGATCTTCCAGCGCCGCCGGTTCGGGGCAGAGCAGGGGTACGCTGCGGGCGTTTTCCGGCACATGCAGCAGGCGATTGCGGGTGGTGAGGTCGAGCAGCTTGCGTTGCCAGAGCGCCAGGCGACCGACCGGGGTGGTGGGCGCGGCCTCGACGTCCACATCGAAGGCTGGCAACGGCGGAGCCTCTTCCAGGGCTTCGCCCGGCAGCAGCAGGCCGTCCAAGGGGGTGGCGAGCTGTCCGGGCACCGCCAGCGGGCGGATGCGCTGCAGGCGGGCACGGCGGACATCCAGGGCCAGTACGAAACTGTCGTCGTCCAGCTGGCGCTCGGCCAGTTGCACCGCCTGGCTGAAGGACGGCGGTGGTGAGGCGGTGGCCTGGGTGGTCTCGAATACCAGCAGGTCCTTGAGCGCCACCCGCTTGCGAACCGGCTCGGCGTCGTCGGTGAGCAGCTGAGCGAATTCCTGGGGCTGCAGCCAGACGCCGGCGAAGGCATGGCCGCGGGTAATGACCAGCAGCGGATTGAGGCCGGCCTGTTCCAGCGCCGCGCAGGCGAGCAGGGCGAGATCCAGGCAGGTGGCCAGGCCACCGTCGAGGATGGCGCCGGGCGTGCGGATCTTCTGGCCCTGTCGCTCGAAGCTGGCCGGCGGCACCGCGTAGGTCAGCTGCAAGCCGCACAGGGCCGACCAGAGTGCCGAACCGAGCTCCCAGACCCGGCGGCGCGACTCCCCCTCGTAACCATCCAGCGCCGTGGATTTGCCGGCGCGGCGCAGCACCTCGGCGGCTGCCCCCAGCAGGCGATCCACCGCCGGGTCGTTGGGCATGACGAAGGCCGCCGCCAGTTCCGGCATGCTGTCCACGCCGCCCCACTGGTTGCGGGCCAGCAGCTCGACCGGATAGCGCCGCGTCTGCAGGATCTCGTCACCCTGGCGCACCGTGAAAGTCAGCTGGGCGACCAGGCTTTCCTGGAGGCTGCCGAGCAGGGCGGCGTCGAATTCGAGGTCGCGATCATCGAGATAGAGGGTGCCCTGGGGATCGAGGCGCTCCAGGTGCCAGGTGCGCGGCACCACGAAAGCCGGCTCGGCGGTCACCGTGAGGCTGAGGTCGGCCAGGGATTCAGGGCCGCTGTGGGTGAGGCGCAATTCACGCAGCACGGGCACCGCGTTCTGGTGCGCCGCGAAGCCGATCTTGCCGGCCAGCACCAGTTCGACATCCACGCTCATCGCCTACCACCCTTGCTTATTGCCTAAGGTAGATGAATGTACAGTAGTGGGCGGGTCGATGCAGCCCATAGCCTGCCTGGGCAAGCGGAAAAAGTCCTTTGGTGACGGGCGGTTGCGTGGTTTGAGCGGCAGGTCGCGGTTCAGGCGGCCGGGGTCGGGAAGACCAGGCTGAAATGGATGCCCCGCGCATCCTGCTCGACCTCGGCACGCCCACCATGCAGACGCATGATCGCGGCGACGATGGCCAGGCCCAGACCGTTGGAATCATGGGGCTGATGACGCGAGGGATCGGCGCGATAGAAGCGATCGAATAGCCGTCGCAGGTGTTCCGGCGCCAGGGCGGGACCGGCATTGCTGACGCGGATGCGCCCGCCGTCCGCCTGCAGCTGGATCTCGCCATCCGGGTCGGCATAGCGGATGGCATTGGCCACCAGGTTGCTCAAGGCGCGACGGAGCAGGAGCGGATCGGCGATCACCTCACCGCCGCCTGCCACGACCAGGCGCAGGCCGCGCTCGTCGGCCGGCCCTTCGAAATAGTCGGCGATGCGTGCCAGCTCTTCGTCCAGTTGCAGCGGTTGCGGGGTCAGCACCGCCTGGGCGTCGTCGGCGCGGGCAAGGAAGAGGATGCTTTCCACCAGGCGCGAGATGCGCTCCAGCTCTTCCAGGTTGGAGGCCAGCAGCGTCTGGTATTCCTCGCTGCTGCGTACCTGGCGCAGAGCGACCTCGGTATGGCCCATGAGGGCATTGATCGGGGTGCGGATCTCGTGGGCGAGGTCAGCGGAAAACTGCACCAGCCGACCATAGCCGTCGGCCAGCCGCGCCAGCATGGCGTTGTAGTTTTCCACCAGCGGTTGCAGCTCGCGCGGAGCATCGGCCAGTTCCAGGGGGGCAGCCAACCGGGTCGGGGTGATGCCACCGGCATGGCGGGCGATGCGCCGCAAGGGGGCCAGGCCCCGGCGCAGCAGCAGATAGCCAAGCCCGGCGGTAGCCAGGAAGGCCAGGGTCACGGCGCCGAGCAGGCCCAGCCGGAAATCGGCCAGGGTGGTGTCCTCGTTGCGCAGCACGTGGGCGGCGGTCAGTTCCACCGGACCTTCGGGAGTGTTCACCGCGACCCGTGCCGCACGCCAGCGAGTACCGTCGGCCAGCCGCCCTTCGCGCAGATCGGCCCGGGTCGGCCGCCGGGTCTGGGGGATGACGGGAAGATCGGGGAGGGCGATCTGCAGCGGGTTGGAGGCGATCACCGGCTTGGCGCCCGGCGCGCCGATGAGAAAGACATCCTGCTCGTTGCCCAGCATATTGGCGAACAGCTGCGGACTGCGGCCCAGGGTCTCCAGGGACAGGTCGGCACTGAGCAGGCTGCGAAAGTGCGCCAGGCGACCGAGCAGGGCGTAGTCGGCGCGCTCCAGCACGGTGCGTTCCAGGCTGTGGTAGAGAAAAATGCCTGCGCCACCCACGGCGAGCAACGCCACCAGGGCGAAACCTAGGGTGGCGCGTAGGATCAGCGAAGGCGCACGTGCACTCAAGGCCGGACCTCGCAGACATAGCCGATGCCGCGCACGGTATGGATCAGCTTGACCGGGTAGGGATTGTCGACCTTGGCGCGCAGCCGCTTGATGGCCACGTCCACCACGTTGGTGTCGCTGTCGAAATTCATGTCCCAGACCTCGGCGGCGATCAGGGTGCGCGACAGCACCTCGCCTTCGCGGCGCAGCAGCAGGTGCAGCAGGGCGAATTCCTTGTTGGTCAGGACGATGAGGTCGTCGCCACGGGTCACCCGCCGCCGCAGGAGGTCCAGCTGCAGATCGGCCAGGTGGAAGTGCTCAGGCTCGCGCACCACGCCACGGCGCAGCAGAGTGCGGATGCGCAGCAACAGCTCGACGAAGGAGAAAGGCTTGACCAGGTAGTCGTCGGCGCCCAGCTCCAGGCCGCGGATGCGATCCTGCAGACCGTCGCGGGCGGTAAGGAAAAGCACCGGCACGTCGAGCTTCTTGCGCAGCACCTCCATGATCTGCCAGCCGTCGATGCCGGGCAGCATGACGTCGAGGATGACTAGGTCGTAACGGCCGTCGAGCGCCAGGTGCAGGCCGTCGGCGCCGTGCTGGGTCCAGTCGACCGCGTAGCCGGATTCGCCGAGGCCCTTTTTCAGGTACTCGCCGGTCTTCTGGTCGTCTTCGATGAGGAGAATGTGCATGGCGTAATGGTAGGGCTTCCGGTCGCCTCGCTGGGTGACATTTTTGTCATTCGCCGGTCATCTTGCTGACCCCCCACGCGTCGCACTGTGGCGGGGCGATTCCCTATCCCAGGAGGTTTCATGCGTACCCAGACCCTGCTCCGCGGTTCCCTTGCCCTGCTGCTCGCCAGCAGCGCCCTGCTGGCCCAGGCCGCGCCCATGCCCACCGTCAAGCCCATGCGTGGCACCGTGGACAGCGTCCAGGGCGACACCCTGGCCTTCACCACCCGCAATGGTGCCCACCAGACGCTAATGCTGGACGACAAGACCAGCTACCGCGCCGTATCCAAGGCCAACCTGGATCGCATCGAAGCCAACAGCTTCATCGGCTCCGCCGCCACCCCCCAACCCGATGGCACCCTCAAGGCGCTGGAGGTGACCGTGTTCGAGGCCAGCCTGCGCGGCTCCGGTGAAGGCCACTACGGCTGGGAAAACGCTGACGGCAGCACCGGCACCATGACCAACGGTACCGTGGGTGAACTCAAGAAGGCCAATGGCCGTACCCTGACCGTGCAGTACAAAGGCGGCGAGAAGCAGCTGGTAGTACCGGAAGACGTGCCCATCGCCTATGTCGAGAAGGGCGACCGCAGCCTGCTCAAGCCCGGCGCCAAGGTGGTGCTGTTCCCCGCCGAAGACGGCAAGCACGCCAAGGGCGTAGCCGTAGGTAAGGACGGTTTCACCCCGCCCATGTAAGACCCCCCCGCGGTCGCCTGATTGGGATGGCGACCGCCTCCATCTCGCGGTGAAGAGGGACAGATCATGACCACCTCGCGACGGCGTCTGGTGCACCGCTGGCCGGTGCGCCTCACCCATTGGCTCAACGCCCTGGCAATGCCCTGCATGTTCATGAGCGGCTGGGCGATCTACAACGCCTCGCCGCTGTTCCCCTTCACCTTTCCCGCCTGGGCGACCCTTGGCGGTTGGCTGGGCGGCGCCATCGCCTGGCACCTGGCGGTCTTCTGGCTGCTGCTGGCGAACGGCCTGATCTATCTGCTCTATGGCCTGTTCAGCGGCCACTTCCGGCGGGATTTCCTGCCGCTGTCACCGCGCGCCATCGGCCGTGATTTCGCCGCGGCCGTGCGCCTGCGTCTGGGTCATCACCTCGGCACCTATAACGCCGTGCAGCGCCTGCTCTACTGGGGCGTACTGGCCCTCGGCGTGCTGGTGGTGCTCTCTGGCCTGGCGATCTGGAAACCGGTGCAATTGCAGGGGCTGGCGGCCCTGCTCGGCGGCTTCGACACCGCTCGCTACGTGCATTTCTTCGCCATGGCCGGCATCGGCGCCTTCGTCGTCGTGCACCTGGCCCTGGTCATCCTGGTCCCCCGCACCCTGCCGCCGATGATCACCGGTCGGGCGCACGAGGAGGTTAACGATGAGTCGGCGTGAACGCCTGCGCCTGGAACCGGCGCAACAGCGGCAGGTGGAGAATCTGCAGCGACGCCTGCTGCTCAAGCAGGGCCTGACGGTGGGCGCCCTGGCCATGCTCAGCGGCTGCAACCTGCAGGACGGCGACAGCGTCGACAAGGTGCTCTGGTCCATGTCGCGCTTCAACGACCGGGTGCAGGCCTGGCTGTTCGGCCGCGAACGCCTGGCGCCGACCTATGCCGCCAGCCAGATCACCGATCCCTTTCCCTTCAACGCCTTCTATCCCGAATACAACGTTCCGGAAGTCGACCTGAGCGATTACCGCCTGGAGGTCTCCGGCCTGGTCGCCAACAAGCAGGCCTGGACCCTGGAAGACCTGCGCCGCCTGCCGCAGCGCGCCGACATCACCCGCTTCATCTGCATCGAAGGCTGGAGCGCCATCGGCCAGTGGGGTGGGGTGCCCCTGCGTACCTTCCTCGAACGCATCGGCGCCGACACCACGGCCAAGTACGTCGGCTTCAAGTGCGCCGACCGCTACTACTCCAGCATCGACATGGCCTCGGCGCTGCATCCTCAGACCCTGCTGGCGCTGGACTTCGGCCAGGTGGCCTTGCCGCCGGACTACGGCTATCCGCTGCGCCTGCGGGTGCCCACCAAGCTCGGTTTCAAGAATCCCAAGCACATCCAGGCGCTGTTCGTGACCAACGACTATCCCGGCGGGTACTGGGAGGACCAGGGCTACAACTGGTTCAGCGGGATATAGGGCCTGGCAGGGCGGAACCCCGGCCCGGAGGTAGAGTCGAGATACCACCATCCTCTACCGGGAGCTCCCCTCATGTCCGCTCATCCCTCGATCGGTTTCATCGGCTTTGGCGCCATGGCCCAGCGCATGGGCGCCAACCTGCGCGAGGCCGGTTATCCGGTCCGCGCCTACGCCGAACACCAGCAGGACGGCGAGCGCCACGGCACGCCCATGGAGCCCCTGGCGACCCTGCTGCCCCAGGCGGAAGTGGTGATCGTTTCTCTGCCCAATGACGCCATCCTCGAACAGGTGCTGCTCGGTGCCGACGGCGTCGTCGCCCGTCTGGAAAGCGGGCGCCTGCTGATCAATACCAGCACCAATTCGCCCGCGCTGTCGCTGCGCCTGGAAGCGGCCGGCCGCGCCCGTGGCATCGCCGTGGTCGAGGCACCGGTGTCCGGCAGCACCCCCGAGGCGGAACAGGCGCAACTGGTGGTCCTGGCCGGCGGCGAACCCGAGGCGGTGGAGCGTGCGCGGCCGATCCTCGAAACCCTGGGCAAGACCGTGCATCACGTCGGTCCGACCGGGCAAGGCGCGGCCATCAAGCTGGCCATCAACGGCCTGATGGGCGCGGGTCTCGCCGCCCTGGCCGAAGCCCTGGCCTATGCCACCCGCGCCGGTCTCGATGCCGAGGTGTTGTTCGAGGTGTTCGGTGATCTGGCAGTGCTTTCGCCCCACCACCAGCGCAAGCTGGCGGCCCTGCGCGAGGGCGACTTCGCGCCGCAATTCCCCGCCGCCCTGATGCACAAGGACATGGGCCTCCTGCTGGCCGAACTCAATGCCACCTTCCAGGGCGCACCGACTCTGGCCGCCGCGGCGCAGCAACTGGCGCTGGGTGCCGAGCTGCATCCCGACGCCGACTACGTCATCACGGCCGATGTCCTGCTGGAAGAGGCCGAGGACGCCGCCACGCGCTGACGCCTGGCTTTCCCCCTTCCGGGACGACGTCTAGACTGATCCGGTCCGTCGTCCCGGAATTCCCGCCGCA
This sequence comes from Pseudomonas sp. PLB05, assembly GCF_021106615.1. Classification (NCBI taxonomy): domain Bacteria; kingdom Pseudomonadati; phylum Pseudomonadota; class Gammaproteobacteria; order Pseudomonadales; family Pseudomonadaceae; genus Pseudomonas; species Pseudomonas sp. PLB05. The sequence goes on from NZ_JAJOHO010000001.1 coordinate 215,684, forward strand.
TGACCGCTACCGGCACCGCCGTACCCCACTTCTGGCGCGATCCCGCGCTGCCCTTTCTCGAAGCCCGTTCCATCCAGGACGGTCGCGCGCTCTGCTATGCCCCCCATTCCCATGAGACCTTTTCCATCGGCACCGTGCTGGGTGGGCGCAGCCGCTATCACAATGGACCGACCCGCGAACTGGTAGGGGCGGGTACCCTGGTGCTGATGAATCCCGGCGACGTCCATGCCTGCAATCCCCAGGGCGAGGACGCCTGGCGCTATCGCATGCTGCACGTGGACGCCGGCTGGCTGGCCGAGCTGCAGCGCCCGGGTGCCGACGACTTCCAGCCGCTGGCGGTGCAGCTGTCCCAGGACGGCCAGCTGTACGCCGGGTTGGAGGCGCTGCATGCCTGCCTGGTCGATCCCGACAGCCTCACCCTGCAGCGCCAGAGCCAGGCGCTGCTGTATTTCGAAGCCGTGTTGGCGCGGCTGGGACGTACGTCCGTCGCCGCCGTGCGGGAGCGCGAGGATCGTCGCCTGGGCCGGGCCGCCGAGTTTCTCGATGCCCACTGCGGCGAGGGCGTCAGTCTCGACCAGCTCAGCCAGGTGGCGGATCTCTCGCCCACTCAGCTGATTCGCAGCTTTCGCCGGCGCTATGGCCTGACGCCCCACGCCTATCTGATCGACCGCCGCATCCGGCTGGCGCGGCAACGACTGCGCCAGGGCGAGGAGTTGGCGGAGGTCGCCCTGGCCACCGGCTTCGCCGACCAGGCGCATCTGCAGCGCACCTTCAAGCGCCTGGTGGCGGCCACCCCTGGCCAGTACCGCACCGCTTCAACCCTCCCACAGCAGTGAGGCGGCGCACAGCACCAGCAGCACCGCCAGGCCGCGATTGAGCAGGCGCAGGCGGGGCGCCGCCAGGGCGCGACCGCGCAGCCATTCGCCGGCCACCGCCCAGCAGGCGAGCGAGGCGAAGCAGATCACCAGATAGAGGACGGCGAACAGCACCAGGCGCCCGCGATCCTCGCCGACGAACAGCGCCACCCCGGCCGCGGCGGCCAGCCAGGCCTTGGGATTGAGCCACTGCAGCAGGGCGCCATCACGAAAGCCCGGACAGTGCCGCAGCTGGCCGGTGCCCAGGTCCCCGGAGGCCCTCGCCAGTTTCCACGCCAGGTACAGCAGAAAGAGCGCGCCGGCCGCGCGCAAGACCCAGAGCAGCATCGGCCAGGTCGCCAGCACCCCATGCAGGCCAAGGCCGACCGCCACCAGCAACACCACGAAGCCCAGGGTGGCACCCGCGACATGCCACAGGGCCGGGCGCCAGCCATGGGTCAGGCCGGTATTGAAGCCCACCAGGTTGACCGGGCCGGGCGAAAGGGAAGCCACCAGGGCAAAGGTGGCCATGGACAGGATCAGGGTCAGGGTCATCGCTAGGTCTCGTCGATTGAGGAGACCTGACCCTAGCGAGCGTGACCGCCTGCCGTATTGAAGAAAATGACCTTCAATGCCGACGAAAGGTGGGAATTCACGGCGTTTCGCTAACGTCCATTACAGCGAGCCTTGGCTCCCCCGGTGGTTTCAACGTCGCTGTCGGCCACCGGGGCTTTCCCTTTCTGTGTCCTGCCTCGCTAAGGCGCGACCGGCAGGGTGAACTTGAAGGTACTGCCCTCGCCCAGGGCACTGACGACGCTCAGTTCGCCCCCATGGGCCTCGACGATGCCCTTGGCGATATACAGCCCCAGCCCATGGCCGGTGGGGTTGTCTTCCTGCACATGCCAGAAACGCTCGAAGACCCGCGCCTGCTGCGCCTGGCTCATGCCACGACCGTTGTCGCTCACGCTGATCTGGGCCATGGGACCGACCCGCTGCATGCTCAGCTGGACCAGACCACCCGGCGCGGTGAACTTGATGGCGTTGCCCAGCAGATTCATCAGTACCTGGAAGATGCGCTCGGCCTCCACCAGTACCTGGAGATCCGGGTCGACCGCATACTCCAGGCTGATGTTCTTGATCTCCGCCAGCGGACGCGACAGCAGGATGGGCTGAGCGCAGACGTCTGTCAGACGCGCGGGTTTCAGGTCCAATGCGAGTCGAGCCGATTCGATCTTCGACAGATCCAGCAGATCGTTGATCAGGGCGTTCATGCGATTGGCGGCCGTCTCGATCACCTCCAGAGAACTGGGCAATCGGTCATCGCCCAGCGCCAGCTTTTCCAGCATGCGGTGGATCATTCCCACCTTCATCAGGATGATGGTGATGGGGCTGCGCAGGTCATGAGAGACGGCCGCGACGATCTCATCGCGCAGTCGCACCGCCTGACGTTCGCGCTCCACCTGACGCGCCAGATCCAGCTCAACCGCCGAGCGGCGCGAATCCTTGGCGGCGAACAGATCGGAGGGCCGCCAGCGCTCGGAGCGCAGTCGTACCAGTTCCTTCCAGGCATCGAAGGAGCGCCGCGGGTGAGGATAGTTGAGGCCTGAGCCCGAGGCGGAGGTCGTGGGTTCCAGCTTGGCAGGATTGCCGCTCCAGACCACGGTGGTCACGATCTCGGGGCGGAACCAGAGCACCAGATTGCGTACCGGCTTGGGCAGTGACAGCGCCAGCACACCGCTGGCCCTGTCACTGTAGCGCCGTGCCTCCAGCAGTTCGTCGGTCAGGCAGCGGGTCGCATAGATGCCCGAGGCATCCATTTCCGCCGTCACCCAGGCCGCGAGCATGCGGATGTCTTCCGCATTCGGGCATTCACCCAGGGTGCAGAGTTCTTCCTCCACCAGGACCGCGGCACCGTTGGCATCCACCAGTTCCAGCAGATCCGTCGCCCGTTCGCAGAGACCGCTGAGCACCTCGCCCTTGCTGTCGCACATGCCCTGGATCAGCGCGGCCAATTGCGCTTCTCGGGCGTCGATCTCGCGCTGGACCTGACGATTCTCCAGCGCGCGGATCATCAACGAGACCAGCACCCCCACTGACCGGCAGGCCATGCGGGTGCGGAAGGGCAGATAGAGGGGTTCGCGGTGGCCACAGCTGATCAGGCCCCAGAGCTTGTCATCGCTGATCAGCGACACGCTCATGGAAGCGCGCAGGCCCTGATTGCGCACGTATTGGCAATGGATGGGCGATACGCTGCGCAGCACGGCATGGGTCAGATCGATGGGATCCTTGGTGGTGCCATGCAGGAAGGCCGGTACCAGCGGCACCGCCTCGTAATTGGCGTCTGGAATGTTGCGAATCCAGTTCTCGTGATACAGGGCGCGTGCCTGAGCGGGAATGTCGGCAGCGGGGAAGTGCATACCGAGATAGCTGTCGATGTCCTCGACGCGGCTCTCGGCCACCACCTGACCATCGCCACCGTCGTCGAAGCGATAGACCACCACCCGGTCGAGGCCCGTCAGGGCTCGCACCTCCCGCACGGCGCCTTCGCACAGTTCCGGCAAGGTACGGGCCTGCTGCAGGCGCGCCAAAGCGCGAGCCAGACCGGCTGGTTCGACGCCGCCATGGTCGTCCGGCTCGAACTCCATGAAGACCAGGCCACGATTGCGATGCAGGATCACATCCATGTCCCGGGTCGAGCGTGCCCAGGCCAGCGGATTGACCTCTTCCAGATGCTCCAAGGTCAGGGCGTGCTGCACCTGTTCGAACAGCTCGGGCGGCAGGGTCCGCGCCAGAGGCTGATTCAACAACTCGCTTTCCGCTTTGCCCAGCAGGTCGGTCAGGTTGCGACTGATGTGCTTGATCAGCTGCTCTCTTTCGTCGAACGCGAGGAGATAGCCGTGCGCCTGGATAGCGCCTGGAATGCGGATCGGCTCGCTTTCGCAGCTTTGCTGCGACTGACCGGAAGGTGCAGCAATCATGCGACTGTCTCAAATGAACTCTTGAATAGGACCGCTCCAGGGCGATCCTGTTAAAGCTTTAGCACCGAATGGCTGTGAATGTGATGCCGGTCACGCAGTTTCAGCATCCGTTGCACTAGTTTCGCATTCGCAGTATCCGATAACGATTACTGCGCTTCTCTTTCGGACGAAGGGTTCTTGGACTGACCTGAGATGTCCTGGCTGGCCTCCCTGCCTGACGGCGGTATCATGGGCTTTTGCCCAGAGTCCTGACATGGCCCGCTTCCGTCCCTTGCCCATCATCGACCGCAGCCGGGATGACCTGTTCATGCGTGAGGCCCTGGCCCTGGCGGAGCAGGGCGCGGGGCAGGGCGAGGTGCCGGTCGGCGCGGTGGTGGTGCTGGATGGAGAGGTCATAGGCCGCGGTTTCAATCGGCCCATCGGGGCCCATGATCCCAGCGCCCACGCCGAGATGCAGGCCATCCGCGATGCCGCCGCGCGCCTGGCCAACTACCGGCTGCCGGGGGCGACCCTCTATGTGACGCTCGAACCCTGCAGCATGTGCGCCGGCCTCATCGTCCACAGTCGCATCCAGCGGCTGGTCTATGGCGCCAGCGAGCCCCGCGCCGGCATGGCCAAGAGTCGCGGGCGCTTCTTCGAGCAGGACTTTCTCAACCATCGGGTGCTGGTGGAAGGTGGGGTGCTGGCCGAGGCCTGCGGCCAGGTGCTGACCGAGTTCTTTCGCGCGCGACGCCATCCGGTGGCTGGCGAGGGTTAGGCCGCCAGTTCGCGCATCCGCGTGAGCACCGCATTCAGGCCATTGCTGCGCGATTGCGACAGCTGCCGTTCCAGGCCCAGCTCGGTCAGCCAGCCATGGATATCGAGACGGCCCAACTCGTCGCGGGTCAGGCCATTGGCCCGCACCAGCACCACCGCGAGCAGCCCCTTGAGTACCCGGGATTCGCTGCTGGCGCGAAAGAAGTGGCGATCGCCCTGGGCTTCATGGGTCAGTCGTACCCGGCTCTCGCAGCCCTGTACCAGATCCTCGTCGCGTTCTTCGCGCACCGCCGGCAGGCGCTCGGCCCACTGCAGCAGCAGGCGCGAGCGCGCTTCCCAGCCCTTGGCGATGACGAAGGCGCGGCGGGCTTCCGCTGCATCGGGAAGCAAATTCATCGCAAGAGCTCCAAGGCGTTGTCGAGTGCCGTGAAAAAGCGCTGCAGGTCTTCGGCATCGTTGTACAGGCCCAGGGACACCCGCAATGCACCAGGCGTCTGCAGGGTCTGGAACAGCGGCATGGCGCAGTGCTGACCGGCACGCACCGCGATGCCCTGTTCACCCAGCAGGTGGGAAAGATCGCCGACATCGACGCCAGCTACCTGGAAACTGGCCAGGGCGATCTGCGGCTCGCCCAGTACCCGGACACCCTCGCGGGCGGCCAGCCCGGCCAGCAGCTTCAGACTCAGGGCCTGCTCGTGACCGCGGATCAGCGTCTCATCCTGGCCTTGCAACCAGTCGACCGCCGCGCCCAGGGCGATGGCTGCCCCTATGGGCGGCGTCCCCGCCTCGAAGCCCATGGGGGCGGCGTGAAAGCGGGCGTCGGTGAAGGAGGTGTGCTGCACCATCTCACCACCGAATTGCCAGGGCTTGAGCTGCGCCAGGCAGTCGGTCGTGCCCCAGAGCACACCGATGGCCTCGGGCGCATAGAGCTTGTGGCCGGAAAAGACATAGAAATCGGCGTCGAAGTCGCCTGGGCGATGACGTCCGTGGACCGCGCCCTGGGCACCGTCCACCACCAGCCAGGCCGGCGAGCGCGCCCGTACCAGGGCGGCGAGTTCCGCCAGCGGTTGCCAGGTACCAAGGACATTGGACAGCTGGCTGACCGCGACCACGCGCGTTCTCGGCCCCAGCAACCGCTCGGCGGCTTCCAGGTCCAGATGACCGCTCGGGGTCAGGGGGATGACCCTGAGTTCAAGGCCTCGACGCCGGGCCAACTGCTGCCAGGGCAGCAGGTTGGCGTGATGTTCCAGGGCACTGATGAGGATCTCATCCCCGGCGGCAAGGGCGTCTTCCAGACCATAGGCCAGCAGGTTGAGCGCCTCGGTGGCACCGCGGGTCAGCACCACCTCGTGCGGCGAGGTAGCGCCCAGCCAGGCGGCGATCCGCCCCCGGGCGCCTTCGTAGGCGGCGGTGGCGCGCTCGGCAGCCCAGTGCTGGGCCCGGTGCACATTGGCCGCGCCCAGGCAGTAGCTGGCCAGCAGGGCATCCAGCACCACCTGGGGTTTCTGCGCCGTGGCGGCACTGTCGAGGTAGGTGATGCCGTCGGCGGCGAAGGCAGTGAAAGCCGGAAACTCGGCTCTCCAGGGAGAGGGTAGCGACATGGCGACAGCTCCGGGGTAGCCCGCATGGCGCGGGCTGCCCGGTTGTGGACTCAGTTGTGCGCGTGCAGCGCTTCGTTGAGTTCGATGGCGGTCTTGTTGGTCTTGCATTCGACCGCGCCGGTTTCCGAATTGCGGCGCAGCAGCAGATCGCTCTGACCGGCCAATTCGCGAGCCTTGACCACCCGCACCAGCTGGTTCTGGTCGTCCAGCACCGCCACCTTGGTCCCGGCGGTCACATACAGACCGGATTCCACGGTGCAGCGATCGCCCAGCGGGATGCCGATGCCGGCGTTGGCGCCGATCAGGCAGCCTTCGCCGACGCTGATGATGATGTTGCCACCACCCGACAGGGTGCCCATGGTGGAGCAGCCACCGCCCAGGTCCGAGCCCTTGCCGACGAAGACGCCCGCGGAAACGCGGCCTTCGATCATGCCGGGGCCGGCGGTACCGGCGTTGAAGTTGACGAAGCCTTCGTGCATCACGGTGGTGCCTTCACCCACGTAGGCACCCAGACGCACGCGGGCGGTATCGGCGATGCGCACGCCGGCCGGCACCACGTAGTCGGTCATCTTGGGGAACTTGTCCACCGAGAAGACTTCCAGCAACTTGCCGCGCAGACGGGCTTCCAACTGCTCGGCCGGCAGCTCGGCCAGGTCCACGGCGCCCTGGTTGGTCCAGGCCACGTTGGGCAGCAGGGCGAAGATGCCGCTGAGGTTCAGGCCATGGGGTTTGACCAGGCGATGGGACAGCAGATGCAGCTTCAGGTAGGCCTCGGGGGTGGAGGCGGGGGCGGCGTCTTCGGCCAGCAGGGTGGCCACCAGCGGCTTGGTGCTTTCCGCCAGGCGGGTCAGCAACGCCGACTGCACGGCATCGATGCCCTTGAGGGCTTCGGCCAGACCGCGGGCCTGGGCCGGCGCGAAGGCGATGGCCTGGTTGCCGCCCTGGTAGTCCAGCAGCGGTGCGACCGCCTCGACCAGCGCCGCCGGGGGATTCAGCAGGGGCTGCGCATAGAAGACTTCCAGCCAGGCGTCCTGGCGATTCTGGGTGCCGACACCGAAGGCGATACTGAAGAGGGCATTCGACATATGACTGTTCCTGTGCAGAGGCACCGATCCGGTCGGTGCGAGATGTTCGGTAGTAGGGGCGGAGCCCGCGGGGTCAGTTCAGGGCCGCGGCATAGAGCTCGGGCTTGAAGCCCAGCAGGGTACGGTCGCCGAGATCGAGCACGGGGCGCTTGATCATCGAGGGTTGCGCCAGCATCAGGTCGATGGCCTTGGCGGTATCGAGGTCGGCCTTCTGGGCGTCGTCGAGTTTGCGGAAGGTGGTGCCGGCGCGATTGAGCACCTTGTCCCAGCCATGTTCCGCGCACCAGGCCGCCAGCCGTTCGCGGTCGATGCCGCTCTGCTTGTAGTCATGGAAGTGATAGGCCTGGCCGTGCTCGTCGAGCCATAGGCGGGCCTTCTTCATGGTGTCACAGGCCTTGATGCCGTAGAGGCTCAGGCCACTGGCCGCTGCGGGCATGGTGTTCTCCTGCGAAAGACTAAGAGCCTGCTCAAAGTCTGCTGCGCGTCGGCCAAACGGCGTTAAAAATGGCATTCGGAATGCTCATTTACCACTCGTAAACTCCGCTTCCTCAGCCATTTTTGCCTTGTTTGGCTCTAGCTCGCGAGCCTTTGAACAGGCTCTAACAACCGCGGATTATGCCATGACGGGCCGGAAAAGGGCCGGACGTCGCGCCCCGAGTGACGAGGGCGGGCGCCGGAAAGCAGAAGGCCGGGGAGTCCCCGGCCCTGGCGATCAACCGCGGCTTTTCACGCCGTAGGTTTCGTCGAGGGTGCCGGGGGTGCCGTCACCCTTGGGCGCGTAGTCCCGCGGCGCTTCGGTCGGACCGTCGATGCGCTCGCGACTGGACGGGTAACGCTGCTCGGCGCTGTGCAGCGAGGCCAGCAGGTGCTGACGGGTCAGCTCATCCTGTGCCAGACGCTCGGCGCCTTCGGACAGGTGCGACTGCATGTCCTGGTAGGTCTGGGTGAGCTTGCGCACCAGGCCGGCGGTGGTGCTGAAGTGGCTGGTGACCTCGTGCTGGTAGTCGTCGAACTTCTTCTGCAGGTCATCCAGCTGGCGCTGCACGCGGCTCGGCGCGGCACCCGGCACCAGGCGCGCCAGCAGAAAACCTATCCCGACCCCGATCAGCAGCGCGATCAGGGGCAACAACCAGGTAGTGAGCGACTGTTCCACGAAACTTCCTCTATGAGCGGCTTTGCTTTACGGTAACGGCAGACCGGCGAGCCTGTACACTGGGTTGCGTCATCTGCCATTCGCTGGGCGTCATCATACCCCGCACTCAGGCATCGCGCAGGATCGACCCTATCAAAATCAACTCCTTGGATGAGCACTGTTCGTCCGGGGTCACGGAGTCAAGCGTGTCAGCCCGTGAACAATCTCTGCTACTGGAGGGCCCCGCGGGCACTCTGGAAGCGCTGTACCAGAGCCCGGACGCCCCTGCCGGCGCTGTACTGCTCTGCCATCCCCATCCGCTGCATGGCGGCGCCATGCAGAACAAGGTGGTCGCCACCCTGCAGCGCATCGCCCGGGACGCCGGCCAGGCCACCCTCAGATTCAACTTTCGCGGCGTCGGCGCCAGCGCCGGTGTGCATGCCGGCGGTGAAGGCGAGATCGACGATGCCGCGGCCGCCGTGGCCTGGTTGCGCGAGCACCATCCCGACCTGCCGCTGACCCTCTGCGGTTTCTCCTTCGGTTCCTGTGTCGCCGCCTGCCTGGGCGGCCGCCTGGAAGGCGAGGGCGTCGCGGTGGAACGGCTGTTCATGCTGGCGCCGCCGGTGGAGCGCTTCGCGGTCGACGGTCGCCTGCCACAGCGGGCGCGCCTCACGGTGATCCAGCCCGAAGCCGACGAGGTGGTGACCCCTGAGCGGGTCTATGCCTGGTCCGCCGCACTCGAACAGCCGCACGAATTGCTCCGCGTCGCCGAGTGCAGCCATTTCTTCCATGGCAAACTCGTCGAACTCAAAGATCTGGTCCTGCCGCGCCTGCAGGCCTGACCCTCGTTAGTCTCTCGGATTCCCAGCGCCTCCATGACCACTCGCATCCTCACTGGCATCACCACCACCGGTACCCCGCACCTGGGCAACTACGCCGGGGCCATCCGTCCCGCCATCCGCGCCAGCCTGGCCGCCGATGCCGACTCCTTCTATTTCCTCGCCGACTACCATGCCCTGATCAAGTGCGACGATCCCGCGCGCATCCAGCGTTCGCGCCTGGAGATCGCCGCCACCTGGCTGGCCAGCGGCCTGGATCCGGAGCGCGTGACCTTCTATCGCCAGTCCGACATCCCCGAGATCCCCGAACTGACCTGGCTGCTCACCTGCGTCGCCGGTAAGGGCCTGCTCAATCGCGCCCATGCCTACAAGGCCGCGGTAGATCGCAACCTGGAGCAGGGCGAGGATCCCGACGCGGGCGTGACCATGGGCCTCTACAGCTACCCGGTGCTGATGGCCGCGGACATCCTCATGTTCAACGCCCGGCGCGTGCCGGTCGGGCGGGACCAGATCCAGCACGTGGAAATGGCCCGCGACATCGGTCAGCGCTTCAATCACCTGTTCGGCAACGGTCGCGACTACTTCGCGCTGCCCGAAGCGGTCATCGAGGAAAGCGTCTCCACCTTGCCCGGTCTCGACGGCCGCAAGATGTCCAAGAGCTACGACAACACCATCCCGTTGTTCGGCAGCGCCAAGCAGCTCAAGGACGCCATCGCCCGGATCGTCACCGATTCGCGCCTGCCCGGCGAGCCCAAGGATCCTGACAGCGCCCATCTCTTCACCCTCTACCAGGCCTTCGCCACCCCCGAGCAGAGCGCGGCCTTCCGCGCGGCCCTGCAGGATGGCCTGGCCTGGGGCGAAGCCAAGGGTCAGCTGTTCGAGGTACTGGATGCCGAGCTGGGCGAAGCCCGCGAGCGCTATGCGGCGCTGATCGCCCGTCCCGACGATCTGGAAGACATCCTGCTGGCCGGCGCCGCCAAGGCCCGCCGCGATGCCACGCCCTTCCTCGGCGAACTGCGCGAAGCCGTGGGCCTGCGCTCGCTCAAGACCCAGGTCGCCGTCGGCAGCACCAAGAAGAAGACCAGCAAGACCGCCCGCTTCGTCAGCTTCCGTGAGGGTGATAGCTTCCGCTTCCGCCTGCTCGACACCGACGGCACCGAACTGGCGCTGTCGATCCCCTTCGCCGAAGCCAAGACCGCCGGCATCACCAGCAAGCAGCTGGTCGCGACGCCGGCCAGTGTCGTGGCGGGAGACGGCAACGGCTTCCAGCTGCTGCTGGACGATCAGGTGGTGGCCGAAGGCGTCGCCAGCGATTCCCCCGCCGCCCGTGACGCCCTTGTCGAGCGCACCCGCGCCGCCCTGGCGCAATTGGCCGAAGCCTAAAGGGCACCCGCGGTCCCCGGCGTTGTCAACGCCAGGGACCGCCATTACAGTGACCACCCTTTTTTCCCACCCGACCAGAAGCCGCCATGACCCCCCTCGAGCGTTACCAGGCCGACCTCAAGCGCCCGGAGTTTTTCTACGATGCTGCCCAGGAAGAGGCCGTCCGCCATCTGCAGCGCCTCTATGATGAATTGCTCGCCGAGCCCGCGGCCAAGGGCGGCCTGTTCGGCAAGCTGCTCGGGCGCAAGACGGTCACGCCGGTCAAGGGGCTGTATTTCTGGGGTGGGGTAGGGCGCGGCAAGACCTATCTGGTCGATACCTTCTATGACGCCCTGCCGTTCAAGCAGAAGATGCGCACTCACTTCCATCGCTTCATGAAGCGCGTGCATGAAGAGTTGCGCACCCTCAAGGGCGAGAAGAATCCCCTGACCATCATCGCCCGGCGCTTCGCCGACGAGGCGCGGGTGATCTGCTTCGACGAATTCTTCGTCTCCGACATCACCGACGCCATGATCCTGGCGACCCTGCTCGAAGAGCTGTTCAAGAACGGCGTGAGTCTGGTCGCCACCTCGAACATCGTGCCCGACGGCCTCTACAAGGACGGTCTGCAGCGCGCGCGCTTCCTGCCGGCCATCGCGCTGCTCAAGGAGCACACCGAGATCGTCAACGTCGACAGCGGCGTGGACTATCGCCTGCGCGCCCTGGAGCAGGCCCAGCTCTTTCACTATCCACTGAGTGAGGAGGTCGAGGCCGCGATGGCCAAGAGCTTCCGTTCGCTCACCGTCGAGTGCAACGACCTCTGCGAAGACGTACCGCTGATGATCGAGAATCGCGAGATTCGCGCCCGCCGCACCTGCGAAGACGTCGCCTGGTTCGATTTCCGCGCCCTGTGCGACGGTCCGCGCAGCCAGAACGACTACATCGAGCTGGGCAAGATCTTCCAGACGGTGCTGGTCAGCAACGTCGAGCAGATGGATGCGCTCAAGGACGACATGGCACGGCGCTTCATCAACCTGGTCGACGAATTCTACGATCGCCAGGTCAAGCTGATCCTGTCCGCCGAGGTCGAACTCAAGGACCTCTATTCCGGTGGCCGCCTGGAGTTCGAATTCCAGCGCACTCTCAGCCGTCTGCTGGAAATGCAGTCCCACGAGTACCTCGCTCGACCGCACAAGCCCTGAACCCTGGCTGGGTTGAAGGATCAATCCTTTGACCCAGGTTTTCGGGAGGTACGTGTGAATTCTGATCCCTTCGCCGATTGGGATGGCTCGCCTACCCAGGCGCGCATCCTGCAAAAGCAACTGGCCAAGCAGGTCCTGTTGCACGACGACTTCGGCTCGCCGCGGCGTTATGCCGGTGTCGATGTAGGCTTCGAAGAGGGCGGCGAGATCACCCGCGCGGTGGCCGTCCTGCTGGATGCCGAGACCTTGCAGCCGCTGGCCCATGCCGTCGCCCGCATCCCCACCGTGATGCCCTATGTGCCAGGCTTGCTGTCCTTTCGCGAATTGCCTGCGTTGCTCCAGGCCTTGGCGGAATTGCCAGAGACCCCCGAGCTGGTGTTCTGCGATGGCCACGGCATCGCCCATCCACGCCGATTGGGTATCGCCGCTCATCTGGGCGTGGTCACTGGTCTGCCGACGATCGGCGTGGCCAAGAAAATCCTTACTGGCCACCACGGCGAACTCGCCGAGACGCGTGGCAGCCAGGTCGACTTGCTGAATCGCGAGGGTGGGGCGATAGGTACGGTGCTGCGCAGCAAGGATCGGGTCAAGCCGCTGATCGTCTCGCCCGGCCACCGGGTCAGTCTGGCCACCGCGCCCGCGCTGGTCATGGCCTGCGTCAGACGCCACCGCCTGCCGGAACCCACACGGCTGGCAGACCACCTGGCCTCACGCCGTCAGGGCTCGGCGGCTACCCAGGCGCTCTTTTCCTTCTGATTCTCTGCTTGCTTTTTTACCCTGAACGGGTATCATGCCGCAGCTTTCTTGGCGGGGGATGCCTAAGCCTGCCGAGATCGCCGTAGCGGACGCCGACCCGAGCCCCCGAAGAGCGTCTGTTTCCGGCTGCCCCTGACTTGTCTGGGGTTGCACTGTTGTGTAGAATTTGCCGTCTTTTTACCAGGGCGGCCTCTGAGGCCATAGAGAATGAAAACTTTCACCGCAAAACCGGAAACCGTTAAGCGCGACTGGTACGTCGTCGACGCTGCTGGCCAGACTCTGGGTCGTCTGGCTACTGAAATCGCCACTCGCCTGCGTGGCAAGCACAAGCCCGAATACACCCCTCACGTTGACACCGGCGACTACATCGTCGTCATCAACGCCGAGCAGGTTCGTGTGACCGGTGCCAAGACTACCGACAAGATGTACTACCATCACTCCGGTTTCCCGGGTGGCATCAAGTCGATCAACTTCGAAAAGCTGATCGCCCGTGCTCCCGAGCGCGTCATCGAGACCGCCGTCAAGGGTATGCTGCCGAAGAACCCGCTGGGCCGCGACATGTATCGCAAGCTCAAGGTGTACAAGGGTGCGAACCATCCGCACACCGCTCAGCAGCCCCAAGAACTCAAGTTTTAATCGGGATAGTACAACATGTCGGCAACTCAAAATTACGGTACCGGCCGTCGTAAGACTGCCACCGCTCGTGTCTTCCTCCGTCCGGGCACTGGCAAGATCTCCATCAACGATCGCGCTCTGGACACCTTCTTCGGCCGCGAAACCGCGCGCATGGTCGTGCGTCAGCCCCTCGAGCTGACCGAGACCCTGGAGAAGTTCGACATCTACGTTACCGTCGCTGGCGGTGGTGTGAGCGGTCAGGCCGGTGCTATCCGTCACGGCATCACCCGCGCTCTGATCGAGTATGACGAAGGCTACCGCAGCTCCCTGCGCAAAGCCGGTTACGTCACTCGTGACGCCCGTGAAGTCGAGCGTAAGAAAGTCGGTCTGCGCAAAGCGCGTAAGCGTCCGCAGTACTCCAAGCGTTAATCCTTCGGGACACGCTCGAAAAACCCAGCCAAGCGGCTGGGTTTTTTTATGCCCGGCATTTTTCCAGCAAGGATGTCGTAGGTTGGGCTGAGACGGCTCTATCGTCGAAGCCCAACAAGCAAGCAGTGCATCCCTGTTGGCGTTGGGCTTCGCTACGCTCAGCGCCAACCTACGGGGTTGTGCCTAGGCAACGTAGGTTGGGCTGAGACGGCTCTATCGTCGAGGCCCAACAAGCAAGCAATGCATCCCTGTTGACGTTGGGCTTCGCTACGCTCAGCGCCAACCTACTGGGGTGTGCCTGGGCAACGTAGGTTGGGCTGAGACGGCTCTATCGTCGAAGCCCAACAAGCAAGCAGTGCATCCCTGTTGGCGTTGGGCTTCGCTACGCTCAGCGCCAACCTATGGGGGGTTACCCAGGCAACGTAGGTTGGGCTGATACGGCTCTATCGTCGAAGCCCAACAGGCAATGCATCCGTGTTGGCATTGGGCCTTGCTACGCTCAGCGCCAACCCGCGGGGATGTATCCGAGCGGCGTGGGTGGGGCTGACCAGCTACCACAGGCCCTGGCACCTCCTTGAATTCCGGGCATGAAAAAGGGCGCCAAGGCGCCCTTTTTCATCTACCGCCAGAATCAGCGGGTGTGGTTTTCCCGCGACTCGTTACGCTTGCGGTCGATCTCGGCCTGAGTGGCTTCGTCTTCTTGCACCGTGTCGGCCTTGGGGGCTTCGGCGGGGCTATCGTGCTCGCCGGTCAGGGCGACGTTGGCCGCTTCTTCCTGGGCAGGGCTGGGCACGACTTCGACGGGCTCTTCCACCACGATCGGCGCGGACTCGGCTTCAGCGGCGGGCAGCTCTTCGGCGGCCTGGACGGGCTGAGCCTCGGGTGCCTGCTGCGGCTCTACGGTCCCTACCGCTGCGGTAGCGAAGGTTTCCTCGGTTTCCGCGATGGCACCCAGGGCAGGGGCTTGCGCATCCTGCTCGGCCTGCTTGGCACGGGCAGCCTCAGCTTCACGGGCCAGGCGCTCACGGCGACGACGCTCGCGCGGATCATTGGAGGCGCGACCTGCAGCCGATTCTGCCGCGTCGGTCTCGACCGGTGCTGTGGGGATGGGCGCGGTTGCGGTTACCGGAGCGACCTGCTCGGCGACCGGTGCGGCGATTTCCACTTCCTGGTGGGGTGCACGCTCGTCCTGCAGCTGGCTCACCTGGGGGGTGAGGATCTCCGGCTGGGCAGGGGCGTCTGCGGCAGGCTGCTCCAGCGCAGCTTCCTGAGTCGCTTCGGCGGCGGCAGGGGTGGTGTCGGCAGCGACCGCCGGCTCCTGCTGGCGAACGTCACGAACCTCTTCCTGGGTAGCAATGGCGGTCACGCTTTCGCTGACCACGACGGCGGTGCCCAGGGCGACCGCGGCCGGCGCGACAGGGGCGTCGGTGGCTGCAGTACTCTGCTCTTCGTCTTCGATGAAGTTGCCGTTGGCATCACGCTGACGCTCGCGACGGTTGCTGCGACGACGCTGACCGCGGGAACGGCGACGCGGACGCTCTTCGCCTTCTTCCAGCTCCTCGTTGCCTTCCAGTACCTCTTCTTCGTTCAGCTCTTCGGCACTGGCCGCTTCCTGACGCTCTTCGCGCACCTTGCGTTCTTCGCGCGGTTGACGCTCTTCACGCGGCTTGCGCTCTTCGCGAGCCGGACGCTCTTCGGCACTCACGCGCTCTTCGCGCGGCTGACGCTCCTCACGAGGTTGGCGCTCTTCGCGGGGCTGACGCTCTTCACGCGGCTGACGCTCTTCGCGAGAGGCGCGCTCCTCACGGGGCTGGCGCTCTTCGCGCGGCTGACGCTCCTCGCGGGGCTGGCGTTCTTCGCGCGGTTGACGCTCTTCGCGATTGGCGCGCTCTTCACGGGGCTGACGCTCCTCGCGAGTCGGGCGGTCTTCGCGGGCCTGACGCTCTTCGCGGGGCTGACGCTCTTCACGCGGCTTGCGCTCTTCGCGGGCCGGGCGCTCGCTACGCTCGCCACGGTCGGCGCGGGGCTGACGCTCTTCACGCGGCTTGCGCTCGTCATCACGACGGCCTTCGC
The DNA here is from genome assembly GCF_021106615.1 of Pseudomonas sp. PLB05. Lineage (NCBI taxonomy): Bacteria > Pseudomonadati > Pseudomonadota > Gammaproteobacteria > Pseudomonadales > Pseudomonadaceae > Pseudomonas > Pseudomonas sp. PLB05. The sequence goes on from NZ_JAJOHO010000001.1 coordinate 231,366, forward strand.
GGCGGCGATTCTGCTGGCGACCGTTGCGGCGCTCGTCCTGGCTGCGCTGCTCGTCGCTACTCTTGGCGGCGACCGGCGCGGTAACGGCCTTATCGGCCATCGGCTGCTCTTCGGTCTTGCCAGCGAACAGGCTGACCAGGGACTTCACCAGGCCCTTGAACAGGTTCGGCTCGGCAGTGGCCTTGGCTGCGGGGGTGGCGGGCGCCACCACTTCGGCGGTGACCGAAGTAGGGGCCGGCGCGCGCTCGGGCGCGACCTTCACCGCCGCTTCCTGGCGCACCAGGGTGCGGGTGGAGCTGACCGGCTGCACCTCTTCGGCTTCGGTGTTGGCCATCTCGTAGCTGGACTGGCTGTTCAGCAGCTCGGGATTGTCGTCACGTAGACGCTGCACTTCGAAGTGCGGGGTCTCGATATGGTCGTCCGGCAGGATGATGATGCGCACGCGGGTACGCAACTCGATCTTGGTGATGCTGTTGCGCTTCTCGTTGAGCAGGAAGGACGCGACCTGGATGGGTACGTGGGCACGGACCTCGGCGGTGCGATCCTTGAGGGCTTCTTCCTCGATCAGGCGCAGGATGGCCAGCGATAGGGATTCCACGTCGCGGATGATGCCCTGGCCGTTGCAACGGGGGCAGACGATGCCGCTGGTTTCGCGCAGGGAAGGGCGCAGGCGCTGACGGGACATTTCCAGCAGGCCGAAGCGGGAGATGCGACCGATCTGCACGCGGGCGCGGTCGGCTTCCAGGGCTTCGCGGACGCGATCTTCCACGGCGCGCTGGTTCTTGACCGGGGTCATGTCGATGAAGTCGATGACGATCAGGCCGCCGATGTCGCGCAGGCGCAGCTGGCGGGCGATTTCCTCAGCCGCTTCCAGGTTGGTCTGCAGGGCGGTTTCTTCGATGTCGCCACCCTTGGTGGCGCGCGCCGAGTTGATGTCGATGGACACCAGGGCTTCGGTGGGGTCGATGACGATGGAGCCACCCGACGGCAGCTTCACTTCGCGCTGGAAGGCGGTCTCGATCTGGCTTTCGATCTGGAAGCGATTGAACAGCGGGACGCTGTCCTGGTACAGCTTGATCTTGCTGGCGTACTGCGGCATCACCTGGCGGATGAAGCTCAGGGCCTCTTCCTGGGCTTCGACGCTGTCGACCAGGACCTCGCCGATGTCCTGGCGCAGGTAGTCGCGGATGGCGCGAATGATGACGTTGCTTTCCTGATAGATCAGGAAGGGACCCTTGCGCTCGCCCGAGGCTTCGTTGATGGCGGACCAGAGTTGCAGCAGGTAATCGAGGTCCCACTGCAGCTCTTCGGTGCTGCGGCCCAGGCCGGCGGTGCGCACGATCAGGCCCATGTCGCCCGGGGCGTTCAGGCCGTTCAGGGCTTCGCGCAGTTCGTTGCGCTCTTCACCCTCGATGCGACGGGAGATGCCGCCCGCGCGGGGATTGTTGGGCATCAGCACCAGGTAGCGACCGGCGAGGCTGATGAAGGTGGTCAGGGCGGCGCCCTTGTTGCCGCGCTCTTCCTTTTCGACCTGGACGACTACTTCCTGGCCTTCGGAGAGCACTTCCTTGATGTTGACGCGGCCTTCGGGGTTCTTCTTGAAGTATTCCCGGGAGATTTCCTTCAGCGGCAGGAAGCCGTGGCGATCGGCTCCGAAGTCGACGAAGGCGGCTTCCAGGCTGGGTTCGATGCGGGTGATGCGGCCTTTGTAGATGTTGGCCTTTTTCTGTTCGCGGGCTCCGGACTCGATGTCCAGATCGAACAGGCGTTGACCGTCGACCAAGGCAACCCGCAATTCCTCGGGCTGGGTCGCGTTGATGAGCATTCTCTTCATGTAATACCACTACGTTCCAGGCTCTCGGCCCGCGTGGTGGCAACAGGATTCAGGAGAAGGGTGCACGGGGTCGTATCGAAACCGGAGTAGCTCCGGTCTTCGTGTCCAGCAGCAGGCCCGGGGGCGTGCCGCGACTACGTCTCCTGCAGGCGCTTGAGCGACTGCCTTTGCAGCTCCGCAGAAGGAGGAATCAACCAGGCATGGTGCGGGCGTGACAGCCGAAAGGCTCGGGCAGCCGGGTCGTCGCGGGATTCGTGTCAGGTGTCGCGGTTGGAGCATCGGCCGTTGGCCTTGAGGCTTCCACCTGCGATCGTCACCTTGGCCGAAGCTGGGCGCGAAGCGGGCTGCAGGCGTACTGTCAGGCTACGCGATACGCTGGTTGTGCATCTCCATCCTGCACACAATCTTCAGGAATCTGGTGCCGCCCGCAAGGTCCGGAGCGGTTGTCGTTTTACAGCTGGCACCCTGGGTGCCGCTGCCTTGGTTACCAGGCGGATCGCAGCTCGCCACTCACCCCCTTGGGCAGAGTCGGCGGTCTGCTGGACGGCCAGACGTCCAGTGACTATTGCATTTGCAGCCTATTATTCGCGGGCGGAATCGACGGCCTCGCGAGCGGTGCCATCCAGACAGGACTGATAACCGCCTCCGGACTATAGCAGCAAGCTTTAAGTGCTTCAAATAAGGGAAAATTGCTATCATCTGCCGATGACTAAGCCTCCTTCTCCCAGCACCGGCGTTCAACTGCTCGATGTGCCCGCCGACTATGCCGGCCAGCGTATCGACAACTTCCTGCGTACCCAACTCAAGGGCGCGCCCAAGACCCTCATCTATCGCATCCTGCGCAAGGGCGAAGTGCGGGTGAACAAGGGGCGCATCAAGCCCGACTATCGTCTGCAGGCCGGCGACCAGATTCGCGTACCGCCGCTGCGGCTGTCCGAGCCCGGCGAGCCGGCACCCCTGGCCAAGGGGCTGCTCGAGCGCTTGGAAGAGTCCATCGTCCATGAGGACAAGGCCCTCATCGTCATCAACAAGCCGGCCGGGATCGCCGTACACGGCGGCAGTGGCCTGACCGGCGGGGTCATCGAGGTCTTTCGCCAGCTGCGTCCCGAGGCCCGCGATATCGAGCTGGTCCATCGCCTCGACCGGGATACCTCGGGCCTGCTGATGATCGCCAAGAAACGCAGCATGCTGCGTTTCCTGCACGAGGCCTTGCGTGGCGATGGCGTCGACAAGCGCTATCACGCCCTGGTGCGCGGCCATTGGCCGGCGGCCAAGAAGAAAATCAATGCGCCGCTGCTGAAGAACACCCTCAGATCCGGCGAGCGCATGGTCGAGGTCAACGACGAAGGCAAGGAAGCGCTCACCGAATTCCGCGTGCTGCGGCGCTATGGGGAATTCGCCACCCTGGTCGAGGCGCGGCCTGTGACCGGTCGTACCCATCAGATCCGCGTCCATGCCCGTCATGCCGGGCACGCCATCGCCGGTGATCCCAAATACGGTGATGAAGACTTCTCCCAGGAGATTCGCGAGCTGGGCGGCAAGCGGCTGTTCCTGCACTCGGCGAGTCTGGTGATCCCCTTGCCCGAAGGCGGTGAGCTGCGCCTGGAAGCGCCGGTCGACGGCACCTGGAGCCAGACGCTGGAGCGCCTGGATGCCTGACTACCAGCTGCTGATCTTCGACTGGGACGGCACCCTGGCGGATTCTATCGGCCGGATCGTCGAGGTGATGCACGTGGCGGCCGAACAGCTGGGGCTGCCGCCGCGTAGCGACGTGGCCATCAAGGGCATCATCGGCCTGGAGCTGGTCGCGGCCATCCAGACCCTCTATCCGCATCTGGTGACTCCGGCGCAGATCGAGGGCTTTCGCGATGCCTACAGCGCCGAGTTCGTCCGCCGCGAGCAGGAGGCATCGCCGCTGTTTCCGGAGGTGATGAGTGGGCTGCAGCGCTTTCGCGCCCAGGGTTACCAACTGGCCGTGGCGACCGGAAAGAGCCGGCGTGGGCTGGCCCGCTCGCTGCAGCAGCATGGCCTGAGCGAGTTCTTCGATATCACCCGTTGCGCCGACGAGACAGCTGGCAAGCCCGATCCGCAGATGGTGCAGGAGATCCTCGCCCATTGCGGTGTCGCCCCGGAGCGTGCCCTGCTGGTGGGAGATGCGGTGTTCGACCTGGAAATGGCCCGGCGCGCCGGGGTCGCCGCGGTCGGGGTTGCCTATGGTGCCCAGCCGGCCGAGGTGCTGAGGGATTTCGGACCGCGCCTGGTGATCGAAGCTTTCGCGGACCTGGCGCTGTGGCTGGGTGACAACGTTGTGGGCAGGAGTGAGGTAGGGCATGGCTGACGAGTGGAAGGAAGACAATGGGCGTGCGCGTCCGGCGGACGACAAGACCTGGGCCCTGATCGAGAAGACCATGCTCGCCAGTGTGCGGGAGCAGCGGCGGGCGCGGCGCTGGGGCATCTTTTTCAAGCTGCTGACCTTCGCCTACCTGATCGTCATGCTGGTACTGTTCACGCCGCTGCTGTCGCTGGGCAAGAAGGGCGGCGTGACCGAGTCCGGCGCCCATACCGCGCTCATCGAGCTCAAGGGGGTGATCGCCGACGACGAGAAGGCCAGTGCCGACAATGTGGTCACGGCACTGCGCAAGGCCTTCGACGACAGCAACACCCGTGGCGTGGTGCTGCGCATCAACAGCCCAGGCGGCAGTCCGGTGCAATCCGGCTACATCTATGACGAGATCAAGCGCCTGCGCGGCCTGCATCCGGACATCAAGCTGTACGCGGTGATCACCGACCTGGGTGCCTCGGGCGCCTACTATGTGGCCAGTGCGGCCGATGCCATCTATGCCGACAAGGCCAGCCTGGTCGGCTCCATCGGCGTGACCGCGGCTTCCTTCGGTTTCGTCGGCACCATGGAAAAGCTGGGTGTGGAACGGCGCGTCTACACCTCTGGCGAGCACAAGGCTTTCCTCGACCCCTTCCAGCCGCAGAAGCCCGAGGAAGCTCGCTTCTGGCAGCAGGTGCTGGATACCACCCATCAGCAGTTCATCGACAGCGTCAAGAAAGGGCGTGGCGACCGGCTCAAGGTCGAGGGTCATCCCGAGTTGTTCTCCGGATTGGTCTGGTCCGGCGAGCAAGCCCTGACCCTGGGGCTGATCGATGGCCTGGGCAGTGCCAGCTACGTGGCGCGGGATGTGATCAAGCAAGAGCGGCTGGTGGACTATACCCAGGAAGATTCGCCCTTTGATCGCTTCGCCAAGCGCCTGGGCGCCAGCGTCGCCGAGCGTCTGGCCCTCTATATGGGCTGGCAGGGTCCGACGCTGCGCTAGGGCAGCGTCCAGCAGGTCTCAGGGGACCTGCAGTCCTGCCTCGCGCAGCAGCGCGGCGAGCCGAATGAGGGGGAGGCCGATCAGACTGGTCGGATCCTCTCCCTGCATGGCGTCGAAGAGCGTGATGCCGAGGCCTTCGGCCTTGAAGCTGCCGGCGCAGTCATAGGGCTGTTCCGCCAACAGGTAGCGGTCGATCGTCGCCGCGTCGAGCGTGCGAAAGCGCACCTGGAAATCCACCACCTCGCTACGGCACTCGCCGGTGCGACTGTCCAGCAGGGCGAGCCCGGTATGGAATACCAGCGTCTGGCCACTGGCGCGGGCCAGTTGCTGGTGGGCCCGTTCATGCGTCAAGGGCTTGCCGAGAATCTCGCCATCAATGGCGGTTGCCTGATCCGAGCCGATGATGAGCGTAGGCGCTGGCTGGTCGGCCAGGGCGGCGGCCTTGGCCCGCGCCAGTCGCTCCACCAGCGCCCGGGGGCTTTCGCCGGGTATCGGCGTCTCGTCGATGTCCGGCGACTGGTGGGCGAAGGGCAGGTGCAGCCTTTCCAGCAATTGGCGGCGGTAAGGTGAGCTGGAAGCGAGTAGAATGAGAGGCATCGATTTGTTCTCGGGCGCGGTCGACCAGAGGTCGGTCGGAATCGCTTCGGGGTTAATTTCCTTTGACAGCCGTAAGGCCGTCCCTATAATGGCGCGCTTATGTTGAATGGGCCAATTCCACCTCAGGTCGATCCTCGCAAATTGGCGGATCGCGGCGTAACCCTCAAGGGTGAGCTGCCTCTCGCGAACATGCGGCGTGTCGGCGAGCAGCTCGTGAAGTCCGAAGGCGCGGTAGCCGTCGTCCTCGACTTCGGGCGTGATCAACAAAAGCAATTCGTCATCCATGGTGTCCTGGATACCGCGGTCGAGATGATTTGCCAGCGTTGTCTGGAGCCGGCAGTGCTTCCCATTAGCAGCGAATTCGATTTCGCCGTGCTCTGGGAAGGGAAGTCGGCCGATGCCTTGCCACAGGGTTACGATGCCCTGGAGGTTGGTGAAGAACCCCTGGATCTGCATAGCCTGATCGAAGAAGAGCTGTTGCTCGCTCTGCCGATCATCCCTGTGCATCCGGAAGGTGCTTGCCAACATCCGGAAGGTTTCGAGGCGCCCGAAGAGCCGGCGGACGAGGAAAAGCGACCCAACCCGTTCAGTGTACTTGCGCAGTTGAAGCGTGACCCAAACGTTTAGGAGTTAAATCATGGCTGTTCAGCAGAACAAAAAATCCCGTTCCGCTCGCGACATGCGTCGTTCGCACGACGCCCTCGAAGCGAACGCTCTGTCCGTGGAAAAGAGCACCGGTGAAGTTCACCTGCGCCACCACGTGTCGCCCGACGGTTTCTACCGCGGTCGCAAAGTGATCGACAAGGGTTCCGACGAGTAATCCTCGATCGAAATCGTCATCGCGATCGATGCAATGGGCGGGGACTTCGGTCCCCGCTGCATTGTTCCTGCTGCACTCGATGCTCTTAAGCGTTTCCCCGCCTTACAGCTTCTCCTCTGTGGTCAGCGCGACGCCCTGTCGGCCTGGTCACCGCCTGCCTCCCTCGCCAACCGCCTGCAGTTCGAATACGTCGATGCCCTCGTCGGGCCCGATGAGCGACCCGCTGCTGTGGTACGCAGTCGCACCCGGACCTCCATGCATGCCGCCCTCGAAGCGGTCCAGCAGGGGCGTGCCCAGGGCTGCCTGAGTGCCGGCAATACCGGGGCCTGGATGGCGCTCGCGCGACAGTTGCTCGGAACGCTGCCGGATATCGATCGACCCGCCATGGTATCGGCGCTGCCCGGACGGGACAGGCATCAGACGCTGCTACTGGATCTCGGCGCCAACCTCGACACCTCGGCCGAACAGCTGGTGCAGTTCGCCTATCTGGGCGCAGGGGCGGCCCAGGCGCGGGGTCTGGTGCGGCCAAGGGTCGCGCTACTGAACGTCGGGCGCGAACCGGGCAAGGGCACGCCGGTGATCCAGGACGCCGCCCGGCGCCTCGCTCAGAGTCAGGCCTTCGATTTCATCGGCTTCGTCGAAGGCAGCGATCTCTATGCTGCCGCAGCCGACGTGGTGGTCTGCGATGGCTTCACCGGTAACGCCGTGCTCAAGTCCGGCGAGGCGCTGCTGCGCCTGCTGGTCGAGCGCAGCGGCACGGCCTCCTGGCTCGAACGTCGGTTGCTGCAACCCTGGCTGGCCCGCCGTTTCCGTCATTGGAATCCGGAGCTGCGCAATGGCGCGAGCTTTCTCGGCTTGAACGCGGTGGTGGTGAAGAGCCATGGCGCGGCAGGCGAAGTCGGTCTCGTTCAGGCCATCGAGCGCGCTCTGCGCGACGTGGAGACTGATCTGCCTGGCCGTATCCGGTTAAACTTGGCGGCTCTGAAAGCGGTGTGACCGACCGGTCGACACCGACATCTCAGTCTGTCAGTGGCGGAATCGCGGTTTCGCCAGCAATGGACCTACAAGAGACCTGCCTATGTCCGCCTCTCTCGCTTTCGTCTTTCCCGGTCAGGGTTCCCAGGCCCTGGGCATGCTGGGTGAGTTGGCCACGCACCATGCGCTGATCGGCGAAACCTTCGCCGAAGCCTCCGCCGTCCTCGGCTACGACCTCTGGGCGCTGACCCAGCAGGGCCCCCAGGAGTCGCTCAACCAGACCGACCGTACCCAGCCCGCCATCCTGACCGCCTCCATTGCGTTGTGGCGTCTGTGGCTGGCCGAAGGCGGCACCAAGCCGGCCTATGTCGCCGGTCACAGCCTGGGCGAATATTCGGCGCTGGTCGCCGCGGGCAGCCTGCCGTTCGCCGAGGCGGTACGCCTGGTGGCGCGCCGCGGTGAGCTGATGCAGCAGGCCGTCCCCGCCGGGCAGGGTGGCATGGCCGCCATCCTGGGTCTGGAAGATGCCCAGGTGCTGGCCGCCTGTGCCGAAGCCGCCCAGGGCGAGGTCGTGAGCGCAGTCAATTTCAATGCCCCGGGCCAGGTGGTGATCGCCGGTACCGCCGCTGCGGTGGAGCGCGCCATCGAGGCCTGCAAGGCCCTGGGTGCCAAGCGCGCCGTGGCGCTGCCGGTCAGCGTGCCGTCCCACTGCGAGCTGATGCGCCCTGCGGCCGAGCGCTTCGCCGAGGACGTGCGCGGCTGCACCTGGAGCCAGCCGGAGATTCCGGTGGTGCAAAACGTCAATGCCGGCGTCAACACTGACCTGGACAGCCTCCAGCAGGATCTGCTGGCCCAGCTCTACAGTCCGGTGCGCTGGGTCGAATCCGTGCAGTACCTGGCTGCCCAGGGCGTCACCCACCTGGTGGAGTGCGGCCCCGGCAAGGTGCTGGCCGGTCTGAACAAGAGATGCGTCAAGGGCGTGGAAACGCTGGCCCTGGACACCCCCGACGCCTTCGCCGCCGCGCGCGCGGCTTTTTGAATCGAGGAAAACGAGATGAGTCTGCAAGGTAAGGTCGCCCTGGTCACGGGCGCCACCCGTGGTATCGGTCAAGCCATCGCCCTGGAACTGGGCCGCCTGGGCGCCACCGTGATCGGCACCGCGACCAGCGAGGCGGGCGCCCAGCGCATCGCCGAGTCGCTCAAGGCCAACGGTATCGAAGGCACTGGTCTGGTGCTTAACGTCTCCGACAACGCCTCTGTCGCGGCTGCCCTCGAGCAGGTCCAGGCACAATTCGGCGCCCCGTCGATCCTGGTCAACAACGCCGGCATCACCCGCGACAACCTGATGCTGCGGATGAAGGACGACGAGTGGTTCGACGTGATCGATACCAACCTCAACAGCCTGTTCCGCCTGTCCAAGGCCGTGCTCAAGGGCATGACCAAGGGTCGCTGGGGTCGCATCGTCAGCATCGGCTCGGTGGTTGGGGCAATGGGCAATGCCGGCCAGGCCAACTACGCCGCCGCCAAGGCCGGTCTCGAGGGCTTCACCCGGGCGCTGGCTCGCGAGGTGGGTTCGCGCAACATCACCGTCAATGCCGTTGCGCCTGGCTTCATCGACACCGACATGACCCGTGAACTGCCGGAAGCCCAGCGCACCGCGCTGCTGACCCAGATCCCGGCCGGCCGCCTCGGCCAGGCCGACGAGATCGCCAAGGTGGTCGGCTTCCTGGCCGGCGAGGGCGCGGCCTATGTGACCGGCGCCACGATCCCCGTGAACGGCGGAATGTACATGAGCTGACCGGCGTTACCCCCGCGCGGCTATTGCGCTAAGCTGGTAAACTGTCGGACCAGCAATGGCCGTGCATACGTCTTGATGTCGCGTCAGCTTGAAATACGGAAATCCCTTTCTATACACTTACGCGCAATCCGTTGTGCGGATTTTTCCTTTAGGAGTGAGAACACGGTATGAGCACCATCGAAGAACGCGTTAAGAAGATCGTCGCTGAGCAGCTCGGCGTGAAGGAAGAGGAAGTTACCAACAGCGCTTCCTTCGTCGAGGATCTGGGCGCCGACTCCCTTGACACCGTCGAACTGGTGATGGCTCTGGAAGAGGAATTCGAGACCGAAATCCCGGACGAGCAGGCTGAGAAGATCACCACCGTCCAGGAAGCTATCGACTACATCGTTGCTCACCAGCAATAAGTAGTCGCCAGTTTCGGACACAAGAAGCCGCACGTCCTGTAGGGCGTGCGGCTTTTCTTTAGGTCCAAGGTCAAGATCGCTGGAATCGGCTTTTTTTAAGAGGGGTGGCCGCCCCGGAAGGACAAGAGGAGTTGGGTGTGTCGCGTAGACGTGTCGTGATCACGGGTATGGGCATGGTATCGCCGCTTGGCGCCGATGTGGCGAGCAGCTGGGAAGGCATCCTGGCCGGTCGCAGCGGTATCGCGCCGATCGAGCATATGGACGTCTCTGCCTTCAGCACGCGGATCGGCGGATCGGTCAAGGGATTCGACGTGGAGCAGTACCTGTCCGCGAAGGAAGCCCGCAAGCTGGATCTGTTCATCCAATACGGTCTCGCTGCCAGCTTCCAGGCCATGCGTGACAGCGGTATCGAGGTCAACGATGGCAATCGCGAGCGCATGGGTGTCGCCATGGGTTCCGGCATCGGCGGACTGACCAATATCGAGGCGAATTGCCAGTCGCTGCTCGCCCAGGGTCCACGCCGTATTTCCCCCTTTTTCGTCCCGGGCTCCATCATCAACATGGTGTCCGGTTTCCTGTCGATCCATCTGGGTCTGCAGGGTCCCAACTATGCCATCGCCACCGCCTGCACCACGGCGACGCATTGCATCGGCATGGCGGCGCGCAACATCGCCTACGACGAGGCCGATGTCATGGTCGCCGGCGGTTCGGAGATGGCGACCTCGGGTCTGGGTCTGGGTGGCTTCGGCGCGGCGCGTGCCCTGTCGACCCGCAACGACGATCCGACCCGCGCCAGCCGGCCCTGGGATCGCGACCGTGATGGCTTCGTGCTGTCCGATGGCGCCGGCGCCCTGGTGCTGGAAGAGTACGAGCACGCCAAGGCGCGGGGCGCCCGCATCTATGCCGAGCTGATTGGTTTCGGCATGAGCGCGGACGCCTTCCACATGACCGCACCGCCGGAAGACGGCGCGGGTGCCGCGCGCTGCATGAGAGCGACCCTCAAGGACGCCGGCATCGCGCCGGAAGCGGTCGACTACGTCAACGCCCATGGCACCTCCACGCCGGCCGGTGATCTGGCTGAAGTGGCTGCCCTCAAGCAGGTGTTCGGCGAGCAGGCCAAGCGTCTGAGCGTGAGTTCCACCAAGTCCATGACCGGTCACCTGCTGGGTGCTGCCGGTGCGGTGGAGGCCATCTTCACGGTGCTCGCCCTGCGCGATCAGGTGGCGCCGCCCACCATCAATCTGGACCATCCCAGCGACGGCTGCGATCTGGATTTCGTGCCTCACGAGGCGCGGCAGCGGCCCATCGAAGTGGCCCTGTCCAATTCGTTCGGCTTCGGTGGCACCAACGGCAGTCTGGTGTTCCGGCGCTTCGACGCTTGATCCAGGACTGGCTCAACGGCCAACCGCTGGATCCCGGCCTGCAACGCGACCGGGGTCTGGCCTATGGCGATGGGCTGTTCGAGACCATCGCGGTACGCCGGGGCCAGCCACGTCTGCTGGACCGTCACCTGCAGCGGCTGGCCACGGGTTGCCAGCGGCTGCGTATTCCCTGCGACATCGCTCAGCTGGACGCCGAGATCCGCGCCTATGCGACGCTGCTGGGAGAGGGCGTCGCCAAGCTGCTGCTCACCCGTGGTGATGGCCTGCGCGGTTATGCCCCGCCGGCCGAGCCCGAGGTGCGACGGCTGTTGCTGGGCTCCCCGGCACCGGCCTATCCGGCAGTCCATGCCACCGAGGGCATCGCCCTCTATCCCTGCACCACACGCCTGGCGCACCAGCCGTTGCTGGCCGGACTCAAGCACCTGAATCGACTCGAACAGGTGCTGGCGCGTGGGGAGTGGAGTAGCACCGAGTATGCCGAAGGCCTGATGCTGGCTCAGGACGGCAGGCCGATCGAAGGGGTATTCAGCAATCTGTTCCTGGTCCGCGCGGGGCGGCTGCTGACCCCCGCGCTCGATGATTGTGGCGTGGCCGGCGTGATGCGTGGTCTGCTGCTCGACATCGCCGCCGCGGAGGGCATCCCGACCGAGGTGCTATCGCTGTCGCTGGATGACCTGCTCGGTGCCGACGAAGTTTTCCTCTGCAACAGCCAATATGGTATCTGGCCCGTGCGCCGGTACGCAGCCGCGAACTGGTCCGTGGGGCCGGTGACCCGTAAACTGCAAGGTTCGATAAACGAGATTCTGGAATAGCCGATGCGCAAGGCGAGAGCTCTGCTTACGGCGCTGCTGGCCGCTGGCGGCCTGCTGCTGGTCCTGGCCGGTTGGCGCCAGCACCAGGCGCTGATTCAGCCGCTGAAGGTGGACGGCGAGCAACTGATCGAGATCCCCAAGGGGGCGACCCCGGGCGGCAGTCTGCTGCGCCTGGAAGAGCAGGGGGTGCTCGACGGCGCCTTCTGGCTACGCCTGTATTGGCGCTTCAATCTGGCCGGGCAGACGCTGCATAGCGGGGAATACCGCCTGACCCCGGGCATGACCGTGGAGCAGCTGTTCGGCCTCTGGCGCAAGGGCGAGGTGGTGCAGTACGGCCTCACCCTGGTGGAAGGCTGGAATTTCCGGCAGGTGCGCGCTGCCCTGGCGCGGCAGCCCAAGCTCGAACACGATACCGCCGAGCTGGACGATGCCGCCCTGATGAAACGCCTGGGGCTGGACGGCCAGCATCCCGAGGGGCGCTTCTTTCCCGATACCTATCGCTATGTGAAGGGCCAGCGCGAGTCGGATCTGTTGCGCCAGGCCAATCAGCGCCTGCAGGCCGTGCTCGACCAGGAATGGCAGGCACGTGATCCCGCGGTGCCCTACAAGGACGCCTACCAGGCCCTGATCATGGCGTCGCTGGTGGAGAAGGAGACCGGCGTGCCCGAGGAGCGCGACGAGATCGCCGGCGTCTTCGTCCGGCGCCTGGCGGCCGGCATGCTGTTGCAGACCGATCCCACGGTGATCTACGGCATGGGCGAGCGCTACAACGGGCGGATCACCCGCGCCGATCTGCGCGAGCCCTCGCCCTACAACACCTATCTCAACGCGGGATTGCCGCCGACGCCGATCGCCATGCCGGGACGCGAGGCCATCCATGCGGCGCTGCATCCCAAGGATGGCGACAGCCTGTATTTCGTCGCCCGTGGCGATGGCAGCCATGTCTTTTCCAAGGACCTGGAGGCGCACAATCAGGCGGTCCGCGACTTCCAGCTCAAGCGGCGCTCCGACTATCGCTCCAGTCCCGCTCCGCAGACGCCCGAAACCAAGGAAACCCCATGACGGCAAACGGCCTGTTCATCACCCTCGAAGGCCCCGAGGGCGCGGGCAAGAGCACCAACCGCGACTATCTCGCCAAACTTCTTGGCGCCAGCGGGCGTGAGGTGGTGCTGACCCGCGAGCCGGGTGGCACGCCGCTGGCCGAGCGCATCCGCGAGATCCTGCTGGCGCCGGCCGCCGAGCCCATGGCCGTGGATACCGAACTGCTGCTGATGTTCGCCGCCCGTGCCCAGCATCTGGCCCAGGTCGTCCGGCCCGCCCTGGCGCGGGGTGCCCTGGTGCTCTGCGATCGCTTCGTCGATGCGACCTATGCCTACCAGGGCGGCGGTCGCGGCGTACCGGTGGAGCGCATCGCCACGCTGGAAGCCTTCGTGCTGGGCGATCTGCAACCCGACCTGACTCTGGTGTTCGATCTGCCGGTGGAGATCGGCCTGGCCCGGGCGGCCCGCCGTGGTGCCCTGGACAGATTCGAACAGGAGCAGCGCGCCTTTTTCGAAGCGGTGCGCCAGACCTATCTGGACCGCGCCCAGGCCGTGCCGGCGCGTTATCGCCTGATCGATGCCTCGCGTAGCCTGGCCGAGGTACAGGCGGAGCTGCGCGCCCTGGTCGCCACCCTGGAGTCGACGCCAGGTGGCTGACGTCTATCCCTGGCAGCAGGCGCTCTGGGCGCGGATCTCGTTCCGGCGGCAGCATGCTCATGCCTATCTGCTGCATGGTCCCCGCGGCGTCGGCAAGCGCGACCTGGCCGAGCGCCTGGCCGCGTTGCTGCTCTGCCAGGCGCCCCAGGGCGATGCCGCCTGCGGCCAGTGCAAGGCGTGCTCGCTCCTGAGGGCAGGTACGCATCCCGATTATTGTGTGATCCAGCCGGAAGAGGCCGAGAAGCCTATCCGTGTCGATCAGATCCGCGGCCTGGTGGACTTCGTCTCCCAGACCGCCCAGCTGGGTGGGCGCAAGCTGATCCTGCTGGAGCCGGTCGAGGCGATGAACCTCAATGCCGCCAATGCCCTGCTCAAAAGTCTGGAAGAGCCCTCGGGCGCTACCGTGCTGCTGCTGGTGAGCCACCAGCCGAGTCGTCTGCTGCCCACCGTGCGCAGCCGCTGTGTGCAGCAGGCCTGTCCGGTGCCCTCGCGCGCCGAGAGTCTCACCTGGCTGGGCGAACGCTTGCCTGACCTGGACGCGGAAATCCGCACCCAGTTGCTGGTGCTGGCCGGCGGCTCGCCGCTGGCGGCCCTGCGCCTGCACGGTGAGGACGTGCTCGCCCGCCGGGCCCTGGTGGTGGAAGGGGTGAAGCGCCTGCTCAAGCGCCAGGCAGCGCCCAGTCAACTGGCCGAGAGCTGGAACGCCGTACCCCTGCCGCTGCTGCTCGACTGGTTCTGCGAATGGACCCATGGCGTGCTACGTCAGCAGTGGGGTGGCGCCGATGCCGAAGCCGCGCCGGACATGGCCAAGGTGCTGGGTTACCTGGCCGAGAAGAGCGTGCCGCACGAGGTGCTGGCCCTGCAGGAATGGCTGCATGCCGAGCGGCAGAAGGTGCTGGGCAAAGCCAACCTCAACCGCGTATTGTTGCTGGAGTCGCTGTTGATCCGCTGGGCCGGCCTGGTGCCCGGACGCTAGCGATCCGCGCGTTCGTCTTGCCTGTCTCGAGAGAATCTCATGAGTTTGCCGCAGAACCTGGGCCCCCGTAATGGCATCCTGTCCCTCACCATCAAGGACAAGTCGGTGCTCTATGCCGCCTACATGCCCTTCATCCGCAACGGTGGCCTGTTCATTCCCACGGGCAAGACCTACAAGCTGGGTGACGAGGTATTCATGCTGCTCAACCTGATGGACGAGCCGGACAAGATCCCGGTCGCCGGCAAGGTGGTCTGGATCACCCCCAAGGGCGCCCAGGGCAATAAAGCCGCCGGAGTCGGCGTGCAGTTCAACGAAGGCGACAATACCGCGCGCAACAAGATCGAAACCTATTTGGCCGGCTCGCTGAAGTCGGACCGTCCCACCCATACCATGTGAGGCCGTCGCCGTCCCGCTCGGGGCGGGGCGTCTCCTGATTCAAGGCTATTTCTCGTGCACTTCGTCGACTCCCACTGTCACCTGGATCGACTCGATCTTTCCCTTCATGACGGCTCCCTGGATGCAGCGCTGGATGCTGCGCGCGCCCGGGGCGTCAGCCAGTTCCTCTGCATCGGCGTCGATGCCGGCAACGCGCCCACGGTGCAGGCCCTGGCCGAACGCTATGCCGATGTCCACTGCGCGGTGGGCATTCACCCACTGGATGCCGCCCAGGGCAGTGCCATCGATCTCGACTGGCTGCTGGAGCGGCTGGCCCATCCGCGCGTCGCCGCCATCGGCGAGACCGGCCTCGACTATCACTACCAACCCGACACCGCCGAGATCCAGCAGCGGTCATTCGGCCTGCACCTCGAAGCGGCCCGGCGCACGGCGCTGCCCCTGGTGATCCATACCCGGGAAGCGCGCGCCGACACCCTGGCGATGCTGGGCGCCGCCGACCTGCCGGGCGCCGGGGTGCTGCACTGCTTCACCGAGGACTGGGCAACGGCCAAGGCCGCTCTGGACCTGGGCTTCTACATCTCCTTTTCCGGCATCCTGACCTTTCGCAATGCCGCCGAGCTGCGCGACGTCGCGCGCCAGGTGCCGGCCGATCGCCTGCTGGTGGAAACCGATTCGCCCTATCTGGCCCCGGTACCTCACCGCGGCAAGGCCAATCTGCCGCAATTCGTGGTCGAGGTCGCCCAATGCCTGGCCGACGTGCGAGGGGTGAGCTTGGCAACCCTTGCCGAGCAGACCACCGCCAACTTCCGCCGGCTGTTTCCCCGCGCTGCCCTCTAGGCAAAAAAATGGCCCGGGTATCCTGGGATACCCGGGCCGGACCAGCGGATCGCCAAGACAGAGAACCGCCTCCCTGGCCCGCGCCGCGGGGGTCGACGCGGCCAGTCACTTGAGTATTGGCTAGCTCGGGGAAAGGTCCAGTCGGGATTGGACGTTTTTTAAACAGTTTTGGAATAGCGCTGCCCCAACACTGGCTATCCCGTGCCTTTCGACCATTAGAAGCGCGCCAGCGCCCCCACCAGATCCAGGGTCTGCTCCAGCACGTGCTCGCTGGTATAGAAGTGCGGCGATAGGCGAATGCCCGGACCTCGCTGGGCGCAGACCACGTCGGCGGTCTTGAGGCGTTCGAATAGTTGGCGGTTGTCCCAGCCTTCGAGCGAGAAGGTGAGGATGCCTGAGCGGCGCTCGGCATTGACCGGCGAATGCAGGATCGCGCCGGGCAGGCGACGGATATGGCTGTCGAGCAGCTCGATCCGCGCCAGCAAGTCCTTGCCAACCTGCTCCATGCCGGCATCTTCCAGCAGTGACAGACTCGCCTCCAGGGCTACGGCACCCAGCATGTTGGGGCTGCCGCACTCGAAGCGCATCGCCGTCTTGGCCGGTTGCCATTCGCGCTGGCTGTAGTCGCCGGCGTTGTCCAGCATGTGCCAGCCGTACTCGTGCAGTTTCAATTGCTCGCGCAGATCGGCGCGGCAGTAGAACACCCCCAGGCCTTCCGGGCCGAGCATCCACTTGTGGCCGTCGGCCATGGCGAAGGCGCAGTTGCAGGCCTGGGCATCGAAGGGCAGGGCGCCCAGTTGCTGGATGGCATCGACGCACAGCAGCACGCCCTTGGCCTCGCAGCCCTGGCCCAGCTGGGGCAGGTCCAGGCGCAGGCCGCTGGCGTACTGCACGGCGCTGATGGCCATGAGTCGGGTGCGTGGACCGCAGGCGGCCAGCAGATTGGCTTCGGGGGTGTCACCCAGGTTGACTTCCACCACCTCGACGCCAAAACGCGCCAAGGCTTCCCAGACCACCCGATTGGAGGGGAACTCCTCGTCGCTGATCACCACCTGGTCGCCACTCTGCCAGTCCAGGCCAAAGGCCACGAAGGAGAGGGCCTCGGAGGTGTTCTTCACCAGGGCGATGTCGCTACTGGAAGGCGCATTGAGCAGGCGGGTCAGGCGATCGCGTAGGCGCTGCTCCAGGACCAGCCAGGTCGGATAGTTGCGCGCACCATACTGGCAGTTCTCGGCGGCGAATTCGGTGACGGCCTGCGCAGCGCGCTTGGGCCACGGGGCCACGGCCGCGTGGTTGAGGTATCTCATGGCGTAGGCCTGAGGGAATTCGTGCTTCCAGGAAGACATTGACTCGATCCGTACAATCTGGGTGTGATGGGGCATAATAAGGGGCGCGCCCGCGCGGTTCACCGATGCTTTCGGTGGAGCTCGCCCAAGGTGTGACGAAGTGCCGGTATGCCGAGGGGCAACTGGCGATTCGAAGGCCCTATCCCTTTTCAAAACAACAAGTGGGCTGCCATGCAGAAAGAATCCCGCAAAGTCCGCGAGTTCCGTCGCCGCGAACAGGAAATCCTCGATACCGCTCTGCAATTGTTTCTCTCCGAAGGAGAAGACAGCGTCACCGTCGAGATGATCGCCGAGGCGGTTGGTATCGGCAAAGGCACCATCTACAAGCACTTCAATTCCAAGGCCGAGATCTATCTGCGCCTGATGCTGGATTACGAGCGGGACCTGGCCGAGCTGTTCCAGTCGGACAACGTCGCCCGGGATCGCGAAGCGCTCTCCCGCGCCTACTTCGAATTCCGCATGAGCGATCCGCAGCGCTATCGCCTGTTCGATCGCCTGGAGGAAAAGGTGGTCAAGACGCGTCAGGTGCCCGAACTGGTCGAGCAGCTGCACAGCATCCGCACCTCCAATTTCCAGCGGCTGACCAGCCTGATCGAAGGCCGGATCGACGAAGGCAAGCTCGAGGACGTCCCGCCCTATTTCCATTACTGCGCCGCCTGGGCGCTGGTGCACGGGGCCGTGGCCCTTTACCATTCGCCGTTCTGGCGCGACGTGCTGGAGGATCAGGAAGGTTTCTTCCAGTTCCTCATGGAGATCGGCGTGCGCATGGGCAACCGGCGCAAGCGAGACGTCGAAACGCCTGTCCGATCCTAGGGTCCCATAGAGGCAAGGGATGCCGCGTCATCCCTTTTCTCTTGTTCTAGTGGAGTACCCCCAAGATGATCGTCGACCGCCAGGGTAGGGCGTTTCGCAACTTGCGGATCAGCCTCACGGCGGCCTGCAACTATGCCTGTACGTACTGCGTGCCCAACGGCAAGCGGCTCGTGGCGGCGCAGGACGAACTCAGTGCCGAGACCATGGCCCGAGGCGTGGAATACCTCATCGATGCCGCCGGCATCGAACGGCTGCGCATCACCGGGGGCGAACCCCTGGTCACGCCGCGGCTGGAGCCCTTTCTCGCCCGTGTCTCCCAGCTCGGTCTCAAGGACATCAGCCTGACCACCAATGGTCAGCTGCTGCCACGCAAGTTGGATTTCCTCATCGATCACGGCATCCGGCGCCTCAACGTCTCGCTCGATACCCTCGACGCCGAAGCCTTTCCCCGTCTGGCCCGGGGCGGTGATCTGGCTACGGTGCTGGCCGGACTCGAAGCGGCGCGTGCCGCCGGACTCAAGATCAAGCTCAACATGGTGCCCCTGCGTGGCCAGAATCTCGATCAGGTGCTGCCGCTGCTGGACTACTGCCTGGAGCGCGGCTTCGAGCTCAGATTCATCGAGCTGATGCGCATGGGGCACCTGGCCAAGAATCCCACGACCTTCAACAATCAGCTGGTGCCCCTGGCCGAATTGCTGGAGATCATCGGTTCGCGCCATGCCTATGTGCAGGCCGATGCGCCGGTGGATTCCACCGCGCTGCGCTATCGCGTCGAGTCGGGTGGCCACTTCGGGATCATCGCCAACGAAAGCGTGCCCTTCTGCCGGACCTGCTCGCGGCTGCGCCTGTCGTCTACCGGCTGGCTGCATGGCTGCCTGTCGTCAAGCAACCGCCACTATGTCGGCGATCTGCTGGACAAGCCGCGTCATCTGGCCCTGCCGGCGTTGCAGCGGTTGCTGGTCAAGGCCTTGGGCGACAAGCAGGATGTGGCCTTCTCGGGCGGCGTGACCGTCATGAAGATCATCGGCGGCTGATTCACCCGTTGCGCCTGGAGCTGGCGCGAAAGCTGCTAAGGCCCCTGTATCGACGACAACTTGGTGCCGGACAGGGGTCTGCTTTTCATGGTCAAACTGCGTTTTCTCTTCATTCCCGTGCTGCTGGCCTGTCTGGGTGGCTGCATGAACGTCAGCGACATGGCGTCCGGTGTCGAGTACCACCTGCGTGACGCTGGGCTGCTCGACTACAGCAAGACCCAGCGGCTGAACAACTTTCGCTTGCAGGCCGACTCCTATATCTACATAGCCCAGGGCGCCTTCGTACCCATCGGCCATCCTTATGCTCGACCCAACGTGGTAGCCGAAGAGGCCTTCAAGGGCTTCGTGGAATACTTCCCACGGGTAAGAAGGGCCGACAAGCCCGAAGGTTTCGACGAAGCCATGGCCAAGGCCCGGCAACTGGGCGCGCACTATGTACTCTATACCCGCTTCGCCGGGGCGGATGACCGCATCGGTACCTGGGAGGAATGGGAAGATCAGGATGACATCGGACGGGTAGGCCGCGACCGCAGCGTCGTCCAGATGATGCTGGTGGAGACCGCTACCTTCCGCCTGGTGGACACGGCGCGGATCCGCAGTCGTGGCGGCTTCTTGACGTTCTATGATGAGCGTCCCGAAGACCTACTCGGTCCGGCGCTCAATGAATATGCCCGACGTCTACTCGGCTTGGGCTCCCGATAGAGGAGAAGGGCGTGACCCAGATTGAAGTGACGCGGAATCTGCTGGCGCAGCTGCCAGTCGCCGAGGACGGCAAGTTGCCGCCCGTGGACCTCTGGCATCCGCCCTTCTGTGGCGATATCGATATGCGCATCGCCCGTGATGGGACCTGGTATCACCAGGGTACGCCCATCACCCGACCAGCAATGGTGCGCCTGTTCTCCACCATCCTGCGCCGCGATCCCGAACGCTATGTACTGGTGACGCCCGTGGAATGCGTGGGCATCCAGGTGGAGGACGTACCCTTCCTGGCCGTGGATGTCGAGTGGAGTGGCAGTGGCAAGGCGCAGACCCTGGATCTGGTCACCAACGTGGGCGACAGGGTCGCCGTCGCTGCCAAGTATCCGCTGCGCTTCGCAGAACAGGATGACCAACCGGCGCCCTATGTACGGGTGCGTGGCGGGCTGGAGGCACGGCTCAATCGGGCGGTGTTCTATCGGCTGATGGAGAGGGTCGAGGAGGGCACCCACGAGGGCCGTGCCTGGCTCGGCCTCTGGAGTCGCGGCAGCTTCTTTCCCGTCGCGCCCGCTGAATAGAAAAAGGGCCCCGAAGGGCCCTTTTTTTTACGCTTACATGTTGGGGTAGTTGGGACCACCGCTGCCTTCCGGTGCCACCCAGGTGATGTTCTGCGCCGGGTCCTTGATGTCGCAGGTCTTGCAGTGGACGCAGTTCTGGGCATTGATCTGGAAGCGCAGCTCGCCGCCATCGCGGACCACCTCGTAGACCCCGGCCGGGCAGTAGCGCTGCGCCGGTTCGTCGTACAGCGGCAGATTCTGCGCGATGGGAATCGACGGGTCCTTGAGCTTCAGGTGAACCGGCTGGTCTTCCTCGTGGTTGGTGTTGGAGAGGAACACCGAGGACAGCTTGTCGAAGCTCAGCTTGCCATCCGGCTTGGGATAGCTGATGCGTGGCGCCTCGTCGGCCTTCTTCAAACAGGTGTGGTCCATGCGCCGGTCGTGCAGGGTGAAGGGCAGGGCGCCACCTAGCAGGTTGTGCTCGACGAAGGCGAAGGCCGGGCCCAGCAGCGGACCGAACTTGTGCATGGCCGGACCGAAGTTGCGGCTGGCATGGAGTTCTTCCTGCACCCAGCTGCCCTTGAAGCCGTCCACATAGCCCTGGAGTTCGTCACCTTCGCGACCGGCCGCCAGGGCGGCGACGATGGCGTCGGCGGCGAGCATGCCGGACTTCATGGCGGTGTGGCTGCCCTTGATCTTGGCCGGGTTGAGGGTGCCCAGGTCACAGCCGATCAGGGCGCCACCGGGAAAGACCATCTTCGGCAGGGAATTCAGGCCACCCTTGACCAGGGCACGGGCGCCATAGGAGACACGCTTGCCGCCTTCCAGGTACTGGGCCACCACCGGGTGGTGCTTGTAGCGCTGGAATTCGTCATAGGGCGAGAGGTGCGGATTGCTGTAGGCCAGGTCGACGATCAGACCAACCACCACCTGGTTGTCTTCCAGGTGATAGAGGAAGGAACCACCCGGATTCTCCTTGTCCAGCGGCCAGCCGGAGGTATGGATCACCAGGCCCTGCTCGTGCTTGGCCGGATCGATCTCCCACAACTCCTTGATGCCGATGCCGTAGTGCTGCGGATCGGCACCTTCGCCAAGTTTGAATTTCTGGCCCAGCTGCTTGCCCAGATGGCCACGGCAGCCTTCGGCGAACAGGGTGTACTTACCGCGCAGCTCCATGCCGGGGGTGTAGACCCCCTCCTTGGGCTGGCCTTCGCGATCCACGCCCAGGTCGCCGGTGATGATGCCGCGCACCACGCCCTGGTCATCGATCAGCGGTTCCTGGGCGGCGAAGCCCGGATAGATCTCCACGCCCAGGGCCTCGGCCTGCTGACCCAGCCAGCGGCAGAGGTTGCCCAGGGAGATGATGTAGTTGCCTTCGTTGTGCATCGGTTTGGGCACGAAGAAGTTGGGCACCTTGGTGGCCTGACGATCGTCCTTGAGCAGGTAGATGTCGTCACGCTTGACCGGGGTGTTGAGCGGCGCGCCCAGCTCCTTCCAGTTGGGAAAGAGCTCGTCCAGGGCACGGGGCTCGAAGACGGCGCCGGAGAGGATATGGGCACCGACCTCGGAGCCTTTCTCGACCACGCAGACGCTGATCTCCTGGCCCTGCTCGGCCGCCTGCTGCTTGAGGCGACAGGCCGCGGACAGGCCCGCGGGGCCGGCCCCGACGATCACCACGTCGAATTCCATGTATTCGCGTTCCACGGCTCACTCTCCTCAGGCAAAACTCGCGATCTGGTTATTTATAAGGGGGTGCAACAAAAGACTTCATTATATCCCGCGTGCTCCCTGGCACCCATTCAAACGTTTGTTTAAATTTTCTGCAAGCCTGTTAGACTCGGGAGCTACCGGCCCCTGACGGACTGTCGCGTTGACCCCTGCTGCCGTGGAGGTCAACATAGGAAGAATTTGCAACAAGGTGTGGGTCGACAGGGGTCGTGTCCAACGCAAGGCCGCCTTGGCGTCCTGTTTATTCACCAGAATAAATCGAGGGATTCATGAAGGTTCTCGTAGCTGTCAAACGCGTGGTGGACTACAACGTCAAGGTCCGCGTCAAGGCCGACCAGACCGGTGTCGACCTGGCCAACGTCAAGATGTCCATGAACCCCTTCTGCGAGATCGCTGTGGAAGAAGCGGTGCGCCTGAAGGAAAAGGGTATCGCCAGCGAGATCGTGGTGGTGACCGCGGGTCCCGCCCAGGCGCAGGAACAACTGCGTACCGCCCTGGCACTGGGTGCCGATCGCGCCGTGCTGATCGACACCGGCACCGCCGAGCTGTCGTCGCTCACCACGGCCAAGCTGCTCAAGGCGGTGGTCGACAAGGAACAGCCCCAGTTGGTGATCCTTGGCAAGCAGGCCATCGACAGCGACAACAACCAGACTGGCCAGATGCTGGCGGCCCTGACCGGCTTCGCCCAGGGCACCTTCGCCTCCAAGGTGGAGCAGGCCGGTGATGGCCTCAATGTGACCCGCGAAATCGATGGCGGTCTGCAGACGGTATCGCTCAAGCTGCCGGCGGTGGTGACCACCGACTTGCGCCTGAACGAGCCACGCTACGCCTCGCTGCCCAACATCATGAAGGCCAAGAAGAAGCCGCTGGAAACCCTGACCCCGGACGCCCTGGGCGTGGCGGTGAACGCCTCCTACGAGGTGGTCAAGGTGGAAGCCCCGGCCGGTCGCCAGGCAGGCATCAAGGTCAAGTCCGTGGCCGAACTGGTCGAAAAACTCAAGAACGAAGCGAAGGTGATCTGATGGCCATTCTCGTCATTGCCGACCACGACAACGCCAGCCTCTTCGGCGCCACCCTGAACACCGTTGCCGCGGCCCAGGCCATCGGCGGCGATATCCATGTACTGGTCGCCGGCCAGAATGCCCAGCCGGTCGCCGAGGCCGCCGCCAAGATCGCTGGCGTCAGCAAGGTACTGCTGGCCGATAACGCCGCCTATGCCCATCAGCTGCCGGAAAACGTCGCGCCGCTGGTGGTCGAGCTGGCCGCCAACTACAGCCACGTGCTGGCCGCCGCCAGCACCAATGGCAAGAACTTCCTGCCGCGCGTGGCCGCGCTGCTGGACGTCGACCAGATCTCCGAGATCATCGCCGTCGAATCCGCCGACACCTTCAAGCGGCCGATCTATGCCGGTAACGCCATCGCCACCGTGCGCTCCACGGCGCCGGTCAAGGTGATCACGGTGCGCGCCACCGGTTTCGATCCGGTCGCCGCCGAGGGTGGTTCCGCCGCCATCGAAGCCGTGAGCCTGGTCAAGGACGCTGGTGTTTCCAGCTTTGTTGGCGAAGAGCTGGCCAAGTCCGATCGTCCCGAGCTGGGCGCCGCCAAGGTGGTGGTCTCCGGTGGCCGCGGTCTGCAGAACGGCGACAACTTCAAGATCCTCTACGCCCTGGCCGACAAGTTGGGCGCGGCAGTAGGTGCCTCGCGCGCTGCGGTGGACGCCGGCTTCGTGCCCAACGACATGCAGGTCGGCCAGACCGGCAAGATCGTCGCGCCCCAGCTGTACATCGCCGTCGGCATCTCCGGTGCCATCCAGCACCTGGCGGGCATGAAGGATTCCAAGGTGATCGTCGCCATCAACAAGGACGAGGAGGCGCCGATCTTCCAGGTGGCCGACTATGGCCTGGTGGGCGATCTGTTCGAATTGATCCCGGAGCTGGAAAAGGCCATCTGAGGCCTTGCGTCAGCCAAGAGCCCGCCCTTTGGCGGGCTTTTTCATGGGCGCGGCAAGCCTCTCGGCAGAGCCTCAGGCGTCATGGAAGGGAACGCCGGTTCCTTGTCGTTTTTGGACATTGCCGCCCTGGGAAGGGAAGCGTTAAGGTCGAGGCTAGCTGTACCGGTATACCTCCAGAATAGCCTGCTACTGTTCCGCTCTCGTCCAGGAAGACGCCATGACCAACCTGTTGCTCTATCAGCGCATCGCCCAGCAATTGGCGAACGATATCCGCACGGGGGTCTACAAGCCCGGCGAGCGGGTGCCGTCGGTGCGCAAGTTGAGTCAGCAGCTGGGCGTGAGCCACGCCAGCGTCCTGCAGGCCTATGCCACCCTGGAAGACCAGGGGCTGATCCGCGCTCGACCGCAGTCGGGCTTCTATGTGCACCAGACCCCGGCGCTGACCGCGCCGACGCCGGATATCGCCACGGTGGAGCGACCGAGCCTGGTGACCCGCGCCGGCATCATCAGCCAGGTCCTCGCCGAATCCCGGCGCGAAGGCGTGGTACCCCTGGGCATGGCCGTGCCCCAGACCGATTACCTGCCGCTGCGGGCGCTGCACCAGCAACTGTCCAAGGTCACCCGCTTCCAGGCCCGTGCGGCTTTCTCCTACCTGCACAGTCCGGGCTTCGAGCCCCTGCGCCGTCAGGTGGCGATCCGTCTGCGCGATGCCGGGGTGGTGGTGGGGCCGGAGGAGGTGGTGATCACCCATGGCTGCGTGGATGCCCTGCAGATGTCGCTGCGGGTGCTGACCAAGCCAGGCGATCTGATCGCCACCGAGTCACCGTCCTACTATGGCCTGTTGCAACTGGCCGAGGTGCTCGGTCTCAAGGTGATCGAGATCCCCTGCGACCCCGAGACCGGGCTCAGCGTCGAGGCGCTGCAACTGGCGGCCAGCCAATGGCCGGTCAAGGCCCTGGTGGTGACCGCGCGCCTGAGCAATCCCCTGGGTGGCAGCATGCCGGAGGCGCGGCAGAAGCAGCTGCTCAGGCTGGCGGCCGAGCGCAACATCGCCATCGTCGAGGACGACATCTACGGCGAACTGACCTATGAAAGCGGCTCCAAGGCGCTCAAGGCCCTCGACAAGCAGGGGCGGGTCATCTACTGCTCGAGCTTTTCCAAGACCCTCTCACCCGGGGTGCGCATCGGTTGGGTGGTGGCCGGACCCTATCAGGAAGACATCTGCCGGCTGCAGACCTTTACCACCCATTCCGCTTGCAGCGTGACCCAGATGGGCGTCTCGGCCTATCTGGAGAACGGTGGCTATGATCGCCACCTGCGCGCCATTCGCCAGGAATACCGGCGCAACATGACCGCCTTCCAGCTGGCGATCCAGGAGCACTTCCCGGAGGGTACCCAGATGAGTCGGCCCAAGGGTGGCTTCATCCTTTGGGTCAGCCTGCCGATGCGGGTGGATACCCGCCTGCTGCACCAGCGGGCGCTGGATCAGGGGGTGAGCATCGCCCCGGGCATGATCTTCAGCAACACCGACCAGTTCAACCACTGCATCCGCCTCAATTGCGGGCTGCCCTGGGGGCGTGATGCCCAGCGGGCGCTGATGACCCTCGGACTGCTTGCCCGTCAGCTCTGCCAGGAAACCCTGGCCGCCTAGCGGCGCCCTCGGAACCCGCCGCCGGGCAGGAAGGTCGGTTGTAGTGACTGACTCCTGTCGCGTCTGCCGCTCCGGTCCAGGCGCGATGCCTTGAGTGGTGGGCCCATGCGTGAATACCTGGCGATGATGGCGCTGGCAGTGCCCCTGCTGCTGGTGGGTTGCGACAATGATTCGCCGCCAGCGACGGCCAAGACCTCCTCTGCACCAACGCCTGCGCCGATGGCCCAGTCGCCGGTGAGCAAAGCGCCACCCGCGACTGCCGCCGATCTGCGCGCGTATCGGCTGGATCCGCTCCCGGCCAAGGCCTTGGTGCTGCCCGCACCGCCGCCGAAAAAGCGGGACCTGGCCAAGAACAGTCAACTCAAGAAACCTGCCGTGCCCAAGGCCGCGCCGACGCCAGCCCATCCGCTCGACCTCAGCGTACCCAGTGAGGCCGATACGCCTCAGGCCTTGAGATCGCATCCCGGGGCTGCCAAACGGGCTGAAAACAGCGTGGCCGAAGCGGGTCTGCTGCCGCAGCTGTTTCGCAAGGAGGACGACCCTGGTCGTTTCGAACTGGGCGGTCGAGTGATCAGCCGGGATCGCAGCGACGATTTCGAAGGCGCGGAAGTCGAGTTGCGCTTTCGCCGCTAGTCCGATGAGGGCGGCCTGCCGTTGTTGAACAGCGGTCCGGAACTTACTCGCCACGACGCTTGCCGACAGTTCAGGTGGCGGACACAACGTCCGCCTGGATTCGGGAGCGTTCCATGCCCAGTGCGACAGGCAAGATTCGTTATGCGGTGGTAGGCGGTGGCTGGATTTCCCAAGGCGCCTTCATGCCTGGGGTCGGCCAGACCGGCAATTCCGAGATGACCGCCCTGGTCACCGGCGATCCCATCAAGGCGCGGGACCTGGCCGCCAAGTACGGCCTCAAGAGCTACAGCTACGAAGAATTCCCGGCGCTGCTGTCATCCGGCGAGATCGATGCCATTTACTTGGCCACGCCCAATTTCCGCCATCTGGAATTCGCCGTACCGGCGCTGGACGCCGGCATTCACGTCCTGCTGGAAAAGCCCATGGCGATCAGCGAGGAAGAATGCCAGGCGATCAATGCCGCGGCAGAACGCTCCGGAGCCAAGCTGATGATCGCCTACCGCCTGCACTGTGAGCCGGGCACGGTGGAGATGATTGAGCGGGTACGTAATGGCGAGATCGGCGATCCGCGCCTGTTCACCTCGACTTTCACCCAGCCGGTCGATACGGCCAACCACCGCGCGCAGAGCGGCTTCTGGGCCGGCCCGGTCACCGACATGGGGCCCTATCCGCTCAATGCCGTGCGGGCGCTCTTTGCCGACGAACCCATCGAAGTCAGTGCGGTGGGCGTGCAAACACCCGGGCGCGATGTCACGACCTGGGATGCCGTGGCCGTGACCCTGCGCTTCCCCGAAGAGCGGCTGGCGAGCTTTACCGTCAGCTTCAGTGGTCCCAATACCGAGCGTTTCCAGCTGGTGGGCCGCAAGGGCGAGATCGAGGCCTCGCCGTGCTTTGGATTCGGGGAGGGCGTCGCCATTGGCTACCGCCTGACCGTGGAGGGCGAAACCCAGGAGCACAAGGCGCCGGTGGTGGATCACTTCGGCGGCGAGACGGCCTATTTCTCCGATTGCATCCTGCAGGATCGGCAGCCGGAAATGGATGGGGAGGAGGGCTGGCGCGACGTGCGCGTGCTGGCGGCCATCGAGCGCGCCCTGGAAAGCGGTCAGCCGCAACGTCTGGACCCACTACCCAAACGCCAGGGACCGACCCGTGAGCAGGTACGCAGCCTGCCGCTGGCGCAGGTGCCAGAGTACGTCAATACCAAGGCGCCGTTGGAGTCCTGACGAAGCAAGGCCCTGCGGCACGCTGGTGCGGCAGGGCCTTGTCTGGGAGCCAGGGTGCGCTTAGCGGTCCTGGGCCTCCTTGGCATCCATCTCGGCATTGCGCTGCCGGATCTTGGTTTTCTGTTCGTCGGTCAAGGGCACCTTGCGGGCCGTGTCCTTGAGCATGAGCAGGCTGCCGACCACCGAGCCGATGGCGACCAGCAGGATCAACCAGGCATACCAGGGCATCTTTCTTCTCCTTGAGTGGCTGTAAGGCTTCGACCACGGGAGAGCTTATCAGTGCGCCCGGCAAGTCGTGTTCGTACGCTTCAGCCAGGCGGCATAACCCAGGTCGTAGAGCCAGTTGAACGCCAAGGTATAGGGCAGGAAGAACAGGATCAGTCCCAGGTCCAGCAGCAGGGCCTGCCACAGGCTGATGGACAGCCACCAGGCGGCCAGTGGCACCAGCACCAGGATCAAGCCACCTTCGAAGCCGAGGGCGTGCAGCAGCCGTACACCCAGGCCACGGGTGAAGCCCAGGCGCTGTTGCAGCCGATCGAAGCCCAGATTGAACACCAGGTTCCAAAGCATGGCGATGGCGGAAAAGGCTGCGGTAAGCAGGCCCATGTGCCCCAGAGACCGATCCAGCAGCCAGGCCAGGGTCGGGGTGGCAAGCAGTACCGCGATTCCCTCAAACAGCAGGGCGTGCAGGATGCGGGCGCTGACGGGACGCTGGGTGAGCGGGCTGGACATGAGACGACTCCACGATGGACAGGCCTCCAGTCTCATCGGTTAAGCTAGGGAGATCAAAATGGTATCCATAGGCTGAGCCGATATGTATCCCAATGCCGAAGCCCTGGAGGCCTTCGTCGAGGCCGCTGCGGCAGGCTCCTTCAGTGCGGCAGCGCGGGTGCTGGGCAAGCGCCAGTCCAGTATCAGCGAGAGCATTGCCCGGCTGGAAGACGAACTGGGTGTGCTGCTGTTCGATCGCCAGGGCCGCTATCCCCAGCTCACGGCGGCCGGCGAGCAACTGCTCGACCAGGCCCGCGCTGTGCTGTCGGCTCACGATCGCCTGGCCAATCGCGCCACCCAGCTGGCGGCCGGGGTGGAGCCACGCCTGACCCTGGTGATCTCCGATACCTACCAGCCCACCCGCTATGAGGCGCTGCTGACGGAGCTGGACCAGCGCTATCCGGATCTCGAATTCGAATGCCTGATCGCCGAGGACGCCGATGTGCTCAACCTGGTGCAGGGGCGGGCGGACCTGGGCCTGCTGGCGGGTCAGCCACCCTATCCGGCGGATATCGAGGCGGCGACCCTGGATGGCCTGGTGACCTTTGGCCTTTATGTCGCTGCCGATCATCCGCTGGCCGCGCTGGAGCGGGTCACACCGGCTGACCTGGCACCCTACCGGTTGCTCCGTCTGAGCACCGTGACCGAGGCCTCCCAGCAGGTCAGCCGTCTGCCGGATACCCGTGGCCGCTGCTGGTCGGCCCCGGACTATCTGCTGCTGCTGGACATGGCGGTGCAGGGCTTCGGCTGGGCCGAGCTGCCGCTGTGGCTGGTGACGACCTTCGGCCAGGGCCGCCTGGTGGAGCTGGCCGTGCCGGGCTGGCCGCAACGGGTGGCGGTGGACGTGGTCTGGTCGCGGCGGCGGCCGCTGGGTCCGGCGGGCAACTGGCTGCGCGAGCGATTGCTCAAGCCGAGTTGAAGGAGGGGAGCGCATGCAGACAGCGGCCAAGTGCCGGCGCGGCGCTTTTCTGCGAAAATGCCGGCCTTTGCCGTTTTGCCGAGAGCTCCCATGTCCGCCTGCCCATCTCCCATCATCGTCGCCCTGGATTTCCCTTCGTCGTCCGCCGCCCTGGCGCTGGCCGACCGGCTCGACCCCGCCAGCTGCCGGGTCAAGGTCGGCAAGGAGCTGTTCACCGCCAGCGCCGCCGGGGTGGTGGAAGCCCTGCGCACGCGTGGCTTCGAAGTCTTCCTCGACCTGAAATTCCACGACATCCCCAATACCACCGCCATGGCGGTCAAGGCCGCGGCGGAAATGGGCGTCTGGATGGTCAATGTCCACTGCTCGGGTGGCCTGCGCATGATGACCGCCTGTCGCGAGACCCTGGAGGCCTTCCAGGGCCCCAAGCCGCTGCTGATCGGTGTCACCGTGCTGACCAGCATGGAGCGTGAGGACCTGGCCGACATCGGCCTGGACGTGGATCCCCAGGAGCAGGTCTTGCGCCTGGCCGGCCTCGCCGCCCGCGCGGGAATGGACGGCCTGGTGTGCTCGGCCCAGGAGGCCTCGGCGCTCAAGGCCGCGCAACCGGCGCTGCAACTGGTCACTCCCGGCATCCGCCCGGCCGGCAGCGCCCTGGACGACCAGCGCCGCATCCTGACTCCACGCGAGGCGCTGGACGCCGGCTCCGACTACCTGGTGATCGGTCGACCCATCGCCCGTGCCGCCGATCCGGCGCGCGCCGTGGAAGACATCCTCGCCACCCTGAAATAAGCGGTAAACCTCCAGGGCGGCGGTCGCCAGCAAAAGGTGCTGCTATTCTCGTTCTGCAGGCCGACGCCTTCTCGCGTCGGCGCAAGGCGAGAGACCTCTGGGTATGCACGATAGGTTGAACGCCTGTCTCAAGGCGGTAGACGGCGTTTTGTTGGGCAAGGAAACCCAGGTCAGGCTGGCGCTGGCCTGCCTGCTGGCACGGGGGCACCTGCTGATCGAAGACCTGCCCGGCATGGGCAAGACCACCCTCAGCCATGCCCTGGCCAAGGTGTTGGGGCTGTCCTTCCAGCGTATCCAGTTCACCTCGGATCTCTTGCCCGGCGATATCCTCGGCACCTCGGTGTTTGATCGCGACAGCGGCCAGTTCGTCTTCCATCCCGGGCCGGTGTTCGCCGAGTTGCTACTGGCCGACGAGATCAATCGCGCCACGCCCAAGAGCCAGAGCGCGCTGCTGGAAGCCATGGAAGAGGGACAGGTGACCATCGAGGGCGCCACCCGGCCCTTGCCCGATCCCTTCTTCGTCATCGCCACCCAGAATCCGGTCTCCCAGGGCGGCACCTTCGCCCTGCCGGAATCCCAGCTCGATCGCTTCCTGATGCGGCTGTCGCTCGGCTATCCCGGCCGCGCCGCGGAACGGGCGCTGCTGCTCGGCGGCTCCGGACGCGACCAGCTGCCGCGGCTGGAGCCCCTGCTGGATCACGCCCAGCTGCGGCTGATCCAGGCCGAGGTGCCGCGCATCCATGCCAGCGAGGCGGTGGTGGACTACGTACTGCGCCTGGTGGAAGCCACCCGCACCCAGACCTCCTTCGCCCTCGGCCTGTCGCCCCGCGGTAGCCTGGCGCTGCTGGCCGCGGCGCGGGCCTGGGCGCTGCTGGCGGGCCGTGACCATGTGCTGCCCGAGGATGTCCAGACGGTGCTGCCAGCGGTGGCCGGGCATCGCCTGCGCGACATCGCCGATCCCGCTGGGCACGGTGGCGGCGCCCTGGTGCAATGGCTGCTGCGCGAAGTCCCGGCGCTGTGACTGGCGGCGCCTGGCAGCGCTATCGAGACGGCTGGCTGGCCCGACGGATTCCCCCGGCCACGCGCATCACCCTCGATCAGCGGCGCATCTTCATTCTGCCCACCCGCCAGGGCGGCGCCTTCGCCATCGCCCTACTGCTGATGCTGCTGGCCGGCATCAACTATCAGAACAGCCTGGCCTATGGCCTGACCTTCCTGCTGTTTTCCCTGGCGCTGGTGGCCATGTTGCACACCTATCGCAACCTGGCCGGCCTGCAACTGGCCAGTGGCGGCGCCAGCCCGGTGTTCGCCGGAGAGGCCGCCGGCTTTCGCCTGCGCCTGGAGAGCGATCGCCGCGCGCACCAGGGGATCGCCCTGGGCTGGCGCAACGAGCCGCTGGTGCTCAGCGACGTACCAGCGGGGGAGAGCGTCGCCCTGCAGGTCTTTCATCCGGCGCCGAGCCGTGGCTGGCTGAGGCCCGGGCGACTGCGGGTGGAGAGCCGTTTCCCCCTTGGCCTGTTCGTCGCCTGGAGCTGGCTGGACCTGGATGTACGCGCCCTGGTCTACCCGCAGCCACTGGCGACCACGACGCCGCTACGCAGTGGCCAGGCTGCCGGAAGCGAAGAGGGCCAGCGCCAGACGGGGCAGGGCGCCGACGACTTCCAGGGGCTGCGGCCCTATCAGCCGGGCGATTCGCGCCGGCGGCTGGACTGGAAGGCTTTTTCCCGGGGCCAGGGCCTGCTGGTCAAGGACTTCACCGCCCTGGCCGGTAGCGAACTCTGGCTGGATTTCAGCGTGCTCGATGGCGACACCGAGACGCGGCTGTCCTGGCTGTGCCAGGCGGTGCTCGATTGCAGCGCTCGCCAGCTGCGCTTCGGCCTGAGGGTGCCCGGGGGAGAGCTGCCGCCGGCTAGCGGCGAAAGCCATCGCGACGCGGCGCTGCAGGCTCTGGCCCTGTTCGGGCGGCCGGCATGAGTGGCGCCGTGCCGCAACCCATTCCGCGCATCGCCCTGATCTGGCTGCTGGTGGCCCAGGCCCTGGTGATCCTGCCGCACCTCACCCATCTGCCGCCCTGGGTCGGGCTGCTCTGGGCCTTTTGCGCCGGCTGGCGGGTGCTGCTGTTTCGCATGAGGGTGCGGGCGCCGACGCGGATCGAAAAGGGCGGCCTGCTGCTTTTGACCATGGGCGGCATCTGGCTGTCGCGCGGCTCCTTCATCGGCCTGGACGCCGGCGCCGTGCTGCTGCTGGTGACCTTCGCCCTCAAGCTGATCGAGATGCACAGTCGCCGCGATGCCCTGGTGGTGATCTACCTGGGTTTCTTTTCCGTGGTGATCGCCTACCTGTTCGAGGACGGCCTGCTCGCTGCGCTCTACAGCCTGCTGCCGGTGACCGCCCTGGTGGCGGCGTTGATCGGGCTGCAGCAGAGCACCCTGGCCAGCCGCCCGCTGGCGACCCTCAGGGTCGCCAGCACGCTGCTGCTGCAGGCGGTGCCCCTGATGCTGCTGCTGTTCCTGGTGTTTCCCCGTATCGGTCCGCTGTGGTCGCTGCCGCAACCGGGCGACCAGGCGCGCACCGGGCTGGGCGACAGCATGGCGCCCGGGGAGATCGCCCAGCTGTCGCAGTCCGCCGAGCGGGTGTTCAGGGTGAGCTTCGACGGTGAGCGGCCGGCGCAGCGCGACCTATATTGGCGGGCCACCACCTACGAGCGTTTCGACGGCGCGCGCTGGTCGGTCGACCCCGACACGGCCTGGAGTCCGGAGCCGGCCTGGACGCCCGTTGGACCCCGGCTGGACTATCAGGTGGTGATGGAGCCGAGCGGTCGACCCTGGTTCTATGGCCTGGACGTGGCGCGCAGCGATCAGCGTGACGTGCGCCTGGCCAGCGACTTCCATCTGCAGCGCCGCCGTCCGGTGGACCAGGCGCTGCTCTATCGGGTATCCAGTTGGCCGCAGGCGACCCGCGAGGCGGAGCGGCTGTCCGCGTCCAGCCAGCGCCGAGCGCTGCAGCTGCCCAGCGGCGGCGAACCGCGCACCCGCGCCTGGGTGATCGGGCTCAAGGCGCGTGCGCCGACCCCTGAAGCCCTGGCCCAGGCGATCCTGGCCTACTTCCGCCAGCAGCCCTTCGTCTACACCCTGCAGCCGCCCACGGCCAGCGTCGATGCCATCGACGCCTTTCTCTTCGATAACCGTCGCGGTTTCTGCGCCCACTATGCCGGCGCCATGACCTTCGCCTTGCGGGTGGCGGGTATCCCGGCGCGGGTGGTGGCGGGCTACCAGGGTGGCGAATTCAATGCCGCAGGTGGCTATCTGCTGGTGCAGCAATTCGATGCCCATGCCTGGGTGGAGTACTGGCTGCCGGGACGGGGCTGGATCAGCGTCGATCCTACTGCCCAGGTGGCGCCCGAGCGGGTCGAGCGCGGCTTGCAGGAAGCCCTGGCGGCCCAGGGCGCGGCCAGTGAATTCCTCGCGGACAACCCCTTCGCCGCCAATCGCTATCGCAACCTGGCCTGGCTCAATGAGCTGCGTCTGGGCTGGGACCGGATCAACTACGGCTGGCAGCGCTGGGTGCTCAACTACCAGGAGGATACCCAGGGCGAATTGCTCAAGCGGTTGCTCGGCGAGGGCTCATTGCAACGGCTGGGGCTGCTCCTGGCGCTGCTGGTATTGGGCGTGCTCGGGGTGATGACGCTGCTGGTGCTCAAGCCCTGGCAGCGGACCCGGGATCCCTTGCTGGCACGCTTCGCCCAGTTCGAACGCCTGCTGGCACGCCAGGGGGTGACGCGCGAAAGCGGCGAAACGGCCGGCCGCTTCGCCGGGCGCGCCATGGCGGAGCTGCCAGCGGCACGCGCGGCGATCCTGGTCTTTGCCCAGGAATTCCAGGCGCAGCGCTATGCCGGTCGGCCGCAGGACACGGCGGCTCTGACCGGGGCGCTGAAGCGATTGAAACGCCAGCTGCGTGGCCGTCAGGCGCGCAGCGACTGAGGCACGGGAAGGGCGTCAGGCGCTTGCAGGGCGAAGGCCACCAGGCAGACGACGGCCGCCAGGATCAGCGGTTGAGGGTGTGGGCTGCCCAGCGCCTGGGCAATGCAGCCCAGGCCCAGCAACAACAGCACGGCGGAAGTGAGGGTGGTGACCGAGCGCATGACGGTTCTCCGAAAACGTGCGGGCATCTTGCCGCCTGTCGGGCAACCGCGCGAATGCGCTCTCGCTATGGAGGCTATAGGCGCAACTGGCGGATCGCCTGATTCAGGGTTCCTGCGAGGGCGGCCAGTTCGGTGCTGGTGCTGGCCGACTCCTGCGTCAGCAGCATGGTCCTTTCCGTGACATCGCGGATGCCTACAACCGACCTGCTCATCTCTTCCGCCACCTGGGCTTGCTGTTCCGCAGCCACGGCGATCTGGGTGTTGCTGTCGCGCATCAGGGTCACGGCGGCGGTGATGTCGGCCAGGGCCTGCCCGGCGGCGCCGGCCTGGACCACGCAGTCGTCGGCCTTGAGCGAACTCTCGCGCATGAATTCCACGGCATCGCGGGTGCCTGCCTGGAGACCGTCGACCATGCGGGTGATCTCGTCGGTGGAACCCTGGACGCGCTTGGCCAGGTTGCGCACCTCGTCGGCCACCACGGCGAAGCCACGGCCGGCCTCGCCAGCGCGGGCGGCTTCGATGGCGGCGTTGAGCGCCAGGAGGTTGGTCTGCTCGGCGATGCCGTGGATGACGTTGACCACGCTGGTGATGCGCTCGCTGTTCTCGGCCAGCTCCTGGATCATCACCGCGGTCTGCTGCACGCCCTGGGAGAGGTCGGCGATGGAATGGCTGACGCGCTCCACCGCCTGCTGGCCGGCGCCGGCCAGGCGATCGGCTTCCTGGGACTGATCGCGGGTGCCGGCGGCGTGCTCGGCGATCTGCTGCACGGTGGCGCTCATCTCGTTGATGGCGGTGGCGGCCTGATCGGTCTCGTGCTGTTGATCCTGCATGCCGCCGCGGACGCCCTGCATGCCGCTGGCCAGGCGCCCGGCGCCTTCATCCAACCGCGAGGCGCTGGCGGCCACGGTACCGACGACGCGGGTGTAGCTGTCCTGCATGGCGTTGAAGGCCTGGGTCATCTGCCCGACCTCGTCACGCCCGCGCACCTCGACCCGGGCGGTGAGATCGCCGTCGCGCTCCACCCGCAGCATGGTGTCCTTGAGGCGTTGCAGATTGCCGAGGATGAAGCGGATCAAGAGCTGCGAGGCCACCAGCAGCACCAGCATCAACACACCCACGGCCAGGGCGTATTCCGGCGCCCGGGCCAGGAAGATGTCGCCGAAGGTCGGGGCGCTCAGCTTGGACGCCGCGTCGCCCACGGCGGCCTTGACCGCCTTGAGCTGTTCGGCGCGACCGGAGACTTCCAGCTGCATGGCGAACAGCACCAGCAGCAGGCTGGTGACGAAGGCGACGGCATTGACCGCCCAGAACTTGTACTTGAGGGAGATATCGCGCAGCCAGGCAAACATAGGGGGCCTCCAGTCGGCGGGGCCGCACAGCCTGGCAGGCCGGCGCGCCCCGGATCTTGACTGGCGTCAACGTCCCGCGAACAGGGGCGCAACGCCGTGGAACAAGCCCTGAGTTTAACGGCCCGCGCGGCCTCGACTTTAGCGCAGCGGCGTCCTGCGCCTAGTCGAACTCCTCGACCCGCTCTGGCACGGCGGTCTCCGGCAGCGCAAAGAAGGCGCGGGCGGTGGCGGTGGTGTGCAGGGCGGTCTGCTCGGGCGTTTCGTTGCGCAGGCGCGCCACGGTACGCAGGATCTCCGGGAGGAAGGCCGGTTCGTTGTGGCCATGGCGCGGCTTGGGTCTGAGGGTGCGTGGCAGCAGGTAGGGGGCATCGGTTTCCAGCATCAGCCGCCCGACCGGGATCTGTCCGATCAACTCGTGCAGGTGCAGGCCGCGGCGCTCGTCGCAGATCCAGCCGGTGATGCCCAGGTGCAGGTCGAGGTCCAGATAGCCATAGAGCGCCTTGCGCTCGCCGGTGAAGCAGTGCACCACCGCCGCCGGCAGGTGGTCGCGATAGTCGCGCAGGATCGCCAGCATCCGCTCGCTGGCGTCGCGTTCGTGGAGAAACACCGGGCGGCGCATTTCGGCGGCCAGGCCCAGCTGTTCCTCGAAGCAGCGCTCCTGCTGCGGTCGCGGGGTGAAGTCGCGATTGAAATCCAGGCCGCATTCGCCCAGGGCCCGCACCTTGGGCTGGCTGACCAGGTCACGCAGGATCCTGGCAGCGGCCGCGTTCCAGGTCGAGGCTTCGTGGGGATGGACGCCGGCGGTGCTGAACAGCGCTTCGCCTGCGTCCAGGCGCAGGCAGAGGTTGAGGGCGTTCTCGCTGTCTTCCAGGGTGGTACCGGTCAGCACCAGTTGCATCACACCGGCGGCCTGGGCCCGCTCGATCACCGCGTCCACCTCCTTGAGCAGACTGGGATGGGTGAGGTTGACGCCGATGTCGATCAATTGCATGGTGCGGACCTTCTGCAGACTTTATCTCTTCATTCTATCCGT
Source organism: Pseudomonas sp. PLB05 (assembly GCF_021106615.1). NCBI lineage: Bacteria > Pseudomonadati > Pseudomonadota > Gammaproteobacteria > Pseudomonadales > Pseudomonadaceae > Pseudomonas > Pseudomonas sp. PLB05. Next base: position 267,851 of record NZ_JAJOHO010000001.1, read on the forward strand.
AGTCCGGGTGCTATCGGCGCTGTCCCGGCCAGGTCAGGAGTCCTGGATGCCGTTTCGATTCACCCTTGCCATCCTCGGCTGCCTGCTCGCCGGTTCCGCCCAGGCGCGGCTCGGCGCCCTGCCACCCGAGGCGCCGCGCCATGTCGCGGCCCGCGATCTGGTCGCCATCGAGCGTGCCGGAGAATTGCGCGTCCTGGTCAACCAGAGTCGCCACAGCTCCGGCGAATGGAACGGCCAGGCCCTGGGCATCGAGTATCGGCGCCTGGAGGCCTTCGCCCACTACCTGCGGCATCAACCCGGGGGCCGGCCGTTGCGCCTGGTCCTTGTCCCCAAGGCCAAGGACGATCTGCTGGCGGCGCTGCAGAGAGGCGAGGGCGATCTGGTGGCGCCGGGCGAAACCCTGCTGCCACCGCCGCATTCGGCGCTGATCGCCGCGTCGGTGGCGGCGCCCACCAGCCTGGTGGTGGTGGGTGGGCGCGGCCAGCGCCTGCCGCGTCAGCTGGAGCAACTAGCCGGGCGCCGGGTGGTGCTGCCCCAGGGCAGCGCCGCCGGCCCGGCCCTGGCACGGCTCAACGCCCAGCTGGAAAGGCGCCGGCTGCGACCGGTACAGGTCGAGTGGGCCGATCCGACCCTGGCGGTGGAAGACGTCCTGGAACTGACCCAGGCCGGCATCTATCCGCTCACCGTCGTCGAGTCCGGGCTGGCCCACCGCTGGGCGCGGGTGCTGTCGCGTCTGCGGGTGGCCGATCGGGTAGTGGTGGCCCATGACCAGGCACAGCTCTGGTATCTGCGCGCCCCGGCGCACCAGCTCGCCGAACGGATACGGGCCTTCGCCCGGCAACCCCAGGCGCATGACGACGACAAGGCCTTTCGTCAGGCCTCTGCGCGCCGCTACCAGGTGCGCGATCCGCTGCAAGCCCACGACCGCAAGCGCCTGGCCCAGGTGCGACCGCTGCTGCAACGCTACGCCAAGGCCTACGACTTCGACTGGCTGACCCTGGCCGCCATGGCCTACAAGGAATCCGGCCTGGATCCCCACGCCCGCGGCGCCGGACGCGCCGCAGGATTGCTGCAGATCACCCCGCGAGCGGCGCGCAGTGTCGGGGTGCGCAGCCTTCATTCCGCCGAAGACAACGTCAAGGCCGCCACCCGCTATCTGGCACGCCTGCGCCGGGAATTCTTCTCCAGCCCCAGGCTGACCGAGCGCGAGCGCCGTGCCTTTACCCTGGCGGCCTACAACCTGGGGCCGGAGCGCGTCCAGGCGCTCAGGGCCAAGGCGCGCAAGCAGGGGCTGGATGGTGATCGCTGGTTCTTCCAGGTTGAACGCATCGCCGCCGAGGAGGTGGGCATCGGGGTGGTCAACTATGTTGCCAGCGTCAACAAGTACCGGGTGGCTTTCAGTCGCGAGCGGGCGCGTCTCGAGGCGCCGGCCGTGGCGGCGGCGAACGCCAAAGGTGCCAGGCACGAAGACGGTTGAGGGCCGCTTGACAGGGCGGTCGAGCCCTCCCTAGGATGATCCTGCGCCGATTTAAACAGCAACTTGCGGGGCGCTCCCAAATACCGCTAAAGCGCTGGACGGAACAGGCCTCGTACTACCGCCCAGCTGGATCCACGAGGCGGAATTTCGTCCATGCTTCCTCTCCCGCTACGCCTTACCCCGCTCACCCAGGGCAGGCTCGCCTGTCATCCCACCATTCTGCTCGGCGGTCCCGACCAGCCCACCCTGCTGCGCTATCTCGAAGGCTGGCCGAAGCGCTGGCCCCACAGCCGCACCCTGCAGATTCGCTTCGCCAACCAGGCCGAGCAGCTGCGTCTCTTCGGCGATGACAGCTTCGACTTCGCCGTGGTGCAGTCACCGGGCCAGGCCGGTCTCGAACCCCTGGTGCGAGAACTGACCCGGGTGGCGCGGCAGGGCGTGATTACCCGACGCCGTTGAGTCGTCAGTCGTCAGTCGTCGGGGTAGGTGATCTCGACGATATACCAGCGTTGTTCGCCGGCCGGCGTCTGCAGGCGGACTTCCGCGTCCAGTGCCTTGCCTACCAGGGCGCGCGCCAGGGGTGAGTCGATGCTGATGAGGTTCTGCCTGAGGTCCAGTTCGTCCGGGCCGACGATGCGGTAGCGCTTTTCGGCGCCCGCTTCGTCTTCCAGGGTGACCCAGGCGCCGAAGTAGACCTTGGTCGGATCGGCGGGCCGCTCGTCGATCACCTTGAGATTTTCCAGGCGTTTGCGCAGGAAGCGTACCCGGCTGTCGATCTCGCGCAGCATCTTCTTGCCGTAGATGTACTCGGCGTTCTCCGAACGATCACCCAGGGCGGCCGCCTCGCTCACCGCCTGGGTGACCTGGGGCCGGCGCACGTTCCACAGCTCGTGGAGTTCGGCGCGCAGCCGGGCTTCGCCGGCGGCGGTGATCAGCGGCGTGCCGGCGGTGCGCGGCGGACGATAACGACTCATGGATCAGCTTTCTCTCAGGATGAGTAACGGACTGGCGGTAATGGCCCGCCGCGTGCCCAGCAGACCGGCCGCGCCGACCAGCAGGGCGCCCAGCACCGGCAAGAGCAGCAGCCAGGGATGGGGTTGCCATTCCAGGTCGAAGGCCAGCCGGTAGAGCAGGGCGCTGACGATCTCGCAACCGAGCGCCGCGAGCAAGCCGCTGGCGCCGCCGAGCAGGATGAATTCGGTCCGCCGCGCTCGTTGCAGCAACTCCCGCCGGGCGCCCAGCGCACGCAGGAGGGCACCCTGGCGAATGCGCTCGTCGAGGGTCGCCTGCAAGCCGGCCAGCAGCACGGCGATACCGGCGGCCAGCACGAACAGCAGCACGAACTCCACCGCCACGCTGACCTGGCGCAGGATACTGCGCAGCTGGTCCAGCAGGGCGTCGATGGGCAGCAGGGTCACCGCCGGGAACTGTCGGGCCAGGGCCAGCAACTCGCGGTCATGACCCGGCGGCAGGTAGAAGCTGCCCAGGTAGGTGAAAGGCACGCCTTCCAGGGCACCCGGGGCGAAGATGACGAAGAAGTTGGGCTGGAAATTGTCCCAGCCCACCTGCCGCAGGCTAGTGACGCGTGCCTCGATCTGACGGTCGCCGATGACGAAGCCCAGGGTATCGCCCAGCCCAACGCCGAGGCTGCGCGCCAGCTCGCTTTCCAGCGAGACGCCGGGCAGATCGCCGGCGGGCAGCGCATCCCACCATTGACCGGCTTCCAGGCGGTTGCCGTCCGGCAACCCAGCCGACCAGGTCAGGTTGAGGTCGCGTCGAGTGGCGCGACCGCCGCGGGAGTCGTCCTCCAGGCCTTCCTGGGCCGGATGCCCTTTCACGCTGACCAGGCGGCCCTGGACGATGGGGTAGAGCGGACTGGCATGGGGCGAAAGGCCGGCCACTGCCGAGGCGAAGGCCTGGCGCTCGTCCGGCAGCACATTGAGGGCGAAGTGATTGGGCGCTTCGGCCGGCAGTTGCGCCTGCCAGCGTTCCAACAGCTCGCCCCGCAGCAGCACCACCAGGCTCATGGCCAGCAGGATCAGGCCGAAGGCCAGGGTCTGGCCCACCGCCGCCAGCGGATGACGCAGCAACTGGCCCAGACCCAGCCGCCAGGCCAGGGGCGCACCCTGCATGGCCCGACGCAGGCCGCGCAGGGCCAGGTACAGCAGGCTGCCGAACAGCAGGCCGGCGACCAGGCCGCCCACCAGCAGCGCCAGGGTCAGACGCAGATCCAGCGACAGGCGCCACATGATCAGCCCCAGGGCGAGCAGGGCGCAACCGTAGACCAGCCAGGTCCGCAGGGGCACGGGTTGCAGATCGCTGCGCAACACCCGCAGCGGCGGTACCCGGCCCAGCGCGGCCAGGGGCGGTAGGGCGAAGCCCACCAGGGCTACCAGCCCGGTACCCATGCCAGCCAGCGCCGGACCGATTCCGACCGCTGGCAGGCGCGCTGGCAGGAGTCCGTGCAGCAGTTCGAACAACACCAGCTGTGCCAGCCAGCCGAGCAGGGCGCCGAGCAGACTAGCCGCCAGCCCCAGCAGGCCCAGTTGCAGGCCATAGAGCAGCAGGGCATCACGGCGGGTCAGGCCCAGGCAACGCAGCAGGGCGCTGGCGTCGAAGCGCCGCGTGGCGAAGCGATTGGCTGACAGCGCCACCGCCACGCCCGCCAGCACCACCGCCACCAGACTGGCCAGGCCGAGATAGCGCTGGGCGCGCTCCAGGGCGTTACCCTGCTGCCGATTGCCGTCGCCCGGTCCCTCGAAGCGCTGGTTGGCGGCCAGAGCCGGCGTGAGCGCCTGGCGATAGGCGGCCAGGGCCTGGGCTTCGCCGCGCCAGAGTTCGCGATAGCGCACCCGGCTGCCGGGCTGGATGACCCCGGTGGCGGCCACGTCGTCGAGATTGATCAGCACCCGCGGCGTCAGGCTGTAGAAGTCACCGGCGCGATCCGGTTCATAGGTGAGCACCCGGGTGATGGTGAGGGCCTTGCGCCCAATGTCCAGGCGATCCCCGACCTTGGCGTCCAAGGCCAGCAGCAGGCGCGGCTCGACCCAGGCCTCCCCAGGCGCCGGGGCGCCACCCGGCTGGTCGGGCGCCTCTAGCGCCACGGCGCTGCGCACCTCGCCGCGCAGCGGAAAGTTGGCCTGGACCGCCTTGACGCTGGCCAGTTGCAGGGCCTCGGCACCCGCCGCCATGGTGCTGAAGTTGAGCGAGCGGCTGTGGTCGAGGCCGAGCCGCAGACCGGCGTCCACCTGCTCCGGTCGCGCCGGTTCGCTGCCCAGCAGCACCAGGTCGGCGGCGAGGAATTCGCTGGCGCGATTTTCCATGCCCGCGCCGAGGCGGGCGGTGAAGTAGCCGATGGCGACGCTGGCGGCGACCGCCACCACCAGCGCCAGGCAGAGCATGCGGATCTCGCCGGCGCGGAGCTCGCGCAGACTCTGGCGCCAGGCCAGTCCGAACAGCCGCGTCAGCGGTAGACCGGTACGCCTCATGCCGCGACCTGCCGGCCGCCTTCCAGGCGCAGTTGGCGGGCGCAACGCGCGGCCAGGCGCTCGTCATGGGTCACCAGCACCAGGGTCGTGCCCCGCTCGCGATTGAGCTCGAACAGCAGATCGCTGATGTGGGCGCCGGTGCGGCTGTCGAGATTGCCGGTGGGCTCGTCGGCGAAGAGGATGCTGGGGCGCGGGGCGAAGGCGCGGGCCAGGGCCACCCGCTGCTGCTCGCCCCCGGAGAGCTGGCGCGGGTAGTGCCGCAGCCGCTCGCCCAGGCCGACCCGTTCCAGCAGGGCCACCGCCTGCTCGCGGGCCTGGCGCGCACCCTCCAGCTCCAGCGGCAGCATGACGTTTTCCAGCGCGGTGAGGCTGTCCAGCAACTGGAAGGACTGGAAGACGAAGCCCACCCGTTCCGCACGCAGGCGGGCGCGGGCGTCTTCGTCGAGGGTGTCCAGGCGCTGGCCGGCGAGATGCACCTCGCCGCTGCTGGGCAGGTCGAGACCGGCCAGCAGCCCCAGCAGGGTGGACTTGCCGGAACCCGAGCTGCCGACGATGGCCAAACTGTCGCCGGCTTCCAGTTGCAGATCCAGCGCCTGGAGGATTGGCAGCGCGCCTTCCGCGCCCGTGACGACCTTGCTAAGGTCGCGTGCCAGCAAAATGACTTCGCTCATGAGGTATCCGATGCCGTATTCGAGGGGCCCGCACGCGGGCGGCTGTGGCGAGTTAGAGTCAAAAAGCCGGACGAAGTCCAGCGCACCTTTGCGCCAAGGCATTGCCTGGCTGCTGGCCCTGCTCTGTCTGACCCTGACACCGCTGGCCATGGCGCGCACCCTGCTGGTGGTGGGCGACAGCATCAGCGCTGGCTACGGCCTGGCCGAGGGTCAGGGCTGGGTGCGGCTGCTGGAGCGGCGCCTGCAGGAGCAACAGCTCGACTATCAGGTGGTGAATGCCTCCATCAGCGGCGACACCACCACCGGTGGCCTGGCGCGACTGCCCAGACTGCTGGCCGATCACCAACCCGAGGTGGTGGCCATCGAGCTGGGCGGCAACGACGGCCTGCGCGGTCAGCCTCTGACCCAGATCGAACGCAACCTCACCGCCCTGGTGGCGCAGGCCAAGGCCCAGGGTGCCCGTGTCCTGCTGCTGGGCATGCGCCTGCCATCCAACTACGGGCCGCGTTATACCGACGGCTTCGCCCAGGTCTACACGGACGTGGCCAAGGCCCAGCAGGTGGCCCTGGTGCCCTTCCTGCTCGAAGGGGTAGGGGGCGATCCCGCCTTCATGCAGCCAGACGGCATTCATCCCCAAGCCAATGCCCAGCAACGGCTGCTGGACAACGCCTGGCCGCAGCTGCAGCCGCTGCTGCGCGACTGAACGTCGGACTTTTCCCCGACGGGGCTTTCCGCTAAGGTTGCGCGCCCCGCCGGTCCGGCCAATCGACCGCCCGGCGGAACCGCCCCTGGAGTATCCCGATGTCCCGCCTTTCCCGGTCCATGCACGGTTATCAGCTGATCCAGCCCGATGCCCAGCTCGACCTGTTCGCCTGCCGCGAGGGTCGGGTCCATATCGTCGCCCGGCAGCTGGAGCTGGGCTCGCCTACCGACCGGACTCTGTGCGGCACCCTGCTGCCGGCGCGGCCGCGGCTGCACCCGCTGGATCGCCGCGGACTGGCGCTCAAGACCCTGTGCCCGGCCTGCCTGCAGCGGTTGCAAGGCGCCAAACGGGGGCTGCCCAATCCGTTACAGGCTTTTTGAGGCCCTGCCGGACGCGGATCGACGCGTGTACAATTCGCGCCGTCACCTTTTTGCTCCTTGCAAGGATTCATCCCATGCCCGCGCGCGTTTCGACCCTGGTCGGTTCCCTCTCGCTGTTTGGTCTGTTGAGCGCGGGTACGGCGCAGGCACTGGAGTTGCCGCTGCCGCCGCCCGGTGAAGACGTGGTCGGCGAGGTTCAGGTCATCAAGGCCGCCTACGAAGACACCTTTGCCGACCTCGGCCAGAAGTACGATCTGGGCTACACCGAGATGGTGGCCGCCAACCCGGGCGTGGATGCCTGGCTGCCGGGCGCCGGTACCGAGATCGTGCTGCCGACGCGCTTCATCCTGCCGCCCGGCCCGCGCGAAGGCATCGTCATCAACATCGCCGAGTACCGCATGTACTACTACCCCAAGGGTGGCCACTCGGTGTTCACCTATCCGCTGGGCATCGGCCGCGAAGGCTGGGGCTCGCCCATCGGCGTGACCAAGGTGGTGGACAAGATCAAGGACCCGGCCTGGTATCCGCCGGAGTCGGTGCGTGCCGAGCATGCCGCCGAAGGCGATCCGCTGCCCAAGGTGGTGCCGCCTGGTCCGGACAACCCCCTGGGTCCCTACAAGATCCGCCTGACCCTGCCGGGCTATCTGATCCACGGCTCGGACAAGAAATTCGGCATCGGCATGCAGGTCAGCCATGGCTGCTTCCGCATGTACAACTTCAATGTGACCGAACTGGTCAGCATGCTGCCCGTGGGTACCCCGGTGCGTATCATCGATGAGCCCTACAAGTTCGGCGTGAGCCAGGGCAAGCTCTACCTGGAAGCTCACCAGCCGGTGACGGTGAAGGGCGATCCGACCGAGATCGACCGTCAGGCCGCGGTGGTCAATGCGTTGATCAAGCGTGACGACCTGCTGCAGGCCAACAGCGCGGTGAATTGGAACACGGTGCGTGACGTGGTCCAGGGCCAGGACGGCCTGCCAGTGGAAATCGCCGACCTGCCTGCCGGCATGGTTACCGGTACGGTGGCCAAGGCGCCCGCCAAGTCGCTGTGAGCTGGACTGGCTGAGCGCGCTCAGCCGGCCAGGCAAACAAAAAGCCCGCCATCTGAGATGGCGGGCTTTTTGTTTGCTCCGGGAAAGGCGACTGTTGCCACTCGCCTTTCCAGCCGAGGCGCTTACTTGCGGCTGGCTTTTTCCAGCATACGCAGGGCGCGCTCGTTGGCTTCGTCAGCGGTCTGCTGAGCTTTCTGAGCGGCGGCCAGAGCCTCGTCAGCGTGACGGTAGGCTTCGTCAGCACGAGCCTGGGCGCGGGCAGCGGCGTCTTCGGTAGCGGTCAGGCGAGCTTCGCTTTCCTTGTTAGCGGTGCTGCAACCAGTGGCCAGAGCAGCGGCCAGAGCCAGGGCGGCGAATTTCAGAGCATTGTTCATCGTAAACCCCTTGAGGTAGACATCCTGTTTTAAGATCAATTTTCCAGGTGGAAAATTGCGGCTACATACTACTCATTACCGGTCGTAAGTAAACTGAGCTAAACCCGTTGAAGAAAGATTTTTTGCGGAAATCCTCCTTCGCTCCCCCGAGTTCGTCCCCGAATGCGTGCAGCCGGTATCAGCAACTGCTTGGATGGCTGAAAGCCACGAACGTTTCAAAACAAAACGTTAGAGGATGACCGGAAGTTGTCAAGTTCAAAGCCGCGCCTGCTCCCGCGCAGGCCGCCTGATATAGTGTGATTTCTCGGTGCGACGGCTGGTCAGAACCTGCTTCTTCCGGAGGGGTCTGACGCGCTGTGGCTCAGTCCCGCACAGGAAGGGTGCGTTCTCGTCTTCGGGTATCACCGATAACAATGGATAAGGCGGAGCCAAACCGCCAAGGAGTAGTCATGAACGAGTCCCTGCACGTGGAACACGATGAAGCCAATCATCAGTTCCAGCTTTCCGTCGACGGCCAGCGCGCCTATCTCGCCTATATGGATCTGGGCAAGCAGACGATGGATTTCTATCGCACCTTCGTCCCCGATGCCCTGCGTGGGCGCGGCCTGGCAGCGCGGCTGACCGAGCATGCGCTGAACTACGCCGAGAGTCGCGGCTACAGCGTCATTCCCTCCTGCTCCTATGTGGAGCACTACCTGGAGCGGCGTGGCCAGGTGACGCCGCTGGCCTAAACGGCCGCGCCATGAAAAACGCCGGGCTAAGCCCGGCGTTTTCGTATCCGCTGCTGGATCAGCTGCGCGCGCGGCGCGGCAGCACATCCTTGAGCTTGCGGTGCATGTCGAGAATGCTCTTCTCGGTCATGGCCCAGTCGATGCAGGCGTCGGTCACCGAGACGCCGTACTCCAGCTGCGACAGATCCGCCGGAATCGGCTGGCTGCCGAAGCCCAGGTGACTTTCCACCATCAGGCCGACGATGGAATTGTTGCCCTCGACGATCTGGTTGGCGACGTTGTCCATCACCAGCGGCTGCAGGGCCGCATCCTTATTGGAGTTGGCGTGGCTGCAGTCGACCATGATGTTTGGCTTGACCTTGGCCTTGACCAGCGCCTGCTCGCACAGGGTGACGCTGACCGAATCGTAGTTGGGCTTGCCGTTGCCGCCGCGCAGCACCACGTGGCCGTAGGGATTGCCCTTGGTCATCACCACCGAAACCTGGCCGCGTTGGTCGATACCCAGAAAGCGGTGCGGGCTGGAGACCGACTGCAGGGCATTGATGGCCACGGTCAGGCTGCCGTCGGTGCCGTTCTTGAAGCCGACCGCGGAGGAGAGGCCCGAGGCCATTTCCCGGTGGGTCTGGGATTCGGTGGTGCGGGCGCCGATCGCCGACCAGCTGATCAGGTCCTGCAGGTACTGGGGGGAGATGGGATCCAGTGCCTCGGTGGCGGTGGGTAGACCCATTTCCGCCAGGTCCAGCAGCAGCTGGCGACCGATATGCAGGCCGTCCTGGATCTTGAAGGAGTCATCCAGGTAGGGATCGTTGATCAGGCCCTTCCAGCCCACGGTAGTGCGGGGCTTTTCGAAATAGACGCGCATGACCAGATAGAGGCTGTCGCTGACCTGAGCGGCCAGTGCCTTGAGCCGCTCGGCGTATTCGTGGGCGGCCTTGATGTCATGGATCGAGCAGGGGCCGATCACCACGAACAGGCGATGGTCCTTGCCGTCGAGGATGTCGCGGATGACCTGGCGGCCCTGGGCGACGGTGTCGGCGGCGAGATCGCTCAGCGGGATCTCCTGCTTGAGCTGCTCGGGCGTGATGAGCGGCTCGTTGGCTTCGATGTTGAGGTCGTTAAGGCGGGGCTGTGCGGCCATGGTGCTACTCGTCGGTCACGGCGCTGCGACAGGACGGGGCCCGTGCAGGCAAAATACGGTGGGGAGGGTGGGGCACCTTAACGCGTGTCCCGCCCGCTCACAATGGTTACGACGCTATTGGCGAGCCTGAGGGCGCGCCTTGGCGATGATCGCGGCGAGGAATCGATGGAATTGGACGATGGCACGGCGGATGCCGTCCTGCTGGAGGCGCCCGGGCGCTCCCTGCTGATCTTTACCAGCATCGGCTGTGCGACTTGCCGGCTGGCCCGCCAGGTACTGCCTGCAGCGGCGCTGCCGGTCGATCGGCTGTACTGGGTAGACGCCGAGCGCAGCGGCGGCCTGGTGCAGCGCTATGGCGTCTTTCATCTGCCGGCGCTGTTCCTGGTCCGGGATGGCGATTTTCTCGGTCCGGTGCAGGCGCCGCTACGGGAGCCGGCGCTGGTGGCGGCGATCCTGACCGCCGCGGAGCGCGAGCCCGAGGAGCTGCCCTGAAAGGGCTCTAACGTGCGGTTCGCAGCGCAAACCGCAATCCCCTGCTACGCTGGAAAGGGCTATCCCGCGTCGTACCGGCCTGATCGGCTGATCTGGCCAGGAGGAATCGTGATCCGCTCGCTGCTCTATGCCACGGACCTGGGCCTGTGTTCGTCCTATGTCTTTCAGCACGCCTTGAATCTCGCTCGCATCCATCAGGCCCGGCTGTATGTCGTCCATGTGGTGGAGCCGCTCGGCCTCCTGGCCTCCACCCTGCTGCAGCAGTATCTGGATGGCGAATCTCTGGATCGCCTGCGCAATGGCGGTCTGGACCTGGTCCTGGAGACCATCGAACAGCAGGTGTTCGAGTCCCTGCGCGAGGACCTGCAGGAAACCCCCGCCACCGTGGGCCTGGTGAGGACCGTACGGGTGGTGCAGGGCGATCCGCCAGTGGCCATCCTCAAGCAGGCTCAGGAGTTCGCCGCGGATTTGCTGGTGCTCGGCAGTCGCAGCCAGGGCGATGCCCAGGTCGCCCCGTTGGGCCGTACTGCCAGCCGCCTGCTGCAGACCGCGCGCATCCCTGTGTACCTGGTGCCGCTGCGCCAGGGGTGATCCGCCAGCGTCAGCCCTTGTCCCCCAGCGACTTAATTCGATTTCGGTCTAGAAAAAGCTTGAGGCCTGCTTTACTGTTATATGCTTGCGCATGGGTCAGCGAGGAGCCGGCATGAAGCTGCAACAGTTGCGATATATCTGGGAAGTCGCCCACCACGATCTGAACGTCTCCGCCACGGCCCAGAGCCTCTATACCTCGCAGCCCGGCATCAGCAAGCAGATCCGCCTGCTCGAGGACGAGCTGGGCGTCGAGGTCTTCGCCCGCAGCGGCAAGCACCTGACCCGGGTAACGCCGGCCGGCGAGCGCATCATCCAGACCGCGGGCGAGATCCTGCGCAAGTGCGAGAGCATCAAGCAGATCGCCCAGGAATTCTCCAACGAGCGCAAGGGCACCCTGTCCATCGCCACCACCCACACCCAGGCGCGCTATGCGCTGCCGGACGTGATCAGCGAGTTCATCAAGCAGTATCCGGACGTGGCCCTGCACATGCATCAGGGCTCGCCGACCCAGATCGCCGAGATGGCCGCCGACGGCACCGTCGACTTCGCCATCGCTACCGAAGGCCTGGAGCGCTTCAACGACCTGGTGATGATGCCCTGCTATCGCTGGAACCGTTGCGTCATCGTTCCGCAGAACCATCCGTTGGCCAAGGTCGAGAATCTGACCCTGGAACGACTGGCGGAACAGCCGCTGGTGACCTACGTCTTCGGTTTCACCGGGCGCTCCAAGCTCGACGAGGCCTTTGCCCGCCAGGGCCTGGAGCCCAACGTGGTGCTGACCGCGGCGGACGCCGACGTCATCAAGACCTATGTCCGCCTCGGCCTGGGCGTGGGCATCGTCGCCGACATGGCGGTGGACCACAAAGCCGATGCCGACCTGGTCTGCCTGGACGCCAGCCACCTCTTCGAGGCCAGCGTGACCAAGATCGGCCTGCGCCGCGGCACCTTCCTGCGCGGCTTCATGTGCGACTTCATCGGCCGCTTCGCGCCACACCTGACCCGCGATGTGTTGACCGAGGCCATGCAGACGCCGACCCGCCAGGAGCTGGAGACGCTGTTCCATGGGGTGACGCTGCCGACGTATTAAGAGGGCTTCTTAGCGGCGTTATCGCGGCCATGGCGGTCCGCCGATGCGGCCGCTCCTACGGATGCTTTTGTAGGAGCGGCCCATGGCCGCGATAGAGGCTTTACCCCTCCAACCGCCACTGCTCCAGCAGCAGCTGCGCCGCGGCCGACAACCCCGCGCCCTGGCGCACCAGGATCGAATAGGGTTCGTTGCGGGTGCGCTGGACGACCGGCAGGCGACGCAGCAGGCCATGTCTTGCGCCGAACTGGGCGATGTCGCTGGGCAGCATGGCCACCTGGTTGGGGTCTTCCTGCAGCAAGCCGAGCAGGGTGAAGGTGGAGGCGGTTTCCACGGGATAGCGAGGAAACTCTAGCTCCGCCGCGCGGAATTCCCGTTCCAGGGTCAGGCGCATCGGCAGATTGGCCGGATAGACGATCCAGCGACTGTCGACCAGGTCGGCCAGGCTCAGCGCTGGCGCCTCGGCCAGCGGATGGCGGGGGTGGCAGACGATCTCCAGCCGCTCTTCGCGCACCTCCAGGCAGTCATAGGCATCCGGACGACGGCTGACGCTGCTGCGGCAGATGGCCAGTTCGATGCGGCCGGCGTCGAGCAAATCGAGCAGGCGCACACTGGTGTCCTCGATGATCTCGATGCCGAGCTGAGGTTGCGCCGCGCCCAGGCGGGACACCGCGGCGATCAATCGCGGCACGGCGCCCATGATCACCCCCACCGCCAGGCGGCCGCCTTCCCCCTGGAGGATGCCGAGCATCTCTTCGCGCAGATGGGCCAGGTCGCTCTCGATCAGTCGTGCATAGCGAATCACGCAGCGGCCCAGGTCATTGGGCTGTAGGCCCTGGTGGGTACGCAGGAAGAGGGTGGCGCCCAGGGTGCTTTCGATTTCGTGCAGGGCCTTGGTGGCCCCGGGCTGGGAAATGGCGATGCGTTCGGCGGCCTTGTGCAACGAGCCTTCTTCGTCGAGGGCGATCAGCAACCGTAGCTGACGCAGGCGTAGGCGAGAGGCGATGGAGCCCAGGGATGGCAGCATGGAAATAACCGTTGGTTATCACGGGATAGGGAGCTCTCATTAGGCAGGCCCCGTAGCGCCGAGTAAAGTCTTCCTCAGGCGATAACCAACAAGGAGAATGCCATGCACCTGATTCAGTTTGAAGACCAACAGGGCCAGCGTCGCGTCGGCGTGGTCGAGCGCGGCGAAGTCCAGCAGGTCCGCGGCGCCACCAGCACCCGGACCCTGGCGCTGCAGGCCATCCGTGCCGGCGTTTCGCTGGAGTCTCAGGTGCAGACCCTGGGCCTGGAGCTGGGACCGGCCTATGCCGAGCTGCTCGACGGCGGCGGTCTGCTGCCGCCGCTGGACCATGAAGATCCGGCGCACTGCCTGGTCACCGGAACCGGCCTGACCCACCTGGGCAGCGCCGCTACCCGCGACAAGATGCACCAGCAGAACAGCCAGGAGGAGGCCAAGCTGACCGACTCCATGCGCATGTTCAAATGGGGCGTGGAGGGCGGTCGGCCCGCGACCGGCATCGCCGGTGCCCAGCCGGAATGGTTCTACAAGGGCGACGGCGGCATCCTGGTGCGCCCAGGTGCCGACATCCCCCTGCCGGAGTTCGCCGAGGACGCGGGGGAAGAGCCCGAGTTGACCGGTCTCTATGTGATCGGCGACGACGGCACCCCCTATCGCCTGGGTTATGCGGTGGGCAACGAATTCTCCGACCACGTGCTGGAGCGCAAGAACTATCTCTATCTGGCCCATTCCAAACTACGCTATTGCAGTTTTGGTCCGGCGCTGCGTACTGGTGAACTGCCGCGCCATCTGGTGGGCACCAGCCGTATCCGTCGCGGCGAGCGGGTGGTCTGGGAGAAGGAGTTTCTCTCCGGCGAGGACAACATGTGCCACAGCCTGGAGAACCTGGAATATCACCACTTCAAGTATGCGCAGTTCCTACGGCCGGGCGATGTCCATGTGCATTTCTTCGGCACGGCGACCCTGTCCTTCGCCGACGGTGTGCGCGTCGAGCCGGGCGACAGATTCGAGATCGCGGTGCCGGAATTCGGCGAGCCGCTGAGCAATGGCGTCAAGGCCGGCACGGTAGCCTTCCAGCCAGGGCAGGTCCGCCAACTCTGATAGTTGTATGATGACTGCTGACTATGCGAATGCTAGAGTGGGTATCGCACAGGCTGGTCCGGCCGCTCAGACGCTGAGCGTGCCACCCTTTCGAAGACCGCCCCGAGGCGGGTGGTCTTCCCTGAACCCCTAGGTATAAGGAGTCGAGAACAATGCAGATCCAAGGCAAGAACTACATCGGTGGCGCTCGCAGCGGCGAGGGCGAGGTGCGGGTCTATAGCATCGACGCCACGACCGGCGAAAAGCTGCCCTACGAATTCTTCCAGGCGTCCGCGGCCGAAGTCGATGCCGCCGCCCGTGCCGCCGAGCAGGCCGCGCCCCTGTACCGCAAGCTGAGCGCCGAGAAGCGCGCGAGCTTCCTCGACGCCATCGCCGACGAACTGGATGCCCTGGGCGATGATTTCGTCCAGCTGGTTTGCCAGGAAACCGCGCTGCCGGCTGGCCGTATCCAGGGCGAGCGTGGCCGTACCAGCGGCCAGATGCGCCTGTTCGCCAAGGTGCTGCGCCGCGGTGACTTCCACGGTGCCCGTATCGACACCGCGCTGCCCGACCGCAAGCCGCTGCCGCGTCCTGACCTGCGTCAGTACCGCATCGGCCTGGGTCCGGTGGCCGTGTTCGGCGCCAGCAACTTCCCGCTGGCGTTTTCCACCGCCGGTGGCGATACCGCTGCGGCCCTGGCCGCCGGTTGTCCGGTGGTGTTCAAGGCCCACAGTGGCCATATGGTCACCGCCGAATACGTGGCCGACGCGGTGATCCGCGCCGCCGAGAAGACCGGCATGCCCAAGGGCGTGTTCAACATGATCTACGGCGGTGGCGTGGGCGAGCAGCTGGTCAAGCACCCGGCCATCCAGGCGGTGGGCTTCACTGGCTCCCTGCGTGGTGGTCGTGCCCTGTGCGACATGGCCGCGGCTCGTCCGCAACCCATCCCGGTCTTCGCCGAGATGTCCAGCATCAACCCGGTGGTCGTGCTGCCCGAGGCGCTCAAGGCCCGTGGCGACGCCATCAGCGGTGAACTCGCGGCCTCCGTGGTGCTGGGCTGTGGCCAGTTCTGCACCAATCCGGGCCTGGTCATCGGCGTGCGTTCGCCGGAATTCAGCAGCTTCCTGGAACGCCTGGCCGGTGCCATGAACGAGCAGGCACCCCAGACCATGCTCAATCCGGGCACCCTGAAGAGCTACGAGAAGGGCGTCGCGGCGCTGCTGGCTCATTCGGGTGTACAACACCTGGCCGGTGCCAACCAGGAAGGCAACCAGGCGCGTCCGCAGCTGTTCAAGGCTGACGTGAGCCTGCTGCTGGAAAGCGACGAGCTGCTGCAGGAAGAAGTCTTCGGCCCCACCACGGTGGTGGTCGAGGTGGCTGATGAAGCCCAGCTGCACCAGGCGCTGCAAGGCCTGCATGGTCAGCTGACCGCAACCCTGCTGGCCGAGCCGGGCGATCTGCAGCGCTTCGAGGCCATTATCGGCCTGCTGGAGCAGAAGGCCGGTCGCCTGCTGCTCAACGGCTATCCCACCGGCGTGGAAGTCTGCGATGCCATGGTCCATGGCGGTCCCTATCCGGCGACCTCCGATGCCCGTGGCACTTCGGTCGGCACTCTAGCCATCGATCGCTTCCTGCGCCCGGTGTGCTACCAGAACTACCCGGATGCCTTCCTGCCGGAAGCCCTGCAGAACGCCAACCCGCTGGGTATCCAGCGCCTGGTGAACGGCGAGAACACCAAGGCCGCGATCTGATCGCGCTGTCTTGAGTG
Source organism: Pseudomonas sp. PLB05 (assembly GCF_021106615.1). Classification (NCBI taxonomy): domain Bacteria; kingdom Pseudomonadati; phylum Pseudomonadota; class Gammaproteobacteria; order Pseudomonadales; family Pseudomonadaceae; genus Pseudomonas; species Pseudomonas sp. PLB05. Next base: position 283,904 of record NZ_JAJOHO010000001.1, read on the forward strand.
AGAGAAGACCCGGTGTCGCGAGACGCCGGGTTTTTTATTGGGTGGTGGAAAAGGCTCGCTGCTTTCCACGCTACCAGGCACCAGGCTACGGGCCGCGTCGGAGCAACCCTCTCTCCCTCTGGGAGAGAGTTGGGGTGAGGGAAGCGCCCGGCACGAGCCCAACAGAAAAGGCCGCTCCTGAGAGCGGCCTTTCTTGCATCAGGAGCAGCCTTACTTGCTGGCGAACTTGAAGATGGTCGTCTGGGTGTAGGTCTGGCCGGGATCCAGGCGGGTGGTAGGGAAGTTGGGCTGGTTGGGGGCATCCGGGTAGTGCTGGGTTTCCAGGGTGAAGGCACCCCAGTGGCCGTAGGTCTTGCCGGCCTTGCCCTTGATGTTCCCTTCCAGGAAGTTGCCGGTATAGAACTGTACGCCCGGTTCGGTGGTATAGAGGGTCAGGGTGCGGCCGGAGCCCGGGTCGGTCACCACGGCGGCGGCTTTCTGCAGATCGCCAGCGGTGTTGAGCACCCAGTTGAAGTCATAGCCACCCTGCTTGGGTTCGGCGTACTTCAGTTGCTGGTTGTCGTCGGCGATGTGCTTGCCGATGGCGGTCGGCTTGCGGAAGTCCATGGGCGTGCCGGCCACGGGCGGCAATTCGCCGGTGGGGATCAGCTTGGCGGTCACCGGGGTGTAGGTGTCGGCATTGAGCATCGCCACCTGCTTGAGCACGGTGCCACTGCCAGCGCCCGCCAGGTTGAAGTAGCTGTGATTGGTCAGGTTGAGCACCGTCGGCTTGTCGGTGGTGGCGCGGTACTTGAGGGTCAGCTGGTTGTGCTCGTCCAGCTGATAGGTTACCTGGGTGGTGAGGGTACCGGGAAAGCCCATCTCGCCATCGGGGGAGACATAGCTCAGGGTCACGCCGACCCAGCCGTCGCCCTTGGCCGGCTCGGCCTTCCACACCTTGGTATTGAACCCCTGGGGGCCGCCGTGCAGGGCGTTGGTCTTGTCGTTCTGGGGGATCTGGTAGCTCTTGCCGTCGAGACTGAAACGGCCCTCGGCGATGCGGTTGCCGAAGCGGCCGATGGTGGCGCCAAAGAATACGGTGGGGTTGTCGAGATAACCCTGGACGTCATCGAAGCCCAGGACCACGTCTTCGCCATGGCCCTTGCGGTCGGGCACCTTGAGCGCCTGCAGCACGCCGCCGTAGGTGATGACGGTGGCCTGCATGCCGTGGCTGTTGGTCAGGACGAACTTCTCGATGGGGGTGCCATCGGGCAGCTTGCCGAAGCTCGACTGCTGGCTGGTGAGGCCGGCCGCCTGGGCGGTAAGGGTGCTGATCATGAGTGACAGTCCAAGTCCGGTGAGGGCTAACGTGCGTTTCATCTCGACCACCTTTTCGGTTTGTTGTTGTACAGGGAACAGCGGGTGTTGTGGTTTGTTGGGCTTCGCGTTGCTCAACCCAACCTACGAGACCCCGTAGGTTGGGTTGAGCGTAGCGAAGCCCAACGGTAGAGGCCGATCAATGGGAGTGACGGGGCACCTCGGCGCCGCGGCAACCGACCAGGAAGTCGAAGTCGCAGCCTTCGTCGGCCTGCAGCACATGGTTGACGTAGAGGCGGCGATAACCGCCGGCCAGCAGCTGGTCGGCCGGCGGTTGCCAGTCGGCCAGGCGCGCGGCCAGTTCTTCGTCGGGGATATCCAGGTGCAGGCGGCCGGAAGCGCAGTCCAGCTCGATCATGTCGCCTTCGCGCACCACCGCCAGCGGACCGCCGGCCGAGGCCTCGGGCGCCACGTGCAGGACCACGGTGCCGTAGGCGGTGCCGCTCATGCGGGCGTCGGAGATGCGCACCATGTCGGTGATGCCCTTGGCCAGGAGCTTGGCCGGCAGGCCCATGTTGCCCACCTCGGCCATGCCCGGGTACCCCTTGGGTCCGCAATTCTTCAGCACCATCACGCAGGTCTCGTCGATGTCCAGGTCCGGGTCGACGATGCGCGCCTTGTAGTCTTCCAGGTTCTCGAACACCACGGCGCGACCACGGTGCTGCATCAGTGCGGGGGTCGCGGCCGATGGCTTGAGCACCGCGCCTTTGGGTGCCAGGTTGCCGCGCAGCACGCAGATGCCGCCATCGGCGCGCAGGGGGTTGTCCAGGGCGCGGATGACCTCGTCGTCGCCATAGATGGGCGCCTCGGCGCAGTTGGCCCAGAGGCTCTTGCCGTTGGCGGTCAGGGCTTCGGGGTGGGGCAGCAGGCTGGCTTCGCCCATGCGGCGGATCACCGCCGGCAGACCGCCGGCATAGTAGAACTCCTCCATCAGGAAGCGGCCGGAGGGCTGCAGGTCGACGATGGTGGGGGTGCCGCGGCCGACGCGGGTCCAGTCGTCCAGCTCCAGGTCCACGCCGATGCGGCCGGCGATGGCCTTGAGGTGGATCACCGCGTTGGTGGAACCGCCGATGGCGGCATTGACGCGGATGGCGTTCTCGAAGGCTTCCTTGGTGAGGATCTTCGACAGCCGCAGGTCTTCTTCCACCATCTCGACGATGCGCATGCCGGACAGGTGCGCCAGTACGTAGCGACGCGAATCCACCGCCGGGATGGCGGCGTTGTGCGGCAGCGAGGTACCCAGGGCTTCGGCCATGCAGGCCATGGTGGAGGCGGTGCCCATGGTGTTGCAGGTGCCGGCCGAGCGTGACATCCCGGCTTCGGCGGAGAGGAATTCGTTGAGGTCGATGGCACCTGCCTTGTAGGCCTCGTGCATCTGCCAGACGATGGTGCCGGCGCCGATGTCGCGGCCGTGGTGCTTGCCGTTGAGCATGGGGCCACCGGTGACGACGATGGCCGGCACGTCACAGCTGGCGGCGCCCATCAGCAGCGCTGGCGTGGTCTTGTCGCAGCCGGTGAGCAGCACCACGGCGTCCACCGGATTGCCGCGGATGGCTTCTTCCACGTCCATGCTGGCCAGGTTGCGGGTCAGCATGGCGGTGGGTCTGAGGTTGGACTCGCCATTGGAGAACACCGGGAATTCCACCGGGAAGCCGCCGGCTTCGTAGATACCGCGCTTGACGTGTTCGGCGATCTTGCGGAAGTGGGCGTTGCAGGGGGTCAGCTCGGACCAGGTGTTGCAGATGCCGATGACGGGCTTGCCCTGGAATTCATGGTCCGGGATGCCCTGATTCTTCATCCAGCTGCGGTACATGAAGCCGTTCTTGTCGTTGCTGCCGAACCACTGGGCGGAGCGGAGCGGGCGTTTGGGCGTGGTCATTGTCTTGTCCTCGGGCATTTCACGGGCAAAGCGGTCCCCGGCACGGCGCCCGTGGCGCCGCGGGGGAGGGCAGAGTCTGGGTTTAGCGCTGCTTGAAGCGGTCGATGACCACCGCCAGCAGCAGGATGGTTCCGCGGATGACGTACTGGTAGAAGGTGTCGATGTTCTTCAGGTTCATGGCGTTCTCGATGATCGCCAGGATCAGCACGCCGGCGATCACGTGGCGGATCATGCCGATGCCGCCGGCCAGGGAGACCCCGCCCAGCACGCAGGCGGAGATCACCGTGAGTTCGAAGCCCTGGCCGATCATCGGCTGGCCGGAGGTCATGCGCGAGGCCAGGACCACGCCGGCCAGGGCGCCGATCACTCCATGCATGGCGAAGATGATGATCTTGGTGCGGTCGACATGGACGCCGGCCAGCAGCGCGGCCTCCTCGTTGCCACCGATGGCCATGGTGTTGCGGCCGAAGGTGGTGTAGTTGAGCAGCCAGCCAAAGAACAGGATGCACAGCAGGGTGATGACGATGGGCACCGGCAAGCCGAACAGCTGGCCGTTGCCGAACACGAAGAATTGCTCCTGGGAGACGCCCACGGCCTTGCCGTCGGAGAAGATGTAGCCCAGGCCGCGCACGATCTGCATGGTCGCCAAGGTCGTGATCAAGGCGTTGATCTTGAGCTTGGCGATCACCAGCCCGTTGATCAGGCCCACCACCAGGCCCATGGCCAGGGCGGCGGCGACGCCGAGAAAGACGCTGTCGAAGTCGCGCATCACCACCGCCGCGACCACGCCGGCACAGGCGATGACCGAGCCCACCGAGAGGTCGAAGTGGCCGGAGGCCAGGCAGAACAGCATGGTGCAGGCGGCGATGCCCACGGTGGAGATCGCCAGGCCCAGACCGCGCATGTTCAGCGGCGAGAGGAAGTTCTGCACGAACAGCGCGCAAAGGGCGAAGATGACCAGCGCGGCCAGCATCATGGCCCAGTCGTCGAGGAAGCGACGCATGTCGAAGCCGCGGCGCGGCGGGGTCAGGCTGTGGGGTTGGGCGGACATGGATAGGACCTCTTTATTGTTATCTCGACCAGCAAGGCGCGCCCTCAGGCGCGGGTACGGGGCAGGGCGAGCTGCAGCAGCCGCTCGTCGTTGAACTCGGCGCGCGCCACCTCGCCGGTGATGGCGCCTTCGCTCATCACCAGGATGCGATCGGCCACGCCCATGACTTCCATCAGGTCGCTGGAGACCACCACCACGGCGATGCCGCGGGCGGCGAGGTCATGGATGATGGCGTAAATCTCCGACTTGGCACCCACGTCGATGCCACGGGTGGGTTCGTCGAGCAGGAGCACCTGCATGGGCATCGAAAGCCAGCGTCCGAGAATGGCCTTCTGCTGGTTGCCGCCGGAGAGATTCTTGATCTTTTGCCCGGCGTGCGGGGTCTTCACGTTGAGGGCGCGAATCTGCTTTTCGGCGTTGGCCTTTTCCCAGCGACCCTGGATCAGGCAGCCGAGGCTGGCATGGTGGGCGCGGGCGCTGATGTTGATGTTCTCGGCCACGCTGGCCAGGGGCACGATGCCTTCCTTCTTGCGATCTTCCGGGCACAGCAGGATGCCGGCGGCGATGGCGTCACGCGGCGACCTGAGGCTGACCGGGGCGCCCTTGAGGCTCAGGCTGCCGGCCTTGTGCTTTTCCAGGCCCGCCAGCAGGCGCAGCAGCTCGGTGCGGCCGGCGCCGACCAGGCCGAACAGGCCGAGGATCTCGCCCTGGCAGACCTCGAAGCCCACCGGCTGCTGCAGGCCCTGGCCGAGCAGGCCCTCGACCTTGAGGCAGCCGCCGCCGATCTCGCGCGGGCGGTAGTCGTAGATGTCGGCGAGATCCCGGCCGACCATCAGGGTGATCAGCTGGTCGGGGGTGATGTCGGCCAGGCGCTCGATGGTGCGTACATGGCGACCGTCCTTGAACACCGTCACCGCGTCGCAGATACGGAAGACCTCTTCCATGCGGTGGGAGACATAGAGCACCACCCGGCCTTCGTCGCGCAGCCGGGCGATGATGGTCATCAGCCGATCGGTCTCGCGGGCGGACAGCGAGCTGGTGGGTTCGTCGAAGGCGATGACGCGGGCGCCGCGGGAGAGCGCCTTGGCGATCTCCACCAGCTGACGCTGACCGAGCGACAGGCGCCCGACCTTGGTATTGGGGTCGATCTCTTCGGCCAGACCCTTGAGCAGGTCCAGGGCCTGGCGGCGCAGGTGGCCGCGATTGACGATGCCGTAACGCGCCGGCAGGTGACCGAGAAAGAGGTTCTCGGCGACGGTCATCTCCGGCACCAGCTGCAGCTCCTGCTGGATCACCGCGACGCCGGCGCGGATGGCTTCGGCGGTGCTCTTGAACACCAGTTCCTGGCCGTCGATGTTGAGGTGGCCGGTGGTGGGGGCGTGGTAGCCGCTGAGGATCTTCAGCAGGGTCGACTTGCCGGCGCCGTTCTCGCCCATGAGGGCGTGCACCGAGCCGGGACGCACGTTGAAGGAGATGTCGGCGAGCGCCTTGACGCCGGGAAAGGTCTTGCCGATGCCGACGAAGCCGAGGCTGTCGGCGCTTTGGGCGGTGGTGTGTTCCAAGGCTGCCATGAGGCACTCCTGTCACAACCTTTTTACGATCTGCTGCGCGTCGGCCAAACTGTGTTGAAAAGCCTCTGGAGGGCCAGCCCCGTCGGAATGCTCATTTACCAATCGTAAACTGCGCTTCCTAAAGCCTTTTCGCCTTGTTTGTCGCTAGCTCGCTAAATCGTAATAAAGGCTCCAATATGAAAGGGGGCGGCGCCAGGACCGGCGCCGCCGGGGTCATCACTTCCAGAGGCCGATCTTTTCCAGCTCTTGCTGGAAATTGGCGCGGGTGATGAGGGTGACCTTGTCCATCGCGGTGTACTTGGGCGGTTCCTTACCGGTGGTGACCCACTCGTACATCATGCTGGCGGTCTGGTAGCCCTCTTCGTGGGGGCTGGGCAGCATGGAGCCGAAGAAGCCGCTGTTGGGTTTCTTCAGTTCGCCGATGGCGTCGGTGCCGTTGATGCCGATGCCGATCACCTGCTCGGCCTTGAAGCCGGCGCTTTCAGTGGCACGGACGCCGCCCAGCACGGTGTTGTCGTTCATACCGCCGATGATCAGGTGCTTGGCGCCCGAGGGCAGCTTGACCAGGGCCGAGGTGGTGGAGTCCATGCTGCCAGGCACGTCGAGGGTCTTCTGCGGGGCGAAGATGATGTGGTCGGCGGGCAGGCCGGCCTTCTTCAGGGCTTCCACCGAACCGTCGGTGCGCTTCTTGCCGGTATCCAGCTCATTGTAGGTGTTGATCACCGCATAGGTGTCATCCCACTTCCAGCCACGCTTCTCGGCTTCGGCGGCCATGGCCGCGCCCTGCTGCTGACCGACCTCGAAGGCGGCCATGCCCAGGTAGGGCACGTCTTCCATGAACTTGCCCTTGGCGTCGACGAAGCGGTCGTCCACCGCCATCACCTTGAGGTCGTTGAGCTTGGCTTTGGCCACGATGGCCGGGCCGAGGGAGACGTCGGGCGGGCAGATCACGAAGCCCTTGGCGCCGTTGGCAGCCAGGCTGTCAATGGCGGCGAGGGTCTTCTCGCCATCCGGCACGGCGATCTTGAGCAGGGTGAAGCCCTTGTCCTTGGCGGCTTTTTCGGCGAAGGCCCATTCGGTCTGGAACCAGGGTTCTTCGGGCTGCTTGACCAGGAAGCCGATCTTGACCGGATCGGCGGCGAAGGCGGAAAGGGACAGACTGACAGCGCCAGCGGCGAGGGCGGCACGCAGCAGAGAACGAACTCCCGGAACACGGAACATAGCTGGAACTCCTTGTTTTTATTGGTGTGGCCAGGCAATGCAAGGCGGCGGGCTGCCGTCGTGGAGGTCAGACGACGCCGCTCTTTATTGATAGTATGATTGGATGAATGCGGGCGCAAGGAAAAGGTGACAGGATTTTTCGTCACCTCTGTCACCAGGCTGTTACATAGGGTCTGGCGCTGAAAGGCGCCGCAGAGGGCGCCAGGGTCGGTAGGATGAATCAGCCGGCGAAACGGTGGCAGGGCATGCCGGCTACCGGCGCGGTCGCCGTGAGCAGGGCGCCGTCGAGGGCGCCATCGGCGGCGGCACTGGTGACGTAGAGGGTGCGCAGATCCGGTCCGCCGAAGACGCAACTGGTGGGGCGCTGGACCGGCAGCTCGACGATCTCCAGCAATTCGCCCTCGGGCGAGAAACGCAGCAGGCAGTTGCCGTCCCAGCGCGCGTTCCACACACAGCCTTCGCTGTCGATGGCCGAGCCATCCGGCGAGCCGCGCTCGTGGGGACCGGCCCAAACGGTGGGTTCGCCCAGGTTGCCGCTGGCATCCAGTGGATAGCGATAGAGGGTGTCCTTCAGGGTGTCGGCACTGATGACGTGGTTGTCGGCTGCGCTCCACACCAGGGTATTGGCGATGCCGAGATCGCTGGCGTGACGACTGACGCTGCCATCAGGGTCGATGCGGAACAGCCCGCCCGAATGGCGATCGATGGCCACATCGCCACCCTGGGCATCGAGATTGTTCTGCATGGTGCCGAGCCAGAGCCGGCCCTGGGCATCGCAGCGCGCTTCATTGCCGCGATTGCCTGGATCGGGATCGGCGACGCAGAACAGCTCCAGGGCGGGACGCTCTGGCGGGGAATCGAGATCCAGGCGGAAGACGCCATCCGGCAAGGTCACCAGGGCGTCGCCACGGGTTGTAGGCACGAAGGCGGAGCAGGGCCTATCCAATTGCCATTCCTGGTAGTGCTCGCCGCGCAGGCGGCAGGCCTTGAAGCCGGCGATGTCCGCCCAGTAGAGCGCCTGGGTCTCCTGGTCCCAGAAGGGACCCTCGGCCAGTTTGAAGCGCTGGGGAAGCAGCGGCTGCCAATCCATCGTTCACCTCTCTTGTTGTGGCAGGACGGAAAATCCAAGCATAGGAACCTGGAGAGACGCCGAGGTTGCCGACCGGGACGTCAGTCGGTATAGCGGGCCAGGGTCACCGCTGCGCTATCGATCAGCATCATGCAGGCCCAGACGGCGCGCGCGGCATCGCGGGAGGCGATGCCATCGGCAAGGGTCTTGTGCAGGGGGAGGGTACGTCGCAGCTCGTCAGGGTCGGCCGACGACAGGGTGAAGGAGGCTGCCAGCAGCGCGCCTAGGGCGGGCACCATCTGCTCGATGAACTGATTGTGGCTGGCTGCCAGGACGCATTCGTGGAAGCGCTGGTCGGCGGTGTTGTAGTCGCCGCCGTCGAGGGAGGCTTCCAGATGTTGGTAGGCGACCTGGATCGCCTGGACCTGCTCGGGGGTGGCTCTTTCGCAGGCCCAGCGCACCGCGGCCGGCTCGATGGCGTGGCGCAGGTCCAGCAGGTCCTTGACGAAATGCGCGGGCAGGCCGCCCGTGGCCAACCAGCCCACCACCTGGGTGTCGAACAGGTTCCAGCGGCTGAGCGGCAGGACCCGGGTACCGACCTTGGGGCCGACTTCCAGCATGCCTTTGGCCGCCAGGGTCTTGATCGCCTCGCGCAGGATGGTACGGCTGACGCCGAGTTCCTGGCAGAGGTCCGCCTCTACCTTGAGCGAGCTACCGGGTGGGAATTGCCCGGCCGCCAGACGCTGGCCGAGCTGTTCGACGGTGGAAGCGTGGTAGCTGCTGGACATGAGGGCATACCGCGAGTGGGTTATTGCCCTTAATGATCATACGAAACTTCCTTGGCAGACAAGGGATCCGTCCGGAAGGTCTCGGTGACCAGGTCATCGACCCCGGCCAGCTGCGCGATGGCGGCATGGCGGGCGCAGATCGGATCGCGATGCTGAATGGCGGTCAGGATGGCCTTGTGTCGCGGTACCAGCAGACCGAGGCTTTCATCCTTGAACAGCGCCGCAGAGCGTTCCAGGTAATCCCGTACCGGGATCAGCATGATGCTGTAGAGGTGAATGAGCAACTCGTTGTGCGTGGCATTGGCGATGGACAGATGAAAGGCCATGTCCGGCTCGGCCATGGCGGTCAGATCCTCGGCCTGCTCCATGCGCTCATAGGCTTCTTCTATCGCCGTCAGGTCTTCGGGCTGGGCATTGGCCGCCGCCATGGCAGCGACCTCCGGCTCGATGATGTTACGCACCTTGACCAGGGTTTCAAAAAAGGAGTGCCGGGAATCACTCTGCAACAGCCAATGCAGGACGTCGGGGTCGAGCAGATGCCACTCGTTGCGTGGCTTCACAACGGTTCCGACCTTGGGCTTGGATCTGACCAAGCCCTTGGCGACCAGCACTCTGGTGGCTTCCCGCAGGACGGGCCGGCTCACCTCGTAGTCTTCGCACAGTTGCGACTCGGGAGGCAGGCGTTGTTCTGGCAAAAACTGGCCAGACACGATCTGAGTACCGAGTTCGTGGACGATGCGAGCGTGTCTGCTTTTGCGCGGCAGCGGTGTCTTGTAATTCATCGAAAGGCATCCGAAGTCGTCGTGCCATCACTATAACACCATCAGCGCGATAACCGATGTTATCGCGGGCCAAGCGGCTCTGTAATGGGGATCAGCGGAAATCAAGAGGTAAGATTTCCTACTTCGTAACAATATTTTAGTATTATCAAAATTACCTTAAGAGTCGATTAATGGCCTAATCTGGGTATTTAACGATTCAATGATAGTACGTTAGAATTTTGAGCAATCTGCGCTTCAACCGCACAACAACAACAAGTCGGAGAACGCCATGCACCCCGAATCCGTCCTCATCCGCCGGATCACGCGTAAGCTGATCCCCTTTCTCGTATTGCTCTATCTGGTCGCCTACATCGACCGCTCTGCCGTGGGCTTCGCCAAGCTGCACATGGGCGCCGACGTCGGCATCGGCGATGCCGCCTATGGCTTCGGTGCCGGCCTGTTCTTCATCGGTTATTTCCTCTTCGAGGTGCCCAGCAACCTCCTGCTGGAACGCTTCGGTGCGCGTCGTTGGTTCGCCCGCATCCTGATCACCTGGGGTGCCATCACCATGGGCATGGCCTTCGTGCAGGGGCCCAACAGCTTCTATGTCATGCGCTTCTTGCTCGGGGTCGCCGAGGCCGGCTTCTTTCCCGGGGTGCTCTACTACCTCACCCAGTGGTTCCCGGTGCGCCATCGCGGCAAGATCATGGGGCTGTTCATCCTCTCCCAGCCCATCGCGATGCTGGTGACGGGACCGCTGTCGGGCATGCTGTTGCAGCTGGATGGCGCCCTTGGTCTGCACGGTTGGCAGTGGCTGTTCCTCTGCATCGGCGCCCCGGCGGTGCTGCTGGCCTGGCCGACCCTGACCCGGCTGCCGGACGGCCCGCAGCAGGTCACCTGGCTGGACGCCGAAGAAAAGCGCTGGCTGGCCACGGAGCTGGAAAAGGACCTGCACCTCTTCGACCAGACCCGCCATGGCAATCCGCTGCATGCGCTCAAGGATCGTCGGGTACTGCTGCTGGCCCTGTATTACCTGCCGGTGACCCTAAGCATCTACGGTCTCGGATTGTGGCTGCCGACGCTGATCCACCAGTTCGGTGGCAGCGATCTCACCACCGGCTTCATCTCCGCCATCCCCTATGCCTTCGGCATCCTCGGCCTGCTCATCGTGCCGCGTAGTTCCGATCGTCTGGGCGATCGCTATGGGCACCTGGCGGTGCTCTATGCCGTGGGCGCTCTGGCCATGGCCGGCAGTGCCTGGTTCGGTACCGCCGTGTTGCAGCTGGCGGCGCTGTCGGTGGTGGCCTTCTGTCTGTTTTCCCTCACCGCGCTGTTCTGGACCCTGCCGGGTCGCTTCTTCGCCGGGACCAGTGCCGCCGCCGGTATCGCCCTGATCAATTCGGTGGGCAACCTTGGCGGCTATCTCGGCCCCTATGGCATTGGCGCGCTCAAGGCCGCGACCGGTACCCTGGCTTCGGGGCTCTATCTGCTGGCCGCGGTTCTGGTATTCGGCCTGCTGCTGACCGGCATCGTCTATACCCGTCTGGAGCGCAAGAACCGTCGGGAAGAGGGTTATGCCGCGGAGCGTTCCGCCGGCTGACGCCCCGGGCAGGTCTCGGCGGCGAACCAGGCGGCGCCGAGACAGACCAGATTGGCCACCAGCAGGTAGCCGGCTGGCGCCATGCGATCCCCCGTGGCGCCGATCAACCAGGTCACCACGATCTGGGCCGTACCGCCGAAGGCCGCCACGCCTACCGCGTACACCAGGGAGAAACCGGTGGCCCGCACCCGCTGGGGAAAGCTTTCCACGAGCAGCACGATCAGCGCCGCGCCGCTCATGCCGTGCAGGCCGGAGAGCACCGCCAGGGTCAGCAGGAAGGTACCGGAGCCAGGCGCCTGGGTGATGAGTTCCAGGGCCGGATAGAGCAGCACCAGCAGCAGTAATCGCGGCAGGATCAGCACGATGCGCCGGCCATAGCGATCGCTGAGCACGCCGCCCAGGATCGAGCACACCGCCATGGCCGCGCCCATCACCAGGGTGGCGAGCATGGCGATCCCGGCCGGCAGCTTCAGTTCCACCAGGGCGAAGGTGGTCATGTAGTTGAGGAAGTACTGGGTGATGGTGCTGCCGGAGAGGATCAGCAGGCCCAGCAGCAGCGGTCGCCGCTGGGTGGCCAGTACCTCGCCGAGCACCGCGCCGGTGCCCCGGGCTTCGCCGACGTGGGTATCCACCAGGCCGCGACGGATATAGAGGCCGATGGGCAGGATCGCCAGGCCCAGCAGGAAGGGCAGGCGCCAGCCCCAGGCCAGCAGTTGCTCCGGCGTCAGCCAGAGGGTCAGGCCGTAGCCGATCAGCCCTGCTGCCACGGCGGCCAGCCCCTGGGCCACTACCTGCCAGCAGGCGTAGGTGCCTCTCTTGTGCAGCGGCGCCGCTTCCAGGATGTAGGTGGTGGCCGGGCCGGCCTCGCCACCCCAGGCCAGGCCCTGCAACAGCCGCGTCAGCACCAGCAGGATGGGCGCGGCGATGCCGATCTGCTCGTAGCCGGGCAGCACGGCGATGCCACCGGTGCCCAGGGCCATGAGCACCATGGTCAGCAGCATCGCCGGTTTGCGCCCGACGCGGTCGGCCCAGGCGCCGATGAGGATGGCGCCCAGTGGCCGGACGACGAAGCCGACGCCAAAGGTGATGACGCTGGCCATCAGGCTGGCGAAGGGATTGTCAGAAGGAAAGAACACCTGGCCGATCAGCACGGCGAAGGTGGCGTAGACGCCGAAGTCGAAGAACTCCACGGCGTTGCCGAGCACCACGGCAAAGACGCCCTTGCGGGAGTGGATAGGGCGGGAAGCGGTCATGGGCGAGGTTTCAGCAGGAGCAGGGCGCGCCCGGGAGCGGGCACGCGGGAGGCATTGACTCAGTGGGCGAGGTGCAGGCCGCACTCGCGGTTTTCGTCACCCTTGGTGGGGTCGAAGTAATCGAATTCGTTGGGCAGGTCGTGGGCGGTTAGGTACTGGTAGAGGTCCTTGGAGGTCCAGTGCAGCAGCGGCGCCACCTTGATCAGGCCGTCCGGGTTGACGCTGACCGGATCCATCTGGGCACGCACCGCGGTGTCGGTGGCGCGCAGGGCGGTGAACCAGACCTCGGGCGCCGTCTCGCGCAGGGCGCGGGCGAAGGGCTCCAGCTTGACCTCTTCGGTGAAGGCGGCGTGGCGCGGATCGTCCAGCCCTGGCACCGGGCCGTCGATGGCCTCGCGGTGGGCGCGGGAGCGCTTGGGCAGGTAGGTCACCAGGTTGAGGTTCAGCTTGCGCACGATCTCGTCGGCGCAACGGTAGGTGGCGGGGGTGTTGTAGCCGCTGTCCATCCAGACCACCGGGATGTCCGGCTTGACCTGGCTGACCATATGCAGGATCACCGCCTCGAAGGGGCGGAAGTTGGTGGTGACGATGGCGCTCTTACCCAGGCCCAGGGCCCAGGCGACGAGCTTTTCGGGATCGCGGCCGAGGTCGGCGTTGAGGCGGGCGAGATCGAGGGACATGGCGGGCTCCAGCCGGGGAAGAGATGACGCCATGGTAGCAAAGCCGGATCAGCTGTGGGCTTCCAGCGTCTCCAGCAGCACCCGCACCTTAGCCAGGGATTCGGCGTATTCGTCTGCCCAGTGGGAGTCCATGACGATGCCGCCGCCGCCCCAGCAGCTGAGCACCCCGTCTTCGGCTAGCAGGCTGCGGATCAGGATGGAGCTGTCGCTTTCGCCGCGCACGTCCAGATAGAGCAGCGAACCGCAGTAGGGGCCGCGGCGGGTCTCCTCCAGCTCGTCGATGATTTGCATGGCGCGGATCTTCGGCGCGCCGGTGATGGAGCCACCAGGGAAACTGCCAGCCAAGAGGTCGAGGGCGTCCAGCCCAGCGGCCAGTTCACCGGTGACGGCGCTGACCAGGTGATGGACGTTGGGATAGCTCTCCAGGGCGAACAGCTCGGGCACCCGTACCGAGCCGATCCGGCAACTGCGCCCCAGGTCGTTGCGCAGCAGGTCGACGATCATCAGATTCTCGGCGCGGTCCTTGGGGCTGGCCAGCAGGGCGCGGGATTCGGCGGCATCGGCGGTGGGATCGGTACGGCGTGGCCGGGTGCCCTTGATCGGGCGGGTTTCCACCTGACTGCGACTCACCCGCAGGAAGCGCTCCGGCGAATGGCTGAGCAGGGCGCCGCGCTCCAGCGCCAGATAGCCGGAGAAGGGCGTCGGGCAGGCCGCACGCAGGGCCCGGTAGGCGCGCCAGGGCGAACCCTGGAAGGGCGCACGAAAGCGCTGGGCGAAGTTGACCTGGTAGCAGTCGCCAGCGGCGATATAGGCCTGGATGGCCTCGATGCGCTGACGATAGGTATCGCGGTCTAGGTCGGCGGCGAAGGGAGCGGTGAGGCTGAAGGCCTCGATCTCGGGCGTTTTCGCTGCTTCGAACAGGGCGATCAGTCGCTCACGTTCCCCTGCCTCCAGCGCCGGATGGCAGACCAGTTGGCTGGTCCGTGCCTGGTGATCGGAGATCAGCGCCCAGGTGTAGAGCCCCAGGTGGGCATCGGGCAGTTGCAGATCGGCCCGGGCGCCGTCCGGTAGGCGCTCCAGGCGGCGGCCGAAGTCGTAGCCGAGATAGCCCAGCAGACCACCGGCGAAGGGCAGGTCCACGCCCTCCGGCAGGCCCGCGTGGCCCAGGCTGGCCAGGGCGGTGCGTGTCCGGGCGAAAAAGGCGCGCCCCGACTCGCCAGAGTCGGGTTGCAGCACTTCGCGCGGCCAGGCTGCCATCAGGTCGTAGCGACCGCGCTCGGCCACCGGCCGCCCGGAGTCCAGCAGCACCGCGCCGGGTTCGCTCTGCAGCAAGACGAAACGCACCGTGGGATCGGCATGGTAGGGCAGGGGATGCAACTGGCAGAGGGGCATGGCGAGGTCGGCTGGGGTGGGCGGCGCGCTAGTGTAGCGAACCGCCTGGGGCGAGAGCGAGATACAGGCTGTCACAGCTGAATTGTCGACAAAGATTGACTGTAATAGCGTTCAGGCGTAGTTATCTGACCCATAAACACAAAAGGTGTCGACAATGATCGATAGCCCCCTCCAGGTCGAAGCGCCCGAGACCGACAGTGGGACCCTCTCCGAGCAGGTCTTCCGCCGGATCCGCGAGGCCATCGTCCGCGGCGACGTGGCGCCGGGCAGCAAGATTTCCGAGCCCGAGTTGGCGCGCACCTACGGCATCAGCCGCGGGCCGCTGCGCGAGGCCATCCACCGGCTGGAAGGCCAGCGCCTGGTGGTGCGGGTGCCCCATGCCGGCGCGCGGGTCGCCGCCCTGAGTCTGGCTGAGCTGGTCGAGCTCTACGAGATCCGCGAATCCCTCGAAGGCATGGCCTGCCGCCTGGCGGCCGAACGCCTCACGCCCCAGGGCATCGACGAACTGCGCCAGCTGCTGGATACCCACGAGCGCGATCCGGCGTTCCAGGCCGGCACCGGTTACTACCTGCAGGAAGGCGACCACGACTTCCACTACCGCATCATCCAGGCCAGCGGCAACGGCATGCTGGTGCGGCTGCTCTGCGGCGAGCTCTATCACCTGGTGCGCATGTACCGGCTCAAGGTCTCCGCCACCCCTAATCGGCCGCGCCAGGCGTTCGCCGAGCACCATCGCATCCTCGATGCCCTGGCCGAGGGCGATGGCGAACTGGCCGAATTGCTGATGCGCCGCCACATCGCCGCCTCCAAGCGCAACCTGCAGCACCATCCCCTAGTCACCGATCAGTCGAGGTAACGCCATGCCTGCCGTCAGTCCCGGCCAGAAATTCCGCGCCGCCGTCGCCGCCGAACGCCCGCTGCAGGTGGTCGGCACGCTCAACGCCAATCATGCGCTGCTGGCCAAGCGTGCCGGCTTCCAGGCCGTCTACCTCTCCGGCGGCGGGGTCGCGGCCGGCTCCCTGGGGTTGCCGGACCTGGGCATCAGCGGCCTGGAAGATGTGCTGATCGACGTGCGTCGCATCACCGATGTCTGCGACCTGCCGCTGCTGGTGGACGTCGATACCGGCTTTGGTGCCTCGGCCTTCAACGTCGCCCGCACTACCCGCGCCCTGATCAAGGCCGGCGCGGCGGCCATGCACATAGAGGATCAGGTGGGCGCCAAGCGCTGCGGTCATCGACCCGGCAAGGAAATCGTCAGCCAGCAGGAGATGGTCGATCGCATCAAGGCGGCGGTGGATGCCCGCACCGACCCGGACTTCGTCATCATGGCACGCACCGATGCCCTGGCCGTGGAAGGCCTGCAGGCCGCCATTGATCGCGCCTGCGCCTGCGTCGAGGCCGGCGCCGACATGATCTTTCCCGAGGCCATCACCGAGTTGCCCATGTACCGCCAGTTCGCCCAGGCGGTGGGGGTGCCGATCCTCGCCAACATCACCGAATTCGGCGCCACGCCGCTGTTCACCACCGAGGAGCTGGCCGGCGCCGACGTCAGCCTGGTGCTCTATCCGCTGTCGGCCTTCCGTGCCGCCAATCGCGCCGCCGAAAACGTCTACACCGCGATCCGCCGCGACGGCAGCCAGCAGGCGGTGGTCGACACCATGCAGACCCGCGCCGAACTCTACGACCGCATCGACTATCACCGATATGAGGACCAGTTGGATCGCCTGTTCCAGCAAGGCAAATCCTGACGCTCCACCCTGAACGCCCGCTTTTTCGCACAACAACTCCAAGAGGAGCGAGACGATGGCAGACAGCAAAACCCTCGGCGGCGCCGGCCTGCGTGGCCAGGTCGCCGGCCGCACCGCGCTATGCACCGTCGGCAAGACCGGCGCCGGCCTCACCTACCGGGGCTATGACATCCGTGAACTGGCGGCAGGAGCCGACTTCGAGGAAGTCGCCCACCTGTTGCTCTATGGCGAGCTGCCCACCCAGGCGCAACTGGACGCCTATCGCCAGCGCCTGGCGGCGTTGCGCGATCTGCCGCAGCCGCTCAAGGAAGGCCTGGAGCGCATTCCCGCCAGTGCTCACCCCATGGATGTGATGCGCACCGGTGCCTCGCTGCTGGGTACCCTGGAGCCGGAGCACAGCTTCGCCGACCAGCAACAGGTCGCCGACCGCCTGCTCGGCGCCTTTCCGGCGATACTGCTCTACTGGCATCACTTCAGCCAGCGCGGCACCCGTATCGACTGCAGCAGTGACGCCCCGGACATCGCCAGCCACTTCCTCACTCTGTTGCACGGCAAGGCACCCAGCGACCTGCATGCCCGGGTAATGAACGTCTCGCTGATCCTCTATGCCGAGCACGAATTCAACGCTTCCACCTTTACCGCCCGGGTCTGCGCCTCGACGCTGTCGGATCTCTATTCCTGCGTCACCGGTGCCATCGGCTCCCTACGCGGGCCGCTGCACGGTGGGGCCAACGAGGCGGCCATGGCCCTGATCGAGCGCTTCGCCTCGCCCGAGGAGGCGGTCACCGGCCTCAAGCAGATGCTCGAACGCAAGGAAAAGGTGATGGGCTTCGGTCACGCCATCTACCGCGACAGCGATCCGCGCAACGAGGTGATCAAGGACTACGCCCGGCAACTGGCGGCGGAGGTGGGCGACAGGGTGCTGTTCCCGGTCTCGGAAGCCATCGACCGCACCATGAAGGAAGAAAAGGGGTTGTTTCCCAACGCCGACTTCTATCACGCCTCGGCCTATCACTTCCTCGGCATCCCGACGCCGCTGTTCACCCCGATCTTCGTCTGCTCGCGCACGGCCGGCTGGTGTGCCCATGTCTTCGAGCAGCGCGCCGACAACCGCATCATCCGCCCCAGCGCGGACTACATCGGTGTCGAGCAGCGGGCCTTCACGCCCATCGCCAATCGCTGAACATCTCTGATCGCGGCCATGGGCCGCTCCTACGGGAGCGATCCATGACCAAACTTGTAGGAGCGGCCGCATCGGCGGACCGCCATGACCACGATGTAAGGAATCAAAACCCCATGAGCGCCAACGTCGATCTCAACAACCGGCCCGACTACGACCAGGTCATCCAGGACCTGGCCAACTACGTGCTGACCTACCAGGTCACCTCCCGCGAGGCCCTGGACACCGCCCGCAACTGCCTGATGGACACCCTCGGCTGTGGCCTGCTGTCCCTACGCTTCCCCGAGTGCACCAAGCTGCTCGGCCCCCAGGTCGAGGGCACCGTGGTGCCCCAGGGCGCGCGGGTGCCGGGCACCAGCTATCGCCTGGATCCGGTCAAGGCGGCCTGGGATATCGGCTGCATCATTCGCTGGCTGGACTACAACGACACCTGGCTGGCGGCCGAATGGGGCCACCCTTCCGACAACCTCGGCGCCATCCTGGCGGTGGCCGACCACCTCTCCCAGCGCCGCGTAGCCCGGGGCGAAGCGCCCCTGACCATGCGCCAGGTGCTGGAGGCCATGATCATGGCCCACGAGATCCAGGGGGTGTTCGCCCTGGAGAACTCCTTCAACCGCGTCGGCCTGGACCATGTCTTCTTGGTCAAGCTGGCGTCCACCGCGGTCAGCGCCAAGCTGATGGGGGCCAACCGGGAGCAACTGCTGTCAGCCCTGTCCCATGCCTTCGTCGATGGTCAGGCGCTACGTACCTACCGCCATGCGCCCAACGCCGGCAGCCGCAAGTCCTGGGCCGCCGGCGACGCCTCCAGCCGCGGTGTGCGCCTGGCCGACATCGCCCTGCGTGGCGAGATGGGCATCCCTGGCGTACTCAGCGCGCCCCAGTGGGGCTTCTACGACGTGCTGTTCAGCCACACCAACAAGGATCTGGCCACCAAGCCCGCCGACCAGCGCCAATTCAGCTTCCCCCAGGCCTTCGGTAGCTACGTGATGGAGCACGTGCTGTTCAAGATCAGCTTCCCGGCGGAATTCCATGCCCAGACCGCCGCCGAGGCTGCGGTGATCCTGCATCCCCAGGTCTGCGACCGGGTGGACCAGATCGAGAAGATCGTGGTGACCACCCACGAATCGGCCATCCGCATCATCTCCAAGCAGGGCCCCATGGCCAACGCCGCCGACCGTGACCACTGCCTGCAGTACATGATCGCCGTACCGCTGCTGTTCGGCGACCTGGTCGCCGAACACTATGAGGACGCCTTCCACCAGGCCCATCCACGGATCGACCAGTTGCGCGAGAAGATGGAGATCGTCGAGGACGAGCGCTACAGCCGTGAATACCTGGAAGCCGACAAGCGTTCCATCGCCAACGCCCTGCAGGTGTTCTTCACCGATGGCAGCAGCACCGAGAAGATCGCCATCGAGTACCCGGTAGGCCATCGCCGTCGCCGCGAAGAAGGCATTCCGCTGCTGGAGCGCAAATTCCAGAACAACCTGGCGACGCGCTTCCCGGCGGGTCGCTGCGCCCAGATCTTCGAGCTGTGCAAGGACCAGGCGGGACTGGAAGCCACTCCGGTGCATCGCTTCGTCGATCTGTTCGTTCTATAAAGAGAAGAGGTGGGGCAGGGCGCGGCGGGTGGTCAATCACCCGGCGCGCCCTTTTTCATGGCTAGCAGTAGCGATCTACATAGGCCGGCCGTTGCTGCCGACCGGCCAGGCGCCAGTGCTCTTGCAGGGCAGCGTGGACGCTCCTGATGAAGTGCTCGTCCGCTGCCGCCGATTTGCCGACGTAGCCGCCGCCTCTGTTGTAGGTCTTGAAGCGGATGCGCAGGCTGGGATGGCGCTGCTCGAACTGCTCGGGCGTCTCGCCGCCGGGCAGGCGGTCGACATGCACCGCGCCGCTCTCGCAGACCCAGAGGATATGGTTGTGGTTCTTGTCCTTGAGCCCGGCGAAGAGTTGCTTGAGATCGTCCAGGCTGGGGTTGTCGTTCAGGTTCATGAGCGTGTCCTCCGCAGTGGCCGTGATCAATGGAACTGGTTCATGGTGTTGTCCTTGCCCGCCGCCTTGAGGGCAGCCTCGCCGGCAAAGTATTCCTTGTGATCGTCGCCCATGTCCGAGCCGGCCATGTTCTGGTGCTTGACGCAGGCGATGCCCTGGCGGATCTCCTGGCGCTGCACGCCCTTGACGTAGGCCAGCATGCCCTCCTCGGCGAAGTAGCCCTTGGCCAGGTTGTCGGTGGACAGGGCCGCGGTGTGGTAGGTGGGCAGGGTGATCAGGTGGTGGAAGATGCCCGCTTCCCGCGCGGCGTCGCGCTGGAAGCTCTGGATGCGGGCATCGGCCAGGCGACCCAGCTCGGTGTCGTCGTAGTCCACGCTCATCAGCTTGGCGCGGTCGTAGGCGGACACGTCCTTGCCCTCGTCCTGCAGCGCGTCGAACACCTGCTGGCGGAAGCTCAGCGTCCAGTTGAACGACGGGCTGTTGTTGTAGACCAGCTTGGCGTTGGGCACTACCTCGCGGATGCGATCGACCATGGCCTTGATCTGGCCGACGTGGGGCTTCTCGGTCTCGATCCACAGCAGGTCGGCACCGTTCTGCAGCGAGGTGATGCAGTCCAGCACCACCCGGTCCACGCCGCTGCCGGCACGGAACTGGAACAGGCCGCTGGCCAGGCGCTTGGGCTTGAGCAGCTTGCCGTCGCGGCTGATGAGGACGTCGCCGTTGCCCAGTTGGCTGGCGTCCACCTCGTCGCAGTCGAGGAAGCTGTTGTACTGGTCGCCCAGGTCGCCCGGCTGCTTGCTCACGGCGATCTGCTTGGTCAGGCCGGCGCCCAGGGAGTCGGTGCGGGCGACGATGACGCCCTCGTCCACGCCCAGTTCGAGGAAGGCGTAGCGCACCGCGTTGATCTTGGCCAGGAAGTCCTCGTGGGGCACCGTGACCTTGCCGTCCTGATGGCCGCACTGTTTCTCGTCGGAAACCTGGTTTTCCAGCTGGATGCAGCAGGCTCCGGCTTCGATCATCTTCTTGGCCAGCAGGTAGGTGGCCTCGGCGTTGCCGAAACCGGCGTCGATGTCGGCGATGATCGGCACCACGTGGGTCTCGTAGTTGTCGATCTTGGCCTGGATGGCGGCGGCCTTGGCGTTCTCGTCGGCGGCGCGGGCGGCATCCAGCTCGCGGAACAGCATGGCCAGCTCGCGGGCGTCGGCCTGGCGCAGGAAGGTGTAGAGCTCTTCGATCAGCGCCGGCACGCTGGTCTTCTCGTGCATGGACTGATCGGGCAACGGGCCGAATTCCGAGCGCAGCGCGGCGATCATCCAGCCGGAGAGGTAGAGGTAACGACCTTTCGTGCTGCCCAGGTGTTTCTTGATGGCGATCAGCTTCTGCTGCCCGATGAAGCCGTGCCAGCAGCCCAGCGACTGGGTGTAGGCGCTGCTGTCGGCGTCGTAGGCGGCCATGTCCCGGCGCATGATGGCCGCGCAGTGGCGGGCGATGTCGAGACCGGTCTTGAAGCGATTCTGCAGACGCATCCGCGCGGCGTATTCCGGGTTGATGGCGCTCCAGTGATTGCCGGCAGTGGTCTTGAGGGCGGCGATGGCCTGAACGTCGTTCTCGTAAGCGGACATGAGTCGATCCTTCTCGATGAGGTTGGCTTGGGTACCAGTCTTTTCCCAACGTCCGGCAGCGGGGTGGCGGTTGCCACCCGGATGCCGGTCGCGAAGGCGAAAGGTCAGCCCAGCTGTCGAGTCATGTCGCCGTACGTACCTGCATGGATCCGGACGTCACCTCTGGCGACGCTGCCTCGAGCAGCGCGGCATTTCAGTCGTCTTCTCTTGTAGTGCCTCTTGAGCATCACTACGCAAGACGGCCCGAGGGTCACCCGGAGCCCAGGCGCGACCCGCATGGATAGGGGGTTCGCGTCCGGTGCAACTAGAGATTTGCAGGAGATCAGTGCCTCGTCAACCGTGTTTTGTAGTGCTTTCGTATAGTCACTACAAAAGTCGTAGAAGCGGCCGGGAGCGGGTTTGGGGCGTCTATTGCTGACTCATGGGTCGCAGGTTTCGGCAAAACAAGGCCGCAAGCCACGGCACTGGCCGTGACCCTGCGGTCACTCGGGAGGTGCTCCGCGGAGCTCTGGTCTCTGCCCCCGGTGGGGGGCAGAGGCGAGGAGGGCGGTGGGACTTGCCGGTCAGTGCCGACGAACGGTAAGTCCCTTGCGGCCTAGGACGACGTGGCAGCAGTGAGGCCGGTCAGGGTGTCGGCGATGTCCTTGGTGCGGTGGGAGGTCTGGGCGGTGAGGCGACCGGACTCGCGCAGGGCGGCGAGCAGCTCCTGCAGCGACCCCACGTCCTTGGCCTGGCCGGCGATATGGGCACCGACCTCGCTGATGGCGCGGGACAGCTGGTCGATGTCGGCCCCGATCTCGGCGGCGTTCTTGTGGGTGATGGCCGCGAGGTTGCGTACCTCGTCGGCCACCACCGCGAAGCCGCGGCCGCTTTCGCCGGCGCGCGCCGCCTCGATGGCCGCGTTGAGCGCCAGCAGGTTGGTCTGGCCGGCGATCTGCTGGATCACCTGGACGATGGACTGGATGCGCAGGCTCGACTGGCTCAGCTCGTTGGCGCTGCGCACCACCTCCTCGGCCTGGTCGGTGAGGTTCTGCACGGTGCCGTCGGCCTGGCGGGTGACTTCGCCCTGCTGCAGGATGTTGCCGGCCAGGTCGTCCATGCTGCTGTGCAGTTCGCCGGAGTAGTGCCGCAGCTGCTCACCGATCTCCTGGCGACTCTGGTGCGCCTGGCGCAGGACCTGGCCCAGATCGGCGAGGCCGCCGAACACCGCCTGGATGGAGTCGTCGAGGCCCTGGGCATCCACGATGCCGGTGAAGTTCTGCCGCTTGAATTCATCGATCTGATTGACCACCACCTGGCTCAGGCCAGCGAGCTTCTTGATCTGTCGCCGTAGGAAGAAGGCCTTGAATTCGCCGTAGTGGGCGGCGAAGTTATCGACGTAGTCGTCGCGGAAGGGCGCACCTTCGGGGGTGCGGAAAAAGAACACCGCGGTGAGGGTCTGGTTGAGGTTCAGGCCGAGGATCTCGCCAAAGGTGGAAAAGCCCACCACCGGCGTCTGGCCGAACACCTCGCCCATGCGCGGCAGCTCGGCGCCGTTGTTGGCGCGGCGCAGGATGCAGTCGTTGAGCACCCCCACCAGCGGGGTGCCGCTCTTGCCCTGCAGGAAGCGGGCGAAGTCCTGGCGGGTGGTGTCCACCAGGGAGGTGCGCTTGACCATCACCAGCTCCTCACCGGGCGCCACGTCGCAGAACAGGTGGATACGCTCGCGCTCGTAGTCGATGCGGGCGATGGAGCGAACGAACAGCTCCTCGCCGACGCGGATGGCGAAGGAGTAGTCCGCCAGGCGCTGTTCCAGCTGGTCCGCGCGGCAACTCAGGGCCTCGCAGAGGGCGGCCACCATACTCTTGATCTGGCCGCGACTGTCGACCACCTGGCTGATGTAGCGTTCTTCCAGGGAGGCGGTGAGGACATTGAGGCTGAGCGGCGTGGCGCTGAAATTCTGGCTCTTGAACACCCCGAAGCGGGTGTTCTTGGCCATCTTCAGAAAAACCAGCTGGGCATGGTTTTCATAGGCCTTGCGGCCATCGTGCAGCAGCGTCTGGCGAAAATCGCCCTTGCCGCCGGCGGAGCCGCCGACGAACAGGCAGGGGAAGCGACCGGATTCGTACAGCGCCTCCATGAAAAAGGATTCCGAGGCGGACAGGCCATCGAACAGCACGAAGGCCAGGGTATCGCGGTGATCGATGGGCGTGCGCACCTGCAGGCGCTTGAGCGACTCGGTCAGGCGGGCCAGGCGTTCCTTCATGCTGCGCCGCGGTCCGCCACGGCGGATGTCCTCGCTGTCGAGCGGCACGTGCACGACCTCGGCCGAGGCGATCACCGAGGCGTCGAAGAATTGCAGCACCAGCCGGTCCCAGGCGCCATCGGCGGCGCAGTACAGGCGCTGTTCGCTGCCGCAGAGTTCGCCGGAGGTGGTACACAGGCTGATGGAGGCTTCGGGAAAGCGGGCCACCAGTTGCCGGGCGATGACGTCCAGGTCCAGGTGCGGCGAGACGAAGCCGGTGATGAAGGTGGGCTGGAGGGCGACGCCGCCAAGGCGGTCGCCTAGTTCGCGGGCGGAGCAGGTCAGGCTGAACACGCCACTACCGCCCAGGCGGGCGCGCGCGCCGAAGCGTTGCAGAAACCCCATGATTGTTCCTCTTGTGGGCAGGCTGGGAAAGGGAGCTCACCCAGGCATCGGCGCCGTTGGCGGCGGCTTGATAGGGGTGTGCGCCCAGGCCGCAGGCAAGCGGGCAACTGCATCAAGGGGCGAAAGGAGGCCGAGGCTCTGGCACGAGCCTTGGCGCGATAAGGATCGCGGCGGCCGCCTTGAGGACAGTCTGACCCAGGCGATCGGCGGTCATGACGGACGCGGAGAACGGAGCGCGGCTGGACTAATCCTGTTCGCCGTGCTCGGCGAAGGCCTCGGCGCCGGTCAGCCGACGACGCGAGTGCCCGAAGCAGTACCAGGCTGGCTGTTCCTCGATGAAGATCTCGCTGTCCAGCACCCAGTCCTCGCCCTCGAGCAGGCCTACCGGAATGGCGTAGTGCGGCTCGGCCTTGAGGCGATAGAACAGATGGGTGCCACAGTGGCCACAGAAGCCACGCTCCGCCCAGTCGGACGAGGCATGCACCATCAGGGCGTCGCTACCGCCGATCACGGGAGGCTGGGTGCATTCCACCGCCAGTAGCGGGCCACCGCTCCAGCGACGACAGGTCCGGCAATGGCAGGCGGATACGTGGGCGTTGTCGAGACGGCAATCCAGCTGGACGGCGCCGCACAGGCATTGGCCGTGACGTTCGAGGGGAAGGGACATGGCGCTATCCTCGGGAGGCAGGAAATCTGCAGGATAGCCGGTTGGGCGCAGGGAAGGGAGGTGCCCCCGCCGCGAGCGGGAGCACCGGCGCGATCAATCCTCGCGGCTGGTGACTTCCACCAGGTGATAGCCAAACTGGGTCTTTACCGGACCCTGGACCTGGTGCAGCGGGGCGCTGAACACCACGGTGTCGAATTCCTTGACCATCTGGCCCGGGCGGAAGGTGCCCAGGTCGCCGCCCTGACGGCTGGAGGGGCAGCTGGAGTTGTCCTTGGCCACCCGGGCGAAGTCCGCGCCCCCTTCGATGGCGGCTTTGAGTTCGTTGCACTTGTCTTCGCTGGAAACCAGGATGTGGCGGGCAGAGGCTTTGGCCATGGGAGAGACTCCTGTTGAATGAGCGGGCGAGCCTACTCCAATCACCCCTGCAAGCAAACTGCCATCCGTTCCTCGGCTGGCGAGCCGTTTGGGTTGCGCCCCTGATGCAGGGCGGGTAAATAGCGCTTCCCTGTTTTCCGGATCGGCCTGCGCATGCCTCGTCTTCTTGCCTTTTCCCTGCTGCTGACCACAGGCCTGCTGGCCGATGTCGCCCTGGCGGCGACGCCCGAGGAGGCACGGCTGGTCAGTCTGATCAACGCCTATCGCGCCGCACCCCAGGGCTGCCCCGGCGTGCGCGCCGCCGCGCCCCTTGCCGCCGACAGTCGCCTGGCCGCCGTCCGGCTGACCGGCCGGGATCGCCTGCAGAGCGATCTGCGCGCCGCAGGCTACCAGGCGTCGGCGGTGCAGGTGATCATGCTGGCGGGCGCACCCACCGCCCAGGCGGCCATGGCCGGGCTGCGCCAGCAGTATTGCCGGCCGCTGGCCAGCAACGACTATGCCCAGATCGGAGTGAGTCAGCAGGGACCGCGCTGGCAGCTGGTGCTGGCGCGCCCGGTGGTGAGCGCGGGACTGGGTGACTGGCAGACGGCCGGCAAGGCCGTCCTGGCCGAGGTCAATCGCGCCCGTGCCCAGGCCCGCACCTGCGGCACCCGGCGCTTCGCCGCCACCACGCCGCTGCGCTGGAATCCGGCCCTGGCCAGTGCCGCCCTGGCCCACAGCCAGGACATGGCCGGCCGCGACTACTTCTCTCACACGGCGCCCGGCGGCGGCACCGTGGCCGAGCGGGTGGCCAAGCAGGGCTACGGCTGGACTCGGATCGGTGAGAACATCGCCGCCGGGGCCGGTTCGGTCACCCAGGCCATGCAGGGCTGGTTGGCCAGCCCGGGGCATTGCGCCAACCTGATGAGTCCGGAGTTCACCGAGATGGGGGCGGCCTACGCCCTGAATCCGCGCAGCACCCACAGTCTCTACTGGACCCAGGTGTTCGGCCGGCCGCGCTAGGTCGGGTACTCGGCGATCTCGATGAGGTTGAGATCGGGATCGCGGACATAGACCGAGCGGATCGGTCCGGTGGCGCCGGTGCGTGCCACTGGGCCTTCCAGGATCGGCCAGCCTTCGCGCTGGAGATGGGCGATCACCAGGTCCAGCGGCTCACGGGCGATAAAGCAGAGGTCGAGGGCGCCCGGCACCGGCAAGTGGGCCTTGGGTTCGAATTCGTGCCCCCGCTCGTGCAGGTTGATCTTCTGATTGCCATAGCGCAGCGCCTTGCGCCCCGCACCGAATACCTCCAGGCGCATGCCCAGCACCCGGGTGTAGAAATCCTCGCAGGCGGCGAGGTCCGTGGTGGTCAGGACCAGATGATCCAGATGATCGATCAGCATGGCGGTCTCCGCGACCGGACTGGCCTTTCACTGTGCCAGTCCCGGGCGCGGCGCACCATCACTTGGCGTGGGCCTTGATCCAGCGATTGAGCTGATCGATCTCCTTCTGCTGGGCCTGGATGATGTCCTCGGCCAGCGTGCGCATCTCCGGGTCCTTGCCGTGCTGGAGCTGGTAGCGGGCCATGTCGACGGCGCCCTCGTGGTGGGCCAGCATGCCCTTGGCGAAAGCCAGATCCGGATCCTTGGCCTTGAGGCCTTCTTCCATGCCCTGGTGCATGGCCTCCATGCTCTTCTGCATGTCCTGGTGGTTCTGGTGCTGGGTTTCGGCGGCCTGGGCGACGCCGCCCGCCAGCAGGGTGAGGGCGAGCAGGGTGGAGGAAAGGACGATACGCATGTTCGGACTCCTGACTGGGCTGATGACGACGAGGCTAGAGCTTGCCCCTGGGGTAAGGTCAAATCATCCGGCGCGTTTCGCTGGGAGCCGGCGCCGGGTAAAAGGTTTCGCGATGTTTTGTCGCAGCGTCAGGCGGTCGGCGCGCTGAACCCTGGGCGAAAAAGCCACGCCGATCAGGCAGTTGGCCGCTTCGACCAGGCGATCGCCATCACTGGGCGCAACTGCGAGAGGTTGTGATGGTCCGACGCAGCAGCGTAGAATTTTTACTACATCCAATTCCAATCCCTACCTACAGCAGACTTCTCGCTCGCGACCTGGCGTCGCAGGCGGGCCAAGCCTTTGCTCGTGGGTTTTCGTCGTCGGCTTTCTGACCGGAAGTCGCTATCCACCCCTTCGCTCTGGAGTAGAAGACCCCCCATGGATGCTACCGCCGAAGCCCGGAAGCCCAGCTGGTCCGGTGTCATCGCCCTGGCCCTGGCCGCCTTCATCTTCAACACCACGGAATTCGTGCCGGTGGCGCTGCTCAGCGACATCGGTCGCAGCTTCGACATGCGTCCCTCGCAGGTCGGGCTGATGCTGACCATCTACGCCTGGGTGGTCGCCCTGATGTCGCTGCCGATGATGCTCGCCACGCGCTCCATCGAGCGGCGGCGGCTACTGATGTTCGTCTTCGCGGTGTTCGTCGCCTGCCACGGCCTCTCCGGGGTGGCCTGGAGCTTCGAGGTGCTGGTGGCCAGTCGCATCGGCATCGCCTTCTCCCATGCGGTGTTCTGGTCGATCACCGCCTCGCTGGCGGTGCGCATCGCCCCGGCCGGCAAGCAGACCCAGGCGCTCGGCCTCCTGGCTACCGGTACCTGCCTGGCCATGGTGCTGGGCATCCCGTTGGGCCGGGTGCTGGGCGAATTGCTGGGCTGGCGCTACACCTTCGTCGCCATCGCGGCGCTGGCGGTGGGCACGGTGCTCTGGCTGGCGCGGAACCTGCCGCTGCTGCCCAGCGAGAATTCCGGTTCCCTGGCCAGCCTGCCGGTACTGTTCAAGCGCCCCGCGCTGCTGTGCATCTACCTGCTCACCACCCTGGTGGTGACCGCCCATTTCACCGGCTACAGCTATATCGAGCCCTTCGCCGTGGAAGTGGCGGGCATGGGCGGCATGCAGATCACCGCCTTGCTGCTGCTGTTCGGCGGTTCCGGGGTCATAGGTTCGCTGCTGTTCAGCCGCTACAGCCTGAGATTTCCCAATGGCTTTCTGGTCGCGGCCATCGCCGGCATCGCCCTGTCGCTGCTGTTGCTGCTGCCCTTCGCCTGGAAGAGCTTCATGCTGGAGGGCCTGAGCGTGGTCTGGGGCATCGCCATCATGAGTTTCGGCCTGGCGCTGCAAGCCAAGGTGCTGGCCCTGGCCAAGGACGCCACGGACGTCGCCATGGCGCTGTTCTCCGGCATCTACAACGTCGGCATCGGCGGCGGCGCCCTGCTGGGCAGCGTGGTGGGGACCCATGTCGGCATGCCCTACGTCGGCCTGGTCGGCGGTAGCCTGGCGGTGGCCGGCCTGCTGTTCGCGGTGTTCATGACCCGCCGCTACGCCGAGCAACTCAACGCCAATCCGCTGTAAGGCTTGCGGGCGCCTCCTCGACGAGACGCCCCGGCTACGCGACCCAGGGGTCGCGAACTGTCTACCGGGCCGCGCCCGCCAGTCGTGGAGCGGCCCGGGACGAAGCGCTAAGCTGCGGGCTCCTGGCGCCTTGGCCAGGCTGCCGGATGCGCTCGCCATGAATCGACTGCTGTTCAATCTCTTCGTCTGGACAAAGGTGCCCATCGCCAAGATCGCCGGCCTGCGCCTGCGCCAGCTGGACGATGCCGGCTGCCAGATTCAGGTCACCCATGGCTGGCTGAACCAGAATCCCTTCAAGAGCATGTTCTGGGCGGTGGAGGGCATGGCGGCGGAGTTCTCCACCGGCATCCTCGCCGACCGGCACATCCGCCGTTCCGGCAGTCGCTACGCCATGCTGGTGGTGGCCATGAGCGCCCGCTTCACCAAGAAGGCCGTGGGCACCCTCGTCTTTCGCTGCGACCAGGGCGAGGCCATCGCTGCGGCGCTGCGGCAGGCCCGGGAGACGGGCGAGCCCCAGGTGCTACAACTGCGCAGCATCGGCACCGACGAGAGTGGCGAGCAGGTGGCGGAATTCTTCTTCACCTGGAGCTTCAAGGCGCGGCTGCCGGTGGCGACGTCTCGGTAAGAGCGGCCGGCCGGTAGCGTGAAAATCGCGTAGCGTTTTCTACTGACAAGCCCAACGCAAGACGGTGGAAGGCCGCGCCGTTATCCGCCCTCCGCGGCCAACCGCCCCCTCTCCCGGCGGGAAAGGGGGAGAGGTGATCGCGGGTAGGGGTGTCCACGTTGGGCTTCGCTGCGCTCAGCGCCAACCTACGAAACTAACGCCCGAAGCGCCCACCCCGGCGCTCCCCACGCCCCTGGCGCCGGCCGCCCTTGCCCTGACCCTTCTCCTGGCCCCGCGGCCGACGGCGACGGGACAGCTCGCGGGTGATGGCGTCGTTGAGCAGGTCGCGATGCTCCTGGCCGCGTTCCAGGGCGGGAAACAGTTCGGGCAGGCTGCGCGCCAGGTGCAGATAGGTTTCCACCACGTGCAGAGCGCTTTCCAGGCCGGCAAGATCGGTTCCCAGGGGGATGCGCGGCAGGTCCACCGGCTCGCCCCGGGCCACCATGCGCAGCCAGCGCTGGGCCTGGCCGCTGGCCGGGCCTTCCAGGCCGCCGCGGATCGGCGTGCAGGCGAAGATCCAGCGCAGCTGGAAATCGATGCCGGGCAGGTCGATCAGCTTGATCCACTCGGCCAGTTCCTCGGGCAGCACCGAGACGAAGGCATCGCCATAGTTGATGTTGCGGTTGAAGGTCAGCCAGGTGCGCAGCAGGCTGGGCTCTTCCATGAAGTCGGACAGGGCGCGCAGGTGCTCCAGGCTCGGCCGCACCTGGAATTGGTGCAGGTCTACCGGATCGTCCGGGCTGTGGAACAGCCGCTTGATGTTGCGCAGCACATGGGGTTCTAGCGCGGTGATCTCGCCTTCGGCATGATGGCCGAAGCGCCCGGCGCGGCCGCCGATCTGCTTGACCTCCTGCACCCGTAGCGGGCGATTCTGCACCCCGTCGAACTTCTCGTCGGTGTAGAAGCACAGGGTATGGGCCGGCAGGTTGAGGCCCATGCCCACCGCATCGGTAGCCACCATGATCTCGGTCTCGCCGTCACGGAAGCGCCGCGCCTGCTCCCGCCGTACCTCCGGCGAGAGGGCGCCATAGACCACCGAGACCCGGCGGCCGGCCATCTCCAGCAGGCCCTTGAGTTCCAGCACCAGCCGCCGGCTGAAGGCCACCAGCAGCGACCCGGGTTCCAGGCGTTCCAGGGTGGTGGCGTGGCGCGCCACCGTGACCGGCGACAGGCGCTTGGTTGGCTTGATCTCCAGGCGGTCCTCGCACAGCTCGCAGAGGGTGCGCAGCGAGGGTTCGATCAGCGC
Source organism: Pseudomonas sp. PLB05 (assembly GCF_021106615.1). Lineage (NCBI taxonomy): Bacteria > Pseudomonadati > Pseudomonadota > Gammaproteobacteria > Pseudomonadales > Pseudomonadaceae > Pseudomonas > Pseudomonas sp. PLB05. The sequence continues at coordinate 314,032 of NZ_JAJOHO010000001.1, forward strand.
CGGACCGGTCATCAGCAGGCGCTTGGTGTGGGCGCTGACCAGGGCGTCGACCCAGGCCCAGCCACGTTGCGGATCGGCGAGCATCTGCACCTCGTCGACCACCACCACTTCCCATTGCTGGCGGCGGAAGCGGGCAAATTCCTCGACGGTGCAGCAGAAGTGGGTGGCGCCCGGGCGGATGATCTCTTCCTCGCCGGTGACCAGGGAGCAGGGCACGCCGAGGGATTCCAGGCGCTCCTGGTTCTCCAGCGCCATCAGCCGCAACGGTGACAGGTAGATGGCGTGGGTCACCGCCGCCATGGCTTCGATGGACCTGTGGGTCTTGCCGCTGTTGGTGGGGCCGAGCAGCGCGGTCCAGGTGCGGGTCAGGCGCCGGGCCGGATAGTTCTGGTGGTACTGGCCGAAGCGCGGATTGTTTTCCAGCAGCACGGCGAAGGCCATCTTCTCGCGCTGCTGGGCCACGGCGTGGCGCAGGGCGCGACGCAGCTTGTCGCTCTCCAGGCGCATCAGCTCCTGCAGGCGCGGTGTGCCGAGCTGGTGCAGATCGAAGTCCAGGATGTCGGCTTCGCCCATCAACACGGCGAAACGCTCGCGCAATTCCCCCTCCGCGGCGGCCTTGAGCGCGGCCACATCGGCGTCGCCAAGCAGACGCCCCTGGTTGGCCGACAGCCGTCGGGGGATCTCCAGGCGGATGTCCTCGTGGGTCAGCACCACGTTGAATCTCAATTCGTGGCGTGTCTCGTTGAGCACCTCCACCGCGCGCGGCAGGAAGTCGTCCAGGCGGATCAGCGCCTGGGGTACCCGCTCCAGCACGCGCTGACGATCCTCCTCGGCCATCTCGGCGAAGGGCGCGGCCAGGACGCCGAGGCGCTCGCGCACGGCATCGCCCAGGCGCTGGCCGACCGCCGCGGCAAAGGTGTCGGCGGAGTCACTGTCGGCCAGGTTCAGTGCCCAGTGGGGTTCGAGCAGCTCGCTCGCCGCGCCGCCGGTAAAGAGCTTTTCGCTGCCGAAGACGTCCACCGGATGGGCAAAGGTCTTGCTGGCACTGAGCAGCGCCTGGCCCAGCAGACGGTCGGGATCGGGCGCACTGCCGGCGGCCACCGCCGCGGCCTCGTCGAGACCCAGCCAGAAGGCCTTGGCGATACGGCCCAGGTGCGGCAGGGGATAGCCCGAGTAGGGTTTGAACCAGAGTTCCTGATGCTGTTGCCTGGCGACGAAGTCGGGATGGGTGCGGCCGGCCCAGTCGAGGAAGCGTTGCAGGCGTTCGAGGCGGCGTTGCTTGCGGAGGCGGTGATCGCTCATGCGAGAAGAGGCTTTCCAGGGGGACTATTAGGACATGGGACCCTGGCCGGAGCCACGGGGTCACCGCGTGGTGCGCCATTCGGCAGATAGGGGGCACCGCCAAGGCCTTGGTGCAGTCTCCATCAGGAGGGTGGCGTCCGTCACCTACTCTTCCTCTCCTGTTCTGGATCACGGCACCCACATGACTTTTCTCGTCTGGGTCGGGGTATTGGGATCGTTGTTGATGATCCTCGCCCTGACCTCCGCCTATTTGCGCTGGCTACCGGTCACTACCTCGGTGGTCTGTCTGGCCTTTGGCATGCTCATCAGTCCCATCGGCCTGGGACTGGCCGAGGTCCACTTCCAGCAGTCGGCGACCTGGATCGGCCACCTGACCGAGGTGGCGGTGCTCTTTTCGCTGTTCGTCAGCGGCCTCAAGCTGCGGCTGTCCTTCCATCGTTCCTCCTGGCACGGCGCCTATCTACTGGCCGGGCCGGTGATGATTCTCAGCATCGCCGGGGTCTGCCTGGTCGCTCACTATCTGCTCGGCCTGCCCTGGGGCGTGGCCCTGCTGATCGGTGCCATCCTCGCGCCCACCGATCCGGTGCTGGCCGGGCTGGTGCAGGTCAACCATGCCCAGGATTTCGACCGGGTGCGCTTCGGTCTTTCCGGTGAGGCCGGCCTCAACGACGGCACGGCCTTTCCCTTCGTGCTGCTCGGTCTGCTGCTGTTGCAACATGGCGAGCCCCAGTGGGGCTGGACCCTGGAGTGGTTCATGAAAAGCGTGCTCTGGGCGGTACCGGCGGGCCTGTTGCTGGGCTACACCATGGGCAAGGGCGTGGGCCGGTTGATGATCTACCTGCGTACCCGGCACGGTGACAGCACCATTTCGCCCAACGACTTCCTCGCCCTGGCGCTGATCGCCCTGTCCTATGTGCTGGCCGACGAGATCGGCGGCTACGGTTTTCTCGCAGTGTTCGCCGCTGGGCTGGGCCTGCGCCAGGCCGAGGTACAGACCTCGGGGAATGCGGAGACGCCTTCCGAGCACCTGGCGCAGCCGGTGATCGGGCATCTCACCGGCGCGCCGGAGCACGCCACGGTGGCCAAGGCGGACGATCTCGAAGAGCCCAAGATGGCGGCCGGCGTGATGATGGGCGACATGCTCGCCTTTGGCAGCCTGGTGGAGCGCTCCTTCGAGGTGCTCCTGGTGACCCTGCTCGGCGTGGTGCTCATCACCCACTGGGACAGCCGCGCGCTGCTCCTGGGCGCCATGCTGTTCGTGATCATCCGCCCGCTGGGGGTGGCGACCATGCTGCCCTTCACCCGCATCGATCGCCAGCAGGGGGCGCTGATCGGCTGGTTCGGCATCCGCGGTATCGGTAGCCTGTATTATCTGTGCTACGCGCTCACGCATAACGTCACGGCCGACTGGGCCGGGACCATCGTCGACCTGACCCTGTCGGTGGTGGCCCTGAGCATTGCGGTACATGGGATTTCCATCCAGCCGCTGCTCGACCGCTACGAGCGCCTCACTGCCCGTCGCGAGGGCTCGGCGAGACCCTGAGCCCGTTTGCGACCCATACCGGAGGACGCATGTATCACGGTGAACGTCTCAATGCCTGGACCCATCTGATCGGAGCCCTGCTGGCCTTGGCCGGTGCCGTCACCCTGGTGGTGCTGGCCAGCCTGCAGGGGGATCCCTGGCGCATTGTCAGCGTGGCCATCTATGGGGTGGCGCTGGTGATCCTCTACAGCGTCTCGACCCTCTACCACAGCGTGAAGGGACGCGCGAAACGCCTGCTGCAAAAGCTCGATCATCTGTCGATCTATCTGCTGATCGCCGGCAGCTACACGCCGTTCTGCCTGGTGACCCTGCGCGGGCCCTGGGGCTGGACGCTGTTCGGTATCGTCTGGGGCCTGGCGCTGATCGGCATGGCGCAGGAACTCAAGCCGCGTTCGGAAGCGCGCATCCTGTCGCTGGTGATCTACGCCGTCATGGGCTGGATCGTGCTGGTGGCGGTGGGGCCGCTGCTGGATCGCCTGGGCGGTGAAGGCTTCGCCTGGCTGGTGGCCGGTGGGGTGCTCTACACCGTCGGCATCCTGTTCTTCGTCTTCGACGACCGCTTTCGTCATTGGCATGGCATCTGGCACGGCTTCGTCATGGCCGGCAGCGCCCTGCACTTCGTCGCCATCCTCAGGTATGTGCTGCCGGCGCCCTAGGGCGGTCTTGAGGGGTTCGTCACAGATATGGCGGCCTATGGCCATCGGTGGCGAACCCTTGGATGGCTGTTTGGTTCTCAGATAGCTGAACCCATTCCCAGTGCGTTGCTTTCCCCAAAACGAAGAAGAAGAGGAAGGTGAAACGTGTTCAGCCGTCCCAGATTTCTTGTATTGCTCTTGTTGCTCGCCTGCAGCGCCTGCCAGGAAAAGGACGCCAAGACCGTCGCGGCGCCGATCAAGAAGGACGCCAGCTTCGAACAGCGCGGCAAGGCGTCCTTCTATGCGCGCAAGTTCCACGGCAGGGAAACCGCTAGTGGCGAGACCTTCAACAACAACGAGCTGGTCGCCGCCCACAAGACCCTGCCGCTCGGCACCCGGGTCAAGGTGACCAACCTGGAAAACGATCGTGCCGTGGTGGTACGCATCAATGACCGCGGACCCTATATCCGGGGTCGCATCATCGACCTCTCACGGGCCGCTGCGCGGCGGGTGGACATGGTCGACGACGGCACCACTGCGGTAAAGGTGGAAAAGCTGGATTAACGCCACTCAGTGTGACCAGACCATCTGGTCTTTGCCCTGGCGTTTGGCCTGATAGAGACCTTCGTCCGCCCGCCGCAGCAGCTCGTTGAGAGAAACTTCCGGGTCGAGCCGAAGCGCCCCGGCACTGAAGCTGATGCCCAGGGGGGCGGCGGCTAGGCGGTTACGCAGGACTTCCAGCAGGTGGCTCACCCGCGCATCGTCCAGGCCGCGGATCAGCAGGCCGAATTCCTCGCCACCTAGGCGACCGACCTGCAGCCTCGGATCGAGCTGATCGATTTCCCGCGCCGTGGCGACCAGTACCTGATCGCCGACCTGATGACCGTGTCGGTCGTTGATCTCCTTGAAGTTGTCGATATCGAGCATGACGAAATGCGCAGGCGTCTGCCCGCTCTCGCCGCGAGCCTCGTCCAGCTGCTGCAGGAGCTTGCGGCGATTGGCGATCCCGGTCAGTTCGTCGGTTTCCGCCAGGATCCGATAGCGCTCCTTGAGAATGAAGGTCCGTCGCATCCATTGGCTGTTGGCGTGGTTGTAGGCGATGCCGATGGCCAGGGTGGCACTGGCCAGCAACCAGACCAGGTGTATTGGCATGGCGGTGGGAACCAGCTGGGTCTGACCGATGAACAGGATGAAGGCGGCGCCGGCGAGGGTGATCAGGTAGTGGGAGAGACGATAGGTCATGCCGCAGGTGCCCAGGACGATGATCACGGCGATGGGCAGATTCCAGTAGTGGCCCACGGCGCCGCCATCCTGGATCTGGATGCGAAAGGCGAGGGCGAGCGCCCAGATGTTGCCGGTAAAGGTAAGACTCATCATGCGCGCGCTGCGTGCAACGCTGAGCAGGGCGCTGATCGCCAGCAACAGCAGCATCACGGCGAAGTAGCGCGGCTTGTAGGGGCTGCCGATCAGCGGATTGCTCCACAGACTCAGCGGCCACAGCGCCAGCATCAGAGGCTGCAATACCTGCAGGGGGGTGCGCAGCACTCGCCGGACATGCTGTTCATAACGAATATCGTCGTCCATCGACATCTCGGAACGGGGTAAGGCCGATGGGCGATGGCAAATCGGCAGGCGTTTCGGCCAAGGGGTGCGCCACTGTAATGGCTAAGTGCTATCTCTTCCAGTGGCTCGGCGGTGCTATGGCGCGGTTTAGAAGGGTTTCCGGCGAATGGCCTGACTGTATGGCTGGCCTGGCGCAGCACTGTATCTGGCCAACTCGCCTGGATGAGACCGAGACTCTCGGCTCCCCCCGCGCACCTGGTAGCCCCATGCAGCTCGCCATCCTGACCTTCGACGGCTTCAATGAACTGGACTCCCTGATCGCCCTGGGCATCCTCAATCGCATCAAGCGTCCGGACTGGCGGGTGTCGCTGCTGGCGCCCACGCCCTGGGTGACCTCCATGAATGGCGTCCGTCTGGAGCGGCAGGCCGGCTTCGACGAACTGGCCGACTGCACCGCCGTACTGGTGGGCAGCGGCAGCCGGACGCGTGAACTCGCCCGGGATGCTGTCCTGCTGGAGCAGCTTGCCGTGCTCGATCCCGCGCGCCAGCTGATCGGCGCCCAGTGCTCCGGCACCCTGTTGCTGGCGCGTCTCGGCCTGCTCGACGGCGTACCCGGCTGCACCGATCTCACCACCAAGCCCTGGGTACAGGAGGCCGGCATCGAGGTACTGGCACAGCCCTTCTTCGCCCGCGGCAATCTGGCCACCGCCGGTGGCTGCCTGGCCTCCAGCTACCTGGCGGCCTGGGTCATCGCCCGGCTGCTGGGCCGCGAGGCAGCTGCCGAGGCGCTGCACTATGTAGCCCCGGTGGGTGAGAAGGAGAACTATGTGGCGCGTGCGCTCGGCAACATCGAGCCCTATCTCGACCATGAACCCCTGGAGGTCGCCTGCGCATGCTGAAGGTCCTTGGCCGCGTCTCTTCGATCAACGTGCGCAAGGTGCTCTGGTGCCTCGACGAACTGGGCCTGGGCTATGAGCGTGAAGACTGGGGCGCCGGTTTTCGCTCGGCGCAGTCCGCCGACTACCTGCAGTGGAATCCCAATGGCCAGATCCCGGTCTTGCTGGACGGCGACTTCGTGCTCTGGGAATCCAACAGCATCCTGCGCTACCTGGCCAACGCCCGGGGCGGCGAGGCGTTGTATCCCGCCGCACCGCGGGCACGGGCACGGGTCGATCAGTGGCTGGACTGGCAGGCCAGCGAACTCAATCCGGCCTGGAGCTACGCCTATCTGGCCCTGGTGAAGCAGCAGCCACCGCAGCCCGATCCGCAGCGCCTGGCGCAGGGCATCGCCACCTGGAACGGGCGTATCGCCATTCTGGAGGCGCACCTGGCGCAGCACGGCCCCTATGTGGTCGGCGAGCGCTTCAGCCTGGCCGACATCGCCCTGGGGCTGTCGCTGCACCGCTGGCGCAGCACCCCCATGAAGCGGATCGCGGCACCAGCCATCGAGGCCTATCTCGCGCGCCTGGCCACGCGACCGGCCTGGGCCTGCTATGCCAGTGATGCCACGCCCTGAGCAGCCCGCCGGGCAGCGCCGGCAGGGGCCGCTCGCACGTCAGGCGAAGACGAAATACTTGCGCACCGTCTCGACCACTTCCCAGGTGCCCTTCATGCCGGGTTCGACGACGAAGATGTCGCCGGCCTTGAGGTGGATGGGTTCCTGGCCATCGGGGGTGATGATGCAGTAGCCCTCCTGGAAGTGGCAGTACTCCCACTTCACGTAGTCGACGCGCCACTTGCCGGGGGTGCAGATCCAGGTGCCCATGATCTTGCTGCCGTCATCGGAGGTGTAGGCATTGAGGTTGACGGTATGGGGCTCACCCTCGATGCGCTCCCACTTGCAGGCATCGACCACGGGCAGGGGTTGGGTGTCGCGCAGAACGGTGATGGGCGGGTTGGCCATGGCGGCTCTCCTGGTGATGGAAGCCGCCAAGGGTGAGGGGTCGCCCCGAACCGGGGTTGTCCAGGGTCGACACCGACCAGCGTATTTGCGCTATTCGGCCGACTAGCGCTCCACCTGCCGATTCCAGCGGGCGTTCCACTGCGGCCTTACCTTGTTGACCTCGTCCCAGTCGATGGTCACGGCGGTCTTCAGGTAGTTCTGCATGGCCTCCACCTGGCCGCGGGTCTTGTCGGTGGTGGGGGTATTGGGGTTGGACGGGATCTGGTCGCCCAGTTCCAGCGCCGGGGCCTGGGCCTCGGGGGTCAGCAGATACTCAGCCAGTTGCTGAGCCAGCTCCGGCTGGTCGTTGTTGGCGGTCACGCATTCGGCGACGTTGAGCACCACGGCGCCTTCCTTGGGCGGTGCGTATTCCACCGGGATGCCCTTGAGCTTGAGCGCGGTGACCTGGGTGGGCGTCAGCGGGAACAGTGCCGCCTCGTCGGTCTGCACCATCTCCGAAAGCTTGGCCGAGCTGGGGATGTACTCCAGCACATTGGGGCCGACGGTGGTGGGCCAGGCCTTGAAGCCGGGGTCGACGTCCTGCTCGGTGCCACCCTTGAGACGGTTGAACATCAGGAAGCCGTGCAGGCCGAAGGTGGACGAGGACAGCGACTGGAACACCACCTTGCCCTTGTACTTGGGATCGGCGAGGTCTGCCCAGGAGGTCGGCGCCGCCCAGCCTTTTTCCTTGAACAGCCGGCTGTTGTAGGCAAGCCCTGTCACGCCCAGGCTGACGGCAGCCGCCTGGTCCTTGATCTTGGCCTTGTCGGGGATCTGCGCCAGGCTCGCGCTGGGCTTGAGCGGACTGCACAGATTCATGCCGATGGCGCGGTACATGATGCCGTCGTCGAGAAACATCACATGGATCGGCGGCTTCTGCGGACTGGCCTGGACCTTGGCGAGGATGTCCGCCGAGGTGCCGGGCACGATCACCACCTTGACGTTGTGCGCCTTCTCGAAGGCGGGCAGCACGCTGTCGGCATAGAGGCGCTCCATGGTGCCGCCGTTCATGCCGAGATAGAGCGTCGGTTCGGCCGCGGCGGCCAGGGGCAGGCCGGCGAGGGCCACGAGCAGGGCAGGGGTCAGGCGCATGATTGGGAACTCCTGGGCTGGGAAGGGAAACGGGCGATGGAAAAGGCCTGCAGGCTGTGCCGGGGCGCGCCCTGCAGGATGCACTCGGCCAGGGCTTCGCCAGCCGCCGGCCCGATCTGGAAGCCCGCACCGGCAAAGCCGAAGCCGTGCAGCAGGCCGGGGGTGGTGAGACTGGGGCCGAGCACCGGCTGGTGATCCGGCAGATAGCCCTCGACGCCACTCCAGGTGCGGATCGCCTGGGCCCCGGTGAGCGCCGGATAGAGTTCGGCGGCGTTTCTAAGGATGTCGAGGATGGCCAGCTGGCCCGGGCGGGCGCGATCGGCGTCGAGGGCGAAACCGCGCCCACCGCCCAGCACGCAATTGCCCCGCGCCACCTGGCGGGCATAGATGCCACCGCCTTCCACGCCGGTGCTGGCGGTCATGAAGGGCGGCAGCGGTTCGGTCACCAGCATGGCCGGATGGGCCGCGGTGAGGGGCACCGGCTCGCCGAAGCGGGCGGCCAGCTCCGCGGCCCAGGCGCCCGCGCAATTCAGCAGCCAGGGCGCGCTCAAGGTCAGGCCACTATCGGTACGGAGCTGGAAGCGCTGGCCGTCGTGCTCGACGACGGTCACGGCGGTCCGTTCGAGGATTCGGGCGCCCGCCCGGGCAGCCGCCTGGGCGAAGGCCGGGGAGACCAGGCGTGGATTGGCGTGGCCGTCCTCCGGGCAGAAGGAGGCGCCCACGGCGATGTCGCCGACCCAGGGAAAGCGCCGGCGCAATTCACCGCGGTCGAGCAGTTGCAGATCGAGGTCGAAGCCCTGGCTGGCCTGGGCATAGGCCTGCAGGGAGGCGAAGTCGGTCTCGCTACGGGCCAGCTTGAGATGGCCGGATCTGAGGTATTCGCCATCGGTACCCAGCAGGTCCTGCAGACCGCCCCAGATCTGATGGGCACGGCTGGACAGCGGTAACTGCACCAGCGGCCGGCCCTGGCGGCGCACCCCGCCGTAGTTGACGCCACTGGCCTGGGCGCCGCAGAAGGTGCGCTCCAGCAGGGCGACGCGCTGGCCGCCCTTGGCCAGGAACAGCGCCGCGCTGCTGCCGACGATACCGCCGCCGATGATCAGCACATCCACGTCCAGCCGGCTCATGGCGCCAGCTCCACGCCAAAGGGCAGCGGCTTGATCGGCGCCTGGGCACGCAGCCGGCCGATCTGGTCCAGCGGGCGACCACTGGCGCAGGCGATCAACTCGGCCGCCGCCGCGCCGCAGAGACGGCCCTGACAGCGGCCCATGCCGACCCGGCAGGTGGCCTTGACCCGGTTGATCTCCCAGTGCCCCTGATCCACCGCAGCACGGATCTCGCCGGCGCTGACCTGTTCGCAGCGACAGACCATGAGTTCGTCCGGCGCCTTGGCCGCCCAGTCCGCGGGGAAGGGGAAGGCCCGCTCCAGACCCTGGCGAAAGACCTCGAAGCGGGTCAGGCGTGCTTGCAGGGCCTGGATACGCGCCCTGTCCAGCGGCACGCCACGATCGTCCAGCAGACTCAGGGCCGCCAGCTCGCCCGCCAGCTCGGCGGCATCGGCGCCCTGGATACCGGCGCCATCGCCGGCCAGGTAGACACCCGCCTGGCTGCTGCGTCCGCCGTTGTCCCGCACCGGCAGCCAGGCGCGATTGAGCGGATTCCAGGCGAACTCGCAGCCCAACAGATCGGCCAGCTGGGTCTCGCTGCGCAGTGTCTGGCCGAAGCCGAGAGCATCACATTCCAGCCGATGCGCTTCGCCATCGGCAGCGCGCCAGCGAACGGCCTCCACACGGCGTTCGCCTTCGACGGCAAGGAGTTCAGCGCCCTGGTGCACGGGCACGCCGTGCAGCGCCAGCCAGCTGCGGTAGTAGAGGCCCTTGGCGAAGGTGGCCGGTTGACCGAGCAGCGCCGGGGTAGCCGCGGCCTGGTCGCGGAACGGCGCGCTGTCCAGCACCGCCAGCGGCTTGGCCCCGGCCTTGGCGTATTGATAGGCGACCAGATAGAGCAACGGGCCGGTACCGGCCAGCACCAGTCGGCTGCCGATGGCGCAGCCCTGGAACTTGAGCGCCACCTGGGATGCGCCCAGGCTGTAGACGCCCGGCAGGGTCCAACCCGGCACCGGCAGGATGCGGTCGGTGGCACCGGTGGCGACGATCACCTGGTCGAAGGCCAGGCGATCAACGTAGCGGCCCTGGCTCAGGGTATCCAGAGCGCTTTGCTCGGCATTCCACACCAGGGTGTCGGGCCGATAGTCCAGCGCCTTCTGCATCTCGGTCAAAGCACCGTGCAGCGCCTGGGCCTTGCCGGCTTCGAAGCCATAGAGCGCCTTGAGCGGGCGCCGGAAATTGCCCGGTTGCTGGCGATAGATCTGGCCACCGCCGCGGGCGCTTTCGTCCAGCAGCACCGGCTCAAGGCCATGGGCGGCCAGTGTCTGGGCCGCACGGATGCCCGCCGGCCCGGCGCCCACCACCACCACGGCGCTCACAGCGGCCGCCCAGGATCGCGGCTGACCTGCTGGCCCGCTTCGAGAAAGGTGGCGCAGGCGCGCACCCGGCGGTCATCGGCCAGGCGCACCCAGCAGTCCTGGCAGGCGCCCATCAGGCAGAAACCGGCGCGGGGTTCGCCGCCGAAGTCGCTGCCGCGCAGGTGGTCGCTCTGGGTGAGGATGGCGGTCAGCAGGGTATCGCCCTCCAGGCCCTCGGCCGGCTGGCCGTCGAGGGTGAAGGCCAGGGTCGGGCGGTCGCGTTCGGCCACCCGCTTGAGCAGTGCCATGGAGGGGTCTCGGCTGTTCATTGTTTGCCCACCAGCACGCGATCCAGGCCGTAGATACGGTCGAGCAGGATCATGGTGGCCGCGGTCAGGGCGATCACCAGGGCCGACACCGCCGCCATCATCGGATCGATGGATTCGGTGGCGTAGACGTACATCCGCACCGGCAAGGTCTGGGTCGCCGGCGAGGTGACGAAGATCGACAGGGTGACCTCGTCGAAGCTGTTGATGAAGGCCAGCAGCCAGCCGCCGGCGACGCCGGGCAGGATCATCGGCAGAGTGATGCGGCAGAACAGCGTGGTGCGACTGGCGCCCAGGCTCTCGGCTGCCTGCTCGGCGCTGCGGTCGATGCCGATGGCGGCGGCGATCACCAGGCGCAGCACATAGGGGGTGATCACCACCACGTGGGCCAGCACCAGCCAGCTGAAGCTGCCATTCACCCCAAGCAGGGCGAACAGCCGCAGCATGGCCACGCCCAGCACCAGGTGCGGGATGATGATCGGCGAGAGGAACAGGCCGTTGAGAAAGCCCTGGCCAGGAAAGCGATAGCGCGTGATGGCCAGCCCGGCCGGCACCGCGATCAGCGTCGCCAGGGTGGCCGACAGCGCCGCCAGCTGCAGGCTGTTGTAGAAGGCGGTGAGGAAGTCCGCCCGCTCGAACACGGCGGCGAACCAGCGCAGCGAGAAGCCGGCGGTGGGCAGGCTGAGGGTGTTCTCCGGGGTGAAGGCCACCAGGCAGACCACCACCAGGGGCGCCAGCATGAAGACCATCACCAGGGTATGGAAGGCGAGCCCGAGCGGGCCGTTGCGGGTCATGCGGTCAGACTCCCAGGGCACGTTTGTAGCGGCGTTCCACCAGGCGATTCCAGCCCAGCATCACCAGCAGGTTGAGCAGCAGCAGGGCCACCGCCAGGGTGGCGCCCATCGGCCAGTTCAGCTCGGCCAGGTACTGGTCGTAGATCAGGGTGGCGACCATCTTCAGCCGGCGTCCGCCCAACAGACCGGGGATGGCGAAGGAACTGGCGGCCAGGCCGAAGACGATCAGCGTTCCCGACAGTACCCCGGGCATCACCTGGGGCAGCACGATGCGGCGCAGCACCGTCAGGTGACTGGCGCCCAGCGACAGCGCGGCCTGTTCGGCGGCGGGATCGAGTTTCTGCAGCGAGGTCCACACCGGGATGATCATGAACGGCAGCATCACGTGGACCAGGCCGACGATTACCGCGAAGGGGGTGTAGAGCAGCTTCAGCGGCCGCCCGCCCAGGGCCACGATGGCCTGGTTGACCAGGCCGTCGGCGCCCAGCAGCAGACTCCAGCCAAAGGCGCGCACCACCACCGAGATCAACAGCGGCGTCAGCACCAGGATCAGGAAGATCGAGCGCCAGGGCGCGCCCATGCGACTGAGGACGATGGCCTCGGGTACCCCGATCAGCACGCAGAGCAGGGTGACCAGGGCGCTGATCCAGAAGGTGCGCAGGAAGATCTCGTAGAAGTAGGGATCGCCCAGCAGGCTCAGGTAGTGGGCCAGGGTGTAGCTGCCTTCCTTGATCCCGGTCTCGTAGTCGAAGACGTTGAAGGACAGCGCCAGGGTCAGCGCCAGGGGCGCCAGCAGCAGTCCGGCGAACAGCACCAGGGCTGGGGCGCTGAGCAGATAGGCGCGACCGGTGCCGCGCAGCAGGGTGCTCATGCGGCGGCCTCCGCGGCTTCCAGTCGGCGCAGCAGACTGTCGTCCCAGTGCAGCCCGACGCGCTGGCCCTCGTCCAGCGGCGGCAGCCCATCGTTGCTGCGCAGCACCGACACCTCGCCCAGCGCCGTCTCCAGCCGATACAGCCACTGGCTGCCGAGGAAGAAACGGGTCAGCACCCGCCCTTGCAGACGTCCCTCACCAGCGGGGCGCAACTCGATCTTTTCCGGCCGCAGCGAGATCGCCAGGGCGCCGCCGGCGGCGATCTGCGGCCGACCCTGGGCATCCAGGCTGCCGGGCAGCAGGTTGGCCTTGCCGACGAAATCGGAGATGAATCTGTTGCGCGGATGTTCGTAGAGGCGATAGGGCGCATCCACCTGGGTGATGCGCCCGGCCTCCATCACCACCACCCGGTCGCTGATGGACAGCGCCTCGGACTGGTCGTGGGTCACCATCAGGGTGGTGATGCCCACCTCGCGCTGGATGCGGCGGATCTCGAACTGCATTTCCTCGCGCAGATGGGCGTCCAGGTTGGACAGCGGCTCGTCCAGCAAGAGCACCGGTGGTGCTATCACCAGCGCTCGGGCCAGGGCCACCCGCTGGCGCTGGCCACCGGAAAGTTCGCGGGGATAGCGCTCGGCATGCTGACCCAGATGCACCAGGTCCAGGGCCTCCTCGACCCGCCGCGTGAGCTCGTTACCCGCCACCTTGCGCATGCGCAGGCCGAAGGCGACGTTGTCGCGCACCGTCATGTGCGGAAACAGCGCATAGCTCTGGAATACCACCCCGAGGCCGCGACTGGCCGGCTTGGCCTGGGTGATGTCCTGGCCATCCAGGAGGATGCGCCCGCTGCTGACGTCGACGAAGCCGGCGATCATCTGCAGGGTGGTGGTCTTGCCGCAGCCGGAGGGGCCGAGCAGGGAGACGAATTCGCCGTGCTCGATGGCCAGGGTCGAACCGGCCACCGCGTAGCTGTCGCCGTAGCGCTTGCTGAGATTGTCGAGAGTCAGGAAAGCCATGGCCGCAATGCTCCTCCGGTCGCGCCCACGGGAGAGGTGGGCAAGGTTTTGGCAGGGCGAAAGACAGCCTGGATCTGGGACGTTGGCGCTCGCTCGACTGGCGGCGTCCGGTGATTGTGAGTATCGCCCTATGGACCTGAAGGTAAGGGCGACCTAGGATGCCGGACAAGCAGGTTTTTCACTGAATGAACTCTTTTTTCAGATTTATTCACTCAGTGGAATATTTCGGAGCGCTGCAGATGGAAGATTCCAGTGAAAGAAAGGCTGCGACAGGCGAGGTAGGCGTTGGCGCCATCAGCCGGGTGTTCGCCGTGGTGCGCGCTCTCGGTGACGGCGATCCCGAAGGCGAGAAGGTCACCCGTCTGGCCGAGCACGTGGGCCTGTCGCAACCCACCACCCACCGACTGCTGCGCGGCCTGGTGGAGGAGGGCATGGTCGAGCAGTGCGCCCGCAGCAAGAGATACCGGCTGAGCCTGGACTTCTTCGCCCTGGCGGCTAGCGCTGGCCAGGTCGGCAACCTGCGCGACCTGGCGCGGCCGAGTCTGCTGCGGCTGTCGGCGTCCCTGGGCGACTCACTGTTCCTGCTGGCGCGCAGCGGCTTCGACGCCATGTGCCTGGATCGCAGCGAGGGGCCCTATCCGATCCGCACCTTCACCGGCGACATCGGCGGTCGCGTGCCCCTGGGCGGCGGCCAGGGCGCCCTGGCGATCCTGGCCTTCCTACCCGAGGAAGAACGCGAAGAGGTGATCCGCTACAACCTGCCGCGGCTGCGCGACGCCCATCATTACGATGAGGTGCTGCTGCGCGCCGAGATCGACAACGTCCGCCAGCAGGGCTACGCCGCGCGCAACACGGGGGTGCTGGCCGGCATGGCGGGCCTCGCCGTCCCCATCCTCGACCGCAACGGCCGGGCGGTGGCGGCCCTGAGCGTGGGCACCCTGAGCGAACGCCTCAACCCCCAGCGCCTGCCCACGGTGATCGAACTGCTCCGCCGCGAAGCCGGGGTGATCGCCGCGCGCATCAACCCCTTCGATCCGGTCTTGCGCCGGCCGACCCAGGGGTTTGGTTAATGGCAGCATTGCATTTATTTCAACTAAATTTAGTGGCCTAAGTTGATGGGTTTTGAGGGCAAGCACGAGTATAGAGGTGATTAAATATTAAATAGGTCTAATTGCTCTGGCGTTTCTCTATTGAGTTTTTGACGAAGATCAAAAGCAAGAGAAGCCTTACTCCACTCCAATATCATTGATAGGATCCAGAGAGCGCAGACAAATGCAAGGATGGAACCAAAGCAGCGTTGTTCAAATACGGTTTTTTCTAAAAATTTGTTTTCTTTGTCACTAATAAGTTCGCATATTACTTTTTGATCGACCTCTGCTAGCTTTGTCGTCCCTGCGGAGCATTCATTTTCATGAATGCTCCAGCTTAGATTCCAATGGTAGGCTTTTTCTTTAGTTGCCCAGAATAGAGTTCCAGTTTTTCTTACCGACAACAAGGCATAGTCTGGGAGCAGAAAAGTTAGGCTTATCACCGCAAATACAGCGGTTGCGAAACCCAAAAGAATATTTCCCTTTTTTATTTTTTTCAAATCAGGATCTTTGATTTCACAGTTTTCAGGTATGTAGTATTTTTTTATTTTCATTAACTCTTCAAGTCCAATTGACTTTTCTTTGATTTTTAGAAGAGCATTCTCTATTTGTTGATTATTTTTAAATTTGATCCCCGTTTTCATTCTGAAAAGGTGGAAATATTTAACGCTCTCCCAAGCGTCGTTGTATAGGTTATTGGACATTTTGGCGCCGCCGCCAATCAAAAATATCAGTTTGTTGAATATAAAAAATGCCGAGCCGGATCTTTGCCAGCTCCATATATGGAGTGCAATAACTGCTAATGCTACAAGCAAAGGATAGGCTTTCTGAAATAAATCAATTATCCGCGATATTTCAGAGATTACATCTGTGTTACTCATGGATTATCCTGCCGATTACACTAAGATCTCTAAAACAATGGACCAGAGCGGGTGTTATTCCCTTTGGCCAGCCGATCATAGAGCACCACATTGACCGTGGCCGCCAGATTCATGCAGCCCTGGGTGGGGATGTACACCACGTCTTCGCACCAGTCGCGCAGCTCCTGGCTCAGCGAACCGTCCTCCGAGCCGAACAGATAGAGCGCGCGATCGGGATGGGTGTATTCGGGCAGCGGCCGGGCGCCGTCCACCAGCTCCACCGCCACCGGTACGCACCCCAGCGGCAGGATGCGGCGCAGGTCGTCGATGTTGATCAGCGGAATGTCCTGGTGAACCTTCTTGGTGTCGGTGACGAAGTCCTTGGCGCGGTCGTAGCGGGTGCCGGTATAGAACACCGAGGCCACCCCGTAGCAACCCGCCGCCCTCATGATGGACCCGACGTTGGACGGCGACTTGGGGTTGCTCAGGCCGATGCAGGCGTATCTCTTGTTGCTCACGTCAGGGGACTCTCGGGAAAACCGCCAGTATAAGGCGTCGAAGGTTGCAGAAACCGACTAAGATGCGCGCCCGCGTCTCCAGCCCCGAGCCCCTGCGATGTCCTCCACCGCCCTCTACACCGACCTGTCGGCCTACTACGACCTGCTCTGCGCCGACATTGACTACCGGGCCCAGAGCCAGGCGGTGCTGCGCCTGCAGCGCCTGTTCGGCAACGGCGGCACTCGTCACCTGGATCTCGCCTGCGGCACCGGGCCCCATGTGCGGCATTTTCTCGATGCCGGCTTCCAGAGCAGCGGGCTGGACCTCAATCCGCCGATGCTGGCCCAGGCCGCGCTACGTTGCCCGGAGGCGGACTTCTCCTGCCAGGACATGTGCGCCTTCGAACTGGACCAGCCGGTCGATCTGATCACCTGCTTTCTCTACTCCCTGCACTACAGCGGTAGCCTTGCACGCCTCCAGGCGTGCCTGACGCAGGTCCAGGCGGCCCTGACCGCCGGCGGCCTGTTTTGCTTCAACGCCGTCGACAAGCGCCGTATCGACAATGCCTCCAGCGTCGGCCACAGCGTCGCGCGGGCCGATGGCCACTTCAACTTCGCCTCCGCCTGGCACTACCCGGGCGAGGGCGAACACCAGCAGCTCCGCCTGCGCATCGAACGCCGCCACGCCGGCCAGCAGCAGACCTGGCAGGACGAACACCCCATGGTGGCGGTGGACTTCCCCGAACTGCTGGCCCTGCTGGAGCCGCAGTTCGAGGTGCAGATGCTGGAGCACGACTACCAGCGCATCGAACCCTGGGCCGGCGAGGCGGGCAATGCGCTGTTCGTCTGCGTCAAACGCTAGTGGGCATGGGCGTGCATCCCGCCATCCACCGCGATGACATCACCGGTGAGGTAGCGCGCCAGCGGTGAGGCAAGAAAGGCCACTACATGACCCACGTCTTCCGGCTCGCCGAAGTAACCGATGGGAATGTGGCGAGCGATAAAGGCCTGGCGCGCCTCGGGCGTCGGGTGCAGCCGCTGCAGGATCTGCTCGGAATTGATCCGCCCCGGCGCGATGGTGTTGACCGTGATGCCCTCTGCCGCTAGCTGGCTCGCCAGCCCCTTGGACCAGAACTGGATCGCCGCCTTGGCCGCCCCGGCGCCGTTCAGGTCCCGCGGCTCCATGCTGCCGCTGAAATTGACGATGCGTCCCCAGCGCCTTTCGCGCATTCCGCCCAGCAGCGCCTGGGTCAGGCGGCGGGTCGCGGTGAAGTTGAGATTCCAGGCTTCGTCCCAGGCCGCATCGTCCGCCGTCACCGAAAGCGGTCTTGTGCCGCCGGCGTTGTTGACCAGGATGTCCACCCGGCCCAATCCCTGCTCCGCTTCCCGCGCCAGGCGCTGGACGTCTTCGGCATCGGTGATATCCGCCGCGATCACCAGCGGCCGGGCATGACCCGCCGCCACGATCTCCTCGGCCAGGGCCTCCAGGGCGTCCCGCCGCCGCGCGGTGATCGCCAGCCGAACGCCTTCGGCCGCCAGGACGCGGGCGATGCCCGTGCCTATGCCCATGCTGGCACCAGTAACCAAGGCAGTACGGTCGTGCAGTTGCAGATCCATGATCGATTCTCCAGGGGTAAGGATTTTCGTAGGTTGGGCTGAGCGCAGCGAAGCCCAACACTTCGCGACCTCATCCACGCCACTAGCCTCACCCATCACCCAAATGAGATAAACGCCACCTAGGTGTAAGGATTCCTTAACAGGAGTGTTGAATGGATCTGCTCGACAGCATGCAGGTGTTCGTCGCCGTGGTAGAGCGCGGCAGCCTGGCCGCTGCGGCCCAGGCCCAAGGCATCTCGCCGACCATGGCCGGCAATCACTTGCGCGGTCTGGAGAAGCGCCTGGGCCTGCAATTGCTGGTACGCACCACCCGGCGCCAGCGCCTGACCGCCTTCGGCGAGGGCTATTACGCCCGCTGCCGCGAGATCCTCGCCCTGGTCGCCGACACCGACCGCCAGGCCGAAACCCAGCGCCTAGCGCCCGCCGGCATCCTGCGCGTCTCGGCGCCGGTGTCCTTCGGCACCTACGGCCTTACGCCACGGCTGGGGGACTATTTGACGCGGCATCCCCAGGTCACCCTCGATCTGGTGCTGAGCGATCGGGTCCAGGATCTGGTGGAGGAGGGCATCGACATCGCCATCCGCATCGGCGAACTGGCCGATTCCTCCCTGGTGGCGCGACCCCTGGCGCCCTATGTGATGTGGTGCTGCGCCGCGCCCGGCTATCTCGCCCAGCGCGGCACGCCCGGGCGACTGGCCGATCTGGAAGCCCACGACTGCCTCGGCATGGACCCTCGCGCCCTGAGCCAATGGCGCGCCCAGACCGGCACCCCCTTCGGCCCGCTGCCACCCGGTCGCCTGCACCTCGCCAACGGCCCCGCCCTGCGCCTCGCCGCCCTGCAGGGCCTCGGCGTCATCCTCCAGCCGGCCTTCCTGCTGCAGGACGACGTCGCCACCGGCAATCTGGTCCGCCTCTTCCAGGGCCAGGAACTCACCCGCCCCCTGACCGCGCTCTATCCCCAGACGAGATGGCGCTCGGTGACGGTGAGGAGCTTCGTGGAATTTTTGTTAGCGGAGTTCGCCCCGTAGCATGGAAAAGCCTCCTGGCGTCCCTGCTGCGATCTAAACTATAGCGGCTTATCTGTAATTTGATCTGAATGGCAATTCCAATTCGAGAGTATTTTCCCTAACACGACGGAGAATTTTCTGTGCTGCTGAAATCTTCGCTATAAGCCTTGCCGATACTAGACAGTAAATGAATATCCAAGCAATGAGCGTGGACGAGAGTATTCTTTGAGTTTTTATATTTTTGTCTACCCATTCTTGCCCATCTTGATCGAACAAGCTTTTGCATATCGAGTTTGCTTGAGCTGTAGGGAATTCTTTTTTGTTGCTGTAATTGGTTACGACGGTTTCGTCCTTACATTTTTCCGCAGTTATGCCGGATTGGTCAAATATTGAAATTTTAAATTCTTTTTTGGAAGCAAAAAAGCTTGGAGAATCAGGAAAGTGAGCCATCACATAGGAACTCGCTGCTATCATTGCTAAGAGAATAATGGCGAAGTAGCCTGTTACTATGAATGTCACACACAGCCATTTCCTGATTTTGTAGTTTAAGTTTTTAATGTGAATATTGTTGTTTTCTTTTAGATTTAAATAAGTAAAAGCTAGCTTTATCTCTCTTAGAGTTATTTTGTTATGATTTATCCATTTTGCAAAGTTTATGCTTTCTTCAAGGTTTCCAATTTTCAGTCCGGTCTCGTACTTAAATTTTTCAGTTTCTCTTTCTCTCCTTTTTAAAATATTAAATTCTTCCGTTGTGAATTCAGGCGCTCCTCCTGCAAATTTCCATATGTAGTCTTTGAGTAGATAGCCAGTGCCTGTTCTTGTCCAGATCCAAACAAAAGCTGCGCTTAGTGCGATTAGGTTTCCGATTGCAAGTATTAAGGTAGTATTGCTTTTGATAAAATCTATCGCGTCTGAGATTTCCATAAAGCGTGCTACCTTTAAGGTTGTTGGCCAGGTCATGCTCCTTTTACAGTTTTTATCTAGGAAATTGCAACAAGATAATGCCTTACCCCTGTCGGTGCTTTAAATTTACTGGCAATGTGCCAAGTGGTTGGCCGGCGGTCCTAATCATTTAAAAGCGACCCATTCTGCATATGTGGCCTATCGCCAACTAGGCTAGAAACTAGCGATAGGTCTGTCTGCGGGGTTTTTTGCATAGACGAGCCCGGTTCTTTGATATCTTGAAAGAAGCCTTGAACTTTAGTGATGATTTTGATAATGAAACGGATCGCTTTTTTCCATCGAAAATAGGTGCCTTCATTACGCATTATTTTGCAGAGCTAGACCTAGTAATTGCTTTTCAAGAAACACACTCAACGGATCCTCCCGATACGCTCCAAAAGGAACACGCCGCCGGTAACTCGCTGACTCATAGAGCCGCAAGGCCTCCGGCTGATAGGGTCCCGTTTCCAGTCGCGCCAACTCACACCCGCGGCCTGCCGCTTCGCGCTCCAGCTCCGCCAGCAGGCGACCACCCAGCCCCAGCCCGCGAGCCCTGGGGCTCACATACATCCGCTTGATCTCGCCATAGCCGTCCCGCAACACCATGGCGCCACAGCCCAGGGCACTGCCGCTGTCATCCCGGGCGACCAGGAACAGCACGTTCGGCTGCATGAGCGACGTCAGATCCAGGGCATGACGACTCTCGGGCGGATAGAGGTCGTCCTGGTAGGCATCCAGTTCGGCGATCAGGGCGATCACCTCGGGTTGGTCGGGGGATTCGAGGGCGATGGGCATGGTGGCTCCTGTCAGGCAATCGCCAAAGCCTAAGCCATTAGCGCGGCCTCATCCCAGGCTCATCCGCAAGCCATCCCGCCCGCCGCGCTTGGCCTCGTAGAGGGCACCGTCCCCGCGCTCCAGCAGGGCCGCCAGGCTTTCCGGCGGTTGATCGAACAGTACGGCGCCGATGCTCAGGGTGACGGGCTCGGGCGTCCGCAGGCGCTGCGCCGCCAACTGGTTGAAGCGCAGGCGCAGGGTGTCCGCCAGGCGCACAACGTCCGCATCGGCCGCCTCACCCAATAGCACCACGAATTCATCACCCCCCAGCCGGGCGGCCAGCGCCTGGCGGGGCAAGGAGGTGCGCAGCAGGTCGCTCAGGGCGATCAGCAGGCCGTCGCCGGCCGCGTGGCCATGGAGGTCGTTCACCAGCTTGAAATTGTCCAGGTCGATCAGCAGCAGGGCGCCGGGTCGGGCCGGTGTCGCCTGGCCAAACAGTCGCGGCGCCTCGGCTTCCAGCGCCCGGCGGTTATGCAGGCCGGTAAGCGGATCGCTGCCCGCCAGGCGCTCGATATGCTGCTCGCGGCGATAGCGCACCGTGCCGGTCATCGACAGGGCGATCAGCATCACCGCCATCACCCCCTCCACCAGCGAGACCTGGATGATGACGCCGCGATAGACCGCCAGGTCGATCAGGGTGCCGGGGGTGAGCGGTGGGATCATCTTGGCCAGATAGAAGAGGCCATGAATCAGCAGCACCACGCGCAGCTGCCGTTCTCCGGCATTGCGCCGCCGCAGCAGCAAACTCGCCCGTATCGCCAGGATGCCGATCATGAGCGACTGCACCACCAGCAGCACCTTGGACCACCAGGGCTCATTGGGCAGCAGCAACATCCCTAGCCAGATCGCCGCGAAGGCCCACCAGCCCAGACTCAGACGGCGCGCCGTGAAGCGTGCCACGCCGATCAGGAAGAGCCCATGCACGAAGATCAGCAGCCCATTGGCGAACCAGATGCCCACCAGCAGCAGTCCCCGACTGCGCAACAGTGCCAGGGTGCTACCCACGCAGATGAGGGCGAAACCCGTACTCCAGTACAGCAGCGCCGACTCGCGCACCGACCGCCACTCGATGGCCAGATAGCCCGCCGCGGCAGCCGCCAGGGCGATGGTGAGGGTCAGCATGGTGGGGGCATCGAGTGCCATGGGCGAACCGGACCTGTCTGGATACGAGAAGGGTGCTCCCTGCCGGGGGCGAGCACCCGCCAAAGCGGAGCCGCACCGCAGTCTTATCGACACGGCAGGCGCGGGCTTGAGGCAGAGGATTGCGCGCCATGATGACGGGCAGATAACCGTAATTCAAACCTGACCTTTGGCTGGCCTAGGCGGCACGCCAGTTACTGGGGTTTCACCAGCGCCCGAATCGCCGTGGCCGGCAACCGCGCCGTGCTGCCATCCGCCAGGCGCAGCACGAATGCCTCGCCCAGCGACCAGACCACCTGTACCTCCTTGAGCACGCACTGGTCATCGGTGGGCAGCACCCTGGCCTGCTCCTTGGCGCAATAGGAGGTGTCGAGCACGATGGCCTTGGCCTGGTAATTACCCAGGCCCAGCGTCCTGACCATGGTCTCGGGCAGGGTGGTGAGGACACCGCTATAGCCGGCCAGAAAGAGGGCGAAGAACAGGGAGAACATCATCGCCGCCTTCCAGCCGGCGATGAAGATCATGGATGTCATCGTCACAACGAAGGCAATGGCGAGGGGCGCGACGCAAAGCGTCGCCCATTTGGTGAGGAGAGGCCACTCGTTTACTAGTGGATAGGCCTTGCCTAGCATCCAGACGATGAAGTAGCCGACGACCATTACCGGGACATACGCTTGCCAGACGAACTTCAAGAAGCTGAAAGAAGGCAGCGCGAACAGCCACTGAACGACGACACCTGCCAGTAGCGTGATAAGTACGGGAGCCAGCAGCGAAACGCCTAGGAATAGCTCTGGATCAATGAAGAACAGAATAACTGCATCGCTCAGCCCTATTAGTAGATAAGGCACGAAGAATACAAGTGCCATCAATAGCATGAGTTTGCGAAAGCGACCTTCACCGCGATAGGGCAGGGCGTAGATGATGTCTTCCTTGATCGCCGGCGTATTGATGAAGCCGTAATAGACCCAAGCTCCTGGTAGGAATAGCGCTGCAACGAAGGCGCCTATGGTCAGAAAGCCCATGCAGGCGGCCGCCAGCAGCAGCGACGAAAACTGGAAGAGATCGAAGCTAGGATAGAAATGGTTACGGGCGAAATAGGCCAGGAACATCCCGAAGCCCAGGGTCGGCGGCAGCACCTTGGCTAGCAGCGAGGCATGCCGTCGCAGAGCGGTGCCGGAAAACTCGAGGATGAAATCGAAGACGGCATCCGTGTCGGTGGCGGGTTGGTCAGTCCAGCGGGGCATGTTTCGTCCTTGAGTACAGTGGTGCTGCGCAATAGGTATCAAGCCTTCTTGGGATGGAAAAAGGTACAGCCTCTTCCAAGCAAGAGCTAAGGCTCATACTTAGGGAGGGAATAAACTAGAGATTGAAGCTTTCAGGGGGCAAGTTTAGCGTTGTCCACCCTATACGCTGCTGATTTTCTATTAGAAGTACAGTGGGGATCAATTTATCTTAAAAGTTTTTTTCTTGACTCTATTGGTTTCGGTGTCTTTAAAAAGCATGACTCGGATACACATCAAATGTCTAGGGTCGGCAAAAGTATAAAATGAAGATTTGTTTATTTTTTTAAGTATGGGCATTTCGCCTTTTGATAGGCTTGCTAGTACTTGACCAATACCGGAATTGCTTTCAGGAGCATTTTCCGGAAAATCTTGTGCAATCACAACGCCGATTTTTTGCGTATCTATTTGATGGGTGGATATGCGTGCTAGTGCAAATATTACTTGATTTCTGCGACCGTCACTAGTTTCATCGGAGTTGAGGTGGCTTTCAATCGCTATGTATGATTCCCTTAATCCGGATAGTACCCAGTTTTTATCGGTTTCATCCAATAGGGTGGGGTTGTAATTCCAGTTGTTGTCTTCTATGCAATAGGCTAGGCATTCGCAGTACTCGTGTATTCTTTGAGGTATTCCGAGGGTGTTTGTGTATATGTGCCTGCTGATTCTTTTGAGTTCTGTCTGGGAAATCGATATTTTCAGCTGGTTTATAAATCCCCTTTTTACAAAGTCCAGTACTTGTTGCGAATCGAGTCCATTTATTTTTGGTATTTCATTTATTCTATTCCCAACCGAAGAAACAGTCTTAGTGGTAGAGAAGTATTGAAGTACATCGTTGGGTACGCCAACGAGAAGGTATTTGACTCGATATTCAGCATAATCGCTATCGTCGAGTAAGATCAGGATGTCTGATAACTCATCCATGAGGCTTTGATTTCCAAATATCGTTTCGATATTGTCCAAAGCTATTATCGTTTGTTGGCCGCTGTGTTTTTCGTATAAATGGCGATAGCTCTGTAGGAGCTTGTCTTCAGAGTGTATTTCGTACTGACCTTCGTGTGCTAGCTCAGCGGAAAAGCACATGCTGGCTCCGGCTTTTTTTGTCTCTTTAAAACTTTTCTTTGTAGCCGTTCCAGCTTTGAAGCATTTGGCGTAAATCTCGTCTGTTATAGAGCTTTTTCTTGATGCATTTGCACAGTTTACAATTAAATAATTTATTCCTTTTTCAGAAAATACCTTTTTGTAAAGCCACGATTTCCCTGACCCACTTTCCCCGAACAAAAAGGAATGCATGCTTCCTTTTATCGATCTGTACAGGTTTGTTTCATGGACCCCTCGGTCTATATACATTTGTTTATTCACGTTTTCTCGTCTTGGAGTGAATACTTCACTGATTTCGCTTCTAGAGACGGTCATTTATTACTTCTTGTAGATAGAGAGGGGTTCACTAATTACCTGTCCGAATATATCAATCCCAGCTCAACGCCCCACCGGTCTGATACTCGATCACACGCGTCTCGAAGAAGTTCTTCTCCTTCTTGAGGTCCATGATCTCGCTCATCCAAGGGAAGGGGTTGGTGGCGCCCGGGTATTCTTCCTTGAGGCCGATCTGGGTCAGGCGGCGGTTGGCGATGAACTTGAGGTAGTCCTCCATCATCGCCGCGTTCATGCCCAGTACGCCGCGGGGCATGGTGTCGCGGGCGTATTCGATTTCGAGCTGGGTGCCCTGGAGGATCATCTGGGTGGCTTCGTCCTTCATCTGGGCATCCCAAAGGCTCGGGTTCTCGATCTTGATCTGGTTGATCATGTCGATGCCGAAGTTCAGGTGCATGGACTCGTCACGCAGGATGTACTGGAACTGCTCGGCGGTGCCGGTCATCTTGTTGCGGCGACCCATGGAGAGGATCTGGGTGAAGCCGCAGTAGAAGAAGATGCCTTCCAGCACGCAATAGTAGGCGATCAGGTTCTTGAGGAACTGGCGATCGGTCTCCGGGGTGCCGGTCTTGAACTCGGGGTCGGAGATGGAGCGGGTGTACTTCAGGCCCCAGCTCGCCTTTTTCGCGACGCTTGGGATCTCGTGGTACATGTTGAAGATCTCGCCTTCATCCATGCCCAGCGACTCGATGCAGTACTGGTAGGCGTGGGTGTGGATCGCCTCTTCGAAGGCCTGGCGCAGGATGTACTGGCGGCACTCGGGATTGGTGATCAGGCGGTAGACGGCCAAGACCAGGTTGTTGGCGACCAGGGAGTCGGCGGTGGAGAAGAAGCCGAGGTTGCGCTTGACGATGCGGCGCTCGTCCTCGGTGAGGCCGTCCGCGCTCTTCCAGGTCGCGATGTCGGCGTTCATGTTCACTTCCTGGGGCATCCAGTGGTTGGCGCAACCATCCAGATACTTCTGCCAGGCCCAGTCGTACTTGAAGGGTACGAGCTGGTTGAGGTCGGCGCGGGCGTTGATCATCTGCTTGTCGCCGACGTGCACGCGGGCGGAGGAACCTTCCAGGTCGTCCAGGCCTTCCTGGATGTCCAGCTCGTTCAGCGCGGCCTTGGCGCGGGCCACGGCGTCGGAGTCGTCGGCGGACAGGGCGCGGGCGTCATGGACCAGGGCGTCGCCCTCGGAGTCCAGGCGCTCGGTCTGGGCGGGCGCCTGCTGGCCAGCGGCCTGCGCGGGCTTGGCGGGGGTGGCGTCGTCGTCTTTGTCGAATTCTTCCCAGTTCAGCATGGGGTGTCTCCTGGGTGGCTGTGCGGTGGGGGCGGGGCGGCGGGCCCTCACCCTAGCCCTCTCCCGGAGGGAGAGGGGATAAGAGCGGTGCGCGGGTGGGGGATTCGGCCCTCACCCTAGCCCTCTCCCAGGGGGAGAGGGGATAAAGAGCAGCCCTCTACTGGGAGAGGGCTTGGGGTGTTACTGGCAGGCTTCGCACTCGGGATCGTCGAGGCTGCAGGCCTTGGGCACCGGAGCCGGTGCGGGGGCGGGAGCAGCTTCGGCTTTCTGGGCCGGGGCGGGGGCCGCGCTGGCCTGGACCCCGGTGATGGGATCGGCGCTCACGGCGTTCAGCTTGCCGGTGTTGATGGTGGACTTCTCGGTGCTGGTGGCAGCCAGGGCACGGAGGTAGTAGGTGGTCTTCAGACCGCGGAACCAGGCCATGCGGTAGGTCACGTCGAGCTTCTTGCCCGAGGCGCCGGCGATGTACAGGTTCAGCGACTGCGCCTGGTCGATCCACTTCTGGCGACGGCTGGCGGCCTCGACGATCCACTTGGTCTCCACTTCGAAGGCGGTGGCGTACAGGTCCTTCAGATCCTGCGGGATGCGCTCGATCTGCTGCACGGAGCCGTCGTAGTACTTGAGGTCGTTGACCATCACCGAATCCCACAGGCCGCGGGCCTTGAGGTCGCGTACCAGGTAGGGGTTGATGACGGTGAATTCGCCCGAGAGGTTCGACTTCACATAGAGGTTCTGGTAAGTCGGCTCGATCGATTGGGACACGCCGGTGATGTTGGCGATGGTCGCGGTCGGTGCGATGGCCATGATGTTGGAGTTGCGGATGCCTTTCTTGGCACGCTCGCGCAGCGGGGTCCAGTCCAGGGTCTCGGACAGGTCGACCTCGATGTACTTGGCGCCGCGCTCTTCGATCAGGCGCTTCTCGGAGTCGATCGGCAGGATACCCTGGGACCACAGCGAACCTTGGAAGCTGGAGTAGCTGCCACGCTCTTCGGCCAGGTCACAGGAGGCCTGGATGGCGTAGTAGCTGATCACTTCCATGGAAGTGTCGGCGAACTGCACGGCGGCATCGGAGCCGTAGGCGATGTGCTGCAGGTACAGCGCATCCTGGAAGCCCATGATGCCCATGCCGACCGGACGGTGCTTGAGGTTGGAGTTCTCTGCCTGGGGCACCGAGTAGTAGTTGATGTCGATGACGTTGTCGAGCATGCGCACGGCGGTCTTGACGGTACGGGCGACCTTGGCCACGTCCAGCTTGCCGTCGACGATGTGGTTCACCAGGTTCACCGAACCCAGGTTGCACACGGCGATCTCGTCCTTGTTGGTGTTCAGGGTGATCTCGGTGCAGAGGTTGGAGCTGTGCACCACACCTACGTGCTGCTGCGGGCTGCGCAGGTTGCACGGGTCCTTGAAGGTCAGCCACGGGTGGCCGGTCTCGAACAGCATGGACAGCATCTTGCGCCAGAGGTCCTTGGCCTTGATGGTCTTGTGCAGCTTGAGCTTGCCGTACTCGGTCAGGGCTTCGTAGTACTCGTAGCGCTCTTCGAAGGCCTTGCCGTAGAGGTCGTGCAGATCAGGCACGTCGGCGGGGGAGAACAGGGTCCAGTTGCCGTCCTCGAAGACGCGCTTCATGAACAGGTCGGGGATCCAGTTGGCGGTGTTCATGTCGTGGGTACGACGACGGTCGTCACCGGTGTTCTTGCGCAGTTCGAGGAATTCCTCGATGTCCAGGTGCCAGGTTTCCAGGTAGGCGCAGACCGCGCCCTTGCGCTTGCCGCCCTGGTTGACCGCCACGGCGGTGTCGTTGACCACCTTGAGGAAGGGCACGACGCCCTGGCTCTTGCCGTTGGTGCCCTTGATGTAGGAGCCCAGGGCGCGTACCGGGGTCCAGTCGTTACCCAGGCCACCGGCGAACTTCGACAGCATGGCGTTATCGTGGATGGCGCCATAGATGCCGGACAGGTCGTCGGGTACGGTGGTCAGGTAGCAGCTGGACAGCTGCGGACGCAGGGTGCCGGCGTTGAACAGGGTCGGGGTGGACGCCATGTAGTCGAAGCTGGCCAGCAGGTTGTAGAACTCGATGGCGCGGGCTTCCTTATCCTTCTCCATGTGCGCCAGGCCCATGGCCACGCGCATGAAGAACAGCTGCGGCAGCTCGAAGCGGGTGCCGTGGCTGTGCAGGAAGTAGCGGTCGTACAGGGTCTGCAGACCCAGGTAGGTGAACTGCTGGTCGCGCTCGTGATCGATGGCGGCGCCCAGGCGTTCCAGATCGAAGCTGGCCAGTTTCGGGTCCAGCAGCTCCAGCTCCACGCCCTTGGCGACGTAGGCGGGCAGGGCCTTGGCGTAGAGGTCGGCCATCTCGTGGTGGGTGGCGGACTCGGCGACGCTGAGGAAGCTCAGGCCTTCGGCGCGCAGGCTGTCCAGCAGCAGGCGGGCGGTGACGTAGGAATAGTTCGGCTCACGCTCGACCAGGGTACGGGAGGTCATCACCAGGGCGGTGTTGACGTCCTTCTCGGCCACGCCGTCGTACAGGTTCTTCAGGGTTTCCTTCTGGATCAGCTCGCCGTTCACCTCTTCGAGGCCTTCGCAGGCTTCGCTGATGATGGTGTTCAGGCGGCCCATGTCGAGCGGCTGGGTGGTGCCGTCGGCCTTGGTCACGCGGATGCTCGGGTGCGGCTCGGCGATGTCGCTGGCGGCGCCCTGCTTGCGCTCCTGGCTGCGGGCCTCACGGTAGATCACATAGCTGCGGGCGACCTTCTGCTCGCCGGCGCGCATCAGAGCCAGTTCGACCTGGTCCTGGATCTCTTCGATGTGGATGGTGCCACCGGAGGGCATACGGCGCTTGAAGGTGCTGCTGACCTGGTCGGTGAGCTGCTTGACGGTGGTGTGGATGCGCGAGGAGGCTGCAGCGGTACCGCCTTCCACGGCGAGGAAAGCCTTGCTGATGGCCACGGTGATCTTGTCGTCGGTATAGGGGACGACGGTACCGTTGCGCTTGATGACGCGCAGTTGACCGGGGGCGGTGGCGCCCAGGTCCTGGCTGTCATCTTGCGCCGGGCGGCCCTGCTGGGCTTGCTCGCGGGTCAGGTCGGTGTGCATGCGGAACTCCCTTGATCGGAAAGAGGGGATCGTCGGCGAGCCGGCGATCCGGAAGAGTGTTGGCCCTGGGCCTGCGCGACGACTGCCTGTCGCGCCATTAGCAATGAAGATTCCAACGAAAAGCCGTATCGGCACCGATTCCCGAGGGAGCCGGCGTTCGGGGTCAGGGACCCTGGAAATTCATGATTCGGGCGACAGGATAAGCCCTCCTCGCTAGGGAAGACAGTCTTGACAGAGGGGTGTTTCGCCGTCCCAGGCTATACCGACGAACTGCTATATATGGTGGTGCGGGGGTGCAAAGGCCACTAGATGTCGCGTTTGTCACGTTTTCAGCTGTGGATAAGACGTGGATAAGCTGTTCGGGACTGGGGGGTATCCTGGGGGTGGTACCCGGCCAGTGCGCGTGAAGGCTGGGATCAGAGCGAGGTGGTCAAATAACGTACAACGTGGCGGAACCGGCATGACAAAAGCGTCAAGGGATATACCGGTTCGCTATGAGCATTTTCTCCACCATAAGAAAACGTTCGATGGCCGCTGCGACGTTCTGCCCCGGCTAACCTCCGCGGCTCTCATCGACCAGAGAACCCTTCCTCTATATAGGCTTCCCTCAGTGCCGAGGCGCGACCAGCGTCAGCAACCGCTGTTGCTCGTCCAGGCGGAAGTGACCGCGCAAGGATGTCCCGGCGGACCAGCGCGGCGAGAGATCGAGCAGCAGGCGGATGTCGAAGGTACCGCCGGGATCGGTGCCAAGGATCTCGGCATCCTGGAAGAAGAACATCTGCTCGACCTGGGGGTGCAGCGCCTTGAACAGACTTTCCTTGGCGGAAAATGCCAGGGTGATGGCAAAGGCCTGCCGATCTTCGTCCAACGCCTGCACGCTTTCCTGTTCGGCCGGAGTGAGGATCTGGTCGGCCAGACGTAGGGCCTTGGCCGGTTCGAGCAGAGTCTCCACATCCAGACCGAGACCCTGGTAGTCCCGGGCGCTGCCCACCACCGCGGCTGCCCAGCCATGGCTATGGGTGATGGCGCCGACCCAGCCGGTCGGCCAGGCGGGTCCGCGGTCCGTGGTGCGATGACCGGGCACCGCAGCAGTACCGCTCAGCTGGCGCAGCGCCTCGCGAGCGCAGAGACGACCGGCCAGGTACTCGGCCTGGCGCTTGGCCACGGCGCGGCGGATGTTGTCCGGAGGCAGGGCGCCCAGGCGCAGGGCGTCGCGCTCGAAGCTCACCTGGGCGGGATCGAAACGGCAGTGCAGCAGGCTCAGGGAGGCAAGTTCCGCCGCCAGGAGCGGTAGCGGCTCGGGCGCTGTGCAGCAGCCGGGCAGGTCGGCGGGGGGCAAGGCAGGCATCTCAGCCGACTACTCGTGGAGGGTAGCTACGGATCACGACAGGCTCCGAGGGAAGGGCGCGCAAAGGATAGCCGACTACCGGCTCTGGCTGGCGGAAAACCGCCTCGGACGGTGGGGGATTTCCGCCCCTTTTCGTCGGGTGGCGAGGTTCCGCCCGCCGCGGGCTACTAGACTTTTGGCTGAAAGGTGCATGAAAGCTGGCCTTTTGATTGCGCAGCCAAAAGTGGAACGACGATTGCTTAGGTTTAGCCAGATACTGGCGTCACCGTCGCGCGGCCGCCAGATCCACAACAAAAAGCTCTCAGGATGAGAGAGCCAACATCAGTCAGGTGCCCACTCAGACAGGACGTCAGGCAGTGGCCACAAGGGAAAGAGCCATGACAGCAACCGTCGACACAACAACTACTACAGCTCCCGCGCCCAAGCGACCCGTCAAGCAGCCGATCTACAAGAGCCTGTACTTCCAGGTAATCGTGGCGATCGTCCTGGGTATCCTGCTCGGCCACTTCTATCCCCAGACCGGCGCGGCCATGAAGCCGCTGGGCGACGGTTTCATCAAGCTGATCAAGATGGTCATCGCGCCCATCATCTTCTGCACCGTGGTGACCGGCATCGCCGGCATGCAGAACATGAAGGCCGTGGGCAAGACCGGCGGCATGGCGCTGCTGTACTTCGAGATCTTCTCCACCATCGCACTGCTGATCGGCCTGATCGTGGTCAACGTCGTCCAGCCGGGCGCCGGCATGAACGTCGACGTCAGCACCCTGGACACCAAGGGCATCGCGGCCTACGCGGCAGCTGGTGAGAAGCAGAGCACCATCGACTTCCTGATGAACATCATCCCGTCGACGGTCGTCAACGCCTTCGCCACCGGTGAGATCCTGCAGGTCCTGTTCTTCGCCGTGCTGTTCGGCTACGCCCTGCATCGCCTGGGCGAGACCGGTCAACTGGTGTTCAACTTCATCGACCGCATCTCCCACGTCTTCTTCAACATCATCAACGTCATCATGAAGCTCGCCCCCATCGGCGCCTTCGGTGCCATGGCGTTCACCATCGGCAAATACGGCGTCGGCACCCTGGTGCAGCTGGGCTACCTGATGGCCTGCTTCTATATCACCTGCCTGCTGTTCGTACTGGTGGTACTGGGCGCCGTCGCACGCATGCACGGCTTCAGCATCCTCAAGTTCATCAAGTACATCCGTGAAGAACTGCTGATCGTGCTGGGTACCTCGTCCTCCGAGTCCGCCCTGCCGCGCATGCTGACCAAGATGCAGAAGCTGGGCGCCGAGAAGTCGGTGGTTGGCCTGGTGATCCCCACCGGCTACTCCTTCAACCTCGACGGTACCTCCATCTACCTGACCATGGCTGCGGTGTTCATCGCCCAGGCCACCAACACCCAGATGGACATCACCCACCAGATCACCCTGCTGCTGGTGCTGCTGATCTCCTCCAAGGGCGCCGCAGGCGTCACCGGTAGCGGCTTCATCGTGCTGGCCGCCACCCTGTCCGCCGTCGGTCACGTACCGGTCGCCGGCCTGGCGCTGATCCTGGGTATCGACCGCTTCATGTCCGAAGCCCGCGCCCTGACCAACCTGGTCGGCAACGGCGTGGCCTCCATCGTGGTCGCCAAGTGGTGCGGCCAGCTGGACGAGCAGACCCTGAAGACCGAACTCGCTCGCGGCCCGAACGCCGTCGAAGTCGAGGAAGCTCGCCAGACTGCCTGAGCCTAGCGCGAGGACCGCTCCTGGAGCGGTCCCGCCGGCACTCGCGAAACGCCCGTATCGAAAGATGCGGGCGTTTTCTTTTGCCTTGGATTTGCTGAGGGAGGGCGCAGGCGCTGTGCCCTGGCGGAAACGCCGAGCGATCAATTGGCTGGGGTTGCCTCAACCGCCAGCCAGGGTGCCCGGGCTGCGGCTCCATCACGGGCTCCATCACGCTCTTGGGTGGCAGCCAGGATGCAGTGGAAAGCAGGGGGGGCGCTGTACGCGGGCCTTGCGAGCGTCGTCTTGCCGGAGGACGAGCAGGCGCAGGGAAGGTGACCAGGCTGCGTGGTCGCAGGCAGGTTGCCGAAGCAGAGGGGGAAGGGGACGGGTAATAGCAGGAGGAGGGGTGAAGCGCTGGCAGACCGCCAGCGCTTCGGGGGTGCATCAGCGACGCAGGGTCGGGCGATAGCCCATCACGCCGTAGAACAGGATGTAGAGGTAGCAGACCAACGGGATCAGGAAGGAAGGCAGCAGGCCGATGGTATCGGCGAAGTAGCCCTGGATGGCCGGCACCAGGGCGCCGCCGACGATACCCATGCACAGCAGACCCGAACCCTTGGAGGTGAACTTGCCCAGGCCCTTGAGCGCCAGGGAGAAGATGGTCGGGAACATGATGGAGTTGAAGAAGCCGATAGCTAGCAGGGCCCACATGGCGACCTTGCCGCCTTGCAGCACGGCTACGGCCAGCAGCACACCGATGGCGATGGCATTGAAGCTCAGCACCAGGTTCGGCCGCACCTTGGTCATGATCACGCCGCCGATGAAGCGACCGACCATGGCGCCGCCCCAGTACAGCGACAGGTACTTGGCGGCGGTAGCGGCGTTCAGGCCGGCCACGTCCGGGCTTTCCATCAGGCTCACCAGGTAGCTGCCGATGGACACTTCGGCACCCACGTACATGAAGATGCCTACCACGCCGAGCAGCAGATGGCGATAGGCCCAGACGCTGTTGGCGGCCAGGGCGTTCTCGTCGGTGGCGTTGTCCTGTTCGGTGTCCTTGATCTGCGGCAGGCGGAAGAGGCCGATGATCACCGCCAGGGCGACCAGCATGCCGGCCAGGATCAGGTAGGGCAGCTGCACCGAATGGGCGGCGGAGTCTTCACCGACCAGCGCCAGGATGGTCACCGCGCCCACCAGTGGGCCGACGGTGGTGCCCAGGGAGTTGAAAGCCTGGGTCAGGTTGAGGCGCGAGGCCGCGGTTTCCGGCTTGCCGAGGATGGTGACATAGGGATTCGCCGCCACCTGCAACACGGTGATGCCGGCCGCCAGTACGAACAGGGCGGTCAGGAAGAAGCCGTAGGAGTGGGCTCCGGCCGCCGGGTAGAAGAGCACGCAACCAACGCCGGCAGTGAGCAGGCCGACGATGATGCCCTTCTTGTAGCCCAGACTTTCCACCAGGCGACCCGCCGGGAAGGAGACGATGAAGTAGGCGGTGAAGAAGCAGAACTGGATCAGCGAGGCCTGCAGGTAGCTGAGGGTGAAGACCGCCTTGAGGTGGGGGATGAGGATGTCGTTCAGCGAGGTGATCAGGCCCCACATGAAGAACAGCATGGTGAGGACGATCAAGGGTCCGCGGTAGCTCTGGTTTTGATTGTGCATTGGGGCTCCATGGGTACAACAGTTTCTTGTTTCTGCCCGCGATTCTCGGACAGCGCTGTCTAGGGCGGCTGCGCAGACACAGCGAAGCGGCGCGAGATTAAGCTATTCGCGCTGCTGAATCCATTCTTCCTGGAGGTTCGCAGGCGAAGTGCCGGCGCCTTCGACCGCGGGGCCGGTGACCGGTTCAACGGGGCACGGCGCAGAAATGAAAAACGGCGCCAGAGGCGCCGTTTGGGTCACACAAGCGAGGGCTATCAGCCCTGCCAGCGCTTGAGTACCAGGGTGGCGTTGGTGCCGCCGAAGCCGAAGCTGTTGCTCATGACGAGGTCCAGCTTGGCGTCTTCCTTGGTCTCGCGCAGGATCGGCAGGTCAGCGACTTCCGGATCCAGTTCGTCGATGTTGGCCGAGCCGGCAATGAAGTTGCCTTCCATCATCAGCATGCAGTAGATGGCCTCATGGACGCCGGCGGCGCCCAGGGAGTGGCCGGACAGGCTCTTGGTGGAGCTGATGGCCGGCGCCTTATCACCGAACACGGCGCGTACGCCCTTGATCTCGGCCACGTCGCCCACCGGGGTGGAGGTGCCGTGGGTGTTCAGGTAGTCGATCTCGCCGTCGACGGTGGACAGCGCCTGCTGCATGCAGCGGATGGCGCCTTCGCCGCTCGGGGCGACCATGTCGTAGCCGTCGGAGGTCGCGCCGTAGCCGACGATCTCGGCATAGATCTTGGCGCCACGGGCCAGGGCGTGTTCGAGTTCCTCGACCACCACCATGCCGCCGCCGCCAGCGATGACGAAACCGTCACGCTTGCTATCGTAGGCACGGGAAGCCTTTTCCGGCGTCTCGTTGTAGTCGCTGGAGAGCGCGCCCATGGCATCGAACAGCATGCTCTGGGTCCAGTGCTCTTCCTCGCCGCCGCCGGCGAAGACCACGTCCTGCTTGCCGAGCTGGATCTGCTCCATGGCCAGGCCGATGCAGTGGGCGCTGGTGGCGCAGGCCGAGGCTACGGAGTAATTCAGGCCCTTGATCTTGAAGGGGGTGGCCAGGCAGGCGGAGACCGTGCTGCTCATGGTCCGGGTCACGCGGTAGGGACCGACGCGCTTGACGCCCTTCTCGCGCAGGATGTCCAGGGCTTCCATCTGGTTGAAGGTGGAAGCGCCACCCGAGCCGGCGATCAGGCCGGTGCGAGGGTTGGAGACCTGGTCTTCGGCCAGACCGGAGTCCTTGATCGCCTGCTCCATCGCCAGATAGGCGTAGGCGGCGGCATCGCCGACGAAGCGCTTGACCTTGCGGTCGATCAGTTCTTCGAGGTTCAGGTCGATGGAACCGGAAACCTGGCTGCGCAGACCCATTTCGGCATATTCCGGATTGTGACGGATGCCGGCACGGCCTGCGCGCAGGTTGGCGGAAACGGTGTCTTTATCATTGCCCAGGCACGAAACGATACCCAGACCGGTAATGACGACGCGACGCATGCGAAAAGCCCTTAGAAGCTATCGGTGGAAGTGAACAGGCCGACGCGCAGACCTTCGGCGGAGTAGATCTCGCGACCGTCCACGCTAACTGTGCCATCGGCGATGGCCAGAATCAGCGACCTGTTGATGGTGCGTTTGATATGGATATTGTAGGTGACCTTCTTGGCGGTCGGCAGTACCTGGCCGAAGAACTTCACTTCGCCAGAGCCCAGGGCGCGACCACGACCCGGATTGCCCTGCCAGCCAAGGTAGAAACCGACCAGCTGCCACATGGCATCCAGGCCCAGACAGCCCGGCATCACCGGATCACCTTCGAAATGGCAACCGAAGAACCAGAGGTCGGGACGGATATCGAGTTCCGCCACCAGTTCGCCCTTGCCGTATTTCCCGCCTACCTCACTGATATGCGTGATCCGATCGATCATCAGCATGTTCGGTGCGGGCAATTGGGCATTGCCCGGACCGAAGAGCTCGCCACGGCTGCAGCGCAGCAAGTCTTCGTAGGTAAAGGCGTGTTGTTTGGTCATGCAAGCTCCTGTAGCTGGCCTAGGTCCAGGCTCTGGCGACTCCGAAGGTCGCTCTGGGTATGGCTTCGTGTAGCAGTAGACTGCCGGGGCATCGGGAAAGTCACAGGCCAGCGCCCCGCTCGTTAACGGACCATTGTGCACTTTCCGCAGTCAATTCTCCATCCTGGGAGGCCGTTCAGGATCTTGTGGCCCTTGGGTCAGCGAAGCGAGCAGGGCCGAGAAAGTGCTGTTTACCGGTGCTAAATGTGCATCGCGCAGCCGTTTTCAACACCGTTCGGCCGAAACGATGCAGATCGTGAACAGGCCCTGAGGCGTTCGTGCGGCTACCGTATACTGGGCGACGAGGCCGCGCGACCGCGGTGATGACGAGAGTTTCGATGACAGTCCAATCCCCCATCGCCGTCCTGGGTGGCGGCAGTTTCGGTACCGCCTTGGCCAATCTGGTCGCCGAGAACGGGCTGCCGGTGCGTCTGTGGATGCGCGATCCGCAACAGGCCGAGACCATCCGCCGCGAGCGCGAGAACCCCCGCTACCTGAAGGGCATCAAGGTGCACGCCGCGGTCGAGGCCACCAGTGATCTGCCGGGCGCCATCCAGGGCTGCGAGCTGATCCTGGTAGCGTTGCCGTCGAGCGCGCTGCGCCAGGCGCTGGCGCCCATCGCCCAGCAACTGGAGGGACGTTTCCTCGTCAGCACCACCAAGGGTATCGAGGCGCATTCCTTCATGCTGATGAGCGAGATCCTCGCGGAAATCGTGCCGCGCGCGCGTATCGGCATCATCTCCGGCCCCAATCTGGCCCGCGAGATCGCCGAGCATCAGCTCACCGCTACCGTGGTGGCCAGCGAGGACGAAGCCGTGTGCCGGCAGGTCCAGGCGGCACTGCACGGCCGTACCTTCCGCGTCTATGCCAGCGCCGATCGCCTCGGCGTCGAACTGGCCGGCGCCCTGAAGAACGTCTACGCCATCATCGCCGGCATGGCCGCGGCCCTGGCGATGGGCGAGAACACCCGCAGCATGCTGATCACCCGGGCCCTGGCCGAGATGACCCGCTTCGCCGTGCAGCGCGGTGCCAATCCCATCACCTACCTGGGCCTGGCCGGGGTCGGGGACCTGATCGTGACCTGCTCGTCGGAGAAGAGCCGCAACTACCGGGTGGGTCACGCCCTCGGACGGGGACTGACCCTGGACGAGGCGGTGGCGCAGATCGGCGAGACCGCCGAGGGCGTCAACACCCTGCGCGTGCTCAAGGAAAAAGCGGATGAGCTGGGCGTCTACATGCCCCTGGTCAACGGCCTCTATGCGATCCTGTTCGAGGGTCGCAGTTTGGGGCAGGTGATCGAGGCCCTGATGGGCGGTGAGCCCAAGACCGATGTCGATGTGGCGGACGCCGCCGAGATCCTGAACAGGCTCTGAGCCGCTACACTGTCTGAAAAGAGGAATTCCCATGTCCCAACCCGAGCATTCCCGCGAGCTGCTAGGCCTGCGCCTGATCTGGATGCTGCTGTTCCTGTTCGTCTGGCTGGGTGCGCAGTACGTGCTGGCGGTGGTGGTATTGGTGCAACTGGTGGTGCGCCTGATCAAGGGCGAGGCCAACCCCGGGCTGATCGCCTTTGGCGCAGCCCTAGGCGCCTATCTGGCGCAGATCGTCCGCTTCGGCACCTTCGCCAGCGAAGTGAAGCCCTGGCCCTTCGCCGACTGGCCGGCCACCGAGCCCGCCGACGATCGCTCCGCCACCGCGCCATGAAGCTCTGGCTGCTGCGGCATGGCGAAGCCGAGGCGCGGGCGTCCAGCGACGAGCTGCGCGAGCTGACCATGGCCGGTCGCGCCGAGGTGTTGCGTAGCGCCCTGCAACTACAGGGTGCCCAACTGCAGCTCGTCCTCGCCAGTCCCTACGTACGGGCGCAGCAGACGGCGGCCCTGGTTCAGCAGCAACTGGGCTGGCCAGGCGAGGTGCGCAGTGCCTCCTGGGCCACG
This sequence comes from Pseudomonas sp. PLB05, assembly GCF_021106615.1. Lineage (NCBI taxonomy): Bacteria > Pseudomonadati > Pseudomonadota > Gammaproteobacteria > Pseudomonadales > Pseudomonadaceae > Pseudomonas > Pseudomonas sp. PLB05. The sequence continues at coordinate 351,342 of NZ_JAJOHO010000001.1, forward strand.
CCCGACGGCGAGCCGGAACGCGCCCTGGACGAGCTGGAGCGCCTGGGCGTGGAGGAGCTGCTGCTGGTGACCCACAATCCCTTCGTCGCTGAACTGGCCGGCTGGTTGCTGCACGGTCATTGGCAGGCACCGGTAGCCATGGGCACCGCGTCCCTGCTGTGCCTGGAGGCGCCGCTGTCCCTGGCCGGCGGTTTCGAGCTGGTCAGTCACTTCCACGGCTGACGCCCTTGCAAGGAAAGTACATGAGCATCTGGCAGACCCTTCCGGATCCTGAGGACCTCGGGCGTGCGCTCGAAAACACCCTCGCCGAACACCTGGACATGCGCATCGAAGCCTGGGACGACAGCAGCCTGACCGCCAGCATGGTGGTCGACCGGCGTACTCACCAGCCCATGGGGTTGCTGCATGGCGGCGCCTCGGTGGCCCTGGCGGAAACCGTGGGCTCGATCGCCAGCATGCTCTGCGTGGATCGTTCGCGCTTCTATTGCGTGGGTCAGGAAATCAACGCCAACCACGTGCGCGGCGTGCGTTCCGGGCGGGTAACGGCGGTCGCGCGGCCCCTGCACCTGGGGCGCAGCAGCCATGTCTGGGACATCCGCCTGAGCGATGAGGAAGGCCGCCTGACCTGCGTATCGCGGCTGACCGTGGCGGTGGTCCCGCTGCAACGGGACGCCTCCTAGACATGGCCAGCGTCTGGCTGGCAGGGGAGGCAAGCACATGACGGCCCAGGTGCAGGAGCTGCGCCTGGAGCTGCCTCATATCGAGCTGAGCGCCCGGGTGTTCGGCCCGGAAGACGGCTATCCGGTGCTGGCGCTGCATGGCTGGCTGGACAATGCCATGACTTTCGCCCAGCTCGCTCCACGGCTGCACGGTCTGCGCATCGTCGCGCTGGACCTGCCCGGGCACGGGCTGTCGGCGCATCGTCCCGCTGGCGTCGGATATGCCATCCAGGACTATGGACTGGATGTGCTCGCTGCCGCGCGGCATCTGGGCTGGGACCGCTTCGGCCTGCTCGGGCACTCCATGGGCGCCATCGTCGGCGTCATCGCCGCCGCGGCCCTGCCGGAGCAGATCGAGCGCCTGGCGTTGATCGATGGCCTGCTGCCCTACACCACGCCGGCGGAGGAGACGTCGGAGAAACTCGGCAAGGCGCTGCTCGCCGAGCTGGAATTGCCCAATCGACGCAAGCCGGTCTATGCCACGGTGGAAGACGCCGTGGCGGCGCGACTGAAGGGGGCGCTGACGGTCAGTCGCGAAGCCGCCGAGTTGCTCGCCGAGCGCGGCTTGATGGCGGTGCCGGGTGGCTATACCTGGCGCTCCGATCCGCGCCTGCGGCTGCCCAGTCGGATGCGTTTCACGCCGGAGCAGGCGGCGGCCTGCCTGGGCGCCGTGCGCTGCCCGACGGCGCTGGTGGTGGCCGCAGACGGCCTCGTGGCGCCCCATGCCGAGGCCATGCGCCTGGCACGGCAGCAGCCACACTTCAGCCTCCATGAGCTGCCGGGCGGGCACCATCTGCACCTGGACGATGCCGCGGGCGCCCAGGCCGTCGCAGATTGTTTCAATGCCTTCTTTGCCGCCAGCACCGGGCGCGACGAATAATGCGGCATGCCTAGCCGTCCGTTCTGCCTCAGCACCACTTTCGTCCGCCGATCCCTGCTGATCGGCCTGCTGTTTTCCACCTGTAGTGTGCAGGCAGCCGTACTGCCCGAAATCGCGCCCATGGATCATGCCCAGCTCGTTCGCGAAACCGGACCGGCAACCGCCGAACGCCTCTATCCGCTGGGGCCGGCCAGTCGCATCGGCGGTCGCCTGCGCCTGGAGGATTCCTTGCAGGTGGAAGGCGAACTCCAGACCCAGACCTTCGAGCTGGCCCCTGGGCATCCGCCACTGGCACGGCTGGACAGCGAACGCCAGCGCCTGCAGCAGCAGGGCGCGACGCTGCTCTACTGGTGCGAGGGGCGTGACTGCGGCGCCAGCAGCGTCATCGCCAACAGCCTGCTGGGCGAGGCCATGCTGTTCGGGCCCGACGACCAGCAGGGTCTGCTGGTATTGCAGCTGGCGGAGTCACAGACGGTGCTGATGCTCTATGGCATCACCCGGGGCAACCGCCGCGGCTACCTGCATGCCGAGCGGCTGCAGGCCGGCCAACCCCTGCCCGAGTTGTTGCCGAGCGCTGCCACCCTGCTCAAGGAATTGCAACGCGACGGTCAGCTGCTGCTGCCCGCCCTGGAGCGGACGCCGGAGCAACCCTGGATCGCCCGCCTGGCGGCGGCCCTGGCGCTCAATGGCGATGTCGCCGTGACCCTGGGTGGCGGCCAGGCCATGGCCTGGCAGAGCGCCCTGCGCGACGCCGGTATCCGTGCGCCGCGACTGCAGACCGAGGCCAGCCGCGCTGCCGGGCTCTATCGCCGCTAGACGTCGTTGACGTAGCGGGTCCGCCCCGCGCCCAGACCAAAGAGCGTGGCCAGCACGGCGATCAGGGTGAAGAGCACGCCCATGGGCGCCCAGTCGTGGGTGGCGTCATGGATGATGCCCACCAGCAGCGGGCCGAGCGAAGCCAGGCTGTAGCCCGCGCCCTGGGCCATGCCCGACAGCCGCCCGGCGGTTTCCGCATCCCGCGAGCGCAGCACCAGCAGGGCGAGCGCCAGGCTGAAGGTGCCGCCCTGGCCCAGGCCGAGCACGACGGCCCACAGCCAGAGACTACCCAGCGGCGCATAGAGGCAGCCCAGCAAGCCGGCGAGGGTCAGGCTCATGGCCACCACGATGGCCAGGCGCTGGTCTCTGCCGCGGGTCGCCAGCCAGGGGGCGGTGAGGGCGCTGACCAGCTGGGTCATCACCGAACCCGACAGCATCAGACCTGCCTGCACCATGCCCAGGCCGCGATCCATCAGCAGGGTCGGCAGCCAGCCAAAGACGATATAGGCCAGCGACGACTGCAAGCCCATGTACAGGGTGATCTGCCAGGCCAGTCGGTTGCGCCACAGCGAACCGCCGGCACCCCGGCGCGGTGCGATGGTGGGCGGCTGGCGCAATTGCGGCAGCCAGACCAGCAGGGCCACCACGGCGACCAGGGCCCAGGTGGCGAGAGCAGGTTGCCAGCGGCCGTCGAAGGCCGCGGCGAGGGGCGCGGTGGCGCCTGCGGCCACGGCGGCGCCAATGCACAGCATCATGGTGTAGAGCCCCATCAGCTGGCCGGCCTGGGCGGGAAAGTCGCGCTTGACCAGGGCCGGCAGCAGCACGCCGAGGATGCCGATGCAGGCGCCGGCGATCAGGCTGCCAAGAAACAGCCCCAGGGGTGGTAGCAGACTGCGCAGGACGATGCCGCCGGCGAGCAGCGCCAGAATGGCGCCCAGCGTGCGCTCGCTGCCCCAGCGGCGCGCCAGGCGCGGGGCCAGGGGCGCGAATAGCCCCAGGCAGAGTACCGGCAGGGTGGTGAGCAGGCCGATGGCGCTGCTGGAAAGGCCCGTGCTGGCTTCGATCTGCCGCAGCAGGGGCGCCAGGCTGGAGAGGGCCGGGCGCAGGTTGAGGGCGATGAGCATGAGGCTGGCGAGCAGCAGGCTGCGTTGCCAGGGCGTGAGGTGGGACGTCGCTGAAGAAGACATGAGCACTGCTATGACCGGGGAAACCGCCAATGCTAGCGCACCCTGGCCATAACGCACGGCGCTTCCGTTCGCTACCCTTCAGCGGGAAAAAATAGTTGGCGGACCGGCTAAAAAATCGCCAGTTCGTCCATCGCCGCACCGCCGCTCACTTGTCCGGGGTCGGCCGGAGGTTTTCCACGAGGTTATCCACAGCAACTGTGGATTACCGCCAGAAAACAGTCCTTTTGCTTTGGCTGGCGATCTGTTAGGCGCGGTCGGTCCCCGCCGCCTGACAGGCATTTGCTACTATTACGCCCCTTCGCGCTGGCTGTCGAACCAGCGCCACCGCTGAACCGGAGTAACGATGACCGATCCCATTCGCCTCACCCAATACAGCCACGGTGCCGGTTGTGGTTGCAAGATCGCCCCCAAGACCCTGGAGACCATCCTGGCCGGCAGCGGCGCCCAGCATCTGGATCCGCGGCTGTGGGTGGGCAATGCATCGCGCGACGATGCGGCGGTCTATGGCCTGGATGACGAGCGCGGGGTGGTCTCCACCACCGACTTCTTCATGCCCATCGTCGATGACCCCTTCGATTTCGGTCGCATCGCCGCCACCAATGCCATCAGCGACATCTATGCCATGGGTGGTGACCCCTTGCTGGCCATCGCCATCCTCGGTTGGCCGGTCAATGTGCTGCCGCCGGAAGTGGCGCGCGAGGTCATCGCCGGTGGTCGGCGGGTCTGCGACGAGGCCGGCATTCCCCTGGCCGGCGGCCATTCCATCGACGCGCCCGAGCCGATCTTCGGCCTGGCCGTGACCGGGATCGTGGAGAAGCGCCACCTCAAGCGTAACGACACCGCGACCTTGGGCAGTCGTCTCTATCTGACCAAGCCGCTGGGCATCGGCATCCTCACCACCGCCGAGAAGCGCGCCCTGTTGCGGCCGGAGGATCGCCATCTGGCGCGTGACACCATGTGCCAGCTCAATCGTCCCGGCAGTCGTTTCGGCCGCCTGGCCGGGGTGACGGCGATGACCGACGTCACTGGCTTCGGGCTGCTCGGCCACCTGGTGGAGATGGCCGACGGCAGTGGCCTGACAGCCGAACTCAACTTCGCCGCCATTCCCCGTCTCGACGGGGTGGATTTCTATCTGCAGCAGGGCAGCGTGCCCGGCGGCACCGAGCGCAACTTCGACAGCTACGGCAGCCGCATCGCCCCGCTGGACGAGGCCCGCCGCCAGCTGCTGTGCGATCCCCAGACCAGTGGCGGCCTGTTGGTGGCCGTGGCCCCCGAGGGCGAGGCGGAATTCCTTGGCGTGGCCGCGGAGCTGGGTCTGGCCCTGCAACCCATAGGGCAACTGGTGGCTCGGCGCGCCCATGCGGTCGAGGTGGCTTGATGAACCAGCGTGAGGATGCCCGCGACCTGCGAGCGCTGTTCCTGAGCGATGTACCCCTGATCGATGTCCGCGCCCCGGTGGAGTTCGGCAAGGGGGCCTTTCCCCAGGCGACCAACCTGCCATTGATGAACGACCTGGAGCGCCAGCGCGTGGGCACCCGCTATAAGCAGCAGGGCCAGCAGGCGGCGTTGCAACTGGGTCATCAACTGGTGTCTGGTGCGGTCAAGGAGGCGCGCATCCAGGCCTGGGCCGATTTCGCCCGGGCCCATCCGGAGGGCTATCTCTATTGCTTCCGCGGCGGCTTGCGCTCGCAGATCAGCCAGGAATGGCTGCGCAGCGAGGCCAGCATCGCCTATCCGCGGGTGGTGGGTGGCTACAAGGCCATGCGCAACTTTCTTATCGACACGCTGCAGCAGGCGCTCGCCGAGTGCCGCTTCGTAGTGGTGGGCGGCATGACCGGTACCGGCAAGACCGAGGTGGTGGCTCAACTCGACAACGCCGTCGACCTCGAAGGCCATGCCAACCACCGCGGTTCCAGTTTCGGCAAGCGCGCCACGCCGCAGCCGGGCCAGATCGATTTCGAGAATCGCCTGGCCGTCGATCTGTTGCGCCGCCGCCAGGCGGGGCAGGGGCAGTTCGTGCTCGAAGACGAGTCACGGCTGGTCGGTCGCTGCTCCTTGCCGTTGGAATTGCACCAGGGCATGCAGCAGTACCCGCTGGTCTGGCTGGAAGACAGCCGGGAAAACCGCATCGAGCGCATTCTGCGCGACTACGTCATCGACCTGGCGGCGGAGTTCCTTGCCCTGCACGGGCCGGAGCAGGGCTTCGCGCTGTTCGCCGAGCAGCTGCGCAAGAGTCTCTCCGGCATCGCCAAGCGCCTGGGTGGCGAACGCTTCCAGCGCCTGTCGGCCATTCTCGAAGACGCCCTGGCCGAGCAGGAGCGCTCGGGCGACGTTGCCGCGCATCGCGGCTGGATCGAGGGGCTGCTGGCCGAATACTACGATCCCATGTACGCCTATCAGCGCGAGAGCAAGGCGTCGCGGGTGATCTTCAGCGGCGACCAGGCCGCGGTGGTCGAGTTTCTGCGCAATCGGGGCTGAACAGCGGCCACGGTTAGCGGTCTACGCTGCGGTTATCCGGCCGTTCCGGCCGGTCGCAAGGAGAAAGAGAGATGAAAGCGAAACTGGTTCCCGTCCTGGCTGCCACCCTGGCCGCCGTGGTACTCGCGGGGTGCTCGGGCAAGGTGGTCAATCGCGACAGCTGCGCCAGCCAGACCCGTTCCGCCTGGCAGGAACTCGACCTGGCCAAGGCCGAAGGCTTTTCCGGCACCGTGAGCTATTCCAAGGCGCTGGCGCTGCTGTCCACCGCCAAGACCCAGCAGCAGGTCGAGGCCTACACCGGTTGCGTGAAGAATGCGGAAAAGGCGCGCTTCTATATTCGCGAGTCTCGCGCCGGTCGTTGATCGTTCGTGCGGCTGGCAAACGGCCGCCATCCAAAGCGACGTCGGCATAACCGAGTGCGACGGATAGCGGCTCGTTAGCCCCCAGCCCCTCAAGAATCGGCTTCTGCGGACGACAGCGTCGGTAGAACTCATTCCGTTGGGGTGCCGTATGAAAGGGATTGCCCGCTATCGCCTGGCCAATTGGCGAACCGCGACCAAGCTGGCGGTGGGCTTTGCTCTGGTGCTGCTGCTGACACTGGTGGTGGCCCTCCAGGGCGGCCTTGCGCTCAAGGATGTCGAGCATCGCTTCGGTTCCCTGCGCGACATGGCGGCGGTCAACCGGCAGGTGATGCAGGTGCGCGCCCTGGAGCAGGGCTTTCGCCTGAGTGGCGAGGCCGCCCAGGCCGAGCACCTGCGGCAGGCCTTGCCGGTGGTGCTCGAGCGGTTGGGGCAGTTGCAGGCGGAGATGGGCAATGCCAACGCTGCCGATATCGATGCCGCCCGCGAGGCCACCAAGGCCTATGGTGCCGCCTTCGCCGACTTCGAGCGCCTCAATACCTCGCGCCGTCTGGCCATGGAAGGGGCGGCCTTCCTGGTGGAAGGCGCGGCCAACAGCCTGGATATCCTCCAGTCCGGTCTGCTGGATGACGGTGCCTATGCGCTCAAGGATTCCGCTGGCAAGCAGGGCGCCGAACTCCTGACCCTGTCGCAGCAGGTCGGCGAACTCTATCGCCTGATGCTCAAGAGCCTTGACGAAGCTCAGGCACGGGCAGGCAAGAACACGGTGGACGACCAGCCCTTGCCCTCGGCTAGTGCCGCCCTCGAGCTACTGGCCAAGGTGGAGCCGCAGCTGAGCGATCCGGCCTATTCCTCGGTCATCCAGGACGTCTCCACCAATATCAAGGAATTCATCCGCCGCCTGGGCGACTATGCCGCCGCCCTGGCCCAGGAGCAGACCGCCGGTGCGCGGATGACCAGCCTGGCCGAGGCCGCCGTGGAGCGGGTCGATGCCCTTTATGGGCAACAGGAAGCCGAGTTGCAGGCGATGATGACCAAGCGCCTGCTGACCATCGGCGGCGTCGCCCTGCTGGCGCTGATCGTCGGTGCCCTGGCCGCGCTGATCATCACCCTGGCCATTGTCCGCCCGCTGCGCAAGGTGATCGCTGCCGCCGAACGCATCGCCCAGGGCCAGCTGGATGTCGAGTTGACCGTGGATCGCGGTGACGAGATCGGCCAGCTGCAACGTTCTAGCGCCAGCATGGTGGCGGCGCTGCGTGGCATGGTTCTGCAACTGCAGAATGGCATCGGCCGGCTCGGCCAGTCCGCCGCGGCCCTGGCCGAGCAGGCCCGGGAGGCGCAACTGGGCGTGACCCGCCAGCGCGAGGAAACCGATCAGGTGGCGGCGGCCATGGCTGAATTGGCCGCCACCGCCCAGGGCGTCGCCGCGGACGCCGAGGCCGCCGCCGGTGCCGGCGACCAAGCCGAGCGCCAGGTCAGCGACGGCCAGGCGGTGATCGGCCGCAGTCTGGCCGGTATCGAGACCCTGGGGGTAGACGTCCGGGCAGCTGCCGAGCGACTCGAAGGCGTGTCCCACGACAGCCAGGCGATCAGCAGTGTGCTGGACGTGATCAAGGCAGTGGCCGAGCAGACCAACCTGCTGGCGCTCAACGCGGCCATCGAAGCGGCCCGCGCCGGTGAGCAGGGGCGAGGGTTTGCTGTGGTCGCCGACGAAGTCCGCGCCCTGGCGCGCCGTACCCAGCAGTCGAGTGTCGAGATCGAGCAGCTCATCGTGGCGTTGCAGAAGGGCAGTGGCGAAGCGGTCGCGCGGATGCAGCAGAGCGAAACCCTGCTGGCCGGGACCCTGGGCAGTGCCGGCGATACCCGGCGGGCCTTCGCCGGTATCGCCACGGCGGTGGCCAGCATCCAGCAGAAGAATCAGCAGATCGCCGCGGCGGCCGTGCAGCAGCGGGGCGTGGCCGAAGAGGTGGCGGTCAATGTCACCCGGATTCGCGACGGCGCCGATCAGTCCAGCCAGGCGATGGCGGCGACGGCGTCAGCCAGTCGGGAGCTGGCCGAGCTGGGCGACGAGCTCTCGCGACTGGTGCAGCGCTTCCACGTCTGAGCGAACCCGCTACTGGGCGTTGAGCGCCTGCCCGGTGGTGCCTCGACTGTCGGGGCCGAGCAAGTAGAGATAGACCGGCAGGATGGCCTCCGGCGCGGGCACCCGGGCAGGATCTTCCTCGGGATAGGCCGCCGCACGCATGGCGGTGCGGGTGCCGCCCGGGTTGACGCTGTTGACCCGGATGCCGGCTTCTCCAAGCTCCTCGGCCCACACCTGCATCAGGCCTTCGGTGGCGAACTTAGACACCGAATAGGCGCCCCAGCCGGCCCGTCCCTTGCGACCGACGCTGCTGGAGGTGAAGATCACCGAGGCCATGTCGGCGGCCCTGAGCAGCGGCAACAACGCCTGGGTCAGGGCGAAGCCCGCCTGGACGTTCACCTGCAGCACCTGCGCCAGGGCCGCGGCGGAGGTTTCTTCCAACGGCACCCGCGGTCCCAGCAGGCCGGCGTTGTGAACCAGGCAGTCCAGGCGGCCATGACTTCGCTGCAGGCGCTCCGCTACGGCGGCATAGGCCGCCGCGTCAGCCTGTTCCAGATCCAGTACCAAGGCCTCGACCTGGCCACCGCCGGCCTGGATATCCTGGCACACCGCATCCAGCGCCGCGGCATCGCGACCCTGGAGGATGACCTTGGCACCCAAGGCCGCACAGCCCTTGGCCAGGGCGGCGCCGATGCCGCGGTTGGCGCCGGTGACGAGGATGACGCGGTCTTTCAATAGCTCGGCGGGAGCCTGGTAGTCGAACATCTGAACCTCTAGCAGCCGCACAGCGCGCGGTCGAGCAGGGCGCGCAATTCCAGCGGGTGGTCGATGATGGCGTCGGCACCCCAGTGCTCGGGGTGGTCGTCCGGATGGATGTAGCCGTAGCGTGCCGCCACCGTCTTGCTGCCAGCGGCGCGGCCCGACTCGATGTCGCGCAGGTCGTCGCCGATGAACAGGGCGGTCTGGGGATCGACATCCAGTTGCCGACAGGCCAGCACCACCATCTCCGGGTCTGGCTTGCTGTGCGTGACGTGATCCGGACAGACCAGGCAGGCCGAGCGTTCGGCCAGGCCCAGGCGCTGCATGATCGGCTCGGCGAAGCGCACCGGCTTGTTGGTCACCACGCCCCAGCGCAGCCGGGCGGCGTCGAGATCGCGCAGGATCTCGTCCATGCCCTCGAACAGCCGGGTATGGACCGCGCAGTGCGTCTGGTAGCGTTCGAGAAACTCCAGGCGCAGGGGCTCGAGTTCGGTGCCCAGCGGGTCGACCTCGAAGCCGGCCAGGATCATGGCCTTGGCGCCACCGGAGATGACGCCGCGCAGGCGGGCTTCATCGGCGAGCGCAAGGCCCCTGTCCTGGCGCATGCCCTGGATGATGGCGATGAAGTCCGGCGCCGTGTCCAGCAGGGTGCCATCCATGTCGAAGAGGACCGCTTGCAGACGCATGGCCTAGTCCTCGCGCTGGGTGCGCACCATGTAGTTCACCGTCACGTCGCCTTCCAGCTTGTATCTCTTGGTCAGCGGGTTGTAGGTGAGGCCGATGACGTCGCGCAGGTTGAGGCCGGCGGCACGGGCCCAGGCACCCAGTTCCGAAGGGCGGATGAACTTGCGGAAATCGTGGGTGCCGCGGGGCAGCAGGCGCAGCACGTATTCCGCGCCGACGATGGCGAACAGATAGGCCTTGGGATTGCGGTTGATGGTGGAGAAGAACACCTGGCCGCCCGGCTTGACCAGGTCGTGGCAGGCCTTGATCACCGAGGAGGGATCCGGCACGTGTTCGAGCATCTCCAGGCAGGTCACGATGTCATAGGTGCCCGCATGCTTGCGCGCGTGGTCCTCGGTGGTCTCCTGGATGTATTCCACCGGCACGCCGGACTCCAGCTGGTGCAAGCGGGCGACGGCCAGGGGCGCCTCGGCCATGTCGATGCCGGTCACCTGGGCACCACGTTGGGCCATGGCCTCACTGAGGATGCCGCCACCGCAGCCGACGTCCAGCACCTTCTTGCCGGCCAGGCCGGCGTGCTGGTCGATCCAGTTGACGCGCAGCGGATTGATGTCGTGCAGCGGCTTGAATTCGCTCTCGCGATCCCACCAGCGGTAGGCGAGGGCCTCGAACTTGGCGATCTCGGCGTTATCGACGTTGGACATGGGGTTCTCCAGAGGCAAGGGAGCGGGGCGCGTCAGGCGCCCTGCTGGATACGGGTGGCCCACTGCTGCGCATTGGCTATGAGTTCGGCCTCGTCCAGGCGCACGAGTTCGCTCTGGCGTAGCAGCGGCACGCCGCCGACCCAGACGTCGCTGACGCGGTCCCGGCCGGTGGCATAGATGAGTTGCGAAACGGGGTCGTAGAGCGGCTGCTGGGCGAGACCCCCGAGGTCGACGGCGGTCAGGTCGGCGGCCTTGCCCATTTCCAGCGAACCCAGGCAGCGCTCCAGGCCCAGGGCGCGGGCACCGTTCAGGGTCGCCATGCGCAGCGCGCGATGGGCATCCAGGGCAGTGGCCGAGCCGGCGACGGCCTTGGCCAGCAGGGCGGCGGTGCGGGTTTCGCCGAGCAGGTCGAGATCGTTGTTGCTGGCCGCGCCATCGGTGCCGATGGCCACGTTGACGCCGGCCTGCCACAGGCGCTCCACCGGGCAGAAGCCGCTGGCCAGCTTGAGGTTGGACTCGGGGCTGTGGATGACGTGGCTGTTGGTTTCGACCAGGTTTTCCAGGTCCTCGTCGTCCACCTGGGTCATGTGCACGGCCTGGAAACGCGGACCGAGCAGACCCAGGCGCCGCAGCCGGCTGAGCGGCCGCTCGCCGGTCTGCTCCAGCGCCTGCTCCACCTCGAAGGCGGTCTCGTGCACGTGCATCTGGATCGGTGCCTGCAACTGCTCGGCCAGCACCAGGATCTCTTCGAGCTTGGCGTCGGCCACGGTATAGGGCGCATGGGGGCCGAAGGCGACGCTGATGCGCTCGTGCAGCTTCATGTCGTCGAACAGCTCCAGGCCACGACGGATCATGTCGTCCGCCGTGCGGGCGCCGGGAATCGGGAAGTCGAGGATCGGCAGGCAGACCTGGGCGCGCACGCCGGTGCGATGGATCGCCTCGCAGGCCACCTGGGGATAGAAGTACATGTCCGAGAAGCAGGTGATGCCGCCCCGGATCTGCTCGGCGATGGCCAGGGTGGTGCCGTCGCGGACGAAATCCTCGTCGACCCAGCGGCCTTCGGCCGGCCAGATGTGATCCTGCAGCCAGGTCTGCAGCGGCAGGTCGTCGGCCATGCCGCGAAACAGCGTCATGGCGGCGTGGCCGTGGGCATTGATCAGCCCGGGGATCAGCACCTTGCCCGGCAGCTCCAGGGTCTCCTTCGTCGGCTGGCGCAGAGCCTCGGCGCGCGGGGCGAGCAGGGCGATGCAGCCATCGCGTACCCCCAGGGCGTAATCGCGCAGGACCACCCCGGCCGGCTCCACCGGCACGATCCAGCTGGGGAGCAACAAGAGGTCCAGGGGCGCGGGGGTGGGCATCGGCGACGATTCCAAGAGGGGCGAGCCGGCAGTATAGCGGTCCTTGTGGCGCTACCGCTAAATCCGCGCGCCGATGCCGGTATACTGGCGGGCTACAGATTCAGGTCGAGGAGAGATCATGCGAGAGCGTCTGCTGGCGGCGGAAAAGATCAAGGCGATCGACTGGCGGGACGGTGCCCTGCACCTGCTCGACCAGCGCCTGTTGCCGCTGCGCGAACACTGGGTCGCCTGTCACAGCGCCGCCGAGGTGGCCCAGGCCATCCGCGACATGCTGGTGCGTGGCGCGCCCGCCATCGGCATCAGCGCCGCCTACGGCGTGGTGCTGGGCGCCCGTCAGCGCGCCGCGGCGGGTGAGAACTGGGAGGAGACCGTCAGCGCCGACATCGAGCTGCTGGCGGCGTCGCGGCCCACCGCGGTCAACCTGTTCTGGGCGCTCAACCGGATGCGCGAGCGCCTGACGCGCGCGGCCGGGGAAGGCGCCTTGGCAGCGCTGGAAGCCGAGGCGGTGGCCATCCACCTGAGCGATCGCGAAGCCAACCTGACCATGGCCCAGCTGGGCGTCGAACTGATCCGCAAGCACGACGCCAGCAAGCAGACCTTCCTCACCCACTGCAATACCGGCGCCCTGGCCACCGGCGGCTTCGGCACCGCCCTGGGCGTGTTGCGCGCGGCGCACCTGGACGGCCTGGTGGAATGCGTCCACGCCGACGAGACCCGCCCCTGGCTGCAGGGCTCGCGCCTGACCGCCTGGGAGCTGGCCGGGGAGGGCATTCCGGTCAGCCTCAACGCCGATGCCGCGGCGGCGCACCTGATGAAGACGCGCAACGTCGCCTGGGTGATCGTCGGCGCCGATCGCATCACCGCCAATGGCGACGTGGCCAACAAGATCGGCACCTACAACCTGGCGGTCATCGCCATGCACCACGGGGTGCGCTTCATGGTGGTGGCGCCCAGTTCGACCATCGACATGAATCTGGCGTCCGGTGACGACATCCCCATCGAGGAACGCGCCGGTCACGAATTGCTCGAGGCCGGTGGCCAGCGCATCGCCGCGGATGTGGACGCGTTCAATCCGGTGTTCGACGTCACCCCGGCCGATCTCATCGACGCCATCGTCACCGAGCGCGGCGTGGTGGAGCGTCCGGACGCCAAGAAGATGGCCGAGTTGATGAATCGCCGACGCCTGCATTGAGGTGATCGCCAGGGGCGGATACCTCCCTGAATGTGTTAGAATTTCGCTCTTTGCACAGGCTTTGTTCGAAAGCCCTCGGCAGGCGGTGATGCAGTGCTGAAAACCGGTCGGAGCGCCTTTTGCGCCGCCGGTGACGGGCGCCGCCAGACGGGCTTTCGCCTCTCCTATATCAGGCTCGGCCGACGTGCGGACGAGCCCTAGCGCTTTTCAGATCAGAAGGAACCAGGCTTCTCATGGGTGAACTGGCCAAAGAAATCCTCCCGGTCAATATCGAAGACGAGTTGCGGCAGTCGTATCTCGACTACGCGATGAGCGTCATCGTCGGCCGGGCCTTGCCGGATGTGCGTGACGGCCTCAAGCCGGTGCACCGGCGCGTGCTCTACGCCATGAGCGAGCTGGGCAACGACTGGAACAAGCCGTACAAGAAATCCGCCCGTGTGGTGGGTGACGTCATCGGTAAGTACCACCCCCACGGCGACACCGCCGTCTACGACACCATCGTGCGGATGGCCCAGCCCTTCTCGCTGCGCTACATGCTGGTGGACGGCCAGGGCAACTTCGGTTCGGTGGACGGCGACAACGCCGCGGCCATGCGTTACACCGAAGTGCGGATGTCCAAGCTCGCCCACGAACTCTTGGCCGACCTGGACAAGGAAACCGTCGACTGGGTGCCCAACTACGACGGCACCGAGCAGATCCCGGCGGTGATGCCCACGCGCATCCCCAACCTGCTGGTCAACGGTTCCAGCGGCATCGCGGTCGGCATGGCCACCAACATTCCGCCGCACAACCTCGGCGAAGTGATCGATGGCTGCCTGGCGCTGATCGAAAACAGCGAGCTGACCGTCGACGACCTGATGCAGTACATCCCCGGTCCGGACTTCCCGACCGCGGGCATCATCAACGGTCGCGCCGGCATCATCGAGGCCTATCGCACCGGCCGTGGCCGCATCTACGTACGGGCTCGCGCCGAAGTCGAGGACATCGACAAGAGCGCCAATCGCCAGCAGATCGTCATCACCGAGCTGCCCTACCAGCTCAACAAGGCACGGCTGATCGAGAAGATCGCCGAGCTGGTGAAAGAGAAGAAGATCGAAGGCATCACCGAGCTGCGCGACGAGTCCGACAAGGATGGCATGCGCGTGGTCATCGAGCTGCGCCGTGGCGAAACCCCCGAGGTGGTGCTCAACAACCTCTACGCCCAGACCCAGCTGCAGACGGTGTTCGGCATCAACGTGGTGGCCCTGCTCGACGGCCAGCCGCGCACCCTGAACCTCAAGGAACTGCTGGAAGCCTTCATTCGCCACCGTCGCGAAGTCGTCACCCGGCGGACCGTCTACGAACTGCGCAAGGCGCGCGAGCGTGGCCACATCCTCGAAGGCCAGGCGGTCGCCCTGTCCAACATCGATCCGGTCATCGAGCTGATCAAGAGCTCGCCGACCCCGGCCGAAGCCAAGGAACGCCTGATCGCTACGCCCTGGGAATCCAGCGCGGTACGCGAGATGGTCGAGCGCGCCGGCGCCGATTCCTGCCGTCCGGACGAACTGCCCGAGCAGTATGGTCTGCACGAGGGCAAGTACCACCTTTCGCCGGAACAGGCCCAGGCCATTCTGGATCTGCGTCTGCACCGCCTGACCGGCCTGGAGCACGAGAAGCTCATCGCCGAGTACCAGGAGATCCTGCTGCAGATCGGCGAACTGATCCGCATCCTGACCAACCCCGAGCGGCTGATGGAAGTCATCCGCGAGGAGCTGGAAAAGGTCAAGGCCGAGTTCGGCGACAAGCGTCGCACCGAGATCATCGCCTCCCAGGTGGACCTGACCATCGCCGACCTCATCACCGAGGAAGACCGCGTCGTCACCATCTCCCACGGCGGCTATGCCAAGTCCCAGCCGCTGCACGCCTACCAGGCCCAGCGCCGGGGCGGTCGCGGCCGCTCGGCCTCGGCGGTCAAGGAAGAGGACTACATCGAGCACCTGCTGGTCGCCAACAGCCACACCACCCTGCTGCTGTTCTCCAGCCTGGGCAAGGTCTACTGGAAGCGTACCTACGAGATCCCCGAGGCCTCCCGCGCCGCCCGTGGCCGGCCGCTGGTCAACCTGCTGCCGCTGGCCGAAGGCGAGCGCATCACTGCCATGCTGCCGGTCGATCTGGAAGCCGTGCGCCAGCAGGCGCCCATCGGTGAAGAGGATCTGGGCGAGCAGGACGACAACCTGGACATCGAAGACGCCGTGCTGGTGGAAGACGACGTCGAGGTCGAAGGCGAAGAGGGCGAAGTCCTCGACGCCGAGCAGGACGAGCCCACCGGTGCCTACATCTTCATGGCCACTCGCAACGGCACCGTGAAGAAGACCCCGCTGGTGCAGTTCAGCCGTCCGCGCAGCAATGGTCTGATTGCCCTGAAGCTGGAGGAGGGCGACAGCCTGATCGCCGCCGCCATCACCGACGGTGCCCGCGAAGTCATGCTGTTCTCCGACGGTGGCAAGGTCATCCGCTTCAAGGAGCGCCATGTGCGCACCATGGGCCGTACCGCCCGCGGCGTGCGCGGCATGCGTCTGGCCGAGAACCAGCGGTTGATTTCCATGCTGATCCCCGAGCCGGGCGCCGAGATCCTGACCGCCAGCCTCAATGGCTTCGGCAAGCGCACCGCCATGGCCGAATACCCGCAGCGTGGTCGCGGTGGCCAGGGCGTGATCGCCATGGTCATCAACGAACGCAACGGTCCCCTGATCGGCGCCATCCAGGTACTGGACGGCGAAGAGATCATGCTGATCTCCGACCAGGGCACCCTGGTGCGTACCCCGGTCGAGGGCATCTCCCGTACCGGCCGTAACACCCAGGGCGTGACCCTGATCAAGCTCGGCAAGGGCGAGAAACTGGTGGGCCTGGAGCGGGTGCAGGAGCCTTCGGTGGACGAAGAGCTGCTGGACCACGAAGCCGAACTGGACGACGAACTGCTCGACAAGGAGTTGCCGGTCGACAGCCACGAGCCGGATCAGGACGATGTGCTGCCCGGTGCCAGCGACGTGCCGAGCGACGACCTTCCGAACGAGGATGACGAGCGATGAGCAAGCGTGCCTACAACTTCTGCGCCGGCCCGGCGGCCCTGCCCGAAGCTGTGCTGCGCCAGGCCCAGGCCGATCTGCTGGATTGGCAGGGCCGTGGCCTGTCGGTAATGGAGATGAGCCACCGCGGTGAAGACTTCACCGCCATTTCGAGCCAGGCCGAGGCCGATCTGCGCGAGTTGCTGGCCATTCCCAGCAACTACAGGGTGCTGTTCCTGCAGGGTGGCGCCAGCCTGCAGTTCGCCCAGCTGGCGATGAACCTGCTGCCCGAGGGCGGCACCGCCGACTACATCGACACCGGCATCTGGTCGCGCAAGGCCATCGAGCAGGCGCAGCACTATGGCACCGTCAACGTCGCTGCCAGCGCCAAGGGCTACGACTACTTCGCCATTCCGGCGCAGAGCGAATGGCAGCTGTCCAAGGACGCCGCCTACGTCCACTACACCCCCAACGAAACCATCGGCGGCCTGGAATTCGACTGGATTCCGGACGTGGGCGACGTGCCCCTGGTGGCGGATGCCTCTTCCGACATCCTCTCGCGGCCGCTGGACGTCTCACGCTTCGGGCTGATCTACGCCGGCGCCCAGAAGAACATTGGGCCGAGTGGTTTGGTGGTGGTGATCGTCCGCGAAGACCTGCTGGGTCGCGCCCGCGCCGGCTGCCCGACGCTGCTGGACTACAAGGTCGAGGCCGACAACGGTTCCATGTACAACACCCCGGCCACCTTCTCCTGGTACCTGTCGGGGCTGGTGTTCAAGTGGCTCAAGGAGCAGGGCGGCCTGCCCGCCATGGAGCGCCTGAATCGCCAGAAGAAGGAGCTGCTGTACGGCTTCATCGACGCCAGCGACTTCTACAGCAACCCCATCGCCAAGAATGACCGTTCCTGGATGAACGTGCCCTTCCGCCTGGCCGACGAGCGCCTGGATAAGGCCTTCCTGGCAGGCGCCGAGGAACGTGGCCTGCTGTATCTGCAGGGGCACCGCTCGGTGGGTGGCATGCGCGCCTCCATCTACAACGCCGTCACCCTGGAAGCCGTCCAGGCGCTGGTGACCTATCTGGCCGAATTCGAGAAGGAGCACGGCTGATCATGTCGGAACACGAGCTCAAGGCCCTGCGCCTGCGGATCGACAGTCTGGACGAACGCATCCAGGAGCTGATCAGCGAACGTGCCCGCTGCGCCCAGGACGTGGCACGGGTCAAGATGGGGACGCTGGCGGAGGGCGAAAAGCCCGTGTTCTACCGACCCGAGCGCGAGGCCCAGGTGCTCAAGCGGGTGATGGAGCGCAACGGCGGTCCGGTCCGCGACGAAGACATGGCGCGGCTGTTCCGCGAGATCATGTCCTGCTGCCTGGCCCTGGAAGAGCCGCTGCACGTGGCCTACCTCGGCCCGGAAGGCACCTTCTCCCAGGCCGCGGCGCTCAAGCACTTCGGCAAGGCCGTGGTGACCCGGCCCATGGCGGCCATCGACGAGGTCTTTCGCGAGGTCGCTGCCGGCGCCTCCAACTTCGGCGTGGTGCCCGTGGAGAACTCCACCGAAGGGGCGGTCAATCACACCCTGGACAGCTTCCTCGAGCACAACCTGTCGATCTGCGGCGAGGTGGAGCTGCGCATCCACCACCACCTGTTGATCGGTGAGAACACCAAGGCCGACAGCATCACCCGCATCTATTCCCATGCCCAGTCGCTGGCCCAGTGCCGCAAGTGGCTGGACTCCTACTACCCGAGCGTCGAGCGGGTGGCGGTGGCCAGCAACGCCGAGGCGGCGCGGCGGGTGAAGGGGGAGTGGAACAGCGCGGCCATCGCCGGCGACATGGCGGCCTCGCTCTATGGCCTGACCCCGGTGCAGCAGAAGATCGAGGATCGCCCGGACAACTCCACGCGCTTCCTCATCATCGGCAACCAGGACGTGCCGCCCAGTGGCGATGACAAAACCTCCATCATCGTCTCCATGCAGAACAAGCCGGGTGCCCTGCACGAGCTGTTGCTGCCGTTCCATACCAACAATATCGACCTCAGCCGGATCGAGACGCGGCCATCGCGCAGCGGCAAGTGGACCTACGTCTTCTTCATCGATTTCCTCGGCCACCAGGCCGATCCGCTGATCCGCGACGTGCTGGAACGCCTGTCCACCGGCGCCGTGGCGCTCAAGGTACTCGGCTCCTATCCCCGCGCCGTGCTCTGAGAACCTGTCCAAAGTCTGCTGCGCGTCGGCCAGACGGCGTTGAAAATGGCCTGGAGCGCCAGCCCGGTCGGAATGCTCATTTACTACGTGTAAACTGCGCTTCCTCAGCTATTTTCGCGGGGCCGCCTAGGCCTTGTTTGTCTCTAGCTCGCGAGACTTTGAACAGGCTCTAATTAGGATCTACGTGCGTCAGCGTCGGCGCACGCAACCGTGCTCGTCAAAGGTCACCAGGCGCGAGCGCTCCTTGCGCTGGCGCCCGTCGTAGTGATAGCGGGTCAGGGTATCCAGCTGGGAAATCCGTCGCGGTTGTCCCAGGGCGTTCTCCACGTCCGCTCGGCTCATGCCGACCCTGACCTGTCCGCGGATGATCGCCTGCCGCCTCTCGCTGGCGCTGAGCCGGTCACCGCACCCATCCGTCTTGGCGGCTACCACCGTTGGCGCACGCGAGACCTCCTTGCGGGGTGCGGCCTTGGGTTTCGCCATCAGGGTGGGCCTGGCGCCACCGGGACGGGGGTTGTCCGCACGTTGCAGGCTGCTGTCGCTGTCCGAAGCGCAGCCGCTGGCGGAAAAGGTGAGGTGGCCGCTGGCATCTTCGCAGCGATAGACCGTGGCCGAGTGGGCCGGGTCGCAGCCCAGTAACAGGCCGAGCACGAGCAGCTTCTTCATGGGACGTCCTCCTTGACGTAGGCCTCCAGCTTAGCGAAGTAAAGGTCGCTGCACGAGAACCAAAATCGCCGTCTCGATACCCTGTCAAAGCCCTTGCAAATAGCTGTTTTGAAACCCTTTTGCCTTCGCACCGGCAACCGGTCCGGTGTATCATCCCCGCCGTCAGCCCCGCCGGGGCAGTGGTCATCCCCCCTTATGGACTTACCCAGTCAACACTCAATCGCCTTTTTCGTCCCGTTGTTGAGATAGGGTTCGTCGGTGCGCTCCGCCGGCGGGCCGGAGTGCGCTATGACCGTAGTGAAAGAAGCAGACATCAGAAAGCCCCACGAGACGCTGCAAGAGCGGCTCGCCCAGGTCGTCGAGTTGCTGGAGCGCTACGACCTCGCTGTCGAGGCGCGTGAAGACCAGGATCGCGCCCCCGTAGCCCCCGCCGATATTCCCGAAGAAGGCCTCGAAGAGCTGCGTGCCCGCCTGGACGAGCTGCACCCGGCCGACGTCGCCTTCATTCTCGAAGCCCTGCCGCAAGAAGATCGTCTGACCGTCTGGGGGCTGGTCAAGACCGAGCGTGATGGCGAGATCCTACTGGAAGTCTCGGACGCCGTCCGCGAGACGTTGATCGCCGACATGGACGATCAGGAAATCCTCGCGGTGGCCGGCCAGCTCGACGCCGACGAACTCGCCGATCTGGCCGCGGACCTGCCGCGCGATGTCGTCCATGAGCTCATGGACGCCCTGGACGCCCAGCAGCGCGAGCGGGTGCGCTCCGCGCTGTCCTACGAAGAGGATCAGGTCGGTGCCCTGATGGACTTCGAGATGGTCACCATCCGCGACGACGTCGCTCTGGAAGTAGTGCTGCGCTACCTGCGCCGCCTCAAGGAGCTGCCCGACCACACCGACAAGCTGTTCGTCGTCGATAACGACAGCATCCTCAAGGGTGTGCTGCCGATCAAGCGATTGCTGGTCAACGATCCGGACAAGCTGGTGGTCGAGGTCATGGCCAAGGAGGCGGTGGCCTTCCATCCGGATGGCGACGCCTATGACGCGGCCCAGGCCTTCGAACGTTATGACCTGGTCTCGGCCCCGGTAGTGGACAAGAACGGCAAGCTGATCGGTCGTCTCACCATCGACGAGATGGTCGACCTGATCCGCGAGGAAAGCGAAAGCGAAGTCCTCAACATGGCCGGTCTGCGCGAAGACGAAGACGTCTTCGCCTCGGTGTGGAAGTCTGTGGGCAATCGCTGGACCTGGCTGGCCACCAACCTCATCACCGCCTTTATCGCTTCGCGCGTCATCGGGCTCTTCGAGGGGTCGATCGAGAAGCTGGTAGCCCTTGCCGCGCTCATGCCCATCGTGGCCGGTATCGGCGGCAACTCGGGCAACCAGGCCATCACCATGATCGTCCGCGCCATGGCGCTAGGGCAGATCAGCGTCACCAGCACCACGCGGCTGCTGCGCAAGGAAATGGGCGTCGCCCTGTGCAACGGCGTCATCTGGGGTGGGGTGATAGGGCTGGTTGCCTTCTATCTGTACAGCAGCTGGTCACTGGGCCTGGTGATGATGGGCGCCATGACCCTCAATCTGCTGCTGGCGGCCTTCATGGGGGTGCTGATTCCCATGACCCTGCAGCGCTTCGGTCGTGACCCGGCCATGGGGTCGAGCGTGCTGATTACCGCGGTGACCGACAGCGGCGGCTTCTTCATCTTCTTGGGGCTCGCCACCCTGTTCCTGATGTAGGCAGGGTAGGGTGCAACGGGCTACCCAGGGTTAGGGCAGCCCGGGCGCTGTCAGGATGCGGCGTCGATGTCGTGGGCGATCAGCGAGATCAGGGCATTCTGCTGGCGACCCGACAGTTGTCGAAAGCGCTGCAGCAGCTCCCGCTCGCTAGCGGTGATCTCCGGACTGTCCAGGCGAAGCCCGGGTTCGTCGCCTAGGGCGCCCTCTTGCTGCAAGCTCTGCTCGAGACGCGCGATGATTTCCGAGTTCATGCTGCGATGGTGGTTGCGGGCCACATCCGCGATGCGCTCTCGCATGCCCTCGGGCAGACGCACGACGAATTTGTCAGCAGTACGGCTTGAGTAGGATCTAATGGCCTGGGTCATTGAGGTACTTCATCTGGAGTCAAAAATCAGTGAAGGCGTAAGCCCTCGTCTCGTTCCGCTAGCACTCATGGCACCTTGGACTCTGTAACCACCTGTCCCTAGGTATCTTTTTTATTGACGTCAATTTACCGACGTACGCAGCAAATTGCAAAGCTGCCGAAGAACTTCCTGTCTTTGGCAGTCCTCGCGTACTGCGGCGCTGCCGAACCGAAACATGACAAACCTTCCGCTGCTCGTTACCATGAGTGCCCTTCCTGTCCCAGTAGCTCAATTGGATAGAGCATCCCCCTCCTAAGGGGAAGGTTGGTGGTTCGACCCCACTCTGGGACACCAGATTCCTTTCCAGTACCTCTCCTTGCAGTCCGACGCCTTCAAGTGCCCTTGCCGAACCGTTACAGCAGTTTGGAGGATAGGGCAAAAACAGCGACTTTGTCCGACTTCCAGGCTCTTCCAGCAGCGATTTGTGGTTGTGATCACAGCATAGAGCAGCGGACGAAAACCTGCCGAATTTATCTGTACTCTCCATTGGCTAACCGTCTGCATTGCATGAATCTGGAGCGCCTCTGGAGGTTCGCGTCATGGCCTTTTATCCCGTCCTACTTTCAGTCGTCTTCGTCGTTCGTAATCAGGCAACCGAGTTGCAAAACGTGCTTGAGCGCGCCGCAACTGTCATCGGTCCCTTGGTAAGTGACTACGAACTTATCATCGTCGACAACGCCTCCTCTGATGACAGCGTAGCTCGATTAAAGCAACTCACCAGTATCAATGGCCTGCCCAATCTGCAGGTATATGCCCTGACCAAAGAAGTGGATTCGGATACTGCCGCCTGGGTGGGATTGGAAAACGCCTTGGGCGACTTCGCAGTCGTCATAGATCCGGAAACCGATGACATCGCCTTCCTGCCCGATATGTTGCAACAGGCAGCCGGTGGGGTAGACGTGGTCTTTGCCAACAATCAGCAGAAAGTTCGGCAGACTCTGTCTTACAGCCTTTGCTCCAATGGCTTCAACAGTCTCTACAAGAGATTCAACGGGGTGGATCTGGCCAAGGACGCGCCCCAGTTCCGAATGCTCAGCAAGAAGGTCATCAACTACATCCTGCGCCATCCCGCGCCGGCGCTGACCTACCGGCATCTACCCGCCACCGCAGGGTTCTCGCGCATCAACCTCGAATACAGCATGCCGCCGCGCAGCACCAAGCCCAAGCGGCTGTCCGGCAGTTTCGATCGGGGTGCTCGACTGCT
Source organism: Pseudomonas sp. PLB05 (assembly GCF_021106615.1). Taxonomy (NCBI): domain Bacteria; kingdom Pseudomonadati; phylum Pseudomonadota; class Gammaproteobacteria; order Pseudomonadales; family Pseudomonadaceae; genus Pseudomonas; species Pseudomonas sp. PLB05. The sequence continues at coordinate 373,816 of NZ_JAJOHO010000001.1, forward strand.
GGTGTCCTCCACCCGCAAGCCCATGCGCATGGTCAGTCTCCTGTCCATCGTGGGGGCCCTGTCCAATCTGCTCTATTCCATCTACGTCATCGCCATCGGTGTGTTCAAGGATGACGTGGCACCCGGTTGGGTGACGATTTCATTACAGCAGTCCGGCATGTTCTTTCTCATTTCGCTGGTTCTGCTGGTGCTTGGGGAATATGTCCTGCAGTTGACCCACAGAGTCAACGAAGGGCCGCTCTATCATGTCGCCCAGGAGTTCACCAGTGCGGTCATGACGCGGCGCGACAAGCTCAATGTCGAAGTGGTGCAGGGCGGTAATGCCGCAAGGCCGGCTACTCAATCCGGCATGGCCTGACGATCATGAGAGATGCGATCGTCATAGGTGGCGGATTCTACGGGGCCATGACGGCCCTGTATCTCATGCGAGTGAGAGGCTTTGCGAAAGTCACGCTGATCGAAAGGGAAGAGGGGCTGTTGAAGCGCGCCTCTTATCATAATCAGGCACGGGTTCATAACGGCTATCACTATCCCCGCAGTTTCGTCACGGCCTTTCGCAGTCGGGTCAACTTGCCGCGCTTCCTGCGCGACTATCCCGATGTGGTGGTGCGGGACTTCACCAAGTTGTATGCCATCGCCCGCAACAACTCCAAGGTGACGGCCAAACAGTTCGAGCGTTTCTGCCAGGGTATCGAGGCTTCCTTGCAGCCCGCACCCGAGGAATTAAGTCGACTGTTCGACGACCGATTGATCGAGTCGGTGTATCTCACCGAGGAATATGCCTTCAATTCCGCGGTGCTCGCCGCTGAAGTCGGTCGTGAACTCGATGCCGTCGGCGTGGAGTTGCGCTTCAAGAGTCGGGTAACGGCGATCCGTGGTGAAACCGGTGGTCTGGGCGTCGAGGTGGTGGACGAAGCGGGCGGGCAGGAGGAGATGCACTGCCGCTATCTCTTCAACTGCACCTACAGCGGTCTCAACCAGTACGGCGGTGATTTCCCCGGTACCACCACGCGTCTGCGTCACGAGATCACCGAGATGGCCCTGGTGGAGATGCCTCCGGAGCTGCGCAACCTCGGCGTGACGGTCATGGATGGTCCGTTCTTTTCCATGATGCCCTTCCCGGCGCGCGGTCTGCACACCCTGTCCCATGTGCGCTACACCCCGCACCTCAACTGGGAAGACGCCAATGGCACCGATCCCTATACGCTGCTGGATGACTATGATCGCGCCTCGCGGGCGGACTGGATGGTGCGGGACGTGGCCCGCTACATGTCGGCGGCGGCGCGGGTGGAATACCGGGATTCGCTGTTCGAGGTGAAAACCATCCTGATGAAGAACGAAGGGGACGACGGCCGTCCCATCCTTTTCGAACAACACCCCCAGTTACCCGGCTGCTATTCGATGCTGGGCGGCAAGATCGACAACATTTTCGATGCCTTGGAGCGCCTCGATGCCGAACCCTTCCACTGAAGCGACACCCAGGGGGGTGTCCGGCATCGCCGGTTTCATCAGCGTTCTGGCCTTTTCCATCATCAACTTCTTTCTATTCGGCCAGGGCGTCATTCTCGACCCCTTCCACCAGGGGGAATACTTCGCCACGCTGCCGACGCTGCTGCACAGTCAGCCGGGCGCCCATGCCTTCACCATCCACGGCGGGCTGGATTTCATCCCGGTATGGCTGGCGCAGACCTGGTTCGGCGCCCAGCACACCTTCTTGGTGACCCAGATCCTCTATGGCCTGTGCAACACCGGCGCGGCCTTGTTGCTGTGGGGCACGGCGGTATTGCTGTGCCCCGTGCCCAAGGGCCGCGCGCGCCTGATCCTACTGGTCGCCGTGGGTGCCCTGGCGACCCAGGTGGTGGGCTATCGCGATCTCTTCCTGCTGTTGTCGCTGTTCCTGTTCTGCCTGCATCGCAAGGTGGAGACCACGCCGCGACGCCTGGTGTGCGAGGTGTTGCTGGGGCTGGCGGCGGGCTTCAATCTATTCTGGTCCTATGACCGCGGCATCGCCGGGGTGCTGGCCATCGGCTCGGCGGTAGTACTCGCCTTGTTGCTGCAACGGCGGCATCTGCTATCGATCCTGAGTTTCGCGGCGACCATTGCCTGGCTTGGCTTTGGTACCGATTTCTTCGCGCTGACCGACTACGTCAAGAACCTGACCTTCCTGTTGGAAACCTCTTCCCAGTGGGGCTATGGCCTGAGCGCCCGTCCTCTGGCGCTGAGCTTGCTCCTGGTAGTACCCACGGCCCTGGCGGGTTTCGCCCTGATCCGCTGCCTGCCCTGGCCGTGGCGTTGGAGCGAGGACCTGCCGCTGATTGGCGCCCTGGCGGTGCTGCTCGCGATCTTCTTCAAGATTGGGGTCAACCGCGCGGACTTCCAGCATATCCAGATGGGTTTCTGGGTGCCCTTGCTGAGCCTGTTCTATGCCGCCCGCCGGCAGCGCCTCGCGCGCAATGGTGGCTGGGATCTCTCGGCCCATCCACGGGCGGCAGCAGTCGCAATTGTGGCTGCCGTGCTGCTCGGGCTGGTCGGGCTTAATCCCTCACCGTTCTTCGCGGTGTTGCTGGCGGGTGCCCTGCTGGCCTTCAGCCGGCGGCTGCTGGTGCCGGCATTGGCGGCGCTGCTGGTGCTGCTCGCTGCCTTCAATCTGTACAAGTCGCCGGTGGAGCGGGTGTGGGCCCAGGGGCTCGCCTGGGTGCCAGCGCTGACCGCCTTGCCGGATGACGCGGCGCTGGCCACACCCGGGGTGCAATGGGCCTCGCGCCGTCTGCAGGAAAGTGGCGCCCAGTGCGTGTTCGACCTGGCCAACAACGGGGTCATCAACGGGGTGACCGATCTGCCGGCCTGCACCAAGTACATCTATCCAGTCTATGCCACGCCGCCCTACGAGGCGGACCTGCTCAGCGATCTGCAGCACGCCGATCCGCCGGCGGTGGTGTATTCGACGACCTTCTGGTCGTTCAACCTGAACAACATTTCCATGCACGACAAGTTTCCACGACTCAAGGCCTACCTGGACGCGCGATATCCCGTCGAGGAGTGCCAAGCGGACTATTGCCTGAGATTCAAGACCAAGGGGTGAGCAACATGAAGACCGACGCATTGATAGGGTACAGCGGCTTCGTAGGGTCGACGCTGCTCAAGCAGAAGGCCTTCGGCGCGCTGTTTCGCTCCACCAATATCGACCAGATCGGCGACCAGCCCTATGGCCAGGTCATCTGCGCCGGTGCCCCCGCGCAGAAATGGATCGCCAACCGCGATCCTGAGGCCGATCGCCAGAAGATCGATGGCCTGATCGGTCATCTGTCGCGGATCCAGTGCGATTCCTTCGTGCTGATCAGCACCGTGGATGTCTTCAAGCAGCCACTCGGCGTGGATGAAACCACCGCGGTGGACGAAGAGGGGCTGCACGCCTATGGCGCCAATCGCTATCGACTGGAACAGTTCGTCCGTGAGCATTTCGCCAAGGCGCTGATCGTTCGCCTGCCGGGCCTGGTCGGGCCGGGGCTGCGCAAGAACGTGATCTACGACCTGCTCAACGACAACAACCTGCACGCGGTGGAAAGCCGCGGCGTCTTCCAGTTCTATCCGATGGTCAACCTGGGCTATGACATCCAGACCGCCCAGGCGGCCGGGCTGGAGCTGGTGCACCTGACTGCCGCGCCAATCAGCGTGGCGGACATCGCCCGTCAGGGCTTTGGACGCGAATTCGGCAACACCCTGGACGGTACGCCTGCGCGCTACGATTTCCGCAGCGTGCATGCCGAGGTCTTTGGCGGCCGTGACGGCTACCAGTACAGCGCGCGCGACACCCTGCTCGCGGTCCGCGCCTATGCCCAGTCGGAACCCCCGGTCATCAAGGCGGAGGGTCAGTGATGCGCATCGCCATTTCCAATATCGCCTGGGACGTGGCCGACGACGCCATGGTCGCCGAGATCCTGCAACAGCATCGAGTGGATGCCATCGACATCGCCCCCGGCAAGTATTTCGCCGATCCCAAGACGGCCACCGCCCAGGAGATCCAGGCAGTGCGGCAGCAGTGGCAGGCCCGGGGTATCGAGATCACCGGCATGCAGGCGCTGCTGTTCGGTACCACGGGACTCAATGTCTTCGGCGCCGACGACATCCAGCGCGCGCTGCTGGCGCAGCTGGAAGGCGTCTGCCGGGTGGCCGAGGGCCTGGGGGCGACGCGCCTAGTGTTTGGCTCGCCGCGCAATCGCGATCGCTCCGGGCTGAGCGACGAAGAAGCCCTGGTGCAGGCACGCGACTTCTTCCGCCGCCTGGGGGATTTGGCCGCGGCGCACCAGGTGCAGATTTGCCTGGAGCCGAATCCGCCTCGCTATGGCGCCAACTTCATGATCGACAGCGATTCCACCGCCGCTGTGGTGCGCGCCGTGGGGCATCCGGCGATCCGCATGCAACTCGACACCGGTGCCCTGACCATCAACGAGGAAGATGCCGCACGGGTGCTCGAAGAACATGCCGAGCTGATCGGCCATGTCCATGCCAGCGAGCCGGATCTGGTGACCCTGGGGGAGGGTGGTACCAACCACGAGGGCATCGCCTTCGCCCTGACCCGGCGGCTGCCGGAGCAGGTGGTCAGCATCGAGATGCTGCCGGCCAAGCAGGGCTCCAACCTGGCCGCGCTGGAGCGTGGCGTCCAGGTCGCGATCAAGGCCTATCGTGAGCTGCCGGAGGCCGCGGCATGAAGTGGCTGATCCTGATCCTGGGCATCGCCTCCAACGCCTCGGCGAGCGTACTGGTGAAGCTGGCCATGCTACCGCCGCGGCGCTTCCCGAGTCTGAGCGATCCCATGGGCGCCCTGGCCAATTGGCCGTTCTGGCTGGGACTGTTCATGTATGGCCTGGCCTTCCTGCTGTACGCCGCCGCCCTCGCCAAGCTGCCGCTGAACGTGGCGCATCCGGTGCTGACGGCCGGCGCCATCGCCAGCGTCGCCCTGTTGTCGGTGGTGATCTTTCGCGAAGCCTTTCCCTGGACCACGGCGGCAGGCATCGTCCTGATCATCGCCGGCGTCGCCCTCATCACGGCCCGTGTCGGTTGAACCTGGAGGACCTATGACTACTGCAATTCCCGCCACCGAGCGCGCCCTCTGGCAGGTGCCCAGCTATTCGACGACCTTCTGGAACGGTCGCAGCCGTCCGCACTGCGTGGTGATTCCGGTCATCAACGAGGGCGAGCGTATCCTCAACCTCCTGCGGCGCATGGCGGCGGTCAAGATCGCCGACATCGCCGATGTGATCATCGTCGACGGTGGCAGCACCGATGGCTCGCTGGAGCCGCAGCGGCTGCAGGAACTGGGCGTCCGTGGGCTGCTGGTCAAGACCGCACCGGGCAAGCTCAGCTCCCAGTTGCGCTGCGCCTATGCCTTCGTGCTCGACGAGGGTTATACCGGCATCGTGACCATCGATGGCAACGACAAGGACGATCCGGACGCCATCCCGCGCTTCATCGACGCCATCGAGCAGGGCTACGATTTCGTCCAGGCCTCGCGCTTTCTGGCCGGCGGTGTGGCGGAGAACACGCCCAAGTCCCGCGACTTCGCTATTCGCTTCATCCATGCGCCCATGCTGAGCCTGGCCTCGGGTTTCCACTGGACCGACACCACCCAGGGTTTCCGCGCCTACAGCCGGGCCATGCTGCTGGATTCGCGGGTGGCGCCGTTCCGCGACGAGTTCACCACCTACGAGTTGTTGGCCTATCTTTCCTATCGGGTACCGAAATTGGGCTATCGCTGCGTGGAACTCCCCACCGTGCGGCGCTATCCGAAGGGCGAGGTACCCACCAAGATCAGCAGCGTCAGAGGTAATCTGTCGGTGCTGCAGGTACTGATGAAGGCCTGTGCAGGCCACTACAACCCACGCCTGGGCGAGGACGCTCAGCTGGCGGCGCAACGACGAAGCTGATTCCGTCGCGCTTGCCGGGTGTGCAAGAGACGATGGAGTAGGCAATGGTGCGTGTGCTGTCGGCGTTTCGCGGACTCTATTTCGCGACGCTGTTGATGTTGATCGGGACCGGTCTGCTGAGTACCTATCTGGGGCTGCGACTGGCCGCCGATCAGGTGCAGGGCCTCTGGGTAGGTGCCCTGACCGCCGCCTATTACGCGGGACTGGTGATAGGCGGCAAGCTCGGGCATCGATTGATCGCCAAGGTTGGCCACATCCGTGCCTATGTGACTTGTGCCGGCGTCGTCGGCGCCGCGGTGCTGGGCATCGGCCTGCTGCCTTGGCTGCCGGTGTGGCTGGCGCTCAGGGTGCTGATCGGCATGGGCATGATGTGCCAGTACATGGTGCTGGAGAGCTGGCTCAACGAGCAGGCCGGTCCTGGCGAGCGTGGTAAGGTCTTTTCCGGCTACATGACCGCCTCCTACCTTGGCTTGGCGTTGGGGCAGGTGGTCTTGGTGGTCTCGCCCGATCTGGGCGTCGACAAGCTGATGCTGGTCGCCATCTGCTACGCCCTGTGCCTGGTGCCGGTAGCGGTCACCGGCAAGATCCACCCGGCGCCGCTCAAGCCTGCGCCGCTGGAACCCACGTTTTTCATCCAGCGGATTCCGCAGTCGCTGACCACCACCCTGGTAGCGGGACTGGTGATCGGCTCCTTCTATGGTCTGGCGCCGCTCTATGCCAGCGCCCAGGGCCTGCCCACCGAGCGCATCGGTCTGTTCATGGCCTGTTGCATCTTTGCCGGCCTGATCGCCCAGTGGCCGATCGGCTGGCTCTCGGACCGCCATGATCGCAGCTGGCTGATCCGGGTGGTGGCCATCGCTCTGACCCTGGCTGCGCTGCCGCTGGCCGTGCTGCCCCATGTGCCGCCGGTGGTACTGCTACCCCTCGGTCTTATCGCCAGCCTGCTGCAGTTCGTGCTCTATCCGCTGGCGGTGGCGCTGTCCAACGACCATATCGAGGGGGAGCGGCGGGTATCCCTGAGTGCCATGCTGCTGGTGACCTTTGGCATCGGTGCCTGTATCGGTCCGCTGGTGGTGGGGGCTCTGATGAATCTGGTCGGGCCCAACATGCTCTATGCCTTCGTCGTGCTCTGCGGTGCCATCCTGATCTGGCGCATCCGTCCGGATGCGGTCACTGGCAAGCACCTGGTCGACGAAGCGCCGCTGAGCCATGTGCAGATGCCCGAAGGATCGACCAGTTCACCGCTGGCGGCGGCCCTGGATCCCCGCGTCGACAGCCAGGTGGTGCAGGAGCAGATGCACAGCGAGCCGGTGGTGGAGGAAGAACCTGCCGATGAGGGGGCACCTCTGCAGGAGGAGATCGAGTTCCCGCAGAACCCAGCTGAGCCCAAGGCGACTTGAGAGGTGGAGGAGGGCGCCCAGTAGTCGTGGGCGTCCGGTCGGTCACTCGAAACGGCGATTTTCTCGCTGCAACTGATAGATGAAACGCTCGATCTGACGCTGCGCAGCCCCCGTCAGGCTGTTGAAGCAGACACCGACGTCGCTGAATTCCATACGCTCCGTGCAGGCCACGTGGCGAATGGTCACCGGGGTATTGATGGTCCCGATGGGCAACTCGGCGCTAAAGCCCTGTACCTGCTGCTCCGGTTGCAGCAGATGAGTGACGTTACCAGGGAAACGCAGCTTGCAGCCCGTGGCTGACAGGTCGATCAACTGGCCGCGCAACTGGATCTGGCTGCTGCCCTGACTCAGTTCTGCGGTGGCGGGCTGGGTCAACAGCAACTTGACCCGATAGGCATTGCGCCGCTGGTGATAGGTGAGCTCCGCGGGCAGGCCGATCCAGTAGCAGCGCGTGCCGTCCAGTTCGCTGAACTCGACCGGACGGTCGATCTGCCAGGTGACCTTGATACCTTCGTGAAAGCTGTCTACCCGAAAGGACTGACCCTGCTCAAGCAGGCGTTCGGCCTCACGGGGAATGAATTCGTCCAGCGCGATCAGGCCCTTGGCTTCGTCGATCTCGACGACGAAGCTTTGGAATTGCTGCCCTTGGCGATTGAAGGTGATCCGCAGCGGGATGTGCTGCTGTTTCGCCGGCCGCAGGCACGCCAGGATCTCGCCCTTGGAGCGATAGACCTGGGGGGGTTGGGGGGCATTGTCGCTAGCGGAAGAGCCTTGCACCTGGAAACTCCTGTAAACGGCGGTCAGCAAGGATAATGGCTAACGGCCAGCAGTACAGCGAAAAACGCGCTGTGAGAAAAATCCACTGCTCACGCCGAGCTCAGCGGGCGCTGATAGCCACCGCCGGTCTGGTTACCGCGACGGTTGTACAGCGTGGGCGCCGAGGTACCCTGCAGCACATTCAGCAACTTGCCCACCACGAAACGATTGGCCTGGATGATCTGGCCATTGCGGACGTTGTGGGCCTTGCATTGCTCCATGAGCTGCGCGAGCTGACTGGAGAGAGCCAGCAGTTCCTCGCCATCGGGCTGTTGGGCGGCATAGGCCTGCAAGCCTGGCAGATCCGCCCGCAAACCCTGAGCCTGGAGCAGGACGGTGCGCTGCTGGGCATGCTGGTCGAGCTGCTTGAGCAGGATCTGCTTGGGGCCCAGCAGCGCTTCCAGCTGATCGAGCTGGCGCTCACTCAAGGCTTGGAACTCCTGCTCGATCAGGACCAGCAGTTGCTCGCTCAGGTCGATGTCGTGGCGAGTGATGTCGAGCAAGGTAGCACTGGGCATGGCGCGGTTTCCGTTCGAACGTTAGCGGTGATCGTCAGAAGGGCCATGCCGAACCGGGCGTCAGGACTCGAACGCCAGCAGTTTGTCGGCTACCTTCTGGCTGTCGACCTGGTAGGAGCCATCGGCGATGGCCTGTTTCAGGCGGCTGACCTTGTCGCTGTCGACCACCGGCAGATCCTTGAGCCCTGCGGTCAGGGAACTCAGTTGCTTGGCTTCAGCGCTCAAGCTCACCGACTCGCCAGAGGCGGTGCCTTGGGTGGCCTTGACGTCGCTGGTCTGAGCCGTGGATACGTCCTTGGTAGAGGCGGCCTTGGTGTTGCCTATGCCTGCAGTAGAGGACGAATTCAGGCGATTGATATCTAGAGCCATGAGTGGAGATCCTCGTGTCGTCTCGTTCGCATGTCCGGCTTATCGGCGTGCTGTGCCGAAACTTTAGCCGTGTACCTGTGCGCCGTGTCACATCCTTCGACAGGATGGCACGCTGAGGTTCAGGATGCGGACGTTCAAGGTACTCCTTTTGCCGCTTTCGCTAAAGCGCTACCTCCACCTGCCCCTGATCGACCACCCGACCGCGGACCACCCGGTTCGAACTCAGGTTGCGTACGCGGATTTCCTCGTCCTTGGCGCCCGCGCTCAGGGCTTCGCCCTGCATGCGAATACTGAAGGAGGCGCTACGGGCATTGATGACCACCTGTTCACCCTTGCGAATAAGTTCTGCTTGCTCGATAAAGGAAGGCGCCATGACCTGCCCGCTGACCACCTGGCGTTTCAGCTGGGTTCCCAGCACCTGTTCCAGGCTGGTCAGATAACCCTGGGTCAGGGTGCCGACGTCCCGCTCCACCAGGGCCACGTTCTGGTCATCCAGCACCGCACCGCGCAGCAGGGGCTGCAGGGTAACCACCACGGGCTGATACAGCTTGACCTGGACCGGCACGAACACCGTCCAGGGACTGCTGCCTTCGCAGCGGACCTTGATGTTGATCCGGCCCACCGGCGTGGGGTTGCCTTGCTGTGAAAGCGTCAGGGGTTTGTCGCAGGCCGCCAGGCGTAACCGGGGATCCAACGAGTTAATCTGATTTTCGTGGCGTGCGTTGGAACTGGTCTCCAGCAAATATTCCTGCACGCGCTCCTCAAGAAAACTTTCGACAGCGCCGATAAGTTCGTCAGATGAGGTGTAGTCGCCTTCTGCATAGGCCTTTCCGCCCAGGCATGTCAGGATCAACACAAGATTCGCAGCCCAGCGGCAAGAGGTTTTCATAGGTCGGAAACACGTCGCTTCGATCTTCATGAGTCACATCTAAGCAAGCCCTGTGCCGAGTTTTTCAACCGGTCTGTGGCAACGAGAGGAGTCGCCAAATGGCTGGTGTATTGGACGCAGTCAACCAACGTACCCAACTGGTGGGCCAGAACCGTCTGGAACTGCTGCTGTTCCGCCTGGACGGCTCGCAGCTCTACGGCATCAACGTCTTCAAGGTGAAGGAGGTGCTGCAGTGCCCCAAGCTCACCGTGATGCCGAAATCGAGTCCGGTGGTACGGGGCGTGGCCAGCATTCGTGGCGGCACCTTTCCCATCATCGACCTGGCCATGGCCACCGGTCGCCGCGGGTTGCCGGACATCAACAATTGCTTCGTGATCATTACCGAGTACAACACCAAGGTTCAGGGCTTTCTGGTGCGTTCGGTGGAGCGCATCGTCAACATGAACTGGGAAGGCATCAACCCGCCGCCCAAGGGCACCGGGCGTGATCACTACCTCACCGCCGTCACCCGCGTCGACAACCAGCTCGTCGAGATCATCGACGTGGAGAAGATCCTGTCCGAAGTCGCACCGTCCGTCGAGACCGTATCGGCCGGCGTGATCAGCGAGGTGGTACAGGCCAAGGCCGTCACCAAGCGCGTGCTGATCGTCGACGACTCCTCGGTGGCGCGCAAGCAGGTGACTCGTTGCCTAGAAACCGTCGGGGTAGAGGTCATCTCCCTCAACGACGGTCGCCAGGCCTTGAATTTCCTCCAGGCGATGGTGGCTGAAGGCAAGCGTCCGGAAGAGGAATTGCTGATGATCATTTCCGACATCGAGATGCCGGAAATGGATGGTTACACCCTGACGGCGGAAATCCGTCATGATTCGCGGATGCAGAAAGTGCATATACTGCTGCATACCTCCTTGTCCGGCGTCTTCAACCAGGCGATGGTCAAGAAGGTCGGTGCGGACGACTTCCTGGCCAAGTTCCGTCCCGATGATCTTGCCTCCCGGGTAGCCGAGCGCATCAATGCGGTCGACGGTCACTAGGTGAAGGCGTCTCTATCCCGGTATCCAGAAGGCGGAGCGGCAGTGTCAGCAGTCAACGCGGATTTTGTGCTTTTTCGTGATTTCCTCGAGAAATCCAGCGGGATCCTGCTCGGTGACAACAAGCAGTACCTCGTCTCCAGTCGGCTCAACAAGCTGATGGAGACCGAGGGGATCAAGACGTTGTCGGAGTTGGTGCAGCGCATCCAGATGCAGCCTCGCGGCGGTTTGCGGGAAAAGGTCATCGATGCGATGACGACCAACGAAACCCTCTGGTTTCGCGACACCTATCCCTTTGAGGTGCTCAAGAACCGCCTTTTGCCGGAATTGACCAAGAACACGTTCGGCCAGCGCCTGCGGGTCTGGTCGGCGGCCTGCTCGTCGGGGCAGGAGCCTTATTCGCTGTCCATGACCATGGACGAATTCGAACGCAGTGCGGCAGGGCAGGGGCGTGGCGGCATGCAGATCGTGGCGACCGATCTGTCCGGTGCCATTCTCACGGCGGCGAAATCCGGTGAATACGATTCGCTGGCCATCGGTCGCGGTCTGTCCCAGGAACGCCTGCAGCGCTACTTCGACGTGTTGCAGCCAAATCGCTGGGCGGTCAAGCCGGCCATTCGCAGTCGGATCGAATTCCGCGCCCTGAATCTATTGGACAGCTACGCCAGCCTCGGCAAGTTCGACATGGTGTTCTGCCGCAACGTGCTCATCTACTTCTCCGCTGACGTGAAGAAGGACATCCTCACCCGCATCCATGCCACCCTCAAGCCGGGCGGCTATCTGTTCCTGGGTGCGTCCGAAGCCCTCAACGGCTTGCCGGATCTCTATCAGATGGTGCAGTGCAATCCGGGCATCATCTACAAGGCCAAATAGGCCGGTCGATGGACACCCCCAAGGGCAGACTCAGGTCTGCCCTTTTCTTTTGCGCCAAAGTTCTGCCGCGCCTGGTCCTGGGGGCCGGCAAGGGCGGCGGAAAAACCTTGCCGCTCGCCGTCATTCTGACTGCCGCCCTACTCTAACCCTTTGATTTTTATGGATTCTGGAGACTGGCACGGGCCTTGCTAAATTGCCTGCAAGCCACGTCAAAGGTCTCTCGACATGAGCATCAGTTTTGAAAAGGCACTTGGGTTGCACGAGCAGGCGCTGAACTTCCGTTCCCAGCGCGCCGAGGTATTGGGCAACAACATCGCCAATGCCGATACCCCTGGCTACAAGGCGCGGGATCTGGACTTCAGCGCCGTGCTGGCGGAGCAGGCGGCCAAGGGCGCGTCCGGGGCTTCCGGACACTATCAGTTGGAAACCACCAACAGCCGCCATATCGCCGCCGAGGGCTTCGACATGGGAATGGGCGATGCGGCGCTGAAATATCGCATCCCCACCCAGCCGTCGGTGGACCAGAACACCGTGGATGCCCAGGTCGAGCAGGCCAACTACGCCGAGAACGCGATGAATTTTCAGGCCAGCTTCACCCTGCTCAATAGCAAGTTCAAGGGGCTGATGTCGGCCCTGCGCGGAGAATAGCCATGTCCCTGAGTTCGCTGTTCAACATCGCCGGTAGCGGCATGAGCGCCCAGAACGTGCGCCTCAACACCGTGGCTAGCAACATGGCCAACGCCGACTCCGTCTCCTCCAGCGTCGACCAGACCTACAAGGCGCGGCATCCGGTGTTCGCTGCCCAATTCAACGCCGCCCAGGGCGGTGCTTCGCTGTTCGACGACCAGGGCCAGGCCGGTGTCGGGGTGGAGGTGAAGGGCATCGTCGAGGATCCGAGCAAGGTGCAGAAGCGCTACGAGCCCAACCATCCCATGGCGGACCAGGAAGGCTACGTCTATTACCCCAACGTGAACGTGGTGGAGGAGATGGCCGACATGATTTCGGCCAGTCGCGCCTTCCAGACCAATGCGGAAATGATGAATACCGCCAAACAGATGATGCAGAAGGTACTGACCCTCGGTCAGTAAGGAATCGGCGCCATGGCCATAAGCACGACCAACTCCACCGCTCAAGCGGTACTCGACAAGTACTCCGTCAACAAGACCGGCACGGCCGCCGAGACCGCCGCCAGCGATGGCAAGACGGGTGGCAAGCTCGGCAAGGACGAGTTCCTTAAACTGATGGTCGCCCAGATGAACAACCAGAATCCGCTCGAGCCCCAGGGCAACGGCGAATTCATCGCCCAGCTGGCGCAGTTCAGTACCGTCGAGGGCATCACCAACCTCAACACCAGCGTCAGCTCCATCCTCTCCGGCAGTCAGTCTTCCCAGGCGCTGCAGGCGTCCACCCTGGTGGGCCGCAAGGTGATCGTCGATACCGACAAGGTCAAGGTGGATACCAGTGCGGACTTCAAGGGCGCGCTCAACCTGACCGCGTCCAGTCCGAACGTCTGGGTCAACGTCTACAACGACGCGGGCAGTCAGGTGAACCGTCTGAACCTGGGGCAGCAGTCGAGTGGCCTGGTGAACTTCACCTGGGACGGCACCGATGCCAGTGGCAAGAAGCTGGATCCCGGCAGTTACCGCTTCGAGGCCCAGGCAAATGTGAACGACACCACCATGGCCATGAAGACCAGTCTGCCAGCCAACGTCGACAGTGTGACGCTCGGGCAGAACGGCGGCGAAATGACACTCAACCTTGCCGGCGTCGGCAGTATCGGCATCTCCAAAGTCCAGGCGGTCGGCCAGTAAGGCGCGGCACACGAGAGGAATCCAGCATGTCTTTCAATATCGGTTTGAGCGGCATCAAGGCCGCATCCAGTGACCTCAACATCACCGGCAACAACATCGCCAACGCCAGTACCGTCGGCTTCAAGCAGTCGCGGGCGGAGTTCCAGGACCTCTATGCCGCCTCGGTACTGGGCACCGGCAAGAATGCCCAGGGCAGCGGTGTGCTGCTGGGCAACGTCGGTCAGCTGTTCAACCAGGGCACCATCGACTCTACCCAGAATGCCCTGGACATGGGCATCAATGGCAACGGCTTCTTTGTCACCAGCAACAACGGCGCCATCCAGTACACCCGAGCCGGCTATTTCGGCACGGACAAGGAAGGCTTCATCGTCGATAACAATGGCTACAAGCTGCAGGGCTATACCACCAACGACCAGGGTCTGCTGCAGCCGGGCGTGCGCAGCGACCTGCGCATCGAGAGCGCCAGCCAGGCGCCCAAGGCTTCCAGCTCGATCAAGCAGACGGTCAACCTGAACTCGACCCAGACGACGCCGACCACCACCCCGTTCAATCCGTCCGATCCGACCAGCTACAATTCCTCGACCTCGGTGAACATCTATGACAGCCAGGGCAACGCCCACGTCCTGTCGCAGTATTTCGTCAAGGGCGCGAACAATTCCTGGACCATGAACGTGCTGATCGATGGGCGTAACCCCGGCGATCCGACTGCGGAAGATCCGACCACCAAGGTCGCCACGCCCTACAGCGTGACCCTGCCATTTACCAGCAGCGGTGCGCTCGACGGTGCCAATGTGGCCTCGACCGATCTCAAGCAGGTCAATAACGCCACCACCAATGCCTTCGAGGGTGTGCTCAAGCTGGACAACTGGGTCCCGGCCATTTCCAACGGCGGTACCCCGGCGACCTGGGCCTCCAACGGCGCCGTGGCCAACCCGGCTGGCATCACCCTGGACATGCGTGGCTCGACCCAGTACAGCAGCGCCTTTGCCGTGACCAGCGTCAACCAGGACGGCTACACCACCGGCCAGTTGTCCGGCCTGGAGATCGACGATACCGGCCAGATCTTCGCGCGCTACACCAACGGTCAGTCCAAGGTGCAGGGCCAGGTCGTGCTGGCGAACTTCGCCAACGTCCAGGGCCTGACCCCCATGGGCAAGACCTCCTGGACCGAGTCGTCGGAATCGGGTCAGCCAGTAGTCGGCACACCGCGCTCCGGTACCCTGGGAGCCCTGCAGTCCGGGGCGCTGGAGGCGTCCAACGTGGACATCTCCACCGAGCTGGTCGACATGATCGTGGCGCAGCGCAACTACCAGGCGAACGCCAAGACCATCGAGACCGAGAACGCCATCACCCAGACCATCATCAACCTGCGTTGACGTCGTTTCTCTGGCGGCTTGCCGCTTCGGCGTCAGGAAAAGCCTCCCTTGGGAGGCTTTTCTATTTTCAGGCTACTGATTTTAAAGGGTTTTCATTTTCTGGAACGGCGCTTGCTAAAGAACCTCCGAACGCAAGCTTGGCGGCAGTCTGCCGCCGTCGGAGGATCAGATGGACAAGCTGCTGTACGTCGCCATGACCGGCGCCAGCCAGAACGAGATGGCCCAGCGCGCCCATGCCAACAACCTGGCCAACGTCTCGACCTCGGGATTCCGCAAGGATCTCGAACAGGCCCGCTCGATGCAGGTGTTCGGCGAGACCATGCCGTCGCGCGTCTACTCCATGAGCGAACGGCCGGCGACCGACTTCACCCCTGGCGCGCTGCAGGAGACGGGCCGTGACCTGGACGTGGCCATCCAGGGGCCGGGCTTCGTCGCGGTCCAGGATCCCTCCGGCAAGGAGGCCTATGTGCGCACCTCCAGTCTGCAGATCGACCCCCTTGGCATGCTGCGGACCGGCAGCGGTTTGCCGGTGCTCGGCAATGGCGGGCCCATCGCCGTGCCGCCTGCCTCCAAGGTAGAAATCGGTCAGGACGGCAGCATCACCGTGCGCGGCTCCGGCCAGGCGACCAATGCCCTGGCTCAGGTCGACCGCATCAAGCTGGTCAATCCCGACACCAAGCAGATGGAAAAGGGGCTCGACGGCCTGCTGCACATGAAGCAGGGCCAGGCAGCACCGCCCATGGACGCCAACGTGTCCCTGGTGTCCGGCTTCGTCGAGTCGAGCAACGTCAATGCGGCGGAAGAGATGACCTCGATCCTGTCGCTGTCCCGCCAGTTCGAACTGCAGGTGAAGATGATGCGCAGCGCCGAAGACAACGACGCGGCGCTGGCAAAGGTTTTGCAATTCTCCTGATCAAGGCTAGCGCCGACGTAAAACCGGCACTTCGAGGAATACCATCATGATGTCGTCACTGTGGGTCGCCAAGACCGGTCTGTCCGCCCAGGACATGAACCTCACCACCATCTCCAACAACCTGGCCAACGTGTCCACCACGGGCTTCAAGCGCGACCGCGCCGAATTCCAGGACCTGCTGTACCAGATCCGCCGCCAGCCGGGTGCCCAGTCCACCCAGGACAATCAGCTCCCCTCCGGCCTGCAGCTGGGTACCGGTGTGCGCATCGTCGGCACCCAGAAGAACTTCACCGAGGGTTCGCTGCAGACCACCGACCAGCCGCTGGACATGGCCATCAACGGTGACGGCTTTTTCCAGGTGGCCATGCCTGACGGAACCGTCAACTACACCCGTGACGGTACCTTTCACCTCAATGCCGATGGCCAGCTGGTCACCGCCAATGGCTTCGCACTGCAGCCTGCCATCGTGCTGCCTGCCGACACCAAGACCTTTACCGTCGGCGAAGACGGCACTGTCTCCGTCACCACCGCCGGTCAGGCCGCGCCGCAGATCGTCGGCAATCTGCAGATCGCCCAGTTCGTCAACCCGGGCGGTCTCCAGGCCGTGGGCCAGAACCTGTTCAGCGAGACCGCGTCCAGCGGCGCGCCTCAGGTCGGTATCCCGGGCTTGAACGGCCTCGGCACCGTGCTGCAGAGCACCCTGGAAAACTCTAACGTGAGCACGGTCGAGGAACTGGTGAACATGATCACCACCCAGCGCGCCTACGAGATGAACTCCAAGGTCATTTCCACCGCCGATCAGATGCTCGGCTTCGTTACCCAGCAGCTCTAATCCCCTGTGAGGACGCGCTCCATGAAACCTCTATTCGCCGTCGCCCCGCTCCTGGGAGCGCTCGTACTCGCAGGATGCGTAGCCCCGGCCGCCAAGCCGGACGATCCCTACTACGCCCCGGTGCTGCCGCGTACCCCGGTGCCAGCCGCACAGAACAACGGCGCCATCTTCCAGTCGGGGTTCGAGCAGAATCTCTATACCGACCGCAAGGCTTTCCGCATCGGCGACATCATCACCATCACCCTGCAGGAGCGGACCCAGGCCAGCAAGAACGCCAGTTCCGACATCGCCAAGAACACCAAGGCGACTCTGGGGCTGACCTCGCTGTTCGGCGCCAAGCCCTCGATTCCCAATCCGCTGGCCGATGGCGACTTGAGTCTGGACACCGGTTTCTCCGGTAACCGCTCCAACACCGGCAAGTCCACGGCGGCCCAGGGCAACAGCCTGTCCGGCTCGCTGACCGTGACCATCGCCGAAGTGCTGCCCAATGGCATCCTGGTAGTGCGTGGCGAGAAGTGGCTGACGCTCAACACCGGCAATGAACTCATGCGCATCCAGGGCATGGTCCGCGCCGACGACATCGCCACCGACAACACCGTGTCCTCCACCCGCGTAGCCGATGCACGTATCACCTATTCGGGCACTGGCGCCTTCGCCGATGCCAGTCAGCCGGGCTGGCTGAGCCAGCTCTTCGGCAGCCCCTTGATGCCCTTCTGAGGATGAGCGCCATGTTCAAGAGCCTCATCGTCGCTGCCGCCCTGGCCCTGGTCATGCCCCTGGCCCAGGCGGATCGTCTGAAGGACATCGCCAGCATCCAGGGCGTGCGGACCAACCAGCTGATCGGCTACGGCCTGGTGGTGGGTCTGCCCGGTACCGGCGACCAGACCACCCAGACGCCCTTCACCGTGCAGACCTTCAACAACATGCTGGCGCAGTTCGGTATCAAGGTGCCGCCAGGCACCACGGCCCAGCTGAAGAACGTCGCGGCGGTATCCATCCATGCCGATCTGCCGGCCTTCGCCAAGCCCGGCCAGACCATCGATATCACGGTGTCTTCCATCGGCAACTCCAAGAGCCTGAGAGGCGGCAGCCTGCTGCTCTCGCCGCTCAAGGGTATCGACGGCCAGATCTACGCCATCGCCCAGGGCAACCTTGTGGTCGGGGGTTTTGACGCCGAAGGCCGCGACGGTTCGAAGATCACCGTCAACGTTCCGTCGTCCGGGCGCATTCCCAATGGCGCCACCGTCGAGCGACCGGTGCCGAGTGGCTTCGACCAGGGCAACAGCATCACGCTGGACCTGAATCGCAGCGACTTCACCACCGCCAAACGCATCGTCGACAAGATCAACGAGACACTTGGCGCGGGTGTTGCATCAGCTGTCGATGCCGGATCGATTCGCGTCACGGCGCCGGTGGATCCCAGCCAGCGCGTCGACTACATCTCGATCCTGGAGAACATGGAGGTGGATCCGGGGCAGGCGGTGGCCAAGGTCATCGTCAACTCCCGCACCGGGACCATCGTCATCGGCCAGAACGTCAAGGTCTCGCCGGCGGCGGTGACCCAGGGCAGCCTCACCGTGACCATCAGCGAAGATCCGCAGGTGAGTCAGCCCAATCCCTTGTCGGGTGGGCAGACGGTGGTGACCCCGCAGTCGACCGTCAAGGCCAAGCAGGAGGCCAAGCCGATGTTCAAGTTCGGTCCGGGCACCACGTTGGACGAAATCGTGAGAGCGGTGAATCAGGTGGGCGCGGCGCCTAGCGACTTGGTGGCCATTCTCGAAGCGTTGAAACAGGCCGGCGCCTTGCAGGCCGATCTGATCGTAATCTAAGGAGAGCGGGCGATGGAATCTCGTCTGGGTGGCAACTACGGCAACGTCAAGGATTCGGGGGCCTTCACCGACCTGAATCGGTTGGCCCAGATGAAGGGTAAGGATCGCGACAGCGCGGAAAACGTCAAGAAGGTCGCCGGCGAGTTCGAGTCGCTGTTCCTGAACCAGATGCTCAAGTCCATGCGCAGCGCCAACCAGGCGCTGGCGGACAAGGACAGCCCCTTTTCCAGCGAGACCACCAAGCAGTACCAGGACATGTACGACCAGCAGCTGGCCGTCTCCCTGTCCCGGGATGGCGGCGGTATCGGCTTGGCCAATGTCCTGGAGCGTCAGCTGAGCAAGACCGCCCAGCCGGCGGCACGGCCAAATCCCTTTGCCCAGGTCGGCCAGGCTGCGCCCACCGAGGGTCAGCTGGCTGCCGGCCGCAATGCCAAACTCAACGAGGCAGGTAGTAACAGCCTCAAACCGGCAGGTGCCGCGGTCTCCGGGCGTGACGATTCCAGCGTGCTCAACTCCCGCCGGCTGGCCCTGCCCGGGCGCCTGTCCGAGCGTACCGCGGCCAACATTTCCGGCGCGGCCGAGCAGGGCGCCGCGCTCAAGCAGAGCTTCCAGGAAGTGGCCGCCGCCCAGAGCGCCTGGCGCCAACAGGCCACGCAATCCGGCAGCAAGCCGGCCGCCGCGACCGAGGCCGTCGCCAGCGTGGACGGCGCCGCTGCCACCGGCAAGACCCGTTTTCGTACCCGTCAGGAATTCGTCGACACCATGATGCCCATGGCCGAAGCCGCGGCGAAGCGCCTGGGCGTCGACCCCAAGTACCTGGTCGCCCAGGCGGCGCTTGAAACCGGCTGGGGCAAGCATATGGTCAAGCAGGCCGATGGCAGCAACAGCAACAACCTGTTCGGCATCAAATCCCACGGCTGGGATGGCGGCAGCGCACCGGCGGTGACCCAGGAATTCGTCAACGGCAAGGCCGTGACCGAGACCGCCAAGTTCCGCACCTACGATTCCTTCGCCGACAGCTTCCACGACTACGTGAACTTCCTGCAGAGCAATGATCGCTACGACAAGGCGCTGTCCACCAGCGGTAACTCCGAGCGCTTCATGCAGGGGCTGCAGCAGGCGGGCTACGCCACCGATCCGCACTACGCCCGCAAGGTGATCCAGATCGCCCGCAACATGAACACCTATCAGACGGTCGCCTCCCTGGGCACCAGTCCGTCCCGCGGTTGAGGTGAGCCATGGCTGATCTACTTTCCATTGGTCTGTCGGGCCTGAGGTCCACGCAAAACGCCCTGACCACCACCGGCCACAACATCGCCAACGTCAACACGCCCGGCTATTCGCGGCAGGAGACCATCCAGCAGACCAACATCGCCCAGTACAATGGCTCGGGTTATGTTGGTTCCGGCTCCCAGACGGTGGATGTACGCCGTCTCGCCAGCGATTTCCTCACCAGCCAGGTGCGCTCGGCCAACAGCCAGAACAGCGAACTGCAGACCTTCAAGAGCCAGATCTCCCAGCTCGACGGCCTGCTGTCCGACAGCACGACGGGTATCACCCCGGCCATGCAGAAATTCTTCGCCACCCTGCAGACCGCTGCCCAGGATCCTTCGTCGATCCCGGCGCGGGAGGCCGTACTCGCCCAGGCCCAGGGCATGGCCAAGTCGTTCAATACCCTGTACGACCAGGTCGACAAGCAGAACGGCCAGATCAACGATCAGCTGTCGGCACTGACCAATCAGGTCAATGCCCTGGCCAAGAGCGTTGGCAGTCTCAACGACGCCATCGCCCGTTCCAAGGCCGCCGGTGGTGCGCCCAACGATCTCATCGACTCCCGTGAGCAGGCGATCAAGCAGCTGTCCGGCATGGTCGGGCTACAGGTGGTAGAGCAGGACGACGGCGCGCTGAACCTGTTCGTCGGTACCGGCCAGCCGCTGGTGGTGGGCAATACCGTTTCCAGCATGGCCGCCAAACCTGGGACCGACGATCCCTCGCGCTTCCAGATCCTGCTGACTTCCGGCTCGACGCAGCAGAACGTTACCAGCCAGCTCAATGGTGGCGAGATGGGCGGCCTGCTGTCCTATCGCGATACCGCGCTGGATCACGCCTATAACAGCCTGGGGCAGTTGTCGCTGACCCTGGCCGATACCGTCAACCGGCAACTGGGCCAGGGCCTGGATCTGTCCGGCAATGCCGGCTCCGCGCTGTTCGGCAATATCAACGACACTCAGAGCATCGGTCTGCGGGTCATGGGTCGGTCCACCAACACTGGCTCGGCCAACGCGACTCTCAGCATCACCGATACCAGCAAGCTCTCGCCGAGCGACTACCGCCTCGATTACAACGGCACCGGCTTCACGGCGCGCCGTGCCAGTGACAACGCGGCGCTCACGGTCAACAGGACCGGAACCGATCCGGTCACCCTCACCCTGACCGATGCCCAGGGCAACGATCAGGGCTTCAAGGTGCAATTCAGCGCGGCCGAGCTCGCCAAGGCCCAGGCCGGTGATGTCTTCAGCCTGCAACCGACGCGGCGTGGTGCTTCCCAGCTCAAGGTGGATCTGGCCCAGGCCGATCAGCTGGGCTTCGCCGGCACGGCCAAGGCGGGGGCCACCACTAATAACCGCGGTACCGGTGCCATTACCCAGCCGGCGCTGACCACTTCAGTCTCGCCGGTCAATACCGCCGACTTCGGGCGGCTGTTCGGGGCCGATGGCCTGAAGCTGAGCTTCAACAGTGCCACCAACCAGTTGGATGGCACCCTGCCGAACGGTGCGACGCTTAACTACCTGTCGCCTACGGCCGGTGTGCTCACCAGCGGTCAGACCAACGCCGTTCGCCTCACGTATACCGATCCGAACACCAATAACAGCTACACCTACGACTTCAACATCAGCGGCGTGCCGCAATCCGGTGACAGCTTCACCCTAGGCACCAATAAGGGCGCCGTTTCGGACAACCGCAACGCCCTGAACCTGGTCGCTCTGCAGACCAAGCCCACCATGGGTGGCTATGGCAATACCGGCACCACCTACAACAACGCCTACGGCGGCCTGGTGGAGCGGGTCGGTACCCTGACCGCCCAGGTGCGGGTGGATTCCGCCGCCAGCGAAACGGTACTCAAGCAGTCCCAGGACAATCGTGACTCCCTGTCGGCCGTCAACCTCGATGAGGAAGCCGCCAAACTCGTCCAGTTCCAGCAGTACTACGGTGCCTCAGCGCAGGTCATCAAAATCGCCCAGTCGCTGTTCGACACCCTGCTCGGCGCCTTCAGATAAGGAAACCGGCCATGCGCATCTCTACCGCTCAGGCGTTCAATAACGGTATCAGCGGCCTGCAGAACAACTACGGCAACGTGACCCGTACCCAGGAAGAAATCAGCACCGGCAAGAAGATCCTGACGCCAGCGGACGATCCGGTGGCCTCGGTCAAGCTGTTGCAGATCAGCCAGGAGGAGGCGCTCAACAGCCAGTACAACACCGGCATGACCGCCGCCAAGAACAGCCTCAACAGCGGGGAAGCCATGCTTACCTCGGTGGAGACGGTGCTGACGCGCATCCGCGAGATCGCCGTCCAGGCCGGCAACGGCGCCCTGGATCCGACCGATCGCGCGTCCCTGGCCAAGGAGATCGGCCAGCGCGAAGACGAGCTGATGAACCTGATGAACAGCAAGGACGCCAGCGGCAAGTACCTGTTCTCCGGCTCCATGGGCGACACCCAGCCCTATGTGCGCAATGCCGACGGCACCTACAGCTACTATGGCGACGAAGGGCAGCGCAGTGTGCAGATCGCCAGTTCTACCTTCGTGCCCATTAGCGATAGTGGCAAGGATGCCTTCGAGAACAACTTCAACGCCAATCGCGTCACCACTGCGCTAACAGCTGGCAATACCGGGACCGGGCGGATCTCGCTCGGCCTGGTGGAAGACAAGAAGGCCTACGACGATAGTTTTCCCGCCAGCACGCCGCCGGTCGCTACCGACGGTATCGGCATTCATTTTCTCGATGACAAGAAATACGTCATCTACGACTTGGCCAACGCGCCCACGGCCGCTCAGTGGGCGGCCTACGATCCGGCCAATCCGCCGGCTGGCCAGCTCAAGGCGGACAGCGTCGATGGCAATCCTTCGACCAGCGACTTCATCCGCTTTGGAGGAGTCAAGGTGCAGATCGACGGCATACCCGCCGCTGGCGATGAATTCAAGATCACCCGTGATACCGCCAACGAGAAGCGCAGCCTGCTTAACGTGGTGTCCGACTTGCGCAAGGCCTTGGAAAGTGGCGACGGCAGCACCGAAGGCGTCTACAAGATGCGTGACAGCGCTGCCGTAGCCCTGAGCAACCTGGACACGGCCTACACCCAGGTCGACGGTATCCGCGGCAAGGTCGGCGCGCGCCTCAACGTCATCGACTCCACCAGCGACTTCATCGCCGATGTCAGCCTGGTCAACAAGGCGGTGCAGTCGGATCTTCAGGATCTGGACTATGCTGAGGCCTTGTCCCGCTATGCTTTGCAAAACACGGTTCTGCAAGCGACGCAGCAGAGCTTCGTGAAGGTGTCGCAGTTGAGTCTGTTCAACTATCTGTGATGAAAGACCCTCGCATGCTTCATAGCGCTAGACTAATTTGTGGGACTGCAGACTGATTAGATGAGGCTAAGACGTTGAAACACGGGCAGCGGGTGCAGGGCGAAATCGTTGAAATTGACTATGCTGCCACTCAGGCTTTTTTTGAGCGGCGCGGGCGTCAGCATTATCAGAACGCTTTAAGCGCAACCATGTATCAAGACAACGATCCAGGGTTGGTGGCTTACCGCGACGATGCTGAAAAGGCCGCCATCGGCATGACGCTCTGCAGTCCCGCTCCCAAGTCGGTACTGGATATTGGTTGTGGTATAGGCCGGTGGGGATGGTACCTGGCAGAACGCCATCCCGAGATCGACTATCTCGGTATCGACTTCTCGTCCTCTCTCATTGCCAAGGCGCATGAGGGAGCACTGGAACGCGGGTACCGACGACTCAGGTTCCAGACCATGTCGGCGACCGCCATCGATAATTCTCGGCTTGGACTGGCACCGCCTTATGACCTGCTTATCGTATCGGGTCTGCTGATCTATTTGAACGACGCCGATTGTCTAAAAATGCTGACCGATCTTGGGTCGCTCTGCTCAACTACTACGCGTCTCTATCTTCGCGAGCCAATCGCTTTGGAAAAGCGGCTGACCTTGGACGCATATTTTTCTTCAGAACTGCAAGACCGCTATTCCGCCATTTACCGAACGCTGGACGAGCTCAAGGCGCTCTTGTCCCAAGCTTTTCCAGCGGGCACTCTGGCAGTTGATGAGGAAGGATTCCTGTTTGAGGATAGTCTGGAGAAACGAGTCGAGACTCGCCAGTACTACCTGATTCTTTCCATGAAGGATGTGCAGCAGTGAGGACAGCTTACTGCTTCGATCTCGACGGCACCTTGACCCGCCAGGAGCTTCTCCCTCTCATCGCTGAAACCGTGGGGCTCGAGGATGAGATCTCGCTGCTAACGCAAGCCACAATCGACGGCGTGTTGCCTTTTGACAAGTCGTTCAAGTTACGGGTCCGCCTGCTAAAGGACGCCAATATCGAATGGATACATCAGGCACTGGAGCATAGGGTCGAATTCGACGCTGAAATACTTTCCTTTATTGCTAGTCGTCCCGAAGATTGTTATGTAATAACGGGGAATCTGGATATCTGGGTGAAGCCGGTTCTTGATCGACTGGGTATCCGCAACTTTGCCTCGAGGGCCAAACTCGATGACAGTGGAAAGCTGGTCGGGATAGATCATATTCTGCACAAAGGCGACGTAGTGGCAGAACTACGTCAGCAATATGATCGCGTTATTGCGGTAGGCGATGGCATGAACGATGTGCCCATGTTCGAGGCGGCGGATTGGCGAATCGCCTACGGGGGTACTCATCCCCCGACTGCACTTCTGGTAAAGCTGAGTGATTTCGTAATTTATGACCGGACCGTCCTATGCCGCTTATTGAACATGCTGTAATTAGTGCTGCTGGTATAGGATCGCGCCTAGGCTTGAACAGGCCGAAGTGTTTGGTCGAGGTGGCGGGTCGTACCCTGCTTGACTACCATCTCGAGCGCTTGGTTGACGTTCCTGTCGTATGGCTTGTCGTAGGCTTTCAGGAAGAAGACGTTATTGCTCATGCCCTCGCTCTCCGACCAAATATCATCATCGTTCGTAATCCTGACTTTGCGCGAACTAATACGCTGCAGAGCATATTCCGAGTTGCCCAGCATCTGCACGAAAGATTCCTAGTGGTGGATGCCGATACGGTGGTGAGACGAGATAGCTTCAAGGAGTTTCTAAAGGCTGCCGAACAGTGTGCTCAGTTGGTAGGGGTTTCTAGTTATACAACCAGCGATGGTGTGAGGGTGATCCTGAATCAGGAAAAGACGCTTGTTCAGGCTTTCACACGAGAGCCGCATTACGAATGGGAGTGGACGGGTATAGCGATACTTGAGCCTAGTATTGTCGTTGATAAGCCGATTTACGTGTACCAGGCGCTTGAGCCTTCTCTGCCTCTGCCTGCCTATGAGTTGGATGCTTTCGACATAGATACCGTCGCAGATCTAGACATGGCTAGAAGGGTCATGACCGGTGGATGGAAATAGTATGAAAAAAGCGTCCCAGGGGACCACGGCGCGGCAATTTTGGTCAGCTACCCAAAGGGGCCAGATAGGGCCTGAACTGCTCTATGAGCGGCAAAAAGAGGTCATTTTGGGAGCCGTGTTACCGCTGCTTGAATCAAGCGACCGGCTACTCGATATTGGCTGTGCAGATGGCCAGTTTTCTTTGCTCTATGCACAGAAGGTAGCAGAGGTAAAGGGCATTGATCTCGGGTCAGAGCTTATTCGCCAGGCCCGCGATCAGGCAGCCAAGACCGGAGCGGCAAACGTTCAGTTTGAAGAGGTAGACATCTTCGAGTTTGAGACGTCGGAAAGATTCGAGGCGGTTAGCCTGATGGGGGTACTTACTACCATCGCCGATGATTTGAGTGCTGCTCGGGTATTGCTACGAGCTGCTGAAGTACTGAGTGATAATGGCGTCTTGATTCTCAAGGATTCGGTGCTGGTCGACGCTGACTCCTCAGTCACGGTGGCTACCGATAGCTACGAGGCTGTGTACCGGACCGAGTCCTCCTATCTGGCGCTGGTTCGCTCTCTAGGGTTCGAGCTTTCATCTCGTCACCCTCTGCTGACAATGGATAATTATCAGCAGACGAGCATTCTTTATGTGTTTAGGCATCAGCTGCCCGAGCCCGTCGAAACGCCTCATTCCGGCTTGAGGGTGGCCTGTTATGGCAGCATGCCGTTCCACTTTCGCTCGCTAAGACCACTGTCAGCCTGTTTTGAGAAGAGCCTGCTGAGCCTGGATATCGCTGAGGTGATGGCTTGGCGGCCCGATGTCATCGCGGTGGCCGATGGTTGGTCCGTGGAGTTCTGGCGCGACTACTGCGATGCCCATGGAGCAACGCTCGTCGCCATGCGGCATGGATCTGTCACGCGTTATGGCTACGCCGAACCGCAATACAATCTAGCTGATTACATGTGCGGCAGCGGTTGGGACATAGAGGATACGCTGCTGTCTGGAGTCCGCCCACGCCAAGGATTTTTGCTAACCGGCAATGCCTGGGTGGATCAGGTCTTCCGGCTGCCGAAAAGAGTACCAGTCCACGACTGTCCGACTATTCTATTCGCCCCTACGTACAATCCGGAACTCAGTGCTGCAGTCTATTTCGGTGAAAGATTGGTGCCACTCATACGCCAAGTCTTTCCGACTGCAAGAATTATCATAAAGCCGCATCCTGCGATCGTTCAGTACGAGCATGCCTTTGTCGTCGAGAAGGAACGCTTCCGCAATCTGATGGTCGTGTGGCGGATGCAGGCAGCTTCCGATTCGCTGGTCGAATTGATCGATGATCCTGAAGCCAGTATTGCTGATAGCTTTGCCGAAGCGGACATTTTGGTTGCTGATCGCTCTTCGCTGCTGTTTGAGTTCATGGCTCTGGATCGTCCGATTTTGCTGTACTCCAGTGAGAAGCGGGTGGAACACTGGGAGTACAATCCTTCGGCGCCTGGTAATGCGTGGCGGGATATAGGACTGGAGTTTCAGGACGACGTTGAGTTTCTAAGTTTGCTAGGGAATGTCTTCGATGCTCATGAAAAGCGTTGCCGAAAAGCTCAATTGGAGCGAACCCAAGCACTTCATGGCCGTTATCAAGATGGCCTGTCCACTCAAAGAGTGGCGTCTGCTATAGGTAATCTTCCCCGTGTAACCGTCGTCATCAACGGCTATAACGAGCAACAATCGCAGCTGTTGTCTGAAAATGTCGCCCGGGAATGGCCGACTGCCCGTGTGGTACTGATTGGGCAGACGATCGATAGAGCGGATGTTACTTCCTACGCAAACCTTCTCCAATGGACGAATGCATTGGAGAAACAAGGCAAAAAAACCGGGCTCTTCCTGCTGCTTGAGGGTCATTACTGGATGCAGCCAGGTAGTTTCCATCCGCTATCGATAGCGCTGGCGGAAAGCGGTAGAGGCACCTTTCGCGGTAGACGTCATATTTTGTCTGCTGCGGTCGATACCGCTATGGATGACGGCGGAGAGGCGGGTTGGTTACGTGAGCGGCTGTCCAGGGTGTTTGGTAGAACCTGTTGGCAACTGGTGACTTACGATGGATTGATCGTCGAGGTCGCGCAATTACGTTCGCAACTGAGCGAAGCAGCAATGGAGGTGTGGTGGCATTCGTTGACGACGCCTGCACCTGCCTCGACGAATCCGCTGTACGTTACGCCAGGGCCAGGCGTCACCAAGCTGGTCGGTAGCGTGCATTACCTCTTCGGCGAAGAATCCAGGTTGAGTATCACCTCGGATATCCGAGCTGACTGGTACGGAAGAGGGCGGCTGCGGCTCCATCTGGCGGCTCTTAAGCAAAAGAACTACAGCCATTTTCCAGTTGGCTTGACGTTTACCGTCAATGGGCAGGTCCTTGAACAGCGATTCGAGATTGCTGAGGCGACACAGGCTTTTGATATTTTCTTCGCGCCTGACGCCCAAGGACGTGCCGAAGTAGGTATTTTCTGTAATGGCAGCTTTCCAGGCATGCAAGGACTGGTTAGCTCCATTTCACTTTCGGGTACCTTCGATGAGGTTGAGGTACTGCCGTCGACTGTCGAGTCCGATCAGGCCGAAAGGCCCCTCCCTCATATAGTACGTCTCACCGACGACTTGGCTGAGTCACTTACCGCCTACCAGATCTGGAGTGCCTCGCGACATTTCGACATCGGCCAGAAGGCATTGATCGCCGCCTGGGGTGCTGGCAAGGAGCCTCGCACGCAAGTGCTGGTCGTGCTACATGGCAATGTACTGGACGCCGAACTTCTGGCGCGCTCCCTCTCTAGCATTGGAACTCAGCTCTATCCTGTAGCAGGTGTAGTGGTCATGGCTTCAGAAGGCCAAGGGCCGACTCCGACTGCCGCTGATCAGTGGCTGCCTGTGGGCAGCTGGCGTGATTTACCCCAGGTGCTTGAGTCCACAGGCGCGCGCTGGTTCATGGTCATGGAGGCCGGCGACGTCTTGGCGGAGCATGCCTGTCTATTGATCGCTGAGCATGTCCAGCAGCATCCTGGATGGCAGTTCTGCTATGTCGACGAAGACGTTCAGCTAGACGCGGTGGAGTACACCAACCCGCTGTTCAAGCCTGACATCAATCTCGACCTGCTGCGCAGCTATCCCTATATCGGTCCGCGAGTGGCTGTCGCCGCCCAGGGCTATCGCGACTTGCAGGGATTTGCTGACGATATCGGTGAGTTGGGTCCCTATGATTTTGCTTTCCGGGTGGTAGAAGCCTATGGCCTCGACGCCGTGGGACATATACCGGAAGTGCTGATACATGCTCATTGCTCTTTTGGTGAATGGGTTTCGCGCATTAATGTACAGCCTTTTATAGCTCCTGTGGTGAGTCGTCACCTGGAGCGGCTGAATGTTCCCCATAAAATATATGCTGGCGCACTCTCCGTGATAAATCGAATAGCCTATGGCTATTCCGGAGAGCCGAAGATCAGTCTAATCATACCGACCAAGGATCAGTTGTTCTACTTGCGTCGTTGTATTGAAAGTATCTTCGAGAAGACGTCCTATTCCAACTATGAAATCATCATCGTAGACAATGGAAGCACTGATGCGGCCACCTGCGAGTGGCTTCAGGGAATACGAGATCTCCAGACGCCGCAGTTGCGGGTAATCGATTACCCTGAGGTTTTTAACTACTCGGCAATGAATAATCTCGCCGTCGAGCATTCCAGCGGCGACTATCTGATTTTGCTCAATAATGATACCGAGGTGATTCAGCCAGACTGGATACAGGCATTGCTCAATCATGCGAGGCGCCCCGAGGTCGGGGTGGTAGGAGCCAAGCTGCATTTTCCTGATGGGCGTATCCAGCACGCGGGTGTCGTGCTAGGACTGGACGGGCCAGCCGATCATGCCTTCATAGGTCTGCCGGCGGATGATCCCGGTTACATGCATCGTATGGTAGTTGATCAAAACTATCTGGCGGTAACAGCTGCGTGCCTCATGGTCCCGCGTTCGTTGTATCTCGAGGTTGGTGGACTTGATGAAGGTGATTTTCGTGTTTCCTACAACGACGTCGATTTCTGTCTGAAAATACGCCAAGCCGGCTATCTCTGTGTCTGGACGCCCTATGCGGTTCTCATGCACGAAGGCAGTGTCAGTCAGCGCGAAGTCGATAAAAGCAGTTACTCGGAAAAGGTCAATAGATTTACCGCTGAGCAATTGGCGATGTATGACCGATGGCTGCCTGTGATTGCCAACGATCCCAGCTACAACCGGAATCTTGCGCTGACGAAACCAGGTTTCGAGCTTGATCCTCGAGAGGCAGGCTGGAAGCCAATGTTCGCCTCACTCAGTCCGCGTATCTTGGCGATGCCGGCTGACGACAGCGGTTGTGGTCACTATCGGATTTATCAACCCTTCAAAGCGCTCCGCGAGCGTGCGCTGATTGAAGGTGGTATAGGCGCAGATATCCTTTCCCCGGCGGAAATCGACCGGATCGCGCCTGATACGATAGTTCTGCAGCGACAGATACTGGATGAGCAGATAGATATGATTCAAAGGCTCAAAAGGTACTCTACCGCGTTTCGCGTCTTCGAGCTTGATGACTACCTGCCTAATTTACCGCTAAAGAGCGTCCACCGAGAGCATATGCCCAAGGATGTCCTGAAGTCTTTGCGCAGAGCGCTCTCTCTGGTGGATCGCTTCGTCGTCTCCACTGACGCCTTGGCCGAGCAATTCGCAGATCTGCACTCTGACATCAGAGTGGTCAACAATCGTTTGCCCATCAAATGGTGGGGAAGTCTAACGCCGCACAAGGCCGCTTCTTCACGTCCACGGGTTGGGTGGGCGGGAGGCATTGGGCATCAAGGGGATCTCGAATTGATTCACGATGTTGTTCGGGATCTAGCGAACGAAGTGGACTGGATCTTTTTGGGCTATTGCCCTGAAAGCTTGCGGCGTTATGTGAAGGAGTTTCACCATGGGGTGCAGATAGGGCAGTATCCCCAGCGCCTTGCCGACCTTGCTCTGGATCTGGCCATTGCGCCGCTGGAAGACAATGTATTCAACGCCTGCAAGAGCAATCTGCGGCTGCTTGAGTATGGAGCCTGTGGCTATCCGGTGGTGTGCAGCGACGTCCGTGCCTACGCCGGGAGCCTGGACGTGGTTCGCGTCAAGAACCGCTACAAGAATTGGGTGGAAGCCATCCGCGCTCAGGCGGGTGACCTTACTGCCAGCCGGCTAGCGGGACAGAGACTGCGCGCTCAGGTCATGGGTAACTGGCTATTGGACGAGAAGGCCGCTCTGGCCTGGCAAGCGGCCTGGTTGCCAAGCTGATTCAAGAATATGGCTTACTGGCCGATACGAAGGTAGATCGTACTCAGGAGGGAAGCTACGGCTTCCCTTTTTCTTCCTCGCAAAAAAAGCAAGAGGAAGCGAAAGAAAAATTAAAGCTTCCTGAGTCCACGCCGATAAACAAGATGAATGCGAAATGCAGGGGCGCCTGAGCAAGCAGGCCCCGTTCGCATGCTCAGGCACACACCGTTCTACTGGAGGACGCCACCATGGCCCTTACCGTCAATACCAACATCTCTTCGCTGAACACCCAACGTAACCTGCAGGCTTCGTCGAACTCCCTTTCGACCTCCATGCAGCGGTTGTCCACCGGTAGCCGCATCAACAGCGCCAAGGATGACGCCGCCGGCCTGCAGATTTCCAACCGTCTGACCAATCAGATCAATGGTCTGAACCAGGCGACCCGCAACGCCAACGACGGCATCTCCCTGTCGCAGACGGCTGAAGGCGCCATGCAGCAGTCGACCAACATCCTGCAGCGTATTCGTGACCTGGCCGTACAGTCCGCCAACGGTTCCAACAGCGATGCTGACCGTGCTGCCCTACAGAAAGAAGTATCCGCCCAGCAATCCGAGCTGAGCCGTATCGCTGACACCACTACCTTCGGTGGTCGTAAGCTCCTCGACGGCTCCTTTGGCACCACCAGCTTCCAGATCGGTTCCAACGCCTACGAAACTATCGACATCACTTTGAAAGATACCTCGGCGACCGCTCTGGGCTCCTATCAGATCGGCGGCGGTGCCACCACCGAGGGTGCTAACGGCACTACCAAGGCTGGTAGCGTGACCGCTGGTAGTGGCGCTGTTTTCTCCAGCGGCACCATCAACGTAGTAGGGGGTGGCAAGTCCGAAAGCGTGACTGTTGCCACCACCGACAGCGCGAAAACTCTGGCCGAAAAGTTCGACGGCAAGATTCCAGGTCTCGCAGCGTCCGCTCGTACCGTAGTGCAAGCTGAGGTCGGCGTTACCAGCGGCTCGATCAACATGAAGATGACGGTTGGTTCGAACTCCGTCGACCTGGTGGGTGTTACCAGCACCGAGGAAATGGCAGCTCAGATCAACTCCAACGCCAGCAAGCTCGGAGTCACGGCGAACTATGATAAGGACAGCAAGAAGCTGACCATCACTTCTGCCTCGGGTGAGAACATCAAGTTCGGTGGTGACACCAATAGCGCGACTGGTACCGTCAAGCTTGCCTCGCAGGGCACCGATGGAAAATTCAGTGCGGCGACCGATATCCGCGCCAATGGTGGTACTGCGACCGGATACGTGAAGCTGGACTCCCCGACGACCTTCGCGATGACCGGCGCCACGACCGAAGTGTTTGGCAAGAAAACGGCTGACCTGAGTAAGGTTTCTGATGTCGACATCTCCACTGCCGACGGTGCCCAGAAAGCTCTCGGCGTCATCGATCAGGCCCTGGCGAACATTGATAGCCAGCGCGCCGACCTCGGTGCCGTGCAGAACCGCTTCGATAACACCATCAGCAACCTGACCAACATCTCGGAGAACGCTAGCTCAGCTCGTAGCCGAATCAAGGATACCGACTACGCGGCCGAAACGGCGAACCTGTCGAAGAATCAGGTGCTGCAACAGGCCGGTACCGCGATTCTGGCCCAGGCCAAGCAGCTGCCGCAGTCGGTACTGAGCCTGCTTCAGTAAGGCGAAGCGATCAGCAAGGCAGGGAGAAGGGGGACGCCTCTTCTCCCTTTCTTCCGTTGTGAGGACAAAACATGGACATCGTCAAAGCATCGGGTTTTGCCGCAGTGCCTACCTCGGGCGTTAATTCGGGAGGAAGCGGGATAGCTGCCGTTTCGTCTTCGGAAAAATCAGCGGCCACTGAGCAGGACAAAACCCAAAAATCGTCTGCAGCTGTCAAGCAAGACGATGTGGAAAGTGCTGTCTCTGGGCTGAAATCGAAGCTACAGAATGATCATCGCAATCTGGATTTCAGCGTCGACGATTCTACCGGTGAGGTAGTTGTCAAGGTAATCGATGGTGAGTCGGGCAAGCTTGTGAGACAGATTCCGACTGAGGAAGTATTGAAGCTGTCCAAGCAGCTCGATGACTTTCGAAGTCTGATGTTCGAAGCCAAGGCCTGAGCGGCACGGATCTTGTAACCAAGAATCCAAAACGACGAAACGTTGGCGGGGAGATTGATGACATGGCAGGTATCTCTGGTATCGGCGGCTCTGGGCTCGATATTGACAATATTGTCAAAACGATGGTGGCAGCTGAAAAGGCTCCCAAGCAGAATCAGATCACGAAGACCGAAAGCCAGGCGGTAGCTCAGCTCACGGCCGTCGGTTCGCTCAAGAGCGCGATCAGCGATTTCCAGAGCGCCCTGACCACGCTCAATAGCCCCTCCAGCTTTCTGGCCCGTTCGGTCAGTACGTCCAAATCGGATGTGTTGACGGCAACGGCCAGCCAAAGTGCCGGCCTGGGTAGTTACCAGGTCGAGGTCAAGCAATTGGCCGCAGGTAGCAAGGTTGCCCTGGGTGCCGTGAGCGCTAAAGACAAGTTCGGCCAGGGTACCCTGGACATCAAGGTTGGCAGCACCTCGATCCCTGGCATCAAGATCGACTCAACCAATAACACGCTGGCGGGTATTCGCGACGCCATTAATACGGCGGGTAAATCTCAAGGCCTTAGCGCAACCATCGTCAGCGATACCCAGGGTGCACGCTTAGTACTGAGCAGCACTCAATCGGGTGACGGCAACGACATTGCGGTGTCGGTCTCAGGAGACGATGGCAGCGGCACCCAGAGTCTTTCCAAGCTGGAGTTCACACCGCCTGCCAAGCCTGCCGACAGCAACGTGGTCGACCCGCCGACGCCAAGTGATCCGGCCGCCGCGCGGATGCTGACCAGGGCGCAAAGTGCCCTCATGACCGTGGATGGCCTGCAGGTCTCCAGTAAGACCAATACCGTCAGTGATGCCATCGAAGGTGTCAGCTTCACCCTCAAAGCCAAGACTGACAAAGATACGCCCATGACCGTGGGGGTAAGCCAGGACGAAGCCGGGGTGAAAGGCAACGTCAAGAAGTTCGTTGATGCCTACAACAAACTTATGGGTGTCATTAAAACCCAAACGTCGGTAACGACCGTTGGTGAAAACAGCGCTCCTATCACTGGCGCGCTGGTAGGTGATGCAACTACTCGGACCCTGACCAGCACCATTCGTAATGAATTGGTCAATATGCAGGGCACGGGGTCCATCAAAGCGCTGGCCGATCTGGGGATCACCACCCAGAAGGATGGTACGTTGGCAATCGACGACACCAAACTGACCAAAATGGTTACTGGCAGCTTCTCTGATCTGGCGGGCTTTTTCACGGGTGATAATGGTCTGGCCGCGCGGATGAAGGGCAAGCTCGACGTCTATACCCAGGCTGGCGGCATCCTTGAGCAACGCACATCGGCCCTGAGCGATGTGCGTAAGAAGGTAACTGAGCAGCAAACGGCTCTGAACCTTCGGATGACCTCGCTTCAGGAGCGCCTCTACAAGCAGTACAACGCCATGGACGCGACCTACTCGCAGCTGTCCAGTACGGCGTCCCAGTTGGCTTCTTCCCTGGCGTCTATGCCATTCGCCACCAAGAACTCCTGACGTAGGGAATTTACCTAATAAAGCGTCAAGTTCTGCCTGTGACGACCGATAAAGAGTTATCGGAAACACACAGAGGTTGTGACATGAACGCAATGACAGCTATGCGCCAATACCAGCAGGTCGGTCTGCAGGCGCAGGTGTTCGAAGCCAGCCCTCATCAGCTGATTCAGATGCTCATGCAGGGCGCCCTGGATCGTCTGGCCAAGGCGCAAGGTGCCTTGGAGCGCGGTTGGCTACCGGAGAAGGGTGAGCTGATCGGTAAGACCGTCTCTATCATCGCCGGTCTCAAGGACGTCCTGGATTTCGAGCAGGGTGGCGAGATCGCCACCAACCTGGATCGTCTGTACGACTACATGATCCGCCGGCTCAGCGAAGCCAACCGCAACAACGATCCTGTTATCCTTGAAGAAGTATCCGGCCTGATCCGCGAGATCAAGTCCGGCTGGGATGCCATTGCCCCCTGATCTGGAGTCGACCGATGAACGTCGCCATGCAAAAGACCCCGGTGGAACGCGTCGAGCTCGTTCATGAGCAGATGGCCGCTGCGCTCAAGGCCGGAGACTGGACGCGGATCGCCGAGCTGGATCTGGATTGCCGGCTGTTCGTCGATGAAGCGCTGTATGCCACCGGCGACGAGGCTGTGGCCCTGCGGGCCAGCCTCGAGCGCCTGCTGGTGCTCTATGCGTCCATGCTGGAAACCTGCAAGGTAGAGCGGGATGCTACCGCTCAAGAGTTGACCAAACTCAATAAGTCGAATCAGGCCGCCAAGGTCTATCAACTGTTCGGTTGACTGTCATCTGTTGGACGGTAATTCAAAGTTTGGATATTTCGCCGCCATAAAATTGACCCCGCATCACAATTTGTCTTAACTTGCGCAAGATGCCGACCAGTTGGCACTTGGATGCAGGCGACACCTGCGCGTAGCGAACCGACAAGCCGAATTGGGGCAGGGACATGTGGCGTGAAACCAAGATCCTTCTGATCGACGATGAAGCCGAGCGGCGCAAGGCGGTATCGGTCATTCTCGATTTTCTCGGCGAGGCGCATCTCGCCTGCACCAGTTCCGATTGGCAGTCCTCCCTCGAAGCGCTCGACAGCAGTCGGCAAGTCAGCTGCGTGCTGGTTGGGCGCGTCGACAGTCGCGGCAACAGTGTCGAGCTGCTCAAGCAGATCGTCGCCTGGGACGAGATGGTCCCATTGCTGCTGCTCGGTGAATCGGTGCAACCGGAGTGGCCGGACGACGTTCGCCGTCGTGTGCTGGTCTCCCTTGAATATCCGCTGGCCTACAACAAGCTGCTGGATTCCCTGCACCGTGCCCAGGTCTATCGCGAGATGTACGACCAGGCTCGGGATCGCGGTCGTCAGCGCGAACCCGAGTTGTTTCGTAGTCTGGTGGGCACCAGCCGCGCCATCCAGGGTGTACGCAAGATGATGCAGCAGGTGGCCGATACCGAGGCCACGGTGCTTATCCTCGGCGAATCCGGCACCGGCAAGGAGGTGGTGGCGCGCAACCTGCACTTCCACTCCAAGCGTCGCGAGGCGCCCTTCGTGCCGGTCAACTGCGGCGCGATTCCCGCGGAGTTGCTGGAAAGCGAGCTGTTCGGCCATGAGAAGGGCGCCTTCACCGGCGCCATCACCAGCCGCGCTGGTCGTTTCGAACTGGCCAACACCGGCACCCTGTTTCTCGATGAGATCGGCGACATGCCGCTGCCCATGCAGGTGAAGCTCTTGCGTGTGTTGCAGGAACGGACCTACGAGCGGGTAGGCAGCAACAAGACCCAGAGCGTGGACGTGCGCATCATCGCCGCGACCCACAAGAATCTGGAGCAGATGATCGCTGCGGGCACCTTCCGCGAAGACCTCTACTATCGCCTCAATGTCTTCCCCATCGACATGGCGCCCCTGCGCGAGCGGGGTGAAGACATTCCGTTGCTGATCAACGAATTGATCGCCCGGATGGAGCATGAGAAGCGTGGCTCCATCCGCTTCAACTCGGCGGCCATCATGTCGCTGTGTCGCCATGAGTGGCCGGGCAACGTCCGCGAACTGGCCAACCTGGTGGAGCGCATGGCGATCATGCATCCCTATGGCGTCATCGGCGTGGCCGAATTGCCACTCAAGTTCCGCTACGTGGAGGACGAAGCCGATCCCATGGTGGAGTCCCTGCGCGAGGAGTTGCAGGAGCGCGAGGCCATGGCCGGGATTGGCACCGTCGAGGTGTCGTCCTCTGCGTTGCTGCCCAGCGAAGGCCTGGATCTCAAGGACTACTTGGCCAATCTGGAAAAGAGCTTTATCCAACAGGCGTTGGACGATGCCGGTGGCGTCGTGGCCCGTGCTGCCGAGCGGCTGCGCATCCGCCGGACCACCCTGGTCGAGAAGATGCGCAAGTACGGTATGGGCCGTCGCGACGACGAGTTCGACGAAGAGATCTAGCGGGCTCTTTGTAGGTTGGGCTGAGCGCAGCGAAGCCCAACGGTGCTCAACTCGGCCATGCGGTTGGGCTTCGACGATGGAGCCGCCTCCACCCAACCTACGGCTCGTTTCTCTCCCAACAAGCGTCACTACTAAGCGGCATGGGTCTTGCTCCAGCCTGGACAATGTCAATTGTTCGTCGCGAGCCTAGCCTATGCCTGCGCAAGCCCTTTCTGCCGCTGTCCCCAACGATGCTGCCGTGGAGGCCTCCGCTTCGGCGCAGGCCCGTGAAGCCCTGGGGCAGATGTCGCGTCAGCTGAGCGAATCTTTCCAGTTGCTCGAAGCCCGGATGAATTCGCTGCAGGGTGAACTGGAGTGGGTGTCCGCCCAGCGCTTGCAGGAGTTGGCGGAAAAGGAACGCCTGGCCAGCCGGCTGCAGAATCTGCTCGACGTCCTGCCTGCCGGCATCGTGGTGCTGGACGGTGCCGGGCGCGTGCGTGATGCCAACCCCGTAGCGGAGGCCCTGCTCGGCGAGCCGCTGGCAGGCGAGTTGTGGCGCTCGGTCATCGCACGGGCCTTCGCTCCGCGTCATGACGACGGCCATGAAGTCTCCCTGCGTGATGGGCGCCGCCTGTCCATCGCCATTCGCTCCCTGGACGGTGAGCCGGGTCAACTGGTGCTGCTCAACGACCTCACCGAAACCCGCCATCTGCAAGGCGAACTGGCGCGGCATGAACGGCTCTCGGCACTGGGGCGGACCATGGCTTCGCTGGCCCACCAGATCCGTACCCCGCTGACTGCGGCGCTGCTCTATGCCAGCCACCTGGAGGAGGGCGGTCTGGCGCTGGCGCAGCAGCAGCGCTTCGCCGGTCGGCTTAAGGAGCGACTGCACGAACTGGAGAACCAGGTCCGCGACATGCTGGTGTTCGCCCGCGGCGAATTGCCCCTGGCGGATCGACTGACGCCCAGCGCGCTGTTCAATGCCCTGCGCGAGGCCGCCATCCCTCACCTGGGCGACTGTCCCGTGCGTTGGCAACTCGACACCCAGGGTGGGCTGCTCGCCTGCAATCGCGACATGCTGGTAGGTGCTGCCTTGAACCTCATCCATAACGCCCTGCAGGCCATGGCCGGCGGCGGTCGCCCGGCGCGTCTCAAGATACATCTCCATCGCCGTGGCGGAGAATTGCGCCTGGCGATCAGCGACAGCGGCCCTGGCATCCCGCTGGCGGTCCAGCAACGGCTGGGCGAACCCTTTCTCAGCACCAAGACCACCGGCACCGGTCTCGGCCTGCCCGTCGCCCTCGCAATGGCCAAGGCCCATGGTGGCCGTCTGACCGTGCGCTCGCGGCTGGGTCGTGGCACGCTGGTGACCTTCATCCTGCCGCTGCTGGCGGGCGAGGAAATCTCGGCATGACCCTGCCCATCCTGCTGGTGGAAGACGACCGCGCCCTGCGCGAAGCCCTGGCCGATACCCTGGAGCTCGGCGGCTACCCTTATCGCGCCGTGGACAGCGGCGAGGCGGCCCTGCTGGCGCTGGCCGAGGAACCCTTCGGCCTGGTGATCAGCGACGTCAACATGCCGGGCATCGATGGGCATCAGTTGCTGGCCAGTATCCGGCTGCGCGATCCGGCGCTGCCGGTACTGCTGATGACCGCCTTCGGCAGCATCGAACGCGCCGTCGAGGCCATGCGTGGCGGCGCGGCGGATTACCTGGTCAAGCCCTTCGAGCCGCGCCTGCTGCTGGATACCCTGGCGCGCTGCTGCCCCCAGGGACGGCGCGTGCCCGGTGCTCGCCAGCCGGTGGCGGCCGATCCCCAGAGTCGACAACTGCTGGAGTTGGCCAGCCGGGTGGCCCAAAGCGAGGCCACGGTGCTGATCACCGGCGAATCCGGTACCGGCAAGGAAGTGTTGGCGCGCTTCATCCACGATCAATCGGCACGGGCGGAAGGCCCCTTCGTGGCGGTCAATTGCGCGGCCATTCCCGATCACCTGCTGGAAGCCATTCTCTTCGGTCACGAGAAGGGCGCCTTCACCGGGGCGATCGCCACCCAGCCCGGCAAGTTCGAACTGGCCCAGGGCGGCACCCTGTTGCTGGACGAGATTTCCGAAATGCCTCTGGGCCTGCAAGCCAAGTTGCTGCGCGTCCTGCAGGAGCGCGAGGTGGAGCGGGTCGGGGCGCGCAAGCCGATGGCCCTGGACATCCGCGTGGTGGCCACCAGCAACCGCAAGCTGGCGGAGGAGGTGGCCGCCGGACGCTTTCGCGAAGACCTCTTCTATCGGCTGTCGGTCTTTCCGCTGGCCTGGCTACCGCTGCGCGAGCGGCCGGCCGACATCGTACCCCTGGCCGAACGGCTGCTGGCGGTCCAGGCCGCGCGGATGAATCGGCCGGTACCGATCCTGAGCGCTGGTGCGCGCCAGGCCCTGGCCGAGCACCCCTGGCCGGGCAATGTGCGCGAACTGGACAACGCCGTGCAGCGGGCGCTGATCCTGCAACCGGGCCAACAGATCCAGGCCGAGGATTTCGGGCTGCACTGGTTGGCCACGGGTGTATCCCTGGCGCCTCGGGCGGCGCCCGTACCCGAGGCACACCCTGACGAGGCTATGCGCCCGCTGGATGCCGATCTGCGCGACCGGGAATTCCAGGTGATTCTCGATACCCTCAGGGCCGAGCGCGGTCGGCGCAAGGAGACCGCTGAACGCCTGGGCATCAGTGCCCGCACCTTGAGGTACAAGCTGGCGCAGATGCGCGACGCCGGCCTGGACGTCGAGCAGTCGCTTGCCGCCGGACACTGAGCGCGCAAGTCGATAGCCGGCTATCTACCGCCATGGAACCAACCCTCCGGCGTGCTGTTCTAGAGAAAGGATCGCGACTGCGGCGTGGGGTCGCAGAGGATGCCTGCCCCCGCCGTCCCGGACCTCGTCCGGCCGCTTTGCTTTTTCTCTTAGGCGCTGCCTTTGTTGAAAACGGTTTCAGGGACCGTAAAGACCGTTTTCGCCGCGGGTGGCGTGTCTGCCAGCACGAGGACGCTTGCCATGGGTTCCACCGCACCTTCCAGCTCCAACGCCGACCAACTGACCATCAATACCATCCGTACCCTGTCCATGGACGCGGTACAGAAGGCCAACTCCGGCCACCCCGGTACGCCGATGGCCCTGGCCCCGGTCGGCCACACGCTGTGGAGCCGCTTCCTCCGCTATCACCCCGAGCATCCGGACTGGCCCAACCGAGACCGCTTCGTGCTGTCGGTCGGCCATGCCTCCATGCTGCTCTATTCGCTGCTGCACCTCGCCGGGGTCAAGGAAATCGACGAGCACGGCACCGCCACCGGCAAGGAGGCGGTCAGCCTCGACGACATCAAGCAATTCCGCCAGCTGGATTCCAAGACGCCAGGCCATCCCGAGTACCGCATGACTACCGGGATCGAGACCACCACCGGGCCCCTGGGTCAGGGCTGTGGCAACAGCGTCGGCATGGCGCTGGCGCAGAAGTGGCTGGCCGCGCGGTTCAACCAGCCGGGCGTGACCCTGTTCGACTATGACGTCTACGTCCTCTGCGGCGACGGCGACATGATGGAAGGAGTCACCGGCGAGGCGGCCTCCATGGCCGGCCACCTGGGCCTGGATAACCTCTGCTGGATCTACGACAACAACACCATCAGTATCGAAGGCCACACCGAACTGGCCTTCAGCGAAGACGTGGCCGAACGCTTCCGCGGCTATGGCTGGCACACCCTGCACGTCAAGGATGCCAACGACGCTGAAGCCCTGGCCGCCGCCCTGCATCGCTTCAAGGGCAATACCGGCAAGCCGACCCTGATCGTGGTCGACAGCCTCATCGGCTACGGCGCGCCCAACAAGCAGAACACCGCGGCGGCCCACGGCGAGCCCCTGGGCGCGGACGAGATCAAGCTGGCCAAGAAGGCCTATGGCTGGCCGGAGGACGCCGACTTCCTGGTGCCCGACGAAGCCCGTCACCACCTGCGCGACGCCCTGCTGGAGCGTGCCAGCGGCCTTTACGAAGACTGGAACCGTGCCTTCGATCGCCTGCGTCAGGACGATCCGACTCGTGCCGATGAACTCCAGCGCATGCGCGCCGGCGAGATGCCTGACGGCTGGGACGCCAAGCTGCCCAGCTTCGACACCGACGCCAAGGGCGTGGCCTCCCGCGAGTCCGGTGGCAAGGCGCTCAATGCCTTTGCCCAGAACATTCCCTGGCTGGTCGGCGGGGCAGCGGATCTGGCGCCGTCCACCAAGACCAATCTCAAGTTCGACGGCGCGGGCAGCTTCTCCGCTCGTGAGCCGTCCGGGCGCAATATGCACTTCGGCATCCGCGAGCACGCCATGGGCTCCATCGCCAATGGCATGGCGCTCTGCTACCTGCGCAGCTTCACCGCCACCTTCCTGGTGTTCAGCGACTACATGAAGCCGCCGATCCGCCTGGCCTCCATCATGGAGCTGCCGGTGGTGTTCGTCTTCACCCACGACTCCATCGGCGTCGGCGAAGATGGCCCGACCCACCAGCCCATCGAGCACCTGGCGCAGCTGCGTGCCACGCCCGGTCTGCTGACCTTGCGTCCGGGCGATGCCAACGAAGCGGTGCAGGCGTGGAAGATCGCCCTGCAGCAGACCAATAGACCCTCCTGCATGGTGCTGTCGCGCCAGCCCCTGCCGACTTTGGATCGCAGCAAATACGCCAGCGCCGAAGGCGTGGCCCAGGGGGCCTACGTGGTAGCCGATGCCGAGGGCGGCACGCCCCAGGTGATCCTCATGGCCACCGGCAGCGAACTGGGTCTGGCGATGCAGGCCTATGAGCAGCTTCAGAGCGAAGGGGTGAAGGCACGAGTCGTTTCCATGCCCTGCTGGGAGCTGTTCGAGGAGCAGGACGAGGCCTACAAGCAATCGGTGCTGCCGGACGAGGTCCTGGGCCGCGTCGCCATCGAGCAGGCCGGTCCCCTGGGTTGGGAGCGCTATGTTGGGCGCAAAGGCGCCTCTGTCACCATGAGCACCTTCGGTGCCTCCGCGCCCATCGGCAAGCTGCAGGCTAAATATGGCTACACCGTGGAAAACGTGGTCAAGCTGGCCAAGGAACAGGCGCAACGCAAAGGGAGCGCCACATGAGCAATCCACTCAAACAGCTGACGGAGCAGGGCCAGGCGGTCTGGCTCGACTTCGTCAGCCGTGAATTTCTGGCCAAGGGTGAGCTGCAGAAGCTGATCGAGCGTGACGGCCTCACCGGGGTCACCTCCAACCCCTCGATCTTCGAGAAAGCCATGGGCCACGGCAGTGACTACGACGCCAGCCTCGAGGCCTTTCTGGAAAAGGCCGATGCCGAGCCGGTGGACGTCTACGAGCAGCTGGCCATCGAGGACATCCAGCAGGCGGCGGACATCCTGCGGCCGGTTTATGACCGCCTCGAAGGGCGTGACGGCTATGTGAGTCTGGAAGTCTCGCCCTATCTGGCGCTGGATACCCGCGCCACTCTGGAGGAGGGCCGGCGCCTTTGG
Source organism: Pseudomonas sp. PLB05 (assembly GCF_021106615.1). NCBI lineage: Bacteria > Pseudomonadati > Pseudomonadota > Gammaproteobacteria > Pseudomonadales > Pseudomonadaceae > Pseudomonas > Pseudomonas sp. PLB05. The sequence continues at coordinate 415,903 of NZ_JAJOHO010000001.1, forward strand.
CAGGCGGTGGATCGGCCCAATCTCATGGTCAAGGTGCCTGGGACGCCCGAAGGGGCGGTGGCCATCCGCAAGTTGATCGAGGAAGGGATCAACGTCAACGTGACCCTGCTGTTCGATCGCAATGCCTACATGGCCGTGGCGGAGGCCTATATCGCGGGTCTAGAGGCTAGACTGCACCAGGGCAAGGACATCAGTCGGCTCGCCAGCGTCGCCAGCTTCTTCATCAGCCGCGTCGATGGCGTGTTGGACAAGCTGATCGACCAGCGCAAGGGCGAGGATGCCGAGCTGGCCGAGCTGCGTGGCAAGGTCGCCATCGCCAATGCCAAGCTGGCCTATCAGGACTACCTGCGGCTGATCCAGTCGCCACGCTGGAAGGTGCTGGAAGCCAGGGGCGCCCACCCGCAGCGACTGCTGTGGGCCTCCACCGGCTCCAAGGATCCGGCCTATCCTGATACCCTCTATGTCGATCAGCTGATCGGTCCGGACACCGTCAACACCATGCCGCCCAAGACCATGGACGCCTTCCGCGACCATGGTACGGCAGCTCCCATGTTGAGCACTGACATCGAAGCCGCGCAGCGGGTGGTGGACGCGACTGCCCGTTTCGGGCTGGATCTCGATGGCGTGGCCAAGCGGCTGGTCAAGGACGGCGCCCGGCAATTCGAGGACGCCGCCGATGCCCTGCTGGGTGCGGTTGGGCAGAAGCGCCTCGATTTTCTCGGCGAGCGCTTGAATGCGGCGGACTATCGGCTGCCGCACGATTTGAATGAAGCCGTCGAGGCCCGCCTCGACGAGGCACGACGTGAAGGCTGGTCGCGCCGGCTGTGGCAGGGCGATGCCTCGCTCTGGACCGGTCGCGACGAAGACCAGTGGGTCGGCTGGCTAGCCGCCGCCCAGGGGCGTCAAGCCGATCCCGTGGCCCTGGAGGCCTTGGCCGACGCCGTGCGCAAGGAAGGCCTGGATACCGTGGTGCTACTGGGCATGGGCGGTTCGAGCCTGGGCCCGGAAGTGCTGGCCAATACCCTGGGTACCGCCCCTGGCGGACTGACCCTCAGGGTGCTGGATTCCACCGACCCGGCGCAGATCACCGCGCTGGAAGAGCAGTTGGACCTGCGCAAGACGCTGTTCCTGGTATCGAGCAAATCCGGCTCGACCCTGGAGCCGGAAATCCTGCGTGCCTATTTTCACCAGGCTGTCGAGCGCACGCTTGGTGCGGGCGAGGTGCAACGGCGCTTCGTCGCCATTACCGATCCCGGCTCCAAACTCGAAGCCAGCGCCACGGCCGAAGGCTACCGGGCCATTTTCCAGGGCGATCCCCACATCGGTGGGCGCTATTCAGTGTTGTCGGTGTTCGGCATGGTGCCTCTGGCGCTGCTGGGGCACTCGGTGGCCGATTTCTTCCAGGTGACCCAGCCCATGGTGCTGGCCTGCGGTCCCAGTGCGCCGCCTGCCATCAACCCCGGTATCCGTCTCGGCGTGGTGTTGGGCGAAGCGGTACGCGCCGGTCGTGACAAGGTCACTCTGATCGCCTCGCCGGGTGTCGCCAGTCTGGGTGCCTGGCTGGAGCAGTTGCTGGCCGAAAGCACCGGCAAACAGGGCAAGGGCATCATCCCGGTGGATCTGGAGCCGCTGGGCAGTCCGGACGTCTATGGTGCGGATCGGGTGTTCGTCAGCCTGGTGCTGGCCGGCGAGGAAGACGCCGAGCGCGACAGTCGCCTGCAGGCCCTGGCCGCCGCGGGGCATCCGGTGGTGGACATCCGTCTCGCCCGTGCCGAGCTGATCGGTCAGGAATTCTTCCGCTGGGAGGTGGCGACCGAAGTGGCCGGTGCCGTCATCGGCATTAATCCCTTCGATCAGCCCGACGTGGAAGCCAGCAAGATCAAGACCCGTGCGCTCACTGATGGCTATGAGCGCGACGGTCGCCTGGCCGGTGACGAACCCCTGCTGGAGGAGGGCACCCTGACCCTGTTTGGCGATGCCGACCTGCAGGGGCAGGACACCGCCCGCGCAGCGATCAAGGCGCACCTGGCGCGTCTGCAGCCCGGCGACTACCTGGCGGTACTGGCCTATCTGGAGCGCAATGCCGTGCACGAGGAGGCCTTGAGCGCCATGCGTGATAGCATTCGCGACAGCAAGCGCGTAGCGACCGTCGGCGGCTTCGGCCCCCGCTTTCTGCACTCCACGGGACAGGCCTACAAGGGCGGTCCCAACTCGGGTGTGTTCATCCAGATTACCGCCGATGCCCAGAACGACCTGGAGATTCCAGGGCGGAGTCTGAGCTTTGGTGTCGTCGAGGCCGCCCAGGCCAAGGGCGACCTCGAGGTGCTGGCCGAACGGGGACGGCGCTACCTGCGCGTGCATATCAAGGGCGGCGACATCGACGCCGGCCTGCAACAAATCGTCGAACTGGTCGAGGCGGCGGTCGCCTGACCTCAAGGAGTCATCAGCATGCAATTGGGAATCATCGGACTGGGCCGCATGGGCGGCAACATCGCACGGCGTTTGATGAAGCATGGGCATGAAGTCGCGGTCTATGACCGCAGTGCCGAAACCGTGGCCGGCCTCGGCCAGGAAGGCGCCATCACCGCCGATAGCCTGGATGGCGTCATCGCCGCCCTGGCACAGCCGCGGGCCATCTGGGTCATGCTGCCGGCCGGCGAGCCGACCGAGCAGACCATCGCCGAGCTGGCCGACCGCCTGGCTCCCGGTGACGTCATCATCGATGGTGGCAACACCTACTACAAGGACGATATCCGTCGCGCCAAGACCCTGGCCGAGAAGGGCATCGACTATGTCGACGTCGGCACCTCCGGTGGCGTCTGGGGCCTGGAGCGTGGCTATTGCATGATGATCGGCGGCAAGTCCGAAGCCGTCGAGCGCCTGGAGCCCATCTTCGAAGCCCTGGCCCCCGGCTATGGCAGCATCGAGCGTACCCGTGGCCGCAACGCCCCGGACGAGCGGGCCGAGCGCGGCTTCATCTTTACCGGTCCGGCCGGTTCCGGTCACTTCGTCAAGATGGTGCACAACGGCATCGAATACGGCCTGATGCAGGCCTATGCCGAGGGCTTCGACATCCTCAAGATGAAGAACAGCAGCAAGCTGCCGGAAGACGAGCGCTTCGACCTGGACCTGGCCGACATCGCCGAGGTCTGGCGTCGTGGCAGCGTGGTGTCCTCCTGGCTGCTGGACCTGACCGCCCAGGCCCTGGCCGGCGACGTCGAACTGGAGAAGTTCTCCGGCTCGGTGGCCGACAGCGGCGAAGGTCGCTGGACCATCGAAGCGGCCATCGAGGAAGCGGTACCGGTCAACGTCCTGTCCGCTGCCCTCTATGCGCGCTTCCGTTCCCGCCAGCAGGCCACCTACGCCGACAAGCTCTTGTCGGCCATGAGATTCGGCTTTGGCGGTCACGTCGAAATCCCGCAGTAAAACCCTGGCCGTTCCCCTGTGGAGCGGCCACGGGCCGCGTCCCGGGGAACGGCACCAGCCGCCCTCGTGGATAAGGCCCTGTCATGACCGATTCTCCTGCTGTGACCCCCAGCACCGCCGCCCAGGCGCGGCGCTCCTGCACCAAGGCGCCCACCGCGCCGTCAGCCACGCTCTTTCTGTTCGGCGCCAATGGCGACCTGGTCAAGCGACTGCTGATTCCCTCACTGTACAACCTCCTGCGTGACGGTCTGCTCGACGACCGCACCCAGATCATCGGTGTCGACCACAATCCCAACACCGACGAAGGTTTTGCCGACCGGCTGGAGGCCTTCATCCGTGACCAGGCCGAAGCCAAGGGCAAGTCCCGGGACGAGGCGCTGGATGCCGATCTCTGGGGCCAGCTGCGTGGGCGCATCCGCTATCTGCAGGGCGATTTCCTCGAAGACGCCACCTACCAGGCGGTAGGCGAGCGCATTGCCCAGGCCGACACCGACAACGCCGTCTTCTACCTGGCCACCGCCGCGCGCTTCTTTGGCGATGTGGCCGAGCGCCTGGGCAAGGCCGGGCTGCTGGAAGAACGCGAAGACGCCTACCGCCGACTGGTGGTGGAAAAGCCCTTTGGCGCCGACTTGGCCAGCGCCCAGGCGCTCAACCAGCGCCTGCTGGCGAACATGGAAGAAAAGCAGATCTATCGGATCGACCACTACCTGGGCAAGGAGACGGTGCAGAACATCCTGGTCAGCCGTTTCTCCAACGCCCTGTTCGAATCGTTCTGGAACAACCACTACATCGACCATGTGCAGATCACCGCGGCGGAAACCGTGGGCGTGGAGTCGCGTGGCGATTTCTACGAGAAGACCGGCACCCTGAGGGACATGGTGCCCAATCATCTGTTCCAGCTGCTGGCCATGGTCGCCATGGAGCCGCCGGCGTCCTTCAACGCCACCTCGGTGCGCGATGAGAAGGCCAAGGTGGTGGGTGCCATCCGGCCCCAGACCACCGAAGAGGCCCTGGTCAATTCGGTGCGCGGTCAGTACGCCGCCGGGACCATGAATGACAAGCCGGTGAAAGGCTATCGCGAAGAAGAGCGGGTCGATCCGCAAAGCCAGACCGAGACCTATGTGGCGCTCAAGCTGTTCGTCGATAACTGGCGTTGGGCCGGGGTGCCCTTCTACCTACGTACCGGCAAACGCCTGACCGCGCGCGACACCGAAATCGCCATCTGCTTCAAGCACGCGCCCTATGCGCAATTCCGCGATACCAAAATTGACCGGATGAAGCCCAACTATCTGATCATCCAGATCCAGCCGGACGAAGGCATGTGGTTCGATTTCCATGCCAAGCGCCCGGGGCCCCTGGTGGAGCTGGAAAACATCCGCATGGGCTTTGCCTATACCGACTTCTTCGAGATGCAGCCGTCCACCGGCTACGAAACTCTGATCTACGATTCCCTGATCGGTGACCAGACGCTGTTCCAGCGCGCCGACAACATCGAGAACGGTTGGCGCGCCGTGCAGCCGTTCCTCGACGCCTGGCAGCAGGGCGGTGAGGTGGAAAGCTATGCCGCGGGCAGCGCCGGTCCCGCCGGTGCCGACGAACTTCTGCAAAAGGACGGCCGCTCATGGCATCCCCTGACCTGATCCCCATCGACCTGCTGGTGTCGGATATCGATGGCACCCTGGTGCGTGACGACAAGAGCCTGAGCGAGGCGGTGATCGCTGCCGTCAAGCGCCTGCAGGCGTCTGGTAAAGCCATCACCCTGGTCAGCAGCCGCCCCCCGCGGGCGCTGCTGCCGCTGGTGCGGCAGCTGGGCATCGACCAGGCGGTGGCCGGGTTCAATGGCGGCAATCTGGTGGAAGCGGATGGCACCCTGATCCGCGCCCATCGGTTGGCGGAGCAGGTCACCCGCGAGGTGCTGGAGCGCCTGGAGCGCGAGGCCTTCGAAGTCTGGCTGTTCGCCGACGACCTCTGGCTGACCCGTGATGCACAGGGGCCCTACGTCCCGCGCGAGACCCGGGCGCTGGGGTACGGGCCGACCGTGGTGGAGTCCTTCGAACCCTACCTGGATAGAGTCGACAAGATCGTCGCTGCTGGTAGCGACCATGCGGGCCTCGAAGCCCTGGAGAGAGAGCTGGGCGAACGGCTGGGGGAGGGCGCCACGGTATTGCGCTCCCAGCTCTATTACCTCGACATCACCCACCCCAAGGCCAACAAGGGCGATGCCCTGATCGAACTGGCCCAGGCCGCGAGCGTACCTGTGGCGCGCACGGCGGCCATCGGCGATGGCAGCAACGATGTGCCCATGTTCCGCCAGGCCGGCCTGGCCATCGCCATGGGCCAGGCCGGCGCAGGAGTGCGGGAAGCGGCCGACCGGGTCACCGCCAGCAATCAGGAAGACGGTCTGGCCCAGGCCATCGATCGGTGGATCCTGGGGAGCTGATGGCTGGCGGGTGACGTTGGGCTTCGCTGCACTCAACCCAACCTATGCGTCCTGTAGGTTGGGTTGAGGCGGCTCCATCGCCGAAGCCCAACAGGGCCTGCCTTCGTACCAAGTGGAAAAGGCTGCGCCGTTTTCCACCCTACGCAGGGTCAGGCGGGCGCCCCCTCTCCCTCCGGGAGAGGGCCGGGGTGAGGGCCGCCCACATTCCAGCCTACCCCTCGTTCTCCGCCCGATACCCCCGCACATGCTCCACCAGCGCCCGCAGCTTGGGCGCCAGGTTGTGGCGATTCGGATAGTAGAGATAGAAGCCGGGAAAGGGCGGCAGGTAATCTTCCAGCACCCGCTCCAGTTCGCCACGGTCCAGATAGGGCCTGAAGGTGTCTTCCATGCCAAAGGTGATGCCGCCGCCGGCCAGGGCGGTGCGTACCATCAGCAGCATGTCGTTGGTGGTGATCCGGGGTGCAACCGCCACATCGAAGGCGCGACCGTTCTCGCTGAATTCCCAGCGCCAGGGCGCCACCTCCGGTGCCGGGCGCCAGCCGATGCAGCGGTGGTCCGCCAGGTCACGCGGATGCCGGGGTCGGCCATGACGGGCGAAATAGCCAGGGGTCGCCACCGCCACTTCGCGCTGCGGTCCGGTCACTGGAATGGCGATCATGTCCTGCTCGATCACCTCGCCTAGCCGTACTCCGGCATCGAAACCACGGGCGACGATATCGAATTCCTCGTCGGTAACGGTGATGTCCAGGGTCACCTCCGGATAGGCCTCGACGAAGCCGGCCAGCAGCGGGCCATCGAGAAAGCGCTCGGCGATGGAGGTGACCGCGACTCGCAACAGGCCCCGCGGTGGTCCAGCGTGGCTAGCGTCTTCCAGGGCGCCCAGCAGACCGGCCAGGGGGCCTGCGACCTGCCGTTGCAGGCGTTCACCGGCCTCGGTCAGGCGCACGCTACGGGTGGTGCGCTGCACCAGCGAACTGCCCAGTTCGTCTTCCAGACGGCGGATGGCCTGGCTGACTGCGGAGCGACTGACGCCCAGGCGATCAGCCGCCACCCGGAAATTCTCGGCCGTGGCCACCACGACGAAGACCTTGAGCAGATTCAGATCGGTGTGCATTGGTGAGTCTGGCTAACCATGGCAGTCAGGAGCGGGGGAATTTTCACGACAATGAGCCTTCGCTAAGGTGGTGGCAAGCCTGGAAGGGCGCAGTGCTGGAAGGGCACGCAGCTGACCAGCAGGTCGTCCAGGCAATCCACCCCAATTCGAGAGGAACACCTCATGACTATCGATAAGGTCGTACTCATCACCGGCGCCTCCAGTGGCATAGGCGCGGGCATCGCGCGTGAACTGGGCGCGGCCGGCTGCAAGCTGCTGCTCGGCGCTCGCCGCAGCGAACGGCTGGAGGCCCTGGCGGCCGAGATCAACGCCGCGGGTGGCGAAGCCGCCTGCCGCCGGCTGGACGTCACCGACAGCGCCGACGTGGCCGCCTTCGCCGAGGCAGCTCGCGAGCGCTGGGGCCGGGTGGACGTCATCGTCAACAATGCCGGCATCATGCCTCTGTCGCCCCTGGCTTCGCTCAAGACCGAGGAGTGGATGCAGATGGTCGACGTCAACATCAAGGGCGTGCTCAACGGCATCGCCGCGGTGCTGCCGGAATTCACCGCGCGCGGCGCTGGCCATGTCATCAACCTGGGCTCCATCGGCGCCCTGTCGGTGGTGCCCACGGCGGCGGTCTATTGCGCCACCAAGCACGCGGTACGGGCGATCTCCGAAGGACTACGGCAGGAGCGTGACGATCTGCGGGTCACCTGCATCCATCCAGGCGTGGTGGAAAGCGAGCTGGCCTCGACCATTACCGATCCGGCGGCGCGAGCGATGATGGACGGCTACCGCGCCATCGCTCTGCAACCCGACGCCATCGGCCGGGCCGTGCGCTACGCCATCGAGCAGCCGGACGACGTGGACGTCAACGAGATCGTCGTCCGCCCGACCCGCAGCGCCAACTAGACCGTTTCGGCCAGGGCTTCGAGAAAGCGCTCCAGCACCAGATTCGGCCGCCGACCCTTGCGGGTGACGGCGGCCAGGGTGGTGTCGAAGTGGAAGCGTTCGGGATCGAGGGCGCGCAACTGGCCCTGGGCCACCCAGGGCTGGGCGACGTGGTCGGGCAGGTAGCCGATGTAGCAGCCGGTGAGGATGAGAAAGGCCACGCCTTCGCGATCCGAGGCCCGCGCCGTGCAATTCAGCGCGGCATGGCGCTCGTGGCCGTCCTGGTTGAGCAGATGGTTGGGGCCTACCGCATCCTGGGTGGCCAGGGTGCTCTCGTCCAGCGCCGCGTCGGCCACCGCGAACAGCGGATGACTGCGGCTGCAATAGAGCAGCGCGCGCTCTTCGTAGAGCGGCAGGTAGTCGAGACCGGCCAGGGCATTGATCAGCGGCAGCACGCCCAGGTGCAGGTGGCCGTCGAGCACGCCGGTCTCGATCTCGCCGGGCAGGGTCATGCCAATGTTGACCACCACCCCCGGCGCAGTACGCTTGAGCGCCGCCAGGGCATGGGTGATGCGCATGTGCGGCTGGGTCACCAGGTTGTTGATGATGCCTAGGTTCAGCTCGCCACGCAGGTGCTGGTGCAGCTGGTTGACCTCGCTGCGAAAGCCTTCCAGGGCGGCGAACAGCGACTGGCTGGCCTTGAGCACTTCGCGGCCTTCGTCGGTCAGCGAGAAACCGGCGCGACCGCGCTGGCAGAGGCGCATGCCCAGGCGCTTTTCCAGGTCGTTCATGTGCAGGCTGATGGCCGAGCGGGTGATGCCCAGGCGACCTTCGGCGGCGGTGAAGCTGCCGCATTCCACCACCGTCTTGAACAGCCGCAGCAGGCGGATCTCGAAATCGCCGACTTGGGCGAGCAGGGCCTTGCGCGTCGTCTTCATGGCTGCCACCGCAAATGCGGGACAGCATAAGGCGCCGCTTGGCACGGCGCCAGCGACTGGCTTCAGGCGCCGATCAACACCCGGCTGCGCTGCTGGCTGACCTGCTTGACCAGCCAGACCGCGGCGATGCAGCAGAGCAAGGTGATCAATGTCAGGCACAGGCGAGTGCCCAGATACTGGGCGAAATTCTGCTCACCCAGCAGGCGACCCAGCACCCGGTAGGCACCAGCCAGATAGCCGTGCAGAAAATAGATGGCGAAGCTGTAGGCACCGAGCAGGGCCATACCCTTGGCCAGACGGCCGTCCGTACGTCCCGTGGTCTTGACCTGCTGGCTGAAGACGGCGAAGAGCAACAGGCACAGCGCCAGTTTCTGCAGGCCATAGAAGGCACTGTCGAGTACCGCCGCACCGCTCAGCAGCACCAGGGCCGCCAGCAGCCAGTAGCGCGCCTGGGGGCGCTGCAGGCGTTCGCGCTGTTCGCAGGCCAGCATGCCGCAGAGGTAGATCGGCAGGAAATGCAGGGCGGCCAGCAGCGGATCGGCATCGTTGGCCGGGCGGTCGGACACCAGGAAATAGAGCAGGCCGACCATGGTCGCCGCCGGTAACAGGCCACGCTGGACGATCCACTCCAGGACCGGCGCGAGCAGGAAGATCAGCGTCAGTGCCGGGATGAACCACAGCGGGCCCAGGTGGGCGCCAGTGGCCAGCAGCAGGGCGGTCTGGGCGAAGGGCGGCCAGTCATGGAAGGCGTTCATGTCGATCCACTCATGCTCCTGCTTGAGCCCGGAAACATAGAGCAGCACGGCAGGAATCGAGATCAGCAGGTAGGGCAGGATGACGTTCTGCAGCTTCTTGCCCAGATAGACCTGGTAGCTGTATTTGCCGAGGTTGTAGCGAAAGAAGAAACCGGAGAGGGCGACGAAGATGCAGGTGGTTTCCAGCGATAGCAGATTCAATGCGATCTGCTGGTGCTCGGTGGTCTGGTAGCTGCCCACGGTCATGTGGTGGAAAACGATAAGGACGGCCGCCAGGCCGCGGATCCAGTTGAGCTGAATCAGCATGGAGAGGTTTCCTTGAGGAATAGGTAAACCACGCGCTCTGCCTCGGAGGAGGGGCACGGGTTAGCGAAAGCGGACAGTGGGGTACGCGGCAGAGACGGCGGACAGGCTACCGCGCCCGGCAGGACTACGCGCCGGGAAAAGAGGTGAGGCGAGGAGGCCTCGGCGCCACGGGACTACGGTGGCAGGCGGCCAGCTTAAAGTGTTTCAGGCAAATTACTGATTACTAATCAAATTTGTTGTTTTCAAGATGTTTCTGTCGATGGAGTTGGCACGCCCATGACCTCTGGCCAGGGGTTTCTCAGTCATGGATCGAAGCTGACGTTGGGTCTGGTAGGCACACCAAGCAGGGCTCACTGTCAGCCGACTGCCATACCGCGCAACAGATCCTGTTCGAGAAAGCTGAGAAAGCGCTGGCGGAACAGCATGGTGTGTTCATGGGCTGCGGCTTCGGCCTCGTCGCCGTCCTGGTGTTCGATGGCGGCGACGATACGATCATGGTCGCGACCGAGCTGGGTGGAGCCAGCACTGTTCATGATGTAGTCGAAGTGCAGGTGCAGCAGTCGCTGTCCCTCGCCCAGCAATCGGTCGTAGCTGGCCGTGAGATAGGCATTCTTGCCGGCACGGGCGATCTCCAGGTGGAAAGCCTTGTTCAATTCCGACATGGCCTGGAAGTCACCGCTGGCGACCGCGTCCAGGTAGCGCGCGTCCGCCTGTTTGATCAGGTCCAGCTCGCGCGGTGTCCGCCGGATGGCGGCCAGGCGGGTTACGGCGCGCTGCAACAGATCCAGCGCGGACACGTAGTTGGGGAATTCCTCGATCTCGAAGGGCGTCACCAGCAGGGTGCGATTGGGCAGGATGGTGACCAGGCCCTCGCTTGCCAGGCGCGCCAGGGCGTCGCGGACCGGCGAGCGTGACAGCCCGAACTGGGTGGCCAGCGATGTTTCGTCCAGGGGCATCCCTGGTTTGAGCTGCAGGGTGAGAATCTGCCGGCGCAGCTCTTCATAGATGTAACGCCCACCGTGACGGCGGGCGGCAACGGTGGGATCAGCGTCTTTGGGAGCCATCGAGGAGTTCTTCACGCTCGGAGGTTGGAGGGCCAGTCTAGCATCGCGTTTGCAGCGCTAACCGAACCCGGCGCCCCAGGTATCGCTGAGCATGAAGCCGGCCGCGAGCGGATCATCCGGATCAATGCCGAGTTGCTGTAGCCCATAGAGCCAGGCACGCCCGGTGACCCTGGGCAGGACCGCCGGCCGACCCGCCACTTCGGTCAGTCCGCGCAAGCCAAGAGTGAATTCGCCGCCAATGGTCGAGCGTGAGGTGAGCTGATCGCCTACCGCGACCAGTCCGCGCGCGGCGAGGGTGGCCAGATTCGCCGAGCTGCCGGTGCCGCAGGGCGAGCGATCCACCCGGCCTGGCGGCAAGGTGGTGCAGGTCTGGTAGGTGCAGGCGTCCAGGCGCTTGCGGAACATCACGTAGGCGATCTCGTTCACGCTGGGCAGCAAGGGATGCTGTACGCGCACCTGTCGCCCGATCTCGTGCTTTAGTTCTACGCCGAGTTCGGCCAGCTCTCGGGCATGCTCCGGCGCGATGCTCAGCCCGACCTGATCGACATCGATCAGCGCGTAGTAGACCCCACCGAAGGCCACGTCTACCGTCAGGGTGCCATGCTGGGCGGTAGGGACCTGCAGATCCAGCGCCTCGACGAAGGCCGGCACCATGTCCAGGGAGACATTCAGGCAGCGGCCGTCACGGCACTCGGCCTGGGCCACCACCAGACCGGCCGGTGTATCCAGCGTCACGGTGGTCAGCGGCTCCTGCATCGGCAGGATACCCAGCTCCAGCAGCGCCGTGACCACGCAGATGCAGTTGCTGCCTGACATGGGATGGGCCTTGTCCGCCTGCAGCACGATGAACCCCGCCTGGGCCTCCGGGCGGGTCGGTGGCAGCAGCAGATTGACCGACATCTGCAGGCAGCCGCGCGGTTCCAGGGTCACCAAGCGCCTCAGGCTGTCGTCCACCTCGTTGAGGTAATTCATCTTGTCGAGCATGGTCCGGCCGGGCACGTCCAACACGCCTGCGGTGATGACCTTGCCGATCTCGCCTTCGCAGTGGACGTCGGCCAGCTGCAACGTTTTCTTCCAGCGCATGGTAGCTGTCCTACTTGATGTACCAGCCCCAGGGCTGGTCGCTGTCGTAGCGGGTGATCTGCTTGGTTTCCAGGTAGTTCTGCAAGCCCCATTCCCCCAGTTCGCGACCAATGCCGCTCTGTTTGTAGCCGCCCCAAGGGGCCTCGGTAAAGGTTGGCTGCGAGCAGTTGATCCAGACGATACCGGCGCGCAGGGCCCGGGCTACCCGCTCGCAGCGGGCCAGGTCGCGCGACATCACGGCGGCGGCAAGACCGAAGCGGGAGTCGTTGGCGCTGTGTACCGCCTCTGCTTCATCGTCGAAGGGCCGCACGCAGACCACCGGACCAAAGATCTCCTCGCGCCAGATCCAGCTGTCCTCGGCGACATCCGCGAAGACCGTGGGTTGCACGTAGTACCCGGTGGTCAGGTGCGCCGGGCGCTCGCCTCCGGTGACCAGGCGAGCGCCTTCTTTGCGGCCGCGGGCGATGGCGGCGAGCACCTTTTCGTGCTGACCGCGACTCACCAGCGGACCGAGCAACACACCCGCCTCCAGACCCTGACCCAGGGTGATGCGCTGGGCCTCTTGCGCCAGGCGTTCCAGCAGCGGCTCATAGAGGGCACGCTCCACCAGCACACGTGAGGTGGCCGAGCAGACTTCGCCCTGATTCCAGAAGATGCCGAACAGGATCCATTCGACAGCGGCGTCGAGCTCGGCGTCGGCGAAGATGACGAAGGGCGACTTGCCACCCAGCTCCAGGCTGATGTTTTTGATGTCGCGCGCGGCAGCCTGCATGATCCGGCTGCCGGTGGGCACGCTGCCGGTGAAGGCCAGTTTGTCGACGGCCGGATGCTCGGCCAGCGGGGCGCCCGCGTCCGCGCCCAGGCCGGTGACCACGTTGAGAACCCCGGGTGGCAATCCGGCCTGGTCGCAGATGCCGGCCAGTTCCAGGGCGGTCAGTGGAGTCAGCTCCGACGGCTTGAGCACCAGGGTGCAGCCGGCGGCCAGGGCTGGAGCGACCTTCCAGGCCGCCATCAGCATCGGGAAATTCCAGGGGATGATGGCACCGGCAACCCCGATGGGCTCCTGCCGGGCGACGGCGCTGAAGCGCGCATCGCTCAAGGCGATGGTTCGCTCGCGGTCCCGGTCCAGGCGTTCGGCCTGGTCGGCATAGAAATCGAAGCAGCCGGCGGCGTCACCGATGTCCCACAGGGCTTCGGGGAGTGGCTTGCCATTGTCGCGCACCTCCAGCTCGGCGAGTGACTGCTGGCGCTCGCGGATCATCGCGGCGATGCGGCGCAGCACGGTCGTCCGTTCGGCGCCGCTCTGCCGCGGCCAGGGCCCTTCGTCGAAGGCGCGACGGGCCGCGTGGACAGCCAGGTCGATATCCTCGGCGGTCGCCGCGGCGACCTGGGCAAGGGGAGTCTCAAGGGCCGGATCGAAGGTCTCGAAGGTGCCGCCGCGCAACGGGCGAACCCAGTGGCCATCGATGTACAGGTGGTCGTAGCGAACCATCAGCGAAGTCCTGTCAGAAGCGCGAAGCGCGGAAAGGGTGGAGATCAAGGGTGCTCGTGCGTCCCCCGGCGAGATCGGCGATCAGCCGTCCCGTGGTAGCGCCCAAGGTCAGGCCGAGCTGGCCGTGACCGAAGGCGAGCAATACATTGGTCAGGCGCTGGCTGCGGTCGATGATCGGCTTGGTATCGGGTAGGAAGGGCCGATAACCCACGCCATATTCGAGATCCGTAGTCCGCAGCTGTGGCAGCACACGCCGCGCCTTTTCCAGAATGATGTCGGCCCGGGCGAAGTTGGGTTTGGCGCCCTCGCCGGCGAATTCGATGGTGCCGCCGATCTGCAGGCCGCGGGTCATGGGCGCGAAGCAGAAACCGCCGTCGGCATAGATGGTGGAGTGGTGGATCTCGACTTCAGGCTCTGGCAGCACCACCTGGTAGCCGGCGATTCCTGCCAGGGGTATTGAAAGTCCGAGCTGGCCAAAGAAGGCCCGCGCCCCATTGCCCGCGGCGATGACCACCCGCTCGGCCGGCAGGCGGCGCCCGTCGGCCAGCGTCACCCCGGTGGCCTGTCCCTGGTATTCGTCTATCCGCGTCACCCGCTCGCGAATCCGGCGGCCACCCGCCTGTTCAAAACTGGCGGTGAGGGCGGCGATGAAGCCTTCGGTATCGCTGACCGCTCGCCAATCGGGAAACAGCAGGCCGTGCTTGAACCGACCGGCGAAGGCGGGCTCCAGATCGGCGATGGCGGCGGCGTCCAGTTCTTCCACCTGGAAACCCAGGCGCTCACGCAACTCGAAGTGGTGACGCTCCTGGGCCAGTCCCTGAGGCGTGTCGAACACTTCGAGGATGGGCCGCTCGCCGAGCAGGCTACGGTCGGGACAGGCTTCCAGCAGTATCCCGTAGTCGCGGTAGACGTCGCGGGTCAGGGTCGCCAGTTCCGCGGCGATTTCCTGGATGCGCGTCGGCCGGGCGCAAGCCAGGAATCTCAGGAACCACGGCAGGATGCCAGGTAGGGCGCTGGGCCTTAGCGCCAGCGGACCCCGCTGGTCCAGCAACCAGCCGGGCAGCTTCTTCAGGATGCCCGGCTTGGACAGAGGCACCACCTCGCTGACGGCCATCTGGCCACAGCTCCACTTGGCCGTGCTGTCGCCTGGTGCGGCGGGGTCGACCAGCGTCACCGCCAGCCCATCCCGTTGCAGCCAGAGGGCGCAACACACCCCGACGATACCGCCCCCGACCACTATCGCGGTCCGGGGAGCGCCTGACTCCTGGTTCATAGTGCTCTCTCGCTGAATGGCGACCTGTCATGCGGACCGGATGGCGACACATCCCGCCAGGCGGGCGAAGGCGCCTCCACGGTACCCGCGTGGTATGGCTCTGGCCTTTCCTGCGCCTGGCCTGTGAAGCCGCCGAAGCTGGGGTTCATGGAAATCCTCCACCACCCCTTTGTGCCGGGGTGGGCTATCCCGTCAGCGCTGCGAGGCTTCGAAGACTGCGCGGAAGTCTGCCTTCTCGGCGTCGCTCAGCGGTAACAGCGGCAGGCGGGCGTTACCCGAGTTGAACCCGGCCAGCTCGCAACCGTACTTCACCTTCTGGATGAACTTGCCCTGCTCCATGCTCGCCATCACGGGGAACAGCGAACGCATGACCGCCTGGGCACCTGGGATATCGCCGGCCGTGAAGGCCTTGTGGAAGGCGACGATCTGATCCGGGAAACAATTGGCCGGCCCGCAGATCCAGCTGGTGGCGCCCCACAGGAAGAAGTCCAGTGCCTGGTCATCCGAGCCGCAGGACAGCTGGTAGCCGCCCTTGAAGGTCTCGGTGATCTCGATGGCGCGCAGCAGATTGCCGGAGCTTTCCTTGATGCCGATGACGCGAGGATGGTCGCGGAAGGCTTCCAGCACCGAAGTGCCGACTTCGACGTTGGTGCGGATGGGGTAGTTGTAAAGGATGACGTTGATGCCGGCGAAGGTGTCCAGCACGGTCTGATAATGGTTGATCAGCTCTTCCTGGGTTGGCAGGGCATAGAAGGGCGGGGCCAGCAGGATGTTGCTGAAGCCGCACTCGATGGCCTGGCGAATCTGCTCGATCACTTCACGGGTGCTGGCACCGTTGCAGTTGGCGATCAGGGTGCCCTTGCCTTCGGCTACCTCCTTGACCGTCTGCAGGACCAGGCGCCGTTCGGCGTTGTCGAGGGCGTAGTACTCGCCGGTGGAGCCCAGCGCCACGAAGCCGGATACACCAGCCTTGAGCTGGTAGTCGACGATGGAGGCTAGCGTCGCGCAGTCGACGTGGCCGGCCTTGTCGAAGGGGGTGACGAGAGCGGGAAGGATGCCGTGCATGTCCATGGAGTTGCCTCTTCGGGATGGGGGTTCAGTAGGCGAAGCGTCTCAGCAGCCGGGCCTCGACGAGGCCGACCAGACGGGTCAGGGGAAAGGCGATGCAGAAGTAGATGACGGCGACCGCCGAGAGGAACTCGACCGGACGCGCCGTGCTGTTGGAAAGGTTCTGGCCGACGAACATCAGGTCCGCCACCCCGACCGAGGAGATCAGGGCGCTTTCCTTGAACAGGCTGATGACGTTCGAGAGCAGCGGCGGTATGGCGCGCAGCAGCGCCTGGGGGAAGATCACATAGAGCACCTTCACCCCGGGCGTCAGGCCGAGTGCCACGCAGGCATCGTGCTGTTCGCCGGCGATGGACTTGAGGGCGCCGCGAAAGGTCTCGCTGGTGATCGCCGCCATGAACAGCGTGAGGGAGATCACTACCGAGACATAGGGCGAGATCGACAGGCCGAACACCACCGGAAAGCAGAAGAACACCCAGAACAGTTGGATCAGCAGGGGGGTGCCGCGAAAGAACTCCACATAGAGCCGAACCGGCGCCCGCAGCAGGCGGCTGGGCGCCAGCTGCACCAGGCTCAGCCCGAAGCCCAGCAGGCTGCCCACCAGGGCGCAGCCGAGGGTGATGGTCAAGGTCAGTCCCAGCCCCTTGAGCAGCACCTGCCAGTAGCCGAGGACGATGGAGAAGTCGAGTTGCATATCCATCTCAGCGCTCCAGGGCCGCGTCTTGGCGGCGTTCGACGAGGCGCACCAGCTGGGCGATCGGCAAGGACAGGGCGAAGTAGATCAACGCGATCAGCGAGTAGGTTTCCAGCGGGCGATAGGCTTCGGTGGCGATGGACTTGCCGATGTACATCAGGTCGGCCACGGCCACGATGGCGACCAGGGCGCTCTGCTGGAGGATGCCGATGCCATTGGTCATCAGTACCGGCAGGGCACTGCGCAACGCCTGCGGCAGCACCACATAGAGGGTGCGGTTCAGCGGTCCCAGGCCGAGAGCGACGCTGGCATCCAGATGCTCACGCGGCACGGCCTGTACGCCGGCGCGGTAGGCCTCGGCATTGAAGGCGGTGAGGTTAAGGCCCAGCGCCAGCACGCCCATGGTGATGGGGTCGACGAAGACGTTGAAGAGCATGGGCACGCAATAGAAGAACCAGACGATCTGCAGCAGGACCGGGGTGCAGCGGAAGAACTCGATGAACAGCTGGGCGGGCAGCCGTACCAGGCGCCAGCGATTCAGGGTCAGCAGGCACAGCAGGAAACCCAGCACCAGGCCCATGAGATTGGCGGCCAAGGCGAGTTGCAGGGTCACCTTGAGGCCCTGCCAGAGCGGGCCCAGGGTGCCGTTGAGAAAATAAAAGTCGAATTGGTAGTTCATGGCGCCGTCCTCAATCCAGGTGCAAGACCTTTTCCAGGAATTCCCGGGTGCGGGGCTCGCGCGGACGCCTGAACAGTTCCTCGGGCGGGCCTTCCTCGACCGGTCGGCCGTTGGCGCAGAACACCACCCGGGTCGCGATGTGTTTGGCGAAGTGCATGTCGTGGGTGACGATGATCATCGCCATGCGCTGCTCGGCCAGCTGCAGCATCACGTTCTGCACCTCGATCACCATTTCCGGGTCGAGGGCGGAGGTGACCTCGTCGAAGAGCATCAGCGCCGGTTCCAGCATCAGCGCGCGGGCGATGGCGACGCGCTGCTTCTGGCCACCCGACAGCTGGCTGGGATAGGCGTGCAGCTTGCTTTCCAGGCCCAGTCGGGCGAGGTACAGCCGAGCCTTTTCGGTGGCTTCGGCGCGCGACAAGCCGCGTACCTTCATGGGCGCCAGGACCAGATTGCCCAGCACCGACAGGTGGGGAAACAGGGTGTAGTGCTGGAAGACCATGCCGATCTGCCGGTGCAGTACTCGATCCAGCACCTGACTGCGTCCGTTGCGACCTTCTATATAGGGCTGGCCCTGGAAGTGGATGCGGCCATCCTGGATGCTTTCCAGCCCCATCATCACGCGCAGCAGCGAACTCTTGCCGCTGCCACTCGGGCCGATGATCACCAGACGGTCGTCGGCACGCATGTCCAGGCAGAAGTCGTCCATGACCTTGAGCTCCGGACCATAGCTCTTGCACACGTGCTGGAACTGGACGAAGCCATCGGGACCCGGGCGGGCCTCCGGTGCGGCGGTGGCAAGGGGCGTCGGCATGATGGAAACGGCTTTCATAGGGGCGAACTCCGGTAAGGACTCGTCAGGACGAGTCCTTTGTCTCAGCGGCGGATTACGGGGCTTTCTGGGCGTTGACCTGCTCGGAGGCCTTGTCCACGAGGGCGGCGATCTCACCCGTTTCGCGTCGCTGGGTGAGATAGATGTTCAACACCTGCATGTCGGCCCAGGAGATGTCGCGGCGCACGCCGAAGGCCACGCCCTGCTTGGCCAGCGCCGGCTTGGGCATCACTTCTTTGGCCCAGGTGGGGTTGGCGATGGCGAAGAGGTGATTGGTGTCGCTGGCATCGACCAGCACGTCGGCGCGGCGGGACATCACCGCCAGACGTGTCTCGTCCATACCGGGGAGACGCATCACGGTCCCTTGCTTGATGACGGCCGAGATCGCCTTGTCCGCGGCCGTACCGGACATCACCGCGAAGGTCACGCCGGGTTTGTCGTAGTCCGCCAAGGTCTCGCCGGCCTGGGCCAGCTTGGGGTTGTCCTTGTTCAGCAACAGCGAGATCTGATAGTCGGTGGCGGCCGTGCTGAAGGCCACGGCCAGGGCCCGCTCGGGTGTCTGGTTGAGTGCCATGGCCAGATCCCACTTGCCGCCCTGCAGGCCGGCGACCAGGTTGTCCCAGTTGGTGTCGACGAACTCCACCTTGACCTTGAGCACCCGCTCGCCGAAGTCGCGGCACAGATCGACGAAGTAGCCGCTGTATTTCGCCGAGGCGGCATCGCGCATCACATAGGGCGCGGCGACTGCGGCCCCGCATTTCAAGACGCCGGCTTTCTGGACTTGCTGCCACACGCCGGCCTGCTCGGCCTGAGCGGCCGGCTGCCAGAGCAGGGCGCCGGCGATTGCCAGACTACCCAGGACTGCACGAAGGGATTGCGAACGCGATAGACGCCGAGCCATAGCTGCTACTCCATTTGGACGATTGTTATAGGCAGGAGGCAAAAAAGCTTTTTTGTGTATGTAGTTGTATTCAGCGCTGCATGCAGATTAGGAGTGGCGAATTGGGACTGTCAACGGGCTTCCTCAGCAGCGCTGCCGTAAAAGTGCTGCAGCTCCAGTTGAGCTCAGCCGGTAAATCCTTGATATGCCGAAATAAAAGGCTACTCACCGCGGCAGGAAAAAAATTTCCCAAAAACGAAACCCGAGACTTAACGTGATTTTTACTGAATCCAAGTGTGAGAAAAAAACCATTTAACTCACGCAAGGCTGAACGTACTCTGCAGGCTCAACGTCACCGCCCCGAGGCCCTGTCATGAACCAGCCGCTGACCGTTTCCCCACCCGTCGCCGCGCAGCTCAATCTGCGCGCCTACTGGATGCCCTTCACCGCCAATCGCGCCTTCCAGAAGGATCCGCGCATCGTGGTGGCCGCCGAGGGCAGCTGGCTGACGGACGACCAGGGTCGGCGCATCTACGACAGCCTTTCCGGACTCTGGACCTGCGGCGCCGGTCACTCGCGCAAGCAGATCCAGGAGGCCGTGGCACGTCAGCTGGGTACCCTCGACTATTCGCCGGGCTTCCAGTACGGCCATCCGCTGTCCTTCCAGCTGGCCGAAAAGATGGCCGAACTGACTCCGGCCGGTCTGGATCATGTCTTCTTCACCGGCTCGGGTTCCGAGAGCGCCGACACCTCGGTCAAGCTGGCGCGGGCCTACTGGCGCATCAAGGGTCAACCGGCCAAGACCAAGCTGATCGGCCGGGCCCGCGGCTACCACGGCGTCAACATTGCCGGCACCAGCCTGGGCGGCATCGGCGGCAACCGGAAGCTGTACGGCTCCTTCATGGACGTCGACCATCTGCCTCATACCCTGCAACCTGGCATGGCCTTCACCAAGGGCATGGCCGAGACCGGCGGCGTCGAACTGGCCAACGAGCTGCTCAAGCTGATCGAACTGCACGATGCCTCCAATATCGCGGCCGTCATCGTCGAGCCCATGTCCGGTTCGGCCGGGGTGATCGTGCCGCCGGTGGGCTATCTGCAGCGCCTGCGCGAGATCTGCACCCAGCACGACATTCTGTTGATCTTCGACGAGGTCATCACCGCCTTCGGCCGCATGGGCCGTCACACCGGCGCCGATTTCTTCGGCGTGACGCCGGACATCATGAATGTGGCCAAGCAGGTCACCAACGGCGCCGTGCCCCTGGGCGCGGTGATCGCCAGCAGCGCCATCTACGACACCTTCATGAACCAGGCCACGCCGGAGCACATGGTCGAGTTTCCCCATGGCTATACCTATTCGGCCCATCCGGTCGCCTGTGCCGCGGGTCTGGCCGCACTGGAGCTCATGGAGCGTGAGAATCTGGTGCAACAAGCCGCCGAGTTGGCGCCAAAGTTCGAAGCTTCGCTGCATGGCCTCCAGGGCGCCAAGCACGTGGTGGACATTCGCAATTGCGGCCTGGCCGGTGCCCTGCAGCTCGCCCCGCGTGACGGCGATGCGGTGATCCGTCCCTATGAGGCCGGTATCGCCCTGTGGAAGGCCGGCTTCTATGTGCGTTTCGGTGGCGACACCCTGCAATTCGGGCCTACCTTCAACGCCAGGATCGAAGACCTGGATCGCGTCTTCGCCGCGGTCGGTGATGTCCTCAATCGCCTCGACTGACCCCCTTTCCGGCGCTCCCCGGCGGGAGCGCCCATCCCTCGTACAAGGAGTCCTTTCATGAGCATCAAGCATCTCATCGGCGGCCAGCTGGTCGACGGTGGCAGCCGCCGCGCACCGGTCTATAACCCGTCCACCGGCGCGGTCATCCGCGAAGTGCCCCTGGCCGATGCGGCCACCCTGCAGCAGGCCGTCGACGCCGCCCAGGGCGCCTTTCCAGCCTGGCGCAACACCCCGCCGGCCAAGCGCGCCCAGGTGCTGTTCCGCTTCAAGCAGCTGCTGGAGAGCAACGAAGAGCGCCTGGTGCAGCTGATCAGCGAAGAGCACGGCAAGACCCTGGAAGACGCCGCCGGCGAATTGCGCCGTGGCATCGAGAACGTCGAATACGCCACTGCCGCACCCGAGCTGCTCAAGGGCGAATACAACCGCAACGCCGGTCCGAGTATCGACACCTGGTCCGACTTCCAGCCCCTGGGCGTGGTAGCCGGCATCACCCCCTTCAATTTCCCGGCCATGGTGCCGCTGTGGATGTATCCGCTGGCCATCGCCTGCGGTAACACCTTCATCCTCAAGCCCAGCGAGCGCGATCCCAGCTCTACCCTGGCCATCGCCCAGCTGTTCGAGGAAGCCGGCCTGCCCAAGGGCGTGTTGAACGTGGTGCATGGCGACAAGGAAGCCGTGGACGGCCTGATCGACGCCCCCGAGGTCAAGGCGCTGAGCTTCGTCGGCTCCACCCCCATCGCCGAATACATCTATGCCCGCGGCACCGCCAAGGGCAAGCGCGTCCAGGCCCTGGGCGGCGCCAAGAACCACGCGGTGGTCATGCCCGATGCCGACCTCGGTAATACCGTCAATGCCTTGATGGGCGCCGCCTACGGCTCCTGCGGCGAACGCTGCATGGCCATCTCGGTGGCGGTCTGCGTCGGTGACCAGGTCGCCGATGCCCTGATCGCCCGACTGGTGCCGGAGATCGAGAAGCTCAAGGTTGGCCCCGGCACCCAGTGCGGCCTGGACATGGGCCCACTGGTGACCGGCGCGCATTTGGACAAGGTCACCGGCTACGTCGTCGATGGCGTCGCCGCAGGCGCCAAGCTGGTGGTGGACGGCCGCAGCCTCAAGGTCGCCGATCATGAAGAGGGCTTCTTCCTCGGCGGCTGTCTGTTCGATCAGGTCACCCCGGAGATGCGCATCTACAAGGAAGAGATCTTCGGACCGGTGCTCTGCGTGGTGCGGGTCAAGAGCCTGGAAGAGGGCATCGCCCTGATCAATGCCCACGAATACGGCAATGGTACCTGCATCTTCACTCGCGACGGCGAAGCGGCGCGGCTGTTCGCCGATCAGATCGAAGTGGGCATGGTTGGCATCAACGTGCCGCTGCCAGTGCCGGTGGCCTATCACAGCTTCGGCGGCTGGAAGAGATCGCTGTTCGGCGACCTTCACGCCTATGGCCCCGACGGTGTGCGCTTCTACACCCGTCGCAAGACCATCACCCAGCGTTGGCCGCAACGTGAGACCCAGGAGGCTTCGCAGTTCGCCTTCCCCAGCAACGGTTGAGCCTGTTTAAAGGCTGCTGCGCGTCGGCCAAACGGCGTTGAAAATGCCCTGGGTCGCCAGCCCGGTCCGCTTCCTCAGGCATTTTCGCCTTGTTTGTCTCTAGCTCGCGAGCCTTTAAATAAGCTCGGAAAGGCTCATTCCTTGGCCTGCCGCACAGCAGGCCGGCCAGGGAAGGCTTTACCCTTCGGCTGCCCTCCATTGCCGAAGCTTCCATGCCTGCCCCTACCTTCACAGCCGTCGCCCGTCTCGGGTGTGTGATTGGCCTCCTGCTCGCGAGTCTGACCGGCTGTAGCAGCCAGTCCGCTCAGGACATCGCCCGGCAATTCGGCAAGACCCGCCCCAGCGAATTCCTCCAGACCAGCTCCGACCGCATGGCTACTCTCGCCATGCAGGCCAATCTGCAGAGTCTCTATCGGCTGATGAACAAGCTCTACCTGCGCAATCCGGCCGAATGGAAGAAGACCGGGCTGCCCGATGCCGCCAGCGCCGAGCGTGAGATCCGCACGGCCATCGAGCAGCGACGCAGCCTGCCGGCACTGGGCGGACGCAAGGACGTGGCGGCCCTGAGCTACGTGCTGGGTGACGATTACCAGGGTGACCGCGTCGGTGCCTTCATCTATGCCATCGGCAGCATGATCATCGCTGCCCACGGCAATCGCACCGAGTTCTACATCACCGATGTGGTGAATGCGCGCTTCGTCAACAATGCCGCCCGTAACATCGAGAAGGCCACTTGGCTGCTCGGCCAGCGCAAGAACGCCGATGGCGAGCCCCTGCTGTTCGCCAACGAGATCTCGGAGGAGGGCAGCAACCTCAGTTTCGCCACCGAGTTCGGCAAGATCGTCGCTCGCCTGGACCTGCTCGCCCAGTTGCTGGACGAGCGCTACCGGCGCATCGGCGTCAACTACGCCCAGAGCCTGCTTTTCATCAACTTCCTGCCGGTGCAGTAGCGATCACAGCGGCTTGGTCAGTTCCTTGGCGCGGTCATAGGCCTTGGAGAAGCCCTTGAGCGACAGGCTTTCGCTGGCGGTCTCGCCGTTGGCGACCGGGGTGGTCACGGTCAGGCGCCCACCGCGCTGCAGCTGCTTGAAGACGTCACCGACGAATTCCACCGGCACCACGCAGCCCTGGGGGATGCAGGTATGGAAGGGCCGATTCTCCAGGCTGCGCTTGTCGATCTGCAGCGAGATCGGCTTGGTCACCGCCACGCCGAAGGGCAGCACCAGGATGCCGTCCACGCCTTCGCGGTTGGGGCGCAGCTCGGTGACCAGCATGCGCTGGCCCTTGGCGCTGTCCTTCTGCTGGGTAATGGCACATAGCTGCACGGAACGGTCCGCATTGCGGGCGATGCGGCAGATCACCTGCCAGTCGCCATACTTCTCCGTGACCGACGGCTGGGGTTCCTGGGCGTTGGCAGGCGCCGACTGGGCGAAGGCCTGGCCGGCGAGCAGCAGGGGCGCGAGGAACAGGGCCGGGCGGAGAAAGCGATAAGACATGGAGAGTCCTTGGCAGGAGGAAAAGAGCCTAAGGGTAGGCCATCGCTCCGCCAGGGAACACCCCGGTACGACGATCAGACCTTTTTGACGAACTCGGATTTGAGCTTCATCGCACCTATGCCCTCGATCTTGCAGTCGATGTCGTGATCGCCATCGACCAAGCGGATGTTCTTGACCTTGGTGCCGACCTTGACCACCAGGGACGAGCCCTTGACCTTGAGATCCTTGATCACGCTGACGGTGTCGCCATCCTGCAGGGTATTGCCGACCGCATCGCGGATCACCTTGGCCTCGTCCGTGGCGCCGGTGTCACCGGGCGTCCATTCGTGGGCGCACTCCGGACAGATCAGCTGAGCGCCGTCGGCGTAGGTGTATTCGGAAGCACAGAGGGGGCAGGGCGGCAGAGCGGTCATGGCGAAGGACACCTGGCTGGAAAAGCCGCGCATTGTATAGGGTTTTAGCCGCGCCCGGGTGTCTGTGAGGCCGTTGCACTAGGCGGCCAGCTGCACCTCGACCACGGTGCCATTATCGTTGCGATAGCGGGCTTCGCCGCCGAGCTGTTCGGCCAGGCTGTTGATGATCTTGAAGCCCAGGCGCTGGCTGGTGTGCGGATTGAACTGCTGCGGCATGCCCCGACCGTTGTCGGCGATGCGCAATAGCAGTCGCTGATCGTCGTCGCGTTGCAGGCTGATGCTGATCAGACCGCGCTGGCTGGCGTCGAAGGCGTGCTTGAGGGAGTTGGTCACCACCTCGGCCACCAGCATCGACAGGGTGGTCAGGCGGGGAAGGTCGAAATTCAGCGGCTCGGCAGTGATGGCGCAGGAGACGTTGGCCTGTCCCGCGGCGGCCAGCAGGTCATTGGTCAGCAGCTGCAGGTGATGGGCCACTGGCTGCGCGGCGTCGGCCGGATCGTGCAGTCGCCGGTGGATGCGCGAAATGCTCTCCAGTCGCGAACGCGCCTCTTCCAGGGCTTGGGACGCCTGGCTGTCGCCGGGCAACTTGAGTTGCTGCAGCATGAGCAACGAGGCGATGAACTGGATGTTGTTGGCGACCCGGTGCTGCAACTCCTGGAACATCGTCGTCTGGACGTCGTAGAGGTCGTGGATCACCTGCTGCTCGGCGCGCAGTCGGGCGCTTGCTCTATGCATGTAGTGGATCAGGGCGATGTCCACACCGACGATGACCACGTAGAAGGCCAGGGCCAGAAAGCCCTGGGCGCCGACATCGAAGGTCCAGCCCGGAGGAATGAAGAAGTACCAGGCGGCCAACCCGGACAGCACGGCGCACAGGGTGCCGGCGCGGCTGCCGCAGAAGAAGGTGGTCAGGATGACGGCGGGAAAGAAGGTGAGGTAGGGAAAGCCCTGCAGCAGGACGTCCACCAGGGCGAAGCGTGCCGCCAGGGCCAGGGCGAACGCCAGCAGCGCGAGGCCGTAGGCCAGTACCGGGCGAGCGCGGATCCTGCTGCTGAGATCGCTGATCCAATGACGACGAGACGACGGATCCAAGGCTCTAACCTGTGGGGTAGACAACGGCGGCGCAAGCTTAACGCATAGCGGTCTCGCTTAGGGGATGAGCGCACCAAAGGTGGCTTTGCCCGGTCCGACGGCGGCAGCCTGTACAAGAGTTGGACCGTCTCGGCCGTTTCCCCCGCTCGCTAATCGGTCAGGTATGTTTCTTGTACAACAGTGCCCTTGGTCGTACAGCTCAGGACGCTAGTGGATTGCTATGGTCAAACGATTGCAATCTTTCAATCACAGGATCCGCTCATGAATCGCCAGCGTGTGCTAGTCGCCGAGGATGAGCCTGTTCTGCGCGAGCTGTTGCAGGAACTCTTCGAAGGCTGGGGTTATCAGGTGTATGCCTTTGGCAGCGCGGATGCCGCCTGTGCCTTCTTGCAGGAAGCGCAGCCCAAGCTGGATCTGCTCTTTACCGATGTGCGGATGCCGGGCCTTCTGAGTGGTGTGGATCTGGCACTCCAGGCGCGTGGCCGTCAGGCCCACCTGCCCATCGTCATCACCTCGGGCTATTGCGACGACAACCCTGCTCGCGCGGCGCGGGCGACCTTTCTGCCCAAACCCTGGGATCTGGAGGCGTTGCACCGCAGTTGCCCAGCGCCCGGTGCCCAGACGAACCCTGTCTAGGCACTCGACAGCTGTGGCGCTGACCAAATCGCGCCCATGAAAAAGCCCGTAGCGGTCGCCCGCTACGGGCTTTTTCAGATTTTGGCTCCGCGACCTGGACTCGAACCAGGGACCCAATGATTAACAGTCATTTGCTCTACCGACTGAGCTATCGCGGAACAACGGGGCGTATCTTACTGATAGATAACGGGAAGTCAAGCCTCGGCGGCACCAGAAAAACGGGCCGCCGAACGCCCGTCGTCAGCCCTGCAATACCGCGGCGATGGCCTGGACGGTGGGCTGCAGATTGCGCGCGTTCAACGCCGCCACGCAGATGCGTCCGGTACTGACCGCATAGATACCGAATTCGCTCTTCAGCCGCTCGACCTGCTCGGCGGTGAGGCCGGAGTAGGAGAACATGCCGCGCTGGGCGTTGACGAAAGCGAAGTCGCGGGTGGCGCCGGCGGCGGCCAGGCCTTCCACCAGGGCGTTGCGCATGGTGCGGATGCGCTGGCGCATCTCGCCCAGTTCGGCTTCCCACAGGGCGCGCAGCTCGGGATTGCTCAGCACGCTGGCGACGATGGTGGCGCCATGGGTCGGCGGGTTGGAGTAGTTGGTGCGGATGACCCGCTTGACCTGGGACAGCACCCGGGCGCTTTCCTCACGGCTTTCGCTGACCAGGGTCAGGGCGCCGACCCGCTCGCCGTACAGCGAGAAGGACTTGGAGAAGGAGCTGGAGACCAGGAAGGTCAGCCCGGAATCAGCGAACAGGCGTACGGCCTGGGCGTCTTCCTCGATGCCGTCGCCAAAGCCCTGGTAGGCGATGTCGAGGAAGGGCACCAGGTTACGCGCCTTGACCACGTCCAGCACCGCTTGCCAATCGGCGGGCTGCAGATCCACGCCGGTGGGGTTGTGGCAGCAGGCGTGCAATACCACTACCGAGCGCTCTGGCAACGCCTGGAGATCGGCCAGGAAGCCGGCGCGGTTCAGGCCGTTGCTGGCGGCGTCATAATAGCGATAGTTCTGCACGGGAAAACCGGCGCCCTCGAACAGCGCGCGGTGGTTTTCCCAGCTCGGATCGCTGATGGCGACCACGGCATCCGGCAGCAGCCGCTTGAGGAAGTCTGCGCCGATCTTCAGCGCACCGGTGCCGCCGACGGCCTGTACGGTGATGGCGCGACCTTCGCGCACCAGGCTCGACTCGGCGCCGAACAGCAGGTGCTGCACGGCCTGGTCGTAGGCGGCGATGCCCTCGATGGGCAGGTAGCCACGCGGCGCCTGAGCGGCCACGCGCTGGCGCTCGGCCTCGGCCACGGCGCGCAGCAGCGGAATGCGGCCCTGCTCGTCGTAGTAGACCCCCACGCCCAGATTGACCTTGTGCGGACGGGCGTCGGCGTTATAGGCCTCGTTCAGGCCAAGGATGGGGTCGCGGGGTGCCATTTCGACGGCGGAGAACAAACTCATGGGGCAGGGGCTCGAATGAGGGGTGAAGGGAAGGGCGGAACGCTTAGGAACCAGGAGTATAGCCCCCTGCAGGCACCATCGCGACCCGACCTCGGTAGGAGATTTCCTGACGTGCGGCGCCGCAGGCGGATTGCAAAGGGGCGCATGCGACCTCATCTAGGGGCTTCCAGCTTTTTCCTCGCCCACACCGCCCTGGCCTTGCGTCAGCGCGGTGGTGTCCGTGCATTTTCGCGCTACTGAGGCAGCCATGTCCGCATTCCAGCTCTCCACCCGCTACACCCCGGCCGGCGACCAGCCCGAAGCCATTCGCCAGATGGTGGAAGGCCTGGAGGCAGGCCTGTCGCACCAGACCCTGCTCGGCGTGACCGGCTCGGGCAAGACCTTCAGCATCGCCAATGTCATCGCCCAGGTGCAGCGTCCGACCATGGTGCTGGCGCCGAACAAGACCCTGGCCGCCCAGCTCTATGGCGAATTCAAGGCCTTCTTCCCGAACAACTCGGTGGAGTACTTCGTCTCCTACTACGACTACTACCAGCCGGAAGCCTATGTGCCCTCGTCGGACACCTTCATCGAGAAGGACTCGTCCATCAACGACCACATCGAGCAGATGCGCCTGTCAGCCACCAAGGCCTTGCTGGAGCGCAAGGACGCCATCATCGTCGCCTCGGTATCCTCCATCTACGGCCTGGGCAGTCCCGAGGCCTACCTGAAGATGGTCTTGCACCTGGATCGCGGCGACCGCATCGACCAGCGCACCATCCTGCGCCGGCTGGCTGAGTTGCAGTACAGTCGCAACGATATGGAATTCGCCCGTGCCACCTTCCGGGTGCGCGGCGACGTCATCGATATCTTCCCGGCGGAATCCGATCTGGAAGCGGTGCGCATCGAGCTGTTCGACGACGAGGTGGAGAGTCTGTCGGCCTTCGATCCGCTGACCGGCGAAGTGATCCGCAAACTGCCGCGCTTCACCTTCTATCCGAAGACCCACTACGCCACGCCGCGTGAAACCCTGCTCGGCGCCATCGAGAACATAAAGCTGGAGCTGGCTGATCGTCTCGACTGGCTGCGCAGCCAGAACCGTCTGCTCGAAGCGCAGCGTTTGGAGCAGCGTACCCGCTTCGACCTGGAGATGATCCTCGAACTGGGCTATTGCAACGGCATCGAGAACTACAGCCGCTACCTGTCCGGGCGCGGTCCGGGCGAGCCGCCCCCCACCCTCTATGACTATCTGCCGAGCAACGCCCTGCTGGTAATCGACGAATCCCACGTCACCGTTCCGCAGATCGGCGCCATGTTCAAGGGCGACCGCTCGCGCAAGGAAACCCTGGTGGAATACGGCTTCCGCCTGCCCTCGGCGCTGGACAACCGGCCGCTCAAGTTCGAGGAGTGGGAAGCCGGTGCGCCCCAGACCATCTTTGTCTCGGCGACCCCCGGTCCCTATGAGGAAGAACACGCCGGCCGCGTGGTCGAGCAGGTGGTGCGCCCCACCGGCCTGGTCGACCCCATCATCGAGATCCGTCCGGCCACCACCCAGGTGGACGATCTGCTCTCCGAGATCCGCCTGCGCGTGGCCCAGGAAGAGCGGGTGCTCTGCACCACCCTTACCAAGCGCATGGCCGAGGACCTCACCGACTACCTGGCCGACCACGACGTACGGGTGCGCTATCTGCACTCGGACATCGACACCGTGGAGCGCGTGGAGATCATCCGCGACCTGCGCCTGGGCACCTTCGACGTGCTGGTGGGCATCAACCTCTTGCGCGAGGGCCTGGACATGCCTGAGGTCTCCCTGGTGGCGGTGCTCGACGCCGATAAGGAAGGCTTTCTGCGTTCCGAGCGCTCGCTGATCCAGACCATCGGCCGGGCGGCGCGCAACCTCAACGGCAAGGCCATCCTCTATGCCGACAACATGACCGGCTCCATGCAGCGGGCCATCGACGAGACCGAACGCCGGCGCAACAAGCAGCTGGCCTTCAACGAAAAGCACGGCATCGTGCCCCAGGGCATTAAGAAGGACATTCGCGACATCATGGAAGGCGCCGCGGCCCCGGGTGCCAAGGGCAAGCGTCGCGTGGCCAAGGCCGCCGAGGATCAGGGTGAGTACGCCGCCGAACTGCGCTCGCCGAGCGAGATCGGCAAGCGCATCCGTCAGCTCGAAGAAAAGATGCTGCAACTGGCGCGCGACCTGCAGTTCGAGTCCGCTGCCCAGCTGCGTGACGAGATCCAGGCGCTGCGCGAGCGCCTGGTGCAGGTCTAGGTCCGCTCCAACTGGCAGCGCCAGGGCTGGCGCTGCTACCATTCCGCCTTTGTCCCTTCGCGTTTTTCGAGAAAGCCGATGACCACCGTTCGCACGCGCATCGCGCCGTCGCCCACCGGCGACCCGCATGTCGGTACCGCCTATATCGCCCTGTTCAACCTCTGCTTCGCCCGTCAGCACGGGGGGCAGTTCATTCTGCGCATCGAGGATACCGACCAGGTCCGTTCGACCCGCGAATCCGAACAACAGATCTACGATGCCCTGCGCTGGCTGGGCATTGAGTGGAACGAGGGCCCGGACGTCGGTGGCCCCCATGGCCCCTATCGGCAGAGCGAACGCGGTGAGATCTACTGGAGGTACGCTCGTGAGCTGGTGGAGAAGGGCCATGCCTTCTACTGCTTCGCCACGCCCGAAGAACTCGACCAGATGCGTGCCGAGCAGCAGGCGCGCGGCGAGACCCCGCGCTACGACGGTCGCGGCCTGCGCCTGAGCCAGGAGGAGGTGCAACAGCGCCTGGATGCCGGCCAGCCCTATGTGATCCGCATGAAGGTGCCGGAGGAGGGCGTCTGCGTCGTCCCCGACCTGCTGCGCGGTGATGTCGAGATCCCCTGGGATCGCATGGACATGCAGGTGCTGATGAAGGCCGACGGCCTGCCCACCTACTTCCTCGCCAACGTGGTCGACGACCACCTGATGGGCATCACCCACGTCCTGCGCGGCGAAGAGTGGCTGCCCTCGGCGCCCAAGCTGATCAAGCTCTACGAGTACTTCGGCTGGGAGCAGCCCCAACTCTGCTACATGCCGCTGCTGCGCAACCCGGACAAGAGCAAGCTTTCCAAGCGCAAGAATCCCACCTCGGTGACCTTCTACCAGCGCATGGGCTACCTGCCCGAAGCCATGCTCAACTACCTCGGCCGCATGGGCTGGTCCATGCCCGACGAGCGCGAGAAATTCACCCTGGACGAGATGGTCGAGCATTTCGACCTCCAGCGCGTGTCCCTCGGCGGTCCGATCTTCGACGTCGAGAAGCTCTCCTGGCTCAACGGCCAGTGGCTGCGCGAACTGAGCCCCGAGCGCTTCGCCGCCGAGGTGCAGCAATGGGCGCTCAATCCCGAGTACCTGCTCAAGATCGCCCCCCTGGTACAGCAGCGCGTCGAGACCTTCAGCCAGATCGCCCCGCTGGCCGGCTTCTTCTTCAGTGGCGCCCTGAATCTGGATCCGGCGCTGTTCCAGCACAAGAAGCTGGCCGCCGACCAGGTCCGCCTAGTCATGCAACTGCTGCTGTGGAAGCTCGAAGCCCTGCGCCAGTGGGACAAGGAGCGCATCACCGCCGTGATCCAGGCGGTCGCCGAGCACCAGCAGCTCAAGTTGCGCGACGTCATGCCGCTGCTGTTCGCCGCCATCACCGGCCAGGCCAGTTCGGTCTCGGTGCTGGATGCCATGGAAATCCTCGGGCCGGACCTCACCCGCTTCCGCCTGCGCCAGGCGGTCGAGTTGCTGGGTGCGCCCTCCAAGAAGGAAACCAAGGAGTGGGAGAAGCTGCTGGCCGAACTCGGCTGATCGCCTCTCAGCCGACCCCGACGTCGGGGTCGGCTTCTGTCTCGCGCCAGGATGGCCCCATGACTTCCGTGATTCCCCAGCGGCACAATCTGCTCGAAGACGTGCTGGCCTTGCTCAACGCGACGCGGATGATCGCCCTGGCGGTCAATCTCCATCGCCAGGCCGGATTGCCGACCGGCGCGCGATCCTCGATCTGACCCTGACGATCAACCCGTGACCGGGTCGTTACAGCGCCATCAGCGAGGGGCTTTCCGTCGCGCAGGCGCAACTTCGATTGGTCCGCGACCCGCCTTGGCTTTAAGATGGCGCCCATTTTCGGCGGCCCGACCGTCGTCATCGCAAGTTGAAGAGGTCTCCATGAGCTGCGATTTCCTGGCACAAGCCCTTCCCGGCGTACAGAAACTTTCGCCCTACGTGCCCGGCAAGCCCGTCGATGAACTGGCCCGCGAGCTGGGTATGGCGCCGGCCAGCATCGTCAAGCTCGCCAGCAACGAGAACCCCCTCGGGCCCAGCGCCAAGGCCATTGACGCCATCCGTGCCGAACTGGCCGAGCTGACCCGCTATCCCGATGGCAACGCCTTCGACCTCAAGCAGGCCCTGAGCGAGCGTTTCGGCGTGGCCGCCACTGGCATCACCCTGGGCAACGGCTCCAACGACATCCTCGAACTGGTCGCCCGCGCCTACCTGGCACCCGGCTACAACGCCGTGTTCAGCGAGCATGCCTTCGCCGTCTATCCGCTGGTGACCCTGGCCATCGGTGCGGAAGGCCGCAGCGTCCCAGCCAAGGACTACGGGCATGACCTCGAGGCCATGCTCGCCGCCATCGATGCCGACACCCGGGTGGTCTTCGTCGCCAACCCCAACAATCCCACCGGCACCTGGTTCGACAGCGAGGCCCTGGCGCGCTTCCTCGCCCGTGTGCCTGAGCACGTCCTGGTGGTACTGGACGAGGCCTACATCGAATACGCCGAAGGTGACGAACTGCCGGACGGCCTGGCGTTCCTGGCCCAGTACCCCAACCTCATCGTCTCGCGGACCTTTTCCAAGGCCTATGGCCTGGCTGCCCTGCGCGTCGGCTATGCCTTTTCCTCGCCAACCGTGGCCGATGTCCTCAACCGGGTGCGCCAGCCGTTCAACGTCAACAGCCTGGCCCAGGCGGCGGCCTGTGCGGCTTTGGCCGACAGCGATTACCTGGCCCGCAGCCGCGCCCTCAACGATGCCGGCATGGCCCAGCTGGAAGCCGGTTTCCGCGATCTCGACCTCAAGTGGATTCCCTCCCGTGGCAATTTCATTGCCGTGGACCTGGGGCGCGAGGCCGCGCCGATCAACCAGGGGCTGCTGCAGGAGGGCGTCATCGTGCGGCCCGTCGCCGGCTATGGCATGCCCACCTTCCTGCGCGTCTCCATCGGCACCGAAGCGGAAAATGCCCGTTTCCTGGCGGCGCTGAGCAAGGTCCTGGGTCGTGGCTGAAGTGGCCACCCCCCTGATCGAACGTCTCGTCGTTGTCGGCCTGGGCCTGATCGGCGGCTCCTTCGCCAAGGGCGCCCGCGCCAGCGGCCTCTGCCGTGAGGTGGTCGGGGTCGACCGGGATCCGGAGACTCGCCGGCTGGCGGTCGAACTGGGCGTCGTCGACCGCTGCGTCGCCGAGCTGGCCGAGGCCTGCCCGGGTGCCGACGTCATCCAGCTCGCCGTACCGATTCTCGCCATGGAGCGGGTGCTGGCCGATCTTGCGGCCCTGCCACTGCAGGGCGCCATCCTCACCGACGTCGGCAGCGCCAAGGGCAATGTGGTACGCGCTGCGCGGCGGGCCTTCGCCGGCCAGTCGCTGCGCTTCGTGCCGGGTCATCCCATCGCCGGCTCCGAGCGCAGTGGCGTCACGGCGGCCAATGCGGCGCTGTTCAATCGCCACAAGGTCATCCTGACGCCCCTGGAAGAAACCCTGCCGAGCGATCTGGACAAGGTCGATCGGCTCTGGCGCGCCATAGGGGCCGATGTCGAGCACATGACCGTCGAGCACCACGACCAGGTTCTCGCCGCCACCAGCCATCTGCCCCATCTGCTGGCCTTCAATCTGGTGGACTCCCTGGCCAAGCGCAGCGAGAACCGCGAAATCTTCCACTACGCCGCTGGTGGCTTTCGCGATTTCACCCGCATCGCCGGCAGCGATCCGACCATGTGGCACGACATCTTCATCGCCAACCGCGAAGCCGTGCTGCAGGCGCTGGACACCTATCGCACCGATCTCGACGAACTGCGCGGCGCCATCCAGGCCGGCGATGGTCAGTTCCTCATGGAGGTGCTGACCCATGCGCGCGGCGCGCGCGAATACTTCGGGCGCATCCTCGCCAGTCGTACCCAGGCTGGCGCCCAGGTCGCCGCCCATCATTCTCTTACGGAGGGGCACTCATGAGCAGTACCGCACCCGTCATCACCCTCGATGGTCCCGGCGGTTCGGGGAAAGGCACCCTCGCGGCGCTGGTCGCCCGGCAGCTCGGCTGGAATCTGCTGGATTCCGGCGCGCTCTATCGCCTGCTGGCCTTCGCTGCGCGCAACCATGGCGTGGACTACACCAACGAGGAGTCGCTCAAGCTGCTGGCGGCCCATCTGGACGTCCAGTTCCTCGCCGGCCATGAACACGGCCAGCGCATCATTCTCGAAGGCGAGGACGTCACCGACGTCATCCGGACCGAGGAAGTCGGCGCCGGTGCCTCCCAGGTCGCCACCCTGCCGGCCGTGCGCGATGCCCTGCTGCAGCGCCAGCAGGCGTTCCGCGAAGCGCCCGGTCTGGTCGCCGACGGTCGCGACATGGGCACCGTGGTGTTCCCGGACGCCGAGCTGAAGATCTTTCTGACCGCCGGTGCCGAGGAACGGGCACAGAGGCGTTATCTTCAGTTGAAGCAGAAGGGCGAAAATGTTAGCTTGCCTGCCCTCCTGGAAGAGATCCGTGAGCGGGACGCCCGCGATAGTCAGCGTAGCGTTGCTCCGCTCAAGCCGGCCGACGATGCCGTCGAGCTGGATTCCACGCATCTCTCCATACAACAGGTATTGGAACGCATCCTGACCCTGGCCGCCGAACGCGACCTGGCGGGATGAAGGCCGAGACTCATCCGAGTCGTCGGTGAAAGCTGCCGGGAACCAGTCGCATCCCGGCAGCCGGATGGTAACCACTCACCCCGCATGGGCTGGTCATGCGGTAGCCGGATACATCGGGTATCCATACAACAGGTATGAACATGAGCGAAAGCTTCGCAGAACTCTTTGAAGAAAGTCTGAAATCCCTCGACATGCAGCCGGGCGCCATCATCGTCGGCACCGTGGTGTCGATCGATGGCGACTGGGTTGTGGTCGATACCGGCCTGAAATCCGAAGGCCTGGTTCCGCTCGAGCAGTTCTACAACGAACAAGGCGAGCTGACCATCAACGTGGGTGACGAAGTCCACGTAGCCCTGGATGCCGTCGAAGACGGTTTCGGCGAAACCAAAGTGTCTCGCGAAAAGGCCAAGCGCGCCGAGTCCTGGCTGGTCCTGGAAGCCGCGTTCAGCGCCGACGAAGTGGTCAAGGGTGTCATCAACGGCAAGGTCAAGGGCGGTTTCACCGTCGACGTCAGCGGCATCCGCGCGTTCCTGCCGGGCTCCCTGGTCGATGTCCGTCCGGTGCGTGACACCACTCACCTGGAAGGCAAGGAACTCGAGTTCAAGGTCATCAAGCTGGACCAGAAGCGCAACAACGTTGTCGTTTCCCGTCGTAGCGTCCTGGAAGCCGAGAACAGTGCCGAGCGTGAAGCTCTGCTGGAATCCCTGCAGGAAGGCCAGCAAGTCAAGGGTATCGTCAAGAACCTCACCGACTACGGTGCGTTCGTCGACCTGGGCGGCGTAGACGGCCTGCTGCACATCACCGACATGGCCTGGAAGCGTATCAAGCATCCGTCGGAAATCGTCAACGTCGGCGACGAGATCGACGTCAAGGTGCTGAAGTTCGACCGCGAGCGCAACCGCGTCTCCCTGGGTCTGAAGCAGCTGGGCGAAGATCCGTGGGTTGCCATCAAGGCCCGTTACCCGGAAGGCACCCGCGTTCAGGCGCGCGTCACCAACCTCACCGACTACGGCTGCTTCGCCGAGCTGGAAGAGGGCGTGGAAGGCCTGGTGCACGTGTCCGAAATGGATTGGACCAACAAGAACATCCACCCGTCCAAGGTCGTTCAGGTCGGCGACGAAGTGGAAGTCATGGTTCTGGATATCGACGAAGAGCGTCGTCGTATCTCCCTGGGCATCAAGCAGTGCCGCGCTAACCCGTGGGAAGAGTTCTCGGGTCAGTTCAACAAGGGCGACCGCATCTCCGGCACCATCAAGTCGATCACCGATTTCGGTATCTTCATTGGTCTGGAAGGCGGCATCGATGGCCTGGTACACCTGTCCGACATCTCCTGGAACGAAACCGGCGAAGAAGCCGTGCGTCGCTTCAAGAAGGGTGACGAGCTGGACACCGTGATCCTGTCCGTTGATCCGGAGCGCGAGCGCATCTCCCTGGGCATCAAGCAGCTGGAAGACGATCCGTTCTCCAACTACGCTTCCCTGAACGAGAAAGGCACCATCGTGCGCGGTACCGTCAAGGAAGTCGATGCCAAGGGCGCTGTCATCACCCTGGGCAACGAGATCGAAGGCGTCCTGAAGGCGTCCGAAATCAGCCGTGATCGCGTCGAAGACGCCCGTAACGTGCTGAAGGAAGGCGACGAAGTCGAAGCCAAGATCATCAGCATCGATCGCAAGAGCCGCGTGATCAGCCTCTCCGTCAAGTCCAAGGACGTCGACGACGAGAAGGAAGCCATGAGCTCCCTGCGTAGCAAGCAAGAGCCTGCTGCTGGCCCCACCACTATCGGCGACCTGATCAAGGCGCAGATGGAAAGCCAGAACTAAGTTCGAGCTTGAATAAAAGGCGGCCCTTCGGGGTCGCTTTTTTTTGTCTGGAAGAAAGCGGGCAGGGTGGTCACGACCCGTAAAAAGTTGTGGAGGCCAAAGCCGCCAGCTTGACTTTTCAAAAATCGGCCAGCGTGCTAAAAGTCCTTGAAGGTGATCTAGCCGCTTGATAACGAAGGAAAAATCCATGACCAAGTCGGAGTTGATCGAGCGCATCGTTTCCTATCAGGGGCAGCTGTCGTCCAGGGACGTCGAGCTGGCGATCAAGACCATGCTGGAGCAGATGGCCCAGGCGCTTTCCACCGGGGACCGTATCGAGATCCGAGGTTTCGGCAGCTTCTCTCTGCACTATCGGGCTCCGCGTACCGGGCGCAATCCCAAGACTGGCGAGTCGGTCTTGCTGGACGGCAAGTTCGTTCCGCACTTCAAGCCGGGTAAGGAGTTGAGGGACAGGGTCAACGAGCTGGAGCCATAAAGCCGTCGCTGGTTTCCCGCCTTTTCGTCGTCTCTCGCCAATGTGTTGATTTTCCTGTCTTTTTTGCTTTCCTCAAAGCTGTCAAAAAAGCGTTATCGATAAGATCTTTATCGGTATTTTGACGTTTACAAAAAAAGTCAAGACGTTTTGATATTTTTGTAGACGGGTTCCGATTTTTGTATGAGACTTCCTTCACATAAGGTCTTGGGTGACCTCGTAGTCCACGCCGAGTGAGGAAGTTGTCATGCGCCACTATCTTTTCATCTGGATCGGTATCGCCGCCTGCTTCACCAGCATGCACTTCGGCCACCCTTTCCTGGCAGTAGCCGCTCTGGCCGGTAGCTGGATGGTTGCGCTGTTCCTGCAGCCCGCTCAGCGTGTCGAGAGCTTCTCGCGTCACTATGTCGCCCAGCCGGCCGCTCGTTTCCAGGCCGTTGAAGTTCAGACGTCCGCCAAGACCTTCTAAGGTTCTTAAGTTTTTTCGGCCCGCCGCGCTCAGGTTCGGCGGGCTTTTTTATGCCTGCGTTTTGCGTCGCTAGGCCCCTGCGGGGCAATGTCTTACCATAAGCGCCCTTTCCTGGCTGACTGCACGGCGCAACACCTTGATGGAACGCAAGATTCTGGTGACAGGGGCAGGGGGCTTCGTTGGCGCGGCCCTGGTCCGGCAACTACAGGCCAAGGGCTATTCGGTGGTCGCGGCGCAACGTCAGGTGGCAGCTGCCTCCGACGACGGCAAGGTCACTCCGGTGATTCGCGAGTTGTCCGCCACTACCGATTGGTCCGCGCCTCTGACAGGGGTGGATACCGTCATCCACCTCGCCGCCCGCGTCCACCAATTGGGCGAGCAGCCCGGCGCAGCCAGCGAGGCGCGCTACGACGAGGTGAATCGGGCGGCAACTCTCAAGTTGGCCCGGGATGCCCAGGCTGCCGGCGTCCGTCGCTTCATCTTTGTCAGCAGCATCAAGGTCAACGGCGACTGGACCCTTCCCGGCAAGCCCTTTCGCGCTGACGATCTTCCCGCACCCACCGATGCCTACGCGCGTTCCAAGGCCGCTGCCGAACAGCAGCTGTTGGCGCTGATGGCGGAGACCGGGCTGGAAGTGGTCATCGTTCGCCCCCCGCTGATCTACGGGCTTGGGGTAAAGGCCAATGTGGCCCGCCTGCTGGACACCCTGGCGCGGGGCGTACCGCTGCCCCTGGGGGGCGTTCGGCACAACAGGCGCAGTCTGCTCGCGCTGGAGAATCTGCTCGATCTGTTGATCCTGTGCATCTCGGCGCCCAAGGCGGCCGGGGCCATCCTGCTGGTCAGCGACGATGACGATCTTTCCACCGCCGAGCTGCTCGAATCGCTGGCCGAAGGCCTGGGCCGGAAACCCCGGCTGATCGCCATTCCGCCCGCCTGGCTCGAATGGGGCGCCCGGTTGCTGGGGCGGGGCGAGGTAGCGCAACGTCTCTGTGGATCGCTGCAGGTCGACATCCAGCCCACCAAGACCTTGCTGGGCTGGCAGCCCCCGCTGTCGGCACGGGCCGCCTTGCGTGCGCTGGGCGCGCAACGGGCTGGTGCGGAGGGCCGGAAATGATGCTGCTCCTATTGCTCCTGGCCGGCAGCTGCAGCTGGCTCGGCACGGCGGCGCTGCGCCGCTATGCCCTGTCCGGAGGCCTGCTCGACGAACCCAACGCGCGCAGTTCGCACCAGGTGGCGACGCCTCGAGGCGGCGGCCTGGCGATCGTCGTGGTGTTTGTGCTCGGCTGTGTGGTGCTGCAGCTGCTGGGGCAGCTTGATCCGGCTTCCTGCGGCGTCCTGATAGGAGCGGGGCTGCTGGTGGCAGTGCTCGGCTTCGTCGACGATCATCGGCACGTGGGCGCCGGCTGGCGTCTGCTGGGTCACTTCCTGGCGGCGCTCGCTACCCTGCTGTGGCTGGGCGGCTATGGCGCGCTTCCTGCGCAGCTGTCCGCTGTTCTGGGGCTGCCCGGCTGGCTGGTGATGACCCTTGGCGTCCTCTATCTGGTCTGGCTGCTTAATCTCTACAACTTCATGGACGGTATCGATGGTATCGCCGGCGTCGAGGCGCTCGTCGTCTGTCTGGGCATGGCGCTGATCTATGCCGTGACCGGCCATGGCGCCTTGCTGGGCGCACCGCTGCTGCTGGCGGCGGCCGTGGGTGGCTTCCTATGCTGGAATTTTCCGCCCGCGCGCATCTTCATGGGCGATGTCGGCAGTGGTTTTCTCGGTCTGATCCTCGGCATGCTGTCGTTGCAGGCGGCACTGGCCGACCTGGCGCTGTTCTGGGCCTGGCTGATCCTGCTCGGCGTCTTCGTGGTGGATGCCACCTGGACCCTGTCGCGCCGTCTGAGCCGAGGCAAGAAACCCTACGAAGCCCACCGCACCCACGCCTACCAGTGGGCGTCGCGCCAGCACGGGGCCCATCGCCCGGTGACCCTGGCGGTGCTCGCCATCAACCTGTTCTGGTTGCTGCCTATCGCTTTGCTGGTGGGGCTGGGGCTTTTAAGTGCCATACTGGGGCTCTTGCTTGCCTATGGGCCTTTGCTTTGCCTGGCCCTTCGATACCATGCTGGGACCGATGAGGTAGCCATGGCTGCGCAGTCCACCGGATTCAGGGATTAGGGACACTGACATGTTGCGTGACCATCTGGTCAAGCTGAACCGGCGTACAAAACGAGTCATTCAGGTCGCGGTCGACCTGTTGCTGATCTGGCTCTCGCTCTGGTTGGCCTTCTACCTGCGCCTGGGTTCCGTGCAGATGATCGAGCCCTTCAGCGGGCATGCCTGGCTGTTCATCACTGCGCCGGCCATCGCCATTCCCCTGTTCATCCGCTTCGGCATGTACCGCGCGGTCATGCGCTACCTAGGCAACGACGCTCTGATCGCCATCGCCAAGGCGGTGACGTTGTCGACGCTGCTGCTATCGGTAGTCATCTACTGGTATCGCGATCTACCCGAGATCGTCCCGCGTTCGATGATCTTCAACTACTGGATCGTCAGCTTAATCCTGATCGGCGGCCTGCGTCTCGCGCTGCGCCAGTATTTCCTGGGCGACTGGTATCGCGCTATCACCGTGCCCTTCATCAAGCAGCCGGACGAACTGCCCCGTGTCGCCATCTACGGCGCCGGCTCGGCGGGCAACCAACTGGTCGCGGCGCTGCGCATGGGTCGGGCCATGCGTCCGGTAGCTTTCATCGACGATGACAAGAGCATCGCCAATCGCATCATCGCCGGGCTCAAGGTCTACACCCCCAAACACATCCAGCAGATGATCGACGAGACGGGCGCCGAGGAGATCCTCTTGGCCATACCGTCCGCTACGCGTGCACGCCGGCGCGAAGTGCTTGGGCTGCTGGAACCCTATCCGCTGCACGTCAGAACCGTGCCGCGGATCAGCGACCTGGCCTGCGGCAAGGTGCAGGTAGACGATCTCCAGGAGGTCGACATCGCCGATTTGCTGGGTCGGGATCCCGTTACCCCCCGGCCCGAACTCTTCGCGCGCTGCATCACCGGTCAGGTGGTCATGGTGACCGGGGCAGGGGGCTCCATCGGCTCCGAGCTGTGCCGGCAGATCATCGGCCAGAAGCCGCGCACCCTGATCCTGCTCGACCATGCCGAATTCAATCTCTACAGCATCCACCGCGAGCTGGAGGCCTATATTCAGCGCGAAGCCCTACCGGTCACCCTGGTGCCGGTGCTGGGTTCCATCCGCAACGCGCCGCTGCTCCTGCAGGTGATGCGACACTGGAAGGTCGCCACGCTTTACCACGCGGCCGCCTACAAGCACGTGCCCATGGTCGAGCACAACATCGCCGAGGGTTTCGGCAACAACGTCCTGGGTACCCTCAATGCCGCCCAGGCGGCCATCCAGGCCGGCGTGACCAGCTTCGTGCTGATCTCCACCGACAAGGCGGTACGGCCTACAAACATCATGGGCAGTACCAAGCGCCTGGCCGAGATGATCCTGCAGGCCCTGAGTCGCGAGGCGGCGCCCGTGCTGCACGGGCAAACGGATGGTATCCATCAGGTCAATCGCACCCGCTTCACCATGGTGAGATTCGGCAACGTGCTGGGCTCGTCCGGTTCGGTCATCCCGTTGTTCAGGACTCAGATCCGCAAGGGCGGGCCGGTCACCGTCACCCATCCCAAGATCACGCGCTTCTTCATGACCATCACCGAGGCCGCCCAACTGGTCATCCAGGCGGGGGCCATGGGCGAGGGGGGAGATGTCTTCGTGCTCGACATGGGCGAGCCGGTGCGTATCGTCGAACTGGCCGAGCAGATGATCAAGCTGTCGGGCCTGAGCGTACGCTCGCCCACCAATCCCCATGGTGATGTCGCCATCGAGTTCACCGGGCTGCGACCCGGTGAAAAGCTCTATGAAGAGTTGCTCATCGGTGACGATGTCAGTCCGACCTCCCATCCGAAGATCATGCGCGCCAGTGAAGATTTCCTGGCCTGGGATGCCTTCCGCACCGCCCTCGTCGAGCTCAATCGCGCGATCGAGGCGGGTGATTACCTTCGCGTCCGGCAGCTGCTGCGCGACACCGTCGCCGGCTATTCGCCAGAGGGCGACATCGTCGACTGGCTGCACGGCAAGAGATCCATCGAGTGATCCCGTCCACGCTTTCCCTTGGCCTGGATTTGAAGCCGAGCACAGAAGCGGCAGCCTCCCACCGCTAGGCTGAACTTTCTTTTCCTGCCACTGTTTAACTCAGGTCTTTGGGTGCATGGCTGTGGCTGTGACCCGAGCCAGGGATGGCTGCGCCGTCCTCCGATGTCTCGTCCGCAGCGCCGGGCGCGATGATGTACAAATCGATATAGGCAGGATTCAGGATGAAGGTACTGGTAACAGGTGGCGCGGGTTTCATTGGTTCCGCCGTGGTACGTTTTCTTATCAACGAAACCCAATGCAAGGTTGCCAACGTCGACAAGCTGACGTACGCCGGTAACGTGGACTCCCTGGCCGAAGTCGCCGACTCCGACCGCTACGAATTCCACCAGGTGGACATCTGCGACTTCGCCGCCCTGCAGCAGGTCTTCGCGTCCTTCCAGCCCGATGTCGTCATGCACCTGGCTGCCGAGTCCCACGTGGACCGCTCCATCGAGGGCCCTGCCGCCTTCATCCAGACCAACGTGGTCGGCACCGGTGTCATCCTGGAAGTGACCCGCGCCTACTGGAACGAGTTGGCGCCGGAAGCCAAGGCCGCCTTCCGTTTCCACCACATCTCCACTGACGAGGTCTACGGCGACCTGCACGGTACCGATGACCTCTTCACCGAGACCACCCCCTATGCGCCGAGCTCGCCCTATTCGGCCAGCAAGGCCGGCAGCGACCACCTGGTGCGTGCCTGGGGCCGGACCTACGGTCTGCCGGTGCTGGTGACCAACTGCTCGAACAACTACGGCCCCTATCACTTCCCCGAGAAGCTGATTCCCCACGTCATCCTCAATGCCATCCACGGCAAGCCGCTGCCGGTCTATGGCGACGGCTCCCAGGTGCGTGACTGGCTGTTCGTCGAAGACCATGCCCGCGCCCTCTACACCGTGGTGACGCAGGGCGAGATCGGTGAGACCTACAACATTGGCGGTCACAACGAGAAGCGCAATCTGCAGGTCGTCGAGACCATCTGCGACCTGCTCGAAGAGCTGGCTCCGCAGAAGCCCGAAGGCGTCGAGCGCTATCGCGACCTGATCACCTTCGTCAAGGACCGTCCCGGTCACGACATGAGATACGCCATCGACGCCAGCAAGATCGGTCGCGAACTGGGCTGGACGCCGGAAGAGACCTTCGAGACCGGCATGCGCAAGACCGTAACCTGGTACCTGAACAATCGTGAGTGGTGGCAGCGGGTACTGTCCGGCGCCTATCGCCTCGAACGTCTCGGCGACGCCGTTTAACGATCCTATCGCGGACACGCCTGCAGGCGTGTCCGACCGACAGCAACAGTCAATTTTCAGAGGACGATTGCCATGAGCAAATACAAGGGAATTCTGCTGGCCGGTGGCTCCGGTACCCGTTTGCACCCCATTACCCTGGGCGTGTCCAAACAGTCGCTGCCGATCTACGACAAGCCCATGATCTACTATCCGCTGTCCGTGCTGATGCTGGCCGGTATTCAGGAAGTCCTGATCATCTCGACGCCGGCCGACCTGCCCGGCTTCCAGCGGATGCTCGGTGACGGCAGCCACTTTGGCATGCAGCTGAGCTATGCCGAGCAGCCCAGTCCGGACGGCCTGGCTCAGGCCTTCATCATCGGTCGCGAATTCGTCGGCGATGACAACGTCTGCCTGGTCCTGGGCGACAACATCTTCTACGGTCAGCGCTTCAGCGAGACGCTGCTCAAGGCGGCGAGCGTGGAGAAGGGCGCCACCGTCTTCGGCTACTACGTGGCCGACCCCGAGCGCTTCGGTGTGGTCGAGTTCGACGAGCAGGGCAAGGCCCTGAGCATCGAAGAGAAGCCCAAGAAGCCGAAATCCAACTACGCCGTTACCGGTCTGTATTTCTACGACAACGACGTGCTGGACATCGCTGCCAACATTAAGCCGTCGCCCCGCGGCGAGCTGGA
Organism: Pseudomonas sp. PLB05; assembly: GCF_021106615.1. Taxonomy (NCBI): domain Bacteria; kingdom Pseudomonadati; phylum Pseudomonadota; class Gammaproteobacteria; order Pseudomonadales; family Pseudomonadaceae; genus Pseudomonas; species Pseudomonas sp. PLB05. The sequence goes on from NZ_JAJOHO010000001.1 coordinate 458,946, forward strand.
AATCACCGACGTCAACAACGAGTACCTGCGCCGTGGCTCGCTGAACGTTTCCCTGCTGGGTCGTGGTTTCGCCTGGCTGGATACCGGTACCCACGATGCCCTGCTGGAAGCCGGCCATTTCGTCCAGACCATCGAGAAGCGCCAGGGCCTGAAGGTCGCCTGCCTCGAAGAGATCGCCTTCCAGAAAGGCTGGATCACCTGCGAGCAGATGGCATTGCAGGCCGAAGCCCTGAGCAAGACCGGCTACGGCCAGTACCTGGCCCGTTTGTGCAAGGAGCAGGACTGATGCAGGTCTTCGATACCGCGATCCCGGACGTCAAGCTGATCGAACCCAAGGTCTTCGGTGACGACCGCGGCTTCTTCCTGGAGTCCTTCCAGGCGGAGCGCTATGCCCAGCAGGCGGGGATCACCCTGGCCTTCGTCCAGGACAACCATTCGCGTTCCGCCCGGAACGTGCTGCGTGGTCTGCATTTCCAGCGCAGCAAGCCGCAAGGCAAGCTGGTGCGCGTCGTGCGCGGCGAGGTGCTGGACGTGGCCGTCGACATCCGTCGCGGTTCGCCTACCTTCGGCAACGTGGTCGCCGAGATCCTCTCGGAAGACAACAAGCGCCAGCTCTGGATACCGCCGGGCCTCGCCCACGGCTTCGTGGTGCTGTCGGAAACCGCTGATTTTGAATACAAGTGCACAGATTATTACGATCCCTCTGATGAAGGGTCTTTGATCTGGAATGATCCGGATCTGAATATCGACTGGCGGGTAACGGATCCCATCCTGTCCGCCAAAGATGCACAAGGTCTTCGATTGGCGGAGCTGTATAGATGAAGATACTGGTTACCGGCGCGAACGGTCAGGTCGGACGTTGTCTGACCGACCGGCTTCAGCGTTCAGAACTGGCATGGGAGGCCCATGGACGTGCCACTCTGGATATCGCTGACGAAGGCTCGGTAACCAGCCATCTCGAGCGATTCGCGCCGGACGTCGTGATCAATGCGGCCGCCTACACGGCGGTCGACAAGGCCGAGCAGGAGCCGGAGATCGCCGCCCGTGGCAATATCGAAGGTCCCGCAGTTCTGGCCCAGGCCTGCGGCGCTGCCGGTATCGCGCTGCTGCATCTGTCCACCGACTATGTCTTCGACGGTACGGCGACCGAGCCCTACCAGGTCGAGGATCCAGTCAGCCCCTCCGGGGTCTACGGCATGACCAAGCTGGAAGGGGAGAATCGGGTGTTCTCCGCTTGCCCGCGCTCGGTGGTGCTGAGAACAGCCTGGGTATTCAGCGAACACTGCAACAACTTTCTCAAGACCATGCTGCGACTTGCCGCCGATCGCGACGAATTGCGCGTGGTCAGCGATCAGGTGGGTTGCCCGACCTATGCTGGCCATATCGCCGACGCCCTGTTGCAGATCGCCGTCCAGGCTAAGGCTCAGCCCGAGCAGGTGGCCTACGGGCTCTATCACTTCGGTGGCGACAGCGGCCTGAGCTGGTGCGACTTCGCGCGCTACATCATCGATGTCGGCCAGGAGCTGGGCATGCTGGAGCGCGCCCCGCTGATCACTGGCATCGCCACCTCCGAGTTTCCCACCCTGGCCAAGCGCCCAGCCTATTCCATGCTGGATTCCAGCGCCCTGGAGCAGCATTTCGCTATCCCGCCCAGCGACTGGCGCCAGGGTGTGCGCCAGACCCTACTGGCGCTCAGGACCGAGCGCGCCCAGGCAGGGTCGCTGGTGAGTTGACCGCCTGATCCTTTGCGTTAAGCTCCTCGAATCAAACAGCGGAACAGGGAGGTTCCTCTATGAGATTCATCTGGATAGTGACGTTGCTGGCCCTGCTCAGTCCCTGGGCGGGTGCTTGCGAGCCCAGCGCGATTGCCGCGACCAAACCTGCCGACCCGGCGCCGCTGAACATCAATGTCGCCGACGCCACCGCGCTGCAACGGCTGCGGGGTATCGGGGCGGTCAAGGCACAGGCCATCGTCGACCATCGCCAAGCCCATGGCGCCTTTGCCTCGGTGGACGAGCTGCTCGAGGTCAAGGGCATCGGCAAGGCCCTGCTGCAGCGTAACCGCGAACTCCTCAGCGTCGACTGATTCTCGGCAAACTTTAACCGGTTCTCGGCACCTTTTTACCAAGCCATTGTTTTAGCTGGATTTTTAGGATCTGGCACAGGCATTGCTCTATCTCTGACACGAGTGGGTACGGCGTCAATTTCCCGTGCCAGAGGAGCAGAGCAAAATGGTTCAAGGTGTCGAGTTCAATCGGTTGATGCTGGAAATGCGCTCCATGCAGACCGAAGCCATGGCCCGGTCGAAAGCCGTCGCAGCGCCTGCTGCCGGCGCAGAGCAGGTCCAGGGTCCGAGCTTCGCCGACATGCTCAGCAAGGCCGTGGGCTCCGTCAACGAGACCCAGCAGACCGCCGGCGAGATGGCCAAGGCCTTCGAGCTGGGTCAGGGTGGCGTCGACCTCACTCAAGTCATGATCGCTTCGCAGAAGGCCAGCGTCTCCGTGCAGGCCTTGACCCAGGTACGCAACAAGTTCGTGCAGGCGTACCAAGACATCATGCAAATGTCGATTTGAGGACGGTCTAGAAAATGGCTGACGCTCTTACCAACGCCCCCGTCCCCACGACCAAGCCCGAGGCTGAAGACAAGCCCAAGAAGTCGCTGCTGGGTCTCAGCTTTCTCGACAACCTGGCCGACATGCCGCTGCTGCGGCAGATGGGGCTGCTGATCGGCCTCGCCGCCAGCGTCGCCCTGGGTTTCGCCGTGGTGCTCTGGACCCAGCAGCCGGACTATCGGCCGCTGTACACCAGCATGAATGGTCTCGACGCCAATCAGGTGCTGCAGGCCCTGGGTGCGGCCGACATCGGCTACAAGGTCGATCCGAATTCCGGCGCCCTGCTGGTCAAGTCCGATGACATTGGCCGCGCGCGCATGAAGATGGCCGCGGCTGGCATCACCGCCAATGATGGCAACGTCGGCTTCGAACTGCTGGACAAGGAGCAGCCGCTGGGCACCAGCCAGTTCATGGAAGCGGCCAACTATCGTCGTAGCCTGGAGGGCGAACTGGCCCGCACTATCTCCAGCCTCAACAACATCAAGGGTGCCCGGGTGCACCTGGCGATTCCGAAGAGTTCGGTGTTCGTCCGTGACGAGCGCAAGCCGAGTGCTTCGGTGCTGGTCGAGATGTACGCCGGTCGTACCCTGGATGCCGGTCAGGTCATGGCCATCATCAACCTGGTCGCTACCAGCGTGCCGGAGCTGGACAAGTCCCAAGTCACCATCGTCGACCAGAAGGGGCAATTGCTGTCCGATCAGCAGAATCTTTCCGAGCTGTCGATCGCTGGCAAGCAGCTGGACTATACCCGCAAGATGGAAGGCTCCCTGACCCAGCGCGTGCAGAACATCATGCAGCCGGTGCTCGGCAACGGCCGCTTCAAGGCCGAGGTGGCCGCCGACGTGGACTTCAACGCCGTGGAGTCGACGTCGGAGCAGTTCAACCCGGATCAACCTGCGCTACGTAGCGAGCAGCAGAACAGCGAGCAACGTCAGACTTCCGGCGGCGGCGCCCAGGGTGTGCCCGGTGCACTGTCCAACCAGCCGCCCGGTCCGTCCTCGACCCCCGAAAAGGCCGGTGCCCAGGGTGGCGGCGCGAACTACATCGCTCCGGGCCAGCCGCTGCGCGACGCCAACGACCAGTACATCTATGACAGCAAGACCAGCCTGCCGGCGACCCTGCCGTACCCGACCGACAAGCGTGAGCAGAACACCCGTAACTACGAGCTGGACCGCAGCATCAGCTATACCCGTCAGCAGCAGGGTCGTCTGCGTCGGCTTTCCGTCGCGGTGGTGCTGGACGATCAGGTCAAGGTCGATGCGACCGGCAAGGTCAGCCATCAGCCCTGGACCCCCGAAGACCTGGCTCGCTTCACCCGCCTGGTGCAGGATGCCGTGGGCTTCGACGCCAGCCGTGGCGACAGCGTGAGCGTGATCAACGCACCCTTCGCACCGGTGCAGCAGGAAGAGATCGAGAGCATTCCCTTCTACCAGCAGCCCTGGTTCTGGGGGGTGATCAAGCAGGCCCTCGGCGTCCTCTTCATCCTGGTGCTAGTCTTTGGGGTGCTGCGTCCGGTGCTGAAGAATCTGTCCGGCGGCAACACCAAGGACGCCGCCGCCCTGGCCGCTGCCGGTGGTGCCGGGGCCCTGGGTGCCGGTGGTCTGGATGGCCTGTCGGACGATCTGGCCGACGACAAGGTGAGCCTGGCCGGTCCTGCACCGCTGTTGCTGCCGAGTCCGAGCGAGGGCTATGACGCTCAACTGACCGCCATCAAGCAGCTGGTCAACGATGATCCGGGCCGTGTCGCCCAGGTAGTGAAGGATTGGATCAATGGCGACGAATGAAGCGCAACTTTCCAAGGTAGAGAAGGCCGCGATCTTCCTCCTGTCGCTGGGCGAAGCCGATGCCGCGCAGATCCTGCGCCACATGGGGCCCAAGGAGGTGCAGAAGGTCGGTACCGCCATGGCCCAGATGCGCAACGTCAACCGCGAGCAGGTCGAGCGGGTGCTGGGCGACTTCATCGAGGTGGTGGGCGATCAGACCAGTCTGGGCGTGGGCGCCGACGGCTACATCCGCAAGATGCTCACCCAGGCCCTGGGCGAAGACAAGGCCAGTGGCTTGATCGACCGCATCCTGCTGGGCGGCAACACCAGCGGCCTGGACAGCCTGAAGTGGATGGAGCCGCGCGCCGTAGCCGACGTTATTCGCTATGAGCACCCGCAGATCCAGGCCATCGTGGTGGCCTACCTGGATCCCGACCAGGCCGCCGAGGTGCTCGGGCACTTCGATCACAAGGTGCGCCTGGACATCGTCCTGCGCGTCTCCTCGCTGAACACCGTGCAACCGGCGGCGCTCAAGGAACTCAACCTCATCCTGGAGAAGCAGTTCTCCGGCAGCGCCAGCACCACCCGTACCGCTCTGGGCGGCGTGAAACGCGCCGCCGACATCATGAACTACCTGGACAGCTCGGTCGAAGGCCCGCTGATGGAGGCGATCCGCGACGCGGACCAGGATCTGTCGGGGCAGATCGAGGACCTGATGTTCGTCTTCGACAATCTGGCCGACGTCGACGATCGTGGCATCCAGGCGCTCTTGCGCGAGGTGTCTTCCGATGTGCTGGTGCTGGCGCTCAAGGGCGCCGACGACGGCATCAAGGAGAAGTTCTTCCGCAACATGTCCAAGCGCGCGGCGGAACTGCTGCGCGACGATCTGGAGGCCAAGGGCCCGGTGCGGCTCTCCGAGGTGGAGGGGGCGCAGAAGGAGGTGCTCGCCGTTGCCCGCCGCATGGCCGACGCCGGCGAGATCGTCCTCGGTGGCAAGGGTGGCGAGGAAATGGTCTGACGGCTTGCAAGGATTGGCCTGTGCTTTGCTAAGGTCTGGTCAGTAGCGGTTTTCTGACGGACAGGTAATGAGCAAAGAAGCGGCAAGCGAACTGATCAGAGCGCGGGACCTGGAAGCCTTCGATGTCTGGCGCCTGCCAGCCTTCGACAGCTTCGACGAGCCCGAGGTGATCCCAGCGCCCACCGCTGCCGAGCCCGAGGCCCAGCCGGAACCCCAGATCGAAGAGGTGCCAGTCGAAGAGGTCCAGCCGATCACCCTCGAAGAGCTGGAGGCGATCCGCCAGGAGGCCTACAACGAAGGCTTCGTCACCGGCGAGCGCGACGGCTACCATGCCGGCCAGCTCAGGGCGCGCCAGGAGGCCGAGGCGGCGCTGACCGCCCGGCTGGCCAGCCTGGAAACCCTGATGAGCCATCTGCTCGATCCCATCGGCGAGCAGGACCAGGCCCTGGAAGCCGGCATGGTGCAGCTGGTCCGGCACATCACCCGCGAGGTCATCCAGCGCGAACTCACGCTAGACTCTAGTCAGCTGGGTCAGGTGGTGCGCACGGCGCTGAAGCTACTGCCCATGGGGGCCGAGAACATCCGTATCCAGGTCAGCCCCCAGGACTTTGAATTGATGAAGGCCCTGCGCGATCGCCACGAGGAAAAATGGCGCATCCTCGAAGACGAGACCCTGATGCCCGGCGGCTGCCGGATCGAGACCGAGAGCAGCGTCATCGATGCCAGCATCGAGACCCGTCTGACCCAGGCCCTGACCCAGCTGGCCGAACAGCAGCGCCACCAGGCGACCCAGCCCCAGGAAGCCGATCTGCACATCGACATCGAGGATGCCTCCCATGCGTCTTGAGCGTCTGAGTTTCGAACGCCGCCTCAGCGGTTACGATGAAGCCATCCGGGTCGAGCAGCAGCCGGTGATCGAAGGCCGCCTGTTGCGCATGGTCGGTCTCACCCTGGAGGCCGAAGGCCTGCGCGCCGCCGTTGGCAGTCGTTGCCGGTTGATCAATGGCGGTGGCTACCAGCCCGTGGAAGTCGAGGCCGAGGTGATGGGCTTCAACGGCAACAAGACCTTTCTCATGCCGGTGGGCAGCCTGGCCGGCATCGCCCCCGGCGCCCGGGTGGTGCCCGTGCCGGATACCGGCCGCCTGCCCATGGGGATGTCCATGCTCGGCCGCGTCCTGGATGGCCTGGGCAATGCCCTGGACGGCAAGGGCCGCATGCGTGCCGAAGACTGGGTGCCCATGGACGGTCCCACCATCAACCCGCTCAAGCGCGAACCCATCAGCGAGCCCCTGGACGTTGGCATCCGCAGCATCAACGGTTTGTTGACGGTAGGTCGCGGCCAGCGTCTCGGCCTGTTCGCCGGTACCGGCGTGGGCAAGAGCGTGCTGCTCGGCATGATGACCCGGCTGACCAAGGCCGAGATCATCGTGGTCGGGCTGATCGGCGAACGGGGTCGCGAGGTGAAGGAATTCATCGAGCACATCCTTGGCGAGGAGGGCATCAAGCGGGCCGTGGTCGTGGCTTCGCCGGCGGACGATGCACCCCTGCTGCGCCTGCGCGCGGCCATGTACTGCACCCGCATCGCCGAATACTTTCGCGACAAGGGCAAGAACGTGCTCCTGCTGATGGATTCCCTGACCCGCTATGCCCAGGCGCAGCGGGAGATCGCCCTGGCCATCGGCGAGCCGCCGGCGACCAAGGGCTACCCGCCGTCGGTGTTCGCCAAGCTGCCGCGCCTGGTGGAGCGGGCCGGCAACGCAGAAAAAGGTGGGGGTTCGATCACGGCGTTTTATACTGTGCTCTCGGAAGGCGACGACCAGCAGGATCCCATCGCCGACTCGGCGCGTGGCGTGCTGGATGGTCACTTCGTGCTGTCGCGGCGGCTGGCCGAGGAAGGGCACTATCCGGCGATCGACATCGAGGCGTCCATCAGCCGGGTCATGCCCCAGGTGGTCAGCCCGGAGCATCTGCGCAACGCCCAGCGCGTCAAGCAGCTCTGGTCGCTCTATCAGCAGGCCAAGGACCTGCTCAGTGTCGGTGCCTATGTACCCGGCGGGAATGCCGACACCGATCTGGCGATCGCCCGCTATGCGCCTATGCAGCAGTTCCTGCGTCAGGGCCTGCGCGAGAGCGAATCGCTGGAGCAGAGTTCCGCCAATCTCCAAGCCGTATTGGGAGGCTGATAGATCATGAAAGGCAGAGCCGAACGTCTGGGGCCGGTGGTGGAGATGAGCGAGCGCGACGAGCGCGACGCCGCCCAGCGCCTGGGGCAGTGCCAGCAGCAGCTGGCCCAGGCCGAGTTCAAGCTGGGGGAATTGCAGCGCTATCGCGAGGATTACCAGCAACGGCTGGTGGTCAACGGCAGCCGTGGTGTCACCGGACAATGGCTGATCGGCTATCAGCGTTTTCTCAGCCAGCTGGAAGAGGCGATTGGCCAACAGGAGCGTAACGCCCAGTGGCACCGCGACGTGGTGGCCAAGGCGCGCACCCAGTGGCAGGAGCGTTATGCTCGTCTCGAAGGCCTGCGCAAGCTGGTCGAGCGCTATCGCCAGGAGCAGCGCCTGGTCGAGGACAAGCGCGAGCAGAAACAGATGGACGAATACGCCCAGCGGGCCCGTTCGACCTATATCTAGCCCCGACCTCGACGCTCGTTCCTTGTCTTCCCGTCAGTGAGAATGCCGATGTTTTCCCACCACCTCGATCCGGATACGCTCGCCACCCTGCGCGACTGCATGGAGGAGGAATACGTCGACCTCATCGAAACCTTTCTGCTCGACTGCGAAGAGCGTATCGCCGAGCTCAAGCGTAGCGTGATCGGTGGTGATGCCGAGCAGGTTCGTCAGCTGGCGCACAGCTTCAAGGGCAGTGCCGGCAACATGGGCGCAGCGCCTCTGGCGCAGCTGTGTCGGGAGGTGGAGGAGGGCGCTCGGCGGCGGGCCTCCACCGCCGAGCTGGCCATGGGCATCTCCGCCATGGAGCGCGAATTCGCCATTGTCCGCATCCTGTTCAAAGTCGAGCGGCAACGCTACGCCGGCTGACTCGTCAAAGCGCTGGCGTTTGCGGCTGGCGCGTAACTTGCTAGGTATCCGAAAACCCGTCGTTCGGAGCTCTCCATGGCAGTCGTGCCCGATTTCCTTCTGAATACCGCCACCTCTCCAGCCGCTACCGGCAGAGCTGCGGCCAAGACCCCTTCCCAGGACCGCCCGGCGACGCAGGAGCGGTTCGCCGACGTCTTTGCCCAGGAGCAGCCGCGGGAGCCGGCGCGCAGCGAAAAGCCGCGCGATACCAGCGATAGCAAGGCGCCCAGCCAGGCGCGCAAGAACGAATCCGGGCGTGCCCGGGATGCCGATGACCGGACGCCACGCGCTGCTGATGACGACCGCACGGCGGACGCCAAGCCCCAGGCCGACAGCACCGCCAAGGGCGGCGAGCAGTCGGCAGCCGCCGCCGACGACAGCGGCAAGGCCTTGCCGGTGGCCAAGGACGAAGACGCCAAGGCGCCGCTCGATGCGGTACTGGATCCGCTGTTCATGTTCGGTATGACCGGTCAGCTCCCGCAGCCGGTAGCCGTGCCGGTGGCGACCGCCCAGGCCCCGACCGGGACGACTGCCGAAGCGACCACCACCGCCACCGCTACCGAGACCCCTGATCCGACAGCGGTGCTGGGCGGCGCCTTGGCCTCTGCCATTCCGGGAACCGCCACGGGAGTGGCGGCTGGCGCAACGGCCACCGCGACCAAGACCGGCGAGCAGCAGGCGCCGGACGCCGGCTTAGCGCAACTGCTGGGTCAGCTGCCTCAGGCTCAGGGTGATGCCAACAAGGCCGCCAACAACCTGGCAGCAACGCAGCTGCAGGGGCTGTTGCCAGGGGATGGTACGCCCGCCCCCGCAGCGGATCAGGCGGCCAGCGCTGCGCTGGTCGCGGTCTTGGATCAGGGGGATGGCCAGGACGCGGCGGTACCGAGCAAGGCCGAGGCCTTTGCCGATAAACTCACCTCCCTGTCGCAAGCGCTCAGTACGCCCGCGGCGACGGCTCGCCCGGTCACCGCCACGGTGCCTGGCCAGCCGCTCAGTCCGCAAGCCGGCAACTTCAGCGAGGCGGTGGTCGACAAGGTCATGTGGATGTCCAGCCAGAATCTCAAGACCGCCGACATCCAGATGGAGCCGGCGCAACTGGGCAAGCTGGAGGTGCGCATCGACATGACCCAGGACCAGACCCAGGTCACCTTCGCCAGCCCCCACGCCGACGTGCGCGAGGCCCTGGATAATGGCAGCCAGCGGCTGCGCGAACTCTTCGCCCAGCAGGGCATGAACCTGGCCAACGTCAACGTCTCCGACCAGTCGTCCGGTCAGGCCTGGCAGCAGTCGCAGCAGGGTGGCCAGGACGACGGCTCGCGTCGGGGTCGAGGCGGTGTGGCAGGTGGTGGTGAGGAAGAAGCGGTGGCGAACGTCGCCGAAACGCGCGGCTCGGCCACGCTCGCGGCGCGCAGTCTGGTCGACTACTACGCGTGACAGGCCGCCGGCTGCCAGGTGACAGCCTCGGCCGCACCTGCTATATCCCCTTCGTATCAATAGGTTAGCTGCGTCACCCCGCAAGGGTGACGGGCAGCACAGGATTCGGTCGAGTACTTATGGCGAAGAAGCAGGCCCCTGCGGCAGAGGGTGCAGCCGCAGAAGGCAAGGGCAAGGGCAAGCTCAAACTCATCATCATCATCGTCGTGGCCCTGCTGCTGGTCATCGGGGCCTCGGTGGGTGCGACCTGGTTCCTGCTCGGCAAGAAGAGCGCAGAACCCGAGCACGCCGCGCCGGCCGCGCCGGCGGCACCGGTGCATCTCGCCGCGGTCTACCAGGCGCTGGTGCCAGCCTTCGTGGTCAACTACAACGCCGAGGGTCGTCAGCGCTACATGCAGGTCACGGTCACCCTGATGGGGCGCGACCAGGGGCAGATGGATGCGCTCAAGGCGCAATTGCCGCAGGTCCGCAACCAGCTGGTGATGCTGTTTTCTGGCCAGGACTTCAACAGTCTCCTTACCCCGGTGGGCAAGGAGATGCTGCGCCAGCAGGCCACCAGCAAGGTTCAGGAGCTGGCGAAGAAACTGACCGGCCAGACTGCCATCGAACAGGTATTGTTCACCAATCTCGTCCTGCAATAGGTAACACCATGGCCGTGCAAGATCTGCTCTCTCAGGATGAAATCGATGCCCTGCTGCACGGGGTCGACGATGGCATCGTCGAGACCGAGACCGATGCCGAGCCGGGCACCATCAAGGGCTATGACCTCACCAGCCAGGATCGCATCGTCCGCGGACGCATGCCGACGCTGGAGATGATCAACGAACGCTTCGCCCGCTATACGCGGGTCAGCATGTTCAACCTGCTGCGGCGTTCGGCGGACGTCTCCGTGGGCGGGGTGCAGGTTACCAAGTTTGGCGAGTACATCCATTCGCTATACGTCCCCACCAGCCTCAACATGGTCAAGATGAAGCCACTGCGCGGCACTGCGCTGTTCATCCTCGATGCCCGGCTGGTATTCAAGCTGGTGGACAACTTCTTTGGCGGTGACGGCCGCCACGCCAAGATCGAAGGCCGGGAATTCACCCCCACCGAACTGCGCGTGGTGCGCATGGTGCTCGACCAGTGCTTCGTCGACCTTAAGGAAGCCTGGGGCGCCATGCTCGACTGCCAGTTCGAATACATGAACTCCGAGGTCAACCCGGCGCTGGCCAACATCGTCAGCCCCAGCGAAGTGGTGGTGGTGAGCACCTTCAACATCGAACTGGATGGCGGTGGCGGCGAACTGCACGTGACCATGCCCTATTCGATGATCGAGCCGATCCGCGAAATGCTCGACGCCGGTTTCCAGTCGGACGTGGACGATCAGGACGAACGCTGGGTCAAGGCCCTGCGCGAGGACCTACTCGATGTGCGCGTGCCGCTGGAGGCGACGGTTGTCCGGCGCCAACTCAAACTCCGCGATATCCTCAACATGCAGCCCGGCGACGTGATTCCGGTAGAAATGCCGGAGGAGATGCTCATGCGAGCCAACGGCATGCCCACCTTCAAGGTCAAGATGGGCGCACGCAAGGGCAACCTGGCCCTGCAGATTCTCGAACCGGTCAGCCGCGGCCGCTGAGCGACAACCGTTTTCTTGTCCGGGCCTAGGCCCGGCGTAGCACGAGACCCAGACGATGGCAGACAACCCCGAAGAACAAGCCCTGGCGGATGAGTGGGCTGCGGCCCTGGTTGAGGCCGGCGACGCCAGCCAGGACGACATCGACGCCCTCATGGCCCAGGGTACCCAGGTCGAAACCCCCAAGCCGCCCAAGGCGCCGGTAGAAGAATTTGGTCAGAGCAGTGGGGGGTTGGCGGTGAGCGGCATGGAAGGTCCCAACCTGGATGTGATCTTGGACATCCCAGTGACCATCTCCATGGAGGTCGGCCACACCGATATCTCCATCCGCAACCTGCTGCAACTCAATCAGGGCTCGGTCATCGAGCTCGACCGTCTGGCTGGCGAACCGCTGGACGTGCTGGTGAATGGTACGCTGATCGCCCATGGTGAGGTGGTGGTGGTGAACGAGAAATTCGGGATCCGCCTGACCGACGTCATCAGCCCCACGGAACGTATCAAGAAGCTGCGGTGATCCATGAAGAGTCTGCTCCTGCCGCTGGGTCTCCTGCCCCTGACCGCGCGTGCTGCCGAAGCCACTTCACCGGGGCTGGATGTGGGGGCCCAGCTCGGCCAGCTGCTGCTCGGCCTGCTGCTGGTGATCGCGCTGATTCTCGGTCTGGCCTGGCTGGTGCGCCGGGTACAGCAGCAGGGGCCACGCGGCCAGCAGCTGATCAAGGTGATCTCCACCCAGCACCTGGGGCCGCGCGAGCGGCTGGTACTGGTGCAGGTCGGTCAGGAGCAGTTGCTGATCGGCGTCGCCGGGGGGCGCATCACGCCGTTGCACAGTCTGCGCGAGCCGGTGCGGCTCGGCGAGACGGAAGCGCCGGCCCCGGAATTCGCCCAGCGCCTGCTGGAACTCATCAGCCGCGATCCCAAGGCGAAACCATGACCCCTTTGCGTCTACCGGCCGGCTTGGGACGTACCCTGGGCTGGTTGCTGGGACTGGCCGTGCTGCTGTTCGCGCCCCTGGCGCTGGCGCAGCAGGCCGGGCAGGCCAATCCGCTGTCGATTCCCGCCATCACCCTGAGTACCAATGGCGAGGGGCAGCAGGAGTATTCGGTCAGCCTGCAGATCCTGCTGATCATGACGGCGCTGAGCTTCATCCCGGCGTTCGTCATGTTGATGACCAGCTTTACCCGCATCGTCATCGTCTTCGCCATCCTGCGCCAGGCGCTGGGGCTGCAGACCACGCCGTCCAACCAGGTGCTGGTGGGTATGGCGCTGTTTCTCTCGCTGTTCATCATGGCGCCGGTGTTCGACCGTATCAACACCACCGCCGTGCAGCCCTATCTCAACGAGCAGCTCAGTGCCCAGGATGCCATCGCCCGGGCCCAGGTGCCGATGAAGGACTTCATGCTGGGACAGACCCGGCAATCGGACCTGGAGCTGTTCATGCGGCTGTCCAAGCGCACCGACATCCCCAGCGCCGATCAGGCACCGCTGTCGATCCTGGTGCCGGCCTTCGTCACCTCCGAACTCAAGACCGCCTTCCAGATCGGCTTCATGATCTTCATTCCCTTCCTGGTCATCGATCTGGTGATCGCCAGCGTGCTGATGGCCATGGGCATGATGATGCTGTCGCCGATGATCATCTCCCTGCCGTTCAAGCTGATGCTGTTCGTGCTGGTGGATGGCTGGGCATTGATCATGGGCACCCTGGCCAGCAGCTTCGGCACCGTCTAGCGGTGCCCCCTTTGCGTGGAGAAGCGAAATGACCCCTGAAGTCGCCGTCGACCTGTTCCGCCAGGGTCTCTGGCTCACCGCGCTGCTGGTAACGGTGCTGGTGGTGCCGAGTCTGATCGTCGGTTTGATCGTGGCGGTCTTCCAGGCGGCGACCCAGATCAACGAACAGACCCTGAGCTTTCTGCCACGCCTGATCGTCACCCTGTTGACGCTGATCGTCCTGGGGCCCTGGATGATCAGGCAGTTGATGGAATTCATCCAGACCTCGGTCGCCAACATCCCGCGGCTGATCGGCTAGGCCATGCTGGCCCTCAGCGACGCGCAGATCGGCGGCTGGGTCGGCAGCTTCCTGTTTCCGCTGTTTCGCATCGCCGCGCTACTGATGACCATGCCGATCATCGGCACCACCCTGGTCCCGGTGCGGGTGCGGATGTACCTGGCTCTGGCCTTGAGCCTGGTGCTGGTACCGACCCTGCCACCGATGCCTCAGGTGGACGCCATCAGTCCCCAGGCGCTGCCATTGATCGTCGAGCAGATCCTCATCGGCGCGGTGATGGGGTTCAGTCTGCAGCTGTTCTTCCATGTCTTCGTGGTGGCGGGGCAGATCATTTCCACTCAGGCGGGCCTGAGCTTCGCGTCCATGATCGATCCGGTCAACGGCGCCTCGGCCCCGGTCATGGGGCAGTTCTTCACCATGCTGGTGACGCTGCTGTTCCTGGCCATGAACGGTCATCTGGTGGTGTTCGAGATCCTCGCGGAAAGCTTCGTCACCCTGCCGGTGGGCGATACCCTGAGCGTCGAGCACTTCTGGCAGGTCGCCGGACGACTGGGCTGGGTCCTGGGCGCCGGCGTCCTGCTGGTGCTGCCGGCCATCACCGCGCTGCTGGTGGTCAATATCGCCTTTGGCATCATGACCCGCGCCGCACCGCAGCTAAACATCTTTTCCGTCGGCATGCCGCTGATCGTGGTGCTGGGCATGGTCATTGTCTGGCTCGGTACCGCCGATATCCTCTCTCATTATGAAAGTCTCGCCAGCGAGGCGCTGCGATGGCTGCGCGAACTCGCCCGAGCCCGCTAGGAGATACGCCACATGGCTGAATCCGATGGCGAAGACCGCACAGAAGACCCCACGGAGAAACGCAAGCGTGATTCCCGGGAGGAAGGCCAGCTCCCGCGATCACGCGAACTCGGTACGGTGGCGGTCATGCTCTCGGGAGTCGGCGGCCTGCTGATGTATGGCGCCTTTCTGGGCGGCAAGCTGCTGGAGGTGATGCGCAGCAACTTCTCCCTGCGGCGCGAAGAGGTCATGGACGAGCGCTTCATGGGCACCTTCCTGCTGGCCTCGGGCAAGGCCGCGATGATCGGGATGCTGCCGATGATCGTCCTGGTGGTGATCGCCGCCATCATCGGTCATATTGCCCTGGGCGGCTTCCTGTTCTCCGGCAAGATGCTGGCGCCCAAGCCGAGCCGGATGAATCCCATGTCCGGCATCGCCCGGATGTTTTCCAAGAATTCCCTGGTGGAATTGCTCAAGGCCCTGGGCAAGTTCTTCATCATCCTCGGCGTGTCGGTACTGGTGCTGATGAGCGAGCGCACGGCACTGTTGCAGATCGCCAAGCTACCGACCGAGCAGGCGCTGCTGCACAGCATGCAGGTGGTGGGGCATGCCACCCTGCTGCTGGCCCTGGGATTGCTGATCATTGCCGCCGTGGACGTGCCCTTTCAGATCTTCAGCAATCGCAAGAAGCTGATGATGACCAAGCAGGAGATCAAGGACGAGTACAAGGACAGCGAGGGCAAGCCGGAGGTCAAGGGCAAGATCCGCCAGATGCAGCGAGAGATGGCGCAGCGGCGGATGATGGCCGAGGTGCCCAATGCCGATGTGGTCATCACCAACCCCACCCACTTCGCCGTGGCGCTCAAGTACGACGCGGCCAAGGGCGGGGCGCCCGTGCTGGTGGCCAAGGGCAGCGATTTCACCGCGCTGAAGATCCGCGAGATCGCCCAGGAGCACCAGGTCTCGCTGCTGGAGTCGCCGGGACTGGCGCGGGCGGTGTATTTCTCAACCGAGGTGGATCAGGAGATTCCGGCCGGTCTCTACGTCGCCGTGGCTCAGGTCCTGGCCTATGTCTATCAGCTCCGGCAGTTCCGTGCGGGTCGCGGGCGCAAGCCCAAGCTGTCCGATCTGCCCATCCCGCCAGATTTGCGGCGGGATGAGGAGGGGAAGGCGCCTACTTGATGACGCCGCAGGCGACACGGGCGCCGCCACCGCCCAGGGGTTTGGGCTGGTCGGAGTAGTTGTCGCCACCGGCATGCACCATCAACGCATGCCCCTTGATCTCTTCCAGACGTTTCAGCCGCGGCGCCAGTACCGGCTGGGTGGCCTGGCCGTCGGCGGTCACATAGAGCGCCGGCAATTCGCCCAGGTGACCGTCGTCCGACCAGGGCGCGCTGTGCTTGCCGGTATTGCGTGGATCCAGGTGGCCGCCCGCGGCGCCCCCGGCGGTCAGGGTGCCGTTCACCTCGGCCGCGCCGCAGTTGGGCTTGGTATGGACGTGGAAGCCGTGGATGCCGGGCTCCAGGCCCTTGAGGTCGGGGGTAAAGACCAGACCGTACTTGGAGCGGGTCACCTGCACGCTGCCGACGCTTTCGCCTACACCGTCGGTGGTGACCTTGTTCAGCGGGATCGTCAGGGATTCGGCCGCCTGGGCGGTACCGACCAGGCAGGTGGCCAACAGCGTTGCGGTCCAGATTTTCATGGTGATGTTCCTCGGATAGGCGCGCTAGCGCGGGTCCCTAGACAGACTCATGGCCTGTGCCCGCGGTTCAGCCAGCGGCTCAGGCGATCAGTAACCAGTCCTGTATCACCCCAGGAAAAATCTCGCTGATTCAACGCCTTGAGCAGTTGGCCCGGAGCTTGCTCAAGCCCTTGCGAACAGTGCGCTGCGTCAACTTTCCGTGACGACGGCACCGGCAAGCGAGGAATGGGTGTGAAAGTCGACAAATCCCTGATGATGGGCAACATGCGTGGTCTGGCGCGCGGCAACCTGGGCGTGCCACTAGCCGTCCTGGCGATGCTCGCCATGATGACCCTGCCGATGCCGCCGTTCCTGCTGGACGTGCTGTTCACCTTCAACATCGCCCTGTCGATCGTGGTCCTGCTGGTCAGCGTCTATGCCCTACGGCCGCTGGATTTCGCGGTCTTCCCAACCATTCTGCTGGTTTCGACCCTGCTGCGCCTGGCGCTGAACGTGGCCTCGAGCCGCGTGGTGCTGCTGCATGGCCAGGACGGCCACGACGCCGCGGGCAAGGTCATCCAGGCCTTCGGCGAGGTGGTGGTCGGCGGTAACTACGTGGTCGGTGCGGTGGTGTTCGCCATCCTCATGATCATCAACTTCGTGGTGGTGACCAAGGGTGCCGGCCGCATCTCCGAGGTGTCGGCGCGCTTCACCCTGGACGCCATGCCCGGCAAGCAGATGGCCATCGACGCCGATCTCAATGCCGGCATCATCGACCAGGCCGAAGCCAAGAAGCGCCGGACCGAAGTGGGCCAGGAAGCCGACTTCTACGGTTCCATGGACGGTGCCAGCAAGTTCGTCCGCGGTGACGCCGTCGCTGGGCTGCTGATCCTCTTCATCAACCTCATCGGCGGCATGGCCATCGGCATGGCCCAGCACGGTCTGCCGTTCGGCGAAGCGGCGCGTATCTACGCCCTGCTGACCATCGGTGACGGCCTGGTCGCCCAGGTTCCCTCGCTGCTGCTGTCGGTCGCCGCCGCCATCATGGTGACCCGGGTGTCCTCGTCGGAAGACATGGGCCAGCAGGTCAATCGTCAGATGTTCGCCTCGCCCAAGGCGCTGGCGGTCTCAGCCTTCATCATCATCGCCATGGGCCTGGTTCCGGGCATGCCGCACCTGCCGTTCCTCGGCCTGGGCGGCGGCGCCGCCGCCGGTGCCTGGCTGATCCACAAGCGCCAGCGTCAGGCCAAGCAGACCGCCGAGGTCGAAGCCAAGAAGCAACAGGACCTGGCCCCCGTGCAGCGCCCGGCCGAGGCCAAGGAGCTGGGCTGGGACGACGTGACCCCGGTGGACATGGTCGGTCTGGAAGTCGGCTACCGGTTGATCCCCATGGTCGATCGCAACCAGGGTGGCCAGCTGCTGGCGCGGATCAAGGGCGTGCGCAAGAAGCTGTCCCAGGACCTCGGTTTCCTCATGCCGTCGGTACACATCCGCGACAACCTGGACCTGCTGCCCAACGCCTATCGTCTGACTCTTATGGGGGTGAGCGTGGCCGAAGCCGAGATCTATCCCGATCGTGAGCTGGCCATCAACCCCGGCCAGGTCTATGGCACCCTCAATGGCGTCGCCGCCAAGGATCCGGCATTCGGTCTGGAGGCCGTCTGGATCGACGTCACCCAGCGCGACCAGGCCCAGTCCCTCGGTTACACCGTGGTCGACGCCAGTACCGTGGTCGCCACCCACCTCAACCAGGTGCTCTTCAAGCACGCCCACGAGCTGATCGGCCACGAGGAAGTCCAGCAATTGCTGCAGGTGCTGGCCAAGAGCTCGCCCAAGCTGGCCGAAGAACTGGTGCCCGGCATCGTCTCCCTGTCGACCCTGCTCAAGATCCTCCAGCAGCTGTTGCAGGAGCAGGTACCAGTCCGTGACATCCGTACCATCGCCGAAGCCATCGCCAATGTTGGGCCACGGAGTCAAGATCCCGCCGCCATTGCCGGTGCCGTGCGCGTCGCCCTGTCCCGCGCAATCGTCCAGAACATCGTAGGAATGGAGCCTGAGCTGCCTGTTATCACCCTTGAGCCAAGGTTGGAACAGATGTTGCTAAGTAGTATGCAGAAGGCCGGTCAAGGCGCCGAGGACGGCATGTTCCTCGAACCTGGCATGGCCGAAAAACTGCAGCGTTCCCTCGTCGAGGCGGCGCAGCGTCAGGAAATGATGGGTAAGCCAGTGGTGCTGCTGGTAGCCGGTGCGATCCGCGGGATGATGTCCCGCTTCGCCCGGATGGCGGCACCGAACATGAGTGTGCTGGCCTACCAGGAAATTCCGGACAACAAGCAGGTCACCATCGTCGCTACCGTTGGCCAGAATGGCTGAGGTCTAGATCATGCAAGTCAAACGTTTCTTCGCCGCCGATATGCGTCAAGCCATGAAGCTGGTACGCGACGAGCTGGGCCCGGACGCTGCCATCCTCAGCAACCGCCGGGTCGCCGGCGGGGTCGAGCTGACCGCGGCGCTGGACTACCAGGCTCCGGCACCGGCCGCGCCCAACGCGGAGCTGCAGGCGGAGTTGCGCAAGACCCATGCGAAGATCGCCCAGGCCCATGCCGACCTCAGTATCCGTGCGCCGGGCGTCCCCTCGGCCGCGCCGAAGGACAAGCAACTGCTCGGCGCCATCAGCGCCGCCGACAGCCGCCGCGAGCCGGTGATCGCGCCGCCGCGTGCCCCCCAGCCGGCCGCCGCCGCGCCTGCCGCCAGTGCCGCGCCGGAAGACCGGCGTGCCCTGGAAGCCATGCGCAGCGAGCTCAGCGGCCTGCGTGAACTGCTGGAAGTCCAGCTCGGCTCCATGGCCTGGACTCAGGTACAGTCCACTCGTCCGCAGCAGGCTGGCCTCTGGCGTCGCCTGCAGCGCATGGGCCTGCCGGCCGATCTGGCCCGGCACCTGCTCGACAGCGTGGCCAAGATCCAGGATCCGCGCCATGCCTGGCGCATGCTGCTGGCCAACTTCGCCCAGCTGGCCAAGACCACCGACGCCAAGATCCTGGAGGAGGGCGGTGTCGTCGCCTTCGTCGGTCCGGCCGGCATGGGCAAGACCACCACCCTGGCCAAGCTCGCCGCCAATTACGTGCTCAAGTACGGCCCCCAGAGCCTGGCGCTGGTCAGCATGGACAGCTTCCGCATCGGTGCCCAGGAGCAGATCAAGACCCTGGGCCGCATCCTCGACGTGCCCGTCACCCTGGTCGATCCTGGCCAGTCCCTGGCACAGGCCCTGGCCCCCCTGGCGCGCAAGCGCCTGGTGCTGATCGACACCGCGGGCATGCCCGCCAACGATCCGGCGCTCAAGGCGCAGCTCGAAGCCCTGGCCAACCGCCAGCTGAAGATTCGCAACTACCTGGTGCTGGGCGTCACCAGCCAGAGCCAGGTGCTCAAGGCGGCCTACCATAGCTATCGGCGCTGCGGCCTGAGCGGCTGCGTGCTGACCAAGCTGGACGAAGCCGCCAGCCTCGGCGAAGCCCTGGGCCTGGCCATCAGCCAGCGCCTGCCGGTGGCCTACATCGCCGACGGCCCGCGCATTCCGGACGACCTGCATCCGGCGCGCAGCCACCAGTTGGTAAGCCGCGCCGTGAGCCTGCAGGCACC
This sequence comes from Pseudomonas sp. PLB05, assembly GCF_021106615.1. NCBI lineage: Bacteria > Pseudomonadati > Pseudomonadota > Gammaproteobacteria > Pseudomonadales > Pseudomonadaceae > Pseudomonas > Pseudomonas sp. PLB05. The sequence goes on from NZ_JAJOHO010000001.1 coordinate 478,567, forward strand.
CGAGGAGCCGAGCGAAGAAACCATGGCTGGCATGCTGGCCGGCCTGTATCAGAGCAATGCCCGCCGCGCCGGTTAGCGCAGACGAACGGTAGTGGTGCATCGCATGCCTGGGCACGCCAAATGCACTTGGTCTAAAGTGTGACGGATTTCAATCAAAGGTATCAGGCAATGGGTAGCATGCATCCCGTCCAAGTCATAGCGGTCACGGGCGGTAAAGGCGGTGTCGGCAAGACCAACGTGTCGGTCAACCTGGCCTTGGCCCTGGCCGATATCGGGCGGCGCGTCATGCTGCTCGACGCCGACCTGGGCCTTGCCAACATCGACGTTCTGCTCGGCCTGTCGCCCAAGCGCACCCTGGCCGACGTCATCTCCGGCGAGTGCGAGCTGCGCGACGTGCTGCTGCACGGCCCGGGCGGCATCCGCATCGTCCCGGCGGCCTCGGGCACCCAGGCGATGGTCAATCTGACGCCGGCCCAGCACGCCGGCCTGATCCAGGCCTTCAGCGACATCAGCGAGAACCTCGACGTGCTCATCGTCGATACCGCTGCCGGCATTGGCGATCAGGTGGTCAGCTTCGTTCGCGCCGCCCAGGAAGTCCTGGTGGTGGTGTGCGACGAACCCACCTCCATCACCGACGCCTACGCCCTGATCAAGCTGCTCAATCGCGACCATGGCGTCACCCGGTTCCGGGTTCTGGCGAACATGGCGCTGACGCCCCAGGAAGGTCGCAATCTCTTTGCTAAGCTGACCAAGGTGACCGACAGATTCTTGGATGTCGCCCTGCAATACGTGGGCGCCATTCCGTTCGATGAGGCGGTGCGCAAAGCCGTGCAGAAGCAGCGCCCCGTGTTTGAAGCCTTTCCGCGTGCCAAGGCCTCGCTGGCCTTTCGTGCGGTGGCCCAGAAAGTCGATGGCTGGCCGCTGCCCGCCAATCCGCGCGGCCATCTCGAGTTCTTTGTCGAGCGCCTTGTGCAACCAGCCATCGGTACCCACGCATGACAGCATCCAGCGGGCTTCGCATGTACAGCAAAACCTCGGAACGTACCCAGCAGGAGCAACTCATCAACCGCTATGCGCCGTTGGTGAAACGCATCGCCTACCACCTCCTGGCACGTCTGCCGGCCAGCGTGCAGGTCGAGGACCTGATGCAGGCCGGCATGATCGGGCTGCTGGAGGCCTCGCGCAAATATGACGCCGGCAAGGGCGCCAGCTTCGAGACCTACGCTGGCATCCGCATCCGCGGCGCCATGCTCGACGAGGTGCGCAAGGGGGACTGGGCGCCGCGCTCGGTGCATCGCAACACGCGCATGGTCACCGACGCCATTCGTGCAGTGGAAGCGCGCACCGGTCGCGACGCTAAAGATTCCGAGGTCGCGGCCGAACTTAAATTGAGTCTGGATGAGTACTACGGCATCCTTGGCGACACCATGGGGAGTCGCCTGTTCAGTTTCGACGACCTCATGGAGGGTGGTGAGCATGGGCTCGAGGAGAGCGGTTCGCATGAACTCGAGCCCGGTCGCGGTCTGGAAGATCAGCGCTTCCGCAAGGCCCTGGCCGACGCCATCGCCAATCTTCCGGAGCGTGAACGTCTGGTGCTCTCGCTATATTACGACGAGGAACTCAACCTCAAGGAAATCGGCGAGGTATTGGGCGTGAGCGAGTCACGCGTCTGCCAGCTTCACAGTCAATGCGCGGCACGCCTGCGGGCGCGGCTGGCGGAATGGCGTTCGCGTTAACCGGATGGTACTCAGGCTACTACGATTGCTTAGACGCGCCTCATGGCGTGTGTGCGGATTAGGACGGAGGTCGACTTGGACAAGAACATGAAAATCCTCATCGTGGACGATTTTTCCACGATGAGACGCATCATCAAGAATTTGCTGCGCGATCTGGGATTTACCAATACCGCCGAAGCAGACGACGGCAACACCGCACTGCCGATGTTGCAGAGCGGCAACTTCGATTTTCTCGTCACCGACTGGAACATGCCTGGCATGACCGGCATCGACCTGCTGCGTCAGGTCCGCGCCGACGCGCGGCTGAAGACCTTGCCGGTGCTGATGGTGACCGCCGAAGCCAAGCGCGAGCAGATCATCGAGGCCGCTCAGGCCGGCGTGAACGGCTATGTGGTCAAGCCTTTCACCGCCCAGGTGCTGAAAGAAAAGATCGACAAGATCTTCGAGCGGGTGAACGGCTGAAGAAAGCCGCGGGGACGTTATGGATCAGCTTGGCTCCACCAGCTTCAGCGACTTCGAGTCGAATCTCAAACAGCACGCCCAAGAGTTGGTGAAATGCCTGGAAAGCGGCGATTTCACCCAGGCCGTGCATGTCATCAACGAGCTCAATCAACTGCGTGACCGGGGGCTCTACCAGGAAGTCGGCAAGCTGACCCGCGAACTGCACAACGCCATCGTCAACTTCGAGATCGATCCGCGCGGCATGGCCGGCGAAGAGGTCTCCCAGATCAGCGATGCCACCGATCGTCTCTCCTACGTGGTGAAGATGACCGAGAACGCCGCCAACCGGACCATGGATCTGGTGGAGGAGAGTGCCCCGCTGGTAGGTAACTTCGGTGACGAAGCCCGCGCCGTGCATGCCGACTGGAAGAAGTTCATGCGCCGGGAAATGGGCGCGGACGAATTCCGCGAGTTGGCCAAGCGCGTCGATGCCTTCCTCAGCCACAGCGAGAGCAGCGCCGAACAACTGTCGTCCAAGCTCAACGACATCCTCCTGGCGCAGGATTACCAGGACCTCACCGGTCAGGTGATCAAACGCGTGGTCAACCTCGTCGGGCAGATCGAGAAAGACCTCGTCAAGCTGGTGATGATGGCCAGCCAGGTCGATCGCTATACCGGCTTCAGTCACGATCACACCGCGCTGATCGAACAGAATCGAAAAGAAAAGACGATGAAGGGTGAAGGTCCGCAGATTCATGCCGATAAGCGTGAAGACGTCGTGGCCGCTCAGGTCGACGTCGACGATCTTCTATCCAGTCTGGGCTTCTGACCCAGACCCTCTTGGGGAGTGCAGGAATGAGCTTCGACGCCGATGAAGAAATCCTCCAGGATTTCCTGGTAGAGGCCGGCGAGATTCTCGAACAGTTGTCCGAACAATTGGTCGAGCTGGAAAGCCGCCCGGATGACATGGATCTGCTGAACGCCATTTTCCGTGGCTTCCATACCGTAAAGGGCGGTGCCGGTTTCCTGCAGCTCCATACCCTGGTCGAGTGCTGCCATATCGCGGAAAACGTATTCGACATCCTGCGCAAGGGCGAACGCCGCGTGGATGCCGAGCTGATGGATGTGGTGCTGCAGGCACTGGATTCCGTCAACGAGATGTTCGGTCAAGTCCGTGAACGCGAAGAGCCGACTCCGGCCTCGCCTGAATTGCTGGCGGCCCTGGCCCGCCTGGCCGAGCCCGCTGGCAGCGAGCCGGCGCCGGTCCCGGCTGCGCCCGTGGCTGCCACCCCGGTCGTGGCCGCAGCGCCCGCGCCGACCGCCCCGGCGGCCGCCGAGCCGGAGTTGAGCGATGCCGATTTCCAGAATCTGCTCGATGCCCTGGGCAGCGAGCCGAGCGCGGCAGCGGCAACGCCTGCGGCCACCAGTGGCGACGACATCACCGATGACGAATTCGAGGCCCTGCTCGATCAGTTGCATGGCAAGGGCAAGTTCAACGAGGCACCGGCCGCCGCGCCGATTGTCGCTGCGGCTCCTGCCGTGGCAGCGGCTGGTGGCGACGACATCACCGACGACGAGTTCGAGGCTCTGCTCGACGAATTGCACGGCAAGGGCAAGTTCGTCGCGGACGAGGCCGCGGCACCGGTTGCAGCAGCGCCTGCTGCGGCGGCTCCAGCCGCCGCGACGGGTGGTGACGAGATCACCGACGACGAATTCGAATCCCTGCTCGACGAATTGCACGGCAAGGGCAAGTTCAGTGGTCCCGCGGCAGCCGCGGAAGTGGTAGCCGCCCCGGTAGCCGCTGCGCCGGCACCGGTGGCCGCACCTCAGCCGGCGGCTCCCGCACCTGCGCCGAAGCCGGCGCCGGTGGCCGAGGCCGCGGCGCCCAAGCCTGCGGTGGCGGCAGCGCCTGCCGAGCGTCCCACCAGCGAGGCGGAGACCACCGTGCGGGTCGACACCGCGCGGTTGGACGAGATCATGAACATGGTCGGTGAACTGGTGCTGGTGCGTAACCGCCTGGTCCGCCTGGGCCTGAACAGCGGCGATGAGGCCATGGCCAAGGCCGTGTCCAACCTCGACGTGGTCACCGCCGACCTGCAGACCTCGGTCATGAAGACCCGGATGCAGCCGATCAAGAAGGTCTTTGGCCGCTTCCCGCGCCTGGTCCGTGATCTGGCGCGCAGTCTGAAGAAAGAGATCAACCTGGAGCTGGTGGGCGAAGAAACCGACTTGGACAAGAACCTGGTCGAGGCCCTGGCCGATCCGCTGGTGCACCTGGTGCGCAACGCGGTCGATCACGGCATCGAAGGCCCTGCCGAGCGAGAAGAGAACGGCAAGTCCCGCGCCGGACGGGTGGTGCTCTCCGCCGAGCAGGAAGGCGACCACATCCTCCTGTCGATCTCCGACGACGGCAAGGGCATGGACGCGGATCTGCTGCGCAACAAAGCAGTGGAGAAGGGCCTGCTCGACCGCGACGCGGCCGATCGTCTGACCGAGACCGAGTGCTTCAACCTGATCTTCGCTCCGGGTTTCTCCACCAAGGCCGAGATCTCCGACATCTCCGGCCGCGGCGTGGGCATGGACGTGGTCAAGACCAAGATCAGCCAGCTCAACGGTACCCTGAACGTCTACTCGACCAAGGGCCAGGGCTCCAAGATCGTCATCAAGGTACCCCTGACCCTGGCGATCATGCCGACGCTGATGGTGATGCTGGGCAACCAGGCCTTCGCCTTCCCGCTGGTCAACGTCAACGAGATCTTCCACCTCGACCTGTCCCGCACCAACGTGGTGGACGGCCAGGAAGTGGTGGTGGTGCGCGACAAGGCGCTGCCGCTGTTCTACCTCAAGCGCTGGCTGGTGCCCAATGCGGCCCATGTGGAGCAGGGGGAAGGGCATGTGGTGATCCTCTCGGTGGGCACCCAGCGCATTGGCTTCGTGGTCGATCAGCTGGTGGGCCAGGAAGAGGTGGTCATCAAGCCCCTCGGCAAGATGCTGCAGGGAACGCCCGGCATGTCTGGGGCGACCATCACCGGCGACGGGCGCATCGCGCTCATCCTCGATGTGCCCAGCATGCTCAAGCGCTACGCCCGTCGCGGGCTCTGAGTCGGCCAGGTACGAGCGGCGTCGGGCCCGTGCCCGGCGCCATCGGGTGGCCTGCGCCGCCCCAGGTTAGGAGTTTCAACGTATGCCGGTAAAAGTACTGGTGGTGGACGATTCCGGCTTCTTCCGGCGTCGGCTCAAGGAAATCCTGGCGGCCGATCCCAACATTTCGGTGGTGGGCACGGCCAGCAACGGGCGCGAAGGGGTCGACCAGGCCCTGGCGCTGCGACCCGATGTCATCACCATGGACTACGAGATGCCGATGATGGACGGCATCACCGCGGTCCGCCACATCATGCAGAAGTGCCCGACCCCGGTGCTGATGTTCTCCTCGCTCACCCATGAAGGCGCCCGGGTCACCCTGGATGCCCTGGATGCCGGCGCGGTCGACTACCTGCCGAAGAATTTCGAGGACATCTCGCGCAATCCGGCCAGTGTGCAGAAGCTGTTGTGCGAGAAGATCCACCATATCGCCCGCTCCAACCGGCGCTTCGCAGTGGCCCCCAGCGTCGCCCCGGCGGCGCCCGCCAGTGCCTCGACCGCGCCTGCTGCAGCCCGCCAGGCACCACGTCCGGCGACGCCCAGCGGCGCCCAGTCCGCGCATGCGCCCGCGGCCCCGGCTTCGCCGCCGCCCAAGCGCAAGCACTATCGCCTGGTGGCGATCGGCACCTCCACCGGTGGCCCGGTGGCCCTGCAGCGGGTGCTCACCCAGCTGCCAGCCAATTTCCCGGCGCCGCTGGTGCTGATCCAACACATGCCCGCGGCCTTCACCAAGGCCTTCGCCGAGCGTCTGGACAAGCTCTGCCGCATCAGCGTCAAGGAAGCCGAGGATGGCGACCAATTGCGTCCGGGGCTGGCCTTGCTGGCACCCGGCGGCAAGCAGATGATGGTGGACGGCCGCGGGATGGTGAAGATCCTGCCCGGCGATGAGCGCCTCAATTACAAGCCCTGCGTCGACGTGACCTTTGGCTCCGCGGCCAAGGCCTATGCCGACAAGGTGCTGGCAGTGGTCCTGACCGGCATGGGCGCCGACGGTCGCGAAGGCGCGCGGATGCTCAAGCAGGTCGGGAGCCAGGTATGGGCCCAGGACGAAGCCAGTTGCGTCATCTACGGCATGCCCATGGCCATCGCCAAGGCCAATCTTGCCGATGCCATCTATGGCCTGGACGACATCGGCAGACACCTGACCGAGGCCTGTTCGTGACGCCAGGCGTTCACCGGCCAGAAGGGCATTGAGCGTGGACGTGCTCAGTCTCATCGGCATCCTGCTGGCCTTTACCGCCATCATGGGTGGCAACCTGCTGGAGGGCGGTTCCTTCACCGCCCTGGCCAATGGACCGGCCGCGCTGATCGTGGTCGGCGGCACTCTGGGCGCCGTCCTGCTGCAGACCCGCCTGCCGGTGCTGCGCCGCGCCCTGACCATGCTGGCCTGGGTGTTCGTGCCGCCACGGCTGGACCTCGTCGGCGGCATCCGCAAGGTGGTCAGCTGGAGCAACGTGGCGCGCAAGGAAGGCCTGCTGGGCCTCGAACCCCTGGTCGCCCGCGAAGCCGATCCCTATGCCGCCAAGGGCCTGCAGTTGCTGGTGGACGGCACCGAACCGGAAGCCCTGCGCAGCATTCTCGAAGTGGACCTCTACGGCCAGGAAGACCGTGACATCGCCGCCGCCAAGGTCTACGAGGCCATGGGGGGCTATGCGCCCACGGTGGGCATCATCGGCGCGGTGATGGGCCTGATCCACGTCATGCAGAATCTGGCCGATCCCTCGCAACTGGGCAGCGGCATCGCCGTGGCCTTCGTCGCCACCATCTATGGCGTCGGCTTCGCCAACCTGCTGTTGCTGCCCGTCGGCAACAAGCTCAAGGCGCTGGCTCAGCAACAGTCCCGCTATCGGGAAATGCTGCTGGAAGGCCTGATGTCCATTGGCGAGGGCGAGAATCCCCGCTCTATCGAAATGAAGCTGCAAGGTTTTCTGGACTAGGAGGACGCCGCATGCCTCGTCGTCGTCGCCGTCCCGAAGAACACGAGAACCACGAACGCTGGCTGGTCTCCTACGCCGACTTCATCACCCTGCTGTTCGCTTTCTTCGTGGTCATGTATTCCATTTCCTCGCTGAACGAGAGCAAGTACAAGGTGCTCTCGGACAGCCTCTCGGGCATCTTCAGCCAGCCGGAGCGCTCGCTCAAACCCATCCCCCTCGGCGACCAGCGTCCGGCGGGCGTGACGCCGACGGTGATGGATGCGAGCGCCGCTCAACCGGCCAAGGGCGCCCCCAGCGATCCGCTGCAGCAGATCGCCGACAGCGTGCGAGCCACCTTCGGCGATCTCATCGCCGGCGACCAGCTGAACATCAAGGCCAGTGAAATGTGGCTGGAAATCGAGCTCAGCTCCAATCTGCTCTTTGCCAGTGGCGATTCGCTGCCGAGCAATCCCGCCTTCGGTCTCATGGAGAAGGTGGCCAAGATTCTGGCGCCGTTCAAGAATCCGATCCAGGTACAGGGCTACACGGACGACCGCCCCATCAGCACAGCGCTGTACCCCACCAATTGGGAACTGTCGGCGGCCCGAGCCGCCAGTATCGTGCGGCTGCTGATCGGCAATGGCATCGCCCCACAACGCTTGGCCGTGGTGGGCTATGGCGCCTATCAGCCGGTGGTCGACAACACCAATGACGTCAATCGAGCCCGCAATCGGCGGGTCGTCCTGCTGATCTCGCGCAATCTCGACCTGTTCCGGCCGCAGAGCACCTTGCAAAATTCGTCGACTGGCACACAATCTGCAGGATCGCCTGGAGAACCGGCGCCCAAGGTGGCGCCTGTCAAATCTTCGTCGCCGGCCGCTACGCCGGCACCTTGACCCGGCTGGTCGTGTCGTCGGGAGGAAGTCTGCGCATGAGAGTCTGGGCTGTCGCCAATCAGAAGGGTGGGGTGGGCAAGACCACCACCACCGTTGCCCTCGCCGGGTTGCTCGGCGATGAGGGCAAGCGCGTCCTGTTGGTGGATCTCGATCCCCACGGTTCCCTGACCAGTTATTTCGGTCAGGATCCGGACAGCCTGGAACACAGCGCGTTCGACCTGTTCCAGCACGGTGGCCAGGTGCCGGAAGGCCTGCCGAAGCGGCTACTGCTACCCACCAGCCATCCACAGCTGTTGATGCTGCCGTCCAGCACCGCGCTGGCTACCCTGGAACGTCAGTCGCCGGGTCAGAGCGGCCTGGGCCTGGTGATCTCTAAGAGCCTGGCGCAGCTGTGGAACGACTTCGATCATGTGTTGATCGACAGTCCGCCGCTGCTCGGCGTACTCATGGTCAATGCCCTGGCGGCCAGCCAGCATCTGGTGATTCCCACCCAGACCGAATTCCTCGCGCTCAAGGGGCTCGAACGCATGGTCAACACCCTGACCATGATCAACCGCTCGCGCAAGCAGGCACTGCCCTACACCATAGTGCCGACCCTGTTCGACCGCCGGACCCAGGCTTCCATCGGTACCCTCAAGGTCTTGCGCAACACCTATCCGGCCCAGCTGTGGCAGGCCTTCATTCCCATCGATACCCGGTTGCGCGATGCCAGTCGCTCCGGCCAGGTGCCATCGCGCTACGAGGCCAACAGCCGCGGCGTCATCGCCTACCGGGCGTTGCTGCGGCATCTGCTCGACGGCGCGCCCAGCAGCCAAGTGGCCTGATTCAAGTTTTCCACCCCTCCGGCCGATAGGCTGGACAACTCACCCACGTAGAACGCCATGAGCCAACCGACGTCCCTCGACAATCGTCCTCAGCGTGTCCTCCAGGGCTATCTCGATGCCCTGTTGCTGGATGCGTTCCTGGAACTGCCCACCGCCGAGGCCACCCCAGTGGAGGCTCCCGTGGTGGCTGCGGCCGCGCCGATCGTCAGCGTGAGCGAAGACGAATTCGCCGCTGCGGTGCGTGAGGAGCTCGAACGGGATGCCGCGCGGCAGCCCCGAGTCGTGCCGCTGGCCACCCGCCGTGCCGGGATCGCCCCGCCCGAGGTGCTGCTGCCTGAGCCCCAGGCGCTGCTGGCGCCGGAAACCGACATCGAGCTGGACTGGCGCGTCCCCGAATTGACGCCAGTCGCCGAGCCGGTGCGTCCGGTGGTGGAGGGCATTGCCGTGGGGACTCCGGCGGTGCAGCCGGTAGTGGCGGCTGGCGTACCGCCCAGCGCCGTATATCTGGAAGGTCGACCCGAGTGGGGTGAAGAGCCCTTCGAATGCCTGCTGTTCGACGTCGCCGGCCTGACCTTGGCCGCTCCCCTGGTCTGCCTGGGCTCCATCTATCCGCTCGCCGCCGAAGAGTTGACGCCGCTGTTCGGTCAGCCAGACTGGTTTCTGGGCCTGCTACCCTGCCAGGCTGGTAACCTGCGCGTGCTCGACGCCGCACGTTGGGTAATGCCCGAACGCTATCGTGACGACTATCGCGAAGGGCTGAAATTCGTGATATCGCTGCAAGGCCTGGATTGGGGGCTGGCCGTGCATGGCGTCAGCCATTCGGTACGGCTGGATCCTGCCGAGGTCAAATGGCGGAATCACCGGGCCACTCGCCCGTGGCTGGCCGGTACGGTGATCGATCAGATGTGTGCGCTGCTGGATGTGGCGGCGCTCGCTGAACAGGTGGTGGGTGGCCGTCGCTAGGGCTGCTCGCTGCAACTAACCAGCGGGTTCGCCCGCTTCGCCGCACGTGCGGTATTTGACGAGGCTAGGGAACATGAAAAAAACGTCCGCACAGGGTTCCGAAGATCCGGTCCTGCAATGGGTCACCTTCCGCCTGGATAACGAGACCTATGGCATCAACGTGATGCAGGTCCAGGAAGTCCTGCGCTACACCGAAATCGCTCCGGTCCCCGGTGCGCCGAGCTACGTGCTGGGCATCATCAACCTGCGCGGCAACGTGGTGACGGTGATCGACACCCGTCAGCGCTTCGGTCTGTTGCCCACCGAAGTGACCGACAACACCCGTATCGTCATTATCGAGGCCGACAAGCAGGTCGTCGGTATCCTGGTCGACAGCGTGGCCGAGGTGGTCTACCTACGGCAGTCGGAGATCGAGACCGCGCCCAACGTTGGCAATGACGAATCTGCCAAGTTCATTCAGGGCGTGTGCAACAAGAACGGCGAGCTGCTGATCCTGGTCGAGCTCGACAAGCTGATGACCGAAGAAGAGTGGTCGGAGCTGGAAAGCATCTGATGCTCGTCGGGCTGATCCTGCTCAGCGTCGCCCTGGGGCTGGCCTGTGCCGGCCTCGGTGGCTGCTGCTGGCTGCTCTGGCAACGCCAGCAGCAGCAGGCGGCCAAGCTGGCCGAGCGGGAGGCCCTGGTCGACAAGCGCATGCAGATCCTGCTCAAGCGTCTGGAAACCTATCAGGCCGGGCAGGTGCGCATGGGTGAGCAGGTGCAGGGATTGGCCAAGGTGGTGGCACCCTTGCCCGATCGCTTGACCCAGATCGAGCAGAGCGACCCCACCAGTCTGTCGTTTTCCCAGGCCGCGCGTCTGGTTGGACTGGGCGCCAGCGCTGATGATCTCACCCAGGCCTGCGGCCTGTCCCAGGCCGAAGCCGAGCTGGTGGCCCGTCTGCATCGGCAGCGCCAGCAGCGTTCTGGCTGACCGTCGCCGCCGCCGCAGGATCGTCGCCTCAGCTGACGATCCAGTGATAAAGCGCGATCACCACCAGCACCGCCAGCACCGGCTTGGCGATGCGATAGGCCTTGGGGTGGCGCCGCTTGAATTTCTTTACGCCGCCGCCGATACGATCCCCGAATCTCTTGCTGAAGGCATAGGCCTGGTTGATGCCGCCGACGCGTTCGCCTTCGACATTCTGCGGCGCCGTGGCGCTGCCCAGGAAGCGGCTGACCGCCTGGTTGACGCGGGTCAGCAGACGATTGCGCAGGGGGCGCTCCACGTCGCAGAAGAGGATGACCCGGGTCTGGTCGGTCTCGTTCTTGACCCAATGCACATAGGTCTCGTCGAACATCACGTCCTCGCCGTCACGCCAGGCATAGGGCTCGCCGTCGACATAGATGCGGCAGGCGTCCGAGTTGGGCGTGGCTAGACCCAGGTGGTAGCGCAGCGAGCCGCCGAAGGGATCGCGATGGGGATTCAGATGACTGCCGCCCGGCAGCAGGGCGAACATGGCGCCCTTGACGTTGGGAATCTGCCGCACCAGTTCGACGGTGCGCGGGCAGAGGGTCTGGGCGGAGGGCAGCGGTTCGCCGTACCAGGTCAGGTAGAAGCGCTTCCAGCCCTTCTTGAAGAAGGAACCGAAGCCGGCGTCATTGTCCTTTTCCGCGGCGCGGATATAGCCCTCGTCGAACAGCCGTAGGGCTTCGACGCGAATCTCCTGCCAGTTGTCCTTGAGCACGTCCAGCTCGGGAAAGCGGCTGCGATCCAGGTAGGGTTTGGACGGCACGCTGGAGAACAGGTACATCAAGGCGTTGTAGGGCGCGAACACCGCGGAGTGGTTGACCAGCTGGCGCAGGAAGGGCAGGCGAGCGCGTCCGCGAAGATGGACGAAGAGCACGCTGGCGACGAAGAGCAGGACGATCGCGAAGGTAATCATGGGCGAATGGTGATCGGCAGCGCCCGAACCAGGGGCGGATAGGTAATGACTGCATTATTTCACCCCAGAGAAAGGCTTGCACTCGCTTCGTCGGCTGCGCAGGATGGACACCCTGGCGCGCGGCCGCTTCCGAGCCGCGCCCCCTTGGATGATCTAGACGAGTCGTATCGATGAGCATGTCCCTACGCGACCAACTGCTGAAAGCCGGCTTGGTCAATGAAAAGCAGGCCAAGCAGGCCGTCAAGCAAAAGCAGAAGCAGACCCGCATGGAGCATCGTGGGCAGACGGAAAAGGACCGCTCCCAGGAGCTGGCCGTCCAGCAGGCCCAGGCGGAAAAACTGGCCAAGGACCAGGAACTCAACCGTGCCCAGGAAGAGAAGAAGAAGCGCAAGGCCGAGCAGGCGCAGATCAAGCAGCTGATCGAGACCAGCCGCCTGCCCAAGCTGAGCACCGAGGACTACTACAACTTCGTCGACGACAAGAAGGTCAAGCGCCTGTCGGTCAACGTCATGATGAGGGACAAGCTCAGCAAGGGCAGCCTGGCCATCGTGCGCTACGAAGGCCGCTACGAGGTGGTGCCGCGGGCTACCGCCGAACGCATCCAGGAACGCGATCCCAAGCGCGTGGTGCTGCTCAACGTGCAGAGCGGCGAGCCGGATCCGGACGATCCCTACGCGGCCTATCAGGTGCCGGACGACCTGATGTGGTAAGGCGGCGGGTCAGGCGTTCTGTCTGACCAGCATATAGATGCGATAGACGGCGATGCTGGGGATCAGCTGCAGAAAGCCCGACAGGGTTTGCAGCATGATCTCCAGCACCGCGGCCTCGGCGAACTGCCGGGTGATCCAGGCGTCGAGCAGCCAGGCCGGCAGCACCGTAGCCAGGATGCAGGCCAGTAGAGTGAAGAAGTGCCCGCGGCTCAGACGCAGACTGCCGCGCAGGGCGTCCAGCGGTGCCCGTCCTTCAAGGACCAGCAGATTCTCGGCGAAGGCCAGCTTGGCCATGATCAGGAAGCCCGGCACGATCAACAGCGAAAAGCCCAGCATCACCAGCCCCGAGGTCAGGGCCGCGAGGAGGGCGAAGCGTGGCCAGAGCAGCAGGGCGGCGCCCCAGGCGCCGCTCAGGCGTGGTGTGGTGCCCTGGGTGCGTGCTTCCAGGAAGATCAGCAGCGCGGCAGTGTACAGCGGATAGCAGAGCAGGCTGACCAGCATGTCCCACAGCCCGCCGTCGACGCCGAAGCGTTCCAGCACCTGATAGCGCAACAGAGCCTCGAGCAGCAGCCAGGGGAGGGTGAGGACAGCCAGGGGCCGCAGATTGCGAGCAAAGAAAGACAGCGAGTCGCGCAGGATATCGACAGGGTTCATGCAGCTCTTCCAGACGGGCAGGAGGGCAGTCTAGCAGGGCGACCCGGTCGCCCGCAGGCGTTCGAGCATGGCCGCGCTGGAGGTGACGGTGGCGTACTCGCCGTGCAGATTGGCCATGGCCATCGCATGGACTTCTTCGGCACTGCGCGGCTGCCCGGCGAAGTCGCGCTTGGCGAAGGTGTAGCAGGCATCTTCGGCGACCCAGGTGGTGAAATCCAGATTGCCGGCGCTGCGCGCCGTGGCCTCCACCGAATTCTCGCTGGCTACGCCGCAGATCAGCAGCGACGCGATGCCGTGCTGGTGCAGCCAGCGCTCCAGACCACTGTTGGCGAAGGCGTCGGGGACCTGCTTGTCGAACACCGGCTCGCCGGGCAGGGGCGCCAGGGCCGGCTGGAATTCCACCCCGGGCTGGCCCGGCCAGAACACCGAACTCGGACTACGCGACAGGTGCCGGACATGCAGCAGGGGCGCCCGGGCCTGACGCCAGGCCGCCAGCAGATCGGCCATGCGCCGTTCGGCATCGGGATGGTTGCGCGGCCCCAGGTGCGGGGCGCGGATCCCCTGTTGCTGGTCGATCAGGATGAGCAGGGGCGGCATAGGATGCCTCGCTGACAAAGGGTCAGATTCCCGCAGCCCTGGCCGGTTGTCCAGTTATGGATGCCCACCCGGAACTACCTATTAGGGCGGCTCTTCAGATGGAAAGGGCATCCGCAGGTCACTGGCTGAACCCCTGCTGAATGCCGTGTGGACTCAACTTGAAAAGCGACCGCTGCGCCTTTATCTGGCATAACGGCGCACAACCTTGCGCCTTTCGACATCCAGGCCGTTCCCAGGGGAAGGCCACCAGTAGACCGTCTGCGGGAGGGTCATCATGCAACGCGAAGAAAGCCAGCTGATCGAAGGTCTGTTCGACCGTCTCAAGACCACGGAAGCCCAAACGGCGCCCCGTGACCGGGAAGCCGAGGCATTGATCCAGCAGCGCCTGCGCGAGCAGCCCGCAGCGCCCTATTACATGGCCCAGGCGATGCTGATCCAGGAGGCCGCCATCAAGCGCCTGGACCAGCGCGTCAAGGAACTGGAAAGCCAGATGGCCCAGGTCCAGCAGAATCGTCCAAGCAGCGGCGGCTTTCTCTCCAGCCTGTTCGGCGGCGGTAGCAATCAGCCCACGGGTGGTCAGGCACCGGTCAATGCCGCGCCGTCGCGGGGCTGGAACGATCCTGGTCCGGCGGCCTCACGTCCTGGCACTCCAGGTTATGCCCAGCCCAATCCCGGCTATGGCCAGCCTGCCCCGGGCTATGGCGCGCCCCAGGCGGCGCCCTCGCGCATGGGCGGCTTCATGGGCGGCGCGCTGCAGACCGCGGCCGGGGTCGCCGGTGGCGTGCTGGCGGCCCAGGCCATCTCGGGTCTGTTCCATCATTCGCAACCCGAGGAGATCGTCAACGTCATCAACGAGACCCCAGCCGCCGATCAGGGCCTGGCCGATGCCGGCGCCCAGGGTGGCTGGGCGGACAACGCCAGCTACGACAACGGTGGTGGTTTCCAGGATGCCGGCTACCAGGATAACGGCGGCTTCCAGGATGCGGCCGACTATGGTGATACCGGCGGCGGTTTCCTCGACGACAGTGGCGACGACGACTCCTTCATCTAGCCTGTCGTGTCGTGTCGTGTCGTGTCGTGTCGAGCCAGCCCTGGTGCCGTGAGGCCCCAGGGCTTCTTTGTCGGCGCTTTCAGCTGGAGGCAAGCGGCAGCGGGCGTTCGAAGGGTGTCGACAGCACCACCACGGTACGGCTCATGCCGAATTGGGTGAGGGTATCGATTAGGGTCTCCAGTTCGCTCATGTCGCGCACGGCGGCGCGCAGCATCAGACAGTCCTCGCCGGTGACCCGGTGGCAGGCGAGAAGCTGGGGCAGGGCTTCCAGTTTCTTCAACAACGGTCCCTGGCTGGTGCTGTGCAGACGCAGGGAGATGAGGCATTCGGTGCCGTAGCCCAGGGCACGGCGATCGATGCGGGCGCCATAGCCGGTGATAATGCCGGCGTCCTCGAGTTTGGCGATGCGCTCGGCGATGGCCGGCGCGGAAAGACCCAGCCGGCGACCCCGGTCGGCGTAGCTGGCGCGCCCCTCTACCAGCAGCAGGTCGATGAGGCGGCGATCAATATGGTCCATTTCAGTTTCCTGCCTTCGAATCGAAGGTCACTGTCCTTAAAGTCTGCTGAATCAAAGGCTGGTCGGGCCCTTTCTGTCTCGACTGTATCTTAGCCGTCCGATCGCGCGCTCCTACAATGTCAGCCTGACCTCTCCGGAATCTCTCGCGCATGGACACCTCCCCCTCGCCCTGCCTCGTGCCGCGCCTGCCCACTTGGCTGCCCTTGCTGGCGGCCTTTTTCGCGCTCTATGTGGTCTGGGGTTCCACCTATCTGGTGATCCGCATCGGCGTGGCCCACTGGCCGCCGCTGCTGATGGCGGGGCTGAGGTTCCTGATCGCGGGGAGTCTGCTGTTGGGCTGGCTGCGCCTGCGTGGGGCGCCCTGGCCTACAGCGCACGAGACCGCGGCGGCCGCGGTGATCGGCATCCTGCTGCTGGGCGTAGGCAACGGCGGCGTGACCCTGGCCGAGCATTGGGGCGTGACCTCCGGTATTGCCGCGCTGTCGATCGCCACGGTCCCACTGTTCACCCTGCTATTCGGCCTGCTCTGGGGGCAGCGCAATACCCTGCTGGAGTGGGCCGGTATTGCTCTGGGCCTGGTGGGGATCGCCTTGCTCAACCTGGGCGATACCATGAGCGCCACGCCGCTGGGGGCCGCGGTGATGCTGCTCGCGGCGGCGGCCTGGGCCTTCGGCTCCATCTGGAGTCGCTATCTGCCGTTGCCACGCGGGGCCATGGCCAGCGCGGTGGAGATGCTGGTGGCCGGTGCGGTGCTGCTCGGCGCCAGCTACCTTAGCGGCGAGCGCCTGCAGCACTGGCCGGCCCTGGGCGGCTGGCTGGCGCTGGGCTATCTGGTGGTGTTCGGTTCGCTGATCGCCTTCAGCGCCTATCTCTATCTGCTGGGGCGGGTACGCCCGGCCGCCGCCACCAGCTACGCCTACGTCAATCCGGTGGTAGCGGTGCTGCTGGGCACCCTGTTCGCCGGTGAGCGGATCGGTCCGGCGGAAATGCTGGCCATGCTGGTCATCGTCGGCGCGGTGGTGCTGATCGGGCTGCCGCAGTGGCGACGGCGCTGAGAGCCTGATCAAAGTCTGCTGCGCGTCGGCCAAATTGCGTTGAAAATGGCTTCGGAATGCTCATTTACCGCTCGTAAACTCCGCTTCCTCAGCCATTTTCGCCTTGCTTGGCTCTAGCTCGCGAGACGTTGAACAGGCGCTGAGGGCAGGCTAGGCTGGCGCGTCATCCAAGCGGAGTCCGCCATGAGCCAAGCAGTCACCCCCGCCTTTGCCGAAGAGCCGCTCGAAGCTACTGAGATCCGCGTCCTCGGCAGCCTCATCGAAAAGCAGCTGACCACGCCGGAAAGCTATCCCCTGACCCTCAATGCCCTGGTGCTGGCCTGCAACCAGAAGACCAGCCGCGAGCCGGTGCTCAACCTCACCCCGGGCGACGTGGGGCAGGGACTGCGACGTCTGGAAGAACGCGGCCTGGCGCGCCTGGTCATGGGCAGCCGTGCGGATCGCTGGGAGCAGCGGTTGGACAAGGCCCTGGAGCTACCGCCGCCCCAGTGGGTGCTCTGCGCGCTGCTGTTCCTGCGGGGCCCCCAGACCCTGGGCGAGCTCCTTGCCCGCAGCGGTCGGATGCATGCCTTCGACGATACCGAGCAGGTGCGCCACCACCTGGAGCGCCTGATCGCTCGCGGTCTGGCCACCGGCCTGGGTCGGCAACCCGGTCAGCGGGAAGAGCGCTATCTGCATCTGTTCGGCAATGCGGCGGACCGCGATGCCCAGGTCGCCCAGCTCGGGAGCGCCGCCGAAGGCAGTCCCGCCGCAGGGGGACGCGAAGGCCGACTGGAGGCACTGGAAGCCCGGATCGTCGCCCTGGAAGAGCGCCTGGCGCGGCTGGAGGAGGCCGCTCAGCGCGGATAGAGCGGCGGCAGGGTATCGTGCACGGTCGCGGGTGTCAGCGGCGGTAGGGCATTGATCGCCTGCCACAGCGTCTCGCCCTGCCAGCGCTGACCGGCTTCGCTGTAGAGCGCCCCATTGAGATCGTCGAGGGCAGCGGCCAGGGGCTCGAATCGCGCGCCCATGGCCGCCAGGGTTTCCGGCTGCTGCCGCGCCCAGGCGTCCAGGGCGTGGCGGGTCACATGGGGATCGTTGCTCTGGCAGGCACGGCGCAGCTCTTCGCGCTGCAGGCGACTGTCGAGATCGGGGACCGTCGGCAGGACCGCTGGCTGGCGGCGGGCGCGCCACCAGAGGCCGAAGCCGAACAGGGTGGTCAAGGCGAAGAAGGCCGTCGCCAACTGCCAGCGCCAGAGTCCCTTGGCACTGACGCTGATCTGGGTGGCGGCCGGAGCCGCTACGGGCTGCAGGGTCGGATCTTCGGCGACCACCAGCGGCTGGGCGGGCAGGGTGGCGCGTTCGAGGGTATCGGTCTCGGTGTTCCACCAGACCACCTCCACCGGCGGCAGGACCTTGTCCCCCGTGGACGTGGGTATCAGGGCGACGCGCTCCTCGCGCTGTCCGACCAGGCCACGCGCCTGGGTCTGCAGGGACAGCCGCGGCTGTTCGGCATAGCGCTTCACGCCCTCGATCTCGGGCAATACCAGCGGGGGCAGCTGACCGGGCGCCAGGCCTTCGGCACGCAGCTGCAGGGTGCGGGTCAGGGCGCTGCCTTCGCGGGCGTCTGCCGGCGCGGGATTCCATTGCTGCGTCAGGGTCAGGCTGCGCGCCGGCACCCAGGGGGTCTGCGGCGGATAGCTGGCCGGCTGCGGCAGGACTTCCATGGTCAGCGCGGGGGTGCGCAACTGGATCGGCTGACCGGCACGGGAGCTGTCGTCGAGAACGCCGGCCAGGGTGGCGCTGAAGGTCTGGGGCGGCAGCACCAAGGTGCCGCTCTGCAGCGGATGGATGGCGTAGCGCCATTCGATCACGCCATGCCGTACCCCCTCGACGTCGCGCTCGTAGACCTGCGGGGTGCCCAGCAGATCCACGCGCGCCTCGCTGGGATTGGGCGGGGTGAGCACATGGTCGTCATAGAGCGCCACGGCGTGGTAGAGGCGGATGGTCAGGATGGTTTCCGCTTGCACATAGAGCCGGGTGCGCTCCACTGCGGCTTCCAGATAGACCGGTTCGCGGGCTTGGCGCTTGCCGGCAGTGGCCTCCACGGTGACGGTCAGCGGCTGGCTGCGGGCGCCGTCCAGGGTCAGGGCGGGAATGGTCAGGGCGCCGCTGGCCTTGGGTTGCAGGGTCACGTTCCAGCGGGTGGTCACCCGCTCGCCGGGCGGCAGGCTGTTCTGTCGCACCCCGAGTACCCGGAAGTCCTGGTCCAGTGGGCCGAGATCGGGCTTGCCGAATTGGGCGGGATCGGTGGTCTCGAGAATGAGTTCCAGGGTCTCGTTCTGGCTGAGCTGACTACGCTCCAGGCGCGCACTGAGATCCGCCGCCTGGACCAGGGGCGCGAGCAGCATGAGGGGCAGCAGCAACGGATGGGACTTCATTGCAGCGCGTTCTCCTCGCGTTGTTGTTGCTGGTACCAGAATTTGCGGCGCAGCAACTCGGCCGGGTTGTCGGGAATCTCTCGCAGCCATTGCTCGGCGGCCTGACGCTGTTCTTCCGCCAGGGGATCTTCGGCATAGGTCGGCGCGATGAGCCAGTCCGCGCCGGCCTGGGCCTGCTGCTGCGGACTGGCCGCGGCGGTCGCCGTGGACGGCGAGGTACTGCTGCTGGCCGGCTCGTCCGCCTGGGCGCTGCTCTGGCTGGCGTTCTGCGCCTTGCGACTGCGGGCGGCGGCCTCGGCCTGGGCCGTGGCGCGCTGGGCGAGCAGGCGTTCGAGACGGTTGCGATTACGCAGGGCGGCGGTCAGATCCGGGCGCAACACCAGCGCCGCCCGGTAGGCGCGCAGGGCCTCTTCCAGGCGTCCGGCCATGGCCAGGGCATTGCCGCGATTGTAGTGGCCGTCCGCCGACGGATCCCGGGCGAAGGCCGCGGCGGCGCCGCTGAAGTCGCCCGCGCGATAGCGTGCCACGCCGCGCCAGCGCTCGTCGGTGAAGAGGTCGGCGGCCGCTGCGGGCTGGTCGTTGGCCAGCAACTGCAGGGCCTGTTGATCGCGGCGCAACCAGAGGTCGTCCCAGCTGCCGGCCTGGGCGGGAGGCGGCGTCAGCAGCAGGCAGAAGGGCAGGCACAGCAACCAGCCGCGGCGCGCGCCGCAGGCAGCCAGAAGGAGTAGGGGCAGAAGCAGCAGGTAGCCCTGGTCGCGCCAGTCCGAGGGGCCCTGGCCATCGCTGGCCCGCACAGCGTCGGGGCGTTCCAGCAGACCGAGGCGACGCAAGTCGCTGTCGTCGCGCTGCAGACGTTGATAGCGCCCGCCCAGCTCGCGGGCGACGCCCTGCAGGTGGCCTTCGTCCAGTCGGGCGATGCGGATGCCGCCGGCGGCGTCGCTCAGGTAGTTGCCGGTCTCTGCGGCCACCGGGGCGCCCTGGGGCGTACCCGGACCGAGGATCGCCAGCTGGCGCAGCCGACCTTGCAACTGGCGCTCGATCCCCTGCCGTTCGCGGTCATCCAGGTCGCTGGCGATGAGCAGCAGTCGGGCGCTGGCACTGGGGGCCGGGCCGAGCAACTCCAGGGCCTGGGCGATGCCCAGGTCGGCGCGCTGGCCTGGCACCGGCATGATCGACGGCCGCAGCGCCTTGAGCAGATTGTCCATGGTCGGCAGATCGTCGGTCAGGGGCACCAGGGTGTGAGCGCTGCCGGCATAGACGACGAAGGCGGTCTCGCCGTCCTGGCGCGCCTTGAGCAGGTCCTGCAGCTTGCGCTGCACCGCCAGCAGGCGATTGGGGGTGACGTCGGTGGCGAGCAGGTCGGGCGTCAGCGCCAGCACCACCACCAGCGGATCGTTGCGGCGAAAGTTCTGCTGTTCGCCCTGCTGCCAGCTGGGGCCGGCCAGGGCCAGGCAGGCCAGCAGGCCGGTCAGACCCAGCAGCATCAGGCCGAGGGGCGAGCGCTGGCGCTCGCTGTCGCTGAGCAGCCAGGGTTGCAGCGCCGGCGGCAGCAGCGCCTGCCAGCGCCCGTGGCGATGGCGGCGCTGGCGAAGTGACCAGATCACCAGAGCGACCGGCAGCAGCGCCAGCAGCCACCAGGGACGCAGGAACAGCGGCAGCCAGTCGTTCATGTGGCCTTGCCTCCGCACCGCCAGCGCCGTGGCCACGGCAGGCGGCCAAGGGCCAGGGCCAGGCCGAGCAGCAACGCCCCGGCCAGCGGCCAGGCATAGAGCTCGCGGGTGGGACGGGCCTGGTCCGGCTGCTGGCGGATGGGTTCGAGACGGTCGAGCTGGTGCGACACGGCGGCCAGTTCGGCGCTGGATCTCACCCGGAAGTAGGCGCCGTTGGTGACCTCGGCGAGGTGCCGCAGCATGGGTTCGTCAAGGTCGCTGGGCGTCGTGCCGGCACCCAGGGTATCCGGGTCGGCGCCGATGCCCAGGGTATAGACGCGCACCCGCTCGCTGGCCGCCAGGCTGGCTGCCACCGCGGGCGTCAGCACGCCGCCGTTGCTGGCCCCGTCGGTGACCAGGATCAGGGTGCGGCTGTTGTCCGGGCGCTTGCGCAGGTGCTTGACCGCCAGGCCCACGGCGTCGCCCACCGCCGTGTTGCGCCCCGCGAGTCCGATCTGGGCTTCTTCGAGGAGGGCATGCACCGTGCGCCGGTCGGCGGTCAGGGGCGCCTGCAGATAGGCCTGGGAACCGAACAGGATCAGCCCGACGCGATCGCCCTGGCGGCTGTCGATGAAGCGGCCAAGCAATTGCTTGACCAGGCTCAGGCGGCTGACGCTCTCGTCGCCCAGCTGCATGTCCGGGGTGTCCATCGAGCCGGAGACATCCACCGCCAGCAGCAGATCGCGACCGCTCACGTCCAGCGGCTGGGGCGGTCCCACCCATTGCGGCCGGGCCGCCGCGCCCAGGATCAGCAGCCAGCCCAGCAGAAAGGGCAGCAGACGGCGGACGCCGCCCAGGCCGCCGGTATGGCGGGTGCGCCCGCCGAGGTGTTCGAGTTCACCGAGGAATTCCACACGCAGGGCCGCCTGGCCGCTGTCGGCCGCCGGCAGGAGTACGCGCAGCAGCCAGGGCAGCGGCAGCAGCAGCCACAACCAGGGCCAGGCGAATTCAAACATGCTTGCGGATCCAGGTGGCGACGGCGTCCTGCAGGCCGTCGATGGCGCGGTCGTCCAGCCGGCAATCCGGGCGATAGCCGCCATCGACCAGGATCATGTAGCGCGTCAGACCGGCCGCCGGACAGCGCGAATCGAGAAAGGCCAGCCAGTCGCGCCCGCTCAGGGTCTGGCTCAGCTGATCCGGATAGCTGGCCCGGCAAAGGCGCTTGAGCAGGGCGTTCAGCGCCTGCAACCAGGGCCCGGCCGGAGCACCATAGGGGCGCGGCAGCCGCGCCAACTCGGCCAGGGCGGTGGTGCGCAGGTCCTCTTCGGTAGTCGGCTCGACGAGGGGCGCGCTGACCAGGGGCCGCCGACCATGGCGGTGACGCAGAAAGAAGCCCAGCGCCACCACGACCAATACCAGCAGCCACCAGCCCGGCGCCGGTGGCCAGAAGGCCGGTTCCGGCGGCAGCCGCAGCGGCTCCAGACTCGGCAACCCGGGCGTCACGAGGTGTACCCCGGACGGTGCTGGCGCAAGAGATGCCGCAACTGCTCGATCAGGTCGTCCGCGGTGGACAGCGGCAGCAGCGGAATGCCCAGCCGCAGACTGAGTTCCGTCCAGCGTTCGCGGCGCTGGGCGGCCTGCTCGGCATAGCCCTGGCGGACGTCGGCGCGGTCGGTATCCAATTCCACTTCCGCCTGGCCGCTGGCGAAGCGCAGCAGACCGGCCTGGGGTAGTTCGTGATCCAGAGGATCGGAAAGCGGCAGCAGGACCAGGTCACTGTGCCGCGAGAGCAGGGTGAGATGCTGCTCAGTGGCCACGTCCAGGCTGCGCTCGTCGCAGATCACCAGTGCCAGGCTGCCGGGGCGCAGCACCTCACGGGCGCGGCGCAGCACCTGGTTGAAGGTAATGCGCGGCACCTGGGCCAGGGCCGGATCCTGCAGCGCCCGATTGGCGTTGATCAGGTGATCGAAGAAGCGCAGCAGATTCTGCTTGCTGCGCCGTGGGCGGACCTCGTGCAGGCGTTCGCCGCCAAAGATCATGCCGCCGATGCGGTCGTTGTGCTCCAGCACCGCCCAGCCGATCAGCGCGGCCAGGCGTCCGGCCAGCACCGACTTGAATTGCCGGCGGGTGCCGAAGAAGGTGCGCGGACTCTGCTCCAGCAGCAGATAGACCGGCCGCTCGCGCTCTTCGTGGAACAGCTTGGTATGGGGTTCCCGGGTGCGGGCGGTGACGCGCCAGTCGATGGCCCGTACGTCGTCACCGGGCTGATAGGCGCGCACCTGATCGAAATCCACGCCGCGACCGCGCAGGCGCGAATGGTGCAGGCCGATCAGCGGGCTGCGCCGTCCGGCGGCGGAAAACAGCTGCACCTCGACCACCCGGTGGCGCATCTCGATGAGCTCGGCCAGGCCCAGGGTCACGCCGTCGCGCTCGGGCATCTCAGGCCACGGCCACCAGATCGAGGATGCGCTGCACCACCCGGTCATGGTCGATGCCGGCGGCCTCCGCCTCGAAGGACAGGATGACGCGATGACGGAGGACGTCGAACACTACCGCCTGGATGTCCTCCGGGCTGACGAAGTCCCGCCCGGCCAGCCAGGCATGGGCGCGGGCGCAGCGATCCAGGGCGATGGAGCCGCGCGGACTGGCGCCATAGGTGATCCAGTGCGCCAAGTCCTGGTCGAAACGGCCCGGGGTACGGGTCGCCATGATCAGCTGGACCAGGTACTCCTCCACGGCGTCGGCCATGTACAGACCGAGCACCTCGCGGCGTGCGGCGTTGATGGCCGCCTGGGTGACGCGCTCGGTCGGCAGGGTCTCGCCGTCCAGGGCTTCGCCACGGGCCTGGGCCAGGATGCGGCGCTCTACCGAGGCGTCGGGATAGCCGATCTTGACGTGCATCAGGAAGCGATCGAGCTGGGCCTCGGGCAGGGGATAGGTGCCTTCCTGCTCGATAGGGTTCTGGGTGGCCATCACCAAGAACAGGTCGGGCAGGGGATAGGAGGTGCGGCCGATGCTCACCTGGCGCTCGGCCATGGCTTCCAGCAGCGCCGACTGCACCTTGGCCGGCGCCCGGTTGATCTCGTCGGCCAGGACCAGGTTGTGGAAGATCGGTCCCTGCTGGAAGGAGAAGCTCGCCGTGTCGGGACGATAGATCTCGGTGCCGGTGATGTCGGCCGGCAGCAGGTCGGGGGTGAACTGGATGCGGTGGAAGTCCGCTTCCAGGCCTTCCGCCAGGTCCTTGATGGCCTTGGTCTTGGCCAGCCCCGGGGCGCCTTCCACCAACAGGTGACCATCCGCCAGGACCGCGATGAGCAGGCGCTCCACCAGGGTTTCCTGGCCGAGGATCTGGCTGGTCAGGTAGGTGCGAAGCACCTGCAGAGCGTCACGGTGAGCCATGGGGCATCCTGAATACGGCGCTGGAGCGGTCAAGGGTGCTGGATTTTACTGCAAGCGGCGGCTGCCGCCCATGCCTGCGCTGACGTTGCGTCCAGAGCAGCCCTTGACGAAATTTTGACGTGCTCCTGATCAGGCTGGGCGACTGTCGACGCGGCAGAGGTCTCGCTTCGGCATGGCGCGATGCGGCAAGACTGGCGTGCTACCGCTGGATGGTTAAACTCCCACGCCTACCGACCGCGCCCGAGGCCTCTGCGTGGCCGATCCCGAGCCGCTGGCCACCCGCCGCGAATCCCTGCTGCTTTTGACAAGGTGTTTTCATGTCGCAAACGGAAGTCCCCCAAACCCCGCGCGCCGCGGGCGCTCGCCCGCTGCCGACGCTGGGCAGCCACCTGAGCTTCGTCCTGGGCTGCGGCCTCGCGCTGCTGGTCATGTTCACTCTGCTGCGCCTGGCGCTGCTGGGCTACAACACCGACCTGATCGGCGCATCGCCCTTCGCCACCTTCGCCGAGGCCTTCTTCAATGGCGCGCGCTTCGACCTGCGCCTGGTGGTCTATATCTGCGCCCCTTCGCTGTTCTGCCTGTTCAGCCTGAGGGCCATGGCCGCGCGCCGGCTGCAGGCCGGCTGGTTCACCCTGGCTGCCAGCCTCTGCCTGTTGCTGGGCGTCGCCGAGCTGAACTTCTATCGGGAATTCCACCAGCGGCTGAACAGCCTGGTGTTCCAGTACCTGCAGGAAGACCTGCACACCGTCACCAGCATGATCTGGAACGGTTTCCCGGTGGTGCGCCTGCTGCTGGCCTGGGCGGTGGCGACCCTGCTGCTGGGCCTGGTGTTCTTTGGCATCGAGCGAGCCACCCGGCGCCATGCCGCGCCGCGACCGGCCGCCTGGTACCGCCGGGGTGCGGTGTTCATGCTCTGCCTGGTGGTGGCCGTCATCGCCGCCCGCGGCACCCTGAGATCCGGGCCGCCGCTGCGCTGGGGCGACGCCTATACCACCGATTCGATGTTCGCCAACCACCTCGGCCTGAACGGTACCCTGACGCTGATCGACGCCGCCGAGAACAGTTTTTCCGATCACCGCGACAACAGCTGGAAGGCCACCATGCCGGCCGCCGAGGCCCTGGCCACCACCCGGCAGCTGCTGCTGACCCCGCGCGATGAGCTGATCGACGCCGACAAGGCTGCCGTCCGCCGGATCTATACCCCGCCCGCCGACGGCCAGCTGCCCAAGGTGCGCAACGTGGTGGTGATCCTCATGGAAAGCATGGCCGGTCGTTACATTGGCGCCCTGGGCAATGAAGACGGCATCACGCCGAACTTCGACGCCCTGGCCAAGCAGGGCACCCTGTTCACCCGCTTCTTCTCCAACGGCACCCATACCCACCAGGGCATGTTCGCCACCATGGCCTGCTTCCCCAATCTGCCGGCCTTCGAGTATCTGATGCGCATGCCCGAGGGCGCTCACCAGTTCTCCGGCCTGCCGCAGCTGCTCAGTACCCGTGGCTTCGACGACGTCTACGTCTACAACGGCAACTTCCAATGGGACAATCAGTCCGGCTTCTTCAGCAACCAGGGCATGACCCGCTTCGTCGGGCGCGAGGACTTCGTCAATCCGGTGTTCATGGATCCGACCTGGGGCGTCTCCGACCAGGACATGTTCGACCGCTCGGTGCAGGAACTGGACAAGCTGGCCAAGGCGCCGGACGGCAAGCCCTTCTATGCGCTCTTGCAGACCCTGTCCAACCACACCCCTTATGCGCTGCCCAAGGACCTGCCGGTCGCGCCGGTCACTGGCCATGGCTCGCTCGACGAGCACCTGACCGCCATGCGCTACGCCGACTGGTCGTTGGGTCAGTTCTTCGCCAAGGTCCAGCACGAGCCCTGGTACCAGGACACCCTGTTCGTCATCCTCGGCGACCATGGCTTCGGCAACAACGAGCAGATCACCGAGATGGACCTGTCGCGCTTCAACGTACCGCTGCTGCTGATCGGTCCGGGCGTGCAGGACACCTTTGGCGCCCGTCGCGATACCGTGGGCAGTCAGATCGACGTGGTACCCACCGTGCTGGCGCGCTTCGGCAAGCCTGCCCAGCACCAGTGCTGGGGGCGCGACCTGTTGGGGCTGCCCCAGGGCGACCCGGGCGTGGCGGTGATCAAGCCCTCGGGCAGCGACCAGACCGTGGCCCTGGTCACCGGCGATCGCATCCTGGTCAAGCCACGCGATCGTGACGCCGTGCTCTATCGTTACCACCTGGGCACCCAGGCCGGTGGCGAGGTGCTCAAGGGCGATGCCAGCGCGCCCGAGCTGCAGAAGCGCCTGGAGGCCTTTATCCAGACCGCCACCGCCAGCCTGCTCGGCAACACCACCGGCATGAATGACAGCAAGGCCGCCGCCGCCCAGCGGCAGTAACCCTTGCCCATGAAAAAGGCCGCCCGCGGGCGGCCTTTTCTTTGGTCGGCAGAAGTCAGGCGGCGATGACCACGTCTTCGGCCTGCAGGCCCTTGTCTCGCTGGATCACCGAGAACTCCACGCGCTGGCCTTCCATCAGCACCCGATGACCCTCGCCGCGGATCGCGCGGAAGTGCACGAAGATGTCGTCGCCGGTGTCGCGGGAGATGAAGCCGAAGCCCTTGGAGGTGTTGAACCACTTCACCGTGCCGCGCTCGCGGTCATCGGCCAGCGGCCGTGCCGGGGCGACCGCGACGGGCGCAGGACGCGAGGCCTGACGCGGGCGCGCCTCGCTGTCGACTACGGCAGCGCCGTGAGCCGAGGTGCGAAACTTTTCCGGCAGACTGGCCAGGGCGGCGACCAGGGTCAGACCCAGGGGCAGCAGCTCGGCCGGCAGCCCGCCGATCTGCTCCAAGGGCGCCAGCAGGATAAAGGTCTGGGCCACGACGGCGATCACCAGCAGGGCGCTGGCGAGTTTCTGGGCGCCACTGCTGCGGCTGCGGGAGAAGGGTGTGAAGAGGAGGGTGGCAAGACCCAGCAGGGCCAGGTGGATGGACTCGGGTTGATCGAAGGACGAGGTGTCGGACTGCAGTCCGGGAATCGCCGATAACAGGAGCGCAGCAGCGCCCACCACGACATGGACAGTAGATAACGTGTTCAATGTGAAATCACCTTGGGATAGAGAACACGGGTCTGCCGAAACTGCCGAAACAGTGCTCGACAGCGGCGTGACCCGGCGCTAGGTGCGCGTCCTTATTAAACCCAAAAGGTGAAGGCCACTCAATCGTGGCACCGTCGCAGGTCCGCGCCTGCGACGGTGCCCGGACTTAGGCGGCAAGCAGGCTGCGCAGCATCCAGGCGGTCTTCTCGTGGGTCTGCATGCGCTGGGTCAGCAGATCGGCGGTGGGCTCGTCGTTGACCTTGTCCAGCAGCGGGAAGATGCCCCGCGCGGTGCGCACCACGGCTTCCTGACCCTGCACCAGCAGGCGGATCATCGCCTCGGCGTCCGGTACGCCTTCCTCTTCCTTGATGCTCGACAGGCGCGCATAGGCGGCGTAGGTGCCCGGTGCCGGGAAGCCCAGGGCGCGGATGCGCTCGGCGATGTCGTCCACCGCCACGGCCAGTTCGGTGTACTGCGTCTCGAACATGAGGTGCAGGGTGTTGAACATCGGCCCGGTCACGTTCCAGTGGAAGTTATGGGTCTTCAGATAGAGGGTGTAGGTGTCGGCCAGCAGGCGCGACAGGCCCTCGGCGATCTGGGCGCGATCCTGTTCGGCGATGCCGATGTTGATTTCCATGCTGATAGCTCCTGTGCGGCGGTTACGAAAGGCTCCGAGGCTATCACAGAACCGCTGGCCGTTTAGCCAGTGGTTGTGGCTCCAGAGGCGGCGTGATGTTCGATACAATGATACGGAATGATATAGAATCTCCCGTTCAGTCGAGCGCCCGGTCTTGCTGGCCCGGCGCCTCCACGCATTCAGCCTGTTCTAGAGAAGCGAAACCACGACCATGATGCGCAGCCACTATTGCGGCCAGTTGAACGAGAGCCTGGACGGCCAGGAAATCACCCTCTGCGGTTGGGTCCACCGCCGCCGTGACCACGGCGGGGTCATCTTCCTCGACATCCGCGATCGCGAAGGCCTGGCCCAGGTGGTGTTCGATCCGGATCGCGCCGAAACCTTCGCCAAGGCCGACCGCGTGCGCAGCGAATACGTGGTCAAGCTCACCGGCAAGGTACGTCTGCGTCCCGAGGGCGCGCGCAACGCCAACATGGCGTCCGGTGCCATCGAGGTGCTGGGCTATGAGCTGGAAGTGCTCAACGAAGCGGAGACCCCGCCGTTCCCGCTCAACGAATACACCGACGTCGGTGAAGAGACCCGCCTGCGCTATCGCTTCATCGACCTGCGTCGTCCGGAGATGGCCGAGAAGCTCAAGCTGCGTTCGCGCATCACCTCCAGCATCCGCCGCTACCTGGACGAAAACGGTTTCCTCGACGTGGAAACCCCGATCCTGACCCGTGCCACCCCCGAGGGTGCCCGCGACTACCTGGTGCCCAGCCGCACCCATCCCGGCAGCTTCTTCGCCTTGCCGCAGTCGCCCCAGCTGTTCAAGCAGCTGCTGATGGTCGCCGGCTTCGACCGCTACTATCAGATCGCCAAGTGCTTCCGTGACGAAGACCTGCGCGCCGACCGCCAGCCGGAATTCACTCAGATCGACATCGAGACCAGCTTCCTCGATGAAAAAGACATCATGGACATCACCGAGACCATGGTGCGCAACCTGTTCAAGGAAGTGCTGGACGTCGAGTTCGGTACGCTTCCGCACATGACCCTGGCCGAGGCCATGCGTCGCTTCGGTTCCGACAAGCCGGACCTGCGCATTCCGCTGGAACTGGTGGACGTGGAAGACCAGCTCAAGGACGTCGACTTCAAGGTCTTCGCCGGTCCGGCCAACGATCCCAAGTGCCGCGTTGCCGCGCTGCGGGTACCGGGCGGGGCGAGCATGCCGCGCAAGCAGATCGACGACTACACCAAGTTCGTCGGCATCTACGGCGCCAAGGGCCTGGCCTACATCAAGGTCAACGAGCGCGCCGCTGGCGTCGAGGGTCTGCAGTCGCCCATCGTCAAGAACATCCCGCTGGACAACATCAACGTCATCCTCGACCGCGTCGGCGCGGTGGATGGCGACATCGTGTTCTTTGGCGCGGACAAGACCAAGATCGTCTCCGAAGCCCTGGGCGCGCTGCGCATCAAGCTCGGTCACGACCTGAACCTGCTGACCTGCCAGTGGGCGCCGCTGTGGGTGGTCGACTTCCCGATGTTCGAGGAAAACGACGATGGCAGCCTGACCGCCATGCACCACCCCTTCACCTCGCCCAAGTGCAGCCCGCAAGAGCTCAAGGCCAACCCCGGTGCCGCGCTGTCGCGCGCCTACGACATGGTGCTCAACGGCACCGAACTGGGCGGCGGTTCCATTCGTATCCACGACAAGAAGATGCAGCAAGCCGTCTTCGAGGTGCTGGGGATCAGCGAAGCGGAACAGGAAGAGAAGTTCGGCTTCCTGCTGGACGCCCTGAAGTTCGGCGCACCGCCCCATGGCGGCCTGGCCTTCGGCCTGGATCGCCTGGTGATGCTGATGACCGGCGCCTCGTCGATTCGTGAAGTCATTGCCTTCCCGAAGACCCAGAGCGCGGCCGACGTCATGACCCAGGCGCCCGGCGCCGTCGACGCCAAGGCCCTGCGCGAGCTGCACATCCGCCTGCGCGAGCAGCCCAAAGCGGAATAAGCCTTACCGGAGGAGGGCGCCCAAGTCGGCGCCCTGCGTTTCCTTTTTCATTGCGTCGCGGCCCTCGCGGCCGACGCAGTCTTCGTCAAGACATTGGAGTAGCTTATGGCCGGTCATTCCAAATGGGCCAACATCAAGCATCGCAAAGAACGCCAGGATGCCAAGAAAGGCAAGATCTTCACCAAGATCATCCGTGAGCTGACCGTGGCCGCGCGCCAGGGCGGCGGCGTTCCAGCCGACAACCCTCGTCTGCGCCTGGCGGTGGACAAGGCGCTCACCGCCAACATGACCCGCGACACCATCGACCGGGCCATCGCCCGTGGCGTGGGCGCCGGCGAAGGCGAGAACGTCGAGGAACTGACCTATGAAGGCTACGCCCCGAGCGGCGTCGCGATCATCGTCGAAGCCATGACCGACAACCGCAACCGTACCGCGGCCGAAGTCCGTCACGCCTTCAACAAGTGCGGTGGCAACCTGGGTACCGACGGCTCGGTCGCCTATCTGTTCGAGCGCAAGGGCCAGATCAGCTACGCCCCTGGCCTGGACGAAGACGCCCTGATGGAAGCCGCGCTGGAAGCGGGTGCCGATGACGTGGTGGCCAACGACGATGGCTCCATCGACGTCTTCACCAGCTTCGCCGACTTCATTGCCGTCAATGAAGCCCTGACCGCCGCCGGCTACAAGGCCGACGAAGCCGAGGTGACCATGATCCCCTCGACCTCCGCGACTCTGGATCTGGATACCGCGCAGAAGGTGCTCAAGCTGATCGACATGCTCGAAGACCTGGACGACGTGCAGAACGTCTATTCCAATGCCGACATCCCCGACGACGTCATGGCGCAGCTCGGCTGATGTCCCTCTACGAGCGCCTGCCGCCCGATGCGCCCGGCACCCTGGTGCTGGGCATCGACCCGGGCTCGCGGCTGACCGGCTTTGGCGTGGTGCGCGACACTGGGCGGGGCTGCGAGTACGTGGCCTCCGGCTGCATCCGCACCGGTAACGGTCCGTTGCCGGAACGGTTGCAGATCGTCTATCGCGGCGTGCGTGACGTCATCGCCCAATACGGGCCGGTCACCATGGGCATCGAGCAGGTGTTCATGGCGCGCAATGCCGACTCGGCGCTCAAGCTGGGTCAGGCTCGGGGTGCGGCCATCGTCGCTGGCGCCGAGGGTGGCCTGGAGATCTCCGAATACACCGCGAGCCAGGTCAAGCAGGCCGTGGTCGGCAACGGCGGGGCGGACAAGCAGCAGGTGATGCTGATGGTCATGCACCTGCTGCGGCTGACCGAAAAGCCCCAGATCGACGCCTCCGACGCCCTGGCCATCGCTCTGTGCCATGCCCATACCCGGCAGAGCCTGGTCCCCCATGGCCTGCTGGCGACTCGCCGCCGCGGCGGCCGGCTGCGTCTCTAGTTTCACCCGCTCAAACATCTCGCTCCAGAAGTAGGAAGGTATCCCTGTGATCGGTCGTCTACGTGGCACCCTGGCGGAAAAGCAGCCGCCCCATCTCCTGCTCGACGTGGACGGAGTCGGCTACGAGGTCGAAGTGCCCATGACGACCCTTTATCGGCTGCCGGCCCAGGGCGAGGTCGTCACATTGCATACCCACCTCGTGGTACGGGAAGATGCGCACCTGCTGTACGGGTTTGGCGAAAAACGCGAGCGAGAGCTGTTTCGCGAGCTGATCCGGCTCAATGGTGTCGGCCCCAAGCTGGCCCTGGCATTGATGTCCAGTCTCGAGGTGGATGAATTGGTTCGCTGTGTTCAGGCCCAGGACACCTCTGTCCTGGTCAAGGTGCCGGGAGTGGGCAAGAAGACCGCCGAGCGCCTGCTGGTCGAGCTCAAGGACCGTTTCAAGGCCTGGGAAAATCTGCCGACCATCGCGCCCCTGGTCCTGCCGAACCAGGCCGCCGGCGCCGCCAGCGCCGAGGCCGATGCGGTCAGCGCCCTGGTCGCCCTGGGCTTCAAGCCTCAGGAAGCCAGTCGCGCCGTCGCTGCCGTGGAAGGGGAAGACCTTTCCAGCGAGGAACTCATCCGTCGCGCCCTGAAGGGCATGGTCTGATCCCATGATAGAAACCGATCGCCTGATCTCGGCCGGTGGCCGCGACCGAGAGGAATTCCAGGATCGCGCCATCCGTCCGGTGCGCCTGGCCGACTACATCGGCCAGCCGGTGGTGCGCGACCAGATGGGCCTGTTCATCCAGGCGGCCAAGGGCCGGGGCGAGGCCCTCGACCACACGCTGATCTTCGGCCCACCCGGCCTGGGCAAGACCACCCTGGCCAACATCATCGCCCAGGAAATGCAGGTTTCCCTCAAGAGCACCTCAGGCCCCGTGCTGGAGCGCCCGGGCGATCTCGCGGCGCTGCTCACCAACCTGGAAGCGGGCGATGTGCTCTTCATCGACGAGATCCATCGGCTCTCGCCCATCGTCGAGGAGGTGCTCTATCCGGCGATGGAGGACTACCAGCTCGACATCATGATCGGCGAGGGTCCGGCGGCGCGCTCCATCAAGCTGGATCTGCCGCCCTTCACCCTGGTCGGGGCGACCACCCGCGCCGGCATGCTGACCAACCCGCTGCGTGACCGCTTCGGGATCGTCCAGCGCCTGGAGTTCTACGGCACCGCGGACCTGGCCACCATCGTCACGCGTTCGGCCGGCATCCTAGGCCTCGCCATCGAAGCCGAAGGGGCGATGGAGATCGCCCGCCGGGCACGGGGCACGCCGCGGATCGCCAACCGCCTGCTGCGGCGGGTACGGGACTTCGCCGAGGTCCGCGGGCAGGGCCATATCAGCCACGACATCGCCAGTCGTGCCCTCGACCTGCTGGACGTCGACGCCCAGGGCTTCGATCACCAGGATCGCCGTTTGCTGCTGACCATGATCGATAAGTTCGATGGCGGCCCGGTGGGGGTGGATAGCCTGGCGGCAGCCATCAGCGAAGAGCGTCACACCATCGAAGACGTGCTGGAACCCTATTTGATCCAGCAAGGCTATATCATGCGCACGCCGCGCGGGCGGGTGGTGACCCGGCATGCCTATCTGCACTTCGGACTCAACCTGCCGACGCGTCTGGCCCAGGGCGGTACGCCCGATCTGTTCGAGGTCAATGGTAACTAAATGCAGTTGCGAACATTTCTGATTGGCAACGGCGAGGCTAGGTTCTAGAGTATGCACGCGCAATCGCGGAGCCCGTCGCCGTCCGTCCTCAGGTGTCGTGTCTACTACGAAGATACCGATGCCGGCGGCATCGTCTACTACGTCAACTACCTCAAGTTCATGGAACGCGCCCGCACCGAGCGACTGCGCGCGCTGGGCTATGCCCAGTCCGAACTCGCCCGGGACGGTCTGCTCTTTGTCGTCCACAGCAGCGAAGCGCGCTACCATGCGCCCGCGCGCCTGGATGACGAACTGCTGATCGGCGCCGAGGTGGTCGAGGCGAAGCGCGCCAGCCTCAGGTTTTACCAAGAGGTGCGGCGGGCAGAAGACGAGGTCCTGCTCTGTGAAGGGTGGGTGACGGTCGCCTGCGTGCGTGCTGACAGCTTCAGGCCTCGGGCGATCCCGACGGCCATGCGAACGGTTCTTGCCGGAAATCCGGCGTCAATTCAATCAGGAGATTAAGCGTGCAACCCAACGTCGACCATATGTCCATGTGGAGCCTCGTCGCCAATGCCAGTCTGGTGGTGCAACTGGTGATGCTCATCCTGGTCGCAGCCTCTGTCACGTCCTGGATCATGATCATCCAGCGCGGCAATGCCATGCGTGCCGCCAAGCGTTCCCTGGATGCCTTCGAAGAAAAATTCTGGTCGGGCATCGATCTGTCCAAGCTGTATCGCCAGGCCGGCAGCAACCCCGACCCGGACTCCGGCGTCGAGCAGATCTTCCGCGCCGGCTTCAAGGAGTTCTCCCGCCTGCGTCAGCAGCCCGGCGTGGATCCCGATGCCGTGATGGAAGGCGTCTCGCGCGCCATGCGCGTCGCCATCTCCCGTGAGGAAGAGAAGCTCGAGCAGGCCCTGCCGTTCCTGGCCACCGTCGGTTCCACCAGCCCCTACGTGGGTCTGTTCGGTACCGTCTGGGGCATCATGAACTCCTTCCGTGGCCTGTCCACGGCGCAGCAGGCGACTCTCGCCACCGTGGCGCCCGGCATCGCCGAGGCCCTGATCGCCACCGCCATCGGTCTGTTCGCCGCCATTCCCGCCGTCGTGGCCTACAACCGCTTCGCCGCCCGTTCGGAAATGCTGATCAACCGCTACTACACCTTTGCGGACGAGTTCCAGGCCATCCTGCACCGCAAAGTCCACGCCAGCGACGAATAAAGAGGTATCCCATGGTTCCTCGCCGCCAGAAACGCAAGCCCGTCGCCGAGATGAACGTGGTGCCCTACATCGACGTGATGTTGGTGCTCCTCGTCATCTTCATGGTGACGGCGCCCATGCTCAATCAGGGCGTCAAGGTCGACCTGCCCAAGGTCGACAGTCAGGCCCTGCCGCAAGACAACGACAAGCAGATCCTCACCGTCTCGGTGAAGTCCGACGGTACCTACTACTGGAACGTCGGGTCCGAGGTGGATACCGATCAGAAGGCCAAGTCCGAGACCGCCGTGTCGCTGCCGCAACTGAGTCAGCAGGTCGGTGCCATCATGCGTCAGCGTGCTGACACCCAGGTGTTCATCCGCGGTGACAAGGCTGCCAACTATGGTGTCGTCGCCGGTGCCATGGGTGCCTTGCAACAGGCCGGCGTGCCCAACGTCGGGTTGATTACCGAGGCGCCTTGATGCGACACCGCGAGCGTTCGTCGTCCGAAAGTTATTTCTGGCCGGTCATCTGGGCAGTCGCCCTGCATGTGCTGATTTTCGGCCTGCTGTTTGTCAGCTTCGCCTTCACCCCTGAATTGCCCCAGTCGCGCCCGGTGGTTCAAGCGACCCTGGTCCAGCTCAAGTCCAAGAGCTCGGCGCAGGTCCAGACCGAGCAAAAGTTGGCAGGGGAGGCGAAGAAGACCGCGGCCAAACAGTACGAGCAGGAGCAGCTGGAGCAGCGTCGCGAGCAGCAGGAAGCCCAGCGTGAAGCGGCGGCGGCCAAGGCGGCTCAGCAGCAGAAGGAAGCCCAGCACCAGGCCGCGGAACAAAAGAAAGCCGACGACGCTCGAAAGGCGCAGCAAGCGGAAGCGGCGGCCAAGGCCGCCGAGGCCAAGGCTGAGGCCGAGAAACAGTCCGAGGCCGCCAAGGCGGCTGCGGAAGCCAAGCAGGCTGCCGAGCAGAAGAAGCAGGCGGACATCGCCAAGAAGAAAGCCGACGAAGCCGCCAAGCAGAAGGCGGCCGACGAAGCGGCCAAGAAAGCGGCGGCAGAAGCGGCCAAGCAGAAATCGGCGGAAGAAGCCAAGCAGAAGGCCGCAGCCGAGGCTGCCAAGAAGGAAGCGGCAGCGGAAGCGGCGAAGAAGAAAGCGGCTGACGACGCCAAGAAGAAGGCTGCCCAGGCAGCTGCACGCAAGGCGGCCGAAGACAAGAAGGCCCAGGCGCTGGCCGAGCTGTTGTCCGATGATACCCAGCGGCAGCAGGCCCTGGCCGAAGAGCAGGGCGACGAGGTGGCATCGAGCTTCGATGACCTGATCGTGCGTCTGGTCAGCGAGCAGTGGACGCGTCCGCAATCGGCGCGCAACGGCATGAGCGTCGAAGTGCAGATCAACATGCTGCCGGATGGGACCATCACCAGCGCGACGGTGACCCGTTCCAGTGGCAACAAGGAATTCGATAATTCAGCGGTATCGGCCGTGCGTAACGTCGGTCGTATCCGTGAGCTGCAACAGCTGGATCGCAAGACCTTCGATCAGCTGTACCGTCAGCGCCGCATGATCTTCAAACCGGAGGACCTGAGTCTGTGAACACCCTGATCCGTTACATTCTGCTGGGCCTGGTCCTGGTGGTGGGCTCCGCCCAGGCGGCCGATCCGCTGGTGATTTCCAGCGGTAGTGATCGCGCCATCCCGATCGCCGTCGTGCCCTTCGGGTGGCAGGGTGGTCAGCCACTGCCGGAAGACCTGGCCAATATCGTCAGTGACGACATGCGCAATTCCGGGGTGTTCTCGCCGATTCCGCGCCAAAACATGCTGAGCCAGCCGAGCCAGGCCAGCGAAGTGATCTTCCGCGACTGGAAGGCCCTGGGCGCCAACTATGTGCTGGTGGGCAACGTCGTGCCCAACGGTGGTCGACTGCAGATCAGCTACGCCCTGTTCAACGTGTCCACCGAACAGCAGGTCCTGACCGGCAACGTCGGCGGCAGCACCGATCAGCTGCGCGACATGGCGCACTTCATCTCCGACCAAGCCTATGAAAAGCTGACCGGGGTGAAAGGTGCCTTCTCCACGCGCATCCTCTATGTGACCGCCGAGCGCTTCTCCGCGACCAACACCCGCTATACCCTGCAGCGCGCCGACTATGACGGTGCCCGCTCGGTAACCCTGCTGCAATCGCGCGAACCCATCCTGTCGCCGCGTTTCGCGCCGGACGGCAAGCGCATCGCCTACGTCTCCTTCGAGCAACAGCGTCCGCGCATCTTCCTGCAGTACATCGATACCGGTCGGCGCGAGCAGCTGACCAACTTCGAAGGTTTGAATGGCGCTCCGGCGTTCTCGCCCGATGGCAATCGTCTGGCCTTCGTGCTGTCTAAGGACGGCAACCCCGAGATCTATGTGATGGACCTGGGCTCCCGTGCCATTCGTCGTGTGACGAATGACTCCTCCATCGATACCGAGCCGTTCTGGGGCAAGGATGGTCAGACCATCTACTTCACCTCCGATCGCTCTGGCAAGCCGCAGATCTACAAAGCCAGCGTCAGTGGCGGGGGTGCTGAGCGCGTGACTTTCGTTGGCAACTACAACGCCAACCCGAAACTTTCGGCGGATGAAAAGACTCTGGTCATGGTGCATCGCCAGGAAGGTTTCACCAACTTCCAGATCGCTGCGCAAGACCTCCAGCGCGGCTCTGTGCGGGTACTTTCCAACACCAGCCTCAACGATTCGCCCACTGTTGCGCCCAATGGCACCATGCTAATCTACGCCACCCGCCAGCAGGACCGAGGCGTACTGATGCTTGTCTCCATCAATGGTCGCGTCCGGATTCCTCTTCCCACCGCCCAGGGTGACGTGCGCGAGCCTTCCTGGTCTCCTTACCTGAACTGACGGCTAATTAGAAAAGTCCTTAGAAACACCAACATTGCGGTTCTTTTAGGAGTTACATGATGGAAATGCTGAAATTCGGCAAGTTCGCTGCACTGGCTCTGGCCATGGCTGTCGCCGTGGGTTGTTCCTCCAAGGGCGGCGACGCCTCCGGTGAAGGTGCTGGCGCTGGCGCTGGCGCCGGTGCTGTCGACCCGAACGCTGGCTACGGCGCCAACGCCGGTGCCGTTGACGGCAGCATGGGCGATGAAGCCGCTCTGCGCGCCATCACCACCTTCTACTTCGAGTACGACAGCTCCGACCTGAAGCCGGAAGCCATGCGCGCTCTGGACGTTCACGCTCGCGACCTGAAGGCCAGCGGCCAGCGCGTCGTTCTGGAAGGTCACACCGACGAACGCGGTACCCGCGAGTACAACCTGGCGCTGGGCGAGCGTCGTGCCAAGGCCGTTCAGCGCTACCTGGTGCTGCAGGGCGTATCTCCGGCTCAGTTGGAGCTGGTGTCCTACGGTAAAGAGCGTCCGGTTGCCGTCGGTCACGACGAGTCTTCCTGGGCTCAGAACCGTCGCGTCGAGCTGAAGAAGTAATAAACGATGTCCAAGCGCCTGCAGTTCTTGATCGCCCTGACCCTTGGTGTACCGGTTGTCGCCGCGGCTCAGGTTCCCGTACAGGATGGTAGTTATGGTGTTGCCCAGTCCGCTGGGCAAGGCTATGGCAACGCAGGCGCGGCCAGTGCCGGAAACGGGGCTCCCGTTTCCGGCATGGGTCAACTGTTCATGCAGTTGCAACAGATGCAGGATGACATCGCTCGCCTGCGTGGCCAGGTCGAGGTTCAGGAAAACGAGATCCGCCAGCTCAAGCAGGAAGGATTGGATCGTTACCAGGATCTGGATGGCCGACTTTCCCAGCTTTCTTCCGCTCCTGCCAATGCAGGTGCCGGAGCCGCTGCCGGTGCTGCCCAGGGTGGTGCCATAGCGGCCAACAACGCGCCAACGCCGCCTGTTTCCGCAGGGGCACCGGCCGCCAGTAGCGAACCGGGTGATCCGGCGAAGGAAAAGCTGTACTACGACGCTGCCTTCGATCTGATCAAGGCCAAGGATTTCGACAAGGCCAGTCAGGCGTTCAACGCCTTTCTGCGCAAGTATCCCAATAGCCAGTATGCGGGCAACGCCCAGTACTGGCTGGGTGAAGTGAATCTGGCCAAGGGCGATCTGCAGGCCGCTGGCCAGGCATTCGCCAAGGTCAGCCAGGCCTATCCCACCAGCAACAAGGTGCCGGATTCGCTGTACAAACTGGGTGGCGTCGAGCAGAAGCTCGGCCGCACGGATCGGGCCAAGGGCATGTACCAGCAGGTCATCAGCCAATATCCCGGAACCTCCGCTGCGCAGCTGGCGCAGCGGGATCTGAAAAGCCTGCCCTAGCGCAGGCTTTTTTCTTCTATCTCCCGCAACGGAGGCGGATGGCCTGTTTAGCCGTCACGCCCGTGGCTTCCATGCAAAAAGATACCCTACGTCTTACCGAAATCTTCTATTCGCTCCAGGGTGAGGCCCGCACCGTCGGTCTTCCCACCGTCTTCGTCCGGCTCACCGGCTGCCCCCTGCGCTGCCAGTATTGCGATACGGCCTATGCCTTCACCGGTGGTGAGATCCATCATCTCGATGCCATCCTGGAGCAGGTTGCCAGCTACCGGCCACGCCATGTCTGTGTGACCGGTGGCGAGCCGCTGGCGCAGCCCAATTGCCTCAAGCTGCTCGAGCAGCTGTGTGATGCTGGCTACGAGGTATCCCTGGAAACCAGCGGTGCTCTGGATGTCAGTGGCGTGGACGTGCGCGTCAGCAAGGTCGTCGACCTCAAGACCCCGGGATCCGGGGAAATGGGGCGCAACCTCTACGCCAACATCGCTCATCTCACACCGAACGATCAGGTCAAGTTCGTCATCTGCTCGCGTGAAGACTACGACTGGGCGGTTTCCAAGCTGATCGAATATCGCCTGGATCAGCGGGCAGGGGAGGTGTGGTTCTCGCCCAGCCATGGCCAGGTGGTGCCGCGTGAGCTGGCGGAATGGATCGTGGCCGACAGTCTGCCGGTGCGTTTCCAGTTGCAGCTGCACAAGATTCTCTGGAACGACGAGCCGGGACATTGAGCATGAGTCAGCCTAAAGCGGTCATCCTTCTTTCCGGCGGCCTGGATTCCGCCACCATCGTTGCCATGGCCAAGGCCCAGGGCTTCGCCTGCTACACCATGAGTTTCGACTACGGCCAGCGCCATCGCGCCGAGCTGCAGGCCGCCGAGCGCGTAGCGCGTCAGCTGGGTGTCGTCGAGCATAAGGTGATTGGCCTGGATCTCAACGGCATCGGCGGCTCGGCCCTCACCGACCCGGACATCGCCGTGCCGGAGACGCCGGGCGAGGGCATCCCCGTTACCTATGTGCCGGCGCGCAACACCGTGTTCCTGTCGCTAGCCCTGGGTTGGGCCGAGGTGATCGGCGCTCGCCATCTCTTCATCGGGGTGAACGCGGTGGATTACTCCGGCTATCCGGATTGCCGGCCGGAGTTCGTCGAGGCCTTCGAGCGCCTGGCCAATCTCGCCACCAAGGCGGGTGTGGAAGGGGATACCTTCAGGATCGAAGCCCCGCTGCAGTACCTGTCCAAGGCGCAGATCGTCGAGACCGGTACCCGGCTGGGCGTGGACTACGGTCTGACCGTGTCCTGCTATCAGGCCAACGGCGAAGGCGAAGCCTGCGGCCGCTGCGACAGCTGCCGTCTGCGCGCCGAAGGCTTCAAGGCGGCCAAGATTTCCGACCCCACCCGCTACCGGTAAAAAATTTCATCTAGGGTGTTGATTCTCCTGAGAAAATCGCTAGAATGGCGGCCACTAACGGGTCGTTAGCTCAGTCGGTAGAGCAGTTGGCTTTTAACCAATTGGTCGTAGGTTCGAATCCCACACGACCCACCATCTTCACCAGAAACCCTCCGCAAGGAGGGTTTCTGCGTTTCCTCAGCTCAGACAAGCAGCCGTCTGTGGCGGAATCTAGCCTCGCGGTTTGATGATTTCAAACTGAATCAGCTGGTGCCCTGAGCCCGGCACCGTCTGGCCTGGGCGCAATCTTGCCTTCATCTTTGCTGCGCAGTTATCCATGCCTCACTGCCGATGTGAGCGGTCGCGCCCCATTGCTAATCCATTCTGCGAGTTGACCGAAGGCTGCTGGTGCGCAAGGTCGGGGAGGCTCGCCGGTTGCTGCGAGGGCAAAGGAGGGAATTGCTTCAACGCCTCTGGTCGACTCTCCTGTTGTAGGCGGGGGCTGTGATCAATACGGGCTATCAGGTTCCTCGGAGTCTTGTCGGCACGTTCCTCCAGAACATGACGCATCTGGTGCGGATCCGTCTTGATGCATTCCATGGTGGTAGCGATGCTGGAGTGGTTCAGCAAGGGGGGTGATAGCGCTGGAATTCCTGGCTGCTGAGGCCCCATTCCGGGGCGACAGCGCTGTCGTTACCCTGTACCGCGCTTTGACGTTCAGCACTACCTGTTTCGCCTGAGAAGACTTGGGGCGCGGCCTGGTCAGCGGTGAGTGCCAGTGCGGCCAGTGAGATCAGGATGAGGGCGACCGCAAGGCTTGCCGGGAGAGGGGACTGTGGGCATGGGTTGCCTCTGCGGGTGACGCCGTCGACGCTGAACTGCGCCTGGCGGTCGTTGAGATTGGCCAGTCGCCAGCGGGTCCCGCCGACGTTGTCGCCTGGGCGTACCAGGTAGAGCTCGCTGAGCTGGATGCTGCCGGGTGGGGCGACGGAGAGCAAGAGCTTGCCGCTGCGGTACTCGATGCCGACAACGGTGAAGGGAGGAGGGTCTCGATCAGCTTGGGCGGCTTGGGCGGCTCGGACTGATTTTGTTGCCGCCATTGATATGGCCCGATTATGAATGGGATATAGCGCATGCTCGCAAGAGCGCTCCTCAGACTCTTGCAAGGCGTTTTGACTGCCAAAATTGCCTTGTATTAAAGGCTAGATGACCTGCCAAGCTAGGGTTCAGCGCTTGTGTCGAAGTTCTCTGGATCAACGTTGTTTGGAAGTTTTGGGAAAATCATACCCTTCCCCGCTCGTTTTGCTTCGTACATAAAGACATCAGCTTCGCGGATTAACTCAGGGGCGCTTGTAAGCGAACCGGGCGTGTATACCGCTATACCCATCGATGCCTGTACGTGTACGGAGCCGCAAGGGAGTTCAACTGGTTGTACGATGCTTGCTAGCATTTTAGATGCAACCATTCTTGCGTCAGAGAGGCCATTTTGTACACTTTCTAACGCAACGGTAAACTCATCGCCAGCTAAACGGGCAACCATATCACTGGCGCGGCTAGTGTCTCGTAGACGACCGGCCACGACGCGAAGTAGTTCATCGCCGGCCTCATGGCCAAACGTGTCGTTAATAGCTTTA
Organism: Pseudomonas sp. PLB05; assembly: GCF_021106615.1. Lineage (NCBI taxonomy): Bacteria > Pseudomonadati > Pseudomonadota > Gammaproteobacteria > Pseudomonadales > Pseudomonadaceae > Pseudomonas > Pseudomonas sp. PLB05. The sequence goes on from NZ_JAJOHO010000001.1 coordinate 519,786, forward strand.
AAGCCATCTAGATCGATGAACACGAGCGCTAATGGAGTTTTGTTGCGATCAGCACGTGCAAGTGCCAACGGAAGTAACTCTGCGAGAGCACGACGATTGAGCAACCCAGTAAGTGGATCTTGCCTCGCCTCTTGTTCTCGCTGAGCCTCCCTAGCTTTACGGTCTGAAATATCGTGTAGGAAGGCACTGAACTGAGTGCGTGTGCCAATTTTCAGTGCTCGAAGTCTAACCTCTACCAAAAGCGACGTACCATCTTTGCGCAGTGCTGGTAGTTCCAGTCGCTGGTTGAGTACTTTTGCCTCGCCAGTAGTTAGAAAACGCGCCATCCCGCGGCGGTGCGCCTCACGCATTGCTGTCGGTATAATTAGCTGATCCAGCGGGACACCAATCGCCTCGTGTGCTGACCAGCCAAATGTTTCTTCCGCCGTCTTATTCCAAGCAGTTACCGCGCCTGTGTCGTCGAGATTAATATAGGCGTCGTTAGCGTTTTCAATGACCATCGTCAGTTCGGCTTCACGATCACGAACTGTCTGCTCAATAAGCTTCTGCCGTTGGATGGCGTTATATAACACCAGATTAGTATCGGATAATTGCTGGGTGCGCGCCTGAACTCGATCTTCTAGCTCGTGATGCAGTGACGTTAGGCTCTCCACCAAGTGGCGAATGACCATGCTCAGCTTTTCGACTTCCAGGCTGCCCCTCACCAGCGGAATTTCTACCTTGGCGCCTTCGGAAAGGCGTGTAGCCGCCTCAGCTATCCGGTTCAAAGGCCTGGTAATAATTCCCGCCACGAACCATCCCAAAACGGCAAATGCAATAGCCAGCACGCTCCCCCATAGGAGTATTTCAGAGCGGATTTCCCGAGCCTCTGCAAAGGCAAGGTCTGCCGGCTGCCGAGTCACCACGGTCCAGCCCAGACCGGGATAGCCATCAAGGCCAGCACTCTCGGCAAGTCCTACTACGTAGAGTTTGCGATCCTGCCATTGGCTGACTGCCCACCGTGCTCCGCTTCTGTAGTCGATGCTGGGATCAATGGGTTTGCCAATGAGATGCTTAGGTCCCAATAGGACCATGCCGTCCTGACTGACGACGAGATATTCCAGGCCGGGAAGGCTTTTCTCCGCCGGTTCAAAAATGGTCCGTCCAACCTCTGCGGCCCATTGCCAGGACAGATGGGAGGCCAGTACGCCTTTGAAGGCTCCAGCGTTGTCCCGTATCGGCATGCTGATATCAACGAATTTCATGGCTTCCCCTGATGGGTTAGGCAGAAGCTTCGCAAGCATGACCGCTTCGTGCACGTCGCCTACAAAGGTACGGTCTTGGCCGTTTATAAACACTGGCCGCTGCGCAATGCTCATACCCTCAAGCAACCGCCCGGTTGATGCGACCACCTTGCCTTCAGTATCTGTAAGCCCGATCCATGAGAAGCTGGGAAATTGGGCAGTGAGGTGGTTGAGCAGCCTACGTGCCTCACCTACGCTTCCGGGTTGACGCAGTGCCTCCAGGGCACTGAGGACGGTAAGCTCCTTAGAGCGGCTATACATATCCCGGTCAAGGCGGTCGATCATTGAAGCGGCGTATTCTGCAAGCTGATTGCCAGTCTGCTCTTTGAGTCTGGAAATCGAAGACGCGCCAATGACGGTACCGAAGATACCGGTAAGCACCAAGACAGAAAGCGCGACGACGATTGCAAATTTTGCCCGCAGGCTTTGGAAGGAAAATAGACGGATCATGGGTCGCTCTAGTGGGGCCAAATGCTTCTGTTCCTCGGCATTCTGAGGAGGCTATCGGCCGCCATCTCCAGCGCTTTATCCATTACTTAGCATTTTCTTCTTCGATGGCTAAGCAGGCCTACTGTCAGCTTAAACCGCGGGAATTGATAGTGATATCAAATGGCTATATCGGGCTGAAATGAGCTTATGCCCTAGCAGAGTAGCAGTTATTCCCGGTTTACATGCCGGGTTGCCGCGATCCCTTCCGAGATATACGTCGCTGTTTTTGGCCCTGCATGGCCTTGACTGAGCGCCGGGCCATTGCTCGGTGAACGGGTACCGTTCGTCAGCAACGCGCCTGATCCGGTACAAGAAATCGCAGCGACGTCCGAAGAACAGAGTGATAGATCCACCCAGATCAATAGCGCCATGCTGCAGGTTCCTCAGAGCTCCCAATAGAGCGCCTCGCCATCCGAGCAGCTTGCCACCGCGAAAGAGATAGGCGGTCAGGCCGAACAACCGCGCCCACGGATGGGACTTTTTCAACACCGATGACCGGCGCTTGGTTCAGGACCTCAGCCGTTTCATCGAGCTGCTGCGACCAGTCGCTTTTCGTTCTTGCCTGTCGGACCTGCGCTATACCTAGACCCCGATTACCACGAGTGCCGGCCGTCCTCTTATCCATTTTGCCGTAACCAGCGCCGGAGGCGCTTTCAGCATGCTCAACAAACTTCGCGTCTCGACCAAGCTGGCGATCGGTTTCGGGGCCGCCATCTTGATGCTGCTTTTGGTCATGGGAGTCGCCTTGCTGAACATGGGGACGATGAAGGACTCGGCCGACAACATGTCGCAGTTCCGCTTCCCCATGACGGTGCAGGCCAACACCCTGGTGCGCAACACACTCGACAGCGGTCGTCTCATGCGCAACCTGTTGCTGCTGGACGACCAGAGTGCTGTGGCCAAGACCAAGGAAGACATCGCCAAGGTGCGCGCGGGCAACAGCGAGATCCTCGCTGCCCTGCAAAAGAAGATCACCAGCGAGGACGGCAAGCAGAAGCTGGCCGTTGCCGCTGATGCGCGTCAGCGGTTGCAGGACAAATACGGCGAATTCTTTCGTCTTCTGGACAGTGACCGCGGTCAGGCCCGGGATTACCTGCTGAACGTCTTCGCCCCCAATAACAACGAGCTGGTCGCTGCCCTGGGCGCGCTCAACGATCTGCAGGCCCAGCGCATGCAGGAAGCCGGCGATGCGGCTACTGCCGCCTATGTGAATGCCCGCAACCTGATGCTGGGGATCGGTGCCTTCGCGGTGCTGGTCTCCATCCTGCTCGGCTACCTGATCACCCGCAGCCTGATCCGTCAGCTGGGTGGCGAGCCGGCCTATGCCGCCGAGGTGGTGCAGCGCGTGGCCCGTGGCGACCTGAGTGTCGAGGTGGCGACCCGTGAGGGTGACACCACCAGCATGCTGGCGTCCGTACGGGCCATGACCACCACCCTGGCGCAGATCATCAGCGACGTGCGCAGCTCGGCCGATGGCTTGGCCAGCGCCTCCGAAGAGGTTTCAGCCACTGCCCAGAGCATGAGCCAGGCCAGTACCGAGCAGGCGGCATCCGTCGAGGAAACCAGTGCCAGCATCGAAGAGATGTCGGCCTCCATCGCCCAGAACACCGAGAACGCCAAGGTCACCGACGGCATGGCTGGCAAGGCCGCGCGGGAAGCGGACGAGGGCGGTCAGGCTGTACGCGAGACGTTGGTGGCCATGAAGACCATCGCCGACAAGATCGGCATCATCGACGACATTGCCTACCAGACCAACCTGCTGGCGCTCAACGCGGCCATCGAGGCTGCCCGCGCCGGTGAACACGGCAAGGGCTTCGCCGTGGTGGCCGCCGAGGTACGCAAGCTGGCCGAACGCAGCCAGGTCGCTGCTCAGGAGATCGGCACCGTGGCCAAGAGCAGCGTGGCCCTGGCCGAGCGCGCCGGGTCGCTGCTGGGCGAGATGGTGCCATCCATCAACAAGACCTCCGACCTGGTGCAAGAGATCACCGCCGCCTCGGAAGAGCAGAGTGCTGGCGTCGAGCAGATCAACGGCGCCATGCTGCAACTGAGCCAGATCACCCAGCAAAACGCCTCTGCATCCGAAGAGTTGGCCGCCACGGCGGAGGAGATGAGTGGCCAAGCCGAGCAGCTTCAGCAACTGATGGAGTATTTCACCCTTGGCGGCTCGCCGGTGGTACAGCAGGTCGCCCGTCCCAACGCTAACCAGTCGGGTTGGAGCTTGGCTGAGCAAAAGTCCGCGCTGTTCGATAGCTCTCGTCGCGCGTCCGCTGGTGGCGTGCCGGTCGGTTTTGCTCGTTTCGAAGAGCAAGCCTAATGTCATCTCTCCCTACTTGCACTAGATTCGCGCGGCTCACTGGCAGGAACGGGCTTTGCAGCACTAGTGCGGCTGGACGCGGGGATCTGGCGCTTCAGGCACAGCTTTCTTACCTTGCTGTAGTGCACCCTGTGTTTGAGACCAATCGCCTGGTCCCTATCGGTGCCCAACTTAGCCAGTAGCGCCTCGCTTAGTGGTTGTTCAACCTGCAGCTTTGGAATGTTGCGCCGCTTTCGCTCGCGGTCCATCAGGTCATCTGGGATGCCAAACCGGTGAGCCAGCTCGGCGTCGCGCAACTTGCCCAGTCACGGCACGGCCTCAGGAGGTAAGGTCTGCACCCGTGGCGCGCGCTTCGCCGGGGCCAGGCCCTGGCGCAGGCGCATCTTGTAGACTGCGCCCCGGCTGATGCCGAGCCGCCTGGCGACGATGGCATCGGGTTCCTTTCCAAGGAGAGCGGGATTCTCCGTGGTCCACCGAAACAGCGTCTCGCCCTGGAATCCCGCTTGCTTCAAATCATAGGGGGCGATTGCCAGCGCTTGTCGCCTGCGCGTTACCGTTATGCGGGACATACCCCACCGATCGCCCAGGGCCGTATCGCTCTCGGTCCCGAGCAAGGTAAGCATCTCGTCTGTCCAGGTCATCATCACATTTCAAAGCATCTGTAGCACCGGCCAGTCTAGCGGCATGGCACCAGGCGGACCACGGCGGGCCTTGCGTTCTCCAGGTTGGTGAGAGGGTAGGCCATCGCTGAATGGAGACCCGAACATGGTACCGGTTGAACAGCTCAAAGCCGCAGCAGAACAACTTCCGAAATGGAGCCCGCAGATCACCAGCCGGGTAGGCTGGGTCAACTGGCGCGGAGGCTTCCAGATCAAGGCGCACTGGTACAGGAATTGTTCGCTTTTGTGCTGCTTCGACTTCAAGCACAGCGCCGCGCGGGATGCTGTTCTGGCAACCGCCTTCAAGCGTTTCGCCGTTCCTGGCACCTGGCCGAGAAAGATCGATGGCCAGGCTGGTCCTGCCTCGACTACTCGTTTCAGTCGGACCACTTCGTATCCATCAACGAACTGGCGGAAATCGCGGACGCCAAGGGCTATGCGTACACCGTCTGTACGTGTAGGAATGCGTCGGTGCTCGACCGGTTTTCGAGACGCTGGGCATCCCCCTAGTCACTGGCGAGATGGGCAAGGAATGGGTGGGCGGCGAGTTCATTTCCTACGCCTGTCCTTCTGGCCAGAATCTGTAGTTGTCTGCCCCTCTTTCTGGCTGGCTGACACCGGCCAAGGCCGGGCGGCGCAGTACTCCGATGCGCAGTGAGCCGTAAGCTGGAGTTGTTCGCTCTGTCACCTGACGGCCTGTTGCTAGCCGTCCGGGTACCGCGAGGCCTACAGTTTCCGCCTTGGCATGCTCGGCTTGGTTCAATAGTCCTTCGCGTCAGGGGATCAATGAGAGCTCTTTAACTGGGATCTTGTGATAGCAATTCTATCTTTAATGTAGCTTTTATCATTTATTGAATGTATGTCAAATGGTAGTGTGATCACTCTTGAGTGGAGTCGACATTGAAAGCGCGCAATTATTGACCCATCAGGACAGGCAGGACTAACGAGTACTAGGTAATCCTCAAACTCTTGGTTGAGCAATTGCGTCAGCGTCTGAGTGTGCATTGTGGTTGTCTGAAAGCTTTTCATAGGCTACGTCTCAGGTTTATTTTATTGACTATGGCGGTTCAGTAAAAATGTTCCTTTTGCTATTTATTGCTATCGAGCTTTCGGTATTTTGGAGTCTAATAAACAGTTTTTCTAATGTCGATGAGGTTTTTTGCGTTTATTTATTTTATTTTCGTCGCTCGCGAATTTTGAGAGGGTAGTCTCTTTCTGATTAATTTTTTCAAAAAAAGAATCGAGGTGACGGGGTCTATTCGATGCATGAGTTTTCATTTTTTATCCCCTGTCCCCTTTGTCGCTTCCTCACTGATATTGTTTCTTTTTGATTTAATCTAGATTGATAGAAGTCGTCTTGCCATAAGATTGACGTCGCGCTTGATTTGTTAAGATATAGCAAGTCGTCATCAGTTTTTTTCTAGAGCTAGCGTTACAGCTGTTTCTTCTACAGGTTCAATACTTAAAGAAGTTGTTATTTCGGATTGGGAAAAAATATCTTTTAAATCCGGTGTTACTGCATCAGGATTTCGCAGTTGATCAATTCCGTCGCATAGATTTTTATGGACAGTCAGCAGGTAATTGCGATCAGTGTCATCGGGAGGCACTAATTTGAAGTTCATAAGTTACTCTGCATACATATTTGATAGCTATTGTCGTCTCGGAAGGTGATTCTTTAATGTTGTTCGTCGCCGACGAGGTGAACAGACAAGGCACCCAGTGGATCTTGACGTTGATGATGTTAATATGCATTAAGTCGACTTTGTTGGAGGTCGCCGAGAGAAAACCAATTAGTCGTGAAAAGAGTGTAATAATTTTGTGAAGACGAGGGGGTGATGCCGTTTTTATGGTCAGGCGTTGCTACAATAAAAATGATAGGCGGTAAGGCTTTTTTAGGGCTTTTGAGACCAAAACGACGTTGGTGATTTTCATAACGTCGACGGCGAATCTTGAAGCATCACTTGCGGCTCGTGGTCGCTTGCGTCATCTGCAAATGCAGGCAGGCCTACTTGATGATGCACTCAATGAAAATCTCGACCCCGGGTGTCGAGGCCCTGCAATAATTCACTGATGTATCCCCAAGTCGGCCGGCTACGACGTGCTAGTACGCCATTGCACGTCTCCATGGTCCCGTCCACTCGCAGCAGCTGTGACGCCACTAACTCCCGCCGCTGGGGCTCCGCGAAGGCCGCCCACACCACTACCTTGACCATCCCATACTCGTCTTCCAGCGTCACGAAGGTCACGCCGCTTGCGATACCCGGCCGCTGCCGATCAACGACCAAGCCAGCGATCCGGGTCGGTGCTCCTGCACGTCCCGCGATCTCATCAGCCGCCGCGCTGAAAGCTCCGGTCGCGGCAACCTACGGATTGCCACCGAGATTTGAGTATTCGCAGCAGTTGAAAAGGCCCTTCAATGTTGTGTTGTTATTCATCCCAAGAGACCTTGCATGGAAAAGGATTTCGATTGGAAAATGTGATCGACTGCAAATGGCTAGCCAAGTTTTAGTTCTCTTAAGGAAGCGCTAAGGTGCTTCTGAAAATACTCTTTTCTATCTACGCGCTAATGTGGGGTGCTCTAAATTTGATGTTTAATTTTATAGGTATAAAAGGGGTTTAAATGAAGAGGTCAATGCTGGCAGCATGTTTTCTTATCTTGTTTGCTAGCGCCCACCAGGCGCTAGCAAATAATTCAACCGTTGCACAGATTGCGTCTCCTGAAATTTCCGGCTCTGCAGGTAAGTCAGATAGGGGGCATAGCAAGGGCAGCCACGTTAAACACGTTAAGAAAGGTGGAGCTGGTGGTTCTGGCGGAGCAGGTGGTGCCGGCGGTAGTGGTGCTGTACCTGGAAAAGGAGGCGCTGGCGGAAAAGGTGGGGCGCCTGGCGCGAACGGCACGCCTGGTGCAGATGGTGCTCCAGGAGCAGATGGCGCTCGAACCTAGCTTGATGTAACGAAGGGGAAGGAAATGCCTTGCCCTTCGTTGCCTAGGCTGGCGGCGAGAATGCAAAACGCTAACGTTGAATTAATACGACTTATCGAAGATCCCGACTACGGGTATCAAGCCCTTGGAGCAGTTCGCTAATGTCTTGTAAGCGCCCTGCGACGACATGCAGTACGCCATCTCGCGTCTCAATGGTGCCATCCACACGCATTTGCTGTGACGCCACCAGCTCTCGCAGCTGGCGCTCTGCCAGGGTTCGCCAAACCACCACGTTCACCATCCCATACTCGTCCTCCAGCGTCACGAACGTCACGCCGCTGGCAGTACCCGGCTGCTGCCGACCGACGACCAGGCCGGCGATCCGGACCGGTTGGCCATGGCGCCGATCCTTCAGGTCCTTCGAGCTCATCAGCCGCCGGGCCGTAAGCTCCGGCCGCAGCAGGGTGAGCGGGTGCGGTCCCAAGGTGGTACCCAGTGAGGCGTAGTCATGTCCATGGCGGCCCACCTGCGTGTCGATATGAGCGTTGTCGTAGGCCGTCAAGGCATCGAGGTCTCCAAGCACCATGCTGTCCAAGCGCGCGAATCTCAATGACCAGGCGGTCGCCTGAGCTGTAGGACGATGCACGGATTTCGGTAATGACGAACTCGCCGCGGTACTTGCCCTCGCCTTGTTGCTCGAGCACGGCGTCCAGGCAGGAGTGGCTGGAGGGCCTGGGAAAATGGCGGAAGAGGTGGAAATGGTGGTCCTGGAGTAAATGGAGGCTTCGGTGGTAATGGAGGAGCCGGAGGAGCGGGGCGGGGGCGCCGGAGCAAACGGTGGGGATGGCGGGAGTGTTGACGCAGTCCGTTTCTGCAATCGATAGCGGTTTGGCCTGACCACGATGAAGTGGTCCAGCAGCCGGATCTCAAGCAGCGCTAGGTTTTGTACGAAAAATGCCTACGCTCGGCGATTTTCGTACAGAACCTAAGGCGTCACGCAGATGCCCGGTTGTTGAAGCTTTACCGAACCGGTGAAGTGGACACCCTTGAGTTGGTGCGTGATATGGCTTCGCTGACCCTCAACGCCAAGGGCAGTGGGGAAGCGGTACCTGTTTATGAGCAGAGCCTTGCCCACGACTCCTTGCCCCAGGCGTGCATGAACAAGACCATTTGCCTTGCCGGAGCGAATGAGGGAGGCGCTATGGATACGCAGATTCGGCATCTTGAAGAGGGTCTCGCCGAAGGCCTTGATTTGCATCCGCTCGATGAGCATGAGCAGCGGCTGGATCTGCTGGAGGACGAATTCGCGGATTATTCCGAAGAAGATCTGATCGAAGCCACGCGCCTGGCCATGGCGGAGCTCGCAGCTGATGAGGAGGCTAGCGGAGCGAGTTACCAGGGGCTGCCTCCCAGGTCCAAGCGCTAAGGGTTCTCGTAAAGCCGCCTTGGTCAGCCTTCAGTCAAGATGGTAGGTCCTTACACCCTGCGGAGGATTGGCAACGGAGGCAGGAGCGCCTGACTGTCCGGCTGGCATTGAGCGAATGGCGTATCCAGCAAAGTCCCGCTTCGACAAAAAGACGTAGTGGCAATTGGCCACTCTGACAGGTAAGGTTAATAACCTTAACATCGACCTGTGTCATCCTTAGTACCTTCTCAGCCTTTTCTCGTACGTATGACTGCCTCACGAAGACCTCCCCGCGGCGCAGGCCGCACCGCCAAGCCCGATTCGCTCCGCGCTGCTCACGAGCAGATCACCCGCAACAACGGTACGCTCGCCGATATCGCCGACCTTATCGAGATGGAGGGCAAGGCCAGGCCTGGGCGGCAGCAACCTGACCCTTCCAAGCGCTCCCGTTCCGCAGCCGACAGCCCGACCGGTACGCCCCAGGCGAAGACGGTGGAGCAGGGCAGTCATGGCTCTTTCCTCGCGCAGCCAGTGTTCGGAATCCCATTGCTGGCGCTGCTGGTTTGCACACTGATCCTGGGCGCTGCCGTCGGGGTGCCTCTCGGTGTGGTGACCTACGGAACCGCGCTCTACACGGCGGTGCTGGACGGAATGGCGATCTTCTAGGCAGCCGGTGGCGGGGCGTCGTGGTCGACGTTCGGAACGAGTCGAGGGAGGCGGCTGGTTCTTGCGCGTCAGGCTTCCAGAGACGCCGTAAGCTGCCGCTCCTGGCCATCCGGATCTGCTTCGGGTCTGCCCAGCAGATATCCCTGGGCGAACCGCACGCCCAGGTGTCGCAGCTGCGCCAACTGATCAGCAGTTTCCACGCCCTCGCAGAGCACTTCCAGTTTCATGGCCTCGCCGAGCAACAGCAGGGAAGTCAGGACCTGGCCGCGCTGTTCTTCATCCTTGATCGCCAGAATCCGGCGATCAAGTTTGATCAGCTGAAAGGGCAGCTCCAGGATGGGGCCCAATCCAGCATAGCCACTGCCGAAATCATCCAGGGCCATGCGGATGCCCAGCAACTGGAGGAGGGCGAAGGACTGACGGGTCTTGGTATCTATGACCAGTTCCACGCCTTCGGTGACTTCCAGGACCAGCCGGCTGGGAGCGAGACGGGAGAGCCTGAGCGCCGCGGATACCCGTTCGTGCAGCATGGGGTCGGCGAACTGCAACGGCGAAAGATTGATGGAGACGCTCAGGTGAGGCGGCCAATGGCTGGCTGCCAGGCAGGCCTCCTTCACTACCCATTCGCCCAGGGCGATGATGAAGTTGCCCTGTTCGGCCAGCGGAATGAAGATGTCCGGCGATACCATGCCGAGGGTGGGGTGGTTCCAGCGCAGCAGCGCCTCGTAGCCGATCACCTGCTGCGGCTGAACGCGATAGATGGGTTGGTAGTGCAGCAGGAATTCATTACTGGCGAGTCCCTTGCGGACATCGTCAGGCGTGAGCAATGCCGCATGCTCCAGAGGCGCACCCAGGACGGCCTCGACACCACCTTCGAACACCCGATCACGGCCATCGCGTTTGGCGCGGTAGAGGGCCCGATCCGCGCAATCCAGCAGATCGTCCGCAGTACTCAAGCCGACGATGCCGCTACGCGCGATGCCTATGCTAACGGTGACATAGGTCTTGTCGTCTTGACGCCCCTGATGCGGAATCTGCAGGTCACGAATGCGTTGCAGGATGGTTTCCGCGGCAGCGAGTGCCTGAGCCGGACCGACGTGCCTGAGGATGACGACAAACTCTTCGCCCCCGTAACGGCCAACCAGGTCGCCAGCGCCCAGGCCGACTGCCAGGGTGGTAGCCACGGTGCGTAGGCATTCGTCGCCGGCGAGGTGGCCATAGTGATCGTTGTAGCGCTTGAAATGATCCACGTCGATCAGGAGCACGGCGCCTTGCTCACCTGCCAGGCGCGATTGCCAGAAGGCTTCGAGCAGCGGACGCAACTGACGGCGATTGGCGAGGCCGGTGAGCGAATCCGTTTCCGAGAGGATCTGCAGGTCCTGGTTGGCCGAATTCAAGGACGCCAGACGGACTTCTTCGCGCAACTTGTACAGATAGGTGCGACGACCCTCGACATTGAGCCAGTAACTGGCCAGGAGGGAAAAGAACGCCATCACGACGGCATTGGTGATCATCAAACCGCCCACGATGGCCGATACGGGGGCTTCGTGAACGGCGATGCAGATGACGGTTAGCGCGAAGCCGTTGAACGCAAGGGCAGGCGGCAGAGCGCTCTTCATGCAGGTGTTGACGAAGGTGAGCATCAGCGGCCAGGTGAAAATGAACAGCGTCTGGTTCATTTCCTTGCCGGCCGGGCCATTGATCACCAAGTTGTAGACCACCAGCAGACCGACGTAGAACGGTAGCAAGGCCAGAGCTTCACGCCAACGAACGGGGACTACCCGCAGCAGGCAGATGACTAGCAGTGTGAAGGGGGTGGCTATTCCCAGCATCTGGCCGGCTGCCCACGGCAGGGCATCTTCCATCAGCAGCCACCACCAGAGCAGGAAGCTGTTGTAGCTCAGGGTCCCGATGAGGAGGCAGCGCGTGAGATGGCGGCTACGCTGTTCATGGATGTCCTGATGAAACAAGCGCTCCAGCACCGGCGCGAAGGAAAAGGGCCCCACGGGCACGGCAAGCGTCTGATCGACAAGCCGACCAAGCTCTGGAGAGGTTTTCATAGGGGGTCCGGGCTGACAGGGTGAATAGCAAGGTCCGAAGGCTGACGTTTAGTGGCAATATGATGGCACTTTGTGACCAGCCTCTCGGTTAGAGATTCAGCCCACATGACCGGCGGTTGAGTTGGAGAACCTGACGGCTCGCCCCCTCCGCACCGCGGAGGAGGCTAGGGTCTTTTCAGACCTTGAAGCGAGCGGTCGTCTCCTGCAGCCGTACCCCGATACGTGCCAGTTCCAGGCTTGACGAAGCCGTCTCTTCGCTGGCCGCAGCGGTCTGTTCGGAGATGTCGCGGACAGTGGTCACGCTGCGGCTGATCTCTTCGCCCGCCGCACCCTGCTGTTCCGCGGCGCAGGCGATCTGGCCGTTCATCGACTCGATGTCCTTGACCGACTGGGTGATGCGCTTGAGCATCTCGCCCGCCTCGCGGGACAGGCCGACGCTGCTGTCGGTCAACTGCACGTTATGGTCGAGCACCGTCGCCATGCGGTCGGTGCTCTGGTGCAGACCGGTGATGAGCTGGGCGATCTCGTCGGTCGAGGAGCGGGTACGCTGGGCCAGACCGCGGACCTCGTCGGCGACCACGGCGAAGCCGCGTCCCGCCTCGCCTGCGCGGGCGGCTTCGATGGCGGCATTGAGCGCCAGCAGATTGGTCTGTTCGGCCACGGCCTTGATCACGTCGAGCACGCCGCCAATGCTGTCGGCGTGGCCGCGCAAGGTGGTCATGGCGATCTTGGTCGACGCCATCTCGCTGGCCAGCAGCTCGATCTGGGCGACGGCCTTGCTGACGGCCTGGTCGCCCTGCTGAGCCTGCTGACTGGCTTCCAGCGCCGACCGGGCAGCTGCCCCGGCATTGCGTGCCACCTCGTGGGTAGTCGCCGTCATTTCCTGCATCGCGGTGGCGATCTGATCGGTTTCGCTCTTCTGGGATTGCACGCCGGCGCTGGTCTGTTCGGTAACCGCCGAGAGCTGTTCGGCGGCACTGGCAACCTGGACGACGCCGTCCTTCATCTCGCCGATCAGCCCACGCAGGTTGGTGGTCATCTGCTGCATGCTGATCTGTAGCGCGCCCAGTTCGTCCTTGCGGGTCACTTCCAACTGACGGGTGAAATCGCCGCTGGCGACCGTTTGCGCCAGGAGGACGGTGTCCTTCAGGGGGAGGACGATGGACCGCGTGATCAGCCAGGCGCCGATGAGGCCCAGGGCGATCGCGATGGCCAGCCATACCAGCAACAGCTGACGGGCACCGCTTACATCCGTCAGCTGCAATTCCTTCTGGATCGCGGTGAGCTTGTCGGCAATCGACAGCAGCGACGTGATGGTCGTGGTAATACCGGCCTGACCCTGATCCACCTGTACCTGGGTGGTGATCAATTGCTGCAGGCGCTGCTGGTAGCCCGCGATTTCATTACCAAGTGTCTGCAGGGCCTCGGTCGGCAGGCCGCTGGTCGTGCCGAGCAGCTTGACCTTTGCCTGAATCTCATCCAAGGCGCGGTGGGCAGCGCTCTCGTTTTCCTTGCCGGGCGTGGTGGCATAGCTACGCAGGGCAATGCGCATCTGCTGCAAATCGATGAAGAGGGCCGCCACCTGCTGGCGGTCTTCGAAACGCCCCTCCTGGGCATTGGCTGCTGTGGCCAGGGCCAGCAGATAGGTGTTGGCCGCTTCCGCCGTGGCGGTGGCAGCCTGCTGGACGGCCGCGCGTTCGCGGGTTGCCGTCACCACCTGGTTGTAGAAGTCCCGATAGCGCTTGAGGGCGGCCTTGGCTTCGCTCAGCAGGGCTTCGTTGGCCTTCGAATTGAAGTTGGGCGTGACGCTCTGCAACTGAGCCTCGATCTTGTCGAGCGCGGCCAGCCATTTGGCCGCCTGGGTATCGTCGGCCTTGACGATATAGACGAGCCGTTCGATGCGCATGTCGCGCGCCAGGGTACTGAATCCGGAGATATCGCTGATCCTTTCACTGCGGTCGCGCAGGGCGTCCGTGGCCTGCCATCCGGTATAGGCCACCAGCAGGATCATGCCAATGAGTAGGGAAAAACCAAGCGTCAGCTTGGCCCGAACGCTGATGTTGCTGAGGAGATTCCAGCCATTGTGCTGCATGGTGACTACCTGGATAGGGGGCGGGGTTGAGTGAACCTCAGCCGGACATACATTTTTTGTTATCGCAATATCTATCGGTGTAAGAGGGCACCTGGAATAGCTAGCGCGATGAAGTGTGATCTTTTGCTACCAGCCGCTCACCAGATCTGTGGCGGCGGTCAGCCCGGCGGCGGGCGTCTTTACGGACAGCCTGAATGTTGCGAGTTGGTCTGACCTTAGAAGTTAAAAAGTGATCCAGGTCACAGCTTTTGGGGGGATGGCTGGCGGTTATCCCTGGATAGACGGCTTATTGCCATCATGGGTGATGGCTCGGGGCTGATCAGCCGAACGCAGGTGGAGTAGGAGCCATGACCTTGACTCTGGGCCACCAGCGAATCGAGGCGCTTGGCTTAGAGCGTTCGTCTGGCGTCAGGGTAGGGGGTGCTTGCTAGGCGATAGCCGTTCGGCGCTGGGCACCTCTGCTCGCACCACCGGTTCTGCTGGTGTCCGGAAACTTGCCAGTCGCCTGGATCGAGGGCTACTGTGTAAATAGACAGTTATGGAGCCTGTGCCCATGGCTCATACCCAGCCGCCCCAGCCGACCTCCTATGAGCGCCTGACGATGCGAGTGTCGCGGCTGGTCAACAATGCGCGCGGGGTCCTCGACAAGCACGTGCACGTGGAGCGTCTGGCGGCGAGCAGTGAGGACTGGGCACTGTTGCTGGAAGCCTTTGGCGAGACCGAAGGCCTGATCGTGGCCCATCGCGATGACGGTAGCATCGACCTGTTCTGGAGGGTCAGCTACGACGACTACTGAGCGACGGCGCGGCCGACAGTGCCGGACAGGCGTCGCGCGACGTGCCGGATCGTGACCTTGTCGCAGGTCGAGAGCTGGCGACGTCACGGCCGTGCAGTAGGGGTGGCTTAGATGCCATTTCAGGGATCGTCGCTTGGAAGGAGATCAGGATGGACATCCAGCGCTTGGGAACGGCCTGGGCTCCGGCCTATCGGCAGCTGATGTTGGAGGCTTACACCGCACATCCGGAGGCCTTCACTTCGAGCCCGCAGGAGCGGGAAAGTCTGCCGCTCAGTTGGTGGGAGGGGCGTCTGCAGGAAGGCGCCCCAGGAACTCAATGCTCGCTCATCTGGCGTTTCTGAAAGGGGGCGCCTTGGTCCATAAGAGAGCAGGCCGCATAGTCCGATAGGAGCGAGGCCGCCGAAGAAGGACGACCCCGCTGCGGCCAGGGGCTAGAAAGACGCCAGGTTGTCCGGGGTGATCAGCTGGAAGGGCACCTGGGTGAGCGTGTTGCTGGTGGAGCCATTGGCCAGGCGCAGCGCCATGTCCACCGCGCCTTCGCCCTGGCCCTTGGCATCCTGCAGGACGCTGACCGCCAGCTTGCCCGCGTGCATTTCCTGCAACCCGTCGGGGGTGCCGTCGATGCCGCCCACCAGGTATTGCACCAGCGGCTTGCCAGCCTTTTCCAGCCCCCGGATCGCACCGATGGCCATCTCGTCGTTGTTGGCGGCAACGATGTCGAAGGCCACGCCCTTGTTGACCCACTGCATGACGAGATCGGTAGCCTCGCTGCGCTGCCAGTTGGCCGAGGCCTTAACCACGACCTGCATGTCCGGGTACTTGGCCACCACCTTCTCGACGCTTTCGGTACGCAGCTTGGTCGCCGGGTGGTGCGATTCGCCCATCAGGATCGCCACCTTGCCCTTGTAGCCGGCGCGGCGGGCCAGCTCCTCCATCTGCATCGTCGCGGCTTCCACCTCGTCCGAACCGACGAAGCCCGCATAGGCCGGCAACGGCGAGACATTGGGGCGATAGTTGATGAACACCAGCGGCACCTTGCTGCTCATCGCCAGGGACAGCATTTCCTGGGTGTTGCTGTCATCAATGAGATTGACTATGACCGCATCGACCCGGGCGGCAATCAGGTTGCGGTACTGGCGTAGCTGCAAGGCGCTGTCGCTACTGGCATTTTCCAGGAACAGATCGGCGTCCAGGGTACGGGCGCGTTCCTCGACATTATTGATCAGCGCGGTACGGAAGTTGTCGCGCTTGGAGGTCAGGACGCCGATCAGGGGGGCACTGGCCTGGGCCACGTTGACGCAGGTGGCGGCCAGCATGAAACCGGTGAGGAGACGAAGCGTTGACTTGAACATGAGTCGATCCCCGATCAGACACTGAAACGTTGCAGCAGCTCGCGCTGCCGGCTGGCCATAAGCGAAAGGTCCTCGCTGCTGTGCGCGGCGCGCTCGGCGCCTTCTGCAGCCCGGAGCGCGGCGTCGTTGATCTGCACCATCATGCGGCTGGTTTGCTGCACGGTGACGCTCTGCTCTTCGGTCGCGGCGGCGATCTGGGTGTTCATCTCGCGGATGGTGCCGACCGCCTGGCTCATGTTCTGCAGGGCTTCGCGGGTGGAGGAGGCCAGTTGCACGCACTCCCCGGACTGGGCGCGACTCACCCCCATGATGTCCACTACCGAGTGGATCTTCTGCTGCATCTGTTCGATCTGCTGCTGGATCTCGCTGGTGGAGCTCTGGGTGCGACTGGCGAGGGAGCGTACCTCGTCGGCGACCACGGCGAAGCCGCGCCCCTGTTCACCAGCGCGGGCGGCTTCGATGGCGGCATTCAGCGCCAGCAGGTTGGTCTGCTCGGCGATATTGCGGATGGCATCGACGATGCCGTCGATGCTCTGGCCATAGCCCTGCAGTTCATCGGTGGCCTGGGCGGCGACCTGGATCTGCTGGGCCTGGCGCTGGATGCTGTCGATGGTCTCGGCGACGGTGGCGCCGGTCGCGGTGCTCAGCTCGAAGGTGTGGTCCACGGCATCCTTGGTGTCGAGCGCGCGCTGGGCTACCTCGGCCACGGTGCTTTCCATCTGGGTCATCGCCGAGGCGGCGGACCCGAGGCGTTCGGTCTGCTCCTCCACGGCGCGGGTAGTGCTGGCGCTGATGTCGGCATTGGCCTGGGCGGTACGACGGAGGTCGTCGGCCGACTGGGTAAGGGTGGTCACCGTGGTTTGCAGCGAGCGGATCAGTTCGTTGAGATAGCCGCCCAGCTCGCTGAATTCGTCGTTGCGACTCACATCGAACTGGACCCGCAGATCGCCAGCCGTGACCTGGCGCAGCGATTCGCGGAACGCCTGCAACGGACGCCGCAGGCCGCGCGCGACCCAGAGGCCGATGAGCACGGCGGTGCAGATCGCCAGCAGGGCGACGATGAAGAGTACCTGGCGACTGGTGGCCACGCTGGCATCGGTATCGTTCTTGGCTTGCTGCGCCACGGCGACGGCCCCGCCGCTGAGGGTGCGCAGGGCATCCAGGGTCGCCTGCAGCGCCGTGCTGGTACGCTGGCGTTGGTCGTCGAACTGGGCTTCGGCCGCGGCCTGCCGCTCATAGGCCTGGCGCAGCCCATCGGGCGCGGTCATCTCGTGCAGCAGGCGCGTGACCATCACGCCCACGATACGCGCGTTGCGCTCGTCGAGGGCGGCCAGATCGCGCAGCCGGTCGGTGATGACATCCTGCTGCTGGTTGAGCGCCACAGCCAGGCTCGGCAGATCCACGCGTGCCGCCTGGGCGGCGAAGGCGGCGTAGGTCTTGTCCGTTTCGATCAGCAGCAACTGGGCGGCGCGGACCGCCGAAGTGGCGCCTTCCGCCTTCCGTTGTGCGCTGTAGGCCTGCAGGTAGCTGGACAGTCGATTGGCCTCGGGCGTGGCATAGCCCTGCAGGGTCCGGGTTTCACGGCGCACGGTGACCAGCTGGCGGTAGCTGTCGATGAGGATTTTCGCCTGCTGGCCGTAGGCATTGCCCAGTTTCTGCTCTTGATCGAGTGCCTGGACCAGTTGCTCGTGGTCGCGCAACAGCGCCGGCAGGCGCTGGTGCAGCTGCAGGTAGTTGGCGAATTGCTGGTGGAATTGTTGTTCGCGCGTGGCGATCTGGGCGGTATCGGACTCGGCCAGCAGACCGAGCAGGGCCTGGTTGGCGCTCAGCAGCTGCACGTTGATTTCGCCGACCGCCTGGCCGAGCGGGGCGGACTGCTCGGTGATGACCGTCAGCCGTTCATGGATGGACTGGGTACTGTTGAAGCTCACGGCGACAATGCCCAGCAGCAGAAACACCAGGAGAGCGATGCCGCCGACTACCCGTTGAAGAAGCGTCATGGTTGTTCCCTGCTTTATTGGCGATGTTGAGGCAGGAGGCCAACGGCGGCAGACGTCATGGCGCGTCTCGATGCCTGTCCATGGCCAACAGCTCCGAAGCCTAGTCGTATCACCCGACCTTTCCGCATCGTCTGCGGACGTGCGGCCTTCGCCGGGCGACCAGCTGTTGTCGATAATGATCAAATGCCCGCGCTAGAGCTTGGCAGTGCGGTTCATGCGCTCGACGACTATCAGCTCGCTGGGCAGGCATGCGGGTTCCGCCACGCCCACCGTGCGACGGACACCTCAGGTTGCAAAGCCAACACGGCCGGCCAGAAACCAACCCCTGCATCCCCAGGTCCTTGAAGGGTCTCTTTTCACAGGAATACCCGATGTCGAAAGTTCTGCTGTGCTCCCTCGTACTGGCTACCGCCGCAACCCTGGCGGCGTGCGACAAGACTTCCGAAGACCATGCCCGGGAGGCTCAGGTCCATAGCCAGAAGGCCGAGGAAAAGGCTGCCGAAGGCAAGGTCGACCGGGCTGCCCAGGAGCAGGCCAAGGCCCAGGAAGACCGTGCCCAGGCCAATGGCGCCGCAGCCAGCGAAGGGCGCCACTCGCCTCCCGATTCCGCCGTGCCCGGCTACATCAAGACGCCCAGCAAGGAAAACCCCTGAGTCTCGTCCTCGGTCCGCTGCCGGTTTCGGGCCGGTACAGAGGAGGGGAGGTGAGCGCGATACGGGCGGGCACAGCGGCTGCTGTCACTGATCGCGGGGGCCGCTCCTGGCGCCTCGCGAGTCGGGGTGCCCAGGGGATGAAGTAAGAAGGCCATGGCAAGGCCTTGCCCAGGCGCAGGACAACACCCCTGGGCGAGCGGATGACCGCTATCGCCCAGGCGAGCAACGGCTGTTTACATCCGGGCCAGGAGGATTAGAGTAGGAAGCCACTTCGCCATCACTCGCCTCTTCCTGGAGCCGCCATGAGCCCTTCGCGACCGATCCACTGGTATCGTGCCCGCAGCACGCTCGAACTCGTCGTCCTGGGGCTGGGCGTCATCGCTCTGGTGGTTGCGCTCGATCAGGGGCTGCGCAACTCGCCTTCCGAACACCTTGCCGACTATCACGCCTGCAAGGGCGATGGTGGTCTGGCACGGATGAATGCCATCGGTGAGATCGTTTGCCGGCTGCCCAGCCCGGTGATCGGTCAGGTGGCGGCCAAGACCCCCGCGGTGTCCGGTCTCTAACGACTTCGCCGGCTTCTCTGGGGCCTGCTCAAGCCAGGCCTGATTCCCCTCCGGTCGGACCGTGCACGTCCGACCGCGGCTTTCTCCCTCCTTTCTTCTCCATTGCGCCCGCAGTACCAGGCGTGGATCACGGCTGCCTGTTCGCCGCAATGCAAACAGCTATTACTTAACGTAACATTTGATAATGAGAGTTTTTATCATTTAAAGTGCTGGCCCTCGCGCGATGCCGCGAAGAGCAGCCTTCAAGTGCACGGCGTCGGCTGCAACGCCACGGTCACAAGGATCACCATGAACACCCAAGGAACCCTCTGCCAGCCCATCCGCCTTCCTCGCGCGGCCCTTCGTCAGTTGCTCCTGATCGGCGCGCTGATTCCCTTTCCGCTGACGGCCCTGGCCGCCACGGTGGCCGAGCAGAACGCCACGGAACTGGACACCCTGACCATCGAAGGCAATCGCCTCTACGACATGGCACCCTCGGAACAGACCGGCGGCTATACCGTGGATTCGGCGACCGTGGGCACCAAGACGCCAGCCGCCCTACGCGACATTCCCCAGTCGATCACCTCCTATACCAGCGAGTACATCAAGGATCGCAACTTCAACACCCTGGACGAGCTGGCCAAGTCCACGGCCGGGTTGCGGGTGCTGACCAACGACAGCGGGCGTTCCTCCATCTATTCGCGTGGCTACGAGTACGACGAATACAACATCGACGGCCTGCCGGCGCCCATGACCAGCATCTTCGGCACCGTGCCCATCCTCTCGCCCTTCGACCGGGTCGAGATCATGCGTGGCCCCTCCGGGCTGTTCAACAGCACCAGCGAACTGGGCGGCATCGTCAACATGGTGCGCAAGCGCGGCACCGACGAGTTCCAGGGGCATATCACCGGGCGCTACGGCTCTTGGGACACCAACTACCAGGAAATCGACCTGGCCGGTCCGCTCACCGCGAGCAAGAACGTCCGCGGTCGTTTCGTCGCCTCCCGCGCCGACAGCAATGGCGAGGTGGATTACAACGCCAATACCGACCAGAGCTACTACGGCGATCTGGACATCGACCTGTCCGACGCCACCCAGATCTCCTTCGGCCTGATCCATCAGGTCAAGAACCTCACCCCGCACAACGGCTATCCCACCGACACCCAGGGCAATCTGCTGGACTTCAGTCAGTCGCGCTTCCTGGGGGCGGACTGGAACTACTTCGACGGCAAGACCACCGACGGCATCTTCGAGCTGACCCACAGGTTCGATAACGGCGGCTATGGGCGCATCGCTGCCCGGGCGTCGCACCGGGAAGCGGATTACCTCTATGCCTTCACCGGCGGGGCGGTGCAGGCCAATGGCAACACCAGCATCCGCGCCAGCACCCGGGACTTCGAGCAGGACGCCTATTCCCTTGATGCCAGTTACAGCCAGCCCTTCGAGGCGCTGGGGCAGGTCAGCGAATTCGTCGTGGGTACCGACTACAAGCACTACGACACCGATTACCAGAATGGCAACAGCGTCCTGGGTACGGTCAATGTGAACAGCTATTCGCCAACCCGCTTCGCCAAGCCGGCGCGCGCCTACCAGACCGACTTCAACAGTGAGGATCGCGAGTTCGGCCTCTATTCCAAGGTGACCTTCCGGCCCATCGAGCGCCTGGCGCTGATCGGCGGCGCTCGCGTTTCTTGGTACAGGGGCGAGGCATACACCACCACCCTGGCCAGCGGCGCCGAGGCGGGTGAAAGCCAGAAGCACAGTGGCTTCGTCACCCCCTATCTGGGCACCGTCTACGACCTGGACGACTACCATTCCCTCTACGCCAGCTACTCCAAGGTCTACAAGCCGCAGAGCGAGCTGGATGGCCAGGGCAAGGCGCTGGATCCGCGCGAGGGTGACCAGTACGAGGTCGGGATCAAGGGCAGCTACTTCAACGGCGATATGAATGCACGGCTGTCGATCTTCCAGCTGACCGACGAGAACCGGGCGGCCCGGCCCTTCGACGCCAACGGCGTGGCCATCACCACCTATTCCGACAGCTCCGGCAAGACCCGGGTGAAGGGCGCCGAGATCGAGGTCAGCGGCAAGCTCACCGAGCAGTGGGAGATGCTCGCCGGCTACACCTACATGGATACCCAGAACCTCAGCGGCGATGGCAATACCCTGTTCGAAGCCATGCCCAAGCACATGGCCTCGCTGTGGACCAAGTACACCCTGGCGGGCGGTCCGCTGACCGGTCTGAGCATCGGCGGCGGGGTGACCGCGATGAGCGATTTCTCCCAGACCAACCAGACCTCTGGAGTCACCGTGTCCGCCCCCGGCTATGCCACCGTGGATGCCAAGTTCTCCTATCCGGTCACCAAGCAACTCACCGCGACCCTGGACGTGAACAACCTTCTCGACAAGGAATACTGGTCGCGCGTAGGTTCGGTCTCCACCTTCAACTTCCAGGGCCCCTCGCGTAGCGTGATGGTCGGCGCGCGTTACGACTTCTGAGGTCCAGGCCGACCCGGGCCAAGCTCGGGTCGGTCGGCGCGATGCAGGCCATGACGATCTCTTCCACGATGCACTGAGATGCGATGAAAGATTCACTCTTCCAGCGGGACGATGTGGGCAGCGAGTCCTGGTGGCAGGCCGTCGCCTGCCGCGGCACGCCGCTGATCGAACCCACTGTGGCCGGGCGCTATCGCCTGACCTTTGTCTGGCGCGATCCCGAGGGTTTGGCCGAGCGCTCCGGTACCCAGCGGGTCTGGCTCAATATCACCGGGGTCACCGACCACCATCAACCGGGCCTGCCGCAGAGCCTGCGGCGTCTGCCAGGCACCGATGTCTGGACCTGGGAGACCGAACTGGATGGCCGCTGGCGGGGCAGCTACTGCCTGATCCCCAGCGGGGAGCCGGCGCCGTTCGAAGGCGAAGCCCAGCCTGATCTGCAGGGCATCCGCCTCTGGTGGCGCAGCGTCTTTCCCCTGGCCCAGGCCGACCGGCTCAATCCCCGCCGCGCCTGGCAGGGTGGCCGCGGGTTGGCGGTGTCGGGCGTGCATCTGCCGGATGCGCCTGCGCAACCGGCCTGGGCGGCCTTCGACACCGATCGCACCCTGTCTCCCGCGGCCTGGCCGAGCCTGCGGCAGTTCCAGTGGAACAGCGCCAGACTGGGCAACAGCCGCCCGGTGTGGCTCTTCGTTACCGGTAATACCACCCCTATGGAACGGCCGCTGGCCATTCTGCTGGATGGGCAATTTTGGGCCCAGACGATGCCCATCGGCGTGCCGTTGCAAGAGCTCACGGATGCTGGCCAGTTGCCGGAAGCGGTCTATCTGCTGATCGACCACAGCGATCGCGCCCTGCGTGGTAGCGAGTTGCCCTGCAATCCCGAGTTCTGGCTGGCGCTGCAGGAAGAGCTGCTACCCCAGGTGCGCGACTGGGCGCCCCATGCCCAGTCGGCCACCTCGACCGTGGTCGCCGGGCAGAGCTTTGGCGGGTTGGCGGCGCTCTATGCCGCCTTGCACTGGCCGGAGCGCTTCGGCTGCGCGCTGAGCCAGTCCGGTTCCTTCTGGTGGCCGCAACGCGGCGAACCAGGCCGACTGTTCGAGGCGCTGGAAAGCGGGCAGGGGAGGGGGCATCCCTTGCGGCTGTTCATCGAGGCGGGGCTGCGCGAGCCGGCCATCCTCGAAGCCTCCCGCGCCTTGGTCCCGCGCCTGCGCGAGCAGGGCCACGCGCTCGACTATCGCGAGATCGATGGGGGCCATGATGCCCTCTGGTGGCGCGGGGGCTTGCTCGACGGCCTGGTCCGGCTCTGGCACCCCCTGGTCGCCAACGCCCCTCGCTAATTCCCATTTCCAGGAGGTCCGATGGACGCCCTCAATCCCTTCGACGATCCCGCGCAGGTGCTGCTGATCCTGCGCAATGCCCAGGGCCAGTGCAGCCTCTGGCCGGAGACCATGGCCGTTCCCGCCGGCTGGGCGCCGGTGTTCGGGCCCGCACCGCGCGCGGCCTGCGACGACTGGCTGGCCAGCCACTGGCGCGATATCCGCCCGGCCGCCTCTCTGCTTTCCTGACTGGAGTTCCTGTGTCCTCTACGCCCTCTTGCGTCTTTCCCGAGCTGCCCCTGGTCGCCGCCCAGCCCGGTATCTGGATGGCCGATCAGCTGTCGCCCCATGCCAATGCCTTCGCCGTGGCCCATCTGGTCGAGTTGCGCGGGCCGCTCGACGCCCAGGCGCTGCTGGCGGCCATCGTCCAGGGCCTCGGCGAACTGGACAGCCTCCAGCTCAGGTTCGCCGAGCGTGAGGGCGAACTGGTGCAGTGGATCGACAGCGATGCGGTGATTACTGCGCCCGAGTGGCTGGACCTGCGCGATGCGGCGGATCCCGAGCATGCGGCGCGAACGGCCATTCGCGCCGATCTCGACGGCGACCTGCGGGCCACCAGTGGCGGTCCGCTGTGGCTCAACCGGATCTACCAGCTGGGCGACAATCACCTGTTCTGGTACCAGCGTTATCACCACCTGCTGATCGACGGCTATGGCTTCGCCGCCCTGGCCAAGCGGGTGGCCGCCCTGTACAGCGCCGCGGTGCGGGGCGAGACGGCCGAGGCCTCGCCCTTCGTCTCCTTCGCCGAGGTGGTGCGCGAGTATCAGGACTATCAGCAGTCGGCCGTCCGCGAGCGCGACGAAGCCTTCTGGCGCGAGCGGGGGGCTGCGCTACCGCCGGCGGCGTCCCTGGCGCCCGGGGCGCTGGCCGGGCAGGTGCCCACGCCGCGGGTGGTGGAAGCCCGTGCCCGCGTAGCTGCCGAGGTATTCGCGAAGCTGGCCGAGCAGGGCAAGGCCCAAGGGGTGACGCCAGCGGATCTGGCCGTGGCCCTGGCCGCCACCTGGTTCGCCCGTCTCAGCGGGCAACCGGCCTTCAGCGCCGGCTTCATCTTCATGCGGCGCATGGGTTCGGTGGCGCTCAAATCCGGTGGCGCGACCCTTAACGTCCTGCCGCTGGGTGTGCGTACCGACTCGACCCAGAGGCTGCCGGAGCTGGCTGCCGGGTTGGCCGCCGAGCTCAAGAAGGTGCGTCGCCACCAGCGTTACGACGCCGAGCAGATCGCCCGCGATCTCGGCCGGCCGGGCGATGCCGAGCCGCTGACCGGACCGGTCATCAACCTCAAGCTGTTCGATTTCGCCCTGGATTTCGCCGGGGTGCCGGGCATCACCCACGAATTGGCCTCGGGGCCGGTGCGCGATCTGGAGATCGCCCTCTACCTGGAGGCGAGCGGTGCCCTGGACATCAAGCTGCTGGGCAATGCCGAGCGCTATGCCGCCGAGCTGCTGCAGGGACACGCCGCGCGCTTTGGCCTGCTGGCGGAGCAATTCGCCGATCACCCTGGCCTTACCCTGGGTGAGGCAGACCTGTTGGACCCGGCAGACCGGAACTGGCTGGCCGCGATCAACGCCACTGAGCGCGCGCTACCGGCGACCACCCTGGCGACCCTGTTGGCCGACCAGGCGGCGCGCACCCCCGAGGCTCCGGCGCTGGCCGATCTGCAGCACGCCTTCAGCTATCGGGAAACGCGCCAGCAGGTGCTGGCCCTGGCCCAGCGACTGAGCGCGGCCGGGGTAGGGCGGGGCGATATCGTTGCCGTGGCCCTGCCGCGTTCGGTGTTCCTGTCCCTGGCGCTGCTGGCCACGATCGAACTGGGCGCCGCCTACCTGCCGCTGGACAGCGGCTATCCCGACGAGCGCCTGCAACTGATGCTCGACGACGCCCGGCCACGGGTGCTGGTGACGGATGCTAGCCAACGCGGGCGTTTCCCGGGGTTGGACGATAGCCAGGTGCTGATCCTGGATGCGCCCCTGAAGGGGGTAGACCAGGATCCGGTGTTCGAAGGGCCGCGCCCCGGCGATCCAGCCTATCTGCTCTATACCTCCGGTTCCACCGGTCGCCCCAAGGGCGTGGTGGTCGGCCATGCCGCCATCGTCAATCGCCTGCTGTGGATGCAGGACAGCTATCCCATCGGCGCCGGCGACACCGTCTTGCAGAAGACGCCGAGCAGCTTCGATGTGTCGGTCTGGGAGTTCTTCTGGCCGCTGCTGGTGGGCGCCCGGCTGTACCTGGCGCCGCCCGAGGCCCATCGCGATCCCGCGGCGCTGCAGGAGCTGTTCGCCCGGGAGCGGGTGACCACGGTGCACTTCGTGCCTTCGATGCTGGCGGCCTTCGTCGCCAGCCTGGACGAGCCGGCCGCGGTGGCCCGCTGCGCCAGCCTGCGTCAGGTGTTCTGCAGCGGTGAAGCCCTGCCCACCGAGCTGGCCCGTACCTGGGAGCGCCGGGTCGGCGCGCCCCTGCACAATCTCTATGGCCCCACCGAGGCCGCGGTGGACGTCTCCTACCATCCGGCCCATGGCGCCGCCCTGGCGGCCGTCACCGGCAGCAGCGTGCCCATCGGCAAGCCAGTGTGGAATACCGGGCTGCACATCCTCGATGAACGCCTGCGGCCAGTGCCGCCGGGTGTGGCGGGGGAGCTCTATCTGAGCGGGGTGCAACTCGCCGATGGCTACCTGGGCCGACCGGAGCTGACCGCCGCACGCTTCATCGCCGCGCCGGACGGGCAGGGCGAGCGGCTGTATCGCACCGGCGACGTGGCGCGTTGGCTGCCGGAGGGCGTCGTCGAGTACCTCGGGCGCAGCGACGACCAGGTCAAGCTGCGCGGGCAGCGCATCGAACTGGCGGAAATCGACCATGCCCTGCTGGCGCTGCCAGGCGTTGCCCAGGCGGTCACCCATGCCAGGGTGCTGGGCGAGGCGGCCAACACCGCGGGTGGCGATGCCCGCCAACTGGTGGGTTATCTGATCGCCCAGCCGGGCGCCGCACTGGACCTGGAGCGCCTGCGCGCGCGCCTGGGCGAAAGCCTGCCGCCGCATCTGGTGCCAGTGGCCCTGGTGGAGCTGGACACCCTGCCCCTGGGGGCCACCGGCAAGCTGGATCGCAAGGCCCTGCCGGCGCCCCAGGGCGTCGCCAGGGCCGCGAGCCGACCCCTGGCGCCGGGGCTGGAGAGTGAATTGGCGGCGGCCTTTTCCGAGGTGCTCGGCTGCGCCATCGGTGGCGCGGATGACGACTTCTTCGCCCTGGGCGGTCATTCGTTGCTGGCCATGACCCTGGCGGCCAACCTGCGGCGGCGGCTGGGGCAGCCGGTGTCCATCGGCCAGATCATGGTGGCCTCCAGTGTCGCCCGGCTGGCGCGCCAGCTGGAGCAGGACGCGGCCCGCGAAACCCGTGCCGGCTTCGAGACCCTGCTGCCGCTGCGCCCGGGCGACGGTCCCACGCTGTTCTGTTTCCATCCGGCCTCGGGCTTCGCCTGGCAATTCAGCGTGCTGGCTCGGCACCTGGATCCGCGCTGGTCGTTGCTCGGTATCCAGTCGCCGCGTCCGGACGGCCCCCTGGCCCAGGGCGCCGATCTGGAAGCCGTCATCCAGCGCCATCTGCGCACCCTGCGCGAGGTGCAGCCGCAGGGTCCCTATCATCTGCTCGGCTATTCCCTGGGCGGTACCCTGGCCCAGGGCCTGGCGGCGCGGTTGCAGGCGGCCGGGGAGCAGGTCGCCTTCCTTGGCCTGCTCGATACCTATCCGCCGGAAACCCAGAACTGGCAGGAGCGTGAGGGCCAGCGCGAGCTGGATCCGGAGGTGCTGGCCGAAGTGAATCGCGAGCGCGAGGCCTTTCTCGCCGCCCAGCAGGGGCTGGCCGATCCGGCGCTGGGGGAGGGGTCGCAGCTGTTCGCCACCATCGAGGGCAACTACGCCGATTCGGTGCGGCTGCTGGCCACGGCGCGTAGCGCTCGCTTCGACGGCGAGGCGCTGATGTTCGTCGCCCGCCGCACCCTGCCGGCGGGAATGGACGTCAAGGCCACCTGGGCGCCCTGGATCACCCGCCTGCAGGCCCATGAGGTGGACTGCGCCCACGTCGACATCATCGCTCCGGCCCAGCTGGCGCAGATCGGTCCGGTGCTGAATCGGGCGCTGAAAGGACTCTAGCCAGCCGAGCGCCGTGCCAGGGGCACCACCATGGGTGTCCCGGCCACCGGGTCGTCGATGATCAGGCAGTCCAGGTCGTAGACCGCCTTGATCAATTCGGGGGTGACCACGTCGCGCGGGCGGCCGGTGGCCAGTACCTTGCCGCCGCGCATGGCCACCAGGTGGGTGGCGTAGCGGCAGGCGTGGTTGAGGTCGTGCAGCACCATCACCAGGGTATGGCCCTGCTGGCGATTGAGGTCTTCCAGCAATTCCAGCAGGTCGATCTGGTGGGTGATATCGAGCCAGGTGGTGGGCTCGTCGAGCAGCAGCAGCGGGGTCTCCTGAGCCAGGGCCATGGCGATCCACACCCGCTGGCGTTGGCCGCCGGAGAGGGTGTCCACCGCCCGGTCGGCCAGTTCGAAGACGCCGGTGGCCTGCATGGCGTGGGTCACCGCGCGCTCGTCGTCGGCGCGCACGCCGCCGAACAGGGTCTGGTGCGGATAGCGTCCGCGGGCCACCAGGTCGCGCACCGAGATATCGCCCGGGGCCTGGGAGCTCTGCGGCAGCAGGCCCAGGCGCCGGGCCACCTCCTTGGTGCGATAGCTCTGGATTGCCTGGCCATCCAGCCAGACCTGGCCCTGGCTGGGCGCCAGCAGTCGGCTGAGGGTGCGCAGCAGGGTCGACTTGCCGCAGCCGTTGGGGCCGATGATGACCGTCAGCTCGCCATCGGGGATGGTCAGCGACAGGTCTTCGGCGATCAGCTTGCGGCCGTAGCCCAGGGTCAGGCGCTCGGCGTGCAGGCGCGAGGAAGGGGCGTCGTTCATGAGCGGCGGGACTCCCAGATGAGCAGGCCGATCAGGTAGAGCCCGCCCAGGCTCACCGTGACCAGGCCCACCGGCAGGACATAGGGCAGGAACAGGCGCTGGGCGATCAGATCCGCGCCCAGCAGCAGGACCGCGCCGGTGAGGGCGGCGGCGGGCAGCGCCAGGCGCTGGGTACCGGTCAGGCGGCGGGCGATCTGCGGTGCGGCCAGGGCGATGAAGGAGATCGGCCCGGCCACCGCGGTGCCGGCGGCGGTGAGCACCACGCCCAGGCCCAGCAGCGACAGCCGGGTGCGTTCCACCGGCACACCCAGGGCGCAGGCGGTGTCGTCACCCATCTCCAGCAGGAACAGTCGGCGACTCAGCGCCAGGCTGGCCGCACCCGCCAGCAGGATGAAGACCACCGCCGGCCAGGCCTTGGCCCAGGTGATACCGTTGAGCGAGCCGGCACTCCACAGGCCGGCGCTGAAGGCGGCTTCCAGGGAGGCATGCACGATCAGCCAGGTGTTGAGCGCCATCAGCAGGGCGCGCACGCCGATGCCGACGATGATGAGTCTCAGGGTATCCACGCCACTGCCGCGCCAGGTGAGGGCATAGACCAGGGCGGCGCTGAGCAGACCGCCGATCAGGGCGGCAGTGGTGCTCCAGAGGATGCTGGCCTGGAACAGCACCAGGGCGACCAGCACCCCGCTGTAGGCGCCGGTGTTGAAGCCCATGATGTCCGGGCTGCCGAGGGGATTGCGCAGCAACGACTGGAACAACGCGCCGCTCAGGCCCAGGGCGGCGCCGATCAGCAGTGCCAGGGCCACCCGCGGCAGCCGCCACTGGGTGACCACCAGCTCGATGCCGCGCGGAGCCTCGCCGAACAAAGCGGCCAGTACCTGGGAAGGGCTCAGGGTCAGGCTGCCGCTGCCCAGGGCGAACGTTGCCAGCAACAGGGCGCCGCCAAACAGGGCGAGCAGCACCCCGGGCAGGCGCAGACCAAGAGCTCGGCTCATGCCCGACCTCCCTGCCGCTGGCGGCGCGCCAGCCAGATCAGCAGGGGTGCGCCAAGGAAGGCGGTCACCACCGAGACGCGCAGCTCGTTGGTGACCAGCAGGCGGCCGACGATGTCGGCGGTGAGGAGCAGGCTGGGGGTGAACAGCAGCACGAAAGGCAGCAGCCAGCGATGGTCCTCGCCGATGGCCCAGCGGCCCAGGTGCGGCACCATCAGACCGACGAAGGCGATGGGTCCGACCGCCGCGGCAGCGGCGCCACAGAGCAGGGTGATGGCCAGCAGGCCGAGCAACTGGGTCTGGCGGACCCGGGTGCCGAGGGCCACGGCCAGGTCGGTGCCCAGGCTCAGGGCATTCAGCGCGGGGGCCAGCAGCAGGGCGATAGCCACCCCGCCCAGCACCGGCGGGCTGGCGCTGCGCAGCAGCTCCAGCTGACGCACGTCCAGCGAGCCGAATTGCCAGAATCGCAGCTGATCGTAGACCTGGGGATCGAGCAGGGCGATGCCTGAGCTGACGCCTTCGAGCATGGCCCCCAGGGCCACCCCGACCAGCACCAGACGCATGGGATTGAAGCCGCCGCCACCGGCGATACCGGCCAGCAGCACCACCAGGCTGGCGAGCAGGGCGCCGCCGAAGGCATAGCCCAGGTAGTGCTCGGGACCGCTGGCGCCGAACAGGGCGATACCCAGCACCACGGCAAAGCTGGCACCGGCGTTGACGCCGAGGATGCCGGGATCGGCAAGGGGATTGCGCGTCAGCGCCTGCATCAGGGTGCCGGCCACGCCCAGGGCCGCGCCGGCGAGCAGACCGGCGAGGGTTCGTGGCAGTCGTGCCTCGCGTACGATCAGACAGGCCGGATCGCTGCAGCCGTGGCCCAGCGCCTGCCAGACGTCGGCCAGCGGTATGGCGGTGGAGCCGAGCGCCAGGCTGGCAGCCATCACCAGGAGCAGCAGGAGGGCGGCGCAGCCGAGGATGAAGACGCGGCGCCTGGTCATTCGTGACGACCGACAGGAAGGGGAGTGGATGAGAACAAGGCGTATTAACACATGATAGTCTGTATTACATGCTAACAGCCTTGCCTCGGCGGCTCGATAGCGTCCCCTGTGTTTTCCGGTGATTCATGTCCAAGACGTCCTTTCTGCTCGACTTCGGCCTGCTCAGGTCCCACGCCGCCTTTCGTACCCTGTTCATCGCCCGTCTGGTGTCCGTGCTGTCCCTTGGCCTCTTGGCCGTGGCGATACCCATCCAGGTCCAGGCCCTGACCGACTCGCCGCTCAAGGTGGGCCTGGCGCTGAGCATGGCCGGCATCGGCATGTTCGTCGGCCTGCTCACCGGCGGGGTGCTGGCCGATCGCCTGGAGCGGCGCCGGCTGATCCTCGCCGCCCGCTCCATCTGCGGCCTGGGCTTCATCGGCCTGGCGGTCAACGCCAGCCTGCCCGAGCCATCGCTGACGGCCATCTACCTGCTGGCGCTGTGGGATGGCTTCTTTGGTGCCCTGGGCGTCACCGCGTTGCTGGCGGTGACGCCGATCCTGGTCGGTCGGGAGTCCATGGTGCAGGCCGGCGCGCTGAATATGCTCAGCGTGCGGGTGGCGGCCATCGTCGCGCCGCCGTTGGGCACCTTGCTGATCGCCCAGAGCGGCGTGGCCTGGAACTACATGCTGACCGCCGGCGGCACCCTCATCACCCTGCTGGTGCTGCTGCGCCTGCCGCCGCTGCCACCGCCGGAGCAGCCGCGCGAGACGCCCTGGCAGGCCCTGGGGGGCGGCATCGCCTTCCTCTTCGAGAATCGCCTGCTGGGCGCGGTCGCCTTAGTCGGCGCCCTGGTGACCATGGCCAATGCGGTGCGGGTGCTCTATCCGTCGCTGGGCGAGAGTTGGGGGCTGGATACCGGACACCTGGGCTGGCTCTATGCCGCCGCGCCCCTGGGCGCGGCCATCGGCGCCCTCACCAGTGGCCGCCTGAACCAGGCGCCACGTCCCGGACGTACCCTGCTGATGAGTGCGGTGGCCACCTTTCTGGCGGTGGCGGTGTTCGCCCTGTTGCCCGGTTTCTCGCTGTCAGCGCTGTGCCTGGTGCTGTTCGGCTATCTGGGTGCGCTCAATTCCCTGGTGCAGTACGCGCTGATCCAGCGCCTGACGCCGGATCGCCTGCTGGGGCGCATCAATGCGCTGTGGACGGCGCAAAACATCGGGGGCGAGGCCATCGGCGCGGCGTTGTTCGGCGGCCTGGCCAGCCTGATGCTGCCGGCGCAGGCGGCCTTCGTCTTCGGCCTGGTCGCCACTGGGGTGGCCGCCCTCTGCTGGACGCTGGCCCGAGGTCTGCGTAGGGCTGAAAGCCTCGGCACCTGATCCGCTTCGGTGCGCCTGGCATAGCGTGGAAAACCGCGCAGCGTTTTCCACTGGGGGCTCATGGCGATCAGCGATGGACAAGACAGATCGCGGCCATGGGCCGCTCCTACAGGCGCCAATGTAAGCGTAGGAGCGGCCCATGGCCGCGATCGACAAAATACCGGAGTTCCGAAGGAGCAGTTGCATCGGCGGACCGCCATGGCCACGACTGCCGGACTCAAGGCTTGGCGTAGCGCTGTTCCAGGCGATCCAGTAGCAGGTTGGCGCTGTAGGGATCGAGGCGGAAGGTCTCGGCGCCCAGGGCTTCCACGCGGTTGTCCTTGACCGCCGGCAGGTGCGCCAGCAGCGGATTGCCGCGTACCGCTTCGGCTTCCTTGGCGTCCGCGGCGAACAGCAGAAAGGTCTGGCCGGTGAGGCCGGTGGCGACGTTTTCGCCGGCCAGCTGCAGGATGTCGTGGCGCTGGCCCTGGCTGTGTCCCGTGGTCAGCCCGGCCGGCAGCGTCGCCAGGGTGAAGCCCAGGCTTTCCAGCAACTGGCCCTGGGACGAGGCCGCGGTCCAGAGATTGGCCTGGCGCGTCGCCGGGTTGTAGACGAAGGCGGACACCGGTTGCGGCGGTAGCTGCAGGCGCGCCTTGAGGTCGGAGACCCGCCGGTCGAAATCGGCGACTACCTTGGCAGCAGCGTCCTCGCGACCGGTGGCCTGGCCGAGCAGTTCCACCACCTGTTGCCAGCTGCGATTGTCGTAGCCCACCACCAGTACCGGGGCGATGGCCTTGAGCTGATCGACCAGGCGCAGCGCCGAGTCGTTACCGGCGGCACTGACCAGGATCAGGTCCGGCGCCTCGGCGGCCACCGCCTCGGCATTGGCCTCGCCGATGTACAGCCGCTTCACCTCGTGTTGCTTGGCGACCTGCCCCCACTGGCGCAGGAACCCCTGGTCATCGGCGAATCTGTTGTTGGGCGAGGTGGCGCCGCTGGCCACCACCGGCGCGCCGATGGCGAGCAGGGAGCCGGTGAGGGTGACGCTGGTGGAAACGATGCGTTGCGGCTTGGCCGGCAGGGTCACCTGATTGCCGTCGGCGCTGATCTGTCGGGGCCAGTCCGCCGCGCGGGCGGTACCACCCAGCGCCAGAATGGCGAGGATCAGCGGGGTGAGAATGCGAAACACTGACGACGAGCTGAACATGGACGCCTTCCGGTTGTAAGATAATCACTCTCATTTTCAAAGATGCACCTCGCTACAGCAAGGGCTGTCGATGGCGGCCAGGGGCGAGCGCGTGCAAAGCGGAAGGCCAGAGCGGTCCGACAGTCTTGCCGATGTTCTGCCCAGTGGCGATTTGTCGGACAGATCAAAGGGTTGCGTGCTGTAGGGAAACCGTTTGGCAGCTAACGAATTGACTTCCGCTGATACAAAAGTTAATTTCTGATTATTGATAAGCATTATCATTTGTATAGAGGTCCGTAGCAATGTCGAGTAAAAGGGCTGACGTGGTCGGGCAGATCGCCACCGAGCAGCAGGAACAGGCCGCCTTCCTGTTCCAGTCGGGTGACCGTGTCCTGCGCGGACGCGGCATCTGTGCCCGGGTCGAGACGCCAGCCAGCGGCGGCGCGCACCGGGACAGTCTGTTTTTGCATGCCGTGGAAGAGGCCTTCGCTCGTGCCCGTCAGGCCGGCATCGCCGAGCCGGTGATCATGGGCGCCATTCCCTTCGATACCACCAAGCCCTCCTGCCTCTATGTGCCCCGCGAGCATGCCTGGATGGCGCGCCCGGCATCGGTCAGCAGCGCACCGGTCACCCCGGCGCAGGTGCGCGAGGTGCGCAACCTGCCCAGCGCGGATGGCTTCTGCCTGGCGGTGGAGGAGGCCATCGAGGCCTTCCGCCGCGGCGAGCTGAGCAAGGCGGTGCTGTCGCGCATCCAGGAAATCCAGCTGGCCGAGCCCGCCGACGTGGAGGCCATCCTCGCCAATCTGGCGCGGCAGAATCCCACCGGCTATCAATTCCGCATCCCTACCGCCGAGGGCGGCGAGCTGGTCGGGGTCAGCCCCGAGTTGCTGGTGCGCAAGCAGGGCGCGCTCGTCCATACCAATCCCCTGGCCGGTTCGGCCAAGCGCCACGCCGACCCCCGGGAAGATCAGCGCGTCGCCCGCGAACTGCTGGAGTCCAGCAAGGACCATTACGAGCACCGCCTGGTGATCGAGGACATCCGCCAGCAGCTGGCCCCCCTGTGCAGCCGCCTGGACGTGCCCGAGGCGCCGTCGCTGCTCAGCACCAACGCCATGTGGCACCTGTCCACCGCCATCGACGGCGAACTGGCCGACCGCCGCACCTCGGCGCTGCAACTGGCCTGCCGCCTGCACCCGACCCCGGCGGTCTGCGGCTTTCCGACGGTGGCCGCGCGCCAGCTGATCGAGCGCATTGAGCCCTTCGACCGTGGCCTGTTCACCGGCATGGTCGGCTGGTGCGATGCCCAGGGCAACGGCGAGTGGGTAGTCACCATCCGCTGTGGCACGGTGCAGGGCGACTGGCTGCGGCTGTTCGCCGGCGCCGGCATTGTCGAGGCCTCCGACCCCGCGGCGGAATGGGCCGAGGTCACCGCCAAACTGGGCACCATGCGCGCCGCCTGTGGCTTGCTCGACGAGGAGAACCCCACGTGAGTCTGGAATTCACCCCCTGGCCGGAAGACCTGGCCGCCCGCTATCGGGCCCTCGGCTACTGGTCCGACCTGCCGATGACCGAGATCCTGGCCCGCAGTCGCGCGGCCCTGCCGGACGCCCCGGCGATCCTCTGTGGCGAGCGCCAGCTGAGCTATGCCGAGCTGGACGAGCGCTCCAGCCGCCTGGCCGCCCACCTGCAGGCCGCCGGTCTGCGCCGCCACGACACGGCGCTGGTGCAGCTGCCCAACGTGGCCGAGTTCTATGTGGTGTTCTTTGCCCTGCTCAAGGCCGGCATCGCCCCGGTCAATGCGCTATTCAGTCACCAGAAGCTGGAGCTGCTGGCCTATGCGCAGCAGATCCAGCCGCGGCTGTTGATCGCTTCCACCGAGCACAACCTGTTCCGTGACGATACCTTTGTCGCCGAGTTGCGTGACGTGGCGCCCGGGCTGAGCGAGGTGCTGCTGGACGGCGCGCAGGATGCACGCAGCCTGCAGCAGCGCCTGGATACCCCCCTGGAGGGTTATCAACTGACGCCCACCGCGGGTGGCGAGGTGGCCTTCTTCCAGCTTTCCGGTGGCAGCACCGGTACGCCCAAGCTGATCCCGCGCACCCACAACGACTACTACTACAGCCTCAGACGCAGCGTCGAGATCTGTCAGCTGACCCCGGCGACGCGCTTTCTCTGCGCCTTGCCGGCAGGGCACAACTACACCCTCAGCTCGCCCGGCGCCCTGGGCGTCTTCATCGCCGGCGGCTGCGTGGTCATGGCCCGCGATCCCGAGCCGCTGCGCTGCTTCGCGCTGATCGAGCGCCATCAGGTGGACTGGGTGGCCCTGGTGCCGCCGGCGGTGGCGCTCTGGTTGCAGGCCGCGGCGGCGCCCGAGCAACGCGCGCGACTGGCCAGCCTGCGCATGGTGCAGGTGGGCGGCGCCAGCTTCGCCGAGGCCCAGGCCCGGCGGGTGCCCACCGAACTGGGTTGCCAGCTGCAGCAGGTGTTCGGCATGGCCGAGGGCCTGGTCAACTACACCCGCCTGGACGACGAACCCGAGCGTCTCTTCACCACCCAGGGCCGGCCCATGAGTCCGGATGACGAGGTGCGCATCACCGACGAAGACGGCCAGCCGGTGCCCGATGGCCAACCTGGTCTGCTGTCCACCCGCGGTCCCTACACCTTCCGCGGTTACTACCGCAGCCCCGAGCACAATGCCCAAGTGTTTGATGCCGAGGGTTTCTACTTTTCCGGGGACGTGGTCCAGCGCGATGCCGCCGGTTACCTCAAGGTGGTCGGCCGGGTGAAGGACCAGATCAACCGCGGGGGCGAGAAGATCGCCGCGGCCGAGATCGAGGGCCTGCTGCTGCGCCATCCTGGTATCACTCACGCGGCCCTGGTGGCCATCGCCGACGAGCTGATGGGCGAGAAGAGCTGTGCCTGCCTGGTGGTTAGCGATCCGGCGCTCAAGCCGGTGGCCCTGCGCCGCTATCTGCGCGAGCAGGGCGTGGCCGAATACAAGTTACCCGACCGTTTCCAGTTCCTCGACCAGCTGCCGCTCACCGCCGTCGGCAAGATCGACAAGCGGCGCCTGCGCGAGCAGCTGCAGACCCCTTCCACCGAGCGTCTCTAAGGTTTCCCATGGCTATTCCCCGTCTTGCCTCCTATCCCTTGCCCCAGCCCGACGGCTTTCCTGCCAACAGGGTCGCCTGGACGCCCGCGGCCGACCGCGCCGTGCTGCTGATCCACGACATGCAGCGCTATTTCGTCGAGTTCTATGGCGACAACAGCCCGCTGATCGACCAGGTGGTGGCCAACATCGCCGCCCTGCGCGCCTGGGCCGACGCCCAGGGCGTGCCGGTGGTCTATACCGCCCAGCCCACCGACCAGCCGCCGGCCGATCGCGCTCTGCTCAACGACATGTGGGGTCCGGGTCTGACCCAGGCCGATCCCGCGCTGCAGCAGGTGGTGGACGCGCTGGCACCCAAGGACGGTGACGTGGTGCTGACCAAGTGGCGTTACAGCGCCTTTCATAGATCCAACCTGCAGGACCTGATGACCGAGTGGCGGCGCGACCAGCTGATCGTCTGCGGCGTCTATGCCCACATCGGCTGCCTGACCACCTGTACCGACGCCTTCATGAGAGACATCCAGGCCTTCCTGATCGGCGACGCCGTGGCCGACTTCAGCGAAGAAGAGCACCGCATGGCGCTACGCTACGTGGCCACTCGCTGTGGCAGCACCCTGAGCACCGCCCAGGTCACCGGCGCGGGCGCGGTCGTGC
Organism: Pseudomonas sp. PLB05; assembly: GCF_021106615.1. Taxonomy (NCBI): domain Bacteria; kingdom Pseudomonadati; phylum Pseudomonadota; class Gammaproteobacteria; order Pseudomonadales; family Pseudomonadaceae; genus Pseudomonas; species Pseudomonas sp. PLB05. The sequence continues at coordinate 556,107 of NZ_JAJOHO010000001.1, forward strand.
TGGACGAAGCCTGGCTGCGCGCCCAGGTCCAGCCGCTGCTCGATGCCGACGACGAGGAGCCGGCGCTGGACGACAACCTCACCGACTTCGGTCTGGATTCGGTGCAGGTCATGACCCTGGTGGGGGAATGGCAGAAGCGCGGCCTGCCGGTCACCTTCGCCGATCTCGCCGCCCAGCCGACCCTGCAGGGCTGGCTGGATCTGCTGCGCGCTCGCGCCTAGGGAGCCGCTGATGACGCAACTGGATTTCACTGGCAAGCGCGTCTGGGTGACCGGCGCCGGGCAGGGCATCGGCTTGCAGGTGGCGCGGCGCTTTCAGGCAGCGGGCGCCGAGGTGGTCGGCCTTGACCGGCACTTCGCCGAGAGCAGCTATCCGTTCCGCACCCAGCTGCTGGATGTCGCCGACGCGGCCCAGGTCGAGACTGTTTGCCAGTCCCTGCTGGCCGAGGAGCGCCGGCTGGACGTGCTGGTCAATGGCGCTGGCGTGCTGCGTCTGGGCACCAGCGACAGCCTGAGCCTGGACGACTGGCAGGCACTGCTGGACGTCAATGTCTCCGGCCCCTTTTATCTGTTCCGCCAGCTGGTGCCGCTGTTCAAGGCCCAGGGCCAGGGCGCCATCGTCAACATCGCCTCCAACGCCGCCCATGTGCCGCGCCTGCAGATGGCCGGCTACTGCACCTCCAAGGCGGCGCTGGTGTCGCTGAGCCACTGCGTGGCCCTGGAACTGGCGGGCTCGGGCGTGCGCTGTAACGTGGTCTCGCCGGGTTCCACGGCGACCCCCATGCTGGCCGGCATGCTCGGCTCGCCCGAGGGCTATCAGCGCCTGGTGGACGGCCTGCCGGAAGACTTCAAGCTGGGCATCCCGCTGCGCAAGATCGCCCAGCCCGACGAGATCGCCAACACCGTGCTGTTCCTTGCCTCGGACCTGGCCAGCCATATCACCATGCAGGATATCGTGGTGGACGGCGGCGCAACCCTGGCAGCGTGAGTGCTTTTCGTAGGTTGGGTTGAGCGTGAGCGAAGCCCAACATCCCTATCAAACGAATCGCGGCCATGGGCCGCTCCTACGGTTCTGTAGGAGCGGCCCATGGCCGCGCTAGGTATCACTGAAGGGCTTCGTTAACGAAGCCGTTCCACTCAACCCGCCACCAGCACCCGAATGGCTTCCAGACGCAGCGAAGCCTTGTCCAGGTAGGTCAGGCCTTCTTCGCGCTGCTGGCGCAAGCGGTCGATCTCGTCCTGGCGGACGCTGGAGTTGACCGCGCGTAGGGCTTCCAGGCGGCCGATCTCCTCGTCCATGCCAGAGAGGTACGCCTGGCGTGCTTTGGCGACGCGCTCCTCGTGGCGCGGCAGGGCCTTGCCTTCGCCGCCGCCGATCAGCTTGGCCAGGGAGTCGCGCTGGGCCTGGACGAACTTGTTGGCGCTGGTGCGTGGCACGCTTTCTAACTGATCGTTGAGGGTCTCGAAGGCCACCCGGGCGGCCAGGTCGTTACCGTTGGCGTCCAGCAGGCAGCGAATCGCCAGCGGCGGCAGGTAGCGACCCAGTTGCAGGGCACGCGGCGCCACCGCCTCGCTGATGTAGATCAGTTCCAGCAGCACGGTGCCCGGCTTGAGCGCCTTGTTCTTGATCAGCGCCACGGCGGTGTTGCCCATGGAGCCGGACATCACCAGGTCCATGCCGCCCTGGGCCATGGGGTGTTCCCAGGTCAGGAATTGCATGTCCTCGCGAACCAGGGCCACGTTGCGATCGTAGGTGATGGTCACGCCTTCGTCGTCGCCCAGGGGGAAACCGGCGTCGAGCATCTTCTCGCTGGGCTTGAGGATCAGGGCGTTGTCGGAGTGGTCCTCGCTGTCGATGCCGAAGGCGTTGAACAGCTCTTCCATGTACATGGGCAGGGCGAACTGATCATCCTGCTCGAGGATGTCCTCGACCAGCTGCTCGCCGGCACCGGCGCCGGAGGAATTGAGCTCCAGCAGGCGGTCACGACCGTTGTGCAGCTCGGTTTCCAGCGCGGCGCGCGCCTGGGCCCCCTGTTCCAGCAACGCCTGCCAGGTGGCGTCGTCACCACCCGCCAGTTGCTCGTCCAGCTCGCTGGCGAAGCGCGCCTGCAGGGCGCTGCCGGTGGGCGAAGTGGCCAGGAAGGCGTTGAGCGCCTGGTGGTACCACTGGAACTGGCGTTCCTGGCGGCTGCCTTCGAGGTAGGGTACGTGCAGCTGGATGGTGTGACGCTGGCCGATCCGGTCGAGACGGCCGATGCGCTGCTCCAGCAGGTCCGGGTGGGCCGGCAGATCGAACAGCACCAGGTGGTGGGCGAACTGGAAGTTGCGGCCTTCACTGCCGATCTCGGAGCAGATCAGCACCTGGGCGCCGAATTCCTCGTCGGCGAAGTAGGCGGCGGCGCGGTCGCGTTCGAGGATGCTCATGCCTTCGTGGAAGGTCGTGGCGGGAATGCCGGACTTCAGCCGCAGGGCGTCTTCCAGATCCAGAGCGGTTTCCATGCGCGCGCAGATGACCAGCACCTTGTGCGGCTTGAGCGCCTTGAGGGTATCGATCAGCCACTCGACGCGGCCGTCGTGGCGCCACCAGCGGTCGTTGTCGTCCTCCGGGGCGAATTCGGTTTCCGGTTGCAGCGACTGGCCGGGCATGACGCCCTCGTCCAGGTAGGCATCCGGGAAGGGCAGGGCATGGGCGTGCAGCTCGCGCTCGGGGAAACCCTTGACCGCGGCGCGGGTGTTGCGGAACAGCACGCGACCGGTGCCGTGGCGATCCAGCAGCTCGCGCACCAGGCGGGCGCGGGCCTCGGCATCGCCGGCTGCAGCCGCCCCCAGCAGGGTCTCGCCTTCCTGGCCGAGGAAGCCACCTATGGCGTCCTGGGCAGCCGGGCTAAGGGCGCCGGCATCGAGCAGTTCCTGTACCGCTTCGGCCACCGGGCGGTAGTGCTGGGACTCCTGCTGGAAGGCGGCGAAGTCATGGAAGCGGCTGGGGTCGAGCAGGCGTAGACGGGCGAAGTGGCTGTCCTGGCCCAGTTGTTCGGGGGTCGCGGTCAGCAGCAGCACGCCGGGAATGACCTCGCCCAGTTGTTCGACCAGGCTGTATTCGCGGCTGGCGCCCTCGGGGTGCCAGACCAGGTGATGGGCTTCGTCGACCACCAGCAGGTCCCAGCCGGCGGCGAAGGCGGCATCCTGGGCCTTTTCGTCGCGCACCAGCCAGTCCAGGGAGACCAAGGCGAGCTGGGCATCCTCGAAGGGATTGCCGTCTTCGCTGGCCATGAAGCGCTCGGCGTCAAACAGCGCGACTTCCAGGTTGAAGCGGCGGCGCATCTCCACCAGCCACTGGTGCTGGAGATTTTCCGGGACCAGGATCAGCACGCGGCTGGCGCGACCGCTGAGCAGCTGGCGATGGATCACCAGGCCGGCTTCGATGGTCTTGCCCAAGCCCACCTCGTCGGCCAGCAGGACGCGCGGCGCGACGCGGTCGGCCACGCTGCGGGCGATGTGCAGCTGGTGCGGGATCGGCTGGGCGCGGGTGCCGCCGAGGCCCCAGAGGCTGGACTGCAACAGACGGTTGCGGTGCTCGTGGGTGTGGTAGCGCAGGCCGAACCAGGGCAGGGGATCGATCTGCCCGGCGAACAGGCGGTCGCTGGCCAGGCGGAACTGGATGAAGTTCGACAGCTGGGCCTCGGGCACGCTGCGTGCCTCGCGCTCCGCGGTGAAGCCGTGGTAGGTCAGCAGGCCGTCCGCTTCGGAGACCTCGCGGACGGTGAGCTTCCAGCCCTCGAAATGGGTCACCTCGTCGCCCGGGGCGAAGCGCACCCGGGTCAAGGGCGCATTGCGCTGAGCATACTGGCGCGTCTCACCGGTGGCTGGATAGAGCACCGTGAGCAGGCGGCCGTCCAGGGCCAGGATGGTTCCCAGGCCCAGTTCGGCCTCGCTGTCACTGATCCAGCGTTGTCCCGGTTGATGTGACGCCATGTAGAAGCCTCTCCCCTGCTATCAAAAAGCCGGCTATTTTAGCCAAAGCGGAGTCATAAGCCCAACCTGCTGTTTGCCGCAGGCCGCTAAATTCGAGGTGCCCGTCATGATCCCCATCATTCCACCCCTTGGCGTGACCCCACCGAACCAGTTGGACCCGGCCCCGGTACGCCCACCCGTGGCCCCGGTGGCGCCCGTGGAACCGGCGGCCGAGACGGCCCATGCGCCCCTGGAAGACGAAGCCACCCTGGATCGCGAGGCGCGTCGTCGCCGTCGGCAGCGCGAGGCCCTGCGCCAGGGCCTCGGCGCCGAACGCGCCCAGGCCTTGGAAGAGCCGGAGCAGGTGGGCGTCCAGGTGGACCTGCGGGTCTAGCCCATGGTCGAGCACCTGGAGCTGCAAGACGCCGAGCTGGCCTTCTACCCGCAGTGGCTACCTGTGGAACAAGCCGACGCCTGGTTGCAGCAGCTGGAGGACGAAACCCCCTGGAGCCAGCCGCAGGTGCGGGTCTTCGGGCGCTGGCACCCGGTGCCGCGGCAGGTGGCCTGGTACGCCGATCCCGGCGTGGTCTACGGCTATGCGGGCCTGGATCATGCCGCCTTGCCCTGGACGCCGCTGTTGCAGCGGATTCGCGACGCCGTCGCGGCGGCCTGTGGTCAGGCCTTCAACGGCGTGCTGCTCAACCGCTATCGCGACGGCCAGGATTCCATGGGCTGGCACAGCGATGACGAGGCCAGTCTCGGCGCCAATCCGCTTATCGCCTCGCTCAATCTCGGGGCCGCGCGGCGCTTCGATTTCCGTCGCAAGGGCAGCAGCCGCATCGGCCATTCCCTGGAACTCGGTCACGGCAGCCTGCTGGTCATGGGCGGCGCGACCCAGCATTATTGGCAGCACCAGATCGCCAAGACCCGCAAAGCCAGCGGGGTGCGGCTGAATCTCACCTTTCGCCGGATAGCCCCATGAGCGACGACAGCAATCTCATCGACTTCACCACCGAGCGCGGCAAGCGCATCCACGACCTCAAGGAGCGTCGCCTGCAGGAGGTGCGCTCGGCCTTCGAGCAGGCCCTGCCGCTGGCTGCAGCCAAGAAGAAAAAGCGCAAGCCGAAGAAGAAATAGCGGCACTACCGTTCGTCGGGATTGTCCCTTGAAATTTTTTGGGGAATTCCTATCTAGGTTCGTGCGGGATGCCGAAGTCGGGTCCCGCAAGCAACAACGAAACTTGCTGAACCTATCAGGAGATTCACCATGAGCAATGTACTGTCCCTGGCCCCGCTGTTCCGTCATTCCGTTGGCTTCGACCGGTTCAACGACCTGTTCGAATCCGCTCTGCGCAACGACGCTGGCAGCTCCTATCCGCCCTACAACGTCGAGAAGCACGGTGACGACCAGTATCGCATCGTGATCGCCGCCGCCGGTCTCCAGGAAGATGACCTGGACATCGAAGTCGAGCGTGGCGTGCTCACCGTCAAGGGTGGCCGGCGCGAAAACAGCGCCGAGAGCGTGACCTTCCTGCATCAGGGCATCGCCCAGCGCGCCTTCAAGCTGTCCTTCCGCCTCGCCGACCATATCGAGGTGAAGGGTGCCGATCTCAAGCATGGCCTGCTGAGCATCGAGCTGGTGCGGGTGATCCCGGAAGAAGCCAAGCCCAAGCGCATCGCCATCTCCGGCCAGCGCCCGGCCCTGGACAACTGATCGTCAGGCGTCCTGCCCGAAAGCCCCAGCCCTGAGCTGGGGCTTTTTCGTTTCTGGCCGCTGCGCTAGCAGCTGTGGCCGAAGAGCTCCAGCAGCACTCCACGCAACCAGCGATTGCCGGCCTCCTGGTGATAGCGCGCGTGCCAGTGCTGCCTGACCGCGAAGCCCTCGATCGGCACCGGGCATTCATGGACCTTGAGACCGTAGGTGGCCGCCAGGGTGGTGCCGATGTGCCGGGGCAGGGTGACGATGAGGTCGGAGCTGCCCACCACTGCGCCAACCCCCAGAAAGCCCGGTAGCTCCAGCACGATGCGGCGCTGCACTCCGGCTCTGACCAGCCCCGCTTCCAGCAGCTTCTGCCCGGTGCCAGCACTGACCAGCACATGGCCCTCTTCGGCGTAGGCCGTGGCCGTCAAGCGCTCGCCGAGGCGTGAATGGCGGGCGCTGACCAGGCAGACCCAGTCCTGGGGAAACAGCAGTTGCTGATAGAGGCTGCCGCCCAGCCAGGGAATGAAGCCGATCGCCAGGTCGGCTTCGCCGATCTCCAGGGCCTGTTCGGTATTGCCGTCGATCCGGGCGACCTCAAGGCGTACCCCGGGCGCCACCTCCCGCAGCTGCGCCAATATCCGTGGCAGCAGGGTGATGTGGCTGGCATCGCTCAGGCAGAGGCGGAACAGCCGCTGGGCGGTGGCGGGCTCGAAGGCGACCTCCCAGGCCACCAGCCGACGCAGGGATTCGAGCACTTCCCGACAGGGCGTGATCAGGGCTTCGGCTTGGGGCGTGGGCTTCATGCCGCCCGGTGTGCGCACGAACAGCGGATCACGCAATTGCTGCCGCAGCTTGCCGAGCCAAAGGCTGATGGTGGGCTGGCTCTGGCCCAGTTGCTCGGCGGCCCGGGTCACGCTGCCGGTGCGATAGAGCACCTCGAACAGCATCAACAGCTTGGGTTCGGGCAGGCCGTCCGTAGGCAGCATTATCAGAATTCCTGATGGGTGGATTGAGGTCTTTGTATAGCTCAATAGGGGCCGTGGGCCTAGGGTTAGGGCGAAAACAAGGAGTCCTCTCCCATGAAGATCTGCATCCTCGGGGCCGGTGCGCTGGGCAGCACCTTTGGTACCTGGTTGAGCGAGGCGGGGCACGAGACCTGGCTGCTCAACCGCCCCAATGCCCATATCGAGACGGTTATCCGCGACGGCCTGGACATCGAGACCGCCGCTGGCAGGCGCCGGGTTCAGGTGCGGGCAGCGGTCAGTGCCGAGGCGGTCGGGGTAGTGGATCTGGTGGTGGTGCTGGTCAAGTCCTTCGCCACCACCGCGGCCATGAGCCAGGCCCAGGCGCTGGTCGGTCCCCACACCCTGGTGCTGTCGCTGCAGAACGGCCTCGGCCATGAAGAATTGTTGGCCGAGATCGTCGGCCAGCAGCGGGTGATCGCCGGCAAGACCTATGTCGGCGGCGTGCTGCTCGGCCCCGGGCGGATCCGTAGCGGGGTGGCGGGCAAGCGCACGCTCATCGGCGAACTCGACGGTCAGCTCTCGGCACGCGTCCAGGCCGTTGCCGCCGTCTTCGAGGACGCCGGGCTGGCCACCACGGTCAGCAGCAACATCCGCGGCACCCTCTGGGACAAGTTGCTGGTCAACGTCGCCACCGGTGCCCTGACCGGCATCACCCAACTCACCTATGGCCAGCTCTACAGCGAGCCGCAGCTGCGCGACACCGCCTTGCAGGCGGTCGCCGAGGCCATCGCGGTGGCGCGCGCGGCCGGCGTCGAGCTCGGCCTGCGCGAGCCGCAGGCGGCCTGGGAGCTGGCGCGCGAAGGCTTGCCGCCGTCCTTCAAGACCTCCCTGCTGCAGAGCTTGCAGAAGGGCTCCATCACCGAAATCGACTTCATCAACGGCGCGGTGGTGCGGCTCGGCCAGCAGTACCGCGTGCCCACGCCGGTCAACGCCACCCTGGTCGCCTGCATCAAGGGCATCGAGCGCGCCCTGGCCGATCGACAACAAGAGGACCCCAAACCATGAGCATTCCCAAGGCCTATCTGGAACACGTGGCCATCTGGGTGAAGGACATCCACTGGCACATCCGCTTCTTCCATGAGGTGTTCGGCATGACCCTGCGCGAGGTGCAGGGCCCGGTCGAGGCGCCCAGCCAGTACTGGACGCTGGGCGGGATGCAATTCATGAGCAAGCCGGACTTCGCAGGCCCGGAAGGGCGCCTGGGCCATCTGGGGCTGATGTGCGAGGACCTCGACGCTGCCCTGGCCGCCGCCCGGCGCTTCGAGGGAGTGGAGCAGTTGCCCCAGGGCCCCAACTGGTTGCGCCTGCCCGATGGCCTGGCGCTGGAATTCATCCAGGCCGTGCCGGCCCGCGCCGTGCACGACGCCCTGGCCGTCAACGCCCGTCAAGCCGAGTGACAGCGACCATGACCGTACCGGAAAAGTATTTCGAGGACGCCCGAGAAGGTGACGAGGCGATCACGCCGACCTACCAGGTCACCAAGGAACGCATCCTGGCCTATGCCGACCTCACCGGCGACCACACCCCGGTCCACGTCGACGAGGCCTATGCCAATGCCAGTCACTTCGGCGGCCTGGTTGCCCACGGGCTGATGGGATTGTCCATCGCCGACGGCCTCAAGACCCAGTGCGACTACCGCTTCCTGCCGGGGATGTCGCTGGGCTGGACCTGGGACTTCCTGCTGCCGATCCGCGTCGGCGACGAATTGCACGTCAGGGTACGCGTGGGCGCCATGCGCCCGAGCAAGAGCAAGCCGGGCTGGGGCATCGTGGTGCTGCCGTCGGAACTGATCAACCAGAAGGGCGAGGTCGTCCAGCGCGGCGAGCACCGGCTGATGGTGCCGCGGCGGGAGGGGGCGCTATGAACCAGCCACTGCCGCTGCAAGGCCTGAGGGTCATCGATTACAGCCACTTCCTCGCCGGCCCCTATGTGGGGCGCTGCCTGGCGGCGCTCGGCGCCGAGGTGATCAAGGTGGAGCGGCCCGGCAGCGGCGATGCCGGTCGCCAGCACGCCTTCGTCCTAGATGACCAGCAGAGCGGCTACTTCCTGCAACTCAACATGGGCAAGCAGGGCGTCAGCGTCAACATGAAGGACCCGCGCGGCAAGGCCTTCATGCAGCAGCTCTGCGACAGCGCCGACGTCTTCATCGAGAACTACCGGCCCGGCGCCCTGGACAGGCTCGGCCTGGGTTACGCGGAGCTTTCGGCGCGCAATCCGCGGTTGGTGTATTGCTCGATCTCGGCCTACGGCCATACCGGTCCCGACGCCCATCGCGCCGGCTTCGGCCTGATCGCCGAGGCCAAGAGCGGCATCATGCAGATGGTCGGCACGCCGGGCGAGGCGCCGCCGCTGCTGCGCATCTCCCTGGGCGACATGTACACCGGCGCCCACGCGGTGGCCGCCATCAATGCGGCGCTGCTGGGACGGGTCACGAGCGGGCGCGGCCAGCACATCGACATGGCGCTGTACGACACCCTGGTATCGATGCACGAATACGCGGTGCAGTGCTACACCCTGTCCGGCGGCGAGATCCTGCCGCAGCAGACCGGTCATGACATGCCCACCTCGACCCTCTATGGCGTGTTTCGCGCCCAGGACGGCGACCTGGTGATCGCCGCCCAGGTGGACGAATCCTGGAAGCGCTTCGCCGCCCTGGTCGAGCAGGACGCGGACCAGCCGGGCTTTGGCAGCGACCTGCGCTTCCATACCTCCACCGGCCGCAATGCCCATCGCGAAGCCATCCTGCCCATCGTCAAGGCCTGGGTGGCAGCCAATCCGGTGGCGCGGCTGTTGGCGCTGCTCGATGAGATCGACGTGCCCTGCGCCAAGGTGCAGCGCATCGACGAGGTGATCGAGGATCCGCAGATCAAGGCGCGCGGCATGATCCAGGAACAGCAGCACCCGCGCTTCGGCACCCTGCGTATGCCCAATCTGCCGTTCCGCTTTTCCGGGTGCGACACCACCATCCAGCAGGTGGCGCCGGATCTCGGCGAGCACAATGTCGCCGTGGCCCAGAGCCTGGGCTACAGCGCGGAAGAGATCGCCCGGCTGCAGGCCGAGGGCGTGTTGTTCAGCCAGGAGCCCTGCGCATGACCGACCACTACGCGGTGATCGGCCGCCCGATCAACCACACCAAGTCGCCGCTGATCCATAGCCTGTTCGCCGCCACCACCGGGCAAGACCTGGAATACGGCGCCATCGAGGGCTCGCCGGAGGACTTCGCCGGCGACGTGCAGCGCTTTCGCGCCCAGGGCGGGCAGGGCCTGAACGTGACCGCGCCGTTCAAGCTGCAGGCCTTCCAGCTGGCCACCGAGTCCAGCGAGAGGGCACGTCTGGCCCGGGCGGCCAATACGCTGAAGTTCGAGGGCGAGCAGGTGCTGGCGGAGAACTTCGATGGCATCGGCCTGCTGCGCGACATCGAGGTCAACCTCGGCCAGCCCCTGGCTGGCAAGCGGGTGCTGTTGCTGGGCGCCGGTGGTGCGGTGCGTGGCGCCTTATTGCCCTTGCTCGCGGCGAAGCCGACGGAGCTGGTGCTGGTCAATCGCGACGGGCAAAAGGCGACGGCGCTCGCCCAGGAAATCGACCATCCGCTGCTCAGCCTAAAGAGCTACGCAGCGTTGGAAGGGGAGACATTCGATCTGGTGATCAATGCCACCTCCGCCAGTCTGGTCGGCGAACTGCCGTCGGTGCCGGCCGGCGTCTTCGCCCAGGCCGCGCTGGCCTACGAGCTGGCCTATGGCAAGGGGCTGACGCCTTTCCTGCGTCTCGCCCGCGAGCAAGGCGTGGCGCAGCTGGCGGACGGCGTGGGCATGCTGGTGGAACAGGCTGCCGAAGCCTTCGCCTGGTGGCGCGGCGTGCGCCCCGAGACCCGGCCGGTCATCGACCAGCTGACCCTTCCCCTGACCTGAGCGGACCCATGAAGATCCTGATGCTGCACGGTATCAACCACAACATGTTCGGCAAGCGCGATCCGCTGCAGTACGGCACCGTGACCCTGGCCGAGATCGACGCCAGGCTAACGGCCCTGGGTGCTGAACTGGGCGTCGAGGTGGAAAGCTTCCAGAGCAACCACGAAGGGGCGATGGTGGAGCGCATCCATCGGGGCTATGAGGAGGGCGTCGACGCGGTACTGATCAACGCCGGCGCCTGGACCCATTACAGCTACGGCATCCGCGACGCCCTGGCGATCCTCACCGTGCCGGTGGTGGAGCTGCACATGTCCAACATCCATGCGCGGGAAGGCTTCCGGCATCACTCGGTATTCGCCGAGATCGTCCTGGGGCAGATCGCCGGCTTCGGCGTGGACAGCTACCTGCTGGCGCTGCGCGCGGCGGTGAGCGCGGCCCAGGCGCGTAAAGCCTGAGCCGCCGACCCTCACCCCGACCCTCTCCCACAGGGAGAGGGGGGGGGCTCCCACGCACGTTGGGCGGGCGATGTTGGGCTTCGCTGCGCTCAGCCCAACCTACGAAAGCACATCGGCGTAGGTTGGGTTGAGGCGGCTCCATCGCTGAAGCCCAACAGGTGCGCAACGATGGGGTAGAAGTCGCATAGCGTCTTCCACCGGCAGGCCTGTCACGCTCCAGAATCGTGGGGACAACATTCGCCGTGGAGGCAGACGGGCTATCGCGGCCATGGGCCGCTCCTACAGTGTAGGAGCGGCCCATGGCCGCGATAAATCCGGGTAGGGAGGCGCACGTTTTCCTGAACATGAGAGCCAAATTGCTATCCTCTGCCGGCACCTGCCCACAGCAGGGTTCCTATGCCGCCCTCTACGGTGAACCCCGCCTTGGCATAGAGCCGTTGGGCGTGATGTTCGCTTTCCGCCACGATCACGAAGGCGTCCACGTGATGTCGTTGGTGCCGAAGCACCGTGCCGAGCAAGGCCTGGCAGAGTCCGCGCCGACGCCAGTCCACCCGCGTGGTAACCGCTTGGAACCGGCCCAGTCGGCCCAGGCGATAGAGGCCAAGATAGGCCAGCAGCCGCTGCTCGCCATCGAATACACCCCACCAGTCGCCCAGGCCGCTGTCGCTCAGTGATCGATAGCGTCGCGCTTGGTAATCCAGATAGCGCCGGTGCGCTTCTGGATGTTCCGCGCCCGGAGTCACCTCTGCCTGGAGCTCACGCCAATGTTGCCAATCGTCGGGGTGTTGGAAGGTTCTGACGTGAAGTCCTTCAGGCAGGACCGAGGCGGGCTGCGGGGCATCGGCGGCCAGACGCATCCAGACCAGGCGCTGATAATCGTAGCCGCAAGGCAGGTCCGCCGGTGGCTCCTTGCCCTGCGGCTCTGGCCAGACGAAAGCACGATGCCCCAGGGGCTGTGGGCTGCCGAGCAGCTGCTCGAAGTCCGCGGACCAGGCCAACACCTGCTGGGCAGTCGGGCGCTGATCCAGCAGGAGGTAGTTGCCGAAGTAGTAGTCAGGGCAGTCCGGTGTGAGCACTCCTACCTGATGCTCGCCATAGCTGAGGCAGGTATCGGGCGCCAATTGCAGCTGGGTGAGGAGTCCTGCGTTGGCGCGAATGGAGGCAGTGAGTCGCAACGGATTCACGGGCATTCGTCGTCCTCTCGTGGTGACATCGCCTCACCCGAATGCGGCCCCAACTCCCGCTCAGGGCAGTCCCGCCACTGCTTATCCCCAAGACTCTCGGTGTATTCCGGATGCAGCGGATAGTGCAGCCGATTGTCCGCCCGGCTGGTATCGCCCACCACCAGCAGCTCCACCGGCTCCGCGGTCTCATTGATGAAGGTATGGGCGACGCCGTCGCCGGCCTTGAAGCCCACGCCGTCCCTCGGCTTGAGCCGGTGGGCGTGACCGTCGATCCAGGCGGTGGGGTGGCCGGCGATCACATAGATGAATTCGTCCTCGGTGGCCTCGGCATGGGGCCTCGAGGTGCGGCGGCCGGGTGGCAGCCATTCATGATGGATACCCAAGCGGGCGAAGCCGAAGTGGCGGCCGAAGGCGGCGCCTAGGGAAAAGCGTTCGTCACTGTCGGGATAGCCCGGACCGTCGGGGGCCTGGAGCTGGGACCAGTGGACGATCTTGTCGAAATCTTTCCGGGATTGCATGGGGTGCTGCGCCTCGCGGGAAAATAGCTCAAGCTTGGTCGTTTAGGCGGACATCACCGCCCAGATCTCTTTCGGTAGCGGAACGCGATGCCCAGACTGTCCAGACACCTTCTCGCGCTGTCGACCCTCGTGCTGCTTGGGGGTTGCTCACCCGCTGATACGCCGATCAACAGCCCCTATCGCGCCGGGGCGGAGGGCCAGAATACCCTCTATACCGCCTTTACCACCCGCTCGCCGAAATACTTGGATCCCGCCAGCTCCTATTCCGGCGACGAGACCAATTTCACCTACAACATCTATGAGCCGCTCTATGGCTATCACTATTTCAAGCGGCCCTATGAGTTGATCCCCCGCGGCGCGGAGCGGGTGGTCGCACCCTATTACCTGGACGCTCAGGGCCGGCGCCTGCCGGACGATGCGCCGCCGGCGCAGATCGCCCAGAGCGTCTATGAAATTCCCATCCGCCGCGACGCCCGCTATGCGCCCCATCCGGCCTTTGCCCGCGATGCCCAGGGCCACTACCGCTATTTCCCGATCACGCCCGAGGACCTGGCCGACCGCTACCAGATTCCCGCCTTTCCCGAGACCGGCAGCCGCGCCGTCACCGCCGCCGACTACGCCTATGGCCTGCGCCGCCTGGCCAGTCCGCGGCTGGTGTCACCCAGCTACGCCATCTTCGCCGAGCACCTGGTAGGGATGCAGGCCTTTGGCGACGGCCTGCGCGCCGCCGACAAGGCCCTGCGCGCCAGCCTGCCCAAGGGCGCACCGCTACCCTGGCTCGACCTGCGTCAGGGCGAGCTGCCCGGCGTGGAGGTGCTGGACGACCACACCCTGCGCCTGCGGGTGATCGGCAAGTACCCCCAGTTCAACTACTGGCTGGCCATGACCTTCGCCGCGCCGGTGCCCTGGGAGGCGGAGCGCTTCTACAGCCAGCCGGGTATGGCCGAACACAATCTCAGCCTGAACAGTTGGCCGGTGGGCAGCGGGCCCTATCGTCTCGCCGAATCCATCCCCAATCGCCGCCATGTGCTGGAGCGCAATCCCAACTACCGCGCCGATCCCTATCCCTGCGAGGGCGAGGCCGAGGATCGCGAGCAGGGCCGGCTGGACGACTGCGGCAAGCCCATGCCACTGATCGATCGGGCGGTGTTCAGCCTGGAAAAGGAAGGGGTGCCGCTGATGGGCAAGTTCATCCAGGGCTATTACGACGCTCCGCAGATCGAGCGCGGCGAATACGGCGTGGCCTTGCGCACCCGCGCCGGCGACTCGCTCGACTCCGCCGAGCTCTATCGCGAACGTGGCCTAAAGTTGCCCACCGCGGTGGAGGCCTCCAACTGGTACCTGGGTTTCAACTGGCTGGATCCGGTGGTGGGGCAGGGCGCCACGCCCGAGCAGCAGGCGCGCAATCGCAAGTTGCGCCAGGCGCTGTCCATCGCCTTCGACTGGGAGAGCTACATCACCGTCTTTCTCAACGGTAACGGCCTGGTTGCCAACGGCCCGCTGCCGCCGGGCGTGCTGGGCTATGAAGCGCCGCCGGCCGGCACCAATCCCGTGGTCTATCGGTTGGTGGACGGCAAGCCCGAGCGGCGGCCCATCGAGGAAGCCAAGCGGTTGCTCGCCGAAGCCGGCTATCCCGATGGCCGCGACGCCAGGAGCGGGCGACCGCTGATCCTGCAATACGATGCCCAGACCAGTGGCGACAGCGCCATGTTCGACTGGATGCGCCAGCAGACCGCCAAGCTGGGCATCCAGCTGGAGCTGCGCGGCTCGGACTACAACAGATTCCAGGACAAGATGCGCAAGGGTGCGGCGCAGATCTTCTTCTGGGGCTGGAACGCCGACTATCCCGACGCCGAGAACTTTCTCTTTCTCTTCTATGGTCCCCAGGGCAAGGCCAAGCATGGGGGCGAGAATGCCGGCAACTACAGCAATCCCGAATTCGACCGGCTGTTCGAGCAGATGAAGAGTCTCGACGACGGCCCGGAAAAGGTGGCGTTGATCCGGCGCATGGTCGCCATCGTGCAACAGGACGCGCCCTGGCTGTTCGGCTGGAATCCCCTGTCTGGTGGCGCCTACCACCAGTGGGTCTACAACGCCAAGCCGACCCAGATGGTGCGTGACCAGCTGCGCTACCTGCGCCTGGACCCGGCCCTGCGCGAGCGCAAGGTGTTGGAGTGGAACCAGCCGGTGCTCTGGCCGCTGTGGTTGCTGCTGGGCATGGCCCTGCTGCTGGTCTGGCCGGCCTGGCGCATCCTCAAGCGCCGCGAGCGGCAGACCGCCTTTGGCGACTCGGCAGGGGAGGAGCGGCCATGATCGGCTATCTGCTGCGACGCCTGGCCTATGGCGTGCTGATCCTCATCGGGGTGAATCTGCTGACCTTCGTGCTGTTCTTCACCGTCAACACCCCGGACGACATGGCGCGCCTGGCCATCGGCGGCAAGTACGTCACCGCCGACGCCATCGCGGACTGGAAGGCGGAGCACGGCTACGACAAGCCACTGCTGATTAATACCACCCTTGAAGGCGTCGAGCGATTCACCGATACGCTCTTCTTCAAACGGTCGGTCAGTCTGCTGGTGTTCGATTTCGGCACCGCCGACAACGGACGCGACATCGGCCGGGAGATCGCCGAGCGCGCCGGACCAAGCCTGGCGCTGGCGCTGCCGACCTTTGTCCTCGGTTTGCTGGCCAGCGTCGGTTTCGCCCTGCTGCTGGTGTTCTTTCGCGCCACCCGGCTGGACTTCTGGGGCGTGGTGCTCTGTGTGGTGCTGCTGTCGATCTCCTCGCTGTTCTACATCATCGCCGGCCAGTGGCTGTTCGCGAAGATCCTGCGGCTGGTGCCCTATTCGGGCTATGAAGAGGGCTGGAATCTGTTGCGCTTCCTGGCGCTGCCGGTGGTGGTGGCGGTGATTTCCGGCCTGGGCAGCCAGGCGCGCTTCTATCGCGCGCTGTTTCTCGAAGAGATCGGCAAGGACTATGTGCGCACCGCCCGCGCCAAGGGCCTGGCCGAGCGCCAGGTGCTCTTGCGCCATGTACTGCGCAATGCGGCACTGCCGATCCTTACCGGGGTGGTCTCGGCCATTCCGCTGCTGATCATGGGCAGCCTGATCGCCGAATCCTTCTTTGGCATCCCGGGCCTGGGCAGCTACACCATAGACGCCATCAACGGCCAGGATTTCGCCGTGGTCCGCACCATGGTGTTCCTGGGGTCGGTGCTCTACATCGTCGGCCTGATCCTGGCGGACCTGTCCTACACCCTCGCCGATCCGCGCGTTCGCTTCAGGTAGCCGTCATGCCGAAATTCGTCTTGCTCTGGACCGACCTCGCCCTTTACCTGCTGGTGGCCGGCAGCCTGTTCTATGCCTGGCGTGCGCGTCGCCAGCCGGCGCTGCGCGCCAGTTGGCGACGGGTGCTGCAGGATGCCCCGGCGATGAGCGCGGCCGTGGTGCTGGCCAGCTTCGTCGCCATTGCCCTGCTGGATTCGGTGCACTACCGGCCGCAGTTGCCGGCCGCGCCCGGTGCCACGGCGCCGATCTATTCGCCCACGGTGCTCTCCGCCCTCGATGGCCTGCTGGCCGACACCAGCCTGACCCAGCGCGAAAAGACCTATTCCGCGCCCCTGGCCACCCACCAGTTCACCAAGGAAACCCTGGGCACCAGCGCCGATGGCCAGCCGCTGCGCGACTTCCCGCGCCTCAAGCACGCCGGCACCGCCCTGGGCGATCCCGCCCGCGAATGGCGTGGCGACGTGCTCCGGCGCCTGGGGCTGGGCCTGCTCGGTGGTCTGGTGTTGGCCCTGGCCACCGCGGCCCTGGTGACGGCGCGGCTGCGCGAAGGGGGCAGCTTCGCCGCGCGTACCGGACTCATCCTGCGCGGCCATACCGCCACGCCCTGGCGCGCTATCCTGCTGACCTGGCTGGGCGTCTGCCTGGTGGCCGGCAGCGTGATCGCCCTGGCCAGCGGCTATCACGTGCTGGGCACCGACAGTACCGGCAACGACGTCCTCTACCAGTCGCTCAAGAGCATCCGCACCGCCTTCGTCATCGGCAGCCTGACCACCCTGGCCATGCTGCCGCCGGCGATCGTTTTCGGCCTGGCCGCCGGCTACTTCAAGGGCCGGGTGGACGACGTCATCACCTATCTCTATACCACCCTGACCTCCATTCCCGGGGTGCTGCTGGTGGCGGCCTGTGTGCTGATGATGCAGGTGTTCATCGACCGCCACCCGGAGCTGTTCGACACCGGTGCGGCGCGCGCCGACCTCCGGTTGTTCATGCTCTGCCTGATCCTCGGCCTCACCGGTTGGGCCGGGCTCTGCCGGCTGCTGCGCGCCGAGGCGCTCAAGCTACGCGAGCTGGAATACGTCCAGGCGGCGCGCGCCTTCGGCGTCTCCCATTTCACCATCCTGCGTCGGCACCTGCTGCCTAATGTCTTCTACCTGGTGCTCATCACCCTGACCCTGGAATTCTCCAGCCTGGTGCTCTACGAAGCGGTGCTGTCCTACCTGGGGATCGGCGTGGACCCGACCATGAATTCCTTTGGCTCTATGATCAACGACGCCCGCACCGAGATGTCCCGTACCCCCATGATCTGGTGGAATCTGCTCAGCGCCTTCGCCTTCATGCTGGCCCTGGTGCTGGCCGCCAATCTGTTCGCCGATGCCGTGCGCGACGCCTTCGATCCACGCAGTCGCCGGCTGAGGTCCGCCTGGCTCAGACGCCGACCCGGCCAGGGCGAGGTGCAGCCATGACGCCGGTGC
Source organism: Pseudomonas sp. PLB05 (assembly GCF_021106615.1). Taxonomy (NCBI): domain Bacteria; kingdom Pseudomonadati; phylum Pseudomonadota; class Gammaproteobacteria; order Pseudomonadales; family Pseudomonadaceae; genus Pseudomonas; species Pseudomonas sp. PLB05. Next base: position 573,607 of record NZ_JAJOHO010000001.1, read on the forward strand.
TGGAAATCCGCGACCTGGAGATCCTGGTCGAAGGCGAGGAGGGCACGCGCCAGGCGGTCAGCCGGCTGGGGTTGGCCATCGCCCGCGGCGAGACCTTCGCCCTGGTCGGAGAATCGGGCAGCGGCAAGAGCGTCACCGCGCTGTCCTTGCTGCGCCTGTTGCCGCCTTCGCTGGGCATCACCCGCGGCGTGGCGCTGCTGGCCGGCACCGACCTGCATCGCCTGCCGGAGCGCCGCCTGCGCGAATTGCGCGGCCGGCGCGTCGGCACCATCTTCCAGGAACCCGCCACCAGCCTGAATCCGGTCATGCGCATCGGCGAGCAGATCGAAGAGACCCTGCGCGCCCATACCGAGCTGCGCGGCGGCGCCGCGAGAGCCCGGGTGGTGGACTGGCTGCGCCGAGTCGGCATTCCCGAGCCGGAGCGGCGGATCGACGACTATCCCTTCCAATTCTCCGGTGGCCAGAAGCAGCGCATCATGATTGCCCTGGCGCTGGCGGCCGAGCCGGACCTGCTGATCGCCGACGAGCCCACCACGGCGCTGGACGTCACCGTCCAGGCGCAGATCCTGACCCTGCTGGCCGACATCCAGCGCGAGCTGGGCATGGCCATCCTGCTCATCACCCATGACCTGGCAGTGGTACGCCAGGTGGCCGACCATGTGGCCCTGATGCGCCATGGCGCGATCGTCGAGAGCGCCCCGGCGGCGGAGTTCTTCCAGGCGCCCCGGCATCCCTATGCCCGCGAGCTGTCCGCTGCCATTCCCACCTTCGCCAAACGCGGCCAGACCCTTGCCGGTAGCCCACGCACCCTGCCCGAGCGCCAGCCGGGCGACCGCTTGCTGGAGGTGCGCGACCTGGCCGTGCACTATCCGATCCGCCGCGGCGCCTGGGGCCGGACCCGCGACTGGGTCAAGGCGGTGGACGGCGTGAGCTTCGACCTGCACGCCGGCGAGACCTTGGCGCTGATGGGCGAATCCGGCTGCGGCAAGACCACCACCGGCAAGGCCCTGCTGCGGCTGCTGGACGGCCCGCGCATCGGCGGCAGCGCATGCCTCGGCGGCGAGGAACTGCTCACGGCCGACCGCCGTACCCTGCAGCGCCTGCGCCGGCGGATCCAGATCGTCTTCCAGGATCCCTTCGCCTCGCTGGATCCGCGCATGCGCATCGGCGCCACCCTGGAGCAGGGGCTACTGGCGCTACGCTCCGAGCTGGACGCCGCCGAGCGCCAGCGCCGCGCCGCGGCCCTGGTGGAGCGCGTCGGCCTGCCCGGCGATACCCTGCAGCGCTTTCCCCATGAATTCTCCGGCGGCCAGCGCCAGCGCATCGCCATCGCCCGGGCGCTGATCGTCGAGCCGCAGGTACTGGTCTGCGACGAACCCACCTCGGCACTGGACGTCTCGGTACAGGCGCAGATCCTCGACCTGCTGCGCGAACTCCAGGCGGAGAGGGGCCTGGCCTATCTCTTCATCACCCATAACTTCGGCGTGGTCGAGTACCTGGCCGATCGCATCGCGGTCATGGACGGCGGACGTATCGTCGAACAGGGCGGCGCCGAGCAGGTGCTGCGCGCGCCCGCTCACGCCATGACCCAACGCTTGCTGGCCGCGGTGCCACGGCTGGATTTCGGACCCACGCCATGAACTTTCCGCCCCGTATCGCCCTGGCCGACTTCGAGCTGGTGTGGCCGCAACCGCGCCTGGCAGAGGCCTTCGCCGAGGCGCTGAACTGGAGCTATGCCGAGCATCGCCGCTTCCTCGGCTGGGCCCGGGAGCACACCACGGTCGCCCAGGCACGCGACAGCCTGCTCGCGGCCCGCGGCGCCTTCATCCTGGCCCAGGGCGAGAAGCGCTACTTTCTGGTGCGCGGTGACGAGGTGCTCGGCTGCCTGGGACTCACGCCGCTGGAGGGTGGCCGTCGCTACGAGGTCGGCTACTGGGTGCACAGCCGTCACGCGGGGCAGGGCCATATGACCGCGGCGCTGCGCCACTTCGTCGAAGGGCGCGGCGCCGCGGGGCTCTATCTCACCACCTCGGCGGCCAATGCCGCCAGCCAGCGGCTGGCCGAGCGGGTCGGCTTTCGTCGCATCCGGGTGCTGGAGAACGATCGTGAGGGACCCGAGGGTGGACGCTGCGCCACCTGGGTCTACGAGTTGCCGCCGGAGACGAAGCGATGACCGCTCTGAGCATTCCGCTGCAGTATCCACCCCGCTTCGCCGTGACCGAGGCGGTGGAGCTGATCGACCTGACCCTGGCCGATCCCGCCGCGGTAGCCGACTACTATCGGCGCAATCGCCAGCATCTGGCGCTGTCGATGCCACGGCGCTCCGATGGCTTCTATACCCTGGCCCAGTGGCAGGGGCAGGCGGCCGCCTATCGTGCCGGTGGACCGGGTCTGAGCGATTTGCGCCTGGTCCTGCGGGCGGGGCCGCTGGTCATCGGTACGGTCAATTTCAGTCAGATATTCCGGGGTGGTTTCCAGGCCTGCTACCTGGGCTACGGCCTGGATGAAGCCTGGCAGGGACGCGGGCTGATGCGCAATGCCGTCCGCCTGAGCCGCGATTTCGTCATCGCCGAGCTGGGCCTGAATCGCATCATGGCCAACCATCTGCCGGACAACCTGCGCAGCGCTCATCTGCTCCAGAGCCTCGGCTTCGAGCGCGAGGGCCTGGCGCGGCGCTACCTGGAGATCGACGGGGTCTGGCGGGATCACGTGCTGACCAGCTATGTGCGTCCCGCCCCCTGAACGACGAAACCGGCGGATCGATCCGCCGGGTCCTGGTTCAGACGCGTGCCGCGGTGACCGCCGCCGAGCCCCAGGTGGTGCGCCAGCGGCGCTTGACGCTGAGCAGGCCGAACCAAGCGAGTACGCCGAGGGCGGCGAACAGCCAGAGGCCCAGCTGATAGTCGCCGGTGGCCTGCTTGACCGCGCCCAGGCCGGCGGTGAGGGCGAAGCCACCGATGCCGCCCGCCATGCCGATCAGCCCGGTCATGACGCCGATTTCCTTGCGGAAGCGCTGGGGCACCAGCTGGAATACCGCGCCGTTGCCGGCGCCCAGGCTCAGCATGGCCACCACGAACAGGGCCAGGGCGGCCATGGCGCTGGGCAGGTGGAAGCCCACCGCGGCGATGCAGATGGCCGCCACGGTGTACATGCCGAGCAGGGCGCGGATACCGCCGATACGGTCGGCCAGGGCGCCGCCCAGGGGCCGCATCAGGCTGCCACCGAAGACGCAGGCGGCGGTGTAGTAGCCAGCCATCAGCGGATCCAGACTGTACTGGTCGTGGAAGTAGCCGGGCAGGGTGCTGGCGAGGCCGAGGAAGCCACCAAAGGTCACGCTGTAGAAGAACATGAACCACCAGCTGTCCCGGTCGTTCAGAGCGCGACCGTAGTCCGCCAGCTTCTTCGGCGCCGGACGTTCCGGCGCGTTGCGGGCGCAGAGCACGAAGACCACCAAGGTCAGGATCAACGGGATCAGCGCGAAGCCGAACACGTTGGTCCAGCCAAAGGCCTTGGCCAGCGCCGGGGCGAAAAGGGCGGCGAACACCGTGCCGGAGTTGCCGGCACCGGCGATGCCCAGCGCCTTGCCCTGATGCTGCGGCGGATACCACTGCGACGCCAGCGGCAGGGCCACGGCGAAAGAGGCCCCAGCGAAACCGAGGAACAGCCCCAGCAGCAGGGTCTGCTCATAACTGTGTACGCCGTGCAGCCAGGCCACCAGCAGGGCGAGAATCACCACCACCTGGCCGATGATGCCCGCGGTCTTGGGCGACAGCCGATCGGCGACAAAGCCCAGGATCAGCCGCAGGACCGCGCCCGCGAGGATGGGGGTGGCAACCATCATGCTGCGCTGCTGGGTGGTCAGTTGCAGGTCGGTGGCGATCTGCACGGCCATGGGGCCGAGCACGTACCAGACCATGAAGCTCAGGTCGAAGTAGAGGAAGGCGGCGAACAGGGTCGGCGCATGGCCGGCTTTCCAGAAACTGGGACTCATGGAGGCACCTCGGGCACGTCACGGGCATGAAAAAGGCGCCAGTCCCCCTTGCCCGTTGCCGGGAGGTGAACTGACGCCTTTGTCGGTAAGGTGACCGCCGTTGGCCACCGCTATCCGGGTCTTTGCAAGAGCGAAGCCAAGTCGTCCGAGCCCTGGCCAGATCGCGCCTGGGAGGATCGGGGGTGGGTATCAGGGGTAGGTTGCCGCCCAAAGATTGGGCGTTGCTCCAGACCTTCGCCCTTTATTGGCGCTCTACAGCGCCGTGCCATGGTCGCGACCGTCGATGTAGGTAGGGTTGAGCGGCGCGAAGCCCAACAGTGCCGCTGGCTCATGGCACTGTTGGGCTTCGACGATAGCGTCGTCTCAACCCAACCTACGATCCGCCGCTGTTACTTCGCGTACTTGGTCTGCAGCGCCTTGGCTTCCTGGAGGTGGTGCTCCAGCTTCGGCAGGGTCTTCTCGGCGAAGGCCTTGAGCGCGGCGTCATCGCCGGTCTTGGCTTCGTTACGGAAGATCTCGATGGTCTGCTCGTGGGCCACGACCTGATTGTTGGCGTAGGAGCGATCGAAGGAGTCGTCACGCACCTGCAGGATCATGGCCTTGGCCTTGTCCATCAGCTCGGCGTCGGTGGAGACCTTCAGCTTCTTCTCCTGGGCCAGACTCTTGAGTTGCTCGTTGGCCTTGGTGTGGTCGTCGATCATGCTCTGGGCGAAGGTCTTGATGTCCTGGGACTTGCTCTTTTCCAGGGCCAGCTTACCTGCTTCGATCTCGGCGATGCCCTTGGCCGAGGCGTCGTCGACGAATTCGGCCGGAGACAGCTTGTCAGCGGCCTGGGCCAGACCGGCACCGGCAGCCAGCAGGATGGCGAGGGACAGGCTGGAGGCTTTCTTCAGCATGGGCGTCATGGACGTGCTCCTGATTTTCTTGGGCAGTTAGGGAAGGGCATCACCGCAGGGCAGTGAAGGCGCCTGCAAAATGGGACCTGCCTAAAAAGTCATACGTTCCCTGGAAAACGCTGCGAAGCCACATCAGGTGCGGCTTACGCTTGAGCGAAACGCTTCGTAGGCGTCGAAATCGAAGCGCGTCGCCGAGACGATCTGGCTCTGTTTCAAGGTCAGGTAGATGTCCTTGCCCTTGTCCGCGTAGTGGGTGGTGAAGGTCACCCAGAGTTTGTCCTTGTCGCGGTAGCCGCTCATGATCGGCTTGATGCAGACGTCCTGGTCGGCCCCTTGCGTTTCGCTCGGTTCGCCCAGGGTGGTGATGCGGCCGACGTACACCTTGCGCTCTTCCAGGGTCAGCATCAGCGTCTCCCGGTTGATCGAGGCGGTCATCAGCAGATCGTCCAGCGGACTGTCCTTGAGGATGCCGGCCAGGATGAAGGTGCGGTAGTTGTCCTCGGTGAGACCGTACTTGCGCTTGATGGTCCAGCGCGCCAGTGCGGCCCAGGCCGTGGGGATGAGCAGGGCGGTCACCGTTACCAGCAGGATCCAGGCGGCCTGCAGCGGATCGTCCAGGGTAGCGGTGCGGCGCAACAGCTCGGCGAGACCGGTGAAATAGTCGAGGGAAAAGGTCCACCTGCCCAGCGACCAGCTACGTCCCTGCAGCAATTGGGCGATGCCCAGGTGCAGGACCACCGCGAGCAGGGTGCAGAACAGACCGAAGCGGGCGCTCTGCAGATAGAGGTACTGGCCCTCGTAGCGATGCAGGCGATAGAAGTACAACGGATGCTTGTGGCAGACGAGAAATCCGCTGACCAGGATCGGCAGGAGCAGCAGCAGGAACATCAGCGGGTGATGAGCCGCCGGGCGCGGTCCAGGTCTTCCTTGAATTCGGGGGAGTCGAAGACCTCCGCCGGATCAATGCGCAGGGTGCCGCGGCCGACCACGCGCATGGACTTGTAGGAGTTGTTGATGCTTGCGGCCAGCTTGAGATCGTCCGCCGAGGGCGATTTGAGCAGGTTGAACAGGCCTTTCAGCATGACGATATCCCGAGAGTGCACTAGGCGCTTATAGCTTGGAACACCAGAACCGGCAAGGATTCGCCGCGCCGCCGGTCGACGGCGCGGCGCGGGCTCAGGCCGGTTCGACCCCGGTTCTACGCGTGGCTGCCTTGGGCAGCAGGCCGTCGGCGCGGAACATCTGCTTGATGCCGCGCACTGCCTGGCGGATGCGGTCCTGGTTCTCGATCAGGGCGAAGCGCACATGGTCGTCGCCATAGTCGCCAAAACCCAGGCCCGGCGAGACGCAGACCTTGGCCTCGGCGAGGAGCTTCTTGGCGAACTCCAGCGAACCCAGCTTGGCGTAGGGCTCGGGAATCTTGGCCCAGACATACATGGAGGCCTTGGGATTCTCCACCATCCAACCGGCCTCATGCAGGCCGCGCACCAGGACATCGCGGCGCTGCTGGTATTGCTGAGCGATGTCGCGCACGCACTGCTGGTCGCCTTCCAGGGCGGCGATGGCCGCCACCTGCAGCGGGGTGAAGGTGCCGTAATCGTGGTAGCTCTTGATCCGCGCCAGGGCGGCGACCAGCTCGGGGTTGCCGACCATGAAGCCGATCCGCCAGCCGGCCATGTTGTAGCTCTTGGACAGGGTGAAGAATTCCACCGCGATGTCCTTGGCGCCTGGCACCTGCATGATGGAAGGCGCCTGCCAGCCGTCGAAGACGATGTCGGCATAGGCCAGGTCGTGCACCACCAGCACGTTGTAGCGCTTGGCCAGTTCCACCACACGCTCGAAGAAGTCCAGCTCCACGCACTGGGCGGTGGGGTTGGAAGGAAAGCCGAGGATCATCATCTTTGGCTTGGGAATGCTCTCGCGAATGGCCCGCTCCAGCTCGGCGAAGAAGTCCATGCCCTGCACCAGAGGCACCGAGCGCACCTGGGCGCCAGCGATCACCGCGCCGTAGATGTGGATCGGATAGCTGGGATTGGGCACCAGCACGGTGTCGCCGGCGTCCAGGGTGGCCAGCATCAGGTGCGCCAGGCCTTCCTTGGAGCCAATGGTGACGATGGCTTCGCTGTCGGCATCGATTTCCACCTGGTAACGGTCGCGGTACCAATGGGAGATGGCGCGACGCAGGCGGGGAATGCCCTTGGAGCTGGAATAGCCGTGGGTGTCTTCGCGCTGGGCGACCTGGCAGAGCTTCTCGACGATGTGCGGCGGGGTAGGGCCGTCGGGATTGCCCATGGACAGGTCGATGATGTCCTCGCCCCGACGGCGCGCGGCCATCTTGAGTTCGGCGGTGATGTTGAAGACATAGGGGGGCAGGCGATCGATGCGCGCAAAGCGGCGCACGGGACTGGAATCAGTCATGCGTTCCTCGAAGTACGTAAGCGCCCGGAACCGTCCGAGCGACGTGGGTCACGGGAGGTGACCTGCAGCGGACATTAGCCGCAGGCCGCTGCGCTTGTCGAGGACTTTGTCCGCTCCAGACGCACCAGGGGCCGCAGCGCCTCCAGCCGCGCGTCGATCAGGGGCGTGAGCAGGGCATAGCAGCCTTCCGGGCTGAGCCTGACCTGGGGCGTGTCCAGCACCTCCTTGTTCAGGCGCTCCAGGGCCTGGGCCAGCGCGGGTTCCAGCGGGCCGTTGAGCAATTGCTCGCAGAGGTATTGCAGGCGTACCCGCAACTCCAGGGGGCAGCGCGAATGCCCGGCCGCTCTTACGCCGATGCCGCGGATCAGCCCCAGATTCTCGATGGCCTGGCAGTGCTCGACCAGTGACGGCCGCTGGGGATGCAGCGCTCTCAGGCGCAGTTCCAGCAGCCGCCAGCGCTGCAGCAGGCATTCGATCAGTTGGCAGTGGGCCTCCAGATCGGTCGGTGCCTGACGCACCTCCTGCCAGCGCCGGTACTGACCGTCGTCGTCCCATAGCTGCCACAGCGGCTCCAGGCGCTGGTGCAGGGCCGTGCGGCGCTGCTGCGCCTCACGGCTGGTCTGGCCGCCAAGTCCGCGGTGTTGCTGGATGCCCTGCAGCAGATCGAGACCTACCTGCAGACCCAGAATCAGTTCCTGGCTGGCGTCCTGGTCTCGCCGACGCTCGAGCAGATTCCAGCCGACCACCCATCCGGCGGACAGAGTGGCGGCGGTGAGCAGCGTACCCAGCATCGTCATGGCTGCACCCGCCTGGTCAGCTTGCGCAGATAGGCGGTGAGGCCATGCAGGGCTTCGCGCTGTTCGGCGTAGGCCTGGGCGCCGAGATGCAGCTGGTGCAATTGTTCACTCAGCGCATGGTTGGCCTGGCCATGTTCGGCCAGCGCCTGGCGCATCTGGCCCAGTTGTTCGAGATTGCGTTGACTGCGCTGGGCAATGGCATCCAGCTCCTTGGCCAGACCTGCGCAGCGGTGCTGCTGTTGGCCCAGCAGACCCTCGTGTTCGTCGACCTGGCTGGCGACCTGACGGATGGCGGCGACGATGGTGCCGGTGACGTCGGTGATGCTACGGGTCGCCTGATCGGTGGCCTGGGCGAGATGCCGCACCTCCTCGGCGACCACCGCGAAGCCGCGGCCCTGCTCGCCCGCCCGTGCGGCCTCGATGGAGGCGTTGAGCGCCAGCAACTGAGTTTGCCGGGCCAGTTGCTGGATGGCCACCACGGCCTGTTCCACGTGCTGGGTGCCGCTGAGCAGGGTGCCTACGGTGGTCGCGGTAGCGTCCAGGCTGTGGCGGATGGAGGCCATGCCCTCACCCAGCTGGCCGGCACTGGCATGGCCGGCGAGGCTTTGTTCGTGGCTGTCAGCGAAGGCCTCACCGGCGGCCTCGGCGAGGCCGCGAATGCTGGCCAGGGTACGTTCGATTTCCTCGGCCGCGGCGGCGATCATGGCGATGCCGCGCGCCTGCTCGTCGCCCTGATGGCGGGACTCTTCGCTCAGCTGGCCCAGGGCCTGACCAGCGTAGTCCGTCTCGCTGCGGATGCGCTCGCTACGTTCCAGCCGTTCGGCCGCGGCGACCAGCAGGGCGGCAGGATCGATGTCGGCCGGTGTCTCTAGCAGCCGGGCAAGTTCGACGTGCCAGAAGCACTGTTGACGGTGATGCTGGTGCAGCGCCAGGTGGAAGCGCCAAGCCAGCAGCAGCAACAGCCCGAGGCTGCCGACCGCGGCGCTGGTCTGCGCGTTGCCTGCCAGCAGGGTCGACAGGATCGCCAACAGTACGCCACCCCCCATGCCCATGGCGAGCCTTGAAGGCAGGGTGGTAGCGGAGGGCGGATGCCGATCGAGAGCGGTGGACGAGGCGCGGGCAAAGGAGGGTGCGGTCATGACGACTCCAGTAGGTGCGGCATCCAGGGGCGACCGCGCTAGAGCGGTTGAGCGGGTTCCTCGACCAAGCAATACCTTTGCCAGAGGGCCAGGAACGCGGCCAGTCCGTCTCTCTCGTGATCGCCGCCGCCGCGCGCTGCACCAGCTTCGATCGAGGTGCTCCACGGCGGGGCGCTGTACCGCACCGCGATCCGCCAGGTAGCGGCTGCATCCAGCTGTGCCGCTGGCGCCAGCGCCGGTATTGGCTGGCACCCACTATGGACCGTTGCCGACCCGGAGTGCCGGCAGGGATGGCCGCGTCGGTACGATCCGGGTGGCCACTGCTTCCCGCGCCGTCCCAGGGCGAACCGGCGTCCCAGCCGGCGGGTTGCCGCGCCGCGTTCAGGTCACTCAGGGCTGACGGATGGCATCCAGCAGATCCAGGCGTTGCCACTGCTCATGGGCGGGGTCCAGGCCCAGTTCGGCGACGCCATGGGACTTGGCCAGACGGGGCTGGGCCGTCGCAAGGGATAGCGTGGGGGCCATGGCCTGGAGCAGCGCTGGCGCCCCTTCCGGGACCTGGACCGGCCGCCCGGCGGAACCCGCGACAGCAGGTAGGCCATAACTCAGGGTGTAGTGCTGGAAGGCCACCGCCGCCTGACTGTTCCAGGGGTCCTGGTCGGCGGCGCTACCTGCCGCGCACTGGGCCAGCGTCATCCCACAGGCCTTGGCCAGCGCCGTGCGCAACTGCTCGCGCGCCTCGTCGAACAGGCGGCGATAGGCCGGATCGGCCAGGTAGTGGGCGACGTTGTACTGGGCGATCATCCGGCCGCCGATGACGTCCAGCGGGTAGTGCACCCCCAGCACCTGGCGCGAGTAGCCATAGCCGGCACCGCGCGCCAGGATCGCCGTGGCGCGCTCGGGCAGCATGGCGGCGAGCAGCAGGGTGTCGGTGTAACCCACGGTGCTATGGCCGCTGGAGAAGGCGCCCGCCGAGGCCAGGTAGGGCTGGTGGTTGCCCAGCACGACCCGGTCCTGGACCAGGGTCACCGGGTGCTCAGGGCGCAGGAAGGGCCGGGGATAGTCGAAGTATTTCTTCGCCGGTGCCGTGCTGACTTCCGAGGCCTTGATCAGGGCGGCCGCTTTGCCCAATTCACCTCTTTCGTAGGCGTCGAGAAACGCCTGGCCCAGGCGCGGGCCCAGGGCATCGGCGGTGAAATACAGGAAGGCGATCCCGTCGGCATCGAGCAGCGCGCGATCCTGCAAGGCCGGTGAGGCGTCGTGGTTGATCCGGGCGACGGTGGCGGTACTCGCGGTCAGCAGGCTGGCGGGCAATTGGCGGAAGCCTTCGAGGACCTGGATATCGGCCTGCTGCAAGCCTTCCTTGGCGAAGTCGTAGTGCTGGGCGGTCAGCCAGGCCTGGTCGGCCAGGGGCGTGCCCTGCTTGACCCGTTCGATACCCGGCTGATCGAAGGGCTGGGCGGCCTGGCGCAGGCGCTGCACCAGCAATTCCCGCTGGCGTTGTTCCAGTTGGGCGAAGGCACCTTGCTCGCCCGCCTGTTCCAGGTTGGCGAGAAAGGTCTGTGGCTGAGTGCTGGCCGCCTGTGCCAGGGGGGTGAGCAGGAGTCCACAAACGAGGGGCAGTAGGGTAAGGCGCATGCTAGAGCTCTCGGAAAGGTTGAGCTCCAGTTTCGGCTGTCCCAATTGCAAGAATGTTACAGGGTGTGTCAGCCCAGCAATTCGCTCATGGCGATGATCTGGTCGGCTACCTGGATCAGCTTCTGTTGCTTGCTCATGGCCTGGCGGCGCATCAGGGTATAGGCCTCGTCTTCGCTGCAGCCACGCATCTTCATCAGCAGACCCTTGGCCTGGTCGACCTTCTTGCGCTCCAGCAACTGCTGCTCACGGGCCTGGAGTTCGGCGCGTAGCGCCTGGTCGGTCTCGAAGCGGGCGCGGGCGACGTCGATGATGGCCTGCAGGCGACTGGTCTGGATGCCCTCGACGATGTAGGCGCTGACCCCCGACTGGATGGCCCGGCGCATCACCGCCGGGTCGTGCTCGTCGGTGAACATGACGATGGGGCGCGGCAGATCGCGGGTCACCAGGCAGACCTGCTCCATGACGTCGCGTCCGGGTGATTGGGTGTCGAACAGGATAACGTCCGGGCGCAGCGCCTCGATGCGTGCGGGCAGGTCGATGGTCAGGCCGGATTCCTCGATGACTTCGAAACCGGCTTCGATCAGCGCGGCCTTGAGGCGGCCGACCTGCTTGGGGGTGTCGTCGATGAGCAGAATGCGCAAGGTCGTTCTCCCTAGTGATCGCTGAGCGCGTGGATGGCGAAGCTGCGGACATAGCCGGCTGGGTCGCTGCCGTCCCAGGTGCGCCCGTCGAACAGGGTGCTGCTGCGCCGGGTGGGCGGAATCGCCAGGCCGGCGTCGGTGGCCGCCTGCCGGTACAGCTCGGTGCACTGCACCGCCTCGGCGATGTCCAGGTAAGCCGGATCCTCGCGCAGCAAGCCCCAACGACGGAACTGGGTGAGAAACCAGAGGCCGTCGGACAGATAGGGCGGATTGACCTCGCCCTGGCGATGGAAGGCCAGCGGGTGCTGGTCTTCCCAGCGGCCATCGAGGCCATCTTCGTAGTGACCGAGAAAGCGCTGGGCGAGCAGCGCCGGGTCGGTGTTCACATAGTCGGCGCCGCTGATCAGTTGAGCGGTGCCCAGACGATTCTCGCGACTCTCCTCGATGAAACGACTGGCGTCGAGCAGGGTGCGGATCAGCGCCCGGGCGGTGTTGGGATAGCGCTCGGCGAAGCGGCCGGTGCAGGCCAGCACCTTTTCCGGGTGGTCCGGCCAGATGGCCTGGGTGGTGGTCAGGGTGAATCCCTGGCCGCGCGCCACGGCGGCAGCGCCCCAGGGTTCGCCGACGCAGAAGCCGTCGACTCGGCCGGCGGCCAGGTGCTCGGGCATCTGTGGGGGCGGCACCAGGGCAGTGCGCACATCGCGCAGGGGATGGATGCCCTGGGCGGCCAGCCAGTAGTAGAGCCAGAAGATATGGGTGCCGGTAGGAAAGGTGTGCGCCAAGGTCAAGGGCCTGGCGTCCGGTTGGCGGATCCGCTCGACCAGGGAGGCGGTATCCTGCACGCCTTCCCGGGCCAGGCTGCGCGCCAGATTGATGCTCTGGCCGTTTTGCGCCAGCCCCATGAGCACCGCCATCGGCGTAGCGGCGGTGCCGCCCAGGCCCAGATGCGCGCCATAGACCAGGCCATAGAGACAATGGGCGGCATCGAGCTGGCCATTGAGCAGGTTGTCGCGCAGGGCCGACCAGGAGGGCTGGCGATGCAGATTCAGCGTCAGGCCATGGGGTTCGCCGAAACCCTGAGTCGCCGCCACGATCAGCGAGGCGGCGTCGCTCAGGGGCAGGAAGCCCAGATTGAGTTCGGGCTTTTCCGGGGCATCCGAACCCGCGACCCAAAGATTCGCGGCAGGAAGGGAAGACAGGGCAGGCATGGGGTCTCCGGCAACTAACAGACGCCAGGGCACCTCTCTGTGCACCGCCATGGACGTCTCGACTGGGGCCTGCACCATTATGGTGACAGACACGGCACCATCACCGGGCGCCTTCGCGGTCAGGGCGCCTGCGAGAAAGCGCCTCCGCAGCGGTCCGCAACACGGCCTAAAGAGGCGACACCGGCTAAGGTTTGCCAAGAGACCGGCAAAACCCGCGCCAAGTCGCGGGCTGCCAGTGGAGAAGGCTACCGTTGCGGAATCAGCAGCAGGCGGTCGCGCCCATAGACGCGCTCCAGATTCTGCGGCTGCAGCGGCAGAATCTGGTACTGCCCCTTCGCCCAGCCCTTGCCCGGAGTGCCGGCCTGACTCGCCTGCAGGGGCTCGGCCAGGCCGAAGTCCACCACCAGGCGCAGCGCCGGCGCCAGCCAGGCCTGGTCATCGCCGCCCCAGTGGCTGGCGGTCAGGTCCAGGGTCGTGCCGTCGCCACCACTGGCATTGCCATCCAGGCGGTGCAAGCGGCCCCACTGCCAGGCGGCGCGATCGCTGCCCAGCTTGGCCTCGCAGGTTTCGACGGCTCCGGCCAGCGCGCGGGCGAAGATCGCCGGCTTGTCTTCACGGGTAGGCGTGCTGACGTCATCCCAATAGGGGCTGTCGTCACGGGCCAGGAGATGATCGACGATGGCGTTGTAGCCGGTATCGCTGAGGGTGGTGAAGGCCTGCCAGGCCGGGCTCCGGGTGCCACCCAGTTCATCGGCGAAGGTCTTTTCGGCCAGGGCCTGCAGGAAGGCCTCGTAGAGCGCCGCATCCGCGGAGCCGGCGGCCAGGCGACCGTCGAAGGCTTGCAGACGGCGCAAGGCTTCTTCCGCCTGCTGGCGCTGGGTGGCCGGCAGGGCGGCGATGGCCTGGCGCAGCGGCGCGGCGAAGCCGGGGGCGTCGAGCTGCGTCTTGAGCTTGGTCGCCAGGGTAGTGGTCTGGTCCTGCTGCAGGGCCATGGCATCGTGGGTATCGAGGCGTGCGGAGCGCCCGGCCAGTTGCGCCAGGCGCTCCTGGCGCTCGGGGCCCGACCAGTTGCTGGACAGTTGCATGCCGTAGCCGCGCGGTACCACGCGCTGGTTGGCGGCGCCCAGCCAGCCCTGGGCCGGATCCTGGTCATAGGGGTGCAGCATGGGATCGGCATAGCCGTCCCAGGCGTAGCGCTCGTCCCAGCCGGGCGAGGGCAGCAGCCCCAGGCCGCTACGGCGATTGGGATAGCGTCCGGTCACCTGCCAGCCGACGTGCTCGGCATCGGCGAACACCAGATTCCAGTCACTGGCGCGCAGCTCCCGGGCCAGTTCGAAGGCGCGCTCCACGTCCTTGGCGCGGGTGAGGTCGAAGAGGGCGTCCAGGCTCTTGTCGGCTTCCAGGCGGCTGCTGCGCAGGGCCAGGCCATAGCCGTTGGCGCCCGGAGCCAAGGCCAGGTTCAGCAGAGGGCCGCGCGGGCTGGTGTAAAGGGTCTCGCGGCGCGGTTTTTCACCGCGGACGAAAAAGGTTTCCACCCGCTCGCCGGCGGGTTGCCACTGACCGCCGCTCTGCACCTGCAGACGACCGCCCTGGCGTTGCAGGCGCTCGAGGTAGAGGTCCTGGCTGTCGCCCATCAGGGTCGCGGCGCTCCAGGCCAGCTTGCCGTTGTAGCCATCGAGCAGCAGCGGCAGGCCGGGCAGGGTGGTGCCCACGGCCTCGAAGCGCGGCGCCCTCAAGGTCACCAGGGTAAAGGGCGACTGGCCGTTGAAGGCGCTGACCTTGTCCACCGCGAGCAGGCTGCGCCCACTGCGGGTATGACCCGGTGTCGCCGCCCAGGCGGTGCCGGTGGGGCCGCCGAAAGGGGCGAGCTGAGCCAGCTGGCGCTGGACGTCCAGCAGGGCGTCGAGGCCGGGCAACTGGCCGCGCAAATTCAGGCCGCGCAGCTTGGCGGTCTCCTCTTCCGGCAGGGGTTCGTCCGGGTAGGTGGGCAAGAGCCAGGCCAGGCGCTCGGGGCCGACCTGGGCGGCCAGGGCCAGCGCCGCGGTCTCCTTGCGCAGGTCCACCGCCTGGGCGAAGTTCAGCAGCTCGAAGAGCAGGGCGCTGTCTTCGGCTTTCCAGTATTCGGCGCGGTATTCGTGGCCATCCAGCTCGACTCGCTCGCCAGCGCGATAGAGATAGGCGTTGACGCCCCGGGCATAGACTTCGAAGAAGGTCTTCAGACGCGGCGAGGCATTGCCGTAGGCCACCTGGGCAGCCTTGCGCAGATCCACGGCGCGCATGAAACGGTCGCTGTCCAGGCGGCTGTCACCGTAGGCCTCGGCCAGTCGACCCTGGGCCAGCAGACGCAGCTCGACCATCTGCGCCAGGCGCTCGCTGGCGTGGACATAGCCGAGGGCGAAGAGGGCATCGTGGAAGGTGGTGGTCTCGATCAGCGGCTGGCCGTCGGCGTTGCGGCGCACCGAGGCGGTCTGCGCCAGGCCGCGCAGCGGCAGGCTGCCCTTGACTTGCGGTTGGCTGTGGGTCGGCTGCTCTTCGCCGAAATACTGGCAGCCGGCAAGGGCGGTCAGCAGGCCGAGGGTAGCGAGGCGCAGAGGCGCACGCGGGCGAAACAGCAGAGGCGAGACCATGAACAGCGGACACTCCGGGCGGATGGATGCGAACGGGTGGCTACGTTAGCAGGGTCCGCCGGGGGAGCAAGCCTCGGGCGAGGGGTGGCGCCTGGACGCTGCCGACAGGTCGTCTGCAGCCACGTCTAGCGCAGCGCCATCCAGATCAGCAGGGCGGCCTGGAACAGGCAGAACACCGCCAGGCAGCCGATGGCGAAACGCAGGGATATGTCGTCACGGCGATAGAGGGCGATGCGGTCCTCCAGTTGGCGCAGGCTGGCATCGCGCTCGTCGATCACCCGGTCACACTGCTCCAGCAGGGTGGCACCGTCCAGCAGCGACAACAGCTGCACCTTGTCGGCGTTCCAGTCCTCGCGCAGCTGGCTGACCCGCGCCGCCCGGCAGAGCTGCTGGCGCTCGTCGTCCGCTGCGGTCTCGACGCTGAAGCCCTGGGCGCCGAGCACGTGGTCGCGGCGCTTGCGGCTGTCGTCATCGAGGGCGTCGCGGCGCGCCAGGGGCAGGTCCTGCACCTCGTAGTGGCTCCAGCGCAGGCGCGCCCAGGCGGCGGCCCGGGCCAGCAGGAAGCGGCCCAGGCCACGTTCTTCCGGCTCGATCTGCAAGCCGCGTTCGGGCCCCAGGCGGATCTGGCCCTGGCGATGGTCGACCCAGACCTCCAGCACGTTCACCTCGCGGTGCAGCAGCTGGCCGGGTATCTGCACCGTCAGTCGCAGCAGACTTTCCTCGTCGCCATGGCGCTCGACCAGGCCGAGTTGCACGAAGCGCAGGGGGCGCGCCCCGACCCGTCGATCCGCGGGCTGGGGCATCAGTCGCAGCAGCTGAAAGCGCTCGGGCGGCAGGCTGGCCCAGGGATGGGGTTCATGGGGCGCGGCTTCGACGGCCGGCGATGCTTGGTCAGAGGTTTCCACGGGCAGGCTCCAGCTGTGCGCCTCCTGGGCGCCTTTGCCGGCTTATCGGCCAGTGAGCGGGGAACCTGAGCGCGCGACGAAGGCCGCCACCCGCTCGATCAGCTCACGGGCCAGGGGCAGGTTGGGGTTGTCGTAGGTGGGCAGTTGCGCCTGAAAGTCCGCCGGGGCGATGCGCAGCACATGGTTCATACCGGGAATGATCGCCAGGTCGGCATCCGGTTTGGCCCGCTGCAGCGCCCGGGCATCGTCGACCTCCACCTGGACGTCATGGGTGCCCTGGATGATCAGCGCCGGGGCGTGGATACCGGCGAAGGCCCTGGCCGGATCTTGGCGGAACAGCGAGATGAGATAGGGCTGGACGCTGGGGCGGAACAGCACCAGCAACTCCTTCGGCACCTCGGGCACCGGCGTGCCGCGCAGCAACTGGTCGATGATCCACTGGGCGCTGGCCAGACCGGCGGGCGACAGCTTGCCGGCTAGTTGCTCGCGCAGCACCACGTCGATGGGCCGGCCGCTGCCGGCCAGGGTCACCACCCCGGCGACCGGCACCCGGTCGGCGGCCAGGCTGGCGATCAGGGCGCCTTCGCTGTGACCGAGCAGGATCACCTTGGAAAAGCGTGGATCGGCGCGCAGTAGCCGGATCCAGCCGACCAGGTCGTCGACATAGCGCTCCACGCTGAGGTGGCTCTCGTCCGGTTCGGCGCTACGGCTCTCGGCCACGCCGCGCTTGTCGAAACGCACGCTGGCGATCCGCTGCCGGCCCAGGGCCTCGGCCAGTCGCTGCAAGGCCGCGTTGCGCGCGCCGGGTCCGTTGCCGTTGCGGTCAAGAGGCCCGGAGCCGGAGACGAAGAGCACCACGGGTTGCGGCCGCTCGCTGCGCGGCAGGATCAGGCTGCCCTTGAGCACGCCGCTGCCGGTGTCGAGCTGGACGGGGCGATAGAGCACGGGGTCGGCCGCCGTGGCAAGGGCGGGCAGGGCGAGGCACAGCAGCAGGGAGAACAGCAGACGCATGGCAGGAAGGGCACCGGAGAGCTGGGGTGTGGGGGCCTATCCCGCACACAATCCGTGTAAAAGACCACGGCGCGTGTAAAATCGCCCATTCCCATTTTGCATCCATACCTTTCACCCGTAGCGCGGAGCCCTCGCATGTCCGGCAATACCCTCGGCACGCTGTTCACCGTTACCACCGCCGGCGAAAGCCATGGCCCGGCGCTGGTCGCCATCGTCGACGGTTGCCCGCCCGGACTGCCCCTGGACATCGCCGACCTGCAGCGCGACCTGGATCGGCGCAAGCCCGGCACTAGCCGCCACACCACCCAGCGCCAGGAAGCGGACGAGGTGGAGATCCTCTCCGGGGTCTTCGAAGGCGTCACCACCGGCACCCCCATCGGCCTGCTGATCCGCAACACCGACCAGAAGTCCAAGGACTACTCGGCGATCAAGGACCTGTTCCGCCCGGCCCATGCCGACTACGCCTACCACCACAAATACGGCCTGCGCGACTACCGCGGCGGCGGTCGCAGCTCGGCGCGGGAAACCGCCATGCGCGTGGCGGCCGGTGCCATCGCCAAGAAGTACCTGGCGACCCAGGGCATCCGGGTGCGCGGCTACATGAGCCAGCTGGGCCCCATCGAGATCCCCTTCAAGACCTGGGACAGCGTGGAGGAGAACGCCTTCTTCAGCCCCGATCCGGACCGGGTGCCGGAGCTGGAAGCCTACATGGACCAGCTGCGTCGCGATCAGGATTCGGTAGGCGCGCGCATCACCGTGGTCGCCGACGGCGTGCCGCCGGGTCTGGGCGAGCCCATCTTCGACCGCCTCGACGCCGAACTGGCCTATGCGCTGATGAGCGTCAATGCGGTCAAGGGCGTCGAGATCGGCGCCGGCTTCGCCAGCGTCGCTCAGCGCGGCACCGAGCACCGCGACGAGCTGACCCCGGAGGGCTTTCTGTCCAACAACGCCGGTGGTGTGCTGGGCGGCATCTCCTCTGGCCAGCCCATCGTCGCCCACCTGGCACTGAAAGCTACCTCCAGCATCACCACTCCGGGTCGCTCCATCGACGTCCACGGCAATCCGGTGGATATCATCACCAAGGGTCGCCACGATCCCTGCGTGGGCATCCGCGCCACCCCCATCGCCGAAGCCATGATGGCCCTGGTGCTGATGGATCACCTCCTGCGCCATCGCGCGCAGAACGCCGAGGTGAAAGTGCACACGCCCGTCCTGCCCCAGCTCTGATCCGCGGACGGACGATGCCGGTTCCCTATTGGCGCCTGTCGGGCTTCTATTTCGCCTACTTCGCGCTGCTGGGGGCCACGGCGCCCTACCTGGGGCTGTATTTCCACCACCTGGGCTTTTCCGGCACCGCCATCGGCCAGCTGGTGGCCATCCCCATGCTGATGCGGGTACTGGCGCCCAACCTCTGGGGCTGGCTGGCCGATCGCACCGGCCGCCGGCTGAGCATCGTCCGCCTCGGCGCCGCCTGCACCCTGCTGTGCTTCTCCGGTATCTACCTCGGCCAGGGCTTCGCCTGGCTGGCGCTGATCATGGCCGGTCATGCCTTCTTCTGGCACGCGGTGCTGCCCCAGTTCGAAGCCATCACCCTGGCTCATCTGCGCGATCAGCCGCAGCGCTATGCGCGCATTCGCCTCTGGGGCTCCATCGGCTTCATCGCCGCGGTGGCGGGGCTGGGCTGGGCCTTCGAGTACGTCAGCCTGGATCTCTATCCGGCCTATCTGCTGCTGGTGATGGCGATCATCCTGCTGGCCTCGCTGGCGGTGCCGGGGGTCAAGGTAGACTCCGGCCAGCGCCCTGAGGCGCCGGCCGAGCCGTTCCTGACCACCCTGCGCCAGCCGCGGGTGCCGGCCTTCTTCATCGCCGCGGCACTGATGCAGCTGTCCCATGGCCCTTACTACACGGTCTTCACCCTGCACCTGGAAGCACTTGGTTATGGCCGCGGCGTCATCGGCCAGCTCTGGTCGCTGGGGGTGGTCGCCGAGGTATTGATCTTCCTGGTGATGCCCCAACTGCTGGCGCGGCTGTCGCTCAACACCCTGCTGGTCGCCGCCTTTCTCATCGCCGCCGGGCGCTGGTGGCTGCTGGGCGCCCTGGCCGATCACCTCGCGGTGCTGCTGTTCGCCCAATTGCTGCACGCCGCCACCTTCGGCTGCTTCCATGCCGCCGCCATCCAGTTCGTCCAGTCCCATTTCGACCGCCGCCGCCAGGGCCAGGCCCAATCGCTCTACGCCGCCCTGTCCGGAGCTGGCGGTGCGCTGGGCGCGCTGTATGCTGGCTATGCCTGGCAGGTGTCCGGTGCCCTTGCCGCCTTTGCCGGCGCCTCTCTGGCGGCGCTGGCAGGCGCCTTCCTCATCCTCTTGTCCGTTAGGAGAACCCTCCATGATCCAGCAGCGTGAGCAACTGGCCCGGGAAATCATCGACGCCGGTCGCTTCCTCTATGGCCGCGGCTGGTCGCCGGCCACCAGCAGCAACTATTCGGTACGGCTGTCCGACAGTCGCCTGCTGTTGACCGTCTCCGGCAAGCACAAAGGTCAGCTGGAGCTGGACGACATCCTCGCCACCGACCTCGACGGCACCCCGCTGGAGGCCAAGAAGCCTTCCGCGGAGACCGCGCTGCACACCCAGCTCTATCGCTGGCAGCCGGAGATCGGCGCCGTGCTGCACACCCACTCGGTGAACTCGACGGTGCTCTCGCGCCAGCTCGAAGGCGATCGCCTGGTGCTGGACGGCTACGAATTGCAAAAGGCCCTGCATGGCGTCACCACCCACGACGTGCGGGTGGAGATCCCAGTGTTCGACAACGACCAGGACATCCCGCGCCTGGCCGACAAGGTGCAGACCTGGCTGAACGTGCATCCCGACTGCGTGGGGTACCTGATCCGCGGGCACGGCCTCTATACTTGGGGCCCGCGCATGGCCGATGCCTTGCGCCACGTGGAAGCCTTCGAATTCCTCTTCGAATGCGAACTCAAGACCCGGAGCCTGCGTCCATGAGCCGACTGACCGTCTACCATGATGCCGAACCCCGCCAGCCGCTGAAGGTGATCAGCGATGGCGAGCACATCGCCGCCACCCTGGCCGAGGTCGGGGTGCGTTTCGAGCGCTGGCAGGCCACCGCCCCGGTGGCGCCCGGCGCCAGCCAGGAGGAGGTGATCGCCGCCTACCGACCGGAGATCGATCGTCTCATCCAAGAGCGCGGCTACCAGACCGTCGACGTCATCAGCATGCATCCCGAGCATCCGCAGAAGGAGGCGCTACGCGCCAAGTTCCTCGAAGAGCATCGCCACAATGAAGACGAGGTGCGCTTCTTCGTCGCCGGCCAGGGCCTCTTCACCCTGCACATCGACGACCAGGTCTATGCCGTGCTCTGCGAGAAGGACGACCTCATCTCGGTGCCGGCCGGTACGCCGCACTGGTTCGACATGAGCGAGTCGCCGTCCTTCGTCGCCATCCGCCTGTTCGACAATCCCGACGGCTGGGTCGCCCACTTCACTGGCGTGGACATCGCCCAGCGCTTTCCGCGCCTGGAGGTCGAGGCGTGACGATCAAGGCCATCCTCACCGATATCGAAGGCACCACCAGCGCCGTCAGCTTCGTCTTCGATGTGCTCTTCCCCTATGCCCGCGCGCACCTGCCGGCCCATGTGCGCGCCCATGCCGGAGAGCCGGCGGTGGCCGAGCAACTCGATGCCGTGCGTGCCGAAGCCGGCGAGCTGGACGCCGACGTGGAGCGGGTGATCGCCATCCTGCTGGAGTGGATCGCCACCGACCGCAAGGCCACGCCGCTCAAGGCGCTGCAGGGGCAGGTGTGGGAGCAGGGCTATCGCGCCGGCACCCTCCGGGGGCACGTCTATCCCGACGCCGTCCAGGCCCTGCGCCAGTGGCATGCCGCCGGACTGCCGCTGTACGTCTATTCCTCGGGCTCGATCCAGGCGCAGAAGCTGATCTTCGGTTGCTCCGAGCATGGCGATCTCACGCCTTTGTTTTCCGGGTATTTCGATACCCTGACCGGCGGCAAGCGCGAGGCCGCCTCCTATGCCCGCATCGCCTCGGCGACCACCCATGCGCCGGCGGAACTGCTGTTCCTTTCCGATGTGGTGGAAGAGCTGGATGCCGCGCGCCAGGCCGGTCTGCCGACCTGCGGTCTAGTGCGTGCCGGTGGCCAGCTGGGCGACCATCCGTGCGTGGCGTCCTTTGCTGACATCGATCTCACCGCCTTCGGTTGAGGCCCATGGCCGGCGGCGCTCCCAAGCGAGCCGGCCGAACTCCACGCCCCCATCGCCAGTCCCAAGTGACGAGACCTGTGTCCTCGCAACGGGAGTCGCGACATGATCAATTCCACCATCGGCGGTGTACTGGGCTTCATCGTCTTCCTGCTCGACATCTGGGCCATCGTCAACGTCATCCGCAGTGACAGCACCAGCAATGCCAAGATCGGCTGGACCGTGCTCATCATCGTGCTGCCGGTGATCGGTCTGATCGCCTGGGCCGCCGCCGGTCCGCGCGGCAATCGCTCGGCCACCGCGCCTACCCATAAAGGCTAACCAGCACAGCGCTGGAGCCTGTCACATCCAGCTCTTACAATGCCCGGCTTTTGGCCGGGCATTGTCTGTCTCGGCCCGCCACCTGCGGAGATCGACATGAGCGACTACCTGGAAACCCTCTACGACGGCTATGGCCAGAGATTCACCGTCGAGCGCCTGCTCCACGAGGTGCGTACCGAGCATCAGCACCTGGTGATTTTCCAGAACGCCGTGCTGGGCAAGGTGATGGCCCTGGATGGCGTCATCCAGACCACTGAGGCTGACGAATTCATCTATCACGAGATGCTCACCCAGGTGCCACTCCTCGCCCATCCGGCGCCGAAGCGGGTGCTCATCATCGGCGGTGGCGACGGCGGTATCCTGCGGGAAGTGGCCAAGCACCGAGGTGTCGAGCACATCACCATGGTCGAGATCGACGGCTCGGTGGTAGAGATGTGCAAGGAGCACTTTCCCGGTCATTCGGCTGGCGCCTTCGAGGATCCGCGGCTGAATCTGGTGATCGACGATGGCATGAATTTCGTCGCCAACACCACCGAGCGCTATGACGTCATCATCTCCGACTCCACCGATCCCATCGGTCCGGCCGAGGTGCTGTTCTCGGAGAACTTCTACCAGGCCTGCCATCGTTGCCTGAACGACGGCGGCGTGATGGTGGCCCAGAATGGCACGCCCTTCCTGCAGCTGGACGAGGTCAAGACCACCGCCAGCCGGATGTCCGGGCTGTTCGCCGACTGGCACTTTTATCTGTCAGCGGTGCCTACCTACATAGGGGGCGTGATGACCCTGGCCTGGGGCAGCAAGGACGCGACCTTGCGTCGGCAAGGTGCCGAAACCTTGGCGCAACGCTACAGTGATACCGGCATCCAGACCCGTTACTACACCCCGGAGCTGCATGCCGCCGCCTTTGCTCTACCTCGATACGTGCTGGAGGCCATCGGCAAGGCGTAAGCCCTGACGGTCGCGGCACCGTTCGAGTGCTCAGCCGCGACTCGCCGGGCGTCGGTAGCGACGGCTCGGCGAGAAGATCATCCGAACCAGAGGAGGGTTGTCCTATGTCCTTGTCGTTTGCCGATGATGTGAGCTTGAACCTGCTGCAGCGGATGAAGGAGGGCGGCTTCGACTTCGCCCGCTTCCATCCCATCGACTTCTTCGCCATCTTCGCCGACGAAGGCAAGGCCCGCATCGCTGCGGACCAGTTTCACGGCGAGTCCCTCAACACCCAGGTGATGCCCCATGAAGAGGGGGGCTGGCATCTGCAGGTCAGCAAGGTGATGTTCGCCACCCACGCCACCATCGACGATTTCGAAAGCGATCTCGAGGCGGTGGTGGTGCCTCTGGGCGGCCAACTCGATGGCTGGGGCGTCACCCAGGAAGTCAGCCGCAGCTCCGCCTGATCCCTGGCTTGTCGAGGCGGCATCCCGAAGGGGATGCCTGTCTCATTCTCTGTAATCACCCCGCCGCTCAATCATCGCACTTTCCGCCGGGCGCACCGTCTTAGGCTCATGACGGAAACGTTGCGGTGCATGCGCACGCTTACGTGCCTGGCTTTGGTGCACCGCGCGACCCGCCGCCTCGCAAGAGCTTGATCCACAAGGCTCTGGCGCTGGCACGCGGCTTGCGAAGCTGCACCGTGGGTGACAAGGAGATCGGCATGAGCCGCCAACTGTATAACGAGATGTATGACGCCCAGGCGCACTGTCGACCGCACTACGGTCGCTATGCGCAATGGCTGAGCGAGACCCCCCCGGAACTCCTGGCCCAGCGTCGTCGCGAAGCCGACCTGCTGTTCCATCGCGCCGGTATCACCTTCACCCTCTATGGCGACGAGCAGGGCACGGAGCGCCTGATTCCCTTCGACGCCCTGCCGCGAGCCATCCCCGCCAGCGAATGGCAGATCATCGAGCGCGGCTGCATTCAGCGCGTCCAGGCGCTGAATCTCTTTCTCCACGACCTCTATCACGACCAGCGCATCATCAAGGCCGGGGTCATACCCGCCGAGCAGGTGCTGGCCAATGACCAGTACCAGCTGGCCATGCAGGGGCTGGACCTGCCCAATGGCATCTATGCGCACATCGCCGGGGTCGACCTGGTGCGCGATGGCGACGGCGCCTACTACGTACTGGAAGACAACCTGCGCACTCCCAGTGGGGTGTCCTACATGCTCGAGAACCGCAAGATGATGATGCGGTTGTTTCCCGAGCTGTTCACCCTGGAGCGCATCGCGCCCATCGACCACTACCCGAACATCCTGCTCGATACCCTGCGCAGCTCCACCCCGGTCAACAACCCCACGGTGGTGGTGCTCACCCCGGGCCGGTTCAACAGCGCCTACTTCGAGCACGCCTTCCTGGCACGGGAGATGGGCGTGGAACTGGTGGAGGGGGCCGACCTGCTGGTGCGCGACGAACAGGTGTTCATGCGTACCACCTCGGGCTTCCGCAAGGTCGATGTCATCTACCGCCGTCTCGACGACGCCTTCCTCGATCCCCTGGCCTTCAATCCGGACTCCCTGCTGGGCGTGCCCGGCCTGCTGGCCGCCTATCGCGCCGGTAACGTCATCCTGGCCAACGCCATCGGCACCGGGGTGGCCGACGACAAGTCGATCTATCCCTATGTGCCGGAGATGATCCGCTTCTACCTCAGCGAAGAACCCATTCTCTACAACGTACCCACCTGGCAGTGCCGCAAGCCGGACGAGCTGTCCCATGTGCTGGCCAATCTGCCCGAGCTGGTGGTCAAGGAGGTCCATGGCTCCGGCGGCTACGGCATGCTGGTCGGCCCCACCGCCAGCAGCCTGGAGATCGAAGCCTTCCGCGCGCGGCTCAAGGCCAATCCCAGCGCCTACATCGCCCAGCCGACCCTGTCGCTGTCCACCTGCCCGACCTTCGTCGAGAGCGGTATCGCGCCGCGGCACATCGATCTGCGGCCCTTCGTGCTGTCCGGGCGCAAGACACGCCTGGTGCCCGGGGGGCTCACCCGGGTCGCCCTGCGCGAAGGCTCGCTGGTGGTGAATTCCTCCCAGGGCGGCGGCACCAAGGACACCTGGGTGGTCCAGGACTAGATCGCCAAGAAACAGTGGCCGCCACGGCGGCCTCGCAAGGACCTTTGAAAGGCGACCCCACCATGCTGAGTCGTACCGCTGCCGATCTGTACTGGATGTCCCGCAACCTGGAGCGCGCCGAGAATCTCGCGCGGATGCTGGACGTCAGCTATTCGCTGTCGATGATGCCGCAGAGCGGGCAGGGCGGAGGCCTGGACGAGTTGGCCATGCCATTGCTCATCACCGGCACCCTGGATGACTACCGGGAAAAGCACGGCGCCCTGCACCCCGAACGCCTGCTGCACTTCTTCGCCCTGGACGAGCGCAACCCCGGCAGCATCTATTGCTGCCTGCAAGCTGCACGCAGCAATGCCCATGCGGTGCGTGGACGCATCACCGCCGACATGTGGGAGAACGTCAACTCCACCTGGCTGGAGATGCGCGAAATCGCCGTCACCGGCCTGATCCGCTTCGGTATCAGTCGCTTCTGCGAATGGGTCAAGGAGCGTTCCCACCTGTTCCGCGGTGCCACGGTCGGCACCATCATGAGAAACGACGCCTATCGCTTCATCCGCCTGGGCACCTTCGTCGAACGCGCCGACAACACCCTGCGCATGCTCGACGCCCGCTACCAGGTGCTGGGGGAAGAAGAGGCGGAAGCCATCAGTGACGCCTCCGCCCGCGGCTTCTATCAGTGGAGTGCCCTGCTGCGCGCCCTGAGTGCCTTCGAGGCCTATACCGAGCTCTACCGGGATGCCCTCAACGTGCGCAACGGCGCCGAGTTGCTGCTGTTGCAGGAAGACTTGCCACGCTCGCTGCTGGCCTGCGTGATCGAGCTGCACCGGGTGCTGGCCAGTCTGCCCGGGGAGAATGGCCGCGAGGCCAAGCGTCTGGCCGCGGGTCTCGAGGCGCGGCTGCGCTACACCAGCATCGACGAGGTGCTGGACGAAGGACTGCACGCCTGGATCGGTGATTTCATCGTCCATGTCCGCCAGCTCGCCAGCGCCATCAACACCGCTTACCTGGAGGCCGTATGAGGCTCGCGATCCATCACGAAACGCTTTATCGCTATGCCGATCAGGTCCGCGCCAGCATCCAGTACCTGCGCCTCACGCCTCAGGACGATGCACGCCAGAAGATCCTTGGCTGGGAGCTGGCCTTGCCACGGCCGGCGCGGGCGCAACGCGATCCCTTCGGCAACATCCTCCATGTGCTGACCCTGGACACGCCCCACAACGCCATCACCATCACCGCCAGCGGCCAGGTGGAGATCGACGAGACCTTCGAGGCGGAACCCTGCCAGGCCTCGGCCTTTCCCTTTTTGCGTCAGACCCGGCTGACCGAGGCCGACGAGGCGTTGACCGCCTTCGCCCGTGAGGTCTGCGACGGTCGCCGGGATCGCGACAGCCTGATCCAGCTGATGGAGCGCCTGCACGAGCGCATGATCTATGTACCCGGCTCCACCGAGGTGGACGGCAATGCCGCCCAGGCCTTCGCCAAGGGCGCCGGGGTCTGCCAGGATCATGCCCATGCCTTCCTGGCCTGCGCCCGCAGCCTGGGCATCCCGGCGCGCTACGTGTCCGGCTATCTGTGCACCGACGACAGCGCGCACCTCTCCAGCCATGCCTGGGCGGAAGCCTGGCATGACGGCGCCTGGTACAGCTACGACGTGACCAATCGCCTGACCCGACCGGAGCGCCACCTGCGGCTGGCCGTCGGCCTGGACTACCTGGATGCCTGCCCGGTACGCGGCATGCGCCGCGGTGGTGGGGTGGAGCACATGGAGGCCAAGGTGCTGGTCGAGCCGTTGCAGCAGGTGCAGCAACAGCAATAATCAGCACTGCCGGCAGCGTACGAAGAGACGGCCAGGGGTCGTCTTTTCTTTTTCCTCACCGCTGCGGCAAAACCGTCTCGATACCCGAGGTTCGCATGACCTATTGCGTCGCCATGAAACTGCACGACGGCCTGGTGTTCGTCGCCGATTCCCGCACCAATGCCGGAGTCGACAACATCGCTACCTTTCGCAAACTGCATCTGTTCCGAATTCCGGGCGAGCGCCTGATCGCCATCCAGTCGGCGGGCAACCTGGCTACCTCCCAGGCAGTCATCAGCCTGTTGCGGCAGCGCCTGGACAGCGAACAGGACAACCTGCACGGAGTGCCCACTCTGTATGAGGCCGCCCGCTTGCTAGGGCAGACCTTGCGCGAGGTCCTGCAGCGCGATGCCGAGGATGCCCCCAGCGGTCATGGCCTGGATCTGAGCTGTTCC
The DNA here is from genome assembly GCF_021106615.1 of Pseudomonas sp. PLB05. Classification (NCBI taxonomy): domain Bacteria; kingdom Pseudomonadati; phylum Pseudomonadota; class Gammaproteobacteria; order Pseudomonadales; family Pseudomonadaceae; genus Pseudomonas; species Pseudomonas sp. PLB05. Next base: position 600,735 of record NZ_JAJOHO010000001.1, read on the forward strand.
TTTCTCCTGGGCGGGCAGATCCGCGGCGCGGAGCCGGAGTTGTACAACCTCTATCCCCACGGCAATTTCATCGGTGCCACCGAGGACACGCCCTATTTCCAGATCGGCGAGAGCAAGTACGGCAAGCCCATCCTGGATCGGGCGCTGACCTTCGCAACGCCGCTGGAAGAAGCCCTGCGCTGCGCGCTGCTGTCCTACGACGCCACCATTCGCAGCAATCTATCGGTGGGGCTGCCGCTGGATCTGGTGGTCTATCCGCGCGATGCGCTGGCGCAGGTCAGCAGCCATCGGATCGACGAGCACGATCCCTACTTCCAGGCCTTGCGTAAAGGCTGGGGAGAGGGGCTGCGTGACCTGCTGGCAGCCTTGCCGGCAGCACCAGCGGGTTATTGGCGCTAGGGATCAGCCAAAGAACCGGGAAAGATTGGGGATGACCAGTACGACGGTGGTGACGATGAGCACGAAACTCGCCTGACGCCACTTGGGGACGGGATTCTTGAACATGACTCGGGGCCTTTATTGTTAGCTGTTTGAAGCCTTTACGTCTTCAGCGGGAAGCGCTTGCGCGACAGCGGCATGCAGTTACTGATACCCGCAGGCTTGAGCACTATCCAGTAGCTATAGAACATAAATTTCAGTTTTGTGGCGATGACCGGCCAGCCGGTTATCAAAAATGTCGCACTAGACGATTTCTCCTTTGCTTTCAGGCAATTGGAAAAATGCTCGCGACGCTACCGTTGGTCGGAGGTATAGAAGGTAACGCAGGGCAGAGAGGCGACTGACCGGTCATCCCGTGAACGACGCGGAGCAGCGGACCTTCCCGGCGTTGCGTGCAAATGTATGAATCGATTGAAGAAAAAGCTTGCCATCGAAATCGCCTTTGCCTATAGTTGCGCGCCTCGGTGATGCAGATGCAGCCGCCGAGCAAATCTGGTGAGGTGTCCGAGCGGTTGAAGGAGCACGCCTGGAAAGTGTGTATAGGAGAAATCTTATCGAGGGTTCGAATCCCTCCCTCACCGCCAGATCTGAGAGAACCCCTGAGAGCCCAGCTCCAGGGGTTTTTTCTTGCCTGCGATTTGGTCAGGCGCCGGTGGGTCAGGCCGCCTGGGCAAAGGTCGCGGCGGTATCCCGGGCGTTGGGCAGTACGGCCGTCAGCTGCGCCAGGTCGATGCTGGCGAACAGCGGACCGCTCAGGTCCTGCACCTTGCTGTCACCGACATTCTCCTGCAGCACCTCGGCCACGGCGACCGCCTGGGCCACGATCAGGGCGTAGCCGTTGCCTTCCGGTGCCTGCAGCGGGCGGGCCTGGTAGCCAATGGCGTCGCGCAGGACCTGGGGCAGCTGCCAGCGGCGGGCCAGTTCGGCACCCACTTCCGGATAGCCGAAGCCCAGTTGCAGGGTCTCGTCGGCGGCGCGATGGCTGCTGGCGGTGGCCCGACCGGCCAGGCTCGGTGCCAGTTCGGGGGCGCCGCTCTGGATCAGCAATTCGCCGATGTCGTGGAGCATGCCGCAGGTAAAGGCGGTTTCCTGGTCCAGGCCGGCTTGTTTGGCCAGTGGCTTGCACAGGCTGGCGACCAGAAAGCTGTTGTACCAGAAGGCCTGCAGATCGAAACCGGGCGCGGCCTTGAAGCCGCCGGCGAAGGCCGAGGCCAGTACCAGGGTGCGCAGGGTGTTGAAGCCCAGGCGCAGGGCGGCGTCTTCGATGCTGGTGGATTCACGGGCGCCGCGGAAGCGCGCCGAGTTGGCCAGGCGCAATACCTTGGCGGCGATGACCGGATCGCGCGCCACGGTGCGCGACAGGGTTTCGATGCTGGTGTTGGGGTCGTCGAACTGCTGGATCAGGACCTGCGCCACTTCGGGGACATTGGGCAGGTTGTGCAGCTGGGCAAAGAGGGTGTCGAGTTGCATGGGCGTCTCCGCGGAAAAGGGTTACATCTCCTTACACCCTCGTCATCGGTCACCCGTGCGGATTTCTGTAGCGACCATGTGACGATCGGTCGCAGCCGGAGTGGCCGCGACCGGGTAGCCAAGCAAAATTGCCTTGCTGATCAGGTAATTGCTGCAAGAAAGCCAGGCATGCCTGGCCGCGCTATTACCGTTCGTCGAGAGCGAAATCGACCTGGGTCAGGCCCGCTTCGCTGGCTTCCAGCACCCAGCCACGGCGGTCCCAATCCCCCAGCACGATACGCTCGGCCGCCTGGCCATCAAGCAGCAGCTCATGGTGGGCGGGCCTGTGGGTATGACCGTGGATCAGCGTCGTCACCCGGGCGGCGCGCAGTTCGCGCTCGACTTCGGCCTCGGTGACATCGGTGATGTCCATGGCCTTGGCGCGGGTCTGCTGGCGACTCTCGCTGCGCAGCTTGCGCGCCAGCTTCTGGCGGCTGGCCAGCGGCAGGTGGCGCAGGACGAAGAGGGTGAGGGGATGGCGCAGGATGCGACGCAGCTTCTGGTAGCCCTCGTCGCGGGTGCAGAGGGTATCGCCATGCATGAGCAGCACGCGGCGACCCGGGAAGTCGGCGATATGGCGATCCGGCAGCAAGCGGCAACCCGCCTGGCGGCAGAAGGCCTTGCCGATGAGGAAGTCGCGATTGCCATGCATCAGATAGACGGCCGTGCCGCTGTCGGCCAGCTGGCGCAGGGCGGTGGCGATCTCCTGCTCGAAGGGCCCCATGGCGTCATCGCCGATCCAGGCTTCGAACAGATCCCCAAGGATGTACAGCGCCTCGGCACCGCGGGCACGGGTTTCGAGGAAATGCAAAAACGCCCGGACCAGGTCCGGGCGTTGCGGTTCGAGATGCAGGTCGGAGACCAGTAGAATCACTCGACGATCTCGGCCTTCTCGATGATCACGTCTTCGCTCGGCACGTCCTGGTGACCGGCCTTGCTGGTAGTGGCGACGCCTTTGATGGCGTTGACCACGTCCATGCCCTCGACCACCTTGCCGAACACCGCATAGCCCCAGCCCTGGCTGGTGGGCGCGGTGTGGTTGAGGAAGGTGTTGTCGGACACGTTGATGAAGAACTGCGCCGAGGCGGAGTGCGGATCCATGGTGCGGGCCATGGCGACGGTGCCGATCGCGTTGGAGACGCCGTTGTTGGCTTCGTTCTTGATCGGGGCGCGGGTCGGCTTCTGCTTCATGCCCGGCTCGAAACCACCGCCCTGGACCATGAAGTTGCTGATCACGCGGTGGAAGATGGTGCCGTCGTAGTGACCGCTCTTGACGTATTCCTTGAAGTTGGCCGCGGTTTCCGGCGCCTTGTCCTCGAAGAGTTCCAGGGTAATGACGCCGTGGTTGGTGTGCAGCTTGATCATGGCAGCGAATCCGTAGCTAAGGGGGACAGCATCCAGACCCGGCGAGGGCCTCAAGGGTTTCGCCGGGACTTGACGGGTTGGGCTATGATACGGGTTTACCTTTGCTCGGCCTACCCTGGCCGTGCGTCTGCCCAGTTAAGGATCCCATGAGCAAGCCGACTTCCGACTCGTCCACCGCCGCCAAAGCCGCCCCCGCGCATTTCCTGCGGCAGATCGTCCAGGCTGACCTGGACGCCGGCAAGCAGGCCAAGATCGTCACCCGCTTCCCGCCGGAGCCCAACGGCTACCTGCACATCGGCCATGCCAAGTCGATCTGTGTGAACTTCGGCCTGGCCAAGGAATTCGGCGGCGACTGCCATCTGCGCTTCGACGACACCAACCCGGCCAAGGAAGACCAGGAATACATCGACGCCATCAAGAGCGACGTGCACTGGCTGGGCTTCGACTGGGCCGGCGAGGTGCGCTATGCCTCCGCCTACTTCGACCAGCTCTACGCCTGGGCCGTCAACCTGATCGAGCAGGGCCTGGCCTACGTCTGCGACCTCACTCCCGAGCAGGCTCGCGAATACCGCGGCAGCCTCACCGAGCCGGGTCGCAACAGTCCTTTCCGCGACCGCTCGGTGGCCGAGAACCTGGACCTCTTCGCCCGCATGAAGGCCGGCGAGTTCAAGGACGGCGAAAAGGTGCTGCGCGCCAAGATCGACATGGCCTCGCCCAACATGAACCTGCGCGATCCCATCCTCTATCGCATCCGTCACGCCCATCACCACCAGACCGGCGATGCCTGGTGCATCTATCCGAGCTATGACTTCACCCATGGCCAGTCCGATGCCCTGGAAGGCGTGACCCACTCCATCTGCACCCTGGAGTTCGAGGACCATCGCCCGCTGTACGAATGGTTCCTGGCCAAGCTGCCGGTGCCGGCCCAGCCGCGCCAGTACGAATTCGCCCGCCTCAACCTGAACTACACCGTCACCAGCAAGCGCAAGCTCAAGCAACTGGTGGACGAGGCTCATGTGCACGGCTGGGACGACCCGCGCATGTCGACCCTGTCGGGCTATCGCCGCCGTGGCTACACCCCGGCCGCCATCCGCAACTTCTGCGAGATGATCGGCGTGACCCGTTCCAATGGCGTGGTCGACGTGGCCATGCTGGAATTCGCCATCCGCGAGGACCTGGACCAGAACGCTCCGCGCGCCATGTGCGTGCTGAGGCCCCTCAAGGTGGTGATCACCAACTACCCCGAGGGCCAGGTAGAGAATCTGGAGCTGGCACGGCATCCCAAGCAGGATCTGGGCGTGCGCCAGCTGCCCTTCACCCGCGAGCTGTACATCGACCAGGGCGACTACGAAGAGAATCCGCCCAAGGGCTACAAGCGCCTGGAGCCGGGTGGCGAGGTGCGCCTGCGCGGCAGCTACGTGATCCGTGCCGATGAGGCCATCAAGGATGCCGACGGCAACGTGGTCGAACTGCGTTGCAGCTACGACCCGGACACCCTGGGCAAGAATCCCGAGGGCCGCAAGGTCAAGGGCGTGATCCACTGGGTGCCGGCCGCAGGTAGCGTGGAGTGCGAGGTGCGCCTCTACGATCGCCTGTTCCGTTCGGCGCAGCCGGAGAAGAGCGAGGAGGGTGGCAGCTTCCTCGACAACATCAATCCCGAATCCCTGGTGGTGCTCAAGGGTTGCCGTGCCGAGCCGTCGTTGGCCCAGGCCCAACCGGAAGACCGCTTCCAGTTCGAGCGCGAAGGCTACTTCTGCGTCGATCTGAAGGACTCGGCACCCGGCAAGCCGGTGTTCAACCGTACCGTGACCCTGCGCGATTCCTGGGGGCAATGATGGCGCTGCACCTCTACAACACTCTGACCAAGACCAAGGAAGCCTTCACGCCGCTGGTACCAGGGCAGGTGCGCATGTACGTCTGCGGCATGACCGTCTATGACTACTGCCACCTGGGGCATGGTCGCAGCATGGTGGCCTTCGACGTCATCACCCGTTGGTTGCGCCATAGCGGCTATGAGCTGACCTACGTGCGCAACATCACCGACATCGACGACAAGATCATTAAGCGCGCCAATGCCAACGGTGAGCCCTTCACCGACTTGGTGGCGCGGATGATCGAGGCGATGCACGAGGACGAGGCGCGGCTGAATATCCGCAAGCCCGACCAGGAGCCGCGCGCCACCGATCACATCGATGGCATGCACGCCATGATCCAGACCCTGATCGACAAGGGCTATGCCTATGCCCCGGGTAACGGCGACGTCTACTACCGGGTCAACCGCTTCGCTGGCTACGGCAAGCTGTCGCGGCGACGCGTCGAGGACCTGCGCATCGGCGCGCGCATCGAGCCGGGCGAGGCCAAGGAAGATCCGCTGGACTTCGTGCTGTGGAAGGCCGCCAAGCCGGGCGAGCCGAGCTGGCCGTCGCCCTGGGGCGCCGGGCGACCGGGCTGGCACATCGAATGCTCGGTGATGTCCACCTGCTGCCTGGGCGAGACCTTCGACATCCACGGCGGTGGCAACGATCTGGAATTTCCGCACCACGAGAACGAGATCGCTCAGAGCGAGGCGGCGACTGGCAAGACCTATGCCAACGCCTGGCTGCACTGCGGCATGATCACCATCAATGGCGAGAAGATGTCCAAGTCCCTGGGCAACTTCTTCACCCTGCGCGAGGTGCTGGAGAAGTACCACCCCGAGGTGGTGCGCTACCTGCTGATCGCCAGCCACTACCGCAGTCCGATCAACTACTCGGAAGACAACCTGCGCGAAGCCAAGGGTGCTCTGGAGCGCTTCTATCACTCGCTCAAGGGCCTGCCGCAAGCACCGGCGCAAGGCGGCGAAAGCTACGCCGAGCGCTTCGCCCAGTGCATGGACGACGACTTCAACACCGCCGGTGCCTGCGGCGTGCTGTTCGAGCTGGCCCGCGAGATCAACCGCCTGCGCGAGAGCGATCCTGCCGCGGCGGCTGGCCTGGCCGGGCGTCTGCGCGAACTGGGTGAGGTGCTGGGCGTGCTGCAGCTGGAGCCGGAAGCCTTCCTGCGCGCCGATGCGGCGGGGCGGGTGGATGCCGCCGAGGTCGAGGCGCTGATCCAGGCCCGGCTGACCGCGCGCGCGGAAAAGAACTGGGCGGAATCCGACCGCATCCGCGACCAGCTCACCGCCCTGGGCGTGGTGCTGGAAGACGGCAAGGGCGGCACCACCTGGCGCCTGGCGGAGTAAACGACGCCCAGCATAGCGCGGCCCTGGCGGTCCGCCGATGCGGCCGCTCCTACGGGGCCGTAGGTTGGGTTGAGACGGCTCCATCGTCGAAGCCCAACAGTGCGGGCTCTGGGCAAGACCCGTTGGCTTCGCTGCGCGCAACTCAACCTACGGCCGTTCCTACGGGCTGGCACTGTTTTCGTAGGTTGGGTTGAGACGGCTTTATCGTCGAAGCCCAACAACCGGCCCCGAGCAAGACCGGTTGGGCTTCGCTACGCTCAGCCCAACCTAGGGTCTGTTACGGTCATGGCCGCGATCACCCGTCTACCGCCATTCCACCGCTCCTTACGGTTACTTGCGTGGCTTGCCGAAGCCGGGCGACTTGCGCACCGACTTGACCTTGGGTTTGCCGTCTTCCACCCAGCGACCCAGGGGCTTGTCGGATACCGGTCCACCCACCTTGGGTTTCTTCGGCTTCTTGGGCTTCTTCATGACCAATCCGCCCGGACCGGTCTGGGGGACGCGGTGGTCGGGGATGAAATCCGGCTCGTCGCGGCGCATGAGGATCTGGCCGATCAGCGTCTCGATGGCCGCCAGTTGCTCGACTTCATCGGCGCAGACCAGTGAAACCGCCTGGCCCTGGTTGCCCGCGCGCCCGGTGCGGCCGATGCGGTGCACGTAATCTTCGGCAACGATGGGCAGGTCCAGGTTGACCACCAGCGGCAGGTCCTGGATGTCCAGGCCGCGGGCAGCGACGTCGGTAGCGACCAGGATGTCGGCCTCGCCGGCCTTGAAGCGGGCGAGGGCGCGCAACCGCGCGGGCTGCGGCTTGTCGCCATGGATGGATTCCGCGGCCAGACCTTCGGCCTGCAGCGCCTCCACCAGTTGCTCCACACCCTTGCGCGTCTTGGCGAACACCAGCACCTGGCCGTGGCGACCGCTGCGATAGAGGTGCAGGAAGAGTTCGGTCTTGCGCTTCTTGTCGACCGGTACCGCCCACTGCTTGACGGTGACGGCGGCCGTGTTGCGCGGGCTGACGTCGAGGGTCTGGGGATCGCGCAGCACCGGGGCGGCCAGTTGGCGCACGGCGTCGGAGAAGGTCGCCGAGAACAGCAGGGTCTGGCGCTTGCGCGGCAGCATGACGAACAGCTCGCCCAGTTGCCGGGAAAAGCCCAGGTCGAGCATGCGATCAGCTTCGTCCAGCACCAGCAGCTGCACCTGGTCGAAGCGCACGGCGTTCTGGCTGAACAGATCGAGCAGCCGGCCCGGGGTCGCCACCAGCACATCCACACCTTTGCGCAGTTTCATCATCTGCGGATTGATACTCACGCCACCATAGGCCACCGCGGTGCGCAGGGGCAGATGCTGGGCATAGTCGCGCAGGCTGGCATGGACCTGTTCCGCCAGTTCACGGGTGGGGGTGAGGATCAGCGCGCGGATATGGTTGGGCGCCACCGCCGGGCCTTCCTGCACCAGTCGCTGCAGCAGCGGCAGGCCGAAGGCGCCGGTCTTGCCGGTGCCGGTCTGGGCGGCGGCCAGCAGGTCGCGACCCGCCAGCACCGCGGGGATGGCCTGGCGCTGGATGGGGGTAGGGGAGCTGTGCTCCAGGGCGGCGAGCGCCTGCAGCAGCGGATCGATGAGGCCGAGGTCGGCAAAGGTCATGACAGGCCCGGATGGCGACGAAAAGGGAGCGAATTCTAGGCCGACTGTGATGCGCGCTCAAACTTTGTAGCCAGGCGGCGGCTGCGGGCTGAATCCCGACGCGGCATAGTGGTCAGTTCTGCGTCTACAGGAGAACCCATGAGCGATACCTCTACCTTGCCCCCGGTACTGGCCGGTCCGCTGTTGCGCCGGGTCGAGTCGTCGCGGTTGCTGCTCTGGCTGGTGACCACCACCGCCGAGGCGCCTGTGCCGCGACTCTGGCAGGGTGAAGCCGAGTGGGAGGCTCAGAGCGAGGTCCAGTGCCTGCGCCTGGGCGCACAGGCCTACTTGCAGCTGCTGGAGGTCAGGCCCAAGGTCGAGTTGCCGACCGATACCTTCATCCACTACGACCTGCAGCTGACCGCGGGCGGCATCCGCAATTGGGCCCCACACCTGCTCTCGGCCGACGGGGACCTGCCATGCCTGGTGCTGCGCGCGCGCTTCGATCATCTGCTCCATGGCTCCTGTCGCAAGCCCCATCACGCCTCGGCCGATGGCCTGATCGCGGTGGATCGCCTGCTGCAGGCCAGTGCGACCCCCGAGGAGCGGCCCGCGGCCCTGTTGCTTACCGGTGATCAGGTCTATGCCGACGACGTCGCGGGGCCCATGCTGCTGGCGGTGCAGGCGCTGATCCGTCGCCTCGGACTCCATGGCGAGTTTCTCGAAGGCGCGGTGGTGGCGGACAGCGACGCGCTGATGGCCCATGCCGCCAACCTCTATCACCGCGAAGACCTGCTGCCGGCCTTCAAGTCCAATCGGGCGCTGCGCGAGAAATTCTTTGGTGGGGTGGAAAAGCCGATCTTCACCTCCACCAATGCCCACAATCACCTGGTAACCCTGAGCGAGGTGCTGGCGGTCTATCTGCTCTGCTGGTCCCCCACGCCCTGGAGCCTGATCGAGGTCGTGCCACCGGCGCTCGACGATAAGGACCATGAGCGTTACGCCGCCGAGTCGCGCTGCATCGAAGGCTTCGTGGCGACTCTGCCCCGGGCCGCGCGGGCCCTGGCCTGGGTACCCACGTTGATGATCTTCGACGACCACGACGTCACCGACGACTGGAATCTATCCGCCCGCTGGGAGGAGACGGCCTATGGGCATCCCTTCTCTCGGCGCATCCTCGGCAATGCCCTGCTGGCCTATCTGCTCTGCCAGGCCTGGGGCAATGCGCCGGAATCGGTCGCCGAGCCGTTAGCCGCCACCGCCTGCCTGTTGGCCACCGCGGGAGACGACGGCAAACTGGACTGTGCGGAGCAGAATCAGTGCATCGACGATCTGCTGCGGTTCCAAGGTTGGCACTATGTACTCAAGACCGAACCACCGCTGATCGTGCTGGACACCCGTACGCGCCGCTGGCGCAGCGAACGCCGCCTGGAGCACCCGTCAGGCCTGATGGACTGGGAGGCGCTCTGCGAGTTGCAGCAGGACCTGCTGGATCATCCGTCGGCGGTGATCGTTTCGGCCGCGCCCATGTTCGGCGTCAAGCTGATCGAGGCGGTGCAGCGTATCTTCACCTGGTTCGGCCAGCCGCTGATGGTGGATGCCGAGAACTGGATGGCCCACCCCGGCGCGGCCAAGACCATGCTCAACATCTTTCGCCACCGACGCACCCCGGGCAATTACGTGGTGCTCTCCGGCGACGTGCACTATTCCTTCGTCTACGACATCCGCATCCGCGACAGACGCGGCGAGCCGCGGCTCTGGCAGATCACCAGCAGCGGCATCAAGAACGAATTTCCCCCGCGCCTGCTGGCGACCCTGGATCGACTCAATCGCTGGCTCTATGCGCCCTGGTCGCCGCTCAACGGCTTCACCAAGCGCCGCCGCTGGGAGCTGCAGCCACGCCTGCCCGATCGCCGCGAGGCCGGCGAGCGGCTGTGGAACGGTGCCGGCATCGGCCAGGTCCTGCTTGATGAGGAAGGGCGCCCAGCGGTGATTCGCCAGCACAATGCCGATGGCTCGCCGGCCACCGAGTTCGTCGAGCGCCCGGCCTGAGGCCTGAGGCCTAGCGCCTCGCCAGCCAGCGCAGCACGCCCTGGCCCGCCGCACGCCCGCTGGCGAAGCAGGCGGTGAGCAGATAGCCGCCGGTGGGGGCTTCCCAATCGAGCATCTCACCCGCGCAAAAGACGCCAGGCAATTGCCGGAGCATCAGGCCGTCGTCCAGTGCCTCCAGAGGCACGCCGCCGGCGCTGCTGATGGCTTCCGCCAGGGGGCGCGGTCGGACCACGGTGAGCGGCACGGCCTTGCAGGCCTGGGCCAGTTGGGCCATTTCCTGGAAGGCCTCGGGTGGCGCCAGCTCACGGAGCAGGGCGGCGCGGGCGCCGTCGATCCCAGCGTGGCGCCGCAGGTGGTTGGCGAGGGACTGGCTGCCGCGCGACTTGGCCAGGGCGCGCCCCAGTTCGGCCAGGTCGCGCTGGGGCGCCAGATCCAGGCTCAGGATCGCCTGGCCATCGCGTTCGATGGCCGTGCGGATCTCGGCGGACAGCGCATAGACCAGGCTCCCCTCGATCCCAGTGTCGGTAAGGACGAATTCGCCCTGGCGCGGCGGTTGGCCGGGCAGGGCGAGAGCGGCCGGCTTGATCGGCGCGCCGGCATGGCGGGTCTTGAGAAAGTCGGTCCAGCCAGTGACCTCGAAGCCGCAGTTGGCCGGCTCCAGCGGTCGCAGTGTGACGCCACGTTCGGCCAGCAAGGCCTGCCAGGCGCCATCCGAACCCAGGCGCGGCCAACTTCCGCCGCCCAACGCCAGTACACAGGCCTGGACCTGCAGGAGTCGCTCGCCTTCCGGAGTCGCCAGGCGCAGCCGACCCTCGGCGTCCCAGCCCAACCAGCGACTACGGGTGTGGATGCGCACGCCTTGATCGCGCAGGCGATGCAGCCAGGCACGCAGTAACGGCGCGGCCTTCATGTCGGCGGGAAACACTCGTCCCGAGGTGCCGACAAAGGTCTCTATGCCGAGCTCATGGATCCAGGCGCGCAGGGCATCGCTATCGAAGGCATCGAGCCAGGAGCTGACGTCGCCTTCCCGCTCGCGATAGCGCTGGCGGAAGGTGGCCTGCTCTTCGGCATGGGTGATATTCATGCCGCCCACGCCGGCCAGCAGGAACTTGCGACCCACGGAAGGCATGGCATCGAAGAGATCCACCGGGATGCCGGCGGCGGCCAGGGTCTCGGCCGCCATCAGCCCGGCGGGGCCGCCCCCGATGACAGCGACGGCAGGGGCGGCGGGGGAGAGAGACATGGCGGCATCCAGGAGCTACGGAAAACCGCCATTGTACGCGAGGTGCTAGGTTCTTAGACCACGCCAGCCTGACCCAGGGGCGCCGCCAGGGGTTCTTCCAGCCGCTCGGGAATCAGCGGTTCGGTCCGCCCCGGCGTCAGGATGACCTTGCGGCAGTCCTCCTGCTTCTTGTCGAAGATCTTGTAGCCCTCGACCGCCTGCTCCAGGGACATCCGGTGGGTGATGATGGCCTCCGGTGCCAGGTCGCCACGCTCGATGTGTTCGAGCAGTTCCGGCAGATAGCGCTGCACATGGGTCTGGCCCATCTTGAAGGTGAGGCCCTTGTCGAAGGCATCACCGAACAGGAAACCATGGATGAAACCGGCATAGACCCCGGGCACGCTCACGGTGCCACCGCGCCGCACGGCCGCGATGCACTGGCGCAGGGCCTTGCCGCTGCTGCCTTCCAGCTTGAGGTTGGCGAGGATGGTCTCGGTGGTGCTGCCCTTGGCCTCGAAGCCCACCGCATCCACCACGCCGTCGACCCCGCGTTTGCCGGGCGTCTGCTCGATGATGGTCGCCGCCGGATCGTCGTCCTCGTCGAAGTTGATCGGGATGACGCCATAGGTCTGCTGGGCATAGGCCAGGCGATAGGGGTGGTGATCGACCATGAAGATACGCTCGGCACCCAGCATCCGCGCACAGGCGGCCGACAGCAGGCCGACCGGTCCGGCGCCATAGATGGCGATGCTCGAACCCTGGCCGATGCCGGTGTTGAGCACGGCCTGCCAGGCGGTCGGCAGGATGTCGGAAAGGAACAGCACCTTTTCGTCAGCGAGGGTGCCGGGCACCTTGAAGGGGCCGGTATTGGCTTTAGGTACGCGCACGTATTCGGCTTGGCCGCCCGGTACGCCACCGTAGAGATGGCTGAAGCCGAACAAGGCCGCGCCCGGCGGAATCTGCTTCTTGTTGAGGATGGCGCCGCGACCGGTGTTGGTGGTCTCGCAGGCCGCGTAGAGGTCCTGGTTGCAGAAGAAGCAGCTGCCACAGGCGATGACGAAGGGAATCACCACCCGGTCACCCTTCTGCACGGCGGTGACCGCCGGACCGGTTTCCTCGACGATACCCATGAACTCATGGCCGAAGATGTCACCGTGCTCGACGGTCGGAATCTTGCCGCGGTAGAGGTGCAGGTCCGAGCCGCAGATGGCCGTGGCGGTCACCCGCAGGACGATGTCGTCGGCGTCCTGGATGGTCGGATCGGGGACGGTATCAACGCGGACATCGTGGGCACCGTGGTAGGTCAAGGCTCGCATGGCGGTCTCCGTAGGGCTGCATTAACCTAGGGTTGAGGCCACCGCCAGCCGAGCGGTTCCACGATGTCTGACCGGTGGTATGGCACCTTGATGGCGCCTGCTCGTGGAATTTCGCCGCCGATGCCCGGGCCAGAGCCAGGCAGGCGGAACGGCGTTAACGGTTGCGGATGTACACGGCCTTGCCCGCGCTGCCATCGGCGGGATCCCGTTCCTGAACCTCGAATCGGTCGCCATGGGCTTTCACCAGGCCACTGAATTTGCGATGCCCATAGAGGCGGGCATCGAAGTCCGGACGTACCTTGCCCAGGTTGGTGCCGACCAGGCCCAGGTTGGCCCAACCGCCTTCGTCGGAGGCGTCTTCCACCGCCTGCTCGATGAGCTTGAGGATGGCGCTCAGCTTGGGTTTGCCACGGTTGGTGGTCGCGGGCTTGTCGGCCGGCGTCGTCTCGCGACTCTCCTCGCGCGGCTTGGACCTGAGGATCTCGGTGTAGATGAACCTGTCGCAGGCCGAGACGAAGGGATCCGGCGTCTTCTCCTCGCCGAAACCGTAGACCGTCAGCCCTTCCTCACGCAGCCGCGCCGCCAGGCGGGTGAAGTCGCTGTCGCTGGAGACCAGGCAGAAACCGTCAAAACGACGAGTGTAGAGTAGGTCCATGGCGTCGATGATCAGGGCGCTGTCGGTGGCGTTCTTGCCCTTGGTGTAGCCGAATTGCTGTACCGGCTGGATGGAGTGGTCGAGCAGCACCTTCTTCCAGCTGTTCAGCTGCGGCTGGGTCCAGTCGCCATAGATGCGCTTGACGCTGGCCACACCGAAGCGGGCGATCTCCGCCATGAGGCCGTCGACGATGGCTGCCGGCGCGTTGTCCGCATCGATCAACACCGCCAGGCGTGCCTGGCTGGATTCGGTGGGTTTGGCGATCTTGCTCATGAAAACTCCCGTTCAGTTAAGACCCAGCTCCTGCCAGACCTGGGTCGCGGTGTGATGGAGGATGCCGTGCCGGCGGGCCAGGGCCAGGCGGTCGGCCGAATAGCCGCCACCGATCACCCCTACCACCGGTATATCCGCCGCCAGGCAGCGCCGCAAGACCAAGCCGTCGCGGGCGGCGAGACCGACATCGGTGAGGTCCAGATAGCCCAGGGCGTCATCGCAATGAACGTCCACTCCGGCGTCGTAGAGCACCACGTCGGGCTGATAGAGGGGCAGCAGGTAGCCCAGGGCGTCGTCGAGGACTCGCAGATAGCCGGCGTCGTCCAGGCCGCGCGGCAAGGGGATGTCCCAGTCGCTTCGCGCCTTGCGCGCCGGATAGTTGGTGGCGCAGTGCAGCGAGACGGTGATGGCGTCGGGTACCTCAGCCAGAATGCGCGCCGTGCCATCGCCTTGGTGAACATCGCAATCCAGGATCAGCACCCGCCCGGCGCGACCGCTTTCCAGCAGCGACAGGGCCAGGATCGCCAGGTCGTTGAAGATGCAGAAGCCGGCCGGATAGTCGTGGTGGGCGTGGTGGGTCCCTCCGGCGAGGTGACAGGCGAGGCCATGGCGCAGCGCCAGCTCCAGGGTGAGCAGTGAGCCACCCACGGCGCGGATGGTACGGCGCACCAGGGCTTCGCTCCAGGGCAGGCCCAGCTGGCGCTGCAGCGGCGGTGCCAGCTCGCCGGCCTGGAAGGCGCGGATATAGTCCGGCGCATGGGCCAGCGCCAGCAGCTCGTTCGGGCAGGGTTCGGGGCGCCGCCAGTTGTCTGCACCCAGGATGCCGCTGGCACTCAGGTGTTCGTGCAGCAGACGGAATTTTTCCATCGGAAAGCGATGGCCGGCGGGGAAGGGCGGACTGTAGTCCTCGTGGTAGACCAGGGGCAGGCGTGTGCTCAAAACACCAGGAGCTCCAGGATGAACCAGAGGATACCGGTACAGAAACCCAGCGCCAGGAGGAACAGCAGGCCGTCACGGGCGATTAGCGACAGGGCGAAGGAGGTCAGCGCCAGCCCGGCCGTGGTGTTGGCGAAGGGCACCAAATCCAGCACCGGCATGGTCGCGGCGATGAGGATGCAGAGCAGGGCGGTAACGAAGTGCGCGGGTCGCGAGGTGAGTACCCGCAGCCGCGACTTGACCACCTTGTCCACCCAGCGCGCAGGCTTCCGCAGTAGCCGCAACGACTTGCGCAGCTTGCCGCGGGAGACAGAACGTTGCAGGACCCAGCGCGGAAGCCAGAAGTGGTCGCGTCCCAGGAGCAGCTGACCGCTCACCAGCATCACGAAGACCGCGATGGCGGTGGCGATACCGGGAATGCCAGTGAGCGGCGAGATCGCCAGCACCCCCGGCAGGAGGATCATGGGACCAAAGGAGCGACTGCCGATGGCATCGATCAGATGCTGCACCGAGACCTGGCTGGGGCTGTTGCCCACCCGCTCCAGACAGGCCAGAAAGCTCTGGAGGTCCACCGGGCCATCCTGCCCGGTGTCGCAGCTGGCGGGCTCGCGCTCCAGGGCTTCGTCCTTCATGGCTGGGCGCTGTCCAGCATGCGGCGGATCCAGCGGGTCAGGTCCTGACGGCCATAGGGCTTGTTGAGAATGGGGAAGGGCTCGCCATTACCTTCCTCCAGTTCCAAGGCGTTGTTGGCATAGCCCGTGGTGAGCAGGATGCGCAGCTCGGGCCGGCGCCGTTGCGCCTCCTTGGCCAGCATCACGCCATTCATGCCGCCGGGCATGATCAGGTCGCTGAACAGCAGGTCGATGGCAGGCTCGCGGGCAAGGATGTCCAGCGCCTGCTGGCCATTGTGGGCGACCAGCACCTGGTAGCCAGTCTCCTGCAGGATGGCCTGGGCCAGGGCCGCGACGTCCGGACGGTCATCCACCACCAGGATGGTCTCGGAGCCACCGCCGTCCTCGTGCGGGGTCGGCAGGGGTACCGGGTGCTCGCGCGCTTCCTCTTCGGAGACGGGGAAGTAGAGGCGCACCGAGGTGCCTATGCCGACTTCGGAATAGAGCCTGACCAGACCGCCCGACTGCTTGAGAAAGCCATAGACCATGGACAGGCCCAGGCCACTGCCCTGGCCTTCGTCGCGGGTAGTGAAGAAGGGATCCAGGGCCCGACCGAGCACGTCGGTGGACATGCCGCAGCCGGTGTCGGTCAGGGCGATGCAGACATAGTGCCCCTGGGCCAGGCCGCCGTGGGCCAGATCCTGGCCATTGACCTCGACGTTGAGGGTCTCCAGGGTCAGGGTGCCGGTACCGCGCTCCTGCATGGCCAGGCGGGCGTTATCGACGATATTGAGCAGCGCCGTCTCCAGCTGGATCGGATCGAGCCGGCAATTCCACAGCGCCGGTGCCGGCCGGAAGATGAAGCGAAGGGGCCCGCCCAGCGCCTGGGCCAGGCGCCCCTGACGGGACCCGATGAGTTTGTTCAGGTCCACCGCGCGCCCGGTCAAGCGCTGCTTGCGGGCAAAGGCCAGCAGCTGCTGGGTCAGGGTGGCTGCCCGATTCACCGCGTCGCGGGTGTTGTCGACATGGCGCTTGGCCTTGTCCTTGTCCAGTTCCGGACGATCCAGATTGATCCTCAGGATATCCAGGTAGCCGACCATCACCTGCAGTAGGTTGTTGAAGTCGTGGGCGATGCCACCGGTGAGCTGGCCGAGGGCTTCCATCTTCTGCGCCTGCCGCAGGGCATCCTCGGCGTCGCGGCGGCGGGAGACGTCCAGCTGCGAGGCGAAGTAGTAGAGCAGCTGGCCCTGGGGATCGAGCACCGGGGAGATGAACAGCGCATTCCAGAAGGTCGAACCGTCCTTGCGGTAATTCAGCAATTCGATGTCGCAATCCCGTTGCTCGCGCAGCGCGCTGCGGATTTCGGCGATGTGTTCCGGGCGCGTGTCCGGGCCCTGCAGGAAGCGGCAGTTGCGGCCCATGACCTCGTCCAGCGCGTAGCCCGTGGTGCGCAGGAAGGACTCGTTGGCGAAGATGATCGGATTATCCGGCTGGTGCGGATCCGTCACGATCATCGGCATCCGGGTCTTTTTCACGGCGGCAAAGAAGATGTCGTCGTGCCCGAGACCCTTACCCAGCTCCGCGATCTTGGCCGCGGACGGATGGGGAGACGAGGCGTTGGCGGTTTCGGTCATGGGGAGGAAGCCTGCGAGCGGACAGCGGTACCCTCATTGTGACCGCTTATGGGGCCACAAGCTCCACCTGTTATCGTCATACGATGAGTAATGTGTCTGGAAGCACGGCGAACGCACAGGATTTGACCGGTTTTGCGTATGATGATCGCTCTCTGTCAAGGAACCCTTCCCATGAGCAAGGTGCTGGACAACCTGGTCGAACTGCTGACCCTCGAATCCTTGGCCCCCGATCTGTATCGCGGCGGCAGCCAGGATCTCGGCTTTCCCCAGCTCTTTGGTGGGCAGGTGCTAGGGCAGGCGCTGTCAGCGGCCAGCCAGACCGTGCCCGAGACGCGCCAGGTGCACTCCCTGCATGGCTATTTCCTGCGCGCTGGTTCGACCGTGGAGGCGGTGACCTACCAGGTGGATCGCATCCGCGACGGGGGCAGCTTTTCCACCCGCCGGGTCACCGCCTTCCAGGGCGAACAGCCGATCTTTTTCTGCAGCGCCTCCTTCCATATCGAAGAGCCGGGCTTCGAGCACCAGACCACAATGCCGGACGTGCCCGCGCCCGAGACGCTGCAATCGGAAATCGCCCACGCGCAGAAGTACGCCGAGCTGATTCCTGTGCCCTTGCGCGACAAGCTGCTCGGGCCGCGGCCGATCGAGATGCGCCCGGTGGTCTTTACCGACCCCTTCAAGCCGGAACCCACCGAGCCGGTCCGCCACGTCTGGTTCCGCGCCACCGGCGATCTGCCGGACCAGCCGGCGCTGCATCGCTATCTGCTGGCCTATGCCTCGGACTTCAATCTGCTGCCCAGCTCGCTGCTGCCCCATGGCACCAGCTTCTGGGATCGCTCGCTGCAGATCGCCAGCCTCGACCATGCGGTCTGGTTCCACCGCGATTTCCGCCTGGACGACTGGTTGCTCTACGCCATCGACAGTCCCTGGGCCGGCGGGGCTCGCGGTCTGTGCCGCGGCAGCATCTACAACCGCGCAGGCCAGCTGGTGGCCTCGGTAGCCCAGGAAGGACTGATTCGCAAACGCGGCTAAGGCCAGGCCCTCTAGCTGGCTATTTCGGTAGCACCCTTATAGGCTCTTGCCTGCGAAGCACCGGGCGCCTGTCCAGGCGTCCCAGACACATCATTAGTTTGAGGCATCGTTCTTGAATCGACTCGAGCGCGTCGTAACCGGTATCCAGGGGCTGGATGAGATCTTGAAGGGAGGCCTGGTTGCCGGAGCGTCCTATGTCATCCAGGGCCGTCCGGGCTCCGGCAAATCGATCATGGCCAATCAGATCGCCTTCAACCATGTGCGCGGCGGTGGCCGGGTGCTGTTCGCGACCATGCTGTCGGAAACCCACGAGCGGATGTTCCAGTTCTTTTCCACGCTGGATTTCTTCGACCGCTCCTGCATCGGGGATCAGGTCCAGTATCTGAGCGCCTTCGATACCATGGAAGGCGAAGGGCTGGATGAGGTCGTGCGTCTCCTGCGGCGGGAAATCAGCCGGCAGAAGGCCAGTCTGCTGGTGGTGGATGGTCTGCTCAACGCTCGGTCGCGTGCGGAAACGCCCATCGACACCAAGAAGTTCATCGCCGAGTTGCAGGGGCATGCGGCCTTTGCCGGTTGCACGGTGATCTTTCTCACCAGCGCGCGTCTCGAAGACGGTAGCCCGGAGCACACCATGGTCGATGGCGTGCTGGATCTGCACGAGGAAGAGATCGGCAGTCGCACCATCCGCCGTCTGGCACTGCGCAAGACTCGCGGTAGCGGCGCGTTGCCGGGCTTCCACGAATTCACCATCTCCGATGCCGGCATCACCGTGTTTCCACGGTTGGAAACTCTCTATCGCGATCCCTCGGTGGGCGCGACCTATCGCATTGGGAACCAGCGCGTAACCAGCGGCGTGGCTTCGCTGGATGCGATGATCGAGAACGGGCTACCGGAAAGCTCGACCACCTTGCTCATGGGGCCTTCGGGTGCCGGCAAGACGTCCATTTCGCTGAATTTCCTGGCCGCCTGCACGTCCGAGGCCCCCGGTCTGATGTTCAGCTTCTATGAACCGCCGGAGCGGCTGCAGCTCAAGGCCGACGCCCTGGGGCTCGATCTGGCCGGCCGTATCGATCAGGGCGCACTGCACATGCACTGGCAGCCCACGACCGAGTTGCGCCTTGATGAAGTTGGTCTGAAGCTGCTCGCGCTGGTCCAGCAGCACGGCATCAAACGGCTGGTGATCGACAGTCTGGGCGCCATTGCCCGCTTCGCCTTGCCCCAGGGGCGGCTCATCGAATACTTCAGTGCATTACTGAACGAGCTGCGTACCCAGGGCGTCACAGTTCTAGCTACCTGGGAATTACGGGACATGTTTGGCGCGGATATAGCAGCGCCGGCTCCCGAACTTTCCAGCATGGTGGACAATCTGATTTTGCTGCGATTCGTCGAGGCCGAGGCGGAGATCAAAAGAGTTCTGTCCATCCTCAAGGTGCGGGATAGCCTTTATGACCCCTCGCTACGCGAGATGGTGATAGACAACTCGGGAATCGAACTGAAAAAGGCGTTCAAAGACATGGTGAAGGTGCTTTCCGGTTCAGCCATGCCCTCAATACAACCATGATCGCGTCGGCTGGGAGAGTCTCCACATGACGACGATACTGGTAGTCGATGACGAATTTCTGATAGCGGACATCCTGGCCTTCGCTCTTGAAGACGAAGGCTACATGGTGGTCAAGGCGAGCAACGGTCGCCGAGCGCTTGATGTCTTCGATCGAGAACTACCGTCGCTGGTCATCACCGACTTCATGATGCCGGTGATGAATGGCCGCGAATTGGCGGAGGCCCTGCGCGAACGCCAGGGCCTGCAACACCTGCCCATCATCCTGATGAGCGGTGCCCAGGCGCACCTGGCCCAGGAAAGCGCTGAGCTGTTCGATGCCGTGTTCCAGAAGCCCTTCAACATCGGCGATATCGTGGACACGGTGCGCAAGCACCTCGTTGCGCTGGAATCCTGAGCTAGCCCCAAAACAAAAAGGCCTGTCTGAGCAGGCCTTTTTGTTTTGGGGCTGGCGCATCGGCCAGCCCCGCGTCTCCGATCAGGAGCGCGACAGCAGTACGCCCAGAACGAAACCGACACCGCCGGCGATGGCCAGGGCAGTGAAGGGTTTGTCGGCGGTCACGTTGCGTGCGCAGTCAATGGCCTGGCCATATTGCTCCTGCAGCTTGCCTTCCAGTTGACGGGCCTTGCCCTCGGCTTGCCAGTCGGCATTGCCGGTCGCGGCGCCGAAGCTGTCCTGGACCTTGCCGGTAGCGTCCTTGGCATTGCCTATGATCTGATCGGTATTCATGAATGCACCTCGTGTTGGGAAACGGGAGAGGTCATGCCAAGCGGCATGCTTCCCTTATTGATCCGCGCCAGACGCATTTCGTTCAGGTCAATTTGCTGTTCGCGACATCCATCGCGGTTTTCAGCCGAGAGGAACCATGATCTCCAACCGTATTTACGCCTTCTGCCTGCTGTCGCTGCTGGCCAGTTGCAGCACCCAGCGGCCGCCTGCCGAACCGGTGACCGATGCCGAGGAGCTCTTCACCCGGCCCGTTGTGGCTGAAAGCGTCCTGCGCCAGGGCTCTCGCCTGCAACTGGCGCTGGCCCTGGCGGATGGCGGCGCCGCGTTCGTGGCCGTGGATTGCGTGGATGAGCAGGCCGAATTGCTCTTTCTGGAGGGCGAGCAGCGCGTCTATCCCGGCCGGGTGAATGGCTATGCCGCGCCCCTGGCGCTGAGCGCCGCCAAGGTCGAGGCGCTCAAGCAGCGTCCAGACGTGGCTGCACTCTGCGCCCAGCCGGCCAGTGCGGATTGGCGTGTCCTCGCCAGTGGCGCCGGTGGCGACACTCTGGTCATCGACCGCAACAGCCTGGTGGACGCCAACGGGGTGCGCCGCTTCTGGGGAGGCCAACAGTTGCCCGTCCAGCTGCAGACGCCGCGCTATGGCGCTCCGGTGCGCCAGTGGCGCGAATCCCTGGCCGCCGACTGTACCGCGCGCCGTTATCTGCTGCTGGCGCGTTACGGCCTGGACGACGCCGGACGGATAACTGACAGCCAGCCAGGCGCCCAGGGGCAAGAGACCTTCGCTGCCGCTCCCGTCGAGCGCCGCACCCTGCTGGAAGCCGCCTGTGACCGCCGGGACGCCTTACTGGCCATGCCACGCCTGGGCGGGATCAAGGCCGCCGCGACACCGCCGGCTGCACCGTCGCCCGCTGGCGATTTGCCCGCGGCCCAGGCTCAGCCTCTGCAGGTGCTCAAGGCGTTGGCGCTGCCCGTGCCAGCCATGGCCGTGCAGCGCTTCGTGGAGGCGGGCGAGAGCCGTTACGAAGGCCAGGCCCAGGCCTATCGCGAAGAGGTCCGGGTCAGCCCTGGCGCGCAGCCAGGCCTGCTGCGCTTCAGCGCCCAGGGCAGGGCGGCACGGGTCGACTCGCTCAATTGGCGCGGGCTGATCGACCTGGTACGCCGCACTCGCCTCGACAACGGCAATCTGCCGGTGGAAGAACTCGCTAGCCTGGATCAACTGAGTTTCAGCGGCGACTGGCGGAGGCTCGCGGTGGGCAGCCAGGTCGGCTACCAGGCCCGGCAGACCCTGACCGGCAATCTGAAGGGCGCGGAGCAGCGGGAGATCAAGCTGTCCTGCAAGGTGGTGGGCGAGGGGGAGGCGCGCAAGGTGCTGGCTACCTTGAGTGGCAGGGCCAAGACCCTTGAATGCCGGCATGGCACCTCAGGTAATGGTCCGCTGAGTCGCTGGACCTATCTGGAAGCCTATGGTTTGTTCCACCTGACCAGTGTCGGCGCAGGCCAGGCCATGGGCCTGGAAAAACAGCTGAGCGAGTTGCAATAGGCAGGGCACCGCGCCTGGACGATGAGCGAATGTCCGAGGCAGTATCAAGACGTTCCCTGGTGATATTTGCTTAATAGGTAAATATCACTCACGGAAACGCGACTTTCTGGCGGATTAGTACTGGGAGTACGCTGTGTCTATCGAAACAGCACAACCAAGAGGTATTCGCTATGAAAGTTCTAGGTATCCAAGCGCTCGTCGCCGTCCTGTTCATGGGCGTGCTGTCGGGTACCGCATCCGCGGCCAGTCGCGACCTGTCCAGCAAGTCGATCCGGGCCAATGCCGAAGCGCAATTCCAGTCGGAACATCCCGCCCGTGCTTCCGCGCTGTACCAGAACAACGCCAACTAGTTTGGTGATTGTCGCGACGCCCTGGCGATCCACTCATCGCCGGGGCGTCGTTTTGTCTTCCTGCACGTCCGCACCTGCTGAGCGGTCGCCAACGTCTCTTCCCACCGCCTGCCGGTAGTTCCAGAACCCTTGCCCCAGGGCCGCGAGCGCGGCAGGCTGTCCGGATGTCAGCGGAGCGAGAAAGGCACGATGAAGATTGGCGAATTGGCCCAGCGCACCGACTGCGCGGTCGAGACCATCCGCTACTACGAGCGTGAAGGCCTGCTGCGTCCGGCGGCGCGTAGCAGCAGCAACTACCGCAGCTATGACGGGGATCAGGTCGAGCGCCTGATCTTCGTGCGTCATTGCCGTTCCCTGGACATGACCCTGGAAGAGATCCGGGCGCTGCTGGCGCTGCGGGATACCGCCACGCCGGGGTGCGCCCAGGTGGACGCCCTGATCGGCGCCCATCTGCATCATGTTGAGGTGCGCATTCGCGAGTTGAATCAGCTGCGCGAACAGCTCGTGACCCTGAGACGGCAGTGCCAGGGGGAAGGTGAGGGCGACCGTTGCGGCATCCTGCGCGAACTGGGTCAGCCGGCGGCGCCGTCAGCGACCACCGCCAGCTGCAGTGCGGCCGGACACGCCCATGTACCCGGCACCCACCGTCTGCACGACTAGCTGAGGCCTAGAGCGCTTCCGCCCAGAGGTCGTACTCGTCGGCATCGGTGACGCGTACCCAGACCTTGTCGCCGGGCTTGAGCGGCTTGGCGCTGTCGACATAGACGTTGCCGTCGATTTCCGGGGCATCGGCATAGGAACGGCCAATGGCGCCCTGGTCGTCCACCTCGTCGATCAACACCTCGATCTCGCGACCGATCTTGAGCTGCAGGCGCGCTGCGGAGATGGCCTGCTGGTGGGCCATGAAGCGCTCCCAGCGCGCCTGCTTGATCTCGTCCCTTACCGGGTCCAGGCCCAGCTCGTTGGCCGGCGCGCCCTCGACCGGCGAATACTGGAAGCAGCCGACGCGATCCAGCTGGGCTTCGGTGAGCCAGTCCAGCAGGTACTGGAAGTCTTCCTCAGTCTCGCCGGGGAAGCCGACGATGAAGGTGGAGCGGATGGTCAGCTCCGGACAAATCTCCCGCCAGCGCTTGATGCGCGCCAGGGTCTTGTCCTCGAACGCCGGGCGCTTCATGGACTTGAGCACCTTGGGGCTGGCGTGCTGGAAGGGGATGTCCAGATAGGGCAGCAGCTTGCCGGCGGCCATCAGTGGAATGACGTCGTCGACGTTGGGGTAGGGGTAGACATAGTGCAGGCGCACCCAGACCCCCATGCCCGACAGCGCCTCGCAGAGTTCCAGCATGCGCGTCTTGACCGGTTGGCCGTTCCAGAAGTCCAGTTTGTACTTGAGGTCGACGCCGTAGGCGCTGGTGTCCTGGGAGATCACCAGCAGCTCCTTCACGCCCGCCTTGACCAGGCGCTCGGCCTCGGACAGCACGTCACCCACCGGGCGGCTGACCAGCTTGCCGCGCATGGAGGGGATGATGCAGAAGCTGCAGCTGTGGTTGCAGCCCTCGGAGATCTTCAAATAGGCATAGTGGCGCGGGGTCAGCTTGATGCCCTGGGGCGGGACCAGGTCGATCAGCGGATTGTGCTCCAACTGCGGCGGCACCACCTCGTGGACGGCGCTGACCACCTGCTCGTACTGCTGCGGACCGGTCACCGCCAGCACGCTGGGGTGCACGCCGCGGATGTTGCCCTCGTCGACGCCCATGCACCCGGTGACGATCACCTTGCCGTTCTCGGCGATGGCCTCGCCGATGGCGTCCAGGGACTCAGCCTTGGCGCTGTCGATGAAGCCGCAGGTGTTGACCACCACCACATCGGCGTCTTCATAGGTCGGCACGATCTCGTAGCCTTCCATGCGCAGCTGGGTAAGGATGCGTTCGGAGTCGACGGTGGCCTTGGGACAGCCGAGGCTGACGAAACCGACCTTGGGGGCGGACGTTTGGATGGACATGGGCTAACCTCGGCGGGCGCTCAGGAGGCGCCTTGATCAAAAAACGCGCGATTCTAGCCATCTCTGCCGCTGCTTGGAAGGGGTACGCCAGTCCTGGCGACCGCACAGAGCTTTTTGCCGACCAGAGAGTCTATGGTCCTTGAAGCGCTGCGCCAAGAGGTTGCCCGCGCCACGCTACCGGCCTTTTCAACTTGATCCTGACGCCGCTTCGGCGCAGGATGCGCCGATTTTAGACTCTAGGAGCCCTGCATGAGCCGTCCGGAACACGAGCACGGTGGTAAAGCCCCTTCGGCCTTGGGAATGATCGTGCTCGCCACCGGCGTGGTATACGGCGACATCGGTACCAGTCCTCTCTATACCCTCAAGGAAGTCTTCTCACCGCACTATGGCCTGGCGCTGAACCACGACAGCGTGCTCGGCATCCTGTCGCTGATCTTCTGGTCGCTCATCTGGGTCGTCACCCTCAAGTACATCACCTTCGTCATGCGCGCTGACAACCAGGGCGAGGGCGGCATCATGGCTCTCACCGCCCTGGCCCGTCGCGCCGCTCAGGGCTCGCCGCGCCTGGCCACCACCCTGGTGTTGCTCGGCCTGTTCGGCGCTGCGCTCTTCTATGGCGACAGCATGATCACCCCGGCGGTCTCGGTGTTGTCGGCGGTGGAGGGGCTGGAGCTGGCCTTCGACGGTCTGGAAGCCTGGGTCGTGCCCATCGCCCTGGTGATCCTGGTCGGCATCTTCGCCATCCAGAAGCGCGGCACCGCCACCATCGGCAAATTCTTCGGCCCGGTGATGGTGCTCTGGTTCACCACCCTGGGCGCCCTGGGCGTCTATGGCATCGTCCAGCAGCCCGAGGTGCTCAAGGCCTTCAATCCCTATTGGGCAGTGGAGTTCTTTGCCGCCAATCCGGTGAAGGGTTTCATCGTCCTGGGCGCGGCCGTGCTGGCCCTGACCGGGGCCGAGGCACTCTATGCCGACATGGGCCACTTCGGGCGCAAACCCATCGCCCGGGCCTGGCTGCTGCTGGTGCTGCCAGGGCTGGTGCTCAACTACTTCGGTCAGGGCGCACTGCTGCTCGCCGATCCCTCGGCGGTCCGTAATCCCTTCTATCTGCTGGCCCCGGAATGGCTGCTGCTGCCGATGATCGGGCTGTCGACCCTGGCCACCGTCATCGCCTCCCAGGCGGTGATCACCGGCGCTTTCTCCATGACCCGCCAGGCCATCCAGCTGGGCTATATTCCGCGCATGCAGATCCAGCACACCTCCAGCCAGGAGCAGGGGCAGATCTACATCCCGCTGATGAACTGGGCGCTGATGCTGGGGGTGATCTTCCTGATCCTGACCTTCCAGTCTTCGGCCAACCTGGCCGAGGCCTATGGCGTGGCCGTGACCGGCACCATGCTGATCACCAGCTGCCTGGTGTCGGCGGTGATCCTCTTGCTGTGGAAATGGCCGCGCTGGATCATGGTGCCGCTGCTGATCGGCTTCCTGCTGGTGGACGTCCTGTACTTCTCGGCCAACGCACCGAAGATCTTTTCCGGCGGCTCCTTTCCGGTGATCGCCGGTATCGTCATTTTCATCCTGCTGACCACCTGGAAGCGGGGCCGGCAACTGGTGGTGGAGCGCCTGGACGACGGCGCGCTGCCGTTGCCGATCTTTATCAGCAGCATCCGTGCCCAACCGCCGTTCCGCGCCAAGGGCACCGCGGTGTTCCTCACCGCCCGGACCGACGTGGTCCCCCATGCCATGCTGCACAATCTGCTGCACAACCAGGTGCTGCACGAGCAGGTGGTGCTGCTGACGGTGCGCTACGAGGATCGCCCGCGGGTATCGCGTGGCGAGCGCATGGAGGTCGAGGACTTCGGCGACGGCTTCTATCGCGTGGTGCTGCACTACGGTTTCATGGACGAGCCGGACATCCCCCTGGCCTTGAGCCACTGCCCTTATCCAGGCCTGGATTTCACCCCGATGCGCACCACCTATTTCCTCAGCCGGGAAACGGTGATCGCTTCCAAGCGCCTCGGCATGGCGCCCTGGCGCGAGAATCTCTTCGTCTTCCTGATGAAGAACGCCAACGGCAACCTGAGATTCTTCAAGCTGCCGGTGAACCGGGTGATCGAGTTGGGCACCCAGGTCGAGATCTAGCCGAGCGCAGAAAGAACAAAGGCCCCAGCAGGGGCCTTTTCTTTGCCTAGTTGAATACCGGCGGGGGCAGGGCGTCAGGATCGGTGATGAAGGGCATCTGCCAGCTGTCGAGGGTCTGGCCGCGGCCTTCCAGCTCGCTGCGCACCGTGCCTATGTAGCCAGCCAGGCGCAGCGGATCGCTGTAGTCCGTCTCGCTGAGTTGTTCCTCGGTATAGAGCGTCTTGCCCTGGGCATCCACCACGCCCAGTGCCAGGTCATGGCCATCCGCGCCGGACGATACCACGCAGCCGAGGGGTTGGAAGGCATCCACCAGGATCTTGCTAGCGGCGTCGGCGGAAAGCGGTGTGCTCATGACAGAGGTCTCCGTGGCTGTTGCAGCCATAGACCGTTGGAGGCCGGTCCCTTGTTCCGGCCGTTCGTCCGGGCCCGCAGGCCCGGACGAGGTACGCTATTGCGGCGTACGGGCCTCGATGGCCTTGACCATGAAGTCGGCCAGCTTGTCGTAGTTCTCGTCGAAGTGATGACCGCCCGGGCGGCCCAGCTTCTCACCCGGTTGACCCGGCTGGGTGCAACCACTGTCGTCCTTCTCTTCCTCGCCATAGACACAGAACAGCTTGGCGGCGGGAATTCTGCTGGTTTCCGGCAGGGTATCGGCCTCGTCGCCCGGCTTGCCGAGCCAGCCTTCCACGGCGATCTCGAAGTTGCTCTTGCGGCTGAAGGCCAGCAGCAGCATCGAGGTTACCTGGTCCTGATCCGTCTGGGGCAGGCGGTTGTAGACCGCCGGGAGGATGTCGGCGCCAAAGGAGTAACCGGCCAGGACGAAATGCTTGGCGTTCCACTTCTCGCGGTACTCCTGCATCAGGTTGGCCAGATCGGCGGCGACCTGCTCAGGACTCTTGTGCTGCCAGAAGTAGCGCAGCGCATCTACCCCGACGACCGGATAACCCGCTTCGTTCATGGCCTGGGCCGAAAGCCGGTCGATGTCGCGCCAGCCACCGTCACCGGAGTAGAAGATGGTCACCACGTCGGGGTGGCCGGGCTTGACGTCTGGATCGGCCGGCATCTCGATGGTCGGGATGTCGTTGTGCTGGCCCAGCAGACGATTCTTGAGCTGGGTGCGCAGGACCACCGGCAGGGCGGTGCCGTAGTCGGCGATGGTCAGATCGGCGTTGCTCTGCTGACGCACGAAGATGGCCGAATCGTCGGTCGGATGATCGTTCCAGGCAATGTGCCACTGGCCAGCGGCCGCCTTGGCCGGCAGGGCGTCCGGGCAATCCAGGGTTTCCAGGTTGAAGCCGACGCTCAGGGCCGCGGCCTTCGGATTGTCCTGGGTGGTTAGCCAGCGCCAGGCGCGGGCGGCGCCTGGGCCGATGCCGCCGACAAAGGTCGGCGCGCCACTCAGCTGCTTGGCCGCGTTGGCGAAGTCATCGCTCTGCGCCTGGCAGCCATTGGATACCCTGACCTCATACTGGACGATCTCGGCGCCGGTGTTGGTGGCCAGGCCCAGCAGATCGGCATCCGCCAGCTGCAGGTCCGACGGCGTGGCCAGCACCACGCGGGCATGGGGCTCGCCCTTGGGCACGGCCATGGTCAGCAGACGACCATCCGGCTGCTCCTGGACCTTGACCTGGGGCGCCGACGGCCAACGATGGAGCCACCACCAGCCCAGGCCCCCCGCGATCAGCAGGATGACGAGCAGTACTGCGAGTGCACGTTTCAGCATAGGAGTCTCAACGTTTGACCAGGCCGGTGTAACCCCCGGCGATTAGGGCGGCGGTATCGGCGAAGGCGACCAGGGGGTCCAGGCCGGCGGGTACCGCCATGTAGCGCGGCTCCCACTCCGGATCGAACTTGTCCTTGAAGCGGCGCAGGCCCTGGAAGTTATAGAACTGTTCACCGCGTCTGAACACCATGGCGCCCAGGCGCTGGGTGATCGGCGCACCGCGGCGGGGATGCAGGCCGGCCAGCGGGACCATGCCCAGCGAGAAGCGGGTGAAGCCGGCAGCCTTGAAGTGCAGGATCAGCCCGAGCATGAGGAATTCCATGGTCTGCTTGGGCGCATCCGCGGTGACCCGCATCAGGTCGATGCTGGCCAGATCCGGGCGTTCGGTTTCCAGCAGGTTGGCGAAGGCCACCGCCTTGCCCTGGAAGCGCCCCACGGCGATGCGGAAGTGCTGGAGATAGGCGGGGTCGAAACGACCCAGGGAAAAGCCTTTCTCGCGCACCTGCTTGCTTTCCAGCCAGACGTCGGAGATGGCCTTGAGTTCGTCCAGTGGCGCCTCGCCCGGGGCATGGAATTCGATGGCCAGGCCATCGCGCTGGCCACGATTCCAGGTATAGCGCAGGTCCTTCTTGCCCTTGCTGTCGAGATCGAAGGCGTGCAGGTCCACGCGCGCCTCTTCGCCGAGCTTGAGCGCGGTGAGGCCGATGTCCATATAGAAGGGTAGATTTTCGGCGCGCACCTGATAGAACACCGGTCGGGCATGGTGCAGGTCGCAGAGATCACGAAACTTCCAGATCAGCTCGGCGCGCGGCTGGGAGCGACCGATGGGGTCGAAGAGGGCGATCAGGCTGCGCCCACGCCGGCCGTACATCAGGAAGGCATCGTCGCTTTCATGGAAGAGCAGGGCCTTGTCGCCGGTCATCACCAGACCGCCATCCGGCTGACTGGATTTGCGCACGATGCCGAGGGCGCGCTCGAGCTCGGCGCTGGTCGGGGCTTCGATGGGCGGCGGCGCGGCACGCAGCAGCCAGCCCAGGGCGATGATCAGCAGCAGGACGGAACTGCCCAGGGCGGCACGCAGGCCGCGTGGCGCATCGGCGTCCAGGGCGAATTGCCACCAGAGACGGGTATCGTAGGGCACGTCCTGGTAGGCGAACAGCAGCAACCATACCGAGGCGGCGACCACGCAGATACTGGCGGTCACGTACAGCGGCGAGAAGGGTTGCTCCATCAGCCGGCTGCGACGATAGAAGGATTTGCGGAAAGTGGCGAGCAGCGCCGCCGTCAGCGCCAGGATGGAGGCTTCCTCCCAGTCGAAACCTTTCAACAGGGACAGCAGGGAACCGAGCAGCAGCAAGACCAAGGTCACCGCCCAAGCCGCGGACAGGCGCCGGCGCAATCCCTGCGCCAGCAATAGACAGACGACGCCGATCAGGCTCGCGCCCAAGTGGGAAGCATCGATCAACCGCTGGGGCAGCAGGAAATCCATGCCCTCCAGACGGGTGTCTATTTCAGGGGTGACCCCAGAAAAAAGCAGGACCACCCCAGAAAAAAAAACCAGGATGGCAAGGATGGGTGCCGCGAGTCCCGAGGCGACCCGTACGGCCGGACTGTTCGACAGCAGGCGCCGGCCTTCGCTGAACAGCAGCACCAGACAGGCGATCACGAACGGCAGCAGCACATAGAACAGCCGGTAGACCACCAGCGCCGCGGCGAGCTGAGCGGCACCCAGTTCGTTGGCGAAGGCTGCCAGCAGCACCGCTTCGAACACGCCGACGCCACCCGGGACGTGGCTGAGCACGCCCGCTGCCAGCGCCAGCAGATAGACCAGCAGGAAGGCACCGAAGGGCGGAGCCGTCGGCAGCAGCAGATAGAGCACCATCGAGGCGGCGGTCACGTCGAGGATGGTGATCACCAGTTGCAGCGCGGACAGCCGCAGGGTCGGTAGGCGCAGGGCGCGTTTGCCGATGCGGAAATGCAGGGCATGGGCGCAGGGCTGCTCAGGTGCCCGCCAGCGGCGCAGCGCCAGGATGCCGATCGCATAGCCGATCAGGATCACGGCGGACGCGGTAACGATCACCGCTTCCGGTACGCGCAGGGCCTGGGTGGAGGCGGGCAGGTTGGTCAGCGCGGCGATGGCGGCCAGTGGCGGCAGGGCGGTGCCCAGCGCCAGACTGGAAAACACCGTCATCCGCGCCACTTCCAGGGCGCTGAGTCCCTGGCGGGCATAGAGGCGATAGCGCACCGAGCCGCCGGACAGCATGGAGAGTCCAACCGCGTTGCCGATGGCGAAGGCGGTGAGGCCGCCCATGGTCCAGGCGCGGGCCGGCAGCTTGACGTCGGCGAAGCGCATGGCCGACCACTCGTAACCGAGTAGGATGGTGAAGCCGGCCGCGGCGGCGATCAGCGCGCCAATCAGGGATGAATGTGGGATATCGTGAAGGGCATCGTGGAGCGCCTCGCCATCGATGCTGCTCAGCAGATGCCAGCAGACCACCAGCGCGGCGGCGAACAACACCAGGGTCACACCCAATTCAATGGGTTGTCGATACGCCGTCAACCGCTCCAGCAGGCGCCAGGGCAGCGCTTGAGGGGGCGAAACAGGATGGTCCGCAGGGGATGCCGGCTTCGAGGAGACCTCTTTGGCTGGATCAGGTGCAGTCATGCAAACTCCTCTAGACAGGAACGCGCGTCAGATTACTGGTCGCGCGCGGTTTGCCAAGCCTTGTACAGATAAAAAAGCTCTATACCAACCTTTGTAGCTCGCGTAGCTACAGAGTTCGCACCGCTGGGATCTGACCCCGGTCAAATTCAGCGCAAAAAAAAACCACTCAAGAGAGTGGTTTTTTCGAATTTGGTTGCGGGAGCTGGATTTGAACCAACGACCTTCGGGTTATGAGCCCGACGAGCTACCAGACTGCTCCATCCCGCGTCCGATGTGGCTCAGTATAGGGCCAAGAAAAAATTCGTCAAGGAAAAATTTAATATTCTTCAAAGGCTTATTTAGTCAGGCAGGGTCGAGGTCACTTGTCGCTATCGCTCTTCTGCATCTGGACCGAGGCCTTTTCACCACTGGAGCGATTCTGCTGATCCGACTGGTCGCGATCAAAGCAGCCGCCGAGCGCCAGGGTGACGAGCAGGGCGGAGGATAACAATAGAGGGCGTTTCATGGGTGGTCTCCTGGATGTACGTCCTCAGTCGACCTATGAGGACGGCAAAGAGTCCGAAAAGCCGATGAGAGTCCACCGTGCGGACAAGTGAGACGGTGATAGCAAAACGCCGCTTGGTCGCTCAGGCGGGTGGTGGCCATGTGCTATCCTCGCTGGGTGTTATGGAGAACCTCATGCACCCTTCTCAGGATTCGAGTGGTCTGGACCAGCGCATCATGCGCGTGATGGAGTACGACATCGCGACGCTCGTCGCTCAGTTGTGCAATCTTTCGCTAGCGCTGACCGGCAGTAGTGCCAATGGCGCCGCCGATATGGCACTTCAAGTCGTGGAAAAAGTCGAATTGCTCGTCGACGACATGAAGACGCTGCGCGTTTCCGCGCAGGCGCTGCTGGACACCACGTCCCGCCATGTTCGATCCGGCCATTTCGAAGAGCGGATCGTCATCGCCGACGACGAGAGTGCACCTTTCGACGATGGGCAACGCGACTGAACCGTTTGACCAGGAAAGTCCAAGGGGTCGCCATGAATCTCCTGCTGGAAACCTTGCTTCAGCATCTCCAAGGTCTGGGGCGTATCGAATTCTTCGAGCGCAGTGAGCATTTCGCGCGCCTGATGATCACCACCCCGGATGGGGTCATCGCCGAGCGCCACCTCTATTACGATCAGTTGCACCATGCCCATGATCTCAAAGCGGTGGTCGACGAGCTGCGCGAAGAGGTCGTGCATCGGCAGCGCCTGCTCCAGGACGTCGGTTAACCGGCGATTCGTCGTCCGCCATGGACAAATCCGGGCGGTCTTGGCTTACTGTACGGATAATCAGCCGCAGTGCCCGGCCCGGCATCTTTCTCCATGGCTCCGGACAATTCCCCCGCCCAGCTCCCACCCAAGCGCCAGCGCAAGATCATCCATGTCGACTGTGACTGCTTCTATGCGTCCATCGAGATGCGCGATGATCCGCGCCTGGGCAATAAGCCGCTGGCGGTAGGCGGAACCCCTGATCGTCGTGGGGTGGTCGCCACCTGCAACTATGAGGCGCGGGCCTTTGGCGTGCGTTCCGCCATGTCGTCCCATCAGGCGCAAAAGCTCTGTCCCGACCTGGTCTTCGTCAAGCCGCGCTTCGACGTCTACAAGGAGGTGTCGCGGCAGATCCACGCCATCTTCCAGGACTACACCGAGCTGATCGAGCCGCTGTCCCTCGATGAGGCCTACCTGGATGTCACCCAGTGCGAGCTGTTCAATGGCAGCGCCACCCTGATCGCCCGCGACATCCGCCGTCGGGTCTGGCAAGAGCTGAACATCACGGTGTCCGCAGGCGTTGCGCCGAACAAGTTTCTCGCCAAGATCGCCAGCGACTGGAAAAAGCCCAACGGCTTGTTCGTCATCGCGCCCCACGAGGTGGACGACTTCGTCGCCGTACTGCCGGTGGCCAAGCTGCATGGCGTCGGCAAGGTCACCGCCGACAAGCTCAAGCGCCGTGGCATCGTCCTGTGCAGCGATCTACAGACCTGGTCGCGCTTCGATCTGCTGCGTGAATTCGGCAGCTTCGGCGAGCGCCTCTGGGCACTGGCCCATGGTATCGACGAGCGCCAGGTCAAGGTGGACAGCCAGCGGCAATCGGCCAGCGTCGAGCGCACCTATGACCGCGACCTGCCCGATGCCGCCGCCTGTGCCAAGGAGTTGCCTGAGTTGCTGGCCAAGCTCGAAGAGCGGTTGACGCGCCTGGCCGACCGCTATCGCCCGGAGCGGCCCTTCATCAAGGTCAAGTTTCACGACTTCACCCAGACCACCCTGGAACAGCAGGGCGCCGGGCGCGATCTCGACAGCTATCGGCGGCTGCTGGAGCAGGCCTATCGGCGGGGCAATCGACCGGTGCGCCTGCTCGGCGTGGGCGTGCGTCTGACCGATCTGCGCGAGGCGGCGCTGCAGTTGCGGCTGTTCGAGGACTAGCCCGCTAGAGCGGGCTCTTGGCCTGGGTGGACAGATTGACGATGGCCGCGTCCAGTTCTTCCAGCGCCGGGCTGGAGGTCGGGGCGCCCTGCTTGAGCAGGGTTTCGCTGTGCTGGCAGGCAGCGCGCAGCTGGGGCACGCCGCAATAGCGGGTAGCGCCATGCAGGCGGTGGACGCGCTCGATGAGGGCGATGCGGTCACCGTCTTCGCGGGCCTGGCGAATGGCCTGACGATCCGCGGCCAGGGAGGCGAGCAGCATGCTCAGCAAATCCTTGGCCAGATCCGGCTTGTTGGCCGCCAGGCGCAAGCCTTCGTCCGCATCCATCACCGCCAGCGTGGAAATGTCCTGGCCGCCACTGTTGAGGCTGGTGACCTCGGGCGCCGAGCTGTGCAGCAGGCGCAGGCCGGTCCATTTGAGAATGACCTGGGCCAGTTGCCGATCGCTGATTGGCTTGGTGAGGTAGTCGTCCATGCCGCTTTGCAGCAGGGCACGTTTCTCGTTGGCCATGGCGTGGGCGGTAAGGGCGACGATGGGCACTGGGGTGCCGCCTTCGCTGGCTTCCCAGTCACGGATCGCCTCGGTGGCCTGGCGGCCATCCATGCCGGGCATCTGCACGTCCATGAACACCAGGTCGAAGCGCTCCTGCTGGACGGCTTCCACCGCCGCATAGCCGCTCTCCACCGCGGTGACCTGGGCGCCGAGATCGGTCAGCAGGGTCTCCACCAGCAGCAGGTTGGCCGGATTGTCGTCGACGCAGAGCAGGCGCGGTGGTCTGTCGGTGATGCCCAGGCCGCCACTTTCATTGCGTTGCGGACGCTGGTTGAGCAATTCCGCCACGGCCTGTTCCAGCTTGCGGCTGCAGGCCGGCTTGGAATGCAGTTGGCAATGGACGTCAGGCAGCGAGGCATGGAACACCGCCTGGTCGGTTGTGGGGCAGTAGACCAGGGTATTGCAGTCCTGGCGACCTAGTTCCCAGATGCGTTCGGTGAGCAGGTCCGGCGGAATGCTGCGCGCGCTGACGCCCAGCACCGCCAGGCTGACCGGCAGCTTGCCGGAGGCCGGATGGGCGACGGCTTCGCTGAGCTGTTCCAGGGTCTCGAACGGCTCCACGCTCAGGCCGCATTCTTCCAGCTGATGCTGCAGCGCCTGGCGGGTGAGGGGGTGGGGCTCCACCAGGCCGACGCGACGGCCGGCCAGGGCGATGCGCTTGTGGCTCTCGACGCTGCCGTGGGCCTTGGGCAGGTTGAGGGTGATCCAGAATTCCGAGCCCTCGCCGGGAATGCTCTCCAGGCCGATCTCGCCACCCATCTGCTCGATCAGGCGTTTGGAGATGACCAGGCCGAGACCGGTTCCGCCGGCCTGGCGGGTCAGGGAGTTGTCGGCCTGGGAGAAGGCCTGGAACAGCATCTGACGGTCTTCGTCGGTCAGGCCGACCCCGGTGTCCTGGACGCTGATGCGCAACTGGGCGTGGTCGTCGGTCTCTTCCTCGACCATGGCGCGCACGGCGATGGTGCCGGAGTGGGTGAACTTGATGGCATTGCTCACCAGGTTGGTGAGCACCTGGCGCAGGCGCTGCGGATCGCCGACCAGGTGGGTCGGGGTGTCGCGATAGACCAGGCAGACCAGTTCCAGGTGCTTTTCATGGGCCGAGGGCGCCAGGATGGTCAGGGTGTCCTGGATCATGTCGCGCAGATTGAACGGCAGATTCTCCAGCACCAGCTTGCCGGCTTCGATCTTCGATCTTCGAGAAGTCGAGGATCTCGTTGATGATGCCCAGGAGGCTCTCGGCGGAATTCTGGATGGTGCTCAGGTAATCCTGCTGGCGCGGGGTCAGCTCGCTCTTCTGCATCAGATTGGTGAAGCCGATGATGCCGTTGAGCGGGGTGCGGATCTCGTGGCTCATGTTGGCCAGGAATTCCGACTTGATGCGGCTGGCCTCCAGCGCGGCCTTGCGCGCCAGGTCCAGTTCGATGTTCTGGATCTCGATGGTTTCCAGGTTCTGGCGTACGTCCTCGGTAGCCTGGTCGATGTTGTTCTGCATCTCGAACTGGGCATTTTCCATGGCCTCGGCCATGCGGTTGATGCCGGTCGCCAGTTCGTCGAATTCGGGGCTGCCGAGTTGGGTCGGCAGGCGCGTCTCCAGGCGCCCCTCCTGCAGCTGGCTGACGCCCTGGGCGATCACCTGCAGCGGCCGGTTGATGCGCCGGCCCATGCGCACGGCGATGAAAGCGGTGAAGGCCAGGCCGAGCAGGATCAGCAGGAGACCGGCCACCAGGTTGCGATAGCCGCGCAGCAGGGTGGCGTGATGGGAGAGTTCGAGCTGGATCCAGCCCAGGGTCTGGGGCGAGGCCGGATTGCCGTCGCTGCGGGTCAGGCGCAGGTCGTGGGTCTGCACCGGCAGATTGAAGTGGGTGATGTCGAGGCCAGACCTCATGCTGATGGTCTGGAAGTCGCGCCCGGTCAGCTCCACGGTCATGGAGGGGCCGGCATGGGCGAGGACGTTGCCGTCAGCATCGAGGAAGCTGATCGCCCGGACGTCGGCCTGATCGAGGGCGCGCTGGGCGATGCGGTTGAGCTGATCGTTGTCACCGGTGCGCATGGCCGGCGCGATGAGGGGCGCCATCTGCTGGGCGACCAGTTGGCCATGCTCGATGAGCTGGCTGCGCATGTCCGACAGCTGGACCCAGCTGAAGTAGACCCCGAGCAGGGCCGCCATGCAGCAGGTCGGGAGGACGCTCAACAGCAGGATGCGTCCCTTGAGTCCCAATTCGTCCAGCACTACGCGTCCCCCAAGGAAATTGGCGAGTCTAACCTCTTTACCAAATGTAAAGAGAGTCTTTGCGAAAGGGGTCGCACCCCTTGGCGCGCTGATTCGAGAAAATCCGCGAAGGCTGCCACGGCTTCTGGCCGAGGTGCACAACCATTGACCCCGTCGGCGGTCTGGTAGGGACTGCCGGTCGTTCCGGTACGGTTGCGTTCGAGGAGATCCTTTGAAGAAGAGTTGCAGTCTGATGCTAGCGGGTGCCCTGTTGCTGGGGACCGGCTGGATGGTGCCGACCCAGGCGCAAGAGCCCAAGAAGACCACCCTGGTGGAGCGGGGGTCGATGTACTACAGCTTCGAGACGCACCTGCTCGACTCGGCGGATGGCAAGCGCCGCTATCGGGTCTATATCGGCATCCCCAAGCAACC
Organism: Pseudomonas sp. PLB05; assembly: GCF_021106615.1. Lineage (NCBI taxonomy): Bacteria > Pseudomonadati > Pseudomonadota > Gammaproteobacteria > Pseudomonadales > Pseudomonadaceae > Pseudomonas > Pseudomonas sp. PLB05. The sequence continues at coordinate 636,969 of NZ_JAJOHO010000001.1, forward strand.
GGCGCCGATGATGGGCTATCCCGCGCTCTTTCTGCTCGATGGCGATGCCGCCCTGGCACAGCTGCAGGATGTCTGGCTGTCCCCCCATAAACTGAAGAGTCCGCCGGTGCTGGTGGCCATCGGGTACGCCGATGCCGCGGACGCCATGCAGGAACGCACCTACGACTACACCCCGGCGATCGGCAGTGGGCGCAATCATGACGACGTGCGCAAGGACTGGCCGGCGGGGGGCTCGCGGGCGTTTCTCGATCTGATCGAACAGCGCATCAAGCCGCTGCTGACCCAGAGCGTACCGGTGGACCCCAACCGCCAGACCCTCTGGGGCCATGGCTACGGTGGGCTGTTCGTGCTCGATACCCTTTATCGGCAGCCCCAGGCTTTCCAGCGCTATGTGGCGAGCGATGTCGCCTTTGGCTGGCAGCAGGGTTTCATCCTCAAGCGGGCGCAGGAATTCCAGGGCGTGGGGGGTGCCCGTCCGGTGCAGCTGTGGCTGTATTCCGGTACCGAGGATCTCACCCGCAAGGTCGCGCCCGAGGCCGCCAAGCGGCTGGCCGAACGGCTGGCCGGGCTGCCGGGGCTGCAGGTGACGCCTCAGGTGCGGCCCAACCTGGGGCCGGAGGGCATCCTGTCGCTGAGCCTGCCCGCCGCCCTGGAGGTGGCCAGCGACGGTGCCGCCACGCCGCGGCCTTAGCCAGGCGCCGGATGGGTAGGGTCAGCGGTGCTTTGGGAGTATCATGGAAGGCTTTCACCCCTGGCGGAACGAGCTGATTCATGAGTCTGCACTATCCCACCATCGCCGATTGCATCGGTAACACGCCGCTGGTGCGCCTGCAGCGCCTGGCCGGCGACACCCGCAGTACCGTGCTGCTCAAGCTGGAAGGCAACAACCCGGCGGGTTCGGTCAAGGACCGCCCGGCGCTGTCGATGATCCGCCAGGCCGAGGCCCGTGGCGACATCCTGCCCGGGGATACCCTGATCGAGGCCACCTCCGGCAACACCGGGATCGCCCTGGCCATGGCCGCCGCGATCATGGGCTATCGCATGATCCTGATCATGCCCGACAATTCCAGCGCCGAACGCAAGGCGGCCATGACCGCCTACGGCGCCGAGCTGATCCTGGTCAGCAAGGAAGAGGGCATGGAAGGCGCGCGGGATCTGGCCACCCGCATGCAGGCCGAGGGCCGCGGCAAGGTGCTCGACCAGTTCGGCAATGGCGACAACCCGGTCGCCCACTACCTGGGCACCGGTCCGGAAATCTGGCGCCAGACCCACGGCAGCATCACCCATTTCGTCAGTTCCATGGGGACCACCGGGACCATCATGGGTACCTCGCGCTACCTCAAGGAGCAGAATCCCAAGGTGCAGATCGTGGGTCTGCAACCGGAGGAGGGCGCGGCCATTCCCGGTATCCGCCGCTGGCCGGAGGCCTACCTGCCGAAGATCTACGAATCCAGTCGCGTGGATCGCATCATCGACATGGGCCAGCAGGAAGCCGAGGACACCATGCGCCGCCTGGCCCGGGAAGAAGGCATCTTCTGCGGTGTGTCGTCCGGCGGTTCGGTGGCGGGCGCCCTGCGCATCGCCCGGGAAGTGGACAACGCGGTGATCGTCGCGATCATCTGTGACCGAGGCGATCGCTACCTGTCGACCGGCGTCTATGACCCGCGCTAAGCGAGGCGGCGGCGGGCTGCGCTTCCAACCCGCCGGTGGCGCCCGGGCGGCGGCGGTGCCGACCGGCAAGCGGCAGCTGCTGACCATCGAGCGGCTGTCCCATGACGGCCGCGGCGTCGCCCGCGAAGGCGGGCGGACCTGGTTCGTCGCCGGTGCCCTGCCGGGCGAGCAGGTCGAGGCGCGGGTGCTCGGTGCTCGCAGCCAGGTGGTCGAGGCCCGTACCCTCAGGGTGCTGGAAGCCAATCCGCTGCGGCGCACACCGCCCTGCAGCGTGGCCGACCGCTGCGGTGGTTGCACCCTGCAGCACCTGCCCCATGCCGATCAACTGACCCTCAAGCAGGACGCCCTCGCCGAGCAATTCCGCCGGCTGGCCGGGGTGCAGCCGCTGGCCTGGGCCGCGCCCATGGTCGGTCCCGAGTTCGGCTATCGCCGGCGCGCCCGCGTCGCGGTGCGCTGGGACGAACGCCAAGGGCGCCTGGAGGTGGGTTTTCGCGCCGAGGCCAGCCAGGACATCGTCACCCCCGACGACTGCCTGGTACTGGTCCCGGAACTGCAGCCGCTGCTGCGGGCGCTACCTGACGTGCTGAGCGGGCTGGAGCGCCCCCAGGCGATCGGTCATGTCGAACTCTTCCAGGGTACGGCCACGGCCCTGCTGGTGCGCCATACCCAGGCGCTGCTGCCAGACGACCAGGCCCGTCTGCGCGACTTCTGCGCGGCCGCTGGCGTCCAGCTCTGGTGGCAGGGCAAGGGCGAGCCGCAGCCGGATCAGGTCGACGCCAGGCTGGGCTATCGATTGGCGCCCTGGGACCTGACGCTGGCCTATCAGCCGGGCGATTTCGTCCAGGTCAACGCCGCCATCAACGAGGCCATGGTCGCCCAGGCGCTGGACTGGCTGGCGCCCACCGCTGGCGACCGGGTGCTCGATCTGTTCTCCGGCCTGGGCAATTTCGCCCTGCCATTGGCGCGGCAGGCAGCGGCGGTCACCGGGATCGAAGGGGTCGCGGCGATGACATCCCGGGCAATACAAAATGCGCGTGACAACGGCATCGGCAACGCGCACTTTCTACAGGTGGACCTGTCGAACCCGCTACCCGCCGATCTGGGCAGCCATTCGCTGGCCTTGCTGGATCCGCCGCGCGACGGTGCGCTGGAGGTGGTCCGGCAGCTCCGGGGGCTCGGCATCGGGCGACTGGTCTATGTTTCCTGCAATCCGGCCACCCTGGCGCGGGATGCGGGAGAGCTAGTCCGACAGGGCTATCGCATGACAAGGGCGGGCATTCTCGACATGTTCCCGCAGACCGCCCATGTGGAAGCCATGGTGCTGTTCGAAGCGGGCAGGATGCCCGGGTAACGACGGCTCGCCAACCGATGCGAGCCAATCCGGCGAGAAGGCTACGCCGTGAGGAAGGGGTAGATGGTACAGGTCAGAGCGCATCAGCCAGTCAACGTCGATGGCAGCATCAACCTCCACGCCTGGCTGGATCATATCCAGAGCGTGGATCCGAATCTCGATCGCGAGGCCTTGCTGGATGCCTGCGGCTTCGCCCGCACGGCGGAAGAGAATTCCGGTCAGGTCGAGCACACCTGGGCGGAGGGTACCTCCAGCTTCCACACCGGGCTGGAGATGGCCGAGATCCTGGCCGACCTCAAGCTGGATCAGGACAGCCTGATCGCGGCCATCGTCTATCGAGCGGTGCGCGAGGGCAAGGCGACCCTGGAATCGGCGACCGAGCATTTCGGCCCGGTGGTGGCCAAGCTGATCGAAGGCGTGCTGCGCATGGCGGCGATCAGCGAGAGTCTCAATCCGCGCAAGTCCATGGTGCTGGGCAGCCAGACCCAGGTCGACAACCTCCGGCGCATGCTGGTGGCCATGGTCGACGACGTCCGCGTGGCCCTGATCAAGCTGGCCGAGCGCACCTGTGCCATCCGCGCGGTCAAGAACGCCACCGAAGAGCGCCGCAACCGGGTGGCCCGCGAGGTGGCCGACATCTATGCGCCCCTGGCTCATCGCCTAGGCATCGGCCATATCAAGTGGGAGCTGGAGGACCTGTCCTTCCGCTATCTGGAGCCGCAGCAGTACAAGCAGATCGCGACCCTGCTGCATGAGCGGCGGCTGGATCGCGAGCAGTACATCGCCGACGTCATGCAGCAGCTGCGGGACGAACTCACCGCCACCGGCATCAAGTCCGACCTCAGCGGTCGGGCCAAGCACATCTATTCCATCTGGCGGAAGATGCAGCGCAAGGGTCTGGAGTTCAGCCAGATCTACGACGTGCGGGCGGTGCGGGTACTGGTGCCCGAGATGCGTGACTGCTATACGGCGCTGGGTATCGTGCATACCCTCTGGCGGCACATTCCCCGCGAGTTCGACGACTATATCGCCAATCCCAAGGAGAACGGCTACCGTTCCCTGCATACCGCGGTGATCGGCCCGGAAGGCAAGGTGCTGGAGGTGCAGATCCGTACCCACGCCATGCACGAAGAGGCGGAGCTGGGGGTCTGCGCGCACTGGCGCTACAAGGGGACCGACGTCAAATCGGCCTCCAACCACTACGAAGAAAAGATCTCCTGGCTGCGCCAGGTGCTGGAATGGCACGAGGAGCTGGGCGACATCGGCGGCCTGGCCGATCAGCTGCGGGTCGACATCGAGCCGGACCGGGTCTACGTCTTCACCCCCGACGGCCACGCCATCGACCTGCCCAAGGGCGCGACGCCGCTGGACTTCGCCTATCGGGTGCACACCGAGATCGGCCACAACTGCCGCGGCGCCAAGATCAACGGCCGTATCGTGCCGCTGAACTACCAGCTGCAGACCGGCGAGCAGGTGGAGATCATCACCGGCAAGCAGGGTTCGCCCAGTCGCGACTGGCTCAACCCCAACCTCGGCTACGTCAATACCTCGCGGGCCCGGGCCAAGATCGTCCACTGGTTCAAGTTCCAGGCGCGCGACCAGAACGTCGCTGCCGGCAAGGCCATGGTCGAGCGCGAGCTGTCACGCCTGGCGTTGCCGCCGGTGGACTTCAACACCCTGGCCGAGAAGGTCAACTACAAGGGCGCCGAGGACATGCTCGCGGCCCTGGGCGCTGGCGATCTGCGCCTGGCCCATGTGATGCATGCCGCCCAGCAGCTGGTGGAGCCGGACAAGGGCCTCGATACCCTCGATCTCCTCCCGCGCAAGCCCACCAACAAGCCGGGCAAGCGCGGCGATGTACAGATCCAGGGGGTGGGCAATCTGCTGACCCAGATCGCTGGGTGCTGCCAGCCGGTACCGGGTGATGCCATCGTCGGCTACATCACCCTCGGCCGCGGCGTGACCATCCACCGGCAGGATTGCGCCAATGCCCTACAGCTGGCCAGTCGCGAGCCGGAGCGGACCATCCAGGTGAGCTGGGGCCCGGTGCCGGTGCAGACCTATCCGGTCGATATCGTGATCAAGGCCTTCGACCGCTCCGGTCTGCTGCGCGACGTCTCGCAGATCCTGCTCAACGAGCGGATCAACGTGCTGGCGGTGAACACCCGCTCCAATCGCGAGGAAAACACCGCCAACATGCTGCTGACCATCGAGATCCCCGGCCTGGACGCCCTCGGCCGCCTGCTCGGGCGCATTTCCCAGCTGCCCAATATCATCGAAGCCCGGCGTAATCGCACCGCCTGAGCGGTGTGACGACGACCCCACGAGGCGCCTCTGGCGCCTCGTGCTTTTTCCAGCGACAGGATTCACTCATGTACCAGCTCGACGACCTGCTGCACCTCATGGCCCGGTTGCGCGATCCCCGGCACGGCTGCCCCTGGGATTTGCGCCAGGACTACGCCAGCATCGTGCCCCACACCCTGGAAGAGGCCTACGAGGTCGCCGACGCCATCGCCAAGCGGGATTTTCCCCAGCTGCGCGACGAGTTGGGCGATCTGCTGTTCCAGGTCGTCTACTACAGCCAGTTGGGGCGTGAGGATGGCCATTTCGACTTTGCCCAGGTGGTGGATGGCATCATCCGCAAGCTGGTGCGGCGTCATCCCCATGTCTTTCCCGATGGCGACCTGCATGGCCCCCTGGACTTGCCACGGCTGGACGAGGCGACCATCAAGCGGCGCTGGGAAGAGATCAAGGCCGAGGAGCGTGCGGAGAAGGCCGCGGCGCCCGAGCAGCTGTCGCTGCTGGATGACGTTCCGGCCGCGCTGCCGGCCCTGAGTCGGGCGGCCAAGCTGCAGAAGCGCGCCGCCAATGTCGGCTTCGACTGGGCCGATGCCACGCCGGTGGTGGCCAAGATCCAGGAGGAACTGGACGAGGTACGCGAGGCCATGGCCAACGGCCAGGCCACCCAGGTGGCGGAAGAGGTGGGCGATCTGCTGTTCGTCATGGTCAACCTGGCGCGCCACCTGCAGGTCGATGCGGAAGACGCCCTGCGCCAGGCTAACGCCAAGTTCGAGCGACGCTTTCGCTATATAGAAGAGGCGCTGAAAGCCCAGGGACGCACGCCGCAGGAAGCCAGCCTGGAGGAGATGGACGCGTTCTGGGACGCCGCCAAGGTGGAAGAGAAGGGCGTCGTCGGGCATTCGTTGCAGGGTCGCTGAAACCGGGCGCAGGTTGGTGCTGAGCATAGCGAAGCCCAACGCTGCCGAGATCTGGACGGGTTCCGACGTGTCGTCCAAGCCCGGCTGTTGGACTTCGCTGCGCTCAACCGCAACCTACGGCATCCGCTCCCAGCCGTAGGACAGGTCCGGTTGGTCGGCCAGGTGTGCCGGGCACTTGCCCTTGAGGTGCCAGGCGAAGGCGATGATTTCCGCCAGGGTACGATAGAGCGCCTCGGGAATTTCCGCGCCCAGTTCCAGGCGTGCCAGGATGCGCACCAGGTCGGCGTTCTCGTAGATGGGCACCTCGTGCTCGCGGGCCGTGGCCAGGATGAGTTCGGCCAGTTCGGCGTCGCCCTTGGCGGACAGGATGGGTGCACTGCTGCCGTCATAGGACAGCGCGATGGCCTGGCGGGGGGCGGACGTGCTCATGCGGTATCGTCGATCCAACGTTGTTCGAGAGAGGTGCGCGGATGGCGCGCAGGGCGGCCCTGGCGGCTGCTGAGGTCGCCAACCACGAAGCCGGCGGCCAGCAGGCGGTCGCGCAGATGGGGCAATTCGGTATCGATCAGCGTCGCGGTGGCGCCTTTTTCCGCCCAGAACTCGCTCGACAGCCGGCCGCTGGCCAGCTGTGCCCGTACCTGCAGCGGGCCGAGCGGTGCCAGGTCGAAGGCCAGTTCCACCTTCCACAGGCTGTCGCGGGCTTCGCCGCGGGTATCCGGCGGCGGTCGTTCCTCCTGGAAGCGCACCTGCACCGCGCCGAGGCGCTCGCCATCGCGCCAGGGAATCTCGGTCTGCCAGGTGGAGAGGTAGTAGCCGTCTGGCAGGACCTGGGTCTGGGCCAGGCTGGCGAGCTGGTGGGTCTGCAGGCGGGCGATGACGCCGGTGGCCAGTTGCAGCAATTCGTCGAGTTCGGCGTTGGCGGCGCTGAGGCCGCGACCGTCGCGTTCGCCCAGGGGAAAGTCCAGGGCGGTGGGTTGGCGACTGGCGGTGGCGGCGCCGCCCAGGGCCCGGCGCAGGGCGTCGGGGAGATTCTGCTGGGCGGCCTGGGCCGCGACCTGGGGATTGCGCAGGGCATCGCCCGGTACGCTGGCCAGCAGTCGATCCACCAGGCGTAGCAGGTTGGCCTTGAAGTCTTCCTGGAGATCGGGACCGCCGCGCTCCAGCAGTTGCTGCTCCAGTTGCAGGCCGCTACGGGCCAGGGCGCGGGTCCAGCCCTGGGCGGTGGTGAGCGCCTCGGTGTGCTCCAGATTGGCCAGCAGCGCCTTGAGCGCGGCCCCCACCGACGGTGGCAGCTCCGCCTCGGGGACGTCCTCCAGCCATTGCAGCAGGGCGTTCATCGACAGCTGGCGTTGGCCCTGGCCCTGTAGCTGGCGGTCGATGTCGAGCTGGTCGAGGCGCTGCGCCATGGGCAGCACCGTGACTTCCTGGCGGTCCTTGATCACCACTGTCAGCAGGCTGCCCACCGGTACCGGACGGGGCGATTCCAGCTTGAGCTGGCGGCCTTCGAGGTTGGAGCTCAGGGCCTTGGCGATCACCTCGTAGGTGGGTGCTGCGCCGGGCTGCTGTTGCAGCAGGCTGCTCAGCACCCGTAACTGCAGGGTGGTCCCCACCGGCAGCTGGCGCAGGTCCAGTTGCTGCAGCGGTGGTGGCGGGGCGTCGCCTTCCAGGCTCTGCAGCAGCACCGCCAGCTGGGTGGAGCCCAGGGTACTGACCAGCAGCTGGCTGCCCACCGGCAGGTTATTGGTCGGACTCTGGGTGGTGAGCAGGACGCTGCCGCCCTGGGCCAGCTGCAGCTGCAGCAGGAACTGGAAATTCTGGCCGGCTGGCCGGGTGGCGAGCACCTCGGCGGTGGCCGTGCTGCCGGGCGGTATCAGGTCATCGAGGGATTGCAGGGCCTGCAGGATCTGCGCGCCGGCATCCGACGCCTGCGCCGCCGCGGCCCGGACGGGCAGGGCGGGCGTGACGCCGACGCTGGGTGGGATCGCGGAGATGGGGGTCATCGGGCAGGTCCGGTGGAATCGCCTGTGTATAATGGCGCGCCTTCAAGGGCGTGTGCCGGGTTAACGGCCAGCGCCCGACCGACTTTAGTGCCGTGAGATCGCCTGTCTTGAATCAGCCCCTGCTCGACGCCGTCGCGCTCCGTTGCGAACGGGGCGGTCGCCTGCTGTTCGACGATCTGAGCCTGGGCCTGGCGGCAGGCGAGTCGCTGCAGATCGGTGGCGTCAACGGCAGCGGCAAGACCAGCCTGCTGCGCATCCTGGCGGGACTGCTGCCGGCGGATGCGGGCGAGGTGCGCCGACCCGCGGCGGCAGAACTGCTCTGGCTGGGTCATGCGCCTGGAATCGCCGAGGGGCTGACCGTGCTGGAAAATCTCTACAGCCTGGCCAACCTCTGGCGCCCGACCACGCCGGCTGCCTGCCTGGCTGCCCTCGCGGCGCTGGGTCTGGCCGACTGGGCGGATGAGCCCTGCAGGCAGCTCTCGGCCGGTCAGCGCCGCCGCGTCGCCCTGGCCCGTCTCCACCTGCCCGCGCCGCCGCGACTCTGGTTGCTGGACGAACCCTTCACCGCCCTCGACGCCGCCAGCTGCACCCAGCTGGAAGAGCGCTTGCGCGCGCATTGTGCCGCGGGTGGCGCCCTGGTGCTGACCAGTCATCGCGAGCTGGAGGTCCTGCCCGATGGGCATCGCCTGCTCTGGCTGGACGGTGGCCGATGAGCGGCGCCTGGCTGGCTATCCTCGGGCGCGAAGGGCGCCTGGCCTGTCGCCGTCCGGCGCTGTGGCTCACGCCCCTGGCCTTTCATGCCCTGGTGGTGACCCTGTTTCCCCTGGCGCTGGGTCCCGATAGCCAGCAGCTGGCCGCCCTGGCGCCGGGACTGCTGTGGATCGCCTTGCTGCTGGCCTTGCTGCTGGGCCAGGAGGCCTTGTTTCGCAGCGAATGGCAGGACGGCTCCCTGGAACTCTGGCTGCTGGCGCCCCAGCCCTTGCCGCTGCTGGTACTGCTCAAGCTGCTGGTGCACTGGTGCTTCGCCGGCCTTGGCCTGGTGGCCCTGACGCCGCTGCTGGCGCTGATGCTGGGGCTGCCCGCCGCGGCCCTGCCAGCGACCCTGGCGGCCCTGACCCTGGGCAGTCTGGCCCTCACGCTGATCGGCGCCATCGGCGCGGCCCTGACCGTGGGCCTGGCTCGTGGCGGGCTGCTGCTGGCGCTGCTCAACCTGCCGCTGCAGATCCCGGTGCTGATCCTGGGCGCCAGCACCCTGGACGCGGCGCGCCTGGGTCTGCCGGTGACCGGCTTGCTGCTCTGGTTGGGCTGCCTGACCCTGCTGGCCCTGACCCTGGCGCCCCTGGCGGTCGCCGCCGGCTTGCGCATCGGCGCGGCCCAATGACGAGGACGACATGAACTGGACCTGGCTGCACCGCCTGGGCTCTCCCGCCATCTTCTATCGCCTGGCCGGTCGGCTGCAGCGGCCCTGCCTGGCGCTAGCCGGACTGCTGCTGGCCGTCGGTCTCGTGTGGGGGCTGTTCCTGGCGCCGCCGGACTACCAGCAGGGCGACAGCTTTCGCATCCTCTATGTGCATGTGCCGGCCGCCTTTCTGGCGCAGTCCTGCTATCTGCTGCTGGCGGTCACCGGAGCCGTCGGCCTGGTCTGGCGCCTCAAACTGGCCGACGTGGCCCTGCGCGCTGCCGCGCCGATCGGCGCCTGGATGACGGTGATCGCCCTGGCTACCGGGTCGCTGTGGGGCATTCCCACCTGGGGCACCTGGTGGATCTGGGACGCCCGGCTCACCTCGATGCTGGTGCTGCTGTTTCTCTATCTGGGCGTGATCGCCCTGGGGCAGGCCATCGACCATCGCGAGAGCGCCGCCCGGGCCTGCGCCATCCTGGCGCTGGTGGGCTCGGTCAATTTGCCGATCATCAAGTATTCGGTGGAGTGGTGGAGCACCCTGCATCAGCCGGCCACCTTCAGCCTGGTGGAGCGTCCACCGATGCCCGCGGCCATGTGGCTGCCGCTGCTGGTGATGGTGCTGGCGTTCTATCTGTTCTTTGCCGGCGTGTTGCTGCAGCGCATGCGCCTGGAGGTGCTCAGGCGCGAATGGCGCAGTCGCTGGGTACGCCTGGAACTGGGCGAGGAGGGCGCGTGAGCGGCGTGGACTGGGCGCAAACCCTTGGCATGGGGCGTCATGGCCTCTATGTCTGGCCGGCCTTCGGCCTGACCCTGGTCATCCTCGGCGGCCTGCTGCTGCACGGCTGGCGGGCGCGTCGCCGGCTGCAGCGGGAACTGCGCCAGCGCTGGCTACGGGAGCGGCGGCCATGAATCCGCTTCGTCGTCGCCGGCTGCTGTGGATCCTGCTGCTGTTGCTGGGGGTGGGGGGCGCGGTGGCGCTGGCCCTCAGCGCCCTGCAGCAGAACATCAACCTCTTCTATACCCCGAGCCAGATCGCCCAGGGTGAGGCACCGCGGGACACCCGCATCCGTGCCGGCGGCATGGTGGAGCAGGGCAGCCTGGTGCGCGCCGCGGATTCCCTCGCGGTGAGCTTCGTCATCACCGACTTCCAGAGCGAGGTGCGGGTGAGCTATGCCGGCATCCTGCCGGATCTGTTCCGCGAAGGTCAGGGCGTGGTGGCCCTGGGCCGACTCGACGACCAGGGTCGCCTGGTGGCCGACCAGATCCTCGCCAAGCACGACGAGAAGTACATGCCCCCCGAAGTGAGCCAGGCGCTGCGCCAGGCCGGACGGCCACTGGACGGCGCGAGGCCGGCGCCATGATCCCGGAACTGGGGCAACTCTGTCTGCTGCTGGCGCTGGCCATGGCCCTGGTGCAGGGCACCTTGCCGCTGCTGGGCGCCTGGCGCGGTCAGGTCGACTGGATGCGGCTGGCGCGCCCGGCCGCCTTTGGCCAGTGGCTGTTCCTGGCGCTGGCCTTTGCGGGCCTGATCTGGGCCTTTATCCAGGACGACTTCTCGGTGGCCTATGTGGCGGCCAACTCCAACAGTCGCCTGCCCTGGTACTACAAGGTCAGCGCCACCTGGGGCGCCCACGAGGGCTCACTGCTGCTCTGGGCGCTGATCCTGGCGGGCTGGAGTCTGGCGGTGGCGTGCTGTTCGCGGTCCTTGCCCCAGGCCCTGCTGGCGCGGGTGCTGGGTATCCTCGGGCTGGTGGCTACGGGATTCCTGACCTTCCTGGTGGCCACCTCCAACCCCTTCGCGCGCCTGCTGCCGCAATTTCCGCGGGAGGGCAACGATCTCAATCCGCTGCTGCAGGATCCGGGGCTCATCCTGCATCCGCCCCTGCTCTACATGGGTTATGTGGGCTTTTCGGTGGCCTTCGCCTTCGCCGTGGCAGCGCTGCTGGAAGGTCGGCTGGACGCTGCCTGGGCGCGCTGGGCCCGGCCCTGGACGCTGCTGGCCTGGGCCTTTCTCGGCTGCGGCATCGTGTTGGGCTCCTGGTGGGCCTATTACGAACTGGGCTGGGGGGGCTGGTGGTTCTGGGATCCGGTGGAAAACGCCTCCTTCATGCCTTGGCTGGTGGGCACGGCGCTCCTGCATTCCCTGGCGGTGACCGAGAAGCGCGGCCTGTTCAAGGGCTGGACGGTGCTCCTGGCCATCGCTGCCTTTTCCCTCAGCCTGCTGGGGACCTTTCTGGTGCGCTCGGGGGTGCTGACCTCGGTCCATGCCTTCGCCAGCGATCCCACTCGCGGCGTCTTCATCCTGGCCTTCCTGCTGCTGGTGGTCGGCGGCTCCCTGGCGCTGTTCGCCTGGCGTGCACCGGCGCTCGGCGGCTCGGCGTCCTTTGGCCTGGCCTCCCGGGAGGCCTTGCTGTTGATCAACAACCTGATCCTGGTGACCGCCGCGGCCATGGTACTGCTCGGCACCCTCTATCCGCTGATCATCGACAGCCTGACGGGTGCCAAGCTGTCGGTGGGGCCGCCCTATTTCGACCTGCTGTTCGTGCCGCTGATGGCGCTGCTGATGCTGGCGCTGGGCGTCGGGGTGCTGGTGCGCTGGAAAAGCAGCCCGGGACGCTGGCTGGCCCGCCTGCTGGCGCCCATCCTGCTGGCTTGCGCCGTGCTCGCCGGACTCGCCGGTTGGTGGCTGGACCAGCCCAGGGCGGGGATCCTGGCGGTGCTGGCGCTGGCGGCCTGGATCCTGCTGACCGCGCTGCGCGATGTGCTGGGCAAGGTGCTGGCGCTGGGCTGGCGCCGTGGCCTGCGCAGCCAGCCGCGCAGCTACTGGGGCATGCACTTGGCGCACCTGGGCCTGGCGGTGCTGGCCCTGGGCGTGGTGCTGGCCAGCCAGCTGGATGTGCAACGCGATCTGCGCCTGGCGCCGGGCGAGCATGTCGAGCTGCAGGGCTATCGCTTCGGCTTCGCCGGGACCCAGCATTACCAAGGGCCGAACTTCACCGCCGAGCGTGCGCTGCTGCAGGTCGAGCATGAGGGGCGGGTGATCGCCCTGCTGACCCCGGAGAAGCGCCGCTATCTGGCCAGTGGCGCGGTCATGACCGAAGCGGCCATCGATGCTGGCCTGACCCGCGATCTCTATGTGGCCCTCGGCGAGCCGCTTGGGGAGGGCGCCTGGGCCGTGCGCCTGCAGATCAAGCCCTTCGTCCGGCTGATCTGGCTCGGCGGCCTGTTCACCGCCTTGGGTGGCCTGCTGGCCTTGGCCGATCCGCGCTATCGCCGCCGGCGCTCGTCTTCCCCTGTCGCTGCCACGGAGTCCGCCTGATGCGCCGTCGCCTGTTGCTCTGCCTGCCACTGCTGGCCTTTCTGGTGCTGGCCGGCTTGCTCTTTCGCGGGCTCCATCGTGATCCCCAGGCGCTGCCTTCGGCGCTGGTCGGCCAGCCCTTTCCGGCGTTTTCCTTGCCGGGCGTGCAGGATGAGCGACTGTTCACCCGGCAGGATCTGCTCGGCCGCCCGGCGCTGGTCAATGTCTGGGGCACCTGGTGCGTGGCCTGCCGGGAAGAGCACCCGGTGCTCACTCGACTCAAGGCCGAGGGCGTGGTGATCCACGGCATCAACTACAAGGACGACAATGCCAGCGCTCGGCGCTGGCTGGCGGAATTCCACAATCCCTACCAGCTCGATATCCGCGACGACGAAGGCCGGCTGGGCCTGGACCTGGGTGTCTATGGCGCGCCCGAGACCTTTCTCATCGATGCCCGCGGCGTGGTGCGCTATCGCCATGTCGGGGTGGTCGATCAGCGCGTCTGGGACGCAGACCTCGGGCCGCGCTACCGAGCCCTGGTGGCGACGCCATGAGGGTCGGCTGGCTGCTGCTGTTGCTGGTCTGGTCGACCCTGAGCCAGGCGGCCATCGACCCCTATGGCTTTCGCGACGACGCCGAACGCGCGCGCTTCCAGGCGCTGACCCGAGAACTGCGCTGTCCCAAGTGCCAGAACCAGGACCTGGCCGATTCCAATGCGCCCATCGCCGGCGATCTGCGCCGCGAGATCCAGCGCCTGATGGCGGCCGGGCGGAGCGATGAGGAGATCATCGCCCACCTGGAGCAGCGCTACGGCGAATTCATCCGCTATCGGCCACCCTTCGAGGGCCGCACCCTGCTGCTCTGGCTGCTGCCGGGCTTGGCACTGCTGGCTGGGGCCGGGCTGCTGCTCGTCCTGACGCGGCGCCGCCGCCCAGAGCAGACGCTGAGTGACGCCGAACGCCAGCGACTGGCGCAGCTGCAGGCGGAGGAGGAGCCGTGATGCCGACCTTCTGGGGGCTGGCGGGATTGCTGCTGATCCTGGCGGTGCTGATCCTGCTGGTGCCGCTGCTGCGCGGTGGACGTGTCATGGCGGATCAGCGGGCGGTGCTCAATCGTACCCTCTATCAGGAACGCCTGGCCGATGCCCGGGTGCGGGCCGCACGAGGGGAACTGGACACCCAGGCCCTGGCGCTGGCCGAAGCCGAGGCCGGCCGCAGCCTGCTCGCCGACAGTCCTGCCGAGGGTTCTTCGCCGCTGCGTCAGGGCCGGCGCCTGGGTGTCGCGGTCGCCCTGGGCGGCCCGGTCCTGGCCCTGGGGCTCTATCTGCTGCTTGGCGCCTGGCCGGCGCTGCAGCTGAGCCAGCGCCTCGCTACGCCGCCAGCGTCGCCCCAGGCGCTGCTGGCCGATCTGGAAGCGGCGACGCGACTGCAACCCCAGGCGGCCGACAACTGGTATCTGCTGGCGCGTGCCTATGCCGGCCTGGGCCGCTACCAGGCGGCGGTAGCGGCCTTCGAACAGGTCATCTCGCGTGATGGCCGGCGGGCGGAGGTCCTCGGCCAACTGGCCCAGGCCCGTTTCTTCGCCGCGGGCCGCACGCTGGATGCCCGCACCCAGGCGCTGGCCGACGAAGCCCTGGCCGCCAATCCCGGCGAGCCCACCACCCTGGGACTGCTGGGCATGGCTGCCTACGAGCGGGGCGCCTACGCCGATGCGGCGGACTACTGGCAGCGCCTGGTCGCCGTGCTGCCGCCGGCCGATCCCCTGCGCGGCACCCTGGCCGAGGGGGTCGCCCGGGCGGAGCGCGCGGCGCGGGCCGCCGGCCAGGCGCTGACCATGCCGGGGCTGGAGGTGGAGGTGGAGGTCAGTCTGGCGCCCGCGGTGGCGCAGCGGGTGCGGCCCGAGGACAGTGTCTTCGTGCTGGCGCTGGCGGTGGATCAGCCCGGTCCGCCGCTGGCGGTACGGCGGCTGCGGGTCGCCGATCTGCCCCGCCGGGTGCGCTTGGATGACGGCGATGCCATGCTGCCCCAGCGCAAGCTATCCGACTATCGCCAGGTGCGACCGGTGGTGGTCATCGCCCGCAGCGGTGATCCGCTCAAGGGGGACTGGCGTCTGGAGGGGCGTCCGCTGGAACGCTCTTCTAGTACGTTCAGCCTATTGCGCGTGGAAGCCGACGATGCCATTACGCCATGATCGCGCAGGATGTCGACAATTAGAGCAAGGAAGCCATGTATACCTACGAAGACGCCGTCGCCGCGACTACCGAACTCTGTAGCCAGATCGAGAATCTGCCCGCCAGGCGGCGGGCGGTCCGTGAAGATTTCTACAGGAGCTTCGGCGACGCCGATAACGATGGTCTGAGTTATGGCGACTCGGAACTGGCCTTTCTCGACTGGGAAATCCAGGCTGGCGTCCTGGATCCGGTGACGGGCAGCGCCTGGTGGCGCAACGTCAATCTGCACTTCATCTACCTGTCCGAGTTGGCGGGCTGCCTGGCGACTCATCAGCTGCCAGGTGACCAGGCGCCCTATCCGACGCGCTGCTGGTTGACCTTTATCGCCGATCCCACGCCGCGCCATTGGTACCGGGCGCACAATGCCTCCATCCTGGCCGGTTTCGCCCTGCATCAGGAGGACGCCCGCGCGGAAAACGCGGTGGGTCAGCTGTTTCTCAACATCACCCTGTATCGGCTGATGTTCGCCCAGGCGCTGGTGGAGGAGGCGACGCTGTTCGCCGAGCTGGGTGCGCTGCTGGCCGATCCGCGTGGCTTCTCGGTAAAGTTGCTGGTCAGCCTGGCCGACTTCTATCCGCCGCACTATCCCCTCACCGAGGCCGATCGCGAGGTGATCGAAGGACATGGCCTGGGCATCGAGGAGCTGGGCGTGCGTCTCATGGATGGCTGGATTCGCCTGGAATTGCGCAAGCTGTACCGGGAGGCCGCCGAGTGGAATCAGGCCCCCGAGCTGTTGAATTACCTGGATGGCGACGAACCCGCCTATCCGCCCGCCGTGGACCGCTGCGCTGTCTACGCGACGGCCCTGGCGGTGGCGTCACTGGAAGGCGTCCTCGCCGGGCAGGATATCGCGGTGGCCGAGGACGGCACGAGCGGTCTGCAGGCCGGATAGGGTCGCCGATTCCACGCAGCCCATGTTGAAGCCGTTGTGGATCCAGTCACCGGTCAGATAGAGGTTGCGGCAGACGCTGCCGTCGGTCGCCAGGCGATAGCGACTGCTGCCAGCTACGCTCTGCACATAGCGTTCGCTGGGGTCGACGTTGGCGCGCCAGTATTGATAGTCGAAGCGCGCCACGCCGCTAACCGTGGCGGGAGCCAGCAGGTATTCCCAGCGATAACCCTGGTCGGTCCCGGCGTCCGGCCAGTAGTCGCGCAGGTTGCCGTTCATGAAGTCGATGAAGGCCTGGTGCACCCGGGCTGCCTGGCGCGCGGGATAGTCGTTCTGCGTGCCGATGGGGGGCGCGGCGTCGGCAGCGAAGACGCCGCAGAAGTAGCTGATGTCCTGGGGCGGGGTGCCGCTAGACCAGTCTTCGCGCGCCACCAGATAGCTGACGTCGGCCCAGGAATCCATCGCCTGGGCGGCGAAGCCGAGCAGTTCCGGCGCCTGGCCGCCTTGGGGCGAGCCGGTCCAGCCCAATTGCCAGACGTCGCGATCCTGCCAGAGCTGCACCGCCTGGGTAGCCACGGTAGCGACGGCCCGGGTCATCCGGGCGAAGGCCGGATCCAGGGCGTAGAGGCTGGGGGAGAGATCGGCCAGACCGGCGACGGAAATACCCAGGATCACCTCGTCGAAGTCGCGGTCGACCTGCAGTTCCAGTTGTTCAACGCCCGACCAGCCGCTCCAGTTGGACTCCAGATTGATGTGCTGCTCCTGCAACTGCTGGGCGACGTCGTCGGAGATCTGCGCGTACAGCGGCGCCGAAGGCCAGCAGGGCAGACCCTTGACGTCCACCAGAGGCTGGTAGGGCTCCTGCTTGAGCGGTACCTGGCGCTGGATCTGCAGGCGGGTCACCCGCGGTCCCTGGCCCTCGTCGGTGGCTTCGATACCGGTCACCTGATGGAAGAACTTGAAGTTCACGCCTCGCTTGGCCAGCACCTCGTAGTAGGGCGCGAAGACCACGTCGCCCATGCCTGCCTGCATGCGCCAGATGAAGGAGCCCTTCGACGTGGTCAGGGCCAGCAGCGCCGCGCGCAGCACGGTGCCGGCCTCGACATCGGGTTGGGCGAGATCGCCGTCGCGATAGGCGAAGATGCCGCCATGCAGCGACTTGAGCACGGCGCCGTCCAGGGTCGCGGTGCTGGCGCCATGGCGGCTCAGCCAGGCCTGGAAGGTTTCCGCGTTGAGCATCTCGAAGCCCTTGGAATAGACCTCGTCGGCGAGCATGCCGATAAGTACCGTCAGGCCGAAATCCATCAGCAGCCACAACCGGTGAGCACCGACCTGGGTCTGGCTCCGCTCGTGCAGGATCTCGCCTAGGAGGCTGCGTGCCTTGCGCAGGAGCCACAGCAGCAACGGATGATCGACGCCGTCGGGCAATTCCGTGCGCGCGCGCTGCAGGTGCCGCTCGGCTTCGTCCAGGGCCAGCTCCTGCAATTCCTCGCGGCAGTGCGCACGCAAGCGGGCGAACAGGCCGGTCGGCGCGGCGGTTGGCGGGGTATCGTCCACCTCGCCCAGGCGCAGCAGCCACTCCAGCAGATCGCCGAGGGCGCCCATGAACGGCTTGGGGTTCCAGCCCTCGCCGGGCTTGCCAGGCAGGGCCAGGGTGTCGATGGGCCAGGTGGTCCATTGATCCTGGAAGTCGTCGGCGAAGGCGGTATGGGAATGCGGGAAGAAGGCCTCGTCGAGGGTCGCCAGCGGCGCGCCGGCGGGCCGGTCCAGTTCTTCGTAGCACTGCCGCAGGCTATGGAAGGCGTTGTAGTAGAAGCCGAACCAGACATGGATGCCGTGTTCCTCGATCCGCTGGTGGTCGGCCACATTGCGTCCGCTGGCGCCCTTGCCGCCGAGTCGCCAGCCCTGCTGGTAGAGGGTGAGCTGATAGCGTTCCTGCCAGTTGGGCTCGCTCGTAATACGAAAGGCGGCGGTGACGGCGGACACGCCGCCACCCAGAATGGCGATCTTGCGGACAGAAGGGATAGCTTCCATGCCTATTGCTCCGAAGTGTGCAAATTGTTGCACCAGTGGACGAATGCCAAGTGATGGCTAAGGTAATATCACTTTATCGAAAAGTTCCCTTGGGACTTTAGCGAGGCAACGGAAATAGTTGAGGTGCTGACCCGGTGTGCCCGGTTGGCCGAGGATCGAGGCGAGCGCGGTGTTGAGGATTCCAGGCTATAGCTGCAAGACGCAGGTGAGCGAAAGTCGCCATGCCCTGATCTACCGCGGCACGCGCCTGGCCGACGGTCAGCCGGTGATCCTCAAGCAACTGGCCGCCGACTATCCGACGCCCCAGGCTCAGGCCGGGTTGCGCCATGAGTTCGAGCTGACCCGGCGCGCCAGCGCCAGCGGCGCGGTGAGCGCGGCCCTGGAGCTGCTGGAATTCCAGGGCCGCCAGGTACTGGTACTCGAAGACATCGGTGGTACCGACCTGGCCGAGCTGCTCGCCGCCGGGCCGCTGGCGCTGGACGACTTCTTCGACTGGGCGCTGGCCATCGTCCGCGCCCTGGCCCGGCTGCACCGGCTGCGCATCGCCCACAATGACCTCAATCCGCGCAACATCGTCTGCAACTGCACCAGGGGCAGTCTGCGCCTGACTGATCTGGGCATCGCCACCGTCTTTGGTGCCGTCAAGGGCGGCGACGCCCGCCTGGAGGGCTCGCTGACCTATCTGGCGCCGGAGCAGAGCGGCCGAACCGGACGTCACCAGGACTATCGCAGCGACTTCTATGCCCTGGGTGTGACCTTCTACGAGATGCTCGCGGGCGAGCCGCCGTTTCGCGCCCAGGACCCCCTGGAACTGGTGCACGCGCACCTGGCGATGCGCGCGCCCTCGCTGGTCGAGCGGGTGCCGACGGTACCGCCCATGCTGGCGGCGCTGGTGGACAAGCTCATGGCCAAGGCCGCCGAAGAGCGCTATCAGGGCTGCTTCGGCATCCTGCGCGATCTGCAGCGCTGCCAGGCGGCCCATCAGGCGGGTGAACGCAGCCCCTTCGCCCTGGGCGAGCAGGATCCGCCCGCGCGACTGGTACCGGTACGCACCCTACAGGGCCGCGGAGCCCCCCTGCGGCTGCTGGAAGAGGCGCTGGCGCGGGCGACCCTGGGCCGGATCGAAGCCGTCTTCGTCAGCGGCCCTTCCGGGGTGGGCAAGTCGGCGCTGGTGCAGGCCTTCGTCCGCCGCCAGGGCGAGCGGGTGCTGCTCGCCCATGGCAAGTTCGAGACCCTTGGCAGCGGTGTGCCCTATGGCGCCCTGCGCCAGGCGCTGCGCGAACTGGTGGAAATCGGCCAGACCCTGGGGGAGCCCTTCGCCGCTCGCCTGGTCGAGGCCCTGGGCGGCAACGCCGGGGTGCTGACCGAGGTGTCCCCGGAGCTGGCCGCCTGGCTCGGTCCCCAGCCGCCAGTGGCCGAATTGCCGCCGCAGCAGGCCGAGCAGCGCTTCGACGAAGCCGTGATCGCGCTGCTGCTGGCCTTTGCCGCGGATACCCGTCCGCTGCTGCTGTGGCTGGACGATCTGCAATGGGCCGACAGTGCGTCGCTGCGGCTGATCGAGCGCCTGCTGGCCCGGGCCGACCAGGGTCAGTTGCTGCTGGTGGCGACCCTGCGGGAAGAACAACTGTCCGGCAGTGGCCTGGAGCGGCTGCTGGGCGCGGCCCTGATCCGCACCCTGTCGCTGGGTCCCCTGTCGCGGGTGGAGATCGAGCGGCTGATCGCCGAACTGCTGCCGGCGCCGGCCGCGGACCAGGCGGCCCTGGCTGGGCTCTGCCTGGACAAGACCCTCGGCAATCCCTTCTTCATCGAACAGCTGCTGCGCAGTCTGCAACAGGAGGGCCTGCTGGAATTCGATGGCGAGACCGGCCAGTGGCATTGGGAACTAGCCCGGCTCCAGGCACTGGACGTCTACGACAACGTCGTCGATTTCATGGTCGGCAAGCTCAAGGACCTGCCGACCGCTACCTCGCAGCTGCTGCAATGGGCAGCCTGCCTGGGCACTCATTTCTCCAGCGACCGCCTCGCCGCGCTGATGGCGGAATCCCCCGCGGATATCCGCCGACTTTGCCAGGCGCTGGTGCAGGAGGGGCTGCTCACCGAACCCGAAGGCGGCCAGGTGGGCGAGCACACGCCCACGCACTACAGCTTCCTGCACGATCAGGTGCGCCATGCCGCCCACTCGTTGCTGGCGCCTGCCGAGCGCGAGCGGGTCCACCTGCGCGCCGGTCAGCTGTACCTCGCCGAAGGCAGCACCGCGCAGCTGGACGCGGTCAGTCACCTCAATCTGGCCCTGGCGCTGATCGAGACGCCCGCCGAGCGGCTGCAGCTGCTGGAGCTCAATCTGGACGCCGCGCGCAAGGCGCGCCAGGCCAACGCCTATCCGGCCGCCCAGGCCTTTTTGCGCACGGCGGTCGCGCTGATCGACGTTGGCGCCTGGGAGACCCGCCATGTGCTGCTGTTTCAGCTGCATCGGGAATGGGCCGAGGTCGCGCACCTCTGTGGCGATGCCAACGAAGCCCTGCGCATCTGCGAGCTGCTGCTGCCGCGCGCCCGCAGCACCTTAGAAGAAGCCGGGGTCCGCGCCCTGCAGATCGACCTCTACAGCGGCCTCGGGCGCTTCACCGAAGCCCTGGCCGTGGCCAAGGCCGGCATCCAGGTGCTGGGCGAGCCCTGGCCAGAGGCACCGGACGATATCAATCAGGCCATCGGCAGCGACAGCGCCGAGGTCGAGGCCTGGCTCGCCGAGCGCCATCCCGCGGCGCTGCTCGACCTGCCGCGCATGGAAGACCCGCGTGCCCAGTTGCTGATCCGCCTGTTGGGCCTGCTCTGGGGCCCGGCGATCAACGTCGACCTGCCCATGAGCCTGCTGGCGGTCATGCGTATCGTCAAGCTGTCGATCCAGTACGGCAATGGCGATCTCTCGCCCTTCGGCTACGCCAACTACGGCTCGTTGCTGTCAGCCTTCCATGGCCGCTACGAACTGGGTTACCAGGTCGGGCGGCTGGCCGTCGACCTGGTGGACCGCACCGGCAATCTGCCGCTCAAGTGCAAGGTCTACACCATGTTCGCGGTGACCAACAGTCCCTGGTCGACCCCCATCGCGGACAACGTCGCCCTGCTGCGCGAGGCCCTGGCGGCCGGTCAGCGTACCGGCGACGTCATCTTCACCGCCTACAGCGCCTTCCACATTCTCAAGCACCTGCAGCACGCCGGCGCGCCGCTCGACGACATCCTGGGGGAAACCGCGGAGATCGAGCGGATCCTGTTGGGGGTCGGCGATCCCAATACCCTGGAGATCTTCACCATCCTGCGCCAGTCGCTGCGCCTGCTGCAGGGCCTCACCCCGGGTCAGGCGACCTGGGACGAGGAGGGCCAGGACGAAGCGGCGCTGGTGCGGCAGATGCAGGACAGCGGTCATGTCCTCTGTCTGAACTACTACGACTTCAACAAGATGCAGGCGGCGCTGCTGTTTCGCCGACTGCCCCAGGCACGGCAGCACGCCGAGGCCATGGAGGCTTCGCTGGCGGCGAGCTTTGGCTGGTTCAGCATCGCCGAGCACGCCTTCTACCAGGCGTTAATCCTGCTCGCCGAGGGCGAGCTGGCGGGCGAGGCGCTGGCCAAGATCGAGGCCGCCCAGGAGCGGTTGAGCGGCTGGGCGGCGCACTGCCCGGAAAATTTCGCCCACAAGCGCGATCTGGTGGCGGCCGAGCGGGCGCGCCGCGAGGGCCGCGTCGAGGCCGCCATGGACCTCTACGAGCAGGCCCTGGAATCCGCGCGGCTGCATGGCTTCCGCCAGGGCGCGGCGCTGGTCGAGGAACTCTATGGGCGGTTCTGGCTGGAACAGCAGCGTCCGCGGATCGCCCGGACCTATCTGCAGGATGCCCAGCGCAGCTATCTGCACTGGGGCGCCGTGGCCAAGGCCCAGGCGCTGGAAACCGAATTCCCGCACTGGCTGCGCGCCGCCGAGACCAATGCCCTGACCGTGCAGCGCACTCAGGGCCAATCCACCAGCGAGATGATGCGGCTTGACTGGCTGTCGGTGCTCAAGTCGCTGCAGACCATCTCCAACGAACTGGCGCTGGACCAGCTGCTGGCGCGGATGATGCGCATCATCCTGGAGGAGGGCGGTGCCCAGCACGGTTTGCTGCTGTTGCCCGAAGGCGGTCGCTGGCTGGTGCAGGCCTCGGTCTGCAGCGGCGCGGCCGAGCCTCAGGTATTGCAGAGCCTGCCGCTGTCCCTGAACGAACAGGAGTCCGGCGAAAGCCTGGTGCCCCTGACCCTGGTGTCCCAGGTGATCCGGCAGCGTGAACCGGTGATTCTCGATGACGCCGCCCGCGCCGGCCGCTTCGTCCGCGACGCCTATATCCGCGCGCGCCGGCCGCGTTCGGTCTGCTGCCTGCCGATCCTGCGCCAGGGTCGCCTGATCGGCATCCTCTATCTGGAAAACAACCTGCTGGCCCAGGCCTTCACCCCGGGACGCCTGCAGGTGCTGGGGATCCTGGCCACCCAGGCGGCGATCTCCCTGGAGCACGCGCAGATCTACGAGACCCTGGAGCAGCGCGTCGGCGAACGCACCCGCGAGCTGGACCAGGCGCGCATTCGCGCCGAGGAGGCGGCAGCGGCCAAGTCGCTGTTCCTGGCGACCATGAGCCACGAGATCCGCACCCCGCTCAACGCGGTGATCGGCCTCAGTCGCCTGACCCTGGGCACGCGGCTGTCCAGCGAACAGCGTGGTCACGTCGGCAAGATCCTCGACTCCGGCGAGACGCTGCTGGGCGTGATCAATGACGTCCTCGACTATTCGCGCAACGAGGCCGGCGGTACCCAACTCGAACAGCTGGGCTTCAACCTGGCCAAGGTGCTCGAACGTACCCTCAACCTCTGTGCCCTCAAGGCCCACGAGAAGGGCGTCGAGCTGGTGCTGGATTGCGGTCCGGACATTCCCCTGGCGCTGGAAGGCGATCCGCTGCGCCTGCAGCAGGTGTTGGTCAATCTGCTGAGCAATGCGGTCAAGTTCACCGAGCGAGGCCATGTGCTGGTTCGCGTCGGCGCCGTCTGCGAAGCCGGTCGCGCCCATTTCAGCCTGGCGGTGGAAGACACCGGCATTGGTCTGACCGAAGCCCAGCAGGCGCAACTCTTCCAACCCTTCACCCAGGCGGATGGCTCCATCAGCCGCCGCTACGGCGGTACCGGTCTGGGCCTGGCGATCTCCCGCCAGCTCACCGAGCTCATGGGTGGCACCCTGGAGGTCCACAGCGAAGCCGGGCGGGGCTCCTGTTTTACCCTGCGCCTGACCCTGCCGGTGGTGTGCGAGCCCGAGCGGCCGCTCAGCCAGACCTCCCGGCAGGTCCTGCTGGTGGACGACCACGGTCTGGCCCGGCGGACCCTGGGGCAGCGCCTGCGCGAACTGGGCATGCAGGTGGTGGAAGCGGAATCCACCCAGCAGGCCCTGGCGGCCATGGCCACGTCGGTCTTCGAGCTGGCCATCGTCGACTGGCGCCTGGGCGCCGAAGACGGTCTGGCCTTGGCGCGTCAGCTGCGTGCCCGGCAGCCGGAGCTGGCGTTGACCCTGCTGGCCTCGCCCTATGAGGCGGAAGAGGTGCGTAGCCTGGGCGAAGACCTGGGCGGCCTGGAACTCCTCGACAAACCTGTCACCGGTCCCGCTGTGCAGCGGTTGCTGGCCGGTCTGGGACTGGCGCCGGTCGCCACCCCGACGGTGGGCCAGAGCGTGGTGGATCTGCAGGGCATTCGCCTGCTGCTGGTGGACGACAACGCCATCAATCGCCAGGTGGTCATCGGCTTCCTGCAGGGCAGCGGCATCCTCATCGAGGTGGCCGAAGACGGCCAGGCCGCGCTGGACCAGCTGGAACGGCAGCGCTACGACCTGGTACTGATGGACGTCCATATGCCGCGCCTGGACGGCCTGTCGGCCACCCGCGAATTGCGCACCCGCCCGGCGCTGGCCGGGCTGCCGGTCATCGCCATGACCGCCAACGGCCTGCCGGGCGATCGGGAGCGCTGCCTAGAGGCCGGCATGAACGATCACCTGGTGAAGCCGCTCGATCCCGCCGAGCTGTTTCGCATCATCGCCGCCTGGGCCAACCTCGAACAGCTGCAGCGCGCCGAACGCAAGGCGGTGGAGGAGGTGGTCGAGATCAAGGAGGCCGGCGTGCTGGCGCGTGCCCGTGCCAGTGCGGTGCTCGAACCCGAGTCGGCGTTGCGCCTGCTGCGTGGCAGCGCCGAACTCTATGAGCAGTTGATGCGGGATTTCCGCGTGCAACAGGCCGAACTGCCGGGGCGGATCGCGGCCTGGCGGGCAGCGGACGATGTCACCGCGTTGTTCGAGTGCGCCCATGGCCTGCAGGCCACCGCCGCCTATGTCGGTGCCATCGCCCTGCAGGAGGCGGCGCAACGCCTGACCAACCGGATCCGCCTGGCCCAGCCCCTCGGCGAGGACGTGCGCCGCCTGCACGCCGAAGCCGAGCGCTGCCTGGCGTCTCTCGACGAGATCCTGGTCGAGGTCGCGAGTGACGAGGAAGCCACCGTCGAGGAACTGGAGGCCCTGCTCGAACGCCTGGTCGGACTGCTGCAGACGTCGGACTTCGCCGCCGAGGAACTGCTCGACCTCTTGCTGCGCGCCTGTGTGAGCACCCCCCACAGCGCCGATCTGGTGCGCATCCGTGAGTGGGTCAATGACGTCGAGTTCGAGCATGCCGCCGATGCCACCGCGGATCTGCTGCGGCGGTTGCGGCAGGCCGGACAACGGTCGGGATAACTGCCCATGGAGGGGCGTCGTCCCGACCTGCCATTGATCCTCATCGTCGACGATCAGAAGAGCAACCTGCGTGTCCTCGGCGACCTGCTGCGCGACGAGGCGCGCATCATGCTGGCCAAGAGCGGGGTCCAGGCCCTGACCAAGGCCGCCCGTGAACACCCCGATCTGATCCTGCTGGACGTGGTGATGCCCGGCATCGACGGCCTGCAGCTGATCCAGCTGTTCAAGCGCCGCGCCGAGACCAGCGCCATCCCGGTGATCTTCATCACCGCGGCCAACGACCTGCATCGCGAGGTGGAGTGTTTCGAACTGGGCGCCAGCGACTTCATCCAGAAACCCTTCAATCCGCTGGCAGTGCTGGCGCGGGTGCGGTTGCACCTGCAACTGGCCCGCCAGCGGCGGCTGCTCGAGCAGCTGGCGCACATGGATCCGCTGACCGCGGTGGGCAATCGCCGCCGCTTCGACGAGCAGCTGACCATCGAGTGGCAGCTGGCGGTCAGCCGGCGCGGCGCCCTGGCCATCGCCATGCTCGATATCGACTACTTCAAGCAGTACAACGATACCCACGGCCATGGCGCCGGGGATCAGGCCCTGGCGCGGGTCGCCCAGGTGCTGGAGCAGCGCATCCGCGAGCGTGATTGTCTGGCGCGTTACGGCGGCGAGGAATTCGTGCTCTTGCTACCCGGCGCTTCGCGCACGGCCGCGGAAGCGGTGCTGGAACGCTGTCGGCAGGGCATCGCCGAACTGCGCATCGCCCATCCGCTGGCCGAGGATCGCCTCTGGTTGACCATGAGCATGGGCCTGGCCTGCTGCAATCCGACCCCCGAGCAGACCCCGAACGGTCTACTCAAGGCCGCCGACGACCTGCTCTATCAGGCCAAGGCAGAGGGGCGTAATCGCCTCGTCAGTCGCAGCTTCTAGGTCGGTGCCGCCGCGTCCCTAGGCTGGAAGGTCCTTGCCGCTGCCCTTGACCAGATGCACCCGGTTGCGGCCTTCGGCCTTGGCCTGGTACAGCGCCTGGTCGGTGCGTTCGATAAAGGCTTCATGATCGTCGCCGCTTTGCGGCTGGATGCTGCCGACGCCAATGGAGATGGTGACGAAGCCCAGGTCGCTGCCGGAGTGGGCTACCTGCAACCGCTCGACGCCGGCCCGGCAGGCCTCGGCGACCTTGAGCGCGCCCTCGGCGTCGGTCTCCGGCAGCACCATGGCGAATTCCTCGCCCCCGTAGCGGGCCACCAGGTCGGCCGGACGCTTGAGCTGTTCAGTGAGCACCGCCGCCACCTTCTTCAGGCAGAGATCGCCGCTGAGATGACCATAGGTGTCGTTGTAGCGCTTGAAGTGGTCGACGTCGCACAGCAGCAGGGCGAGCGGCTGGCGATTGCGCCGGGCACGCAGCCATTCGCCTTCGTAGGTCTGGTCGAAATGACGCCGGTTGTTGATGCCGGTGAGGCTGTCGATGGCCACCAGCTTCTGCAGCTGGATATTGGCCTCGGCGAGCTGGCGCTGGCTCTCGCGCAGGAAGCGAAAGGCTTCGTCGCGCTGGGCGCGCAGGACATGGGCCTCGGAGTGGTAGCGCACCCGCGCCAGCAGCTCCAGCTTGTCGGGCAGTTTGACCAGATAGTCGTTGGCGCCGGTGGCGAAACTCTGCGCCTTGACCTGGGGATCTTCCTTGGAGGAGAGCACCACGATGGGCACGTCGCGCAGCCCCGGCTCGGCACGGAACCGTCGGACCGTTTCCAGGCCGTCGATCTCGGGCATGATCAGGTCCTGCAAGACCACCGTGGGCTTGAGTTGCAGGGCCATGTTGACCGCCTGGTGGGCATCCAGGCAGTAATGCAGCTCGATATCGGGCTGATCCGCGATCATCCGCCGCAGGGCTTCGATGATGATCAACTGATCGTCTACCAGCAGCAGGCGTACCTTGGGTGCGGTCAGGCTGTCCAGAGTGCTGCCCTCATTCGTGGCCATTACTGCGAGTCCTTGTGCGGGCGGGGTCAGGCATCCCGCGTCTCACTTTGGCCAATCCCTGCCACTGCGCCGTCCAACGCTCCTGTTGGCGACCGGTCATGTCATGCTACGCGAGCTGTTGCCGAAGCGCCGTTGCAGCCAGGCACCTATTTGCGTGGGGCTAAGAACACGTTCCGCGGCGCCCATTCTAACCGCAGCAGCGGGCATGCCGTATACGGCGCAACTGGCCTCGTCCTGGGCCAGGGTGGGGCAACCGCTCTGGCGCAGGGCGTAGAGGCCACTGGCGCCGTCCCGTCCCATGCCGGTCAACAGGATGCCCAGGGCCTTGCCGACCCGGCGCGGGTGGCTGGCGAGGTTGGCGAAGAACACGTCCACTGAGGGACGATAGGGATAATCGGCCGGCTCGACGGTATAGGCGAAGCGGCCACGTGCATCCAGCAGCAGATGATCGTCGCCCAGGGCCACCGAGACCTGACCGGGCTGCGGCAGGGCGCCGGGCATGGCCGCCGTGACCGGCCAGGCGATCTGGGTCCCGAGCCAGCCGATGAAACTGGGGGCGAAACGCCGATCGATGTGCTGCACCAGCACCACGCTCGCCTCGGGGGTCGGCGTCCAGGTTTCGAACAGACTCACCAGGGCCGCCGGCCCACCGGTGGAGGCGCCGATGGCGACCAGGGTGTCCGGCGTCGCTTGAGCGTGCTCGGTCGGTGCGGTGGCACTGACCAGCTGCGGGCGGGCGGCGCGTTCCGGCAGGCGCACCAGGGGCTCGATGCGGGCGATCTTGCGCAGCAGGGCACCGCCATCGGCACCGCCGCTGAGCGCCGGGGTCGCGGTCACGTCCAGGGCACCGGCGCCCATGGCCCGAAACACCCCCTCGCAATCGTCGGGGGTGGCGGTGACCATGAGGATGGCGCAGGGCGACTGGGCCATGATCCGGCGCGTCGCCTCGATGCCGTCCAGCCGTGGCATCTGCAGGTCCATGAGGATCAGATCGGGGCGGTCCTCGGCGCAACGGGCCACCGCTTCCTCGCCGTCGTGGGCGATCCAGGCGACCGTATGGCGCCCATCGCTGGCCAGCAGGCGGCGCAGGGCTTCGGTAGCCAGTAGCAGATCGTTGACGATGGCGATTCTCATGGCGCTCCGATGAGGTCCTGTACGGCGGTGATGAGGGCATCGTCGTGGAAGCTGCCCTTGGTCAGATAGTAGTCGGCGCCGGCCTGCATGCCCTTGAGGCGGTCTTCGGGGCGATCCTTGTAGGACACGATCATCACCGGCAGGGCATGCAGACGCGGATCGCGGCGCACCAGTTCCACCAGTTCGATACCGTTCATGCGCGGCATGTCGATGTCCGACAGCAGCATGTCGAATTCGCCGCCGCGCACCGCGTTCCAGCCGTCCATGCCATCCACCGCGACCTCCACCTGGTAGCCCTGGCCTTCCAGGAGCTTGCGCTCCATCTCGCGCACGGTGAGGGAGTCGTCCACCACCAGGATGCGCTTGACCCGTCGGGTGGCGACGGCGGCACCGCCCTGCACCTGACGCAGCTGCCCCTCGCCGAGCAGGCGCTCGATACCGGTGAGCAGATCGGCGACGTCCAGCAGCAGCACCGGGCTGCCATCGTCGAGCAGGGCTCCGGCGGTGACCGAACGCAGCTTGCCGAAGATCTCGTCCAGGGGCTTGAGCGCCAGGCCCTGCTCGCCGCGCAGGCGATCCACCACCAGCCCATAGCGGCGCGCGCCGCTGCCGATCACCAGCACCGCCAGGTCGCCGCTGGGCGGCGCGCCTTCTAGCTCCAGCAGCTGATGGGCGGCGACCAGGCCCAGGCGATCCTCGCCGAGCAGGAAGAAGGCCTTGCCCTCCAGCGCGTGGACCTCGGCGGGATCCAGGCGCAGTACCCGTTCGATGCGGTTGACCGGCAGGGCATAGGCCTCGCCGGCGATGTCGACGATCAGGGCGCGGACGATGGAGCGACTGACCGGTACCAGCAGGTGGGTAGTGAAGCCCAGGCCAGGGCGGGTTTCCAGGCGGACTTCGCCATCCAGGGCGCGTATGGCATCGGCCACCACGTCCAGGCCCACCCCACGGCCGGACAGCTCGGTCACCGTCTCCTTGAGACTGAAGCCGGGCAGCAGCAGGAATTCCAGCAACTCGGCCGCGCTCAGTTCGGCGGCCACCGGCGGCGGACTCAGGCGGCGGGCGATGACCGCGGCGCGGATGCGTTCCAGGTCCAGGCCGCGGCCGTCGTCGTGCAGGCTGACCTGCAGGCGCCCGGCGACATGCCGGGCTTCGAGGCGGATCTGGCCGCACTCGGGCTTGCCCAGGGCGCGGCGTTCGGCCGGGGTTTCCAGGCCATGGTCCACGGCGTTGCGCAGCAGGTGATTGAGCGGACTTTCCAGCCGCGCCAGCACCTCGCGGTCGATCAGGGTATCGGCGCCTTCGACCTGCAGCACGGCCTCCTTGTCCAACCCCCGGGCCAGGTCACGCACCAGCCGTGGAAAGCCCTGGACGGCATCGCGCAGCGGCCGCATGCGCACCCCGAGCACCTCGTCCAGCAGCCCCTGGCAGACGCCGAGCAGGCGCCGTTCGTAGGCTTCCAGCGCCTGGAGCTGCTGCTGGTAACGATCGAGCAGGCCTTCCTGGCGCTGGCGCACGTCGCTGCTGACCGCATTGGCCTGACCGAACAGCCCCTGCAATTCCGCGCGATAGCCCTGGAAGCCCTGAACCAGGCCATGCAGACCGAGGCCCATCACCCGGGCCTCGCTGGTGAGGGCGAGAATCTGATTGAAGCGGCCGCTGTCCACCCGTAGCGGATCACGGCTGCGCTCGGCTTCGGGGGCCGGGTCTTCCGCCACGGCGGGCGCCAGCTCCCGGGCTGGCGCCATCGGGGCAGGCGCAGCGGCGCCAGCGGTCAGCGCCTGTGCCAGCGCCCGCTGGGCATCCCGCTGTTCGCTCTGCCAGCGCTGGCTGGCGGCTTCGTCCAGGCGGCTGACCTCACCGAGGACGTCGACGCAGCGAAACAGCTGATCGATGTCCGCCGGACCGAGGTGGCGGCGACCGGCCTGGACGGCGACCAGGCAATCCTCCATGGCGTGGGCCAGCTCGACCAGGCCGTCGAGGTCGACGATGCGCGCCGCGCCCTTGATGGAATGGGCCGCCCGCATCATCGGCTCGATCACCCCGGTGTCGCTGGGATCGCGCTCCAGGCGCAACAAGCCGCTGTCCAGCGCCTGCAGATGGCTCTGCACCTCGCTGGCGAAGAGATCGTAGAGGGACATCTCGCGCACATCGCGCGGTGGCTGACTCATCGCAGCGCCTCTTCCAGGGCCCGCTCCAGGCGCGCCAGATCGAGCAGCCCGACCTGATGCGCGCCTTCGCGATAGACGCCACTCAGGTAGCTGAGCAACTCGCCGCCCAGGGTCGCGGGCGGCGGTTGCACCTCGCTAGGGGCATAGCGCTGCAGTCCTAGCACCTCGTCCACCTGCACGGCCCAGTCACGGCGACCGATATGCAGCAGCAGCAATCGCGGAAAACCGCCGGTCTGCTCGCCCGGCGCCACTGCCAGCAGCAGCTGCAGAGCGATACAGGGCTGCAACTGACCCCGTACCGGGACGATACCGCGCAGCAGCGGCGAACGCCGGTGGGGCACCCGATGGACGGCGGTGGGTTCGGTGGCCGTGACCAGGCAGCCGCCGGGCAAGCCCAGCCATTCCGCGCCGAGGCGAAAGACCAGCGCACTGGCCGACTGCGCCTGGCGATCGTCCAGGGGTTCGGCATAGCGCTCGGCCCAGTCGGCACGCTCCAGGGCGCTGAGTTCGCGGTTCAGGCTCATGCGTCGTCACCGGCACGGGTCTGGATGCGCGCGGCGCGGTCGCGCAGGCGTCCGGCTTCGTCGAGTCGGCCGGCTCTTTCGCAGATCAGCGCCAGGCGGCACAGGGCCGGATAGTGCTCCGGTTCCAGATAAAGCGCCTGGCGCAGTGCCCGCTCGGCCTCGGCGGCGCGGGCATCGGGCAGGATGAGCGCCAGCAGGAAATGGGCACCGGCCTGGCTGCGATCCGTATCGAGCAGGGTGCGCAACAGTGTCTCGGCTTCGGCGCCTCGTCCGGCATCGGCCAGCCGCTGGGCTTCTTCCAGGGGCGGGCAGGCGGCCGGGATGGGTGCGGTCGGTAGCGGTGCGGGAGCACTTCTGGCGCGCAGGCGGGTGGGGAGCGTCGTCGCCGGGGGCGGGGGGCGCACCGCGGCCTTGCGCCGGGGCGCCGCAGGCGGTGGCGGCCGTAGCGGATCGGCGATGTTCGCCTGGCGCTTGATCAACGCCGAGGCGTGCGCGACGCCCAGGCTGGCGAAACCATGGCGCATGGCGCTGACCATCTCCGAGCTGCCAACGCAGAGCAGGCCGTCGTCGTGCATGAGCGCGGCCAGGTGGCTGAGGGCGCGGCCCTGGGTCTGGTCGTCGAAATAGATCAGCAGGTTGCGGCAGAGCACCACGTCGAAGGGGGCGCCGTCGCGCAGGCTGCCCAGCTGCAGGATGTTGCCCTGGCGAAAACGCACCTGGTTGCGCACCCGTTCGGTCAGACGCTGGCGATCGCCTTCGGGCTGGAAATAGCGCTCGCGAAAGGCCAGGTCGCGGGCGCGAAAGGAGTTGCGCCCATAGAGGCCGCGGCGGGCGCGCTCCAGGGACGGCTCGTTGATGTCCACCGCGGTGACCTGGAACGCCTGGGCCGGCAGGCCGGTATCGAACAGCGCCATGGCCAGGGTGTAGGGTTCTTCACCGGTGGAGCAGGGCAGGCTGAGCAGGCGTACCGGCGCGCCGCTGCGGGCATGGCGCTCCTGGGCGAAGCGCGCGGCATGGGCGATGGCCTGGGGGTCGCGAAAGAACCAGGTCTCGGGAATGACCAGCAGGTCCAGCAGATCGGCGAATTCGCTTTCGTCGTCGAGGATGCGCGCCATATAGACCTCGGCATCGCTCTCCTGGCGCTCGCGTAGGCGCTGGCGAATGGCGCGGCCGAGCATGTCGTCGGCGATGGCCAGGCCGGTGCGCGCCCGCACCAGGGGCGCCAGCCGGGGATCGAGCTTCACGCGGCCTCCTGGAACAGCAGGGCGGCCAGGGCAGGTGACAGCAAACGATCCTGATCGAGCCACAGCCAGAGGCCTTCTGGCGTCTCCAGCACCTCGCCGAGCCAGGGATAGTCAGGCAGCCGGATGCCCGCGGGGCGAGGCGTGGCGGCGCTGATCCGCCGCACGCCGGCGACGCCTTCCACCACCAGGCCGAGCGGGCGACGGGTGCCATCGGGCAGGGCATGGTCCACCAGCAGGATGCGGGTGTCCTGGCGCGCCTGGGCGGCCGGTCCGCCGCTCATGGCGGTGATGTCCACCACCGGGATGGCTGCGCCGTGCAGATTCATCAGCCCGGCCACTCCGGGTGGCGCGGCGGGAAACCGCGTCAGCTGCAGAAAGGGCAGCACCTGGCGGATCGCCGTCGTGGGCAGAGCTGCGGCAGCGTCGGCCAACTGGAAGACCAGGATCTGCATGGTCAACGGGTGACCGAGAAGGTGGCGACGCTGCTCTGCAGGTCCTGGGCCGCCTGCTGCAGATACTGCACCGCTTCGCTGGTGGCCTTGAGCGCCTCGGTAGTCTGCTGGGTGCTGTCGTTGAGCTGGGTGATGGTCTCGGCGATCTGGCCGGCGCCCACCGCCTGGGACTGCATGCCTTCCAGGACGATATCGAAGCGTGCCGGCAATTTCTGCACGTCCTCGATCACCCCGGCCAACTGATCGCTGACGCTGGCCACCTCCTGCACGCTGCGACGGATCTCTTCGGAGAACTTGTCCATGCCCATGACGCTGGCGGATACCGCGGAATTCATGTCCTTGAGCATCTGCTCGATGTCGTCGGTGGCGGCGGTGGTCTGGTCCGACAGCCGGCGGATCTCGGTGGCCACCACCGAGAAGCCGCGGCCCGCCTCGCCAGCCTTTTCCGCCTCGATGGCGGCGTTGAGCGACAACAGATTGGTCTGGTCGGCCACCTTGGTGATGGTGGTCAGCACCTTGTTGATATGACTGGACTTCTCCGACAGGGCGGCGAGCTTGGCATTGATCGAGTCGGTCGCCGCCACCATGCGCTGCATGGTGCTGTCCATGCTCGCCAGGTTGCTGCGCGCCTGCACCGCGCCTTGGGTGGTCTCGTCCGCCACCTGCACGGCTTCCTCCATGGTGCGCACCAGGGCATTGGCGTTGGCGGCGATTTCCCGGGTGGTGCTCAGCACTTCCACGCTGGTCTGTGCCTGTTCGATGCTGGTGGCTTCCTGCTGGCGCGACGAGGCGGCGATCTCGGTGGTGGAGGAGGTCACCTGGATGCCGGCGCGCTGCACCTTGGCGATCATCCCGCGCAGGTCTTCGATCATCTTGCCCAGGCCGCGGGCCAGCTGGCCGATGGCGTCATCGCCGCTGACCGCGGTGCGTCCGGTGAGATCACCGGCGGCGGCCCGGTTGACCACGCCCAGCAGATCGTCGACATCGGCGCGCAGGCGCTGCATCAGGACCTGCTCGCGGGCATGGTCGTCCTGGATCTGTTGGGCCATCTGGTTGAAGGCCAGCCCCACCTGCGCGAGTTCGTCTCGGCCCTGCACGTCCACGCGGGCGCCGCTTTCGCCCGCGGAGATGCGCGCCACGGTAGCGGTCAGGCGGCGGATCGAGCGCAGCAGATGACGGGAGAGCAGCCAGGCGATGAGCGCGGCCAGCAGCACGCAGAGGGCACCGCCGGCGACCAGGGTCCAGGTCAGCTGGTTGCGTACCTCCTCGGTATGGCCGGCGCGTTGCGCGGACAGGCGTCGCTCTTCATCGGCGATAGCCTGGATCTCCTGGCGCATCGCCGCGACCTGGCTGGTGAGGTTGTCGATCAGCGGCTCGTTGGCCAGTTGGACCGCGCTGAGATTACCCGTGGCACGCAGGCGCAGCAGTGGTTCGAAGGTGTTCTGTCGCCAGCTGTCGAGATCGGCGATCAGGCGCGCGAAGTGTTGTTGCTGACTGACATTGTCCTGGGTCATTTGCTGGGGCACACGCAGGGCGGCGGC
This sequence comes from Pseudomonas sp. PLB05, assembly GCF_021106615.1. Classification (NCBI taxonomy): domain Bacteria; kingdom Pseudomonadati; phylum Pseudomonadota; class Gammaproteobacteria; order Pseudomonadales; family Pseudomonadaceae; genus Pseudomonas; species Pseudomonas sp. PLB05. Next base: position 670,871 of record NZ_JAJOHO010000001.1, read on the forward strand.
CAGCGACGGCAGGGCCTGGCGCGCGGTCTCGGCATCGGTGGCGGTCCCGGAATACCAGTAGGTACGCAACTTGGCGCGGGTTTCGAGCAGGTTGTTGTCCAGCGCCGTGACCGACAGCAGCACCTCGGCGGTGTGCCTGTCCCAGCGATTGGCGTCGACCAGGCTCTGCAAGGCGGCATAGGTCAGCCAGAGCAGCAGGACCACCAGGGCGATGATGGCGGCGAAGCCGGCGAAGAGTTTGTTCTGGATGCGAATGTTGTTGAGCATGGGCACCGGTGCAGGCGGACGAGGGCGAAAGGAGTAGGCCCTAAGGACCACTCGGGCTGTCCGATAACGGTAGCACGGCCATGCATTTATGTGCGTTGGGGCTCACTTGGGAAGGCGCAATAGGGGAGGGGTACTGGTCTGGCAGGGATACAGAGGCAGCCTTCTGGCGTAAAGGACAGGAGGCTGCCGGCAAAACGGTGGATTTCAGGTCGCGGCCGCTTCGCTCTCTGCTTCTGTGCGCCGGGTGCCATGACTGTTCTGGCCACCCTTGCGCCCGGCTTCGGAAGCACGAGCGGGATTATTGGCGAAATTGCCACCACTGGCACGCCCACCCTTGCGCCCGGCCTCGGCGGCACGATCGCGATTGTTGGCGAAGTTGCCTGGATTGCTGCTCTTGTTAGCCATAAGAACTTCTCCACTTTAGGTTACTGACGAGTCGAGCGCCGTGCCCCCTAAAGGCCAGGCGGTTCGCTTATTGAGAGTAGGAGTTTAACAAGCGAGTTCGAGCAGGCTGATAGGAGGGCGTTTTATTGGACGACGTTTAATTTGAATACAAGGCTTGAGTTTCAACTGGCCGCACTAGAGCCCCTGCAAAGAAAGTTGTACAGGGGTTGTAAAGGATTTCAGCGGTTTTACTGCCAATGTCTGGGCAATAACGCTGTAGTGCTGACATTTTTTGAAATAGATCGCAGAAAGGCGCGCCCAGGCTGGTGTCCGGCGCGGTCAGTAACTGAGACGTCTATTCTACCGTCACGTTCTTTTTGAACATGAAAAATGTCATTCCAAGGTTTCGTGTTTAGCGCGGTGGTTTAGTGGCCCCTCAATAAGAGAAATTGTTCAGGCACTCTTTCCAGAGCCTCTGGTTGCCTTATTAACTGACGCTGGGTCCCTAATATAATAGGCAGGGGTTAAAGGGTTTTTCCGATAAAGTTTAATGCGATAGTTATAGGCTGGATAGCAAGTTTCCCAAGAAACGGGTTGCTCAATTTTCTCTTTTGTGAGAAAAAATCCCGAAAATGGGAGGTGAACGATGCTCGATGAGCGCCTGGCACTCAGACTCAAGGCCTTGCGCCTCGAAGGCGGTTTGTCACTCGAACAGCTGGCAACCCTTAGTGGCGTGAGTCGCGCAACCCTGTCACGGCTGGAAAATGCCGAGGTCAGCCCGACCACGGCGGTGCTTGGCCAGCTCTGTTCGGCCTACGGCCTGACCCTGACGCGCTTGCTGCACAGCGTGGAGCAGTCTTTTCCGGCACAGGTCCAGCGCCAGGCCCAGCAGGTCTGGAGGGATCCCGCGCAGGCCTTTAGCCGCCGCTCCGTGTCACCGCCGGCCCAGGCGCTGGCGGGTGAGGTGATCGAGAGTCAGTTGGGGCCCGGCGTCGATATACGCTATGAGGCCTCCCCTCGACCAGGCCTCGAACACCATCTGCTGATGCTGGAGGGCGAGTTGCAGCTCTGGATCGAGGAACAGCCCTATCGGCTGAGCAGTGGCGATTGCCTGCGCTATCGCCTGTGGGGCAGCAGCCGTTTTCTCAGCGGCGCTGACGGCGCTCGCTATCTTTTGTTCATGATCTGAGGAGCTGCCATGACCACTGCTTGTCGCATCGAACGGCTGGAGGTCGCCGACCTCAAGGCGCACCTGGACGAATTCCAGCAGCTGCTGGCCGCCTGTGTGCTGGAGGGGGCGAGCATCGGCTTCATCCTGCCACTCACCGACGCCGTGAATCATCGCTTCTGGACCGAAGGGGTCGCGCCGGGCCTGGCCCGCGGCGATCGCCTGCTGTTCGCCGCCCTCCAGGCCGGGCGTGTGGTCGGCAGCGTGCAACTGGTGCTGGATACCCCGGCCAATCAGCCGCACCGCGCCGAGGTGGTCAAGTTGCTGGTACATCCCGACTGCCGTCGCCAGGGGCTGGCGCGCCGGCTGATGCAGGCGGTGGAGGCGGCCGCCCAGGCCCAGGGGCGGGACTTGCTGACCCTGGACACCCGTAGCGACGACCATGCCGAGCCGCTCTATCTGTCCCTGGGCTATCAGGTGGTCGGCCGGATTCCCGGCTATGCCCTGGATGCCCGCCAGCCCGAACGCCGAGACAGCACCACCCTGATGTACAAGACGTTGGCGGTCGCGCCCGCTAAGCTTGGCCCCCCCGTTAAGGACCTTTTCCTGCCATGCCGCCTCGCTCCGCTACCGAACTCTGGCAACTCCTGCGCGCCCAGGCCGAAGCAGGGTGCCGCGACGCCCCAGCCCTGGCCGAGGGCTGACGCGAGCGCTGCTGCAGCCGGTGGATCTGGCCGCCGTCCTGGTGCGGCGCTGCGCCGAGGCCCTGGCGGAAGATCCGCGACAGGCCGAGGCACTCGCCGAGCGATTCGCCGCACTGCACGCCGAGTGGCCGGAATTGACCGCGGCCGCCTGCGCGGACCTGGAAGCGGTGCTGGCGCGGGATCCGGCCTATGCCAGCCTGCTGGAGATCCTGCTGTTCTCCAAGGGCTTCCTGGCGCTGCAGACCCAGCGCCTGAGCCATGCGCTCTGGCGCAACGGCGAGCGACTGCTGGCCCTGCACCTGCAGGCGCGCTGCAATCGCCTGCTGGCCATCGACATCCATCCGGCCGCGCGGCTGGGGCGGGGCATCATGCTCGACCACGGCACCGGCATCGTCATTGGCGAGACCGCGGTGGTGGAGGACGACGTCTCCATCCTGCAACAGGTGACCCTGGGCGGTACCGGCAAGGAACAGGGCGATCGCCATCCCAAGGTGCGGCGCGGGGTTATGATCGGCGCCGGGGTCAAGATCCTCGGCAATCTGGAGATCGGCGAGGGCGCCAAGATCGGCGCCAACAGCGTGGTCCTGCACCCGGTGGCGCCCCACACCACGGTGGTGGGCATTCCCGCCCGCCCGGTGGGCCGTCCGCGCGACGCCCATCCGGCCGAGAGCATGGATCAGTCCTTCGACGGCTGAGAACCTGTTCACGATCTGCTGCGCGTGGGCCAAACTACGTTGAAAATGACTTCGGAATGCTCATTTACTATTTGTAAACTCCGCTTCCTCAGCCATTTTCGCCTTGTTTAGCTCTAGCTCGCGATATCGTGACCACGTTCTGAGCGAGAAAGACTTCGGCCTTGGGATAGCGCTCGCTGTTCAAGGCGCTGGGCGCCAGCCCTTCGGCATGGGCCAGGCTGCGCACCAGCTCGCGATTGAAGGCGCTGTTGCCCGGGTCCGCCAGGTAGTCGGGCAGCGCCAGCCAGCGGGCATCCTCGATCTCGTCCGGATCCTGGATGGCGATCTCCGCACTCAGGGGGTCGAGGCGGCAGACCACATAGAGATTGGACTTGCCGAAGCGATAGGGGTGGGTGGTCACCAGCCCGACCACGCCGCGCAAGGCGCTGCGGATACCGGTTTCCTCCCAGACCTCGCGGATCACCGCAGGACCCAGGTCCTCGCCCAGCTCGACATGGCCGCCCGGCAGCTTGTAGCCCTGGCTGCCGCGTTCGCGGATCGCCAGGAGTTCGCCGTGGCTGTTCAGCACCAGGCCGCCGACACCCAGGCTGTGGGTCGGGACGAAGGGCGCGAAGGCGGTCGGTGTGCCGCGCCAGACCAGGGTCAGTTCCTCTTCCAGGCAGTTGTGAAAGACGAAGCCGGCGGCGGTGGCCACGCCGACCAGTTCGCCAAGGGCAAGGGGCAGGGTCAGCCAGATCAGGTTGCGACCCTCGCGGCGAGCCCTGTCGAGCAACTCGGCCAGCGCCGGGGCGAAGGCCTCGCGGGTGGCGGGCAGCGAGGCGGCGTCGATGATCAGGCCGTTGAAGGCGTCTTGGCGATACCGCACGGGGTTCACTCCGCAGGCCGTGGCTGGATGGGCGAGGAGGGCACGATACCGGCTTCGCTGGGCAGCAGCAGACTGGCGCGCGGATTGGCGATCTCGATGCCGCGCTCGCGGAAGCGTTCGAGGATGCGTCGGTTGAGTTCGCGCTGCACGCCCCAGCGGCCCTTGTCGAGGCATCTCATCTGCCCGGCGATGGTCACCATGGCGCCGTCGACGGCATCTACGCCCCAGATCTCCAGATCGGCGAGGATCAGGTCCTTGAAGGCCTCGTCGGCACGCATGCCTGCGCCGATGTCCTTGAGTTCGGCGATGACGCGCTCGATGTCTTCGCCGTAGCCCACGCTGATGCGCAGGGCGGCGTTGCCCAGCCCGCGGTTGATGTTGTTGACCGCCGATACCGAGCTGAAGGGCACGATGTGCAGGGAGCCATCGCCGGCGCGCAGGCGCACGGTGCGGATCGACAGGTACTCCACGGTGCCCGAGACCCCGGCCACGGTGACCCAGTCGCCTACCTGCATGGCGTTTTCCAGCAGCAGGAAGATGCCGGTGATGAAGTCCTGCACTAGCTTCTGCGAGCCGAAGCCGAGGGCCACCCCGATGATGCTGGCGCTGGCTAGCAGCGGCGTGGTGTTGATGCCCAGTTCGCTCAGGGCGGTTAGGCCAACGATCAGCGCGACCAGGATGAACAGCCCGGTGCGCAGCATGGGCAGCAGGGTGCGCAAGCGAGCGGCCCGCACCGTATCGCCGCGTTCGTTCCAGCTGCTCAGCCGACGATTCACCGTGGCGTTGGCGCCTTCCCAGACCACCACGGCGATGGCGGCGGCGATGAGGATGGTGAGAAAGGCGGACAGCAGGCTGCGCCCGATGCTGCCCGTGCCGAACCATTCCAGCACGCTCCAGCCCCAGGACTGGAACAGCGCCAGGACGGTGATCAGGGTGACGATCACCCCCACCAGCCAGCGCGCCAGCGGATAGTAGCGCTGCAGGTGCAGCTCGGTGCCGCTGGCGCCTTCGGTGGTGGCCGGCTGGAACAGCCGACCCAGCAAGCCGAGCAGGAACACCGCCGCCAGGCGTCCGAGGATGACGATACCGGCGGAGAGGGCGACGAAATTCATCAGCCGCGGCAGCCCGTTCTCGATGTCCAGCGCCCACATGGTCCAGCCACCCATGACGAACACGGCGGCGAATACGGCCCAGACCTGACCCAGCCAGGCGCGCAGCACGGTCAGGGCACCATTGCCGTCCTGGTGCCCGGCGATCCGCGCGGCCACCGGTCGACGCATGTGGAAGATCAGCCCTACCACCAGCAGATGGGCCAGCAGCGAGACCAGCTTGACGATGGCTTCGCGGCCCTCTTCGTTGGCCCCCAGGATGTCCGCGGCCTGGGCCAGCGCCAGGCCGAAGGTGACCAGGGCAACGAAGGCGTGCAGCCAGCGCAACAGGGTGCAGGCGAGGGCCGTCTTGACCTTGAGCAGGCGGATGCCGTGGGCGGCGGGATCGATCAGCAGGCGGATGACGATCAGCGCCAGGCGGGTGGTGAGATAGGCCCCGAGGAAGCCACCGACCAGCTCGCGCTGATTGGCATCCGACCCCACCAGATAGTGGATCAGCAGCGCCGCCGTGGCCCAGAAGGCCAGCAGTGGCAGCACTTCCAGCAACAGCAGTCCCAGGGCGAAGGGCAGGTGCCGCAGGGTGGTCCAGTGCTCCTCGGCGCTGGGTCGGGCGCGGTTGGCGGGTGCGGGATCGGTGGCGGCGGACTCGGTCGCCGGCGCGGCTGGCGCGGGCGCGGCGCTGTCGGACGGGGCGATTGGCACCTCTTCGAGCCGATCCACCCCATCGATCTGGGTCTTGACCAGCGCCACAGCAGGTTCCGCGGGGCGGGTAGCCGTGTCTTCGGTCGTGGTCGCCGAGGCTTCAGGCGGAGGCTGCTGTGCCGCCGTCTGCTGGGCCTGGCGCCGGGCGCGGCTGTCGGCGAGATCGGCATGGCGCTGCAGTCGTTGCCGCGGGCGCCGGAGCGCCCGGTGGATCAGCCACTCGCCCACCAGGCCGGCGACAAAGAGGGTAGCCAGGGTCAGCAGGGCCTGCAGCAGGGCATGGCGACCCGCTGCGGAGGTGAAGCTGGCGCGCGACCAGTCCGGCAGGGTACGCACGGCCCGCTGTATCTGGTTCAGCTCGCTGCCCAGGTTGTCCGCCCAGCGCCCGACGCGACTGAGGGTCTGGGCGATCAGGCCATTGGCCTCCAGCGGTACCAGCGCCTTTTCTTCGCCTGCCGCCGGGGGGGTGGCCGCACTGGGCGCGGTGGCGGCCGCGGGCGCCGTAGCGGCCGGCGCCGCCCGCGCCCCGGTCGTGCTCGTCGGCTGGCTGGCGATGGCCTGCAAGGTCAGGATCAGCTCCTGGCGGCGCTGCGGATCCTGCAGCAGGGCCGCGACCTGGCGCGCCTGCTGGGGATCGAGACCGGTCGGGGCAGGGGTTTCGGCGGCGCGCAGGGGCAACGCCAGGCACAGCAGCAACAGGGCGAGCAGGAAGTTCGGCATGGGGCGACAGCGGTCCTGATGAAGGATCAGCCAGTTAGGACCCGTGATCCTCGCCTATGCTCCCTTCAGTTCGCCACTCCCTGCCGCTGGAGACGCCGCCAGTCGCCGGGCGTCTGTTCGGTCCAGCGCTTGAAGGCACGCTGGAAGGCCGCGGGAGAGGCGAAACCGAGCAGGTAGGCGATCTCGCCGAAACTGGCCTCGGTGTCGCGGATATAGGCGAGTGCCAGGTCGCGACGGGTCAGGTTGAGCAGGGTGCGGTACTGGGTACCTTCCTCGGCCAGCTTGCGCCTCAGCGTCCAGGGGGGCAGGCGCAGTCGACCGGCGATCTGCTCCAGGGTCGGCTCGCCATGGCGCAGCAGTGGCCCCATGACCTCGACCACCCGCTCGGTGAGGCCGCGGGTCCGGGTCAGGCGGCCGTGCTCGGCTTCGCTCAGGGCCAGCAGCTGGCGCCAGGTGGCCGGGCAGTGTTCGGGGCCGGGTAGGCTGAGGCTGGCGGCATCGAGCAGCAGGGCATTCTCGGCGGCGCCGAATTCCACCGGGCAACCGAAGGCAGCCGCGTAGGGTGCCGGATCCGCCGGCGTGGGGTATTCGATGAGCACGCGACGCGGTTGCAGCGCCTGCCCGGCCACCGTGCCCAGCAGCGCCAACCAGGCGCTGAGCACCACGTCCACCACGAAGCGGTTGTAGCCGTTGTAGGGGCTGATGCTATAGAAGTGCAGCCAGGCGTCGCGGCCCTGGGCCGCATAGCGCGATCGGCCCCGGTAGTTGCGGCCATAGAGCGGCTCCAGGGTCAGCAGCGTCTCGGCGGCATGCCGCACGTCCGGCGCCTGGCCCACGGTGATGCCGGCAAGGCCGAGCAAGGCCGGGCGCATCGCCTGGCCCATGGCCAGGCCCAGCGCCGGATCACCGGTCAATTCCAAGGCGGCATGGCCCAGGCGCATGTAGTGAGGGATCGACAGCCGTCCGCCGGGTTCGGCCAGCCGCGCCGCGGTCAGGCCGAAGCGGGCCAGCAGGGCGGCGGCATCGGTCCCCCGCTGTCTGACGGCAGCCGCCAACGCCAGCACGAAACCGGTGGAGAGATCGCCCAGGCGCAGCGCCGGCGCACTCATAGCCGCAGATTGATCAGCTTGCTGCCGGCCCGGGCGGGATCGGTGGCCGCTGCCGCATCCGGGGTAAAGGCCTGGCTGCCGCCAGCGGCCTGCCATTCCCAGAGACGGCCGCGCAGCTGCACTTCCAAGGCGGCGCGAATGCCGGCGGCGCGCAGGCGCTGCACATCGAAGGGCGCCGGTGCGGGGGTGGTGCCCGAGGCGAGGGCAGGGATCGCCAGCAGGTCCACCTGGGGATCGTCCAGCACGCCGACGCGACCGGTGTCGCTCCCCTGGATGACGCCCAGGCGACCCAGCGGCGTCTCCAGTCGCAGCAGCGGCGGACTGAGATCATCGCCGTGCGCCTGGGCCGTCAGCGGTCGCACCAGCGGCTGGCCCAGGGGCTTGCCGTCAGGACCAAAGACTAGGGTGACGTTGCGCAGCGGTCCGCTGCCCACCCGCAACTCGCCGTCGACCAGGGTCGGACCGGGCAGAACGATGGAGCCGGCCACCAGGGTGACGCTGTACTGGCGGGCGAGTCCGGCGAAGAGCTGCTGATAGGCGCTGGCCATGTCCCAGGCCTTCATGCGCAACAGGCTGTCGGCCAGGCGCCGGTCGCCCTCGGTCTGGAACCAGGCGCGGGCCACGCGCAGCGGATTGCCCAGCAGCAGCCATTGGATGGCTTCTTCGCTGCGGGCCGCGGCATAGACCTCGGGTTTCTCGCCCATCAGCGCCAGGGGCGTGCCCAGGTGTTCGGGCAGCACCACGATGGTCTGGGTGCCGATCAGCCCCAGCCGGCGGGCGTTGGCCAGAGAGGCGTCGAGCTTGAGGCGCAGCCGCTCAGGATTGCCGTAGTCCAGGGCGATCAGCTCGGGCTCGATCCCCAATAGATTGCCGGTGGTGGCCGCGGCTGGCGTGGTGGTCAGGTCCACCGCCAGGCTACTGCGCAGGTCCGACAGATAATGGAAGGCTGGCCGCTGGGCCACCCAGCCCGCCAGCACGGCGAACAGGGCGATCAGCACCAGGAACACGAGCTTGCGCATCGGTACTCCAGAGCGGTCCCGGCCCCTGTGGCCGGGTGAGATGAAGGTGCTCAGGGTAGGAGACCAGACCGCCACTGCCAAGGGGTGGCTGTGCATTTGGGTAAAGAGGTTGTCATTTCTGGTGATTGAGGCCGAGGCGCGCCGCTCCTATCGTGGCGCCAGGCTTTCCCAGAAAGGCCAACCACCGGAGACCGCCATGATCGAGCTTGCCCCCCGTAATACCACCCCTATGAATAGCTATTCGCATCTGCTCGAACCCCTGCCCGTGGGGTCGATCATGTTGCGCAATCGTGTGGTGATGGGGTCCATGCATACGGGGCTGGAAGAACGGCCGGGCGGTTTCGCGCGGATGGCGGCCTTCTTCGCCGAGCGGGCGCGGGGTGGGGTCGGCCTGATCGTCACTGGTGGCATCGCGCCGAACGAAGAGGGCGCGGTGGCCAAGGGCGCGGCCAAGTTGACCACGCCCGAGGAAGCCGAGCACCACCGGCCGGTGACCGAGGCGGTGCATGCCGCCGGCGGGCGTATCTGCCTGCAGATCCTGCACGCCGGTCGCTATGCCTATAACCCCCAGCTGGTGGCGCCCTCGGCGCTGCAGGCACCGATCAATCCCTTCACCCCGCGCGAACTGGACGAGGCCGAGGTGGAGGGGCAGATCGCCGCCTTCATCCGCTGCGCCACGCTGGCGCAACAGGCCGGCTACGACGGCGTCGAGGTGATGGGGTCCGAGGGCTACTTCATCAACCAGTTCATCGCCGCGCGGACCAACCACCGCACGGATCGTTGGGGCGGCGACTTCGCCGAGCGCTGCCGCTTGCCGCTGGCCATCGTCGCGGGCATTCGCGCCGCGACCGGCCCGGACTTCCTGATCATCTTCCGGCTCTCGCTGCTGGATCTGGTGGAGCAGGGCAGCACCCCCGAGGAATGCCTGCAGCTGGCGCTCTGGCTGGAAGACGCCGGGGTCAGCCTGATCAACACCGGCATCGGCTGGCACGAGGCGCGCATCCCCACCATCGCCACCCTGGTGCCACGCGGCGCCTTCGCCGCCGTCACCGCCCAGCTCAAGGGCCGGGTGCGGGTGCCGCTGATCGCCACCAACCGCATCAACACCCCCGAGGTGGCGGAGGCCATCCTCGCCGCCGGTCAGGCCGACCTGGTATCCATGGCCCGACCGCTGCTGGCCGACGCGGATTTCGTCGCCAAGGCCGCTGCCGGCCGCGCCGACGAGATCAATACCTGCATCGCCTGCAACCAGGCCTGCCTGGACCACACCTTCGCCGGCAAGCTGACCAGCTGCCTGGTCAATCCGCGCGCCTGCCACGAGACCGAGTTGCAGATCCTGCATGCCGCCGAATCACGCCGCTTTGCCGTGGTCGGTGCCGGCCCGGCGGGCCTGGCCGCCGCCTGCACCCTGGCCGAGCGCGGTCACCAGGTGGTGCTGTTCGAGGCCAGCGAGCGCATCGGCGGCCAGTTCAATGTGGCCCGGCGCATTCCCGGCAAGGAAGAATTCGGCGAGACCCTGAGGTATTTCCAGCGTCGCCTGGAGCGACTGGCGGTGGATGTCCGCCTCAACCATCGCGTCAGCGCCGCCGAATTGCAGGCCGAGGGCTTCGCCGCGGTGATCCTGGCCACCGGGGTGACGCCGCGGGTGCCGCCGATTCCCGGCGTCGACCATCCCAAGGTGCTGGGCTACCTGGACGTGCTGCTGGAGCGCCAGCCGGTGGGGCGGCGGGTGGCGCTGATCGGCGCTGGCGGCATCGGCTTCGACGTCGCGGATTTCCTTACCCATGGCCACCAGGAGGCGGAGCCCATTACCGCCTTCTATCGCGAGTGGGGCATAGACCCCAGTTTCAGCAACCGCGGCGGGCTGGCACCGGCCGCGCCGCCGGCGGTGCCGCGCGAGGTCTGGTTGCTGCAGCGCAAGCCGGGCAAGCCCGGCAAGGGCCTCGGCAAGACCACCGGCTGGATCCACCGTGCGCGCCTGCAGCAGCGTGGCGTCAAGGCGCTCGGTGGGGTGGAATACCTGTGCATCGACGACGCCGGCCTGCACCTGCGCCTGCCCGATGGCGCCGAGCAGGTGCTGGACGTGGACAACGTGGTGCTCTGCGCGGGCCAGGAGTCCCTGCGCGAGCTGGAAGACGAGCTGCTCGGCGCCGGCGTGGCGGTGCATCGGGTGGGCGGGGCGGATGTCGCGGCCGAACTCGACGCCAAGCGCGCCATCGATCAAGCCACCCGGCTGGCCGCGGAGCTGTAACTCTTCGTTGCAATCAGGGATGATTTCTGTGATCCACTCCGCATAACATCCGATCCGGACCGACCCTCGTCCCAATGTCTGGCCTCTGTTCCATCCCACCGACCAGGATTGGCTAAGCTGCCGTCCTGATGCGTCGGGTGGGGGCCTGGCGCATCGGAGCAGTCGGGCGGAGGCGCGAGATACAGGCGTCGCCGACCAGAGGTCGGGCGCGGATGCACGTCCGGTCGCCCGGTGGCGAGACGCCGGCCTCGGAATTCATGTGGGATCGACAGAGCACGCGGCGAGAGATGGCAGAGACGTTGAACGAAGAGGCGGTATTGACCCCGGTGGTGCTGGGGTTCGGCGACCAGGGTGTGAATCGCGCCTTGCTGTTTCCCGATTTTCAGGCGCTTTGGCAGGGCGATCAGACGCTGCTCGACTGCGCCGGACGGCGCCATCGCTTCGTCTATCTGCTGCTGGACGACCATCGCCGGGTCAAGGCCACGGTGTTTTTCCTGCTGGCCTTCGATGCCCAGGGCAGTCCGCTGCCGGAATGGGACCTGCCGCTGGTGGAGCTGGCCGAGCGCGGCGGGGTCGGTCCCGACCTGGGCGCCGGGCCGATCCGCCTGGCCAGTCGCAGCCATTGTCCGATCTCCTGGCACCAGGGCGATCTCTGGGATCCGCGCAGCGATGCCGAGCACGACGACTGGCAGGCGATCCGCGATTGCCTGGGGCTGGTCGCACCGCGCGATGGCGAAGTAGAGCTGGCCGGGGAATACCATCCCAGCGCCGCCGATGGCATCGACGTCGAGGCCCGTCTCGAACGGGTGCGCCGCATCCTCGCCCAGGAACACCAGGAGGCGCTGGACAAGCTGATCGCCGGCCAGCGCACCCGCCTGCTGACCCTGACCCGCCAGCACCAGGAAGACCTGGCGCGCCTGCAGCGCGATGCCGACGAATTGCGTACGGCCAAGGCCGAGCTGGAGGTGCGCTATGCCGCCCTGGCCCAGCACCTGGAGCAGCAGCACGACCTGGCCCGCCGGGAGCGTGAAGAACTCAACGAACAGATGCGCACCCTGGAACGCAACGCCCTCTACAAGATCGAGGCGCTGCGCATCCAGTCCGAAGCCGAAAGCGAGGCCCGGGTGGCCGCGGCGGTGGGCGAGCTGAAGAATCAGCTGACCATCCGCGAGGTGGAACTCAAGTACCGCGACGAGCTGGACGGCCAGTTGCAGGAAGACATCCGCCAGCTGCGCGAGCGCTGCGCCCAGCTGATCGGCGACAGCAACGAAGGCCAGTTGGAGCGCCTGGCGCGCCAGGGCATCCTGTTCGTCACCTTCCAGCCTGGCGCCGGTCATCTGATCCTCAGTCGCCAGGATGTCCCGCGTTTCAGCGCCGATCCGCTAGGGTATGTCGCCGAGCACTGCAAGGTCAGTCGCGATCAGTACCAGCGCTGGCTGGAGCATCACCAGCAGCCGGTGTGCCTGGCCGAGGTGGACGGCGAACGCTGCGGCCGACCGGTGGTGCGGGTGGAGCATCCGGCCCAGTTCGATCCCCAGCACTCGACGCTGTGCGCCGAGCACCGCGGCGATGACAGCGATGGTGACGTCGCCAATCTCTGAGCCCCTGGCTGATGACGTTTCCCACCCCCGCCGCACTCCAGGAGGTGCGGCTCGCCGCCCTGGCCGCACGCGGCCTGCGCCTGGCGGTGCTACGCCTGGATCAACGTCCCGCCGCCCATAACGGCAACAAGGGCTACAAGCTGCGGCCCTGGCGCGAACGCCTGGCCCGGGGCGCGGGCCGTGGGCTCATCAGCCTCGGTGGCGCCCACTCCAATCATCTGCACGCGCTGGCCGCCCTGGGCCGGGAGGAAGGCTTCGCCACCGTCGGCCTCCTGCGTGGCGAGCCCTGCCTGACGCCTACCGTCGAGGACGTGCAGGCCAATGGCATGACCCTGCACTGGCTGGGCTATGGCGGCTATCGCCGCCGCCATGACGCCGACTTCTGGCACCCCTGGCAGGCCCGTTATCCCGGGCTGCTGCCGGTTCCCGAAGGCGGCTGCGACGAGTCGGCCGCCGCGGCCTGCATGGCGATTGTCACCGAGCTGCGCGAGGGGCTCGCCGCTCTTGGCTGGCCCGATTGCCAGCAACTCTGGCTGGCCGCCGGCACTGGCACCACTCTGGCCGGCGTGATCCGCGCCGCCGATCCCGCCTGGCAGGTGGTGGGTGGGCTGGCGGTGCCGCTCGGGCATGGCGTCGAAGCCAACCTGGACCGGCTGCTCGCGCAGCACACCAACCCGAATTGGCGCTTGCTGGACGCCAGCCGCGGTGGTTTCGGGCGCATCGATGCCGAGCTGGCCCGGGCCATGGCGGACTTCGAGGCGCAGACCGGGATCGCCCTGGAGCCGCTCTATACCGGCAAGCTCTGGCTGGCCTTGCGCCAGGAGATCGAAGGCGGCGCGCTGCCACCGGGTAGTCGCCTGGTGCTGATCCACAGCGGCGGCCTGCAGGGCCGCCGCGCTTTGGAGGCTCAGCTGGCGGCGTTGGCCACCGGCTGAATCGGCCAACCGCACGGCACCAGAAACAGTCGGGCGTCCTCGTCACCTTGGGCGTCGCGACGCACCAGCAATTGCGGCCAGATCGGCTCGCCGTCCGGCAAGGGCAGGCAGGGCGTGTCGGCGACCGCGGGCGCCAGCCAGTGGCCCTTGGGCAGCACCTCCCAGGGGCCGTCCGGTAGCTGCCTGCGCTCGCACCACAGCTGGGGTTGCCGGGGCGGCAAGGCACCGGTCGGCCAGGGCAGGGGGCGGTCGAGCGGCTGGAACAGATAGCCGCCCAGCCACATTGCCGCCTGCGGCGGAGCGATGTCCAGCGCGGCCAGATTGGCTCGGGCCAGGGGCGTGGCCGACAGCGGCAGCTGGCGCTGGCGCAGATGGGCGAGCTTGCGCGCCAGTTGATCCTCGCCGCCGGGGCCCAGCCAGCGTGGTGCCTGCGCTGGTCCTTCGCCCAGGTAGAACTTCACCGCCAGTTCCAGGTGATGGACGCCTTCGGCGTCCTCCACCAGCAGGTCCAGCTCACCCAGGGTGCGCTCGCCCTCGCGCAGGGGCAGGTTGGCAGCGCGCAGCCGTACGCCCGGTGCTCGGGCCAGGGCGAACTGCCAGAGTCTTTCGTACTGCCGGCCCAGGCGGCGGTCGCTGCCCTGGGCAAGCCACGCGGCCAATTCAGCGGGTGCCGCGTCCTGTTGCCGCAGCCAGTCGGCCAGTCTTGCGGGGTGGCTCGCCCAGTCGCTGGCGGCCAGGGGGTGGCGGGTATCGGCGGCAGTCAGCAGCGGCGGGGCGACCAGGGCCCAGGCGAGGTCGCGCACCTGGGGCTGGCTCAGGCGGCGGGGCAGGACGTGCAGCTCGGCGAAGGGCGTCATGGTGCCAGCATAGGCCAAGCCGGGCCGCTGTGGATCACCGGCGGCGACCCGTGGTCGGATGAGGGCGGTTTGCCGCTGCCACGGGCTTTCGCCCATACTTTCCGCACTTTCCAGCCAACGGGGCCGCCGGCGCGTCATGGACTCCTTTCGTAACATCGGCATCATCGGTCGACTCGGCAGCACCCAGGTGCTGGACACCATCCGCCGGCTCAAGACCTTCCTGCTGCAACGCGGGCGCAACGTCATCCTGGAAAACACCATTGCCGAGGTGCTGCCCGGGCACGGCCTGCAGACGGTGTCCCGCAAGCTCATGGGCGAGATCTGCGACCTAGTGATCGTGGTCGGCGGCGACGGCAGCCTGCTCGGCGCCGCCCGCGCTCTGGTGCGGCCACGGGTGCCGGTGTTGGGCATCAATCGCGGCAAGCTGGGCTTTCTCACCGACATCCGTCCCGACGAGCTGGAGACCAAGGTCGCCGAGGTGCTCGACGGCCAGTACCTGATGGAGACGCGCTTTCTGCTCGATGCCTTCGTCGAGCGCGGCGGCGAGATGATCGGCCAGGGCGATGCCCTCAACGACGTGGTGCTGCACCCCGGCAAGTCCACCCGGATGATCGAGTTCGAGCTGTACATCGACGGCCAGTTCGTCTGCAGCCAGCGCGCCGACGGCCTGATCGTCGCCACGCCCACCGGCTCCACTGCCTACTCGCTGTCGGCCGGTGGCCCCATCATGCATCCCAAGCTGGATGCCATCGTGGTGGTGCCCATGTATCCCCATACCCTGTCCAGCCGCCCCATCGTGGTGTCCGGCGACAGCACCCTGTCGATCCTGGTGTCGCCGAACATGACGATCTATCCGCAGGTCTCATGTGATGGCCAGAATCATTTCACCTGCGCACCCGGCGATACCGTGACCATTCAGAAGAAGCCCCACAAGCTCAGGCTGATCCATCCGCTGGATCACAACTACTACGAGATCTGCCGGACCAAGCTCGGCTGGGGCAGTCGCCTGGGAGACGACTGATGCCCCTGGGCTACGATCTGATCGGCGACCTCCACGGCTGCGCCCATACCCTGGACCTGCTGCTGGAGCGCCTCGACTATCAACAGGTGGATGGCGTCTGGCAGCACCCCGAGCGCCAGGCGATCTTTCTCGGTGACCTGGTCGACCGCGGGCCGCGTATCCGCGGTTCGCTGCGCCGGGTGCGCGCCATGGTCGAGGGCGGTCATGCCCACTGCATCCTCGGCAACCACGAACTCAACGCCCTGGCCTGGTACACCCCGGCCAGTCCCGGTACCGGCCAGACCTGGGTGCGTGAACACACGCCCCGGCACCGCCAGCTGATCCAAGAGACCCTGGCCGCCTTCGCCGATCATCCCCAGGAGTGGCAGGACCACCTGCGCTGGCTGTACACCTTGCCGCTGTGCAAGGATTTCGGCCACTTCCGCATCGTGCACGCCTGCTGGGATCAGCGGCTGATCGACGAATTCCTCCACCATTATCCGGATGCCTGCATCGACGAAGACTTCGTCCGCCAGTCCATCGTCGGTGGCAGCCTGGCCAGCCGGGTCGCCTCGCGCCTGCTCAATGGCGTGTCGCTGCCCTTGCCCCATGGCCTGCGTCTCACCGGCAGCGATGGCTATGTGCGGGCGCGCTTTCGCACCAAGTTCTGGGAGCGCGATCCCCAGACCTATGGCGACGTGGTCTTCCAACCCGATGCCCTGCCGGCGGAAATCGCCTGCGAACGCCTGAGCGATGAGGAGAAGGCCGGGTTGCTCTGCTATGGCGAAAGCGAGCCGCTGCTGTTCGTCGGCCACTACTGGCGCGACGGCCATCCCGAACCCCTGCGACCCAACCTGGCCTGCCTGGACTACAGCGCGGTCAAGTACGGCAAGCTGGTGGCCTACCGCCTCGACGACGAACGCCAGATCGACCCGGCCAAGTTCGTCTGGATCGATGTCCAGCGCGAGGAGGGCCGATGAACCAGCCGCAACCCGTGCTGCGCGTGCCCTTGGGCCGCGACCTGCTGGCCTTCACCCGCCTGCTGCGGCGGCTGCAGATCCGCCATCGGGTGGTGGAGGAGGGCGACAGCCAGGTGCTCTGGGTGCTGGACCCGGCGCGGGTCGAAGAGACCCGCAGCCTCTATGAACGCTATCCCGACGGCGATCCGCGCGGCGAGGTCCAGGCTACCCGTAGCCCGCGGGGTTTCGGCCTGCTGGCGCAACTCAAGGCCAGTCCGGTCAGCGCCGTCTTTCTCGCCGTCACCCTGCTGCTGGGCCTGGCCACCGAACTGGGCGACAACCTGGCGTTGATCCACTACCTGACGCTGCAGGAATTCCGCCTGATCGACGCCGAGCACATCGCCTTTCTCGATCTCGATGTCAGCCTGTCCCGTGGCGAATGGTGGCGGCTGGTCACCCCGATCTTCTTGCACTTCGGCCTGCTGCACCTGGCGATGAACGCCCTCTGGTACTGGGAGCTGGGTCGCCGTATCGAATTCCGCCAGGGCGGTGTGATGCTGCTGCTCCTGACCCTGGCCTTCGCTGCCGGCTCCAACCTGGTGCAGTACGCCTGGACCGGGCCGGCGCTGTTCGGCGGTCTGTCCGGGGTGCTCTATGGCCTGCTCGGCCATTGCTGGCTGTTCCAGTGGCTGGCGCCCAATCCGGCCTATCGCATGCCCCGTGGCGTGGTGGCCATGATGCTGATCTGGCTGGTGATCTGCCTGACCGGCGTCTTCGATCTGCTCGGCTTCGGCTCCATCGCCAATGGCGCCCATGTCGGCGGCCTGGTACTGGGCTGCCTCACCGGTCTGCTGGGTGGTGGCCTGGCGCGGCTGCGGCGGTCTTGATCAGCGCCGCCGCTTGAGCTCGGGCGCCAGACTCAGGGCATTGCGATAGCGCCAGCGCCGCTGACTGCGGCGGCGCAGCCAAAGCCCGCACAGCAACAGCAGGGCACCGCCAGCCAGGAAGCCCGGGGCAGTCTCGCGTGCCGTCGTCAGATAAGGCGCCAGTTGTGGCGGCTGCAACCAGGCGGCGGCGCCGACCAGCAGTGCGGCCAGGCCGATCAGGACGGAAAAGACCCCTAGGCCGGCGGTCAGGGTGGTCAGGAAGGGTCGCCGCAAGCGCAGCGGCGGCGGATCGAAACGGTCGTGCTCGGGCAACTGCATGCTCATACCCTAGGCTTGGTCAGGCCGCCGAGGTTATACGCCTCGGCGGCTATTGGCGAGCCTGAGACGCGCGGGCTAGCGCAGCAGCTGGCGGGCTCCCTGTTTGAGCATGGCCCAGCGGTTCGGGTCACCGCTGGCGATGGCGCCGAGGAACGCCCTGGCCTGCTCGAAGCTGATATGGGGCGGCAAAGGCGGCACGCTGGGGTCGGTGACGAATTCCAACACCACCGGGCGATCCGCCTCGAAGGCCTGCTGCCAGGCATCGGCCACCTCGTCCGGGCGATGGATGCGCAGGCCCTTGAAGCCCAGCAACTCGCCATAGCGGGCATAGGGAAAGTCGAGCACGTCCTGGGCCGGGGCGAACTTGGGATCGCCGGCCAGGGCGCGCTGCTCCCAGGTCACCTGGTTGAGATCGCCGTTGTTGAGCACCATGACGATGAAGGTCGGGTTGCTGAATCTCTTCCAGTACTGCTGGAGGGTGACCAGCTCGGCGTTGCCGTTCATCTGCATGGCGCCGTCACCCACCAGGGCGATCACCGGGCGATCCGGATGGGCGAACTTGGCGGCGATGGCATAGGGAATGCCACAGCCCATGGTCGCCAGCTTGCCCGACAGCGAACCCAGCATCTGGCCGCTCATGCGGATGTCACGGGCATACCAGTTGGTGTGGGAGCCGCTGTCGCCGCAGAGGATGGCATCCTGCGGCAGCTGGCTGGAGAGTTCATGGAACACCCGCTGCGGATTGATCGGCTCGGCGGGCGCCAGGGCGCGCTGCTTGATGGAGTGCCAGGAGTCGGCCACGCTCTTTTCGATGCGCGCCCGCCACCTGTCATGGGGTTTGCTCTCCAGCAGCGGCAGCAGGCGCCTCAGGGTCTCGGCGGCATCGCCCAGCAGCGGCTGCTCGATGGGATACCTCATGCTGATGTTGCGCGCGTGCAGGTCGATCTGCACGGCCCGCGCCTGGCCCTCCTGGGGCAGGAATTCGGTGTAGGGAAAGGTCGAGCCGACGATCAGCAGGGTGTCGCATTCCTTCATCAGCAGATCGCTGGCTTCGGTGCCGAGCAGGCCGATGGAGCCGGTGACATAGGGCAGCTCGTCGGAGACCACGCCCTTGCCCAGCAGCGCCTTGGCCACCCCGGCGCTGAGCTTTTCCGCCACCGCCATGACCTCGCTACGCGCCTGGAGGGCACCGGCGCCCACCAGCAGGGCGACCTTCTTGCCGGCATTGAGGATGTCGGCGGCGGCCTGCAGGTCGTCTTCCTGGGCATAGGGGCGCGGCGGAATGGCGCCGGCACCGGAGAGGACATTGGCGTGTTGGTGCGGCGGACTTTCCACCGCCGGCAGTTGCTGGATGTCGTTGGGAATGATCACCGTGGCCACCTGGCGTTCGGCGATGGCCACGCGAAAGGCACGGTCGATGACATGGCGCAGCTGCGCCGGATGCACCACCGTCTCCACGTAGGCGGAGACGTCCTTGAACAGGGTGTGCAGGTCGACTTCCTGCTGGTAGTCGCTGCCAAGCGAGGAGGCTGCCTGCTGGCCGACCAGGGCGACCACCGGCATATGGTCCATCTTGGCGTCGTACAGGCCGTTGAGCAGGTGGATGGCGCCGGGCCCGGAGGTGGCCAGGCAGACGCCGACCTCGCCGGTGAACTTGGCATGGGCGCAGGCCATGAAGGCGGCCATCTCCTCATGGCGCACCCGCACGTAGTCGAACTGGTCGGCCACCCGACCCAGGGCGCCCATGATGCCGTTGATGCCATCGCCGGGATAACCAAAGATGCGCTCGACGTTCCACTGGCCGAGTCGCTCCCAGAGATGGTCGGCTACGGTCTTGCTCATGATGTTCTCCTCGTTGAAGGTCTAGGCTTAGGAAGAAAGGCCCGGACGTTAAGTTCCTGCAGCCGGACCGGGCGCGGGTTAGAATGCGCGGCTGATCATCCGGAGCCTTTCATGAGCGAATCCCGCCTGCGCACCTTGCGCGACCACATCCGCTGGGCCGTCAGCCGCTTCCATGCCGAAGAACTGTTCTTCGGCCATGGCCACGACAACGCCTGGGACGAGGCCCGTGCCCTGGTGCTGGGCGCCGTGCACCTGCCCTGGGACACCGCCGACCGCTACCTGGACTGCGCCTTGGAAGACGACGAGCGCTACGAACTCGGGGTGCTGCTGCACAAGCGCATCCAGGAGCGGGTGCCCACCGCCTATCTGCTCGGCGAGGCCTGGTTCTGCGGCCTGCCGTTCAGCGTCGACGAGCGGGTGTTGGTGCCGCGCTCGCCCATCGGCGAGCTGATCGACGGCCAGTTCGCCCCCTGGCTACCGGCCACGCCGGCGCGCATCCTCGATCTCTGCACCGGCTCGGGCTGCATCGGCATCGCCTGCGCCTATGCCTTTCCCGAGGCCGAGGTGGCCCTGGGCGATCTGTCCTACGACGCCCTCGAAGTGGCCTGGCAGAACATCGAGCGCCACGGCCTGGAAGATCGCGTCTATACCGTCCAGGGCGATGGCTTCGCCGGACTGCCGGGGCAGCGCTTCGACCTGATCGTCAGCAATCCGCCCTATGTGGATGCCGAGGACTTCGCCGACATGCCGGCCGAATACCAGCACGAACCGGCGCTGGGCCTGGCCTGTGGCGAGGACGGCCTGGATCTGGTGCGGCGTATGCTGGCCGAGGCCGCCGATCACCTCACCGAGCAGGGCATCCTCATCGTGGAGGTGGGCAACAGCCAGGTCCACGTCGAGGCGCTCTATCCAGAAGTCGATTTCACCTGGCTCGAATTCGAGCGTGGCGGCCATGGCGTCTTCCTGCTCGCCGCCGCCCAGTGCCGCGAGCACCAGGCGCTGTTCCGCAGCCGTCTGGTCCCCTGATCACTCGCGGTCGCCCGCGGCGGCCGCCCTTTCTTTACCGAGGTCTACCCGTGTTTACCGAACTCGCTCTGCACGAGCGCCTGCTCAAGGCCCTCGATACCCTGGGCTTCAAGACGCCCACCCCGGTCCAGGCCGCTGCCGTGGGCCCGGCCCTGGAAGGCCATGACCTGCGCGTCACCGCCCGGACCGGCAGCGGCAAGACCGCCGCCTTCCTGTTGCCGCTGCTGGATCGCCTGCTCAAGGATCCCAAGCCCCGCTCCGGCGCTCGCGCCCTGATTCTGCTGCCGACCCGCGAGTTGGCCCAGCAGACCGCCAAGGAAATCGAACGCTTCGGCCAGTTCACCTTTCTCAAGGCCGGCCTGGTGATCGGTGGCGAGGACTTCCGCGTCCAGGCCGCCGGCCTGCGCAAGAACCCGGAGATCCTGGTGGCCACCCCGGGGCGGCTGCTGGAGCAGCGCAACGCTGGCAACGTGGATCTCAAGGACATCGAGATGCTGGTGCTCGACGAAGCCGACCGCATGCTCGACATGGGCTTCTCCGAGGACGTGCTGCAGATCGCCGCCAGCTGCGAACGCGAGGGTCGCCAGACCCTGCTGTTCTCCGCCACCAGCGGCGGCAACAGCCTGCGTCAGGTGGTCGAGCAGGTCCTGCGCGAGCCGCAGAACCTCATGCTGGACCGTACCGGCGAATTGAACGAAGCCGTGGTGCAGCAGGTGATCCTGGCCGACGAGCCGCCGCACAAGGAGCGCCTGTTGCAGTGGCTGCTGGCCAACGAGACCTATCGCAAGGCCATCGTCTTCACCAACACCAAGGTACAGGCCGATCGCCTGACCGGCCGCCTGGTGGCCGAGGGCCTCAAGGTCTTCGTGCTGCACGGCGACAAGGACACCAAGGACCGCAAGCTGGCCGTGGAGCGGCTGCAGAGCGGCGCGGTCAAGGTGCTGATCGCCACCGACGTGGCCGCCCGTGGCCTGGACGTCGAAGGCCTCGACCTGGTGATCAACTACGACCTGCCGCGCAGCGGCGACGAATACGTCCATCGCATCGGTCGTACTGGCCGCGCCGGCGAGGCGGGCCTGGCGATTTCCTTCGTCACCCATGGTGACTGGAATCTGATGTCCAGCATCGAGCGCTATCTCAAGCTGAGATTCGAGCGCCGCCAGCTGCCGGGTCTCAAGGCCAACTACAACGGCCCGAAAAAGCTCAAGGCCTCGGGCAAGGCCGCTGGCGTCAAGAAGAAAAAGACCGAGGGCAAGAAGGACGGCAAGGCCAAGACCAAGGCCAAACCCAAGGCCGAGCGCCGCCCCGGTGCCCTGGTACCGACCTCGGCCGACGGCTTCGCGCCGCCGCGCAAGCGCACCCAGGAGTGATCCCGCACTGAGCCGGTTCAAAGTCTGCTGCGCGTCGGCCAAAGGGTGTTGAAAACAGCCTGGGTCGCCAGCCCCGCCTAGGCGGCCCCGTCGCAATGCTTCTTTACCACGTAAACCCGAGCGCGGGTCTGATCCGCTTTCTCAGCTACTTTCGTAAGGCCGTCTAGGCCTGCTTTGGCTCTAACTCGCTATGCTTTGCACAGGCTCTAAGAAGCATGAACTGCCTTGGGAACTCCGGAGGCTCTTTGGTGTGAGTCATGCCGCTTGGGCCGACGCTGATAGTGGATTGCTTCGGCTTCTGCCGGCGGCCCATGCTCATCCGCTTACTGCTCCCTAACCTTGTGATCGTTTGGATTTGATTCTCAACAAACCCTAATGCCTGCACCCTTTTAGCATGAGGAAGACGAATACCCCGAGGCTTCCCATCATGGCCGAGCAGGTCATCAGCAACACGCTATGCGTTGTCGAAAAGGCCTCGCTGGCAGCCTTAATCAATGCCCCACTCTGAGGCGCTATCAGACCTTGGGCTACGATATAGCTGTCGCCGATTGATCGCATCGCACGGTCAGCCAAAGGCTGAGCAAGGTCCACCGGCAGTTCAAGCATATGGGCGAACACTACGGACATAAACATACCGAAAAAAGTGATTCCCAGCGCTGTCCCCAGCTCATAGGCAGTCGCTTCCAATGATCCCGCTGCTGCACCTTTGCTGGCTTCTACCGAACCCAGGATTGCAATAGAGGCAGTTGTCAGCCCTATACTAAGTGTGAGGCCCAGCAAGGCCAGTATTGCAGGTACCAAGAAACCCGGTTGGTGTAGGTCAGCCGAGGCCATTAAGGCCATGGTCATCGCGCACAGCCACAAGGAAACACTGGCCACCCAGCGCAGGCTGCCGAGTCTGATAAGATAGCCGGCCAATGGCCCACCCAAGGCCGCAGCAGCCATGATCGGAATCATGAAGGTGGCGGCCTGCAGCGGCGTTTTTCCCAGCATGTACTGAAGTTCCTGTGCAAGCGTAAGCTCCACGCCGGTTAGCGTGCCGCACGTCACCATCGCCATGGCAATCCCGGCCACGATTGCAGGCTGGTTGAACAGCGACAGCTCCAGCATGGGCGTGGTCGAATGCAATTGCAGCCGCACGAAGATACTCAGCAGAGCGACTCCTAGCAGCGCGATCGGCACAGCCAGGGCCAGAGGTTGAGTAGCGCCGAATGCGGCCTTTACCCCGTAAATCAACGCCAGCATTCCTGCGATCAAGAGCAATGCCTGGCCAGGTGCCCAATCGGAAGGAGTGGTCTGCTGGTCTCGGTCAAGTAACAGCAACACCAGGGGCGCAACTACTAGCATGATCGGGACATTGACCAGAAAGACCGCTCCCCACCAGAAGTACTCCAGCAGCGCGCCACCAATCAGCGGCCCAAGTGCTGCACCAGCGGCAGCGACCATACTCCACAAACCCAGCGCCGTAGCACGCTCTTGCTCATCTTCGAACGTGCGGCGAATGATGCCCAGCACGCATGGCATGATCATCGCGCCACCAAAAGCCAGAAGCACGCGGGCAGCGATGAGCCAGGTAGTGGTCGAAGCCAGGGCTGCCAACAGCGATGCAACTCCGAACACTACCAAGCCGATCAGGAGCAGACGACGGTTGCCTAGGCGATCGGCTAGCGTTCCCATGGGCACCAGCAGACCTGCCATCAGCAATGGATAGATGTCCATTATCCACAGGACTTCGGCGGCAGAAGCCCCCAGCGCCAGGGTCAGGGTGGGCATGGCTACAGTAAGTATGGTCATGTCCAGAACCACGGGTAGGAAAGCGAGCATGATCGCGACAAGGGCAAGCCAGTGACGGGGATTGGCTACATGCATAGCTCCTTTCCTTTCGAAGCCCTAAACCGGCAGCGTTACGTACCTATGACAATGCCACTCTTTACCTTACGAAAAAGATTCCAACACCGTAACGCACACAGTAACAAAACGGTCATCTGGATTGCTCTTCAGATGTCACATGTCACGTTAGCCAATCACATTTGGCTCCCTCGTTTTACACGATTTTTTTAATTTCCATCAAACTGTTAGGCCAATTCATACAACTCGAAACATTTTCCGATTTGGAAAATCCTCTGCGGAAGGTAATTATTTTCTTGCGCCGAAGAAAAGGCTTCCAGGCGTGTTTCAACCCATCGTCTGCACGGGCGGACACACAACTTTGCTCAGATCATTGCAGCGATTCACAATGATTGTGTGGCTGTGCGTGCGGGCAAATCTTTTTGCCAATCCTTTTAGAAGGAAAATGCAACATGAACTTCGAAATGGACATGCTGAAAGCAGGTGATCGCCCTGATGCCCTGAAGACGGGCGTGCGACCGGATGCCCTCAAGGCCGGGGTTCGCCCGGACGCCATGAAGGCGGGTGTACGGCCCGACGCGATGAAGGCAGGCGTGCGACCTGACGCCTGAGTGCGGTAAGCGCCGGCCGCTGCGAGTTGCAGCGGCCGGTCATTTCAACAGCGAGTAGCGTTGCTTTCGATTAGCGAAGGAACTTCTCGATATGTTTGAAGCAAAATTATGGGACGATTTTGATCAAAAGACCGCAGGGGGCCGAGCACCCTACTTGTTCGAATCCATTCTGCCGATACATAAAGGTTTTTCCGGCCCTGAAGTAGTTGAACAAGCATTTTATGATCTGGCCGAGCAATCTGACAGGAAAACTACCGATAGCCGTATTCGTATTTATGATGGTGAACAGCGTCGGGATGACCTCATTGAGCAGGCCTACCGTCAACTACGCCTCAATGGCGAAACGCTGGTCGCATTTATGCAGCGCCTTACTGCAAGGACGCGGTTCAGTCTGGTAATCAACAATCTCGAACAGATCAGCCCTCGCCTGGCAGCAGACTTTGGTCGCTTCATTCGCTCATTTTTCGCGTTTCGCGGCATGCCCGTGGGTGGCGTGGAGCAAGCAGCGTTTTGCGGCAATTATGCGGGCACTGCATTCGGTATACACGAAGGCTTCGAGCACGCGTTTCTTTGCCATCTGGGCCCCGGCGTGAAGGAATTTTACTGCTGGACTCGCGATGAATACATTGCCCTAGCCGGCGGCCGGGCGCCCACCTTCGCTGGTGCCAGCGCATACGACGCCTTGCTCAAGACCGGCAAACTGTTCTTGCTCAAGCCTGGGGACGTGCTGTACCTGCCGGCGTCGGTTTATCACATCGGACGCCAGGACGAGTATTCAGTATCGGTGGCCCTGCCATTCTACACCTATCCACTGACGCGCTTTCTTTCACGTCGGGTGATCCCGGAGCTCAGTGAGCAGAGTCTGCCATTCGACCAGGAAGGTATCTCCGACCTGCTTCCTTTCGGTAATCGCAATCCGCTGCTGGTGCCGCTCGGGCAGTTGCTGGACGACAACTTGCGGCGCTGGAGCGACGGTGCGCTACACGAGTACCTCGGTTACCACTGGCACCGACTGATCAGCAACGGCGGCTGGGAGCTGCCACGGCGCATCTCGGCCAAAGTCTGCGAGGAAGGCCCGTTGCAGGAGCCGTTGCCCATCCAGATAGGCCAGCGCATCCGCCTGCGTGAACCCTTGCACGTCAGCCACCAGGCAGCTCTAGGCTGCTCTGCTGCTCAACGGCGTGTGTTTGCCGGAGCACGCAGTGTGGTCATTGATGACCCGCACGCCAGACAGGTCGCCTGGCTGGAGCAACTGAACAGCTATGACTCTGTGCCGGTGGAAACTGAGCAACAGCGTGAAGCCTGCCGGGCGCTCTCGCGTACCGGTAGTCTCGAACTGGTTTGAACTGGTGAAGGAGCGTCGAACATGTACAGAAGTTTCCCCAGTCTCGTCGACGAGGCACTGGCTCAGGCAACGCATACGCGCCAGATCTTCGAACAGGCAATCAGCGAAGGCCGGGCGGTCATTTCCGGTGAGCGGCTGATCATCGAACACCTCGATCCATTGATCGAGGCTCTTTACCAACAGATCTGGCAACGCGTCGATCCTGCCGCCCTGACCGCCGAACAGGCGCGTCTGTACATTGGCGAGCTGTCAGTGTTCGCCCGTTACAATTCGACCCTGTTGCTGCGTGCGGCCGATACCGTGCGCGGCTTCTGTCCCGAGCTGGCACAGGAACTGACGCGCAACTATCTCGAGGAAGGGGGTGAGCGCGGCAAGCTACCCGCTCACTACGTGGTCTTCAGCGGCGCGCTGATTGCCGACCTCGGCTTCAGAGTCAATGGTTGGATGCCCAGGGCCGCGTCCACCCGCAGCCTAGTGTCAATGATCGATGTACTGGCCTGGTCCCATTGCCCTTCCACCATCCTCGGCATGTACTACGCCACCGAAGCAGTGGCGATTGCCGAAACCCGTCTGCTGCAAGCGATCACCGACCGCCTCGGCGTGGTACTGGGGCGTGGCCAGGGTGCCGATCTGCCCAGGTTACACGACTATTACCGCATGCATCTGGACGAGGAACACGAGGCTGCCACTGGCAAAGTGGCGGTCGAGCAAGGGCACCAGGATGGCATTGCTCGTTTCATTCGCCAGGCCCAGTTGTTCGGCTTCCTGCAGCCGCAAGTCATCGACGGTTTCCTGCAGATGCTCACCCCGTTCGTCGATCAATGGGTAGAACTGAGTACGCTGATCGACGCCGCGCGTGACGGCAAGGACTAGTCCCATGAAAGTCACTGCTCATACCGGTGGTTGCCTGTGCGGCCGCATTCGGTTCAGCGCCAAGGGCGAACCGCGATTTCCGCATACCTGCTCGTGCAGCATGTGCCAACGCCACTCGGGTAGTCTCACCCTGTGCTGGGTGGAGTTTGACAAGGCCGACGTCGAATGGACCGGGGAAGGTGGCATACCGGCGCTGTACCGCTCTTCGGAGCAATCCAGCCGTGCGTTCTGCCCTACCTGCGGCAGCAGTCTCGGCGCCATTGACGACGCGCCCACTGTCGGCCTGCTGCTGGGCTGTTTCGACGCTAAGGGCGACAAGGCACTGCGCCCGACGTCCCATTCATTCACTTCGTCCCGGCCTCGCTGGTGGAAGATCAACCCGCAACCCTGAGTCGACCGCGACCGGTCAAGATACTCGCCAAGGAGTGTGCATGGCCCCCGACATACATCCCGTGATCTACAAGGCTCGGATGCTGCAGCGTATTCGCAGGTTGCTCGACAGCGAAGGCTACCTGGAGATCATGACGCCGATTCTACGCCGCTACCCCGGCGATGCAGATCGTCCTCGCCTGCAACTGAGCGACGGCCGGTGGCTGCGCGAGTCCTCGGCCTTCGCTCTGCGTTGCAACCTGCAGCACGCACCGGCGATCTACGAACTGGCAGCCTGTTTCAGGCCAGACGAGCTCGATAGCACCCACCTACCCGAATTCACCATGCTCGATCTCTATCGTCAGGAGGCCAGCCTGGGCGAAATGCTCGAACTAGCCTGTCGACTGGTCCGCACCTTCTACAAAGGCCAGATCGAGACCTTGTCGTTCGCCGGCCACCTGTTCGAAGACCTAGGCATAGACCTGTTCAGCGATCCCGGCGCTAGTGAGGCCCTGGTGCGCAAGTTTCGCCAAATGTATAACAAGCCGGACATCTCCCCCCTGTGGTTGATTGATCGCTACATCACCGAGCAGATCGAGCCGCTATCGCGGGGACGCTGCATGGTGGTAACCGACTTCCCGCTGTTGCCGGAAGTGCGCGCCCGGCGTCGGGACGGCCAGGGTGCCATCGTTGAGCGTTTCGAGATCCTCATCGATTGCGTGGAAGTGGTCCACGGCTACACCGACGAAGACGATCCGGAACGCTTCGAGGCCCAAGCTCGCCATCTCGCCAGTTTCGGTCCTGAGGACGCGATCATGTGCGACTTGATGCGTGACGGCAGCGTTCCACCACGCAGCGCGGGCTTCGGCATCGGCATTGAGCGCCTGTGCCGCATGGCACTGGGCCTGGACAGTGTCGAACCGTTGCGCACATCACTGCCCTTCACCGCGCCCTGAGCCCCTCTGCGAGGACTTCACATGCCGACACTCGATCACGTGCTGCCCTTGGCGCTGCTTGCCTCACTGATCCTCGTAGTGCCTGGGCCTACTAATACCTTGTTGTTCTCCGCTGGGGTGCAACGCGGCTTGTGGCGGGCCTTGCCGCTGGTAGGTGCAGAGGCGGCAGGCTACGCCCTATCGATCCTGGCCTGGGGCAGCTTGCTGCTGGCCTACGGAGCAGACCGGCCCTGGCTTCTCATTGCCATGAAATGGCTGTGCGCGGGCTACCTGCTATGGCTGGCTACCCGCCTATGGCGCAGTAGCGTATCTCGCCTGGTCTCCAATCAGCAGTGCGCTGGCGGGCTGGAGGTGTTTCTTGCAACCTTGCTCAACCCCAAAGCGTTTCTGTTCGCCAGCAGCGCATTTCCATTGACAGCATTCCAGTCACTGCCGCAGTTCGTCTGGTTCATGGGTGTTTTCCTGCTGGTGCTGATTCCAATCGGCAGTCTGTGGACCTGCCTGGGCCACCTCCTAACCCTGCGCCGAGCCTGGTCAAGGTATACCGGCAGATTCCTGCGCTGCGCCTCAGTCCTGCTGATGCTGTTCTCAGCATCAATTGCCTATTCGGCGCTGGAAGGGCAAGACACTCACTCCAAGCAGGTTGCGATGGGACGTGTCCTACTACCGCTGGCCTAACTCGGCAAGGAGACATCTGATGAGCTGGAAACCGGTGGCCAGCCTCCTGGTCGGTTTGAGCGGCTTTTTGTTGAGCACGGCGGTCAGCTCCGCTGGTACCCTAACCCTGTACAACTGGGAGAGTTACACCAGCCCCGAACTGCTGGCTAGCTTCGAGCAGGCCTATGACATCAAGGTCCGGCTGATCGAGTACCGCACCAGCGAAGCGGCTTTATCCGAGATTAGAGATGGCACAGTTCAGGCCGATCTTGCCGTGGTCGCCAGCAACTTTCTGCCTGCCTGGCGCGAAGCGAAGCTGCTACGTCCAAGTGGCGCCATCGACCTGGCCAACTACCGATATGTACAGAAGGCGTGGACCAATCCGCCCTTCGATCCAGAACGCATGTATTCAGTCCCTTGGGCATGGGGCATAGTAGGGGTGACAGTGCACGCCGACCGTTATGAAGGCGACATCAATACCTGGTCGGTGGTGCTGGATCCACCCGAAGCGCTGAAGGGCACCATCAACATCGGTGCCGACCCAAACGAGGTGATCTACGCCGCGGTACGCATGCACGGCGGGCGCATGTGCGATGCAGAGCCGGCGTTGATGTCCAAAGTACGGACAACCTTACTCAAGGCACGCCCGACGTGGAAGGCTATGGACTATGGCAGCGTGGAAATGATGGCCAGTGGGCACTTCCAGGCAAGCATCGACTGGAATGGAGCCGCCTTGCGCCAGCGCCTGGCCAACCCACATGTTCACTTCGGACTACCGCGTGAAGGCACTCAAGTGTTCAGCGACAGTCTGGTTCTGCTGGCCGAGGCTCGGAACGTGGAAAATGCCAGGCTGTTCATGAACTTCATACTATCCCCGCGCAACGCTGCGCTGAATTCGAGTTTCCACGGCTATGACACCGGAATTGAAGGTGCCGACATGTTCCTTTCAGAGGAACTTAGAAGCGCGCCGGAACTGAATATTCCTAAAGCAGTGCTGGACAGTGCCGAGTACACAGTGGCTTGCCCACCAGAGGTGCAGGAGCTTTATGCCAAGGTATGGGATGAACTGCAGCACTAGCACTGGCCAGCAGACACTGTGCAGTGAGCTTTGTGTGGCGCCAGCTCGCATTCGCTCGAAGCCGACTTGGTCAAGGTTTTTCATGAAGTAACGCTTGGCATTTCATTGCAGCAATAGGGCTTTAAAAGGCATCCCCTTCAAGGTCTTTTTAGCCGCGCCTTGCTCGAGTACGCGAGCGGTGGACGCATGAGCGCGAGCAACGGAGCTGTCGACGTAGCTTTTGCCCTGCGGCCTTGGGTTTTCGTTTGGACGTGGCCGACTGCTTGGGGTTCGCTTGTCCAGCAGCAAGTGCTCGACGAGTTGGCCGGGGGCGTCGTCTGCGCGCGATTGATTCTGCGGCGCTAGCAGGCGCAGCATTGGCCCGTAGTCGGCGGCGATGTCCACGGCTATGTGGTAGGTGGACACGTCCAGCTCCGGATGACTGTGGCGACGCGCATGCTTGATGAGCTGTTTGAGTAGGGCTAGCACGTTGTAGGCCAACACTGCCACAGTGAAGCCCTTCAAGGCGGCACGTGGATGGCCCAGCATCTTCATATCGCTGTTAAGCACCGACTCTAGGCGCCCGAACAGGCCTTCGATGCGCCGTCGCTTGCGGTACAGTGCCGCGGAGGGTGGCCGCTTCGATCTCATGGGGCATGTTGCTCCATAGCACGAAGGTCTTATCGCCGGACTCGGTGGGCGTGTGCAGCGTGATCTCGATGCGGCGCCAGTGCCGCAGGGCGCCTTTAGGGAGCTCGGCCTGTTCGATGAACTGCTCGCGCATGTGCCCGGTCTAAGTGTCGATCTGCTCGTTCCATGGGGCAGTGGGTCGCGGCTTGGGGCGGCGCGCACGCTCGCGCACGATGCAGCCTGCCCCTCGTTCGGTCAGTCCTTAAACGATGGCCTGGGTGCTGAAGTGCCGGTCGCCGATCCACACCTGCTTGTCCTGGGCCTTCACAAGGAGCAGGGCCGGGGCGCTTGCTCTCATAGGCGTCTTCGCACGCCACGATGTCGCACACCAGCGCACTGTCCGCGTCGTAGATCACTAGCGCGTGCCCCGGCAGTGCCGCACCACGAAAGCCGCATAACGGCGCCAGCCGTTTCTCGCTGGCCTGAAGGTAACTGCCGGCTGCCGTCGAGCTACCGCAGTTGCCAGCCCCGGCAGGTTCTGCCGCCCATGAAGACCGTGTACTAACAGGCAAGGCTCGGTCCAACGCCTGGTGCGCCATCACCGCACCAAGGGCTTGCTATTCGAATCTCTCAACGACTTCTTTCCAGATGAGGTTGCGCTCCTAAGTTCCACGAACATCCCGTGATAGGGGCAGTTAAGATCATCAAGGATGGAAAAACTTGAAATGGATGGTTCTGAGGGTTAGCTCTTGGCCGCGCCATCGAACAGCTGGAATACCGGGGCCCGGCGCGCCGGGCGCTGCAGATCCGGTTGCTGGACCAGCAGCCAGGCCTGCAATTCCGGTTCCGCCATGGGCTTGCCGATCCAGAAGCCCTGGCCTTCGTCACAGCCCATGGCCAGCAGGCTGGCCAAAGCCTCGGCGGTCTCTATGCCCTCGGCGGTGATGCGAAAGCCCAGCTGATGGGACAGTTCGATCAGCGAGCTGACGATCAGCCGATCCTTGGTGCGATGGGTCAGCTCGCGGACGAAGCTGCGGTCGATCTTGATGGTGTCGGCCGGCAATTCGCGCAGGTGCGAGAGGTTGTTGTAGCCGGTGCCGAAGTCGTCGATGGCGATACCGATGCCCAGCTCACGTAGCGCCGCCAGCTGCCGATGGATCAGGGCCACATCGCCCAGCAGGGCATTCTCGGTGACCTCCAGTTCCAGGCGCCGGGGATTGACCGGATAGCGCTGCAGCAGGTCGGTGGTGTGCTCGGTGAAGTCCGGATCGTTCAGATCATGGGCCGAGATGTTGATCGCCACCCCCAGCCCTCGTCCTTCGCGTTGCCAGGCATAGGCCTGGCCGATGGCTTGCTGCATCACCCAACGACTCAGGGCGGTGATCAGCGCGGTCTTTTCCGCCAGCGGAATGAATTCCGCCGGACCGATCGGGCCCAGGTGCGGATGCTGCCAGCGCAGCAGCGCCTCGACGCTATGACAGCGACCGGTGGCCAGGTCGATACGCGGCTGGTAGACCAGGCTGAGTTGGTCGTCGGCGCGCAGCGCCTGGGGCAGGGCGCTGAGCAGGGCGAAGGCGCGGCGGTAGGCGGCGTCGTGCTGCGGATCAAAATGCCGGCAGCCGCGCATCTCGGCGCGGGCATCGTCGGCGGTGGCGATCAGGGCGCGCAGCCAGTCGGTGGGATGATCGTCGGTCAGGGACATCACCCCCAGGCCCAGGCGGGTCTGGATGGGAATGCCATTGTAGTCGAGCACCCCTGTCAACTCCTGCTGCAGGCGTTCGAGCAGCGCCTGTTGCGCGGCTTCGTCGGTATCGTGCAAGAGAAAGCCGAAGCGTGCCGGCCCCAGGCGATACAGCGGTTGTTCAGCCGGCAGCAGGCGGCGCAGGTGTTGCTTGATGGCGCGTTGCAGGCCATCGAAATGGGCCTGGCCCATGGCCTTGATGAAGTCGTTGAGATAGCTCTGGGCGAACAGGTCGGCCGCCACGGCCACCACCGGGGTGCCGGCGCGGATCAGGCCTTCGGCGTCTTCGATGAAACGCTGGCCATTGGGCAACTGGGTGACCGGATCCCAGAAAGCCTCGGTACGCAGCAGTTCGATGTGCTGGCTGGCGAGGGCTGCCAGCTGCTGCAGGCCCAGCAGCCGGTCTTGCGACAGGGCGGCCCGCGGCGCCGAATCGAACAGGCACAGACTGCCGAGCATCAGCCCCTCGGCCGTGCGCAGTGGTGCGCCCAGATAGTATCGGATATTGGGCTCGCCCTTTACCACCCTCAGGCCAGCGAAGCGCACGTCGTGGCGAGCGTCTTCCACCTGCAGCGGCAGAGCGGTCTCCTGCAGGTGCTGGCAGAACGACTGCGAACGCGGCACGGTGAAGGGCTCACAGCCCACCGTGGCCCGGCAGTGGACCTGCTGGCCGTCAAGAAAGCAGATCATGGCGTAAGGGACATCGAACAGCCGTGCGCAGAGGGCGGTGAGGTCCTGAAAGGCACGGTCGGAAGGACGGTCGATCAAGGCGAGATCGCGCAGCAGTGCAAGACGCTGGCGTTCATTGGCCGCAGTGAGTGGAGCAGGCTCCATAGCAACGTCTCGGTGCGCTGTAGTAGCAGATTGCTACTTAGAGCGTGATCGGGTCGAGAGTTCCCTCACCACCCGCCTCACACTCTGCTAGTCGTCATTTATCTGTCGAAAGGCTCAGGCCGCGAAGTAGAAGACGGCGAACAGCGCCTGGGGGTCGGTCCACACCCGCACCTGTCTGAAACCGGCGTCTTCGGCCAGCGCGCGAAAACTCTCGAGGCTGTACTTGTAGGAATTCTCGGTATGCAGACGTTCGCCTTCACGGAAGGCGAAGCGGTGACCTTCGAGACGTACGGTCTGGTCGCGGGTGCTGACCAGGTGCATCTCGATGCGCGCCTGTTCTTCGTTGAAGAAGGCCAGGTGCCGGAAGCGCTGTGGATCCAGATCGGTATCTAGCTCGCGGCGGATGCGTTCGAGCAGGTTGAGATTGAAGGCGGCGGTCACCCCGGCGGCATCGTTGTAGGCCGCATCCAGCCGCGCCCGATCCTTGATCAGGTCGACCCCGATCAGCAGGCCACCGGTCGCTGGCAGCATCCGGTGCAGATTGCGCAGGAAGACGCTGG
The DNA here is from genome assembly GCF_021106615.1 of Pseudomonas sp. PLB05. Taxonomy (NCBI): domain Bacteria; kingdom Pseudomonadati; phylum Pseudomonadota; class Gammaproteobacteria; order Pseudomonadales; family Pseudomonadaceae; genus Pseudomonas; species Pseudomonas sp. PLB05. Next base: position 704,140 of record NZ_JAJOHO010000001.1, read on the forward strand.
CCTCCTCGGGCGTGAAATTGCCGATGCTTGAACCCGGAAAGAAGGCGATGGGCCGCAAGCCGTCGAGACTGTCGGGCAGGGTCATGGGTCGACTGAAGTCGGCGCAGGCAGCGCTGACGTCCAGCCAGGGGTAGTCGGCCGCCAGCCGCTGGGTGCTGCTGAGCAGGAATTCCCGGGAGATGTCGATGCCCAGGTAGCCAGCCGGGTGCATGGCTTCCAATAGCAGGCGTACCTTGCGACTGGCGCCGCTGCCCAGTTCGACCAGGGCGGCATCACGGCCGGCCAGGCGGGCGATCTCGGCCGCAGCCTTGGCGAGGATGGCTTCTTCGGTGCAGGTGGGGTAGTACTCGGGCTGGCGGGTGATGGCCTCGAACAACTCGGAGCCGCGCTGATCGTAGAAGTACTTGGGCGACAGCGCCTTGGGGGTCTGGGCAAAGCCCTGGAGCACGTCGTCCCGCAGCGAGCTGTCGGCGACGGTCACCGGTTGCTGATCGAAGAAGCGCACCGCTAGAGCCATGGGTCAGACCTCTCTGGCCAGGCGCAGACCGGAGAACTGCCAGCGCATGGTGGGATAGAAGAAGTTGCGATAGGTGGCGCGCACATGGTCCTGGGGCGTGGCGCAACAGCCACCGCGCAGGACCATCTGCCCGGACATGAACTTGCCGTTGTACTCGCCCAGACTGCCCGGCAGCGGCTTGAAACCGGGGTAGGGACGGAAGGCGCTGCCGGTCCATTCCCAGACATCGCCGAACAGCTGGCGCATGCCCTGACCTTCGCCGGCGACCGGTTGCAGGTGATCCTGCTCGACGAAGTTGCCCTGGATCGTCTGGCGCGCCGCCACGGTTTCCCATTCCGCCTCGGTGGGCAGCCGGGCGCCGGCCCAGCTGGCGTAGGCATCGGCCTCGTAGAAGCTCAGGTGGCAGACCGGCGCCGCGGGGTCGACGGGGGTCAGGCCGCCCAGGGTGAAGTGGTGCCAGACACCATCCAGCTTCTGCCAGTACAGTGGCGCCTGCCAGCCGAGGCTGCGGATGGCCGCCGCGCCGTCGGACAGCCAGAGATCACTGCGGCCATAGCCGTTGTCTTCGATGAAGGCCAGGTATTCGCCATTGGTGACCAGGCGATCGGCCAGCTGGAAGTCGTCGACGAATTGCCGGTGGACCGGCGTCTCGCAATCGAAGGCGAAGCCTTCGCCACCATGGCCGACGTGACGGACGCCGCCTGGATGGCTTTCCCAGCCCAGGGGCGCCACCGGAGCTGCGGCGCCCTTGACCAGGTCGGCGCGATAGACCGGATGCAACGGGTTCTGCGCCAGGATGTGCTTGATGTCCATGAGCAGCAATTCCTGGTGCTGCTGCTCGTGGTGCAGGCCTAGCTCCAGGCGTCGGGCGATCTCGGCGGCGTGCTCGGCCGGCGGGGCGCTGAGCAGGTCGGCCATGGCCGCGTCCACCGCCGCCCGGAAACGATAGACGTCGTCCACGCCGGGCCGTGACAGGTGCCCGCGGGCCGCCCGCGGAAAGGGCTTGCCGTGGGTCTCGTAATAGGAGTTGAACAGGTAATCGTAGGCCGGATTGGGCGTCTGGTAACCCTTGAGGAAGGGCTTGAGGATGAACGCCTCGAAGAACCAGGTGACGTGGGCCAGATGCCATTTCGGCGGACTGACGTCGGCCATGCTCTGGATCACGTAATCCTCGACGGTGAGCGGGGCGCAGAGCGCCTCGCTGGCCCGGCGCACGCGCTGATAGCGGTCGAGCAGGGTGGTGGCGGTGTCACTCGCTGCGGGCAGCGCGCGGGCGAGAGGATTCATGGCGTTCTCCCTGGTCGGCCTTTTGGTTGTCAGGAAACCGACCGGGCGCCATGGGTTTAGTTCGCCCGCTCAGGACGGGCGGTCTCGCTTGCCGCTCTCTACCACCAGGTTTCCAGCTGCACACCGAAGTTGTTGCCGTGGCGGGCATCGCCGAAGGCGCCGCTGTCGGATAGCGCCGTGCCAGCTACCGCAGCGTCCTGGGCGCCGCGGTTCCAGCTGGCGTAGGTCCAGTAGAGGCGGATCTCCGGACGGTCCATCAGCCCCATGCCGCCCAGCGCCAGGGTCGGCGCGACGGTGACCTTGTTCAGCTTGCGGGTGGCCCCGCTATCGGGGTGGATCTGGTCGTGGCCGAACTCCACCTGCAGCTTGAACAGCCGGGTGAAGGCGTAACTGGGCCGCACCCCGAAGGAATACCAGGTCTGGCCACCATCGCCCGGCGCCCGGTCGCGCTGGTAGAGCGCCAGCAACTGGCCGCCGAAGCGCGGGGTGAGCTGCCAGCGCGGCGATTCGAGCACGCGCAGGCTTTCGTAATCCTGGTCGGCGGTCAGGCTGCCGGTGGCGCCCAGTCCGGTGCCCGGGCCGCGACCGTACTGCACGGTGAAGACATTGACCCCGCCGAAGAACTGCGCCTGCTTGTGCTCGGCGGTAGCCGACCAGCCGCTGTGGGCGTTCTGCACCTGGCCGGCGCGCTGGATATAGGACAGCCCCAGTTCGATCTCGCCGCCGGGATTGGTCTTGATGCCGCCCAGGTTGAGGTCATGGCGGTTGGCCTTGTCCGGCTGGTCGATGTTGTCCTCGCGACTGAAGGCATAGCTCAGCCGCATACCGCTGTCGCCCAGGCCATAGTCCTCCACGCCGAAGCCGGTGCCGCTCGGATTCCAGTAGTAGAAGTCGTTGATATGGATGTCGTGACGCTTGTAGTAGCGGCGGCCGGCCCAGAGACCGCCACCATTGAGTGCCGGCAGGCTGAGGCTGGTCCAGATCTGCGGCAGGCGCACGTTGCCATTGTCGCCGCTGAAGGTCGGCGTCTGGTCGTAGACGTTGTAGAGGCTGGCCATGCCGTGCACCTTGAGTTCGGTGCCGTCGACGCCCTTGTACAGCGTCTGGTGCAATTCGAGTTCCCAGTAGGTCTCGCATTCGTTACCCAGGCGGTATTTGGCCGGTGCGCCGGGCAGCTGGAAGCAGCTCTGCTTGCCACCTTCCGCGGCGCCGCCGACACCTACCCGGCCGTAGCCACTGAATTCCAGTGCCGCGGCGCTCAGCGGCAGACCGGCCAGCAAGGCAAGGCAGGACGCAGTACCGGCCTGGCGGAGAACTCTACTCATCCCAAAAATCCCTGTGTGGTTGGCGAACGCCGATCGGACCTGGCGTCAGGTCCACAAGTTGCGTGAAAACCCAAGCCATTCAAGAGCTTGGATCGGTTCCACCGCTACGGTGAAGGGGGTCGCAAGCGGCGGCCTAAAGAGAATGGTTGACGACCATGCCCTCCGCTGGCGACGCTGGGTTTTTTGGTCAAGGAAAGTATTACAAGATGAAACCGACGCTGCTGATGGCCCCGCAATTGCCCCAGGGACTGGTAACCCAGCTAGAAGCTCATTACCAGGTACTCGGGCCCTTTTCGCCGACCGATCCTATGGCGCTGCCCGTCGGTGCCGAGGAGGCGGTGGCGCTGCTGACCATTGGTGGCCTGCCGACCCGTGCCGCCCTGCTGGACGCTCTGCCGGCGCTACGCCTGGTGGCCTGCTACGGCACCGGCTACGAAGGCGTGGAGCTGGCCGCCTGTCGCGAGCGCGGCATCGCGGTGACCACCGCCGGCGACGCCAATGCCACCGCCGTGGCGGAATTCACCTTTGGCCTGATCCTGGCCAGCGCGCGTTGCCTGCTGCAGGGCGACACCTTCGTCCGCAGCGGCCGCTGGCAGAGCAACGCCGTCGAGCGCATGCCCCAGGTGCCGGGCCTGGCCGGGCGACGCCTGGGCATCTATGGCCTGGGCGAGATCGGTCGGCGCATCGCCCGCCGCGGCGAGGCTTTCGACATGGAGATCGGCTACTTCAATCGCTCGCCCCGTGCGGAACTGGACTACCTCTACCACGGCAGCCTATTGGAGCTGGCGCGCTGGAGCGATGTGCTGGTGGTAGCGGTCCGCGCCAGCGCCGAGACCGTGGGCGCGGTGGATACCGAGGTCCTGGCCGCACTCGGCGCCGAAGGCCACCTGGTCAATATCTCTCGTGGCAGCGTGGTCGACGAAGAGGCCCTGGCCGACGCCCTGGAGCAGGGGGTGATCGCCGGCGCGGCGCTGGATGTCTTCGCCCGCGAACCCGAGGTGCCCGAGCGCCTGCGTCAGCAGCCCAACCTGGTGCTCAGCCCCCACGTTGCGGCCAACGCCGCCTCGGCCCAACAGGCCCAGCAACAGGTCATGCTGGCCAACCTCGAAGCCATGCTGGAGGGGGGCGAATTGCGCAATCGCATCACCTGAGCCGCCGGTCGGCTTGGGTTGAGGCTCCCAGTACCCACTCCCATATTGGGGGCATGACCTCAATATCGCCTGCCGCCGCCAGTCTGGCGGACTTTCACGACGCGCCGCGCAGCTGGTTCACGACGCGCTTTCCCGCCCCGACCGAGGCGCAACGGCAGGCCTGGCCGGCCATTCGCGCCGGCGCCTCGGTACTGGTGGCGGCCCCCACCGGTTCGGGCAAGACCCTGACCGCCTTCTTTGCCGTGTTGGATGGCCTGGTGCAGGAGGCCTTGCAGGAGGGTGGCCTGCCCGAGGCCTGCCTCTGGCTCTATGTGTCGCCGCTCAAGGCCCTGTCCAACGACATCCGCCTCAATCTCGAAGACCCCCTGGCTGGCATCAGCGCGGCGCTGGAGGCGCAAAACCTACCGCCCCTGGCGTTACGCACGGCGGTGCGCACCGGAGACACGCCACAAAAGGAGCGGGCGGCCATGCGCCGGCGGCCACCGCATCTGTTGGTCACCACCCCAGAATCCCTTTATGTGCTGCTCGGTTCGGACTCCGGGCGACGAATGCTGGCCAGCGTGCGTGGCGTCATCGTCGACGAGATCCATGCCATCGCCGATGGCAAGCGCGGCAGTCACCTGACCCTGAGCCTGGCGCGACTGGAGGCCCTCACCGGGCGTTCGCTGCAACGCATCGGTCTGTCCGCCACCCAGAAGCCGCTGGCCGCGGTGGCTGCCTTTCTGGTCGGCCGCGATGCCCAGGGGCAGGCCCGGCCCTGTACGGTGATCGACATCGGCCACCAGCGTGCTCGCGATCTGGCCCTGGAGGTGCCGCCCATTCCCCTGGAGGCAATGCTCTCCACCCAGGCCTGGGAGCTGGTCTACGACCGCCTGGCCGAGCTGGCCGAGGCACACCGCACCACCCTGGTGTTCGTCAACACCCGCCGCCTGGCCGAGCGCATGGCGCGCCAGCTCTCGGACCGCCTCGGCAACGCCCAGGTCGCCGCCCACCACGGCAGCCTGGCCAAGGAACAGCGACTGGACGCCGAACAGCGCCTCAAGCGCGGCGAATTGCGCCTGCTGCTGGCGACCGCCTCCCTGGAGCTGGGCATCGACATCGGCGATGTCGATCTGGTCTGCCAGATCGGCTCGCCAGGCTCCATCGCCGCCTTTCTGCAACGGGTCGGGCGGGCCAACCACCAGGTCGGCGGCCTACCCAAGGGCCGGCTGTTTCCCACCTCGCGGGACGACCTGGTCGAGTGCGTGGCGCTGCTCGACTGCGTGCGCCGTGGTGAGCTGGATACCCTGCACATCCCCGTGGCGCCGCTGGATGTCCTGGCGCAGCAGCTGGTGGCCGAGGTGGCCTGCCAGGAGTGGTCCGAAGCCGGCCTGCTGGCCGTGCTGCGCCAGGCCGAGCCCTATGCCGGGCTGAGCGAAGCCGACTACCGAGCCGTGGTGGAGATGCTCAGCCAGGGCTATACGGATCGCCGCGGTCCGCGGGCGGCCTACGTCCATCGGGATGCGGTCAATGGACTCCTGCGCGGCCGCCGGGGCGGCAAGGCGACTGCGGTGATGAGCGGCGGCACCATCCCGGAGAGCGGCGACTTCAGTGTGCTGCTCGAACCCCAGGGCCATACCGTCGGCAGCGTCAACGAGGATTTCGCCTTCGAAAGCCTGGTGGGCGACGTCTTCCAGCTGGGCAACACCGCCTACCGCATCGTCAAGATCGAAGGCAGCAAGGTGCGGGTGGAGGATGCCAAGGGGCAGCCGCCCAACATCCCTTTCTGGCACGGCGAGGCGCCGGGGCGCAGCGATGAATTGTCTGCAGGCCTGGCGCGGCTGCGGGCGGAGTTCGAACCGCTGCTGCCCGGCACCGACGAGCCGCCGGAACCGGCCATCGCCCGCATCGGCGCGGCCTATGAGCTGGAGGAGGGTGCCGCCCGCCAGTTGGTGGACTATCTGGGTCGTGCCCGGCAGGCGCTGGGTGCGCTACCGACGCAGCAGACGCTAGTGATGGAGCGCTTCTTCGACCAGGCCGGCGGGATGCAGCTGATCATCCATGCGCCCTTCGGCAGCCGCATCAACCGCGCCTGGGGCCTGGCCCTGCGCAAGAGATTCTGCCGCAACTTCAATGTGGAGCTGCAGGCGGCGGCCACGGAGAATGCCCTGATCCTCTCCCTGGCGACGAGCCACAGCTTCGTCCTCGACGAGGTCTGGCGCTACCTGCATCCGGCCACCGCCGAGACCGTGCTGATCCAGGCCCTGCTCGATGCGCCACTGTTCGCCGTGCGCTGGCGCTGGAATGCCACCACGGCCCTGGCCCTGCCGCGCTTCAGCGCCGGGCGCAAGGTGGCGACCCAGGTGCAGCGCATGCGCAGCGAAGACCTCCTGGCCACGGTCTTTCCCGATCAGGTCGCCTGCCTGGAGAATCTCGCCGGCGAGCGCCAGGTACCTGATCACCCGCTGGTCCGCCAGACCCTCGACGACTGCCTCCACGAGTCCCTCGACAGCCGTGGCTGGCTGGCGCTGCTGGCGCGCATCGCCTCTGGCCAGCTGACCCTGCTCACCCGCGACCTGCCCGGGCCGTCACCACTGGCCGCCGAGGTGCTCACGGCCAAGCCCTATGCCTATCTGGACGATGCCCCGGTCGAGGAGCGGCGGACGCTCGCGGTGCAGAATCGCCGCTTCGGCGGCGCCGAGCCCGACGAGTTGGGCGCCCTGGATCCCGCCGCGATCGCTCTAGTGCGCGAAGAAGCCTGGCCACGGCTGGAAAGTGCCGACGACCTGCATGAAGCCCTGTTGGGCGTCGGCTTTCTCACCGAGGCCGAGTTGGCACCGCACCAGACCCAGGCCCGCCAGCTGGTCAAAGCCGGCCGAGCCGGGCGGCTGCGGCTGCCGGAGCTCACCCTGTGGATCGCGGCCGAGCGCCTGCCGTTCTTTCAGGTGCTGTTTCCCGATACCCCCACGGAGCCGCTGCTCAGTCCTCCGCCCGGATTCAAGGCGCCGGTGGATCCTGAGGGGGCGCTGGTGGAACTCCTGCGCGCGCGTCTGACCGCCCTCGGTCCGGTGGACCAGGATCTGCTGGCCGCCAGCCTCGGGCTCCCGCCGGCGCGTCTCACGCCGGCCCTGCTGGCCCTGCAGGGCGAAGGCTATGTGCTGCAGGGGCGCTTCACCGAGGCAGGCAGCGCCGTGGAGTGGTGCGAGCGCCATCTCCTGGCGCGGATCCATCGCTATACCCTGGGGCGACTGCGCAAGGCCATCGAGCCGGTGCCGCTGGCCGACTACCTGAGATTCCTCCTGGAGCACCACCATCTGACCGGTCCGGCGACCCTGAGAGGTAACGAGGGCCTTGAGCAGGTCATCGGCCTGCTGGAGGGCTTCGAGGTCGCCGCCGCCGGCTGGGAAGGGGAGGTCCTGCCCAGTCGTCTACCGGATTACCAGTTTACCCACCTCGATGATCTCTGCCGCGCTGGTCGGGTCGTCTGGCTGCGCCTGCCGCAACCCGGACGCGGAGGCGGCGGCCCGGTCAAGGGGTCACCCATCGTCCTGCTGCCCCGGCGCCACCTGGCCGACTGGAACAGCCTCACCGCGCCCCCGCTGGCCGAGGCCCTGTCGCCCAAGGGGCAGCGGGTGCTGGAGGTGCTGACGCGTCGCGGCGCCTCCTTCTTCGATGAGCTGCTCGGCGAGGCGCGCCTGTTGCGCAGCGAGCTGGAAACGGCCCTGGGCGAGTTGGTTGGTAGGGGCGCGGTCAACGCCGACAGCTTCGCCGGTCTGCGCGCCCTGTTGCTACCAGCAGCCAAGCGCGGCAGCCGCACCGGTCTGCGCCGCGGGCGAATGCCTCTTTATGGCGGCATGGACGACGCCGGGCGCTGGGCGGCCTTGCGACTGGCCGAGGCCCCTACTGAGGAGCGGTTGCCGGATGCCCTGCTGGAGCGGCTGGTCGGGCTGTTGCTGCGCCGCTATGGCGTGCTCTGCTGGCAACTGCTGCAGCGTGAGAGCGAGGTGTTGCCCCCCTGGCGCGATCTCTTGCGCGCCTGCCATCGTCTGGAGGCTCGTGGCGAGATCCGGGGCGGTCGCTTCATCGCCGGCTTGTCCGGCGAACAGTTCGCCGATCCGGCCGCCATCGCACCCTTGCGGGAATGGCGCCAGCGGCTGCCGGAGGATCTGTGGGTATGCGTGTCGGCGCTGGATCCGCTCAATCTGGTCGGCACCTTGCTGCCGGGCGCCAAGGTGCCTGCCGTGGCCGGCAATCGCCTGCTCTATCGCGATGGCGTACCCATCGCCACCCGGGTAGGAGCGAAGATCAATTGGCTGGTCGAGCTGGAGGCCGGGGAACAGGTGCGGGCGCGGCAGGCCCTGCAGCAACTGGGGCGGGAACGTCCCCAGGTGGGGCTTGGGCGCAGTCTATTGCGGCAGTAGCGGACAGCTGTGGTGTTTAGAAGAAGGGGTGAGAGGCCTTGAGCATCAGGGCGCTGTCGCAATAAGTGTTGTGACCCGAATACACCGAGCAGTCGGCGCCTCTCAGGCTGGTGCCGCTGTAGGTCAGGTTGAACAGGGTGTTAACCCACTTGCGACTCAGATTCACCGACCAGTCATTGAAGCTGCGCACCATGCCGCCGCTGTCGAGGGTGGTGGGCATGTCCAGCACATAGTTGGTGTACTTGAGCGAGACCCCGGTCTTGATCAGCGGCAGGGTACCCAGGTCGGCGTAGAGCGAGGCGTTCTGGCGTCCGGGGTCATTGGCAAAGGCCGCGCCCAGGCGCTTGCCATAGACGGTCATGCCGGAATACAGCTCGCGGCTGGGATCGACGTTCTGGATCAGGTTGCTGTAGTTGATCACACCCAGTTCGTAGCCGTAGCCGGGCGCGAAGCGATGCTTGTAGCCCGCATAGGTATCCATCTCCAGCAGGGGCGCTTCTGCGGACGAGGCGTTGTTGGTCGTCCACTGGCCGAAGTACAGACCGCTGTCATGGGTGAGATCGAAGCCGCCGCCCATGCCGGCGGAGTTCGGCGCGACCAGGCCCTGAGCCATGCTGCGGGACGGCGCCGTGCTCATCTTCAGAGCGAAATCCCCCACCTCGCGCTGCATGCCCCAGCTGGCCGCCATCACCGGGCTGCCCAGGAGTCCGAGGACGAGAAATAGAGGTAAGGATCTGTTCATGGAAGCACTCCCGCCGTGCTGGTGACGCGCCTGATGAAAGTAATGGAGATAACAACAAGCAGGGAAAACATCGGAGTGCGGACACCCTGATGACATCGTTGTTATTGGATGAGGAACCGCGGCTAACCCGTTATCACTCTGGGATGATAACCAACGAAGGCAGTGTTTTTTCACCATTCGTCAGGTTTCGAGAGGTGGATTGAACTCGCCACGCAGATCAAGACAGACAGATTTGTTATGGGTTCCAATAACAATCGGCATCTGGCCAATCAGTGACGTCTGCTAGCTGACATCTCTGGCAGGCAGCCTAGAGACATACTTTCTGACAAAGCTCAGCCCTGTTGCGACGAACAACCGCAGCCCTGTGGATTGAATCGGTCGGTGAAGACTCAATATTGTGGAGGAGGGCAGCAAGCCCTGCCCGCTGTAGCTGTCCCTGACTGAGCGCTGGCTCGAGGAGTTTCCATGAACGACCGTATACAAGCTCTGATGCTGGACCTGCTCGCCCGACTCGGCCTGGTGAAGGCCATCCCGATTTCCAGCCGCGAGCGCGAGCAGTTGGCTGCCCACCGGCGTCGCACGCAGCTGCGTCGCTAAGCGACCTCGGCAGTGGCGGGTACGAACCTGGGTGGCTGGCGCCGCCTGGTTCGCACGGGGTCCCCAGGCAGGGACCCGAGGCCTACTTGAGATTGCCGCTGAGGAACTGGCGCAGACGTTCGCTCCGCGGACTCGCCAGTACTTCGCTTGGCGGCCCTTCTTCCTCCACCACCCCCTGGTGCAGGAATAGCACTTGGGAAGACACCTCCCGTGCGAAGGCCATCTCGTGGGTCACCATGAGCATGGTGCGACCTTCTTCCGCGAGAGCGCGAATGACCTTGAGCACCTCGCCGACCAATTCCGGGTCGAGCGCCGAGGTAGGTTCATCGAACAACATGATCTCCGGTTCCATCGCCAGGGCGCGGGCGATGGCGACCCGCTGCTGCTGACCACCGGAGAGGAAGGCTGGATATTGGTCAGCCACGCGTGCCGGTAGACCGACCTTCTCCAGATAGGTGCGTGCACGGTCCTCGGCTTCCGCCTTGCCCACACCCAGGGCCTTGCGCGGCGCCAGGGTGATGTTGTCCAGCACGCTCAGGTGACTCCAGAGATTGAAATGCTGGAAGACCATGGCCAGGCGCGTGCGCAGGTTCTGCAGCTGAGCCGCATCGGCCACCCGCACCGCGCCGTGGTCATCGGCCATGCGGATGGGCTCGCCGTCCAGGGTCATGGTCACGGCGTTGGGCTGCTCGAGGAAGTTGATGCAGCGCAGGAAGGTGCTCTTGCCGGAGCCGCTGGCGCCGATCAGGCTGACCACATCGCCGGTCTTGGCCTTGAGCGAGACGCCCTTGAGCACTTCGTGGTCGCCGTAACGCTTGTGCAGGCCTTCGACGGTCAGTTTGTACATGGATAGGGATTCCACAGCTGAAAAGGGGTAGGGGTCACGGCGAGAGCAGGTAGCCGCTGCGATAGGCCTCGGTGCCCGCCACGTGGGCGATCACCATGCCAGCCGTGGCCATGCGGCGATTGGAGCGCGCATAGAGGATGCCAGCGACGGCGCTGCGGACCTCCTCCACGCGATCGCTGATGGGGTCGATGACCTGCGCCAGCACCTGACCGACCTCGATGCGCTCGCCTACCTGGGCCTTGAGTACCAGCACGCCCCCCTGGGCGCTCGCCACGGGCTCGACCGCCGCCAGGGGCGTGGCCGGTTGCAGCAGGGGCGGCAGCGGTGCGGCGACGCCGCTCAGGAAGCCCTGATGACGCAGGTAGTTGACTATGGCCTCGGCGTCCGCCGCGGCGAGTTCGTCGCGCACGTCCAGCTGGCCGCGCAGTTCCAGGGTCACCGACAGGCTGCCCAGCGGCAGCCGCTCGCCGAAGCGCTGGTGGAGATTCCACCAGAGCAGGGTGAAGCATTCGTCGAAGGACTGGCCGCCCGAGTCGGTGGCGAGCAGGCTGGCCTCGGAACCGAAGTAACGCGCCAGCGGCTCCACCTGGGGCCAGGCTTCCGGCGTGGTGTAGAGGTGGGCGACGGCGTCGAAATCGCAATGCAGGTCGAGCACCACCTCGGCGTCGCAGGCCATGCGCTGCAGGGTCAGGCGTTGGCTGTCGAGCTGGGTACTGGCGGTTTCGGCGGCCAGGGCCGTGCGGAAGGCCTCGCGTACCAGGGCCTGGTTGGCGGCCACGTCGTCACCCAGGCGCTCGGCGATGGCGGCTTCGACCTGGGCGGTCATGTCGCGGAAGCGGCGGTTGAAGTTCTGGCCCGTTTCCAGCTCGTAGCGACCCAGGTGCACGTCGGCGACCTGCTGGTCCTGGCCGATGGGGTTGGCCACTGGCACCAGCACCACCTCCGCCAGCAGCTCATCGGCGGCTTCCAGCGCCCGGAGACGCTGCTTGAGGTGCCAGGCGGTGAGCATGCCGGGCAATTCGTCGGCATGCAGCGAGGCCTGGATATAGACCTTGCGGCCACTCTCGGCGGGGCCGAAGTGGAAGCTGTGGATGCAGCGCTCGGTGCCCGGGACCGGGGCGACCAGCGGATGGGTGAGATGGCGCATGACAACTCCGGGGCCGCGCCAGGCGCGGCCGCTTGGGTCAGTGGGTCGGGCCGAGGAAGGCCAGCCAGCGGCGCTCCGCCAGGCGGAACAGGCCGATCAGGATGAAGGACACCGCCAGGTACAGCAACGCGGCCAGGCCGAAGGCCTGGAAGGTCAGGAAGGTGGCGGTGTTGGCATCGCGGGCGATCTTGAGCAGGTCCGGCACCGTGGCGGTAAAGGCCAGGGTGGTGGAGTGCAGCATCATGATGACTTCGTTGCTGTAGAAGGGCAGCGAGCGGCGCAGCGCCGAAGGCAGGATCACGTGCACGTACAGCCGCCAGCCGTCCAGGCCATAGGCCTTGGCCGCCTCGACTTCGCCATGGGGCGTGTTGCGGATGGCCCCCGCGAAGATCTCCGTGGTGTAGGCGCAGGTGTTCAGGGCGAAGGCCAGGATGGTGCAGTTCAGGCCGTCACGGAAGAAGCTGCCCAGCATGGGCTGGTCACGCACGAAGCCCAGGCTGTAGATGCCGGTGTAGCAGATCAGCAGCTGCAGATAGAGCGGGGTGCCACGAAAGACGTAGGTGTAGAAGCCGATCGGCCAGCGCAGCCAGCGGCGCTCGGACACCCGGGCTACCGACAGGGGCACCGAAACGACGAAGCCGATCACCACCGAGGCCACCAGCAGCCAGAGGGTCATGGCCAGGCCGGTGATGTGGTAGCCATCGGTCCACAGCAGGGGCTTCCAGTATTGCAGGAGGAGTTCGATCATCGCTTGGCCTCCCGCACGCCGACGTGATAGCGCCGTTCCAGGGCCCCGAGGATGGCGTTGGTCACGGCGGTGATGAGCAGATAGATGACGCCGGCGACGATCAGGAAGTAGAACAGCTTGAAGGTGCCCTTGCCGGCTTCCTGGGACGCGCGGACCAGATCGGCCAGGCCGATGATGGAGACCAGCGCGGTGGCCTTGAGCAACACCTGCCAGTTGTTGCCGATACCAGGCAGGGCGAATCTCATCATCTGCGGAAAGGTGATCAGGGTGAAGGTCTGCCAGCGGGTCAGGCCATAGGCCACGGCAGCCTCGCCCTGACCGCGCGGCACGGCGAGGATGGCGCCGCGAAAGGTCTCGGTGAAGTAGGCGCCGTAGATGAAACCGAGGGTGGCGACACCGGCGGCCATGGGATCGATGTCGATGTAATCCCAACCCATGTAGTCGGTAAGGGCGCCCAGCCAGTTCTGCAGGCTGTAGAAGATCAGCAGCATCAGCACCAGATCGGGCACGCCACGGATCAGGGTGGTGTAGCTCTGGGCAATGAAGCGCAGGGGGGCGAGGCGCGACAGCTTGGCCGAGGCGCCGAGCAGGCCGAGGATGACCGCCACCACCAGCGCGAAGCCGGCGAGCTTGAGGGTCGTCAGGGTGCCTTCCAGGATCAGCGGGCCGTAGCCATGCAGGCTGAGCGTGCCCAGTCCGATGGACTGCAAGAAGGAGTCGAAGGAATTCTGCTGCATGCGTCTTGGGAGAATCGCCTGGTGAGGCCGCGGGCACGGTGAGCGCCAACGGTCATACGTAAAACGCCCCCGGTGGCACCGGGGGCGTCTGCCGAGCGAACCTTACTTGGGATCGTAGAGGTTCAGGTCGCCGAAGTACTTCTTCTGGATCTTGTCATAGGTACCGTCGGCGTGGATGGCCGCGATGCCCTTGTTGACGAAGGTCTTGAACTCGTCGTTGCCCTTGCGAATACCGACGGCGGTATCGGCCGGCAGCAGCTCGTCGTGGATGGCGGTGTTGACGTAGCCCTTGCCCTGGGGCGACTTCATGAAGCCACCCTCGGCCTGCAGCATGTCCTGCATGGCGACGTCGATACGGCCGGACACCAGGTCGGCATAGACCTGATCCTGGTTCTGGTAGCTCTGGACGTTGACGCCGTTGGGCGCCAGCTTCTGCTTGGCGAAGGTTTCCTGGATGGTGCCCTGCTGCACGCCGACGGTCTTGCCCTTCAGGCTTTCCGGAGTGGCCTGCAGGTTGGAGCCTTCCTTGACGACCATGGAGGAGGGACCCGACCACAGCAGGTCGGAGAAGTCGATCTGTTCGGCACGGGCCGGGGTCTTGGTCAGCGAGGATAGGATGCCGTCGAACTTGCGCGCCCGCAGGCCGGGGATCAGGCCGTCGAAGTCACTCACCACCCACTTGCACTTCACTTCCAGCTTTTCGCAGATGGCGTTGCCCAGTTCGATGTCGAAGCCGACGAAGCTGCCATCGGCGGCCTGGGATTCGAAAGGCGGGTAGGTGGTGTCCACACCGAAGCGGATCTCTTTCCATTCCTTGGCCATCGCCGAACCGGCGGCCAGACACAGGGCGAGCGCAGAGAGAGTCAGCCAGCTTTTTTTCATGTCGGATCCTAGTGCGAATGTGGATGAAATCATGGCGCCAGTACGACGCCCGTGCCCTCGCGGGAGCAATAAGCTTACCAGTCGGCGAAGATCGTCCCAAATCTGTACGCGGTTGCCGCGTTGGTTACATCCTGTCGCAGCCGACCCAGCCGAGCGGCGCGCATTATGCACCGGAAAGGCGCGGCTTTCCTGCCCAGGGCGGACGAACGCACCGCTTTGGGTCTAAAAAGATACGCCTGCGCCAAAGGTGGGCAGAAAGGTAGCAGAAGAGCCGATTCGATAAGACATCGTATCTGCTCGGTAGCAATAGCGGCGTGTGGCTGTGTGCAAAGGAAACGGGAGTGAGGCGAGATGACCTGCCGGGAAAATGCGATGACCTCTGGCGTGCTCTGCGGCTTTCTGCCGCGACCGCTGGGAACGGGGTTGCACAGCTACCACAAGGCCCTGGGCTAGCCGGTGGCGCGAGGCCTGGGCAGGCTATTGGCGCTGATCGCCCTGGCCGCGCTCTATGGGGCGCTGCATGACCAGCTCAGCTACCGCATAGGTCCGGACTACTTCCACTGCCTGAAATTTCCGCAGTTCGGTTTGCTCGACACCGATGTGGCGCGCTGGCGAGCGGCGAGGGTCGGCCTTCACGCTGGCGCGGTGGCAGGCCTGCCGCTGGGTCTGGCGCTGCTCTGGCTGGCGCGCGGGCGTGCTGGCATGGAGCGCTATCTCTGGCGCGGCAGCGCGGCCGTCCTGTTCGGAGCCTTGAGCTTCGCCTTTCTGGGCCTGGGCCTGGGCTGGCTCGTCCTGGAGCTGGGCAGCGTGCAGCGGGTTCCTGCCTGCGTGCAGGACAGCCGTGGCTTCCTGCTGGCGGCCTGGATGCACGATGGCAGCTACCTGGGTGCCTTGTTGGGGTTGCTGGTGTTCGCCTGGCGCAACCGGCGGCGTCGCTGAAGGCGGGCGAGTCCTCGTTCGACGCCCGCTTCCAGCGCCAGGAACAGCAGGGCGACCGCACCGCCCAGCAGGGTGCTGCCGATCCGTTCCCGGGCGATGCTCGCCTCGGGTGCGCCGGCCAGGGCCACCATCAGCACCGTGGTGCCGGTGATGAACAGCGTCTGCAGCGAGTAGCGCCCGTCCTGCAGCAGATAGGCGCCCGCCGCGCACAGCAGGCAGGCACCGGCCAGGACGGCGGGCGTATCGTCGAGCCAGACCACCGCGCCCGCCAGCAGGCAGCCGGCCAGGGTGCCGCCCAGCCGACCCAGGCCGCGCCGCCAGGTGTCGCCCAGTCGCGGCTTGAGCACCAGCAGGGCGGTCATGGGCGCCCAGTAGCCGTGGCCGTAGTCGAGCAGGCCGGTCAGGGTCTGGCAGAGGGCGACCACGGCGGCCGCATAGAAGCCGTAGCGGCCGAGCCGTAACCTGTCGGCGAACAGGGCTACCACTTCCCAGAGATGGGCCTTCAGGGAGCCGGTGCGCAGCCGCCACTGGGAGCGGTAGAGGGCCTTTTGCACCAGGGCGAAAAGCAGCAGTTGCAGCAGCCCACCGCCCAGCACCAGGCCGCCCCGCAGCAAGGCTTGCTGCAGATCACCGGGAAAGCCACCAGCGACCAGCAGGGCCACCGTCCACTGCTGGGTGATCCACCAGGGGCCGTTGCCGACGGCGAACAGCCAGGCGCAGCAGGCGGCCCAGAGGGCGCCGGCCATGACCAGCGCCGGCAGCTGATGGCCCAGCAGGGAGCCAACCACGGCAGAAAAGGCCATCCCCAGCGCCGCCACCAGCATGGGCGCCAAGGGTTCTGCGGCAAAGCTCTTGTAGGCGCCGAAGCCGACGGTATAGGCGCCACCCAGGGCTACCACGCAAGGCAGCCAAGTCCCCGTCCACCAGCCGGCAAGCAGGATCGCCGCCAAGGCCGGGAGGCAAGCGAGCGCCAAGGCCCAGCGGGGTTCCTGCGGCGCGCCTATGGCACCATCGGCTACCGGTGGCGGTGCCTGGCCGGTCATCCGCTAGGCCAGCAGCTGCTGCAGGATGTCGAGGGTATCGGCTTCGGCCACCGGCTTGTCGTGGCGCCAGCGCAGCATCCGCGGAAAGCGCACGGCGACGCCGCTCTTGTGGCGCTTGGACAGGGCGATGCCCTCGAAACCCAGCTCGAACACCAGGGTCGGCTCGACACTGCGTACCGGGCCGAACTTCTCCACCGTGGTGCGGCGGACGATGGCATCCACCTTGCGCATCTCCTCGTCGGTAAGCCCCGAATAGGCCTTGGCGAAGGGCACTAGGGTACGTTCGCTGCTCTCCGGCGGACCGTCCCAGACGGCGAAGGTGTAGTCGGAATAGAGACTGGCACGCCGCCCATGGCCGCGCTGGGCATAGATGAGCACCGCATCCACCGAGAAGGGATCGACCTTCCATTTCCACCAGGTGCCCATGTCCTTGGTACGACCGACGCCATAGAGCGAATCCTGGGCCTTGAGCATCATGCCTTCGACCCCCAGGGTGCGTGAGGCCTCGCGCTGGCGGGCGAGATCCTGCCAGTCTTTGCCGTGCAGCAGCGGCGAGGGGCGCAGCAGCGGACTGGCACAGCGCGCCACCACCCGTTCCAGCTCGGCGCGGCGCTGACGTTGCGGCTGGCTGCGCAGGTCGTGGCCCTGCCATTCGAGCAGGTCGTAGGCGAGCAGGATGACCGGTACGTCTTCGAGGATCTTCTTGCCCAGGGTCTTGCGGCCGATGCGTTGCTGCAGCAGGGCGAAGGGCTGCACGCCGAAGGGGATGGGCGCGGCCGGATCCTGGTCATCCTGGTGCTCGCTGACCTCCTCACTGCTGAGCAGGGTGTCGGGGGCGGCGTCTTCCTTCCAGACCACGATCTCGCCGTCGATGACGGTACCGTCGGGCAGCGATTCCGCGAGGGGATGCAGTTCGGGAAAGCGATCGGTGACCAGGTCTTCGCCCCGCGACCAGATCCACAGGCGACCGTCGCGCTTGACCAACTGGGCGCGGATACCGTCCCACTTCCATTCCACCTGCCAGTCTTCGGCCGGGCCCAGTTGCGCCTCGAACTGCTCCACCGGCAGTTGCAGGGCGTGGGCGAGAAAGAACGGATAGGGTTGACCACCCCGCTGGGCATGCTCATCCGGGCTTTCCGGAGCGACCAGTCGGGCATAGCCCTCGGCGGTGGGGCGATGGGAGAGATCGGTATAGCCCACCAGGCGCTGGGCGACGCGCTTGGGATCCAGGTCCGCCAGGGTGGCCAGGGCGCGGGTCACCAGCAGCTTGGAGACACCGACGCGGAACTCACCGGTGATCAGCTTGATGCAGACCATCAGACTCTGGCGATCCAGCTGGCCCCAGAGCGGCGGCAGCCGCTCGGCCAGCTCTTCCGGCGGCAGCCCGCGCAGGGGCAGCAGGTATTCCTCCAGCCAGAAGGCCAAGCCTTCGGCATTGGCGGCATCGGCGGTGGGAATCAGCAGCGCCATGGTCTCGGCCAGGTCGCCGACCGCCTGGTAGCTCTCCTCGAACAGCCATTCGGGCAGGCCGGAGAGCGCCATGGTCAGCTCGCGCAGCTGCCGGGTCGGCACCAGGCGCCGGGGGCGGCCGCCGGCGAGGAAATACACCGCCCAGGCGGCATCCGCGGCCGGGGCGCTGCCGAAGTAGTCCACCAGGGCGGCCAGCTTGGCATTGCTGGAGGTAGTGGCGTCGAGACGGCCATAGAGTTCGGCGAAGGCCTTCATGCCTGGGCCTCCGCGGCGACGGGGGTATCGTCTTCCTCACCGTATTCGGTGGTGAAGCCCTGGGCGTCCAGACCCTGATCGCGCAGATAGCGCACCAGGGTGGCCACCGAACCATGGGTGACCATCACCCTCTCGGCGCCGGTCTGCTCGATGGCCCACAGCAGGCCCGGCCAGTCGGCGTGGTCGGAGAGCACGAAGCCACGATCCACTCCGCGCCGACGGCGGGTGCCGCGCAGCATCATCCAGCCGCTGGCGAAGGCATCGCTGTGCTCGCCGAAGCGGCGGATCCAGGTGCTGCCGCCGGCCGAGGGCGGGGCGATGATCAGCGCCTGGCGCAACGTGGGGTCGCTCTTCTTGAAATCGCCGGCATAGTGGGTCTCGGGGATGCGAATCCCGGCCTCGCGATAGACCCGGTTCAGGGGTTCCACCGCGCCATGGGCGAGGATGGGGCCGATCTCCGGATCCAGGCCGTGCAGGAGCCGCTGCGCCTTGCCGAAGGCATAGCTGTAGAGGACGCTGGCCAGTCCCTGGGCCTGGTTGGCGCGCCACCATTCATTGACCTCGGCGAAGATCTCCGCCTGGGGTCGCCAGCGATAGATCGGCAAGCCAAAGGTGGATTCGGTGATGAAGGTATGGCAGCGCACCGGCTCGAAGGGGGTGCAGGTGCCATCGGGCTCCACCTTGTAATCACCCGAGGCCACCCAGACCTCGCCACGGTATTCCAGGCGCACTTGCGCCGAGCCCAGCACATGGCCGGCCGGATGGAAGCTCAGTTTGACCCCGTGGTGGTCGATGACCTCGCCGTATTCCAGGGTCTGGAGGTTGATGTCCGCCCCCAGCCGGGCGCGCAGGATGCCGGCACTGCCCGAGGTGGCGAGATAGTGACCGTTGCCTACCCGGGCATGGTCGCCGTGGCCATGGGTGATGACCGAGCGCTCCACCGGATGCCAGGGATCGATGTAGAAGTCGCCGGGCGGGCAATAGAGGCCGTCCGGGCGGGCGATGACGAGGTCCATGGGCGCCGCTCTGCTGGGGGATTACCCATAGGAACGGCGGCGGGGTGCCTGAGTTCGCCGCTCAGGCCTGGGCGGCGAAGCTCAGCGCCTGTTGCAGAGCCGCCTGGCCCACCACCTCGCCGATCACCAGGATCGCCGGACTGCGGAGCTGAAAGAGCGTGGCGTCCACCTGCAGATCCTGCAGGGTCGAGCGGCACTCGCGTTGGCTGGGCAGGGAGGCGTTCTCGATCATGGCTACGGGGGTTGTCAGCGCGAGACCACCATCCAGCAGACCCTGCTGAATCTCGGCCAGACGCGCCACGCCCATGTAGACCACCAGGGTGGTACCAGTGGCCGCCAGGGCGGGCCAGTTGGGCGCGCTGTCGTCCTGGGTGTGGGCGGTGACCAGGGTCACGCCGCGGGCCACGCCCCTCAGGGTCAGGGAGATGCCGCAGGCGGTGGCGCCGGCCAGGCCGGCAGTGATGCCATTGACGATCTCGCTGCTGACGCCGCGGGCGGCCAGCCATTCGGCTTCCTCGCCAGCACGCCCGAAGATGCAGGGATCGCCACCCTTGAGCCGGGCCACGCAACGGCCCTGGCGGGCGTAACGCAGCATCAGCCGGTGGATGAAGGCCTGGGGCGTGGAGCGACAGCCGCCGCGCTTGCCGACGCGGATCACCCGGGCGGTCGGGCAGTGTTCGAGCACCGCCGGATTGACCAGGTCATCGATCATCACCACTTCGGCCTCGCCCAGGGCGCGTACCGCCTTGAGAGTCAGCAACTCGGGATCGCCGGGGCCGGCGCCGATCAACCAGACTTTCCCGCTCATGTAGTGACCTCTCGTAGTCAGGGTGGCGACTGTAACGCAAAAAAAAGGCGTCCCGCTGCAAGCAGCTGGGACGCCTTTGTCCAAAGGGTCTTTCCTCGCCGTTGAAGAAAGACCGCTGATAGCTAGCAGGGTGCACGCTTCATGCCAGCTGCCGCCTGCCCGCATTCTGCGGTGATCCGAGCCGATAGCCACCGACGGCTGCCCTCTTTCGAGGCGGTGTGCCTCGAAAGGGGGCGCGATCAGGCCACTGCGCCGGGGTGGCTGTGCTTTTCATAGAGAAAGCTCAGCACCGCGTGGCGATAGCCGTTGTAGCGCGGATCGTCCACCAGGGTGATGCGATCGCGAGGCCGCGGCAGGTCGATGGTGAGGATTTCGCCGATGGTGGCCGCCGGGCCGTTGGTCATCATGACGATGCGATCCGAGAGCAGTACCGCCTCGTCCACGTCGTGGGTGATCATCATCACCGTATTGCGCAATTCGCTCTGGATGCGCATCACTTCGTCCTGCAGATGCGCCCGGGTGAGGGCATCCAGGGCGCCGAAGGGTTCGTCCAGCAAGAGCACCTTGGGCTGCATGGCCAGGGCGCGGGCGATGCCGACCCGCTGCTTCATACCGCCGGAGATTTCGCTGGGCCTTTTGTGCAGGGCATGGCCCATGTTGACCATTTCCAGGTTGTGCAGCGTCCAGGCGTGGCGTTCGGCCTTGCTCTTGGTGCCCTTGAACACCTTGTCCACCGCCAGGGCGACATTCTCGTAGACGGTCAGCCAGGGCAGCAACGAATGGTTCTGGAACACCAGGCTGCGCTCGGGACCCGGACCGCGGACCTCGCGATTCTCCAGCAGGATCGAGCCGGAGGTCGGCTCGATCAGGCCGGCGACGATGTTGAGCACCGTGGACTTGCCGCAGCCGGAGTGGCCGATGATGGAGATGTACTCGCCGTGCTCGATCTTGAGATTGACGTCGCGCAGCACCGTGGAGGTGAGGCCGTTGCGGGTGAAGCTCTTGTCGATATGCTCGATGCTCAGATAGGGCTGGGCCATGATGGGAATCCTCTAGTGTGGTGCTTCAGAAGTTCGCGCAAGAATTGGCGAGTGATTTTTGTTCGGTTTGGCGCCCCGAGCGGGCTAGGCGCCGCGACGAGTCATAGCAGGGCTATGGCGAGGAGTGGCAACGCCGCCCGGGGCGGTCCGCCGCTGCGGGCAAAAAGCGCCGCCAAAATTGGGTAGATAGCTTCTGAAACACCGCACTAGTTCGCGGTGCCGCGGGTGACCAGACGACCGATGAAGGCCACCAGCCGGTCGAGCAGGAAGCCGATGACGCCGACGTAGACCAACGCCAGGATGATGTCGCTGATGCGCGAGGCGTTCCAGGCATCCCAGATGAAGAAGCCGATGCCGACGCCGCCGATCAGCATCTCGGCGGCGATGATGGCCAGCCAGGACAGGCCGACGCCGATGCGCAGGCCGGAGAAGATGTAGGGCGCCGCCGCCGGCAGCATGATCTTCTGGAAGTACTCCCAGCCATTGAGGCGCAGCACCCGCGCCACGTTGCGGTAGTCCTCGGGAATGTTGCGGATGCCTACCGAGGTATTGATGATGATCGGCCAGATGGCGGTGATGAAGATGACGAACAGGGCCGAGGGATGGCTGTCCTTGAAGCCGGCCAGGGACAGCGGCAGCCAGGCCAGCGGTGGCACGGTGCGCAGCACCTGGAACAACGGATCGAGGCCGCGCATGGCCCAGACCGATTGCCCCACCAGCACGCCCAGGGCGATGCCCGCCACCGCGGCCAGCAGATAGCCGTAGGCGACGCGCTCGAGGCTGGCCAGCAGTTGCCAGGCCATGCCCACGTCGTTGCCGCCATTGTCGTAGAAGGGCTGGGTGATCAGCTCCCAGGTGTCGCTGACCACCTGGCTCGGCGGCGGCAAGGCCGCGCCGGGACGGCTGCACAGCAGCTGCCAGACAATCAGTAGCAGGGCGCTCACCACCAGCGGGGGCAGGCCATTGCGTAGCACCTGCTGGCCAAGCCGACGCAGGCGGGTTTGCGGGCGAAAGGTGGCGAGGGCCTTGGGTAGCCGGGTGTGGGCGTTCATGGGCGAAACTCCTCTGGCAAAAGGGGGGGGACGTCAGACCTTGAGCGTCAGGCTGGCGAGATAGGCCTTGGGATCGGCGGGATCGAACACCTTGCCGTCGAAGAAGGTTTCCGTGCCGCGCGAGTTGCCGCTGGGGATGTCGCCGGTCGGCACGCCGATGGCCGCCGCCGCTTCGCGCCAGAGATCGGCGCGGTTGACCTTGGCGATCAGCCCCTGGGCATCCAGAGCGCCGGGCAGATAGCCCCAGCGCTGGTTCTCGGTGATGAACCAGAGATCGTGGCTCTGATAGGGGAAGGAGGCGTGCTCGTTCCAGAACTTCATCACGTGCGGGCTGTTCTGCACGACCCGGCCGGTGCCGTAGTCGAAGGTGCCCTGCAGGCGGCCGACCACGTCGTCGGCGGGCGCGCCAATCCAGCGGCGCTTGGCACAGATCTCGGCGACCTTGGCCTTGTTGGCCGCCACGTCGCAATACTGCTGAGCCTCCAGCACCGCCTTGAGCAGTGCCAGGGTGGCCCGGGGATTGGCCTGGACGTAGTCGGCGCGCAGGGCCAGGGCCTTCTCTGGGTGGTTGGCCCAGAGTTCGCCGGTGGTCAGGGCGCTGTAGCCGATGTTCTGCTTGATCAGCTGGGCGTTCCAGGGCTCGCCGACGCAGAAGGTGTCCATGTTGCCCACCTTCATGTTGGCCACCATCTGCGCCGGGGGCACTACCAAAGTGGTGATGTCCCGATTCGGATCTATGCCATTGGCCGCCAGCCAGTAGCGGATCCAGAGATCATGGGTACCGCCGGGAAAGGTCATGGCCGCCGAGGTTTTCTTGCCGGCGGCGTGGCGGGCGGCCAGGGCGCTCTTGAAGCCACTGGCGTCGAGGCCGATCTTCTGCTCCCGGTAGTCGTTGGACAAGGAGATACCCTGGCCGTCGACGTTCAGGCGGGCCAACAGCGCCATGGGCAACGGCTGGCCATTGGGGGTGATCTTGCCGGCGGCCAGCTGATAGACCATGGGCGTGAGGATATGGGCGCCGTCGATACCGTTGGCTGCCGAGCCCAGCACCAGGTTGTCGCGGGTGGTGCCCCAGGAGGACTGCTTGAGCACCTCCACCTCGGTCATGCCGTACTTGGCGAACAGTCCCAGCTCATCGGCGACGAACAGCGGGGCGGCATCGGTGAGGGCGATGAAGCCGAGCTTGGCCTTGGTCGTCTCCACGGTATCGCTGCCCGCTGCCCAGGCGGCGGATTTCAGACCGGGCGGCAGCAGACTGAGGGCCGCGCCCGCGCCCAGCATACCGAGCGACTGCTTGAGGAAACTGCGGCGGGGGAGTCCACGACCGGCCTGGTCATCGTTACGGGAGTTGTCGTCCATCGTCTGTCCTTAATGCGCGGGCATAAAAAAAGGCGCCCACGCTCGGCAGCCATAGCTGCGAGGGTGGACGCCGTCGTCCGGGAGATGCTGTGGGAGCGAAACTCGCTCAGGAGGGTGATTGCAGAGACCGTGCCAAGCGCCGAATGGCGGCTTTGCTGGAGATGAGGTGCCGTCTGGCGCACAGTGGCGGGGCGAATCCCTGCCGATGTGCGCCGTCCGGGCGCACGCTGCGCTATCAGCCGGGCTGCGCCAGGATCCGGCGGACCACCTCGGCCAAGGCCACGCCGCTGCGCATCGCCAGGCGCTGCAGATGCTGATGAGCCTCGGCTTCGGGCAGCGCCAACTGCTCCATGAGACGCTGCTTGGCGCGCTCCAGCAGCTTGCGTTCGGCCAGCGCTTGGCGAGTCTCCTGCAATTCCGCCTCGACCTCGTGCAGCCGCCGGGTCTGGGCCTGCAGCAGGTCGAGGATGCCGGCGGGCGCCTCGCCCGGCCCCGCGTCGCTCACCGGATTGGCCGCCAGGCTGAACAGCAGCGGCTGACCCGGTTCGCGGTCGAGTTCGGCCAGCCGCCGCGACAGTTTGCGATGGCTGTCGAGATCGGCCTGGGCGTCCCTGATGCTGGCCGCGCACCGGGTCCGCAAGGCCGCCACCAGATGCTGGGCCACTGCCTGCATGGCATCCAGACGACGGGTATTGAGCTCGAACCAGAGCTCGGCGAGGACCCCTGCCACCGGCGTGGTCGGTGAGGTGCGCCGGGCCATGGTGCGCAGCTGTTCGATCTGCTGCCGTGAGGCGCAGCCCTGGACCTCGTCCCAGATGGCGGCTGCCCGGGCGTCGGCGTGGTCGAGGAAGCCGGCGAAGCAGCGCAGCTGGCCACCGTCCAGTTCATCCAGGCGCGCCAGCAGATCCTGGTCGAAGTAGCCCTGGGCGAAGCCGACGACGCCCACCGCCCGAGCCTGGCCCGCCAGTTCCTTGCCCTGCATGAAGTTGAACAGGGCGACCAGCGCGCGGCTCAAACCTGGATCGCTGGCCGTGTCCGCCGCCTCGAAGATGACCGCCAGCAGGCTGCCGATCAGGTGCGAGAAGGTACCCGTGGCCTGCTGCATCTGCACCCGGCGTTCGACGATGGCGCGTCTCAGGCCGCTCAGGCCATCGAGCAGGTGCAGGACACAGGCGATGCGATTGAGCAGCCGGGGCCGTTCCTGGGTCACCCTGGCATCGAGGGCCTCCAGGCAGGCGCGCAGCCCGGCCTCGCTGTGACGCGCGGTCGTCGAATGCTGCTCCAGCGCGGTGCGGTAGCGATCGTTGCCGGTACCCAGCAGAACATTGCTGAAACCCCGCTCGCGCTGCAGGTCATGCACCAGTTCACTGGCGCGTTCCACCAGCTCGCACGTCAGGGCGAGCCCTTCCAGCTGCTGCAATTCGCAGCGCCGCGCCGCGAGCATGAAGCGCAGGGCGGGGGGCATCTGGTGATCGGACATGGCGCGGGCTCAGACAGGGTGCTGGCCAGTGGCCTGCAAAAGCTGCTCCACTTCGTCGCGCGATCAGTGCCGATAGAGCCAGAGCAGTATCAGCAAAAGATTCAGCGTCAGCGAACAGGTCGCCACGATCTGCCAGGTGCGCAGGGGATCGCGCTGCAGCAGCGGCAGGGGGCGGGTCAGGAGTTGGCGTTCGCCTTGTTCCAACAGCAGCAGGGCTTCTTCGGCGGTTTCGAAGCGATCGCCCGGCTCTACCGCCACGGCGCGTTGCAGCCAGTCTTCCAGCCAGGCCGGCGCATCCGGGCGCCGGCGCAGGACGCTGGCGGGCGCGCCGAAGCGTGGGCGCTGGAAGGGTTCCACCTCGCCGTAGGGATAGCCGCCGGTCAGCAGTAGGTAGAGGGTCACGCCAGCGGCATAGAGATCCTGGGCCGGACTCGGCGCGGCGCCCTCGAAGGACTCCGGAGCGCGGTAGCTGGGGGTGCCCGGGCTGTCCTGCAGATCCTGGGACAGTTGCGGGCAATAGGCCAGGCCGAAATCCAGCAGGCGCAGCTCACCGTCCTGCCCACGATGCAGATTGTCCGGCTTGATGTCACGATGGAGGATGTTGCGTCGGTGCAGCTGGCCGAGGGCACGCAACAGGCGCGAGGCGACGTCCAGCCAGTCGGCCAGCGCCAGGGGTCCGTCGCTGGCCAGCTGTTGTGCCAGGGTGCGCCCGGGATACTCGCGCTGCACGAAATAGAGATGGGCGCGCTGGGGCAGCGGATGCACCTCGACGAAGGCGCGACCGGCGACGCGGCGCAGGAACCATTCCTCCATGAGCAGAGCATGACCGGCCAGGGTGTCGAATTGCAGCGCCGCGGGCAGGGTCTTGAGCAGCCAGGGGCGGCCAGCTTCGTCCCTGACCCTATAGAGCAGCGATTGCCGCGATTCGGCCAGACGCTCCACCACCGTCCAGCCTTCGAAGGCCTGGCCGGGCTTCAAGGCGGGCAGCGGCGGCCAGGTATCGGCATTGGCCAGGGTGTCGGCCAGGGAGATGTCGGGCAGGCGGTCGACCCGCACCAGCAGGGCGCTGGCGTTGTCCTGGCCGCCGGCATGCAGGGCCCCGGCCACCAGCGCCTGGGCGGTGGCATCCAGGTCCGTCACGCCATCGACCAGGATATGCCTCATGCTGTCTTCGCCCAGTGCCGCCCAGACGCCGTCACTCACCAGCAGCAGGGTTTCGCCGGCGTCCAGCTCGCCTTCGCGAAAATCCACCACCAGGTGGTTCTCCAGCCCCAGGGCCCGAGTCAGCACATGCTGCATGCCGGCCTGCTGCCAGACGTGGTCGACGGTGAGACAGGTCAGCCGACCGCCATACCAGCGATAGGCACGGCAGTCGCCGACATGGGCCAGGGTGTAGCGCCGCCCGCGGATCACCAGGGCGGTAAGGGTCGTCAGCAGTGGCTGGCCATTGCCGGCGGCCTGCAGCCAGCGATTCTGCGCCAGCAGCAGCCGTTCCAGAGCCTGGGCCACCGGCCAGGTCTCCGGCGTGGAGTAGTAGTCCTGGGCCAGGGCCTGGAGCGTCGCGCGCGCGGCCAGGCCACCGTCCGGACAGCCGCTGACGCCATCGGCCAGGGCGAACAGATGTCCCTTGGTCGCCGCCAGGGCCGCACTGGGCTGGACGCTGCGCAAGGCGTCCTGGTTTTCCTTGCGCGGACCGGTCGCGGTGGCTTCGGCAAAGGCGAGTTCTAGGGGCATGGAAGGGGCGCTGACAGGGAGGGGCGACAGCCGATGCAAAAGCGATACCCGTTCACCGGACGCCCCCGGCCCCTCACCAGATTTCCACGCGTTTCTCGTTCGGTCGGACCATGGCATCGCCCGCCTTGCAGCTGAACGCCTGGGCAAAGGACGGCATGTTGGACGGCGCGCCGATGGCGCGGAATCTCATGGGCGCATGGGGGTCGGTGTTGAGCGAGAGGCGTAGCTGTTCCTCACGCACGGAGCTGCGCCAGACCCGTGCCCAGTTGAGGAAGAAGCGCTGCTGCTGGGTGTAGCCGTCGACGGTGCGGTTGGCTTCCTCCGGCTTCTTCGCCAGCGCCAGTTGCAGGGCGTCGTAGGCTGCATTGATGCCGCCGAGATCACCGATGTTCTCGCCCAGGGTGAGCTTGCCGTTGACGTGCAGGTCCGGGTGGTCCGGCAGCGGACGATAGTTGTCGAATTGCTCCACCAGCTTGCCGGTGCGGGCTTCGAAGGCCTTGCGATCGGCCGGGGTCCACCAGTCCACCTGGTTGCCGGCGCCGTCGAACTTGCTGCCCTGGTCGTCGAAACCATGGCTGGCCTCGTGACCGATCACTGCGCCGATACCGCCGTAGTTGATGGCATCGTCGCCGTCCGGATAGAAGAACGGCGGCTGCAGGATGGCGGCGGGGAAGTTGATGGTGTTGTCGGTGGGGCTGTAGTAGGCATTGACCGTCTGCGGGTACATGCCCCATTCCTGGCGGTCGGTGGGCTTGCCGATCTTGTCCAGGTCATGGCGATAGTTGAAGCGCGAGGCGGCTTCCAGGTTGGCGTAGAAGCCCTGGGGCTTGAGGGTCAGGCCGCTCCAGTCGCGCCAGCGCTCGGGATAGCTGATCTTGGGCAGGAAGCTGTCCCACTTGGCCAGCGCCTTCTGCTTGGTCTCGGGGCTCATCCAGTCGAGCTGCTCGATGCGCGCCTTGAGCGCCAGCATCACGTTGTCCACCAGCTCCTGGGCGCGGGCCTTGGCCTGGGGCGAGAAGTGCTCTTGCACATAGAGCTGGCCAAGGCCTTCGCCCATGGCACCGTTGACCGCGCGCAGCACCCGCTTCCAGCGTTCGCTCTGTTGCTGCTGGCCGCTTAGGGTCTTCTGGTTGAAGTCGAAGCTCTCCTGCTGGAAGGGTTTGGACAGCAGCGGCGCCGCATCGTCGATCACATGGGCGCGCAGATAGGCCTGCCATTGCTCGATGGGGGTCTCGGCCAGCATCCGGTCGAATTCGGCGAAGAAGCCGGGCTGGGACAAGGAAAAGCCCTGCTGGCCAGTGACGCCCTGGCTGGCGAAGAAGGCTTGCCAGTCGAAGTGCGGCGTGACCTTGTTGGCTTCGGCGAAGCTGAGGTAGTGATACTGATTCTCCGGATTGCGCAGCTCCACCGGCTTGACGGAAGCCCGCGCCAGGCGACTTTCGAAGGCCAGCACCAGTTCGGCCTGGGCGGCCGCCTTGTCCTTGGGCACTCCGGTCAGCACCAGCAGCCGGGCGATATGGCCGAGATAGGCCTGGCGCAGCTTCGCGTAGTCGGCTTGGGTGTAATAGTCGGGCGTGGGCAGGCCCAGGCCTCCCTGGTAGGCGTAGGCGATCTGCTGCTTGGCATTCTGATAGTCGGCGCCGGAACCGAAGGAGAACACCTGCATATCGCCACGGGCGAAGCTCTGTTGCAGGTACTTCACCACGTCGGCCGTGGTGCGTAACTCATCGATGGCGGCCAGTTGCGCCTGGATCGGCTGATAGCCGGCGCGCTCGATGGCGGCTTCGTCCATGCCCGAGCGATACAGCCAGCCGATCTTCTGTTCTACCGAACCCGCTTCCGCGCGATCCGCCGAGCGCGCGGCACGTTGCAGGATGGCGTGCTGGTCGTTGAGCGATTTTTCCCCCAGGGCCATGAAGGAACCCCAGCGCGACTTGTCCGGCGGGATGGGGTTGGCCGCCACCCACTTGGCATTGACGAAGGTGTCGAGGTCGGTACAGGCAGTTGCCGGGTCACCCAGTTCGGTGACGTCGAAGACAGGGGCGGCGAAAGCCTGGCTGCCAAGCAGCAGGCCGATGGTCAGGGCGAGGGGTTTCAACGCAGGCATGGGAGAAAGCGGTCTCCAGAAAAGGGCAGAAGAAGGCAGAGTAGGGGTCGAGGGTAGCGGTCGCGGTGCGACCCTGCCAAGGGCGGGTGTTTCACCGGGGCCAGAAACGACGATCCCCGCCGAAGCGGGGATCGTGGGCGGCGTCTGGGATCAGAACACCGTCAGCTGTGCCAGTTGCAGCAGCGGCTGCGGATAGACACCCAGCACGAAGGTCGCGATGGAAATGGCGATCAGCATCACGCCACCGGCGCGCTGACCCCAGTTCATCGGCGCATCGTGGCGCTGCAGGCCCTGCTCGGTCAGGTACAGGGTGACCATCACGCGCAGGTAGTAGAACAGGCCGATGGCGCTGCCCAGCACGATGGCCGCGGTCTGCCACCACATGCCCGCTTCCACGCCCACGGTGATGACGTAAAACTTGCCGATGAAGCCGGCGGTGAGCGGGATGCCGGCCAGGGACAGCATCATCACCGTCAGCGCCGCGGTCAGGTACGGACGGCGCCAGAACAGGCCGCGGTACTCGAACAGCGCATCGGCGTCACGTTGACCGTTGCTCGGGCTGGACATCAGGGTGATCACGCCGAAGGCGCCCAGGCTGGTGAAGACATAGGTCACCAGGTAGACCGCCACGGCTTCCATCGACAGGCCTTCGCCCGAGGCCACCGCCACCAGCAGGTAGCCGAAGTGGGAGATGGAGGAGTAACCCAGCAGCCGCTTGAGGTTGCTCTGCATCAGCGCCAGCAGGTTGCCCACCAGCATGGAGGCGATGGCGATGAAGGCGATGGCATCGTGCAGCCAGCCGTCTTCGGTGGCCATGGGCATGGTCTGGAACACCCGTACCAGCACGGCGAAGACGGCGACCTTGCTGGCGGTGGCCAGGAAGGCGCCGACCGGAGCCGGCGAGCCCTCGTAGACGTCCGGAGTCCAGAGATGGAAGGGCACCAGGGACAGCTTGAAGCCGAGGCCGACGATCAGCATGCCGAGGCCGATTTCCATCAGCAGGCCGGTGCTGGCCGGAGCGTCCATTTGCATGCCGATGTCGGCGAAGTTCAGGCTACCTGACTGGGCGTAGAGCAGAGCCATGCCGAACAGCAGGATGGCCGAGCCGGCGGCGGACAGCACCAGGTACTTCATGCCGGCTTCCAGGGAGCGGCGATTGAAGTAGCTGTAGGCCACCAGGCCGTAGACCGGTACCGACAGCAGTTCCAGGCCGATGAACAGGCCGGCGACGTTCTGCGCCGCCACCAGCACCAGACCGCCGGTGGCGGAGATCAGCAGCAGCAGGTACAGCTCTTCACGGTTGCCCGGATAGCCTTCCATGTAGGCGTGCGACAGGGTCATGCAGGCCAGGGTGGCGATCAGGATCAGCGCCATGTAGAAGCAGCTGAAGCCGTCGATGCGCAGCAGCGGGGTGACGTCGATGGCGCCGACGCCCAGGGCCGGGATGCAGGACAGCAGGGCCAGGTTGAGACCGATCACGCCCAGGGTCGGGATGATGGTGTGATCCCGCCGCCAGGCGATGCCCAGCATCACCACCACGGCGGTGAGGCCGGTGATGATGATCGGCAGGAGGGCGATGAAGTGTTCGTAGGTAAAGGTCATGGCGCTCTTACCGGGCGGAAACGAGAGAGGAGAAGGCTTCGCCGAGCCACTGCTGAACACCGGCCATGCTCGCGGCCGAGGTATCCAGCACCGGCTGCGGGTAGACGCCGAGCAGCACCAGCAGCACGCCAAGCAACAGCAGCATCGACAGTTCCCGTGCATTCAGACCCGGCAGGGCACCCTCGGCCTTGGCTGGGCCGAAGTAGGCGCGGTGGATCATGATCAGCGAATAGACCGAGGCGAACACCAGGCCGAAGGTGGCGATGACGGTGATCATCGGCACCACCGGGAAGGCGCCCAGCAGGATCAGGAACTCGCCGACGAAGTTACCGGTACCGGGCAGACCCAGGGACGCCGAGGCGAAGAACAGACTCAGGGCCGGCAGGTAGGGCAGGCGTGCCCAGAGACCGCCCATCTCGCGCATGTCACGGGTATGCATGCGCTCGTAGAGCTGGCCACAGAGGATGAACAGGCCGGCGGCGGAAAGGCCGTGGGCGATCATCTGCACCACCACGCCCTGCAGCGCCTGGGGGCTGCCGGAGTAGATGCCGATCAGCACGAAGCCCATGTGCGAGACGCTGGAGTAGGCCACCAGGCGCTTGATGTCGGTCTGGGCGAACGACAGGATGGCGCCGTAGAAGATGCCGATGATGCCCAGCCACATGGCGATCGGCGCGAATTCCGCCGAGGCGTTGGGGAACAGCGGGATGGCGAAGCGCAGCAGGCCGTAGGCGGCGGTCTTGAGCAGGATACCGGCGAGGTCGACGGAACCGGCGGTTGGCGCCTGGGCGTGGGCATCGGGCAGCCAGGAGTGCAGCGGCACCACCGGCAGCTTCACCGCGAAGGCGATGAAGAAGCCCAGCATCAGCAGGTATTCCAGCTTGGGATCCAGCTGCAGTTGCAGCAGGTCTTCGTAGTCGAAGGTCAGGACGCCGGTGGCACCGTAGTTCACCAGCACCAGGGCGATGATCGCCACCAGCATGATCAGGCCGCTGGCCTGGGTGAAGATGAAGAACTTGGTGGCGGCGGTGATGCGGCTCTTCTTGCCGTCCGCGGAGCTATGGCCCCACAGCGCGATCAGGAAGTACATCGGCACCAGCATCATTTCCCAGAAGAAGAAGAACAGGAACAGGTCCAGCGCCAGGAACACCCCCACCACGCCGCCGATGATCCACAGCAGGTTGAGGTGGAAGAAGCCGACATGGCGCTGCACTTCGCGCCAGGAGCAGGTCACCGCCAGCACACCGAGCAGGCCGGTGAGCAGGATCATCAGCAGCGACAGGCCGTCGAGGCCGAAGTGCAGGCTGATGCCGAAGCGCGGAATCCAGTCCATCTGGAATTCCGCGGTCCAGGCGGTTTCGGCACCAGGGGCCGGCGCCAGGCTGTAGTCGCCGTGGGCCCACAGCCAGAGGCCGAGCACCAGCTCCAGCAGCATGGTGAACAGAGCGATCCAGCGGGGCACCAGCGGGCCGGTCTTTTCCGTGAGGAAACAGAGCAGGCCGCCGATGAAGGGGATCAGGATTAGCCAGGGCAGAAGCATGACGTGTACTTATCCTTAGTCAGGGGGTCAGGCCAGCAGCAGCGCGCCGAGCAACAGCACGGCGCCTCCCACGATGGAAGCCGCGTACCAGCGCAGACGGCCGTTCTCGGTGATGCTCAGTGCCAGGTTGCCACCGCGTGCCAGCATCGGGATCAGGCCAATGGCCTGGTCGAAGGGATCGCGACGCAGTAGGCGGGTCAGCAGCAGGTACGGCTTGACGAAGATCAGGTCGTACAGCCAGTCGAAGCCCCAGGCGTGATACCACCAGGTCCCGAAGAAGCGGCCCGGCGCGCTCTTGGCCAGACCGTTCACGAAGGAACGCTTGCCGAGGAAGAGCAGGGCGGCCAGGAGGATGCCGGCGATGGCGATGGCCCCCGAGGTGATCTCCAGCGAGTGCTTGGCTTCGCCACCGGCATGGCCGACGGATTCCGGCAGCACACCGGCCAGCGGCGGCACGATCATCGCGCCGACGAAGGTCGAAAGCACCAGCAGTACCGCCAGCGGCAGGTTGTGGGCGATGCCGTGGCCGGCATGAGCCTCGGTGTGCGCCTCGCCATGGAAGGTGATGAAGATCAGGCGGAAGGTGTAGATCGAGGTCAGGAAGGCACCGGCCAGGCCTGCATAGAGCAGGTAGGTGTGACCGCTGGCCATGGCTTCCCAAAGGATCTCGTCCTTGGAGTAGAAGCCGGCGGTTACCAGCGGCAGTGCCGCCAGGGCCGAACCCCCCACCACGAAGCTGGCGTAGGCCAGGGGGATCTTCTTCCACAGGCCGCCCATCTTGAAGATGTTCTGCTCGTGGTGGCAGGCCAGGATCACCGAACCCGAGGCGAGGAACAGCAGCGCCTTGAAGAAGGCGTGGATCATCAGGTGGAAGATCGCCGGCTGCCAGGCGCCTACACCCAGGGCCAGGAACATGTAGCCGATCTGGCTCATGGTCGAATAGGCCAGGATGCGCTTGATGTCGGTCTGGACCAGGGCGGCGAAACCAGCCAACACCAGGGTCACGGCACCGACGATGCCGACCAGGTGCAGGATCTCCGGCGCCAGCAGGAACAGACCGTGGGTCCGGGCGATCAGGTAGACGCCCGCGGTCACCATGGTCGCCGCGTGGATCAACGCCGAGACCGGGGTCGGACCGGCCATGGCGTCCGCCAGCCAGGTCTGCAGCGGCAGCTGGGCCGACTTGCCGACGGCACCGCCGAGCAGCGCCAGGGTGGCCAGTACGATCAGCGGATCACCGCTGGCGAAGACGTCAGGGGCCTTCTGCAGCAGCTCCTGGATGTCCAGGGTGCCCAGGGTCATGAACAGGATGAACAGACCGAAGGCCATGAAGACGTCGCCGACGCGGGTGACGATGAAGGCCTTCAGCGCTGCGTTGCCGTTGGCGCGCTCGCTGTAGTAGAAGCCGATCAGCAGGTAGCTGCACAGGCCCACGCCTTCCCAACCGAAGTACAGCAGCAGCAGGTTGTCGCCGAGAACCAGCAGCAACATGCTGAAGATGAACAAGTTGGTGTAGGCGAAGAAGCGCGAATAGCCCTCTTCACCGCGCATGTACCAGGAGGCGAACAGGTGAATCAGGAAGCCGACGCCGGTGACCACGCCGAGCATGGTCAGCGACAGGCCGTCCAGGTAGAGCGCCATGTTGGGCGCGAAGCCCTCCACGTTCATCCACTGCCAGAGGACGATGGTCAGGTGGCCGTCGGCGGGCGGTGCGGCGTGGAAGTTCCAGCCGACCCAGGCGGCGACCAGCGCCGCCAGGCCTACCGAACCCACGCCGATCAGCGCGGAAAGATTCTCCGACAGCCGACTGCGGGAGAAGGCCAGCAGGAAGTAGCCGACCAGGGGAAAGGCGAAGGTGAGGGGTAGCAGGTTCATCCGTGCATCTCGCTGGCGGCATCGACGTCGAGGGTGTGGAAGCGGCGATAGAGCTGCAGCAGGATCGCCAGGCCGATACTGGCCTCGGCGGCGGCCAGGCTCAGGATCAGGATGAACATCACCTGACCGTCGGGAGCGCCCCAACGGCTACCCGCGACCACGAAGGCCAGGGCGGCGGCATTCATCATGATTTCCAGACTCATGAGCACGAAGAGGATGTTGCGGCGGACCATCAGGCCCACCAGGCCAAGGGCGAACAGGGCACCGGCGAGGGCCAGGCCGTGTTCCAAAGGTATGGCGTTCATTGGCTGTTCTCCAGTCCTTGGCGACTCACTCGCCGATCCCGTCTTTGACGTCGCTGCGACCCAGGTGATAGGCCGCGACCAGGGCACCCAAGAGCAGCATGGAGGCCAGTTCGACCGCCAGCAGATAGGGTCCGAACAGACTGATGCCCACGGCCTTGGCCTCTACCGAGGTGTGACCGATGGTGGTGCCACCCGGGGTGCGCGCCAGCACCACCAGCAGTTCCACCAGCAGGGCACCGGCGAGGATCGACGGACCGATCCAGACCTTGGGGGTCAGCCACTTGCGTTCCTGGTCGGCGATGACCGGCCCGAGGTTGAGCATCATCACCACGAAGACGAACAGCACCATGATGGCGCCGGCGTAGACGATGATCTCCAGGGCCCCGGCGAAGGGCGCGCCCAGGGCGAAGAACACCATGGACACGGCCAGCAGCGAGATGATCAGGTACAGCAGCGCATGCACCGGATTGGTGTTGGTGATCACCCGGAAGGTGGCCAGCACGGCCACCCCAGCGGAGAAATAGAAGGCGAATTCCACGACAGCTCCTTAGGGCAGCAGGCTCTTCACGTTGATCGGCTCTGCCTCGCTCTGCGCGGCACCCTTGGGCTTGCCCGCGATGGCCATGCCGGCCACACGGTAGAAGTTGTATTCCGGATACTTGCCCGGACCCGAGATCAGCAGGTCCTGCTTCTCGTACACCAGCTCCTGGCGCTTGAACTCGGACATCTCGAAGTCCGGGGTCAGCTGGATGGCGGTGGTGGGGCAGGCCTCCTCGCACATGCCGCAGAAGATGCAGCGCGAGAAGTTGATGCGGAAGAACTCCGGATACCAGCGACCGTCTTCGGCCTCGGTCTTCTGCAAGGAGATGCAGCCGACCGGGCAGGCCACGGCGCACAGGTTGCACGCCACGCAGCGCTCCTGGCCGTCGGGGTCACGGGTGAGCACGATGCGGCCACGGTAACGCGGCGGCAGGTACACCGGCTCCTCGGGGTATTGCAGGGTGTCGCGCTTGCGGAAGGCGTGGCCGAAGACCATCACGATGCTGCGCAACTGGGTGTAGGTGCCATGCAGGACGTGCAGGATTTCCTTGATCATGACGGATACCTCACTGGCCGATGGCCGGCATGGCGGTGTAAAGCACCACCGCGCCGGTCACCAGCAGGTTGATCAGGGTCAGGGGCAGGCAGAACTTCCAGCTGAAGGCCATTACCTGGTCGTAGCGCGGACGCGGAATGGACGCGCGCAGCAGGATGAAGATCATGATGAAGAAGGCGGTCTTCAGGGCGAACCAGAAGAACGACAGCCAGGGCAGGGTGTCCAGGAAGGGACCGTGCCAGCCGCCGAAGAACAGGGTCACCAGCAGCGCCGAGATCAGCACGATGCCGATGTATTCGCCGACGAAGAACATGCCCCACTTCATGCCCGCGTATTCGATGTGATAACCGTCGGCGAGCTCCTGCTCGGCTTCCGGCTGATCGAAGGGATGACGGTGGGTCACGGCGATGCCGGCGATGAAGAAGGTGCAGAAGCCGAAGAACTGGGGAACGATGAACCACCAGCCCTGGTGCTGCGCCTCGACGATGTCCCTCATGTTGAAGGAACCGGTCACGGCCACGATGCCCATCACCGACAGGCCCATGAACACCTCGTAGGAGAGGGTCTGGGCCGAGGCGCGCATGGCGCCCAGCAGCGAGAACTTGTTGTTGCTCGCCCAGCCGGCGAAGAGCACGGCATAGACGTTGACGCCGGCCATGGCGAAGAAGAATAGCAGGCCGACGTTCAGGTCCGCCACGCCCCAGGTGGGGGTGATCGGGATGACCGAGAAGGCCACCAGCAGCGAGCCCATGGCGATCACCGGTGCCAGGGCGAAGATCATCTTGTCGGCGAACGGCGGCGTCCAGTCCTCCTTGAAGAACATCTTCAGCATGTCGGCGCCCAGCTGGAAGGCACCAAAGGGGCCAACCCGGTTGGGGCCGTGGCGGTCCTGCCAGAGACCCAGCAGACGGCGTTCGACGAAGCTCAGCAGCGCACCGCAGATGACTACCGCCAGCAGGATGACGATGGCCTTGACGATGCCGATGACGACGGCGATGAGGGTGGGGGTGAGCCAGGTCATGCCGCGGCCTCCTGCAGTCCTTCCACGGTGAGGCCGGCGAAGTCCACCGGAATCCCTTCGAAGCCGGCGGGCAGGCCGACCAAGCCAGCGGACAGCTCGGCCTTGATCTGCAATGGCAGGCGCAGTTCCTGACCGGCGACCTGCAGGCGCAGCAGGGCACCTTCGTTGACGCCCAGGCGGTCGGCATCGGCCTTGGCCAGGGCCACGTAGGCCGCCGGGATGCGCTCACGCACCGGCTCGGCGCGCGAAGAGGTCTCTTCGCTGCCGAACAGGTGGTATAGCGGTACGGCCTGGAAGCCGGACTCGGCGCCGCGCACGGCAGCGGTCGGCACGGCGAACCAGCTCAGGCGATCGCCCTGGGACTCGATCAGGCGTACGCCCGGATCGCCAGCGCGCAGGTGACCACCCACCTCGTCCTGGAACTTGTTCCAGGCCTGGGGCGAGTTCCAGCCCGGCGACCAGGCGAAGGGGATCTGCTGACGCGGCTCGGCGCTGCCGGCATAACCTTCCATGGAAAAGGCAAAGGCGGTGTCGGCGTCCTGGGGCGCACGCGGCTCGTGCACGCTGAGGTTGGCACGCATGGAGGTACGGCCACTGTAGCGGTGCGGTTCACGAGCGAGCTTGAGGCCCTTCACCCGGAAGCTGGCGTTGGGCGCAGCATCGCGGATGCCGTCCAGCTGCGGTGCGGCGGTGGCCACGGCGTCAGTGACATGGTCCAGTTGGGTCCAGTCCACCGGGCGGTTGTCCAGGGTGTTGCGCAGGGCATGCAGCCAGCGCCAGCCCTCGCGGACCAGGCTGGAGGGATCGTAATAGCTCGGTTCGTAGACCTGGAAGAAGCGCTGGGCGCGACCCTCCTGGCTGACCAGGGTACCGTCGCCTTCGGCGAAGCTCGCCGCCGGCAGCACCAGGTCGGCGCGCTGAGCGGTGGCGGTACGCTGGTGATCCAGCACCACCAGCACCTGGGCGCGGGCCAGTGCCTGATCCACCCGCTGGGCCGGGGCACGGCGATAGAGGTCGTTCTCCAGCACCACCAGGGCATCGGCCTGGCCGTTTTCCAGGGCCGCGAAGGCGTCTTCGACGGACTCGCCGCCATAGAGCGCCAGGCCCAGGCTGTTGGCTTCGGGCACCACAAGACTCAGGGAGCCGGCCTTGCCCTTGGCGGCGAGGGCCTTGGCCAGGTTCGCGGCGGCTTCGATCAGCGCCGGCTCACCCAGGGAGGTGCCGGATACCACCAGCGGCCGTTCGGCGGCCAGCAGGGTTTCGGCCAGCAGGCGAGCCTGCTCGGCGACTTCGCTGCTCAGGCCGTCGACGGCCGGGGCGCTGGCGTCGATGGCGTGGGCCACGGCGTGGCCGAAACGGGCCAGTTCCAACGGCGAGCCATGCAGACGGGCGTCGGCGACGTCGTCCAGGCGGGTGGCGGCGACGCTGGCGATGAACAGCGGATTACGCTCGCTCTGGCCGATGTTCTGCACGGCCGCGTTCAGCCAGGGCTGGATCTTCTGCGCCGAGGCCATGGCCTCGGGCTTGCCCTTGACGGACTGCCGCAGGGACAGCGCCAGACGGGCGGCGGTCTGGGTCAGATCCTCGCCGAGGACGAAGACGGCATCGTGCTTCTCCATGGCGCGCAGGGTCGGGACGGGCAGGGGGCTGTCCTTGAGGACCTGCAGCACGAGGCGCACGTTGGCCAGGTCACGGGCGCTCATGCCGCTGGAGAAATTCTCGGCGCCGACCAGTTCGCGCAGGGCGTGGTTGCTTTCCAGGCTGGCGCGGGGCGAACCGATGCCGATCACCTTCTTGCCGCGCAGCAGCAGGGCAGCGCGATCCAGGGCGGCGTCGATGCCGGTTTCCAGGCTGCCGTCCTTCAGCAGGGCCTGACGCGGACGATCCTTGCGATTGACATAGCCATAGCCGAAGCGGCCACGGTCGCAGAGGAAATACTGGTTCACCGAGCCGTTGAAGCGGTTCTCGATGCGGCGCAATTCGCCATAGCGCTCGCCGGGGCTGATGTTGCAGCCGGAGGAGCAGCCATGGCAGATGCTCGGGGCGAACTGCATGTCCCACTTGCGGTTGTAGCGCTCGGAGTGGGTCTTGTCGGTGAACACCCCGGTGGGGCAGACCTCGGTCAGGTTGCCGGAGAATTCGCTCTCCAGGGTACCGTCCTCGACGCGGCCGAAGTAGACGTTGTCGTGGGCACCGTAGACGCCCAGGTCGGTACCGCCGGCGTAGTCCTTGTAGTAGCGCACGCAGCGATAGCAGGCGATGCAGCGGTTCATCTCGTGAGCGACGAACGGGCCGAGGTCCTGATTCTGGTGGGTACGCTTGGTGAAGCGATAACGGCGTTTGTTGTGACCGGTCATCACCGTCATGTCCTGCAGGTGGCAGTGGCCGCCTTCTTCGCAGACCGGACAGTCGTGGGGATGGTTGGTCATCAGCCATTCGATGACCGAGCTGCGGAATTCCTTGGCTTCGGCGTCTTCGATGGAGATATAGGTCTTGTCGCTGGACGGGGTCATGCAGGACATGACCAGGCGCCCGCGGGTGTCATTCTCGTCGGCGAACTGCTTCACCGCGCACTGGCGGCAGGCGCCGACGCTGCCCAGCGCCGGGTGCCAGCAGAAATAGGGGATGTCGAGCCCCAGGGACAGGCAGGCTTCGAGGAGGTTGTCCGCCCCGTCGACCTCGTACGTCTTGCCGTCTACATGGATAGTGGCCATAGGGTTTTCTTCTCACCCGCGCAGGGCGGGTCTGGCTAATGGGAAAACGTTCGCGCCGCCCTGGCGGTCGCCAGTGGCAGCGCCGGCCGGGTCGAGCCCGGCCAGAAAGCGATGGGAGCGGCCCCGAGGGGCAGGTCCTCAGATCACGGTCGCGGAAGCAGTCGGACGAGGTTCGCTGGGCGCCTTGCGCACACCGGCCTCGAACTCCTCGCGGAAATACTTGATGGCACTACCCAGGGGCTCGACGGCGCCCGGTGCGTGGGCACAGAAGGTCTTGCCCGGGCCGAGGAAGTTGACCAGCTGCAGCAAGGTATCGAGATCGCCCTGCTGGCCTTCGCCTTTCTCCAGGCTGCGCAGGAGCTTGACGCTCCAGGGCAGGCCGTCGCGGCAGGGGGTGCACCAGCCACAGGATTCGCGGGCGAAGAACTCTTCCATGTTGCGCAGCAGCGAAACCATGTTGACGCTGTCGTCCACGGCCAGGGCCAGACCGGTGCCCATGCGGGTGCCGACCTTGCCGATGCCGCCGGCGTACATCTGCGCCGAGAGGTGCTCGGGCAGCAGGAAGCCGGTACCGGCGCCACCGGGCTGCCAGCATTTCAGCTTGAAGCCATCGCGCATGCCGCCCGCATAGTCCTCGAACAGCTCCTGGGCGGTGATGCCGAAGGGCAGTTCCCAGACGCCCGGATTCTTCACCTTGCCGGAGAAGCCCATGAGCTTGGTGCCCATGTCTTCACTGCCTTCGCGGGCCAGGCTCTTGTACCAGTCCACGCCACCCGCGACGATGCCCGGCACGTTGCACAGGGTCTCGACGTTGTTGACGCAGGTCGGCTTGCCCCAGACGCCGACGGCGGCGGGGAAGGGCGGCTTGGAGCGCGGGTTGGCGCGGCGACCTTCCAGGGAGTTGATCAGCGCGGTCTCTTCGCCACAGATGTAGCGACCGGCACCGGTGTGGACGAACAGCTCGAAGTCGAAGCCGCTGCCGAGGATGTTCTTGCCCAGCAGACCGGCGGCCTTGGCTTCTTCCACCGCGCGCCGCAGGTTGGCGGCGGCGTCGACGTATTCGCCGCGCAGGAAGATGTAGCCACGGTAGGCCTTGAGTGCCCGGGCGCTGATCAGCATGCCTTCCACCAGCAGGTGCGGCAGCTGCTCCATGAGCAGGCGGTCCTTCCAGGTGTTGGGCTCCATCTCGTCCGCATTGCACAGCAGGTAGCGGATATCGAGGGATTCGTCCTTGGGCATCAGGCCCCACTTCACGCCGGTGGGGAAGCCCGCACCGCCGCGGCCCTTGAGGCCGGAGTCCTTGACTTCCTGGACGATGGCGTCGGGTGCCAGCTCGGTCAGCGCCTTGCGCGCCGCGGCGTAGCCGTCCTTCGCCTGATATTCCTCCAGCCAGACCGGAGCGCCGTCTTCACGCAGGCGCCAGGTCAGGGGATGGGTCTCGGGGGTACGGGCGATGCTGTTGGCAGGCCCGAAGGAGGTCAGTCTCATGCGTATCCCTCCAGCAGTTTGGCCACGCCCGCAGGTTGGACATCGCCATGGGTATCGTCGTCGATCATCAGCGCCGGGGCCTTGTCGCAATTGCCCAGGCAGCAGACCGGCAGCAGGGTGAAGCGGCTGTCGGTGGTGGTCTGGCCCAGGCCGATGCCCAGCTGACGCTGGATCTCGCCCACCACGGATTCGTGGCCGCCGATGTAGCAGGTCATGCTGTCGCAC
Organism: Pseudomonas sp. PLB05; assembly: GCF_021106615.1. Taxonomy (NCBI): domain Bacteria; kingdom Pseudomonadati; phylum Pseudomonadota; class Gammaproteobacteria; order Pseudomonadales; family Pseudomonadaceae; genus Pseudomonas; species Pseudomonas sp. PLB05. The sequence continues at coordinate 744,689 of NZ_JAJOHO010000001.1, forward strand.
ACGCGGATGATGTGGCGACCGACCGGCACGCGGAAGATCTGGCTGTAGAAGGTCGCCACGCCCTCGACGTCGCTGGCGGGAATGCCCAGCACCTCGCCGATGGCGTAGATGGCGCCGTCCGGCACCCAGCCACGTTCCTTCTGGACGATCTTCAGGGCTTCGATGGACGCCGCGCGCGGGTCCTCGTAGTGATGCATCTCGTGCTCGATGGCCGAGCGCTCGGTGTCGCTCAGGACGAAACGGTCGGTTTGGATCAGGGTTTCGGTGCTCATGCTCAGCGGTCCACGTCGGCCATGACGAAGTCGATACTGCCCAGGTAGGCAATCAGGTCGGACACCATGCTGCCGCGGATGACGGCCGGGATCTGCTGCAGATGCGGGAAGCTTGGCGTCCGGATGCGGGTGCGGTAGCTCATGGTGCTGCCATCGCTCGTCAGGTAATAGCTGTTGGCGCCCTTGGTCGCCTCGATCATCTGGAAGGCTTCGCCCGCCGGCATCACCGGACCCCAGGACACTTGCAGGAAGTGGGTGATCAGGGTCTCGATGTGCTGCAGGGTGCGCTCCTTGGGCGGCGGCGTAGTGAGCGGGTGATCCGCCTTGTACGGGCCTTCGGGCATGTGCTGCAGGCACTGCTCGATGATGCGCAGGCTCTGGCGCATCTCCTCGACGCGCAGCATGCCGCGGTCGTAGCAGTCGCCGTTGTGGGCGATGGGCACCTCGAATTCGAAGTTCTCGTAGCCGGAGTAGGGACGGGCCTTGCGCAGGTCGAAATCGAGACCGGTGGCGCGCAGGTTGGGACCGGTGACGCCCCACTCCAGGGCTTCCTTGGTGTTGTAGACGGCGACGTTCTTGGTCCGGCCGATGAGGATGCTGTTCTTCATCGCGGCTTTCTCGTACTCGTCCAGACGCTTGGGCATCCAGTCGAGGAATTCGCGGACCAGCTTGTCCCAGCCACGCGGCAGGTCATGGGCGACGCCGCCGATACGGAACCAGGCCGGGTGCATGCGGAAGCCGGTGATGGCTTCGATCACCTTGTAGGCGCGCTGACGGTCGGTGAAGGTAAAGAACACCGGGGTCATGGCGCCGATGTCCTGGATATAGGTACCCAGGAACAGCAGGTGGCTGTTGATGCGGAAGAACTCGGCCATCATCACGCGGATGAAGTCGACCCGCGACGGCACCTTGATACCGGCGAGCTTTTCCACCGAAAGGACGTAGGGCAGGTTGTTCATCACCCCGCCCAGGTAGTCGACCCGATCGGTGTAGGGGATGTAGCTGTGCCAGGACTGGCGCTCACCCATCTTCTCGGCGCCGCGGTGGTGGTAGCCGATCTCCGGAACGCAGTCGACGATCTCTTCGCCGTCCAGCTGCAGAATGATGCGGAAGGCACCGTGGGCGGAGGGGTGGTTCGGGCCCAGGTTGAGGAACATGAAGTCGGAATTTTCCGCATGCTCCTTCATGCCCCATTCCTCGGGCTTGAATCTCAGGGTTTCCTGTTCGAGATCCTGCTTGGCGGCATTCAACGCATAGGGATCGAACTCGGTCGCACGCGCCGGATAGTCCTTGCGCAGGGGGTGCCCCTGCCAGTTGTCGGCCATCAGCATGCGCTTGGGCAGCGGGTGACCGTCGAAATGGATGCCGTACATGTCCAGCACTTCCCGCTCGTACCAGTTGGCGTTGGGGAAAATACCGGTAGCGGTGGGCAGGCGCAGGTCGTTGGCGGACAGGGCTACCTTGAGCATCACATCGCTGTTACGGTCGATGGACAGCAGGTGGTAGAAAACGGTGAAGTCCGCGTTGGGCAAGCCGCGGCGATGGGTCCGTAGGCGTTCGTCCACGCCATGCAGGTCATAAAGCATGACGTAGGGGCGGGGCAGGTTGCGTAGGAAGCGCAACACTTCGATGATTCGTTCGCGCGCCACCCAGATCACCGGCATGCCGGTACGGGTGTCTTGCAGGGTCAGGGCGTCGGCGCCGAACTGGCCCTGGAGTTCGCCAACCACCGACGCTTCGCCGGCAGGGGCGAGCGCAGAGGCGGACAGAGCGGTGTCTGCGGTCATGATGTTCCGTCGCTAATCGATCGTCGTCAGCGTGCAGGTCCCGGAAGGGACTTACACTTCGTCTGGGCTGCGCAGGTTGGTGACCTGGATGCGGCGCTCGCGGTTCTGCTCGCGCTGCGAAGGCATCTCGGCGCGGTAGATACCCTGGTCGCCCACCACCCAGGAGAGGGGGCGGCGCTCTTCACCGATGGAGTCCTGCAGGAGCATTAGGCCCTGGAGGAAGGCTTCGGGGCGAGGCGGGCAGCCGGGCACATAGACGTCGACGGGCAGGAACTTGTCCACGCCCTGAACGACCGAGTAGATGTCGTACATACCGCCGGAGTTAGCGCAGGCGCCCATGGAGATCACCCACTTGGGTTCCAGCATCTGCTCGTACAGGCGCTGGATGACCGGGGCCATCTTCATGAAGGGAGTGCCGGCGATGACCATGAAGTCGGCCTGACGCGGCGAGGCCCGGATGACTTCGGCGCCGAAGCGGGCGATGTCGTGGGGCGCCGTGAAGGCGGTGGTCATTTCCACATAGCAGCAGGACAGGCCGAAGTTGTACGGCCAGAGGGAGTTCTTGCGCCCCCAATTGACCGCGCCCCGCAGGACATCTTCGAGCTTGCCCATGAAGATGCTGCGGTTGACCTGACTTTCGACGGGGTCGGCCACGGTTTCCCGCTGGCCGGCCGGATAGCGGTCTACTGCCGCATCGGGATCGATCCGGGTGAGATTGTATTGCATTGCCAAAGCCTCATTGTTTCGACTTCGCCTGCCGCTCGCGACGGCTCGCAGGCGCCCAATCGAGCGCTCCGATTCGCCACAGGTAGACAAGACCCGCCAACAGAATTGCTATGAAAATGGAGGCTTCCACGAAGCCGGCCCATCCCGATTCACGGATGGAAACCGACCAGGCGAAGAGAAAGAGGGCTTCGACGTCGAAGATCACGAAGAGCATCGCGACCAGATAGAACTTGGCAGAGAGACGGAGACGAGCACCCCCGGTGGGGACGATGCCGGACTCGAAGGGATCGTTCTTGCTACGGCCCACGGCTTTGCTGCCGAGCAGGCTCGAGACTCCGAGCATGAAGGCGATCAGACCGACCACGCCCAGGAGAAATACCGCGAAGCTCCAGTTGTGGGTCAGTAGGCTGATCGACTCAGACATGCTTTGAATCCTTAATTATTGGGTATCAGGCGCTATCAGTGCGACACGGTGTCGCAACACAGACAGATTTTATGCTCTATCGATTCATTCTGTAAATTTATTGGCTTAAAAAGATTCTATTGGACTGCTTTGAATCAAACTAAACGGAACTTCAGGTTTATTTGAGAATGAATATAAGAATTATTCTCAAATAAGTTTCTTTTGCTTCCTGTGTCCTAGATTGCCAGTTGCCGCCAGAGTTCTGCCGTTCGCCGATTCGCTAGTCGATGAGGTCGGCGCGAATGCTCAGTTGACGGTCGTCACGACCCTCGGTCGAGTAGTAGCGGGTGAGGCCGTTCTGGTCGCTCTCGACCTGTTGGCGAAAGCCGCCCAGATCCAGCCATCGCCCCAACGGGCCGCTGATGCGAGTGGCGGCGCTCTGGGTCTGCACCGTGCCCGGGCGCATGGCCGCGGCGCGATCATCCACGCTGTTGATGTCCAGATGGACCAGGTTGCCGCTCAGACGGGCGGTGACCTGAAAGCCGCGTTCGAGCCGGCGGTAATCGGTCTGGGCGTAGCTCTGGCCATAGGGCGAGGTCTGGTAGGTGGTCACCGGCACGTCTGCGCCGAAGCGGATGAAGGCGGGATAGCCCTCGGTGACCTGGACGCGCTGGGCGCCATCCTCCTTCTGGTCGGTGCTGTCTTCGATGATGCGCACCTGGGGCGAGCGCACATCGCCGTTTACCGAATAGCCCTGACTGGCGCCCGAACTGCCGGCGCGGGTAGCCAGGGTGATGAGCAGGCGCCGCGGTTGGGTATCCAGCTGGGCCAGCAGATTCTTGATCTCGGCCAGCTTGGCCGGCTCGGCGTTGACGATCAGCTGATTGCCATAGACGTTGACCTTGCCTTCGCTGCCGAGGACGGCTTGCAGGGTGGGCAGCAGGTCGTCGGCGGTGCGGTATTGCAGGGGAATGACTTCGGTACGCGGCGTGGCCCAGGCGGTGGCTGTCAACAGCAGCAAGAGCGCCAGCAGGCCTTTCACAGCAGCATCCTCCGCAATTCCTGATCCGGTTGGCTGATCGCCCAGAGGCGATCGAAGACCAGTTGTTGCACCTTGACGGCAGCGCGGTCGCCATAACGGACGAAGCCGGTGGGTGCGCTACCCATGCGGCGCAGCAGGGCCTGGTCGTCGACAATCAGGCAGGCGCCTTCCGGTTGCTGGTCGGCCGGTGGTCGCCGAATCAGCAGGTTGCTGGTCAGGCGTTGCGCCAGGGCGATGAGGCGATGGCCCTGGCGCATGGCGAGGGCGCTGTCGTTGATCAGGAGACGTACCTGATGCCGTGGATGGCCCAGCAGCAGGCGCTTGATCGCCGCCTCGACGTCCCGGTTGTCGTAGAGGGGCGCTTCCAGGTCAGGCGTCTGGATACACAGCTGGCGGCTGGCTTGAGCGATGAGGCGGACGCTGTGCTCACGCAGGGCGTCCAGGCCTTCGAGGCGCAGGGCGAGATCCTGGCCGAGCTGAGGTTCGGGCAGGGCGTCCAGGGTCAGATCGGCAAAGGACTCGTCCACGGCGGCTCCTTCTCACTCGTCGTCGTCTTCTCCGGCAAAGATCAGGCTGCCCTGCTGGAGCAGTTCGCGGATCAGGCGCATGGCATCGTCGTCCTGCAGCCAGGGCGCGAGATTGGCCTCGTGCAGGACCTCCGCCGAGCATAGCAGGTCGAGCAGCGGTTGCAGCCGCATGGGCAGCAGGCGGCTCTGGCCGCTGGCGAAGACCATCACCTCGTCTTCCAGGCGACTCCAGGCGATGCGGCCACTGGGATTGCGCATCAGCAGGGCGCCTTCGTCGAGTTCCTTGCGCAGCTGCTTGGCGCTGAGGTTTTCCCCGGCGACCCGCTCCGGATAGCGCGGCTCGGTCATGTGCTGGCCGAACCAGGCCAACAGCAGGCGATCGTCGCTCAGGTGGCGTTTCATCAGGCCGCGCAGGCGCTCGATGGCCTCGGGCGGGATCTCGGCCGGATGCTCGCTGGCCGGCGCACAACCGGCGTCGCTGTAGCGCTCGTCCTCGGGGATGAACTGGGCGAGGAAATCGGTGAAGTGGGTGAGCACCTCGCCGGCACTGGGGGCGCGGAAGCCGATGGAGTAGGTCATGCACTCGTCTTCGGCGATGCCGTCGTGGGCCAGACCCGGCGGCAGGTAGAGCATGTCGCCCGGTTCCAGGACCCATTCGTCGGTCTGCTGGAAGTCGGCGAGGATCTTCAGCTCCAGGCCGTCGATCAGCGGGCTGTCGGCGGTGCACTGCTGGCCGATGCGCCAGCGGCGGCGACCATGGCCCTGCAGCAGGAAGACGTCATAGTGATCGTAGTGGGGGCCGACACCGCCACCGGGGGCGGCATAGCTGACCATGATGTCGTCGACGCGCCAGCTGGGCAGGAAGCGGAAGGACTCCAGCACCTCGGCCACCTCGGGGACGAACTGATCGACCGATTGCACCAGCAGGGTCCAGTCCCGCTCGGGCAGGCTGGCGAAGGTGTCTTCCGGCAGGGGGCCGCGGCGCAGTTCCCAGGTACGGTCCTGGCCGATGATCAGGCGGGATTCGATTTCCTCTTCCAGCGACAGGCCGGCCAGTTCGTCGGGCTCCAGGGGATTCTGGAAGTCCGGGAGGGCCTGGCGGATCAGCAGGGGTTTGCGCTGCCAGTAGTCGCGCAGGAATTCACGGGCGGTCAGGCCGCCGAGCAGTTGCAGGGGTTGATCCGGGTTCATGCACACCTCGCGCAATGAAAAACGCCCGGCGAGGCCGGGCGTAGAAAAAGGATGATCTTCAGACCCGACGGGCCTGTTCGGCAGCGTTGCCGATATAGCCGGCCGGAGTCAGCTGGCGCAGCTCGGCCTTGGCGGCCTCGGGGATTTCCAGGCCGTCGATGAAGTCCTGCAAGGCGCTGGCGCTGATGCCCTTGCCGCGGGTCAATTCCTTGAGCTTCTCGTAGGGGTTGGCCACGCCATAGCGGCGCATCACGGTCTGCACCGGCTCGGCCAGGACTTCCCAGCAGGCGTCCAGGTCTTCGGCGATCCGCGCGGCGTTGAGTTCCAGCTTGCCGATGCCCTTGAGAGTGGCTTCGTAGGCGATCACGCCGTGGGCCAGGCCGGTGCCCAGGTTGCGCAGCACCGTGGAGTCGGTCAGGTCGCGCTGCCAGCGGGAGATCGGCAGCTTGCTGGCCAGGTGCTGGAGGATGGCGTTGGCGATACCCAGGTTGCCTTCGGAGTTCTCGAAGTCGATGGGGTTGACCTTGTGCGGCATGGTCGAGGAGCCGATCTCGCCAGCCACGGTCTTCTGCTTGAAGTAGCCGAGGGAGATGTAGCCCCAGATGTCCCGGTCGAAGTCGATCAGGATGGTGTTGAAGCGGGCGATGGCATCGAACAGCTCGGCGATGTAGTCGTGCGGCTCGATCTGGGTGGTGTAGGGATTCAGGGTCAGGCCGAGGTCGTCTTCGATGAAGGTACGCGCATTGGCTTCCCAGTCGACGTCCGGGTAGGCGGACAGGTGGGCGTTGTAGTTGCCCACGGCGCCGTTGATCTTGCCCAGTGGACGGATGGCGGCGATCTGCTCGATCTGGCGTTCCAGGCGATAGACCACGTTGGCCAGTTCCTTGCCCAGGCTGGTGGGGGAGGCGGGCTGGCCGTGGGTCCGCGACAGCATGGGCACGTCGGCGAAGCGATGGGCCAGCACGCGGATCTCGCCGGCGATCTGGCGCATCAGCGGCAGCAGCACCTGGTCACGGCCTTCGCGCAGCATCAGGGCGTGGGACAGGTTGTTGATGTCCTCGGAGGTGCAGGCGAAGTGGATGAATTCGCTCACCGCAGCCAGCTCCGGCAGGTTGGCGACCTCTTCCTTGAGCAGGTACTCGATGGCCTTGACGTCGTGGTTGGTGGTGCGCTCGATGTCCTTGACCCGCTGCGCCTGCTCGACGCTGAACGCGGTGGCCAGCTTGTCCAGCAGGGCATTGGCTTCGGCGGAGAAGGGCGCGACTTCGGGAATGCCCGCGTGGGCGGCCAGGCGCTGCAGCCAGCGGACCTCGACCTGGGCGCGGAAACGGATCAGGCCGAATTCGCTGAAGATGGGGCGCAGGGCGGCGGTCTTGCCGGCGTAACGGCCGTCGATGGGCGATACGGCGGTGAGCGAGGAGAGCTGCATGGGCATTCTCTTGGTAGCGGGGGAGAAAGGGGCCGAATTCTACACGCAAAGGCCGGGGCTGTAGTACCGCCGCCGGCCTGGGATCAGCCGTTGCGCAGGGGATAGAGATTATCGAGCAGCTTGCGGCGATTGAGCACCAGCTGCCAGCGATGGCCGCCGAGCTGGCGCCAGAGGCGCGCCGAGCGAATCCCGGCCAGCAGCAGGGCGCGTACCCGCGAGGCGGTGGCGGATTGCTGCAGGTAGCGCATCTCGCCGTGCACCTGGATGCGCTGCTTGAAGGTGCTCAGGGTGTCCTCGTAGAGACCACCGCAGGCGGCGATGACGTTCTCGTGGGCCACACCGAAGTGCTCGACCTGGGACTGGATCTGGGTGAGGCGCCGGCCGATGAGGTCGAGCAGGTCGCCGCGCTTCTCCAGCTTGCGTTCCAGGGCGGTCATCGCCAGGGCATAGCGCAGGGGCTCGCGCTGCAGGCTGTTGGGATTGCGCTCCAGGGTGCTGGAAAGGGCGCCCAGGCCCTCGCGCAGCGGCACTACGCTGCCGCCGTAGACGTCCAGGGTGCTGCCCGGATCCCTGACCAGCAGGCTGCCGAGCAGGCAGGCCAGGGGTTCTTCGGGCACCTGGCCGGTGCGCGCCAACTGGTCGACCAGCACGGCGGCCTGGAAGACGCCGCCCAGGGCGATGAGTTGTTCCTGGGTGCGATTCATGCGGCGGGCGCCTCGGCGCAGGCAGGTTGATAGTGTTCGATCACGCCACCGCCCAGGCAGACATCGCCGTCATAGAAGACCACCGATTGACCCGGGGTCACGGCGCGTTGGGGCTCGTCGAAGACCACCCGGTAGCCGCTGCCCTGGCGTTCGATCCGGCAGGGCTGGTCCTGCTGGCGATAGCGGACCTTGGCGGTGAGACGGCGCGGCTGGGTGAGGTCCAGGTCATTGACCCAGAACATCTCGCTGACGGTCAGGGCCTCGGCGAACAGCCAGGGGTGGGCGTTGCCCTGACCGACGATCAGCACGTTGCGGGTCAGGTCCTTGCTCAGCACGTACCAGGGATCGTCACCGGCATCCTTCATGCCGCCGATGCCCAGGCCCTGGCGCTGCCCAATGGTGTGGTACATCAGGCCGTGGTGGCGGCCGATGACCTCGCCGGTGGTGGTCTCGATATCGCCCGGCTGGGCCGGCAGGTACTGCTTGAGGAAGTCGCTGAAGCGGCGTTCGCCGATAAAGCAGATGCCGGTGGAGTCCTTCTTGCGCGCGGTCGCCAGGCCATGCAGCTCGGCGATGGCGCGGACCTCGGGCTTTTCCAGTTCGCCCACCGGGAAGAGGGTGCGCGCCAGTTGCTCGCCGCCCACGGCGTGGAGGAAGTAGCTCTGGTCCTTGTTGGCGTCGAGGCCCTTGAGCAGCAGGGTCTGGCCGTCGACGTCGCGACGGCGCACATAGTGACCGGTGGCGATCAGGTCGGCGCCCAGGGCCAGGGCGTAGTCGAGGAAGGCCTTGAACTTGATCTCGCGGTTGCAGAGGATGTCCGGATTCGGCGTGCGACCGGCCTTGTATTCGGCGAGGAAGTGCTCGAAGACGTGGTCCCAGTACTCGGCGGCGAAGTTGGCCGTGTGCAGCGTGATGCCGATGCGGTCGCAGACCGCCTGGGCGTCGGCCAGGTCTTCCTTGGCGGTGCAGTACTCGGTGCCGTCATCCTCGTCCCAGTTCTTCATGAACAGGCCCTCGACCTGATAGCCCTGCTCCTTGAGCAAGAGGGCCGAGACCGAGGAATCCACTCCGCCGGACATGCCGACGATGACGCGGGTGCCGTTCACTTCAAAAACCTCTCATATCTACGATCATCGACAGGGGGTAGCGGTGTCCGTCCAGGTATTTCTCGATGGCGTCCAGGACCAGGGGGCTGCGTAGTCGGGCCTGCTCGGCGCGGATCTCGTCGAGGGTGAGCCAGACCGCGCGGGTGATGTCGGCGTCCAGGACGCGCCCGGGCTCGTGGGCCAGGGGGCGGGCATGGAAGGCGGTGCGGTAGTAGGTGACGCCATTTCCTGGCGCGACATAGAGGCCGATGCCGATCACGCCCTGGATCTCCACCTGCCAGGCGGTTTCTTCCAGGGTCTCGCGGCGTGCCGCCTCGATCAGGCTCTCGCCCGGCTCCAGGTGGCCGGCCGGCTGGTTGAGCACCAGGCGACCCTGCTTCTCTTCTTCCACCAGCAGGAAGCGACCGGCGTCTTCCACCACGGTGGCCACGGTGACGTGGGCGTGCCAATCCATCTCGGACTCCGCTATCGGTAATCGCGCAGTATACCGCCTAGGGCTTGTCTGAAAAGTCGCCGAGCGAAGGTTAGGCAAGGCGAAAATCAGCGAGGAAGCGGAGTTTACGAGGAGTAAATGAGCATTCCGAGCTGATTTTCAACGCAGTATGACCGAGCGCAGGCAGTTTTCAGGCAAGGCCTAAGCTTTGGCGGTCCCAAATGCAGCGAACCCCGGCCAGGGCCAGGGTTCGCTGTAATCACCCATTCAGGCTGCGGGCGCAGCCCTCAGGTTCAGCCCTTGAGCTGTTCCAAGGCGGCGTTGAGCGTGGCGCTCGGACGCATGGCCTGGCGGGTCTTAGCCTGGTCGGGGTGGTAGTAGCCACCGATGTCCACGGCCTGGCCCTGGACGCCGTTCAACTCGGCGACCACCTTGGCTTCGTCGGCGGTCAGCGACTTGGCCACCGGCTCGAACTGGGCCTTGAGCTGGGCGTCGTCGCTCTGCTCGGCCAGAGCCTGGATCCAGTACAGCGCCAGGTAGAAGTGGCTGCCGCGGTTGTCCAGTTCACCGGCCTTGCGCGACGGCGACTTGTTGCTGTCGAGGAACTGGCCGTTGGCCTGGTCCAGGGTCTTGGCCAGGATCTTGGCCTTGGCGTTACCGGTGGTCTCGCCCAGGTGGTTGAGGGACTCGGCCAGGGCCAGGAACTCGCCCAGGGAATCCCAGCGCAGGTGGTTTTCCTGCACGAACTGCTGGACGTGCTTGGGTGCGGAGCCGCCGGCACCGGTCTCGAACAGGCCGCCGCCGTTCATCAGCGGGACGATGGACAGCATCTTGGCGCTGGTGCCCAGTTCCATGATGGGGAAGAGGTCGGTCAGGTAGTCCCGCAGGACGTTGCCGGTCACCGAGATGGTGTCCTCGCCCTTGCGGATGCGCTCCAGGGACACGCGGGTGGCTTCCTCGGGCGCCAGGACGCGGATGTCCAGGCCGTTGGTGTCGTGATCCTTGAGGTAGCGCTCGACCTTGGCGATGACCTGGGCGTCGTGGGCGCGGTTCTGGTCCAGCCAGAAGATCGCCGGGGTGCCGCTGGCGCGGGCACGGTTGACGGCCAGCTTGACCCAGTCCTGAATCGGCGCGTCCTTGGTCTGGCACATGCGCCAGATGTCACCGGCCTCGACCGAGTGTTCGAAGACCACCTTGCCCTGGTCGTCGGTCACGCGCACGGTACCGTCGGTGGGGATCTGGAAGGTCTTGTCGTGGGAACCGTATTCCTCGGCCTTCTGCGCCATCAGGCCGACGTTGGGTACGCTGCCCATGGTGCTGGGATCGAAGGCGCCGTTCTGCTTGCAGTCCTCGATCACCACCTGGTAGACGCCGGCATAGCAGCGGTCGGGGATGATGGCCTTGGTGTCCTGCAGGTTGCCTTCGGCATTCCACATCTTGCCGGAGTCACGGATCATGGCCGGCATGGAGGCGTCGACGATGACGTCGCTCGGCACATGCAGGTTGGTGATGCCCTTGTCGGAGTTGACCATGGCCAGTGCCGGGCGCTGGGCATACTGGGCGTCGAAGTCGGCCTTGATGGCGGCCTGGGTGGCTTCCGGCAGGCTGGACAGGCGGGCATAGAGGTCGCCGATGCCGTTGTTGCGATCGAAGCCGGCTTCCTTCAAGGCGGTTTCGTGCTTGGTCAGCACGTCCTTGTAGAACTCGCCGACGATGATGCCGAACATGATGGGGTCGGAGACCTTCATCATGGTGGCCTTCAGGTGCACGGAGAACAGCACGCCCTGGGCCTTGGCGTCTTCGATCTGGGCGGCGATGAAGCTCTGCAGGGCCTTGCGGCTCATGGTCGAGGCATCGACGATCTCGCCCGCCTTGACCGCGGTCTTCTCTTTGAGGACCTTGCTGCTGCCGTCCTTGCCGATCAGTTCGATCTTCAGGCTGCCGGCGTTCTCGACGGTGGCCGAGCGCTCGCTGCCATAGAAGTCATGGGCGTCCATGTGGGCGACGTGGGACTTGGAGTCGGCACTCCAGGCGCCCATGCGATGGGGATGCTTGCGGGCGTAGTTCTTTACCGACAGCGGGGCGCGGCGGTCGGAGTTGCCTTCCCGTAGGACCGGGTTCACGGCGCTGCCCTTGACCTTGTCGTAGCGCGCCTTGACGTCCTTTTCCTTGTCGTCCTTGGGCTCATCCGGATAGTCCGGCAGGGCGTAACCCTGACCCTGCAGTTCCTTGATCGCGGCTTTGAGCTGCGGCACCGAGGCGCTGATGTTGGGGAGCTTGATGATGTTGGCTTCGGGAGTGGTGGCCAGTTCGCCGAGTTCGGCGAGGTGGTCGGAGATGCGCTGCTCTTCCTTCAGGTACTCGGGGAAGAGGGCGATGATGCGGCCGGCAAGGGAAATGTCACGGGTTTCGAGGGCGACGCCGGAGGAGGCGGTGATGGCCTCGACGATGGGGAGCAGCGAATAGGTCGCCAGGGCGGGCGCTTCGTCGGTCAGGGTGTAGATGATCTTCGACGTGGTGGACATGTCTTGCTTTAACTCCTCTTTATCACAGCTGTGGCGCGAAGCCGGGCGAGCGAGGATCGACCCTTGAGTCGATAGACGCCCCAAGAAGGCGTTATCGGACCGCGCGACAGGCGCGGCGGCGATGGACGTGCGATGCGACAAAGCGTCGCTGCGGAAGTTGCAGGATCGGCCGATACAGCCAGCGGAACCGGCAGGGCCTGCAGCGACCCGTCAGTCGGCGGAGTATACCAGCGCGGCGCCTGGCGTGCATTCGTGCCACTGCAGCTTGCCTGTGTGGGGAAGTCGCCGGCCCGGAAGGGCCGTCGAACTTGCGCAAGTTCGTCGCAGTGTCAGGTCAATGAGCTTGACCAATCGACGACTGGCGCTGCACGGAAGTTGCTTAAGGGACTAAACTATTGCCCCTCTAAATTTCACGAGGTCGTTATGAAAACCAAGGACAATGCGTCCAAGAGTCGTTCCTGGGCTATCGTCGGGCTGGAAACGCTCGTCATCGTCGCTCTGTCGCTGTACGTCGCCTTTGGCGCCGGGCTGTTCATCAAGCACCACTGCTGGGACACCCTGACCCCGCAACAGCAAGACCAGATTCTCGAGCAGATGAGCCGCAGCGCTCAGGAAAACACCCTGCTCACCTGATTCGCTTTCGCTCGAATCCCTTCTTCTCAAACAATAAGAATCCTTCCTTTTTTCCCGCGCACCGCCTAGGTGTCGAGGTGGCTTCGTCACGTCCAGAGCTCTAGCAGACCAGGTGTTTGCCTGGACTCACGGGGACGGTGGGGGTTGCCTTGGGCAGTACCCTGGGCGAGGACATCGCCACGGGGCGGGCGCGCCGCGCCAGGCGCAGCATGGCCCAGAGTATGGCCAGCGACAGGGCTAGCCAGCCAAGTATCAGAAGAAGGATGTAGGTCGCAGGAGTCATTGACGTTCACCGTACGGCTGTCTCGGAAAGGTGTCTTTGCTGGGACACATTTCTCTAGACTCGTCAATAGCTATCCTGTTCAGGCTTTCCCGACGAGGGGTCCAACCGGGCACCGCTCGCGCGGAGCCCGGTGGATGGGGATCACAGGAACAGGTGCGCCAGCCAGAACAGGCCGGCGGAGAGGGCCATGGAGGCCGGCAGGGTCAGGACCCAGGCCATGAGGATGTTGCGCACCGTGCTGCCCTGCAGGCCGCTGCGGTTGGCGACCATGGTGCCGGCCACGCCCGAGGACAGCACGTGGGTGGTGGAGACGGGCAGGGCGAAGACGTTGGCCATGCCGATGGCCGCCACCGCCGTCACCTGGGCGCTGACGCCTTGGGCATAGGTCATGCCCTGGCGGCCGATCTTCTCGCCCACGGTGAGCACCACGCGGCGCCAGCCGACCATGGTGCCGATGCCCAGGGCCAGGGCGACGGCGATGATGACCCAGAAGGGGGCGTATTCGGTGGTGCTGGTGAGGTCCTTGCGCAGGCGGCTGAGATCGTCGCGATCACGCGCGGTCAGCACCGGCAGCTTGCTCACCTTCTTGGCGGTGTCGTCCAGGCACAGCAGGTAGCGACGCACCTGCTGGCGATGGTCGTCGCTCATGGCACGGTAGTCGGTGACGCCTTCCAGGTCGGCCAGCAGCGCCTGCAGCGTTGGTACGGTCATGTGCGGGGCGCAGCGGAATTCCTGGGGCAGGTCGCGATTGCCGGGTACTTCGGCGAGGAAGTCCTTGAGGTTGTCGCCCTGGCGCTCATAGAACTGGCCCAGGTGGATGGCGGCGTCACGGGTCCGTTCGATCTGGTAGGTGGTGCTGTCCAGATCCAGCACGAACTTGGCCGGGACGATACCGATGAGCACCAGCATGATCAGGCCGATGCCTTTCTGGCCGTCGTTGGATCCATGCACGAAACTCATGCCCATGGCCGAGAGGACCAGCATCAGGCGATTCCAGAAGGGTGGGTGCTTCTTGGCATCCAGTTCGCGGCGCTGTTCCGGGGTCTTGTGCATCTTCGACAGCGGTCGCCAGCGCTTGAGCGCGAGCAGCAGCAGACCGGCGACGGCGAAGCCGGCCAGTGGCGAGAAGATCAGCGACAGGCCGATGTCGATCGCCTTCTGCCAGTTCACCCCTTCGCTCACCGGGATACCGGTCAACAGGGCGTTGGTCACGCCGACGACAAGGATGGAGCCGATCAGGGTGTGGGAGCTGGAGGCGGGGATACCGAAGTACCAGGTGCCCAGGTTCCAGGTGATGGCGGCGGCGAGCAGAGAAAACACCATGGCCAGGCCGTGGCCGGTGTTGACGTTGATCAGCAGCTCCACCGGCAAGAGGTGGACGATGGCGTAGGCGACGCCGACGCCACCGAGCAGCACGCCGAGGAAGTTGAAGATGCCGGAAAAGAACACCGCGAGGTGCGGGGGCATCGCTTTGGTGTAGATCACCGTGGCGACGGCGTTGGCGGTGTCGTGAAAGCCGTTGATGAATTCAAAGGCCAGCACAAAGGCCAAGGCCAAGACGAGGCTGATGGCGACCCAGGCGTGGAGTCCGCTGAAAAGTTCGAACATGGGGATACGTCGACAGTTGGCAGGCGCGAATTATGGCAGAAAAATGACTGCCGCCATCGGCACCTTGAATGGGAGGGAAAAATTAAGGCTTGTCTGAACAGCAGCCGAGCGAAGGTCAGGCAAGGCGAAAATCAGCGAGGAAGCGGAGTTTACGAGGGGTAAATGAGCATTCCGGGAAGATTTTCAACGCAGTATGGCCGAGCGCAAGCGCTTTTCCGACAAGCCTAGGCGCCGCGGTAGATGCAGCCACAGGTACAGGTCTCATGGACGCGAACCTGGCTGAGTTCGGGGAGCAGGGGCTTGAGCTGTTGCCAGATCCAGCGCGCGAGCACTTCGCTGGTAGGGTTCTCGAGACCCGGGATGTCGTTCAGATAATGGTGGTCGAGACGCTCGTACAGGGGTTTGAAGGCGGCCTTGATATCGGCGAAATCCCGGACCCAGCCGGTATGGGGATCGACAGCACCTTCGATGTGCAGGCCTACCTTGAAGGAATGCCCATGGAGACGTCCGCACTTGTGACCTGCCGGAACATTGGGCAGGAAGTGCGCGGCTTCGAAAATGAATTCTTTGAAAATTTCCACGATAACCACTCGCGTTGGGCCACGGGGTGTGGCGGCTGCGGGGCGGCAGTCTATCAGCTCGACACCGCCTTGCCGAACCTCGCGGTCGCCGACCAGGGGCGGCGGTCTAACCCGGCATCGACCACGGCTCCAGCAGGTAGCCGTCGCGTGCCAGCTCCAGGCGAGTCTGCTCGATCAGGGCGGCGAGATGGCCGGCATGGCTGTATTGACTGCGCGCGACATGGGCGATCGAGGCCAGTACCCGGGCGCCGTCGGTCACCTCAAGGGAAAAGCTGGCGTCGCTGGGATCTTCGCGGACGTTGCCGCGCAGGGGCAGAAAGGCCTTTTCGACGATGTGGACGGCACGGGCGAGATCGATGGACATGGGCGGACTCCTCGGCAGGGGGCTTTCAATAGAGGGCCAGGGTCAGGAGAAATTCGGATTTGCCTTCACCGGCGGGCTTAGGCAGTCTCCCGGTCTTTGTCTGGACGATTTCCCATGCGCAGCAGCAATCCTCGTACCTTCTGGGCTCTGGTCGGCCTGGCCGCCGCCTTTGGTCTCGCCGGCCTGATCGGCAATCGAGTGGGCTGGGAACGGTTGGAGATCGGCTATCGAACGGTACCGTCGCCCAGCGGGCTGGACATCGGCGTGGCCGGTCAGGTCATCACCGGCCTGCCGTCCCTGTGCATCGCCCTGGCGTTGGTCACCGTGGTGACGGCGCTGATCATTCGGGGTGGGCGCCGCTTTCGTTCGCGGCTGCCCCTGCCGGTGACGGCGGGCATTCTCTGGGTGCTGCTGGCGGGCCTGCTGGTGCTCTTCTATCCCAGTACCTTGGCGTTCCAGTGGGAGAATCATCGCAGCGCGGCGGAGATCGACTTCTATGTCCTGCAGGATCGCCCCGGTCCCTTCCAGGGCACGGCGCAAAAGAGCCAGCGACTGACCTACTACCGCGACTGCGGCGATACCGGGCAGACGGCCTGCCCGGTGTTCGAGTGCGTGGTGGAGCGGCGCAGCTGGCTGGGAGGCCTGCAGAAGATCGAAGGCTTCTACCCGGGCCTGGACCAGGAACGTCAGCTGGAGCTGCTGCGTACCCGTTGCCTGCTCGGCACGCCGTGACCGACGAAACCGCCGGTCTGGTGACGCCATAGGCGGGCATAGAGGCCGTTGTAGGCGATCAGTTCGTCATGGGAACCCATCTCGACGATCTGGCCACGTTCCATGACCACCAGGCGGTCCATGCGCGAGATGGTCGACAGCCGGTGGGCGATGGCGATCACCGTCTTGCCTTCCATCAAGGTTTCCAGACTCTCCTGGATCGCGGCCTCCACCTCGGAGTCGAGGGCGGAGGTGGCTTCGTCCAGCAGCAGGATGGGCGCGTCCTTGAGCAGGGTGCGGGCGATGGCGATGCGCTGGCGCTGACCGCCGGAGAGCTTGACGCCGCGTTCACCCACCTGGGCATCCAGCCCGGTACGACCATGGGCGTCGGTGATGCGGGCGATGAAGTCATCGGCCTTGGCCTTGCGCAGGGCGGCGTGCAGTTCTTCATCAGTGGCCTCGGGACGGCCATAGAGCAGATTCTCGCGGATCGAGCGGTGCAGCAGCGAGGTGTCCTGGGTGACCACGCCGATCTGGCATCTCAGGCTTTCCTGGGTGACATGGGCGATGTCCTGGCCGTCGACCAGGATGCGACCGCCTTCCAGGTCATAGAGGCGCAAGAGCACGTTGATCAGCGTGGACTTGCCGGCGCCCGAGGGGCCGACCAGGCCAATCTTCTCGCCCGGGGCCACGTCCAGGGTCAGGCCTTCGATGATGCCGGCGCCCTTGCCGTAGTGGAAGGCGATGTCCTCGAACAGCACCGCGCCGCGGGTCACCTGCAGCGGCTTGGCGTCCGGGGCGTCGCCGACCTGGCGCGGCTTGGCGATGGTGCTCATGCCGTCCTGCACCATGCCGATGTTCTCGAAGATGCCGTTGACCACCCACATGATCCAGCCGGACATGCTGTTGATGCGGATCACCAGGCCGGTGGCCAGAGCGATGGCGCCGACGCTGATGACGCCCTGGTGCCAGAGCCAGAGGGCCAGGCCCGTGGTGCCAGCAATGAGGAAGCCGCTGAGGATGGCGATGGTCACGCCCATGGCGGTGATCAGGCGGGCGGCGCTCTCGGCTTTCTCGGTCTGCTCTTCCATGGCCTGGCGGGCGTATTGCTCCTCCTGGGCCGAGTGGGAAAAGAGCTTGAGGGTGGAGATGTTGGTGTAGCCGTCGACGATGCGCCCGGAAAGCTGCGAGCGGGATTCCGAGGCGATGGCCGAGCGCTCCTTGGTCTGGGGCACGAAATACCAGAGGGCGATGACGTAGCCGATGATCCAGAGGACCAGCGGGACCATCAGCCAGACGTCGGCCTGGGCGAACAGGATCAGCGAGGTGACGGCGAAGATCAGCACGTGCCAGATGGCGTCCACCGCCTGCACCGCCGAATCGCGCAGGGAGACGCCGGTCTGCATGATGCGGTTGGAGATGCGCCCGGCGAAGTCGCTGTGGAAGAAGCCCAGGCTCTGCTTGAGCACGTAGCGATGGTTCTGCCAGCGGATCAGGGTGGTGAGGCTGGGGGTGATGGTCTGGTGCACCAGCAGATCGTGCAGGCTGATGAACAAGGGGCGGATGACCAGGGTGACCACCGCCATCCAGATCAGGGTGCCGCCGTGCTCCTGGAAGAACACCGTGCTGTTGGGCGCGCTGCCCGCCAGGTCGACCAGTTGGCCGATGAAATTGAAGAGGGCGACCTCGATGAGGGCGCCGATCAGGCCGACCACCAACAGCAGGGCGAAGGCCGGCCAGGCTTGCTTGAGGAAGTGGAGATAGAAGGCGCCGACCCCAGTGGGCGGCATTTCATCGGGGGCTTCCCGGAACGCATCGATGATGCGTTCGAAGCGGCGAAAGATCATGCGGGGTCCTTGTAGAGAGGAGACAGCGTATCGCGTCGCCGGAAGGGGGACCTCGCCGTTGGGACTGGATGACCGGCGCGCGGCATCCAGCCGGACGGGTCGGCTTACAGCCGTTTGGCAGCGAGAATCATGACCGGTTCACGGGGAATGTCGCGCAGCATGCCTTGGCGGGTGGTCTGGACGCCGGCGATCTGGTCGACGACTTCCATGCCGCGCACGACCTTGCCGAATACGGCGTAGCCGAAGTCGCGCGAACCGTGGTCGAGGAAGGCATTGTTCTCGACGTTGATGAAGAATTGACTGGTGGCGGAGTTGACGTCCGAGGTGCGCGCCATGGCCAGGGTGCCGCGCAGATTCTTCAGGCCGTTGTCGGCTTCGTTCTTGATCGGGGCCTTGGTGCGCTTCTCCTGCATGTCGCGGGTGTAGCCGCCGCCCTGAATCATGAAGCCGGGGATGACGCGGTGGAACAGGGTGCCCTTGTAGAAGCCGCTGTCGACATAGCCCAGGAAATTCTCGGTGCTGACCGGCGCCTTGGCCGCATCCAGTTCGACCTCGATGTCACCCTTGTTGGTGCTGATGAGCACGTGCGGATTGTCCGCGGCCCAGGCGGTGGAGGCGACGAACAGGGCGCAGGCGGCAAGCAGGGCTTTGAACATGATGGATCCTTGAGTGGCGGAGACGACTGGCGAACGATAGCAACCCGGCTGGCACCCCGCCACGGTCAGCGTGGCAGGGCATGTTTGCGCAACAGGTTCATGAGGATCTGTGAGGCCGGGCCCAGCTCGTGCTGGCGCGTCTTGTAGAGCTGGAAGGGATGGAAGCGCTGGGCGCCCTGTTCCAGCGGCAGCGGCTTGAGCAGGCCGGCGTCGAGATCGGTCTGGATGGCGTCCCGGGGCAGCCAGGCGAAGCCCAGGCCGTCACGCAGGAAGGTGGCGGCGGTACTGATGCTGCCTACCGTCCAGCGCTGTTCGGCGGCCAGCCAGCCGGCATCCCGCGGCTGGGCGCGGCCACTGTCGCGGATGACGATCTGCAGCTGCTCTTCCAGATCGGCGGTCACCAGGGTGCGCTGCAATTGATGAAGCGGATGCTCGGGATGGGCGACAGCGACGAACTCGACATTGCCCAGGGAGGCGCCCAGGTGGGCCGCGATCACCAGGCCGGTGATCGCCAGGTCCGCCGAGCCGTCGAGCAGGGCCTCTTCCACCCCGGATAGGACCTCTTCGCGCAGCCGTACCCGGCAGCCACGACTCTGCGGCATGAATTCGCGCAGGCACAGCAGCAGGGGGCGAGTGGGATAGGCGGCATCTACCACCAGCCGCACCTCGGACTCCCAGCCCTGCTCCATGTGATAGGCCAGTTCCTCCAACTGGCTGGCCTGCTGTACCAGGCGCCGCGAACGGCGCAAGAGCACGGCGCCGGCATCGGTCAGCACGGCGCGGCGGCCCTCCAGGCGCAACAGCGGCACGCCGAGCTGCTCCTGCATGCGGGCGACGGTATAGCTGACCGACGACTGGGAGCGATGCAGCACCTCGGCGGCCTGGGCATAGCCGCCGTGATCCACCACCGCCTGCAGGGTCCGCCACTGATCGAGGGAAACGCGAGGAGTCTTCATCGAGCGCTCTGGGGCCACGAAAGGGCGCATGTTAGTGCCTGCGGGGGTGATGGGAAAACGCGGCGGCCATCACGGCCTGAAAAAATGTCGGACGCCGGGTCAAATGTCCCGTCGGCGCTGCCCTCCAAGCCAGCCGATGAGTGTCCCCCTCTAGGCAAGACAAGGAGTCTCCATGTCGTCATTCAAGGCGTTGCTGGGTTGTTGTCTGGTCATCGCGCCGCTGCTGGTCCAGGCCGAGGAATCCGTCGCGGCGGCCGTCGAGCCCATCGATATCGACGGCATGAACATCAGCCGGACCCTCGACTGCGAGGGGCGGGACGTGTCCCTGTCCGGCGAGGGCAATACCCTGACGTTGAAAGGTCAGTGCGGCACCGTGACCGTCTACGGCAGTCATCATCGGCTGGTGCTCGACGGCGCCCAGGCGCTGACCATTCATGGCCTGGGCAGCGTCACCACGGTCAGGGGCGCGGTGGCCAGTCTGAGCATCGGCGGTGGCTATCAGCAGGTGCAGGCCAAGGTGCGTGGCAGCGACGGCATCGCCAAGGTCGATGCCTATGGCTACGGCGCCAAGGCACGGCTGACCCTGCTCAGCCAGGCCGACATCGCCGTGGGCGGTTCCAATCAGCAGGTCTACTGGTCCCGCGCGGCCGGCGTGGCCGAGCCCAAGACCCTGGTCTCGGGCGCCGATAACGTGCTGCAGGCCAATCAGTCGGTGGCGGCGCTTACCGGTGCCGAACCCTCGGGCCTGAACGCCACTCGCTAGACTGCGATAAGCCGGGGGTTTCCCTCCGGCAACGGGCGCGTTAAGGTCGCGCACCTTTTTCGTGCGTCGCCGCCATGCCCTACCTTCTGCTCGTCACCCTTATCTGGGCGTTTTCCTTCAGCCTGATCGGCGAGTACCTCGCCGGTCGGGTCGACAGCGATTTCGCCGTGCTGGTCCGCGTGGCCATCGCCTTCGTGCTGTTCCTGCCCTTCACCCGCTGGCATGGAGTGCCGGGGCGCTTCGCCCTGGGGCTGATGGCGGCAGGCGCCCTGCAATTCGGCATCACCTATCTGTGCCTGTATCGCAGCTTCGCCGTGCTGACGGTGCCGGAGGTGCTGCTGTTCACCGTGCTCACGCCAATCTATGTGACCCTGCTTGACGATGCCTGGCAGCGCCGCTTCCGCCTCTGGTCGCTGCTGGCCGCCGTGGTGGCGGTCGGGGGCGCGGCGCTGATCCGCTTCCAGCCGCTGACCGGTGACTACCTGCTGGGCTTTCTCTTGCTGCAGGTGGCCAACCTGACCTTCGCCGCCGGCCAGGTGCTGTGCAAGCACCTGGGGCACGCCTATGCCGGGCAGGGTGCGCTGCATCGCTACTTCGGGCTGTTCTTTCTCGGCGCCCTGCTGGTGGCGGCGCTGTCCTTTCTGTTGTTCGGCAATCCGGCGCGGCTGCCCAGCACCGGCCTGCAGTGGGGTGTGCTGATCTGGATGGGCGTGTTCGCCACGGCGCTCGGTCTCTACTGGTGGACGCTGGGCTCGTTGCGGGTCAATGGCGGCACCCTGGCGATCATGAACGAGGCCCACGTGCCGGCGGGTCTGCTGGTCAGCCTGCTGATCTGGCAGCACCCAGCCGATCTGCCTAGGCTGTTGCTGGGCGGCGGCATCATCCTGCTGTCGCTGTTCATCAACCGTCTGGGGCGTCAGTCATGAACGTGCTGTCCGGCAAGGGTCTGGGCCTTTCGGTGCTGTCGTCGGTGCTGTTCGCACTGATGCCGGTGTACTTCGCCTGGCTGGCGCCGCTGGACGGCCTGCAGGTGGTGGCCCTGCGGGTGGTCTGGTCGCTGCCGATGGTGCTCCTGCTGGTGGTGGTCCTGAGCGAGGGCAAGGCCCTGTTGGCCACGCTCAAGCGGCTGGTGCGCGAGCCCCGACTGTGCCTGGCCATCCCGGCGGCGGCGCTGCTGATGGGCATCCAGTGGTGGGTGTTCGTCTGGGCGACCATGAATGGCGAGGCCATGGCGATGTCGCTGGGCTATTTCCTGCTGCCCCTGGCCATCGTGCTGACCGGGCGGCTGGTCTATGGCGAGCGCCTGCGACCGCTGCAGCGCCTGGCAGTGGCCTGTGCGCTGCTGGGGGTGATCAACGAGGTCTGGGTGACCGGGGCGCTGTCCTGGGTCAGCCTGCTGCCGGTGCTGGGCTATCCGCCGTATTTCGTCCTGCGCCGCTGGATGGCAGTGGATGCGCTGTCCGGCTTCGTCCTGGAGATGTGCTGCCTGCTGCCCTTCGCGCTGCTTGCGCTGCACTGGTTTTCGCCCAGCCTGATCCTGCAGCAGACACCCTGGCTATGGGCACTGCTGCCGGGGCTGGGTCTGCTCAGCGCCATCGCCTTCGCCGCCATGCTGGCCTCCAGCCGCATGCTGCCGCTGAGTCTGTTCGGCATCCTCAGCTATGTGGAGCCGGCGCTGCTGGTCTTCGTCGCCCTCTATGTGCTCGGTGAGCAGCTGCCGGAGGGCGCCATCTGGACCTATGGTCCCATCTGGCTGGCGGTGGCCTGGGTCTGCCTGGACAGTGCGCGCCTGCTGCGCAAGCAACTAAGGCGCGCGCCCGTCAATCCCTAGAGTGCCAGGGTCGGGCACTCGGCCGCGGCGAAAAAGAACTCGTCGCAGTTGGGCAGGCTGCCGGCGCGATCAACGATGAGGAATTCGTCCTCGTCACGCAGGGCCAGCACCGGATGGTGCCAGACCCCGGCGTGGTAGTTGATGCCCTGGCGGCCATCGGTGCGAAAGACGCGGATGGCGCCGGCATCCGGGGCTGGCGCCAGCGGCGCCACCACCACCAGAAAGGGTTCGCCGCATAGCGGGACGAAGGCCTGGCTGCCGTGGGGATGCCGTTCGAGCATGGTGATGGTCAGCGGATAGTCCAGGCGCCGGGCGCGAAAGATGCTGATGATCGCCGTGCCGTCCGCCGGCCCTGTCTCGACCCGCGCCAGGGCGTGGTATCTCTGGGTCGAGCCATTGTTGATGGGAAACCAATCCCGGCCCGCCGTCTCGATGACTTCGCCGAAGGGCGCGAAGCCCTCGGCGGTCAGCGGCTCGATGCGCAGTGGCCGGCTCATGCCTGGCCCCGGGCGACCTTGCCGAACAGCCGCAGGCGGCTGACGCCGCCGTCCGGGAAGATGTTCAGGCGCACGTGGGTGATGGGGCCAAGATCGCGCACCTGCTCGCGGAAGCTGTGCTCCTGGTGCATCTGCAGCTTTTGCGGCGGCAGCAGCTCCTTCCAGAACAGGCTCTGAGTCTCGATCTGGCCGTCGGTACCGCCGCGCACATAGGCGCCCTGGATCTGGCAGCTGTCCGGGTAATTGCCCTTGAAGTGCAGGGTGTCCACCAGAATCTCTTCGACGATGCCGGCGTGGCCCAGGGCGATGATCACCCAGTCGTTGCCAGGGGTGCGGCGGCGCGCGGTTTCCCAGCCGTCGGCCATGCTGTCGGCGCGACCCGGATTGAGGATGTTACTCATGCGGCCATAGTGTTCGTCGTTGCAGGCAAGGGCGCGTCCGCCGTTGAGGGCGGCGGCTAGGTCCAGCACCTCGTCTTCGGCCTGGGTCGACCAGTCGCGATGGGGAATGCCGTAGACCCGCAGGCGGGCCACGCCGCCATCGGGATAGATGTTCAGGCGCAGGTGGGTCCAGGGGCGGTCATCGGCGATGGCATGGTAGTGGTGGCTATTGCCCTGCATCTCGATGGCCGGCAGCACCTCGGTCCAGGCAGCGTCTTCGGCCGGATCGCCCTCGGCACAGAAGCAGGCTTCCAGGGAGGCGGAGGGCGGATAGTTGCCGGTGAACCAGCGGGTGTCGATGTCGACGCCCTTGATCGAGCCGGGCACGCCCAGGCGGATCACCGCATGGTCGTAGCCTTCGAACCTCTTGCGCCGCGATTCCCAGCCGTCCATCCACTTGCCGTTGTCGTCGTAGACGCCTTCCTTCCACTCCGGCTCGTGGGACTGGAGCATGCGGTCGGCGGCGGCGAACCAGTCGTCGGTGACGCTGATGACGCGGGTGCCGAGGCGGGCATCGGCGAGGTTGAGGTACTTCTCGAAGGGCGCGGCGTGGGTGCGTTTCATGGGGTGCTCTTGTCGGAAAAGGGTCAGAGGGTCTGCAGGCGGAAAAGGGCGATGCGGTCGATCTCGGCCAGGGCGCGCTGGAATTCCTGCTCCGGGGTGTTGGGCAGGCGCTCCTCGAAGGCCGCAAGGATCAGGTGCCGGTTGCTGCCCTTCACCGCCATGATGAAGGGGAAGCCGAATTTGGCGCGGTAGGCCTCGTTGTGGCGGGTGAAGCGGGCCAGCTCGTCCGGGGTGCATTGATCGAGGCCAGCACCGGCCTGTTCGCCACTGCTGGCGGCGGTCAGCTCGCCAGCCAGGGCCGCGCGTCCGGCAAGGTCCGGGTGCGCCTGGATCAACGCCAGCTGCTCGGCCTGGCTGGCCCGGGCGACCTGCGCGGCGAGACGCTGATGCAGGGTGTCGACGCTATCCGGCAGCGGCTGGCCCTCGTCGAAGGCACGCTCGGCGACCCAGGCGGAGTGCTCGTAGATGCCGCCGAAGGCCGCCACGAAGGCGGCGCGATCCAGCTGGCTGGGTGTGACGGTCTGGAAGGCGCTCATGCCGGCGGATGCTCCCTGTGCCAGTGGCGAGCGATGTCCACCCGGCGGGCGAACCAGACCCGTTCGTGGCTCTGGGCGTACTCCAGGAAGCGCTTGAGGCCCACCAGGCGACCGGGGCGGCCGATCAGGCGGCAGTGCAGGCCGATGGAGAGCATCTTGGGCGCGGTGGCACCTTCTTCGTAGAGGGTGTCGAAGGCGTCCTTGAGGTATTGGAAGAATTGCTCGGCGGTGTGGAAGCCCTGGACCTGGGTGAATCTCATGTCGTTGGTGTCCAGGGTGTAGGGGATCACCAGGTGCGGCTTGCCGGTCGGGTTGTTGGGTTCCCAGTAGGGCAGGTCGTCGTCGTAGGTGTCGCTGTCATAGAGAAAGCCGCCTTCCTCCATCACCAGGCGCCGAGTGTTGGGCCCGGTACGCCCGGTGTACCAGCCCAGCGGGCGTTCACCGGTCAGCTCGGCGAGGATCTCGATGGCGCGCTGCAGATGGGCGCGCTCCTCGGCTTCGTCCAGGTACTGGTAGTCGATCCAGCGATAGCCGTGGCTGCAGATCTCGTGCCCAGCCTGGACCATGGCGCGGATGACCTCGGGATGGCGCTCGGCGGCCATGGCCACGGCAAAGACGGTCAGCGGCACCTGGTGCTTGGCGAACAACTCCAGGATGCGCCAGACGCCGGCGCGGCTGCCGTATTCGTAGAGGGACTCCATCGACATGTTGCGCACCCCTTGCAGGGGCTGGGCGGCGACCATCTCGGACAGGAAGGCCTCGGATTCCTTGTCGCCGTGCAGGATGTTGCGTTCGCCGCCTTCTTCGTAGTTCAGCACGAAGGACAGGGCGATGCGGGCATCACCCGGCCAGCGGGGGTGGGGCGGCTGAGCGCCATAGCCGATCAGATCGCGGGGATAGGTCATGGAAGGGGCATCCTGGCAGTCGAGATGTTTTGTATACAATGTTTGGAGACCTTTGCCGAGTCCCAGCAAGAATCCTGCCTAACTGGTCTGACCGGTCTGAAGACTTTCCCGCGCTGGAGGGCAGCGGTCCCGCGGACTGGGCCAGGGCTGGGCTGTATACAATCGGCAGGTGAAAAGCTGCTAGGCTGGCGCACCCCTCTGCAGGAGCTTTCCCATGTCCACTCCATCCGCTGGCGGTTACCTGACGACCCACGTGCTGGACACCACCGGTGGCCGCCCAGGTGCCGATATCGCTGTCCGGCTGTACCGGCTGGAGGGGGCGGCGCGGCAGGCGCTGGGTGAGATGCGGACCAATGCCGATGGTCGCAGCGACACGCCGCTGTTGCAGGGCGAGCACTTCACGGCGGGGGTCTACGAACTGGAGTTCGACGTGGGCGATTACTACCGGCGGCGCGACGTGGCGCTGGAGGAACCGGCCTTTCTCGATACCGTGGTCTTGCGCTTCGGCCTCGCCGACGAGGGAGCGCATTACCATGTGCCGCTGTTGGTCTCGCCCTACAGCTATTCGACCTATCGCGGCAGCTAGGCAAGATTGCGCCGCCGCGGTGCGCTTTCGCCCAGGCCGGCACCAGGGTAGGGCGCGGTTTCAGCGGCGTTAGTGGATGGTCGGTTCGGTGTTCGATCGCGCGGTGGCGAGCAGCGGTCGATCCGGCACGGCACTGCCGGGCCAGGTCTGGGCGATGCGTTCCAGCACCACCTGGGCCAGCATGCTGTGGGTACGGCTGGCGAAATGACCGCGGGCACCAAAGATGTAGGCCTGATCGGCGCCCGGTTCGACGTAGCTGTCCGGATCGCAGAACTCGCGACCGGGCAGGCAGGCATCACCTTCGGCATGGGTGAAGCCGTAGTTGCCGTAGTGGGCGAAGACCTCTTCCATCACCCGATAGGCATCCACCAGCAGCAGACGATCACTGGCTGGCAAGTTCGCCTGCAGGGTGTCGTTGTAGAGGCGCACCAGTTCGTGGTTACGCTCGGCCAGGGCGGGTGTCCAGGGTTCGAGATAGGGCGCCTTGCCATAGTCGGTGTTGTTGAGCACCACCAGGCGCTGGGCACCCAGACCCAGCACATGGCGCAGCAGCTTGACCTCGTTCAGGGCCGTATGGCGGATCCGCGTCTCGACCTGCTCGCGGATCGCCGGGGGCAGGGGGGCGTCGGCCATCAGCGCGGCCTTGAGCGTCTTGTCATAGAAGGGGCCGATGATGTCGTTGCCGCCGATCTGCACCAGGACCAGATCCTGCTGGCGGAAGCGGCCATGCTGCATCTCGAAGTTGCGGATCTGCTGGGAAAAGGCCAGCGGCGCTTCGTTGTGATCGAAGCCCGGCTCGGTGAAACTCCCGGTCACGGCGCCGCCCTCGGCGTAGCAAAGACCATCGGGATCGCTCGGTCCCTCCTGGCCATAGCCTTCCACCTGCCGATTGGGGCCCAACTCGATACCGTAGGCGTCGGCGATTTCCTGAGGGTAGGTACGCCCTGGGTTGGTGGCATAGATATGGCCGAAGGTGCCGCAGTCCATCAGGCTGTCGCCAAAGGCTATGACCCGCTGGATACCGCGCGCCTCAGCGATGGGCTCAGGGCTGGGTACGAGAGCGAGCAGCGCGGCGACACCTGCGAGTGCGGTCGCCAATCCCCAGTGCTTGCCCATCCTTTACCTCCCGGCAGCGTCCAGCGCCTGCGCTGCCCATAGCTATTCTTTTGCAACCTTCATACCGGGAAGAGCGAAGAACGCCGCTCAGAGTTCCCTGCGCCCAGACCAGCCGAGACGACAGGCGACGACCAGCACGACGCCGGGCAGCGCCTGCTGGCGCTCCCTGCCACTGAGCTAGTCTGGCTTTGTCACGGGATCGGAGGATTGCGCCAGGATGGCTGCCATCAGGCCGGGGAAACGCTGATCCAGGTCTTCGCGGCGCAACTGATTCATGTGCGTGGTGCCGGCGTTGCGGGTATGCACCAGTCCTGCATCGCGCAGGACACGAAAGTGATGCGACATGCTGGACTTGGGGCGGCCACCATCGAGTTCGCCACAGGTGGCCTCGGTGACCCGCGCCAGATAACGGACGATATCCAGACGCACCGGATCGCTGAGCGCATGGAATAGACGCTCGAGGGAGAATTCGTCAGGACTGGGATGTTTGAAAGGGCGCATGAGCCAATCATACACCGGGGGTTGGCGATTATGTTATGTTCGATTAATATCGAAATAACGAACCAAGATCTGTCCTATGGGAGACCGCTCAGATGTCCGCATTGTTCCAACCCTTCACCCTCAAGGACGTGACGCTGCGCAACCGCATCGCCATCCCGCCCATGTGCCAGTACAGCGCCGTCGATGGCGTCATCAATGACTGGCATCAAGTGCACTATGCCGGCCTGGCGCGTGGCGGTGCTGGCCTGGTCGTCGTCGAGGCCACGGCGGTCTCGCCGGAAGGCCGCATCACCCCCGGCTGCGCCGGTATCTGGTCGGACGCCCAGGCTCAGGCCTTCGTGCCGGTGGTCCAGGCGATCAAGGCCGCCGGTTCGGTGCCGGGTATCCAGATCGCCCATGCCGGCCGCAAGGCCAGTGCCAATCGTCCCTGGGAAGGCGACGACCACATCGCCGCCGACGACGCCCGAGGCTGGGACACCATCGCCCCGTCCGCGGTGGCCTTTGGTGCCAACCTGCCCAAGGTCCCCAAGGCCATGACCCTGGACGACATCGCCCGTGTCCGTCAGGACTTCGTCGATGCCGCCAAGCGTGCCTATGAAGCCGGCTTCGAGTGGCTGGAACTGCACTTTGCCCACGGCTACCTGGCGCAGAGCTTCTTCTCGGTACACTCCAATCAGCGTGACGACCAATATGGTGGCGACCTCGCCGGCCGCAGTCGCTTCCTGCTGGAAACCCTGGCCGAGGTGCGCAAGGTCTGGCCGGAGCACCTGCCGCTGACCGCCCGTTTCGGCGTGATCGAATACGACGGTCGCGACGAAGAGACCCTGGCCGAATCCATCGAGCTGGCCCAGGGCTTCAAGCGCGAAGGCCTGGACCTGCTGAGCGTCAGCATCGGTTTCTCCACCCCGACCGCCAACATCCCCTGGGGCTCGGGCCTGCTGGCGCCCATCACCGAGCAGGTACGTAAGGCCACCGGCCTCAAGGTCGCCTCGGCCTGGAACATCGATACCCCGGTTTTGGCCAACCAGGTAGTGGCCGACGGGCAATTGGATCTGGTGATGGTAGGCCGCGCCCACCTGGCCGATCCGCACTGGCCCTACTATGCAGCCAAGGCCCTGGGCGTCGACCAGCCGTCCTGGGTGCTGCCGGCGCCCTACGCCCATTGGCTGGAGCGCTATCGCACCAGCTGAGTCGGCTTAGGCTGAACGCGCAAGCCGCCCCTCGGGGCGGCTTTTTTGTGCGTATGGGATGGGGGGAGTTTTGTTGGGCTTCGCTGCGCTCAGCCCAACCTACGGTGATGGGTAGGTTGGGTGAGGTGGCTCCATCGCCGAAGCCCAACGGGCTTAGGCGTCCCGACTGTGTACCAGGCGACCCGCGGCATGGGTCTCGCGCACTACGCGGTCGTCGCCCAGGGTGGTGAGGACGAAGAGGGTTTCCTCCAGGCTCTTGGCCTGCTGCAGGCGGTAGTCCAGCAGCGGGGTGGCCTTGAGGTCGAGCACCACGAAGTCGGCGTCGTGGCCGGGGGCCAGGCTGCCGATGCGCTCGTCCAGGCGCAGGGCGCGGGCGCCGCCGAGGGTGGCCAGGTACAGCGACTTGAAGGGGTGCAGGCGATGGCCGCGCAGTTGCTGCACCTTGTAGGCCTCGCCCAGGGTCTGCAGCAGCGAGAAGCTGGTGCCGGCGCCAACGTCGGTACCGAGACCGACATTGACCTTGAAGGCTTCCATCCGCTTGAGATCGAACAGACCGCTGCCGAGGAAGAGATTGGACGTGGGGCAGTGGGCCACCGCGGAACCGGTCTCGTGCAGGCGCTGGCACTCTTCGTCGCAGAGGTGGATGCCATGGGCGAACACCGAGCGCGGGCCGAGCAGCTGGAAGTGGTCGTAGACATCCAGATAGTTGGCGCGCTCCGGGAACAGCGCCTTCACCCAGTCGATCTCCTTGAGGTTCTCGGAGAGGTGGGTGTGCAGGTAGACGTCCGGGTGCTCGGCCAACAGGCGCCCGGCCGCTTCCAATTGCTCGGGGGTGCTGGTCGGCGCGAAGCGCGGGGTGACCGCGTAATGCAGGCGACCCTTGCCGTGCCAGCGCTGGATCAGCGCCTTGCTGTCAGTATAGGCGGACGCGGCCGTGTCCTGCAGATAGCCCGGCGCATTGCGGTCCATCAGCACCTTGCCGGCGATCATGCGCACATCGAGTCGTTCGGCGACCTGGAAAAAGGCGTCCACCGACTGCGGATGGACGCTGCCGAACACCAGGGCGGTGGTGGTGCCGTTGCGCAGCAGTTCACCGACGAAAATCTCCGCCACCTCGGCCGCCTTGGCCGGATCGGCGAAGGCGCCCTCGGTGGGGAAGGTGTAGGTGTCCAGCCAGTCCAGCAGTTGCTCGGCGTAGCTGGCGATCATGCCGGTTTGCGGATAGTGGATATGGGTGTCGATGAAGCCGGGGGTGATCAGGGCGTGGGGGTGCTCGATCAACGGGGTGCCGGTGGGTAGGGTGGGCAGCAGTTCGGCGGCCGGCCCCATGGCCTGGATGCGGCCGTCCTCGACCAGCAGCAGGCCGTCGGCGTGGTATTCGTAGGAGGCGTCCAGCCCCACCTCGGCCGGGTCGGCAAGGCTGTGGAGCAGGGCGGCGCGATGGGCGATGGCGGTCATAGGGTTCTCTGATTGCAAAGCTAACTTGGGCTGGCGGTGACCAGGCGCAGCGGCAGATCCGTCTGCTGGGCCTGGCGACCGTAGTGGGCGATGACCTCGCCGGCCACCGCGATGGCGATCTCCAGCGGCAGCTTGCCCTGGACCTCGGGCAGGCCCAGGGGGCAGCGCACCGTGGCAAGGCGGTCGGCGCCGTGGCCACGCGCCGCGAGACGGTGGCGGAACTTGGCCCATTTGGTCCGGGAGCCGATCAGGCCGAAGTAGCCATGGTCGCCCCGGGCGAGGATGGCGTCGGTCAACTCCAGGTCCAGGGGGTGATTATGGGTCATGACGATATAGTAGGCACCCGCCGGCATGCGGGCGATCTCGTCGACCGGCTCTTCGGTGACGATCCTTGCGACGCCAGCGGGCAGCGGATCGGGAAATTCCTGGGGCCGCGAATCGACCCAGCGCACCGCGCAGGGCAAACCGGCCAGCAGCGGCACCAGGGCGCGGGCGACATGGCCGGCGCCGAAGACGATCACCGGCAGATCCTGGACCAGTTGGGGCTCGAACAGCAGGGTGGTGACGCCGCCACAGCACTGGCCGAGGCTGGCGGCCAGGGAAAAACGCTCCAGGCGCGGCTGGCGGGTACCGGCGGCGAGCATCTCCCGGGCGATTTCCACCGCGCGGTATTCCAGGTGGCCGCCGCCGATGGTCAGGTGCTGCTCTTCGCGGCCCACCAGCATCTTGGTCCCGGCGTCGCGAGGGGTGGAACCCTGCTCGTCGGCCACGGTGATCAGCACGCAGGGTTCGCCGCGCGCCTCGAAGTCGGCCAGCAGGGCCAGCCAGCCGCGTTTGCTGTTCATGCTGATTCCTCCGTGACAGGGAGCGGGGCGGCCTGGGCTTCGACGGCCAGGCGGCGCATGCGCTCCACGCCCCAGAGTACCCGTTCCGGGGTGGCGGGGGCGTCCAGCGCCGGGTGGAAACGGTAGTCGGCCACGCTGGCCACGGCGTCCTGCAGGGCGCACCACACCGAGATGCCGAGCATGAAGGGCGGTTCGCCCACGGCCTTGGAGTGGAACACCGTGGCCTCGGGATTCTGGCGATTCTCCACCAGCCGTACCCGCAGATCCGGCGGCACGT
Organism: Pseudomonas sp. PLB05; assembly: GCF_021106615.1. Lineage (NCBI taxonomy): Bacteria > Pseudomonadati > Pseudomonadota > Gammaproteobacteria > Pseudomonadales > Pseudomonadaceae > Pseudomonas > Pseudomonas sp. PLB05. The sequence continues at coordinate 775,982 of NZ_JAJOHO010000001.1, forward strand.
CGCTCACCGCCGGGATCTTGTAGGTGGAAGGGCCGGCGGTGAGCAGCTTGCCGGCGTCGCTCCATACCAACTCCTCCATGGTCAGCCAGCCCAGGCCCTGGACGAAACCGCCTTCCACCTGGCCGATGTCGATGGCCGGATTCAGGGAGGCGCCGACGTCGTGGAGGATGTCGGTGCGCAGCAGGCGGTATTCGCCGGTGAGGGTATCGATCAGCACTTCGGAGCAGGCGGCGCCGAAGGCATAGTAGTAGAAGGGCCGACCGCGGGCCTGGTCGCGGTCGTAGTGGATCTTGGGCGTGCGGTAGTAGCCGGTGCTGGAGAGCGATACCTGACCGACATAGGCCAGCTGGATCAGCTCCTCGAAGCTCAGTAGCCGCTCGCGGACCCTGACGTGGCCGTTGCGGAAGTCGACCTCTTCAGGCCCGACGTGGAAGTGGCGGCTGGCGAAGTCGATCAGCCGGTCCTTGATGGTCTGGGCGGCGTTCTGCGCGGCCTTGCCGTTGAGGTCGGTACCGCTGGAGGCCGCGGTGGGCGAGGTGTTGGGCACCTTGTCGGTATTGGTGGCGGTGATCTGGATGCGGGCTATGTCGACCTGGAAGACCTCGGCCACCACCTGGGCGACCTTGGTGTTGAGCCCCTGGCCCATCTCGGTGCCGCCGTGGTTCAGGTGGATGCTGCCGTCGGTGTAGACATTGACCAGGGCGCCGCCCTGATTGAGGAAGGAGGAGGTGAAGGAAATACCGAATTTCACCGGGGTCAGCGCCAGGCCTTTCTTCAGCACCGGGTTGACCCGGTTGAAGGCCTGGATGGCTTCGCGGCGTGCCTGATAGTCGCTGCTGGCCGCGAGGTCCGCGGTCATTTCGTTGAGTAAGTTGTCCTCCACCACCTGATGGTAGTGGGTGAGGTTGCGCGTCTCCTGGCCGTAGTAGTTGCGCCGCCGTACCTCCAGCGGATCGAGACCGCGATGGCGGGCGATGGCGTCCATGACGTTCTCGATGGCCAGCATGCCCTGGGGGCCGCCGAAACCCCGGTAGGCGGTGTTGGAGGCCAAATGGGTCTTGCAGCGGTGGCCGGTGATCTGGGCGTTGCCGAGGAAGTAGGCGTTGTCGGCATGGAACATGGCGCGGTCGATGATGGCGTTGGACAGGTCCGGTGAGTAGCCGCAGTTGCCCGCCAGCTCGAAGCGGATGCCTAGCAGTCGGCCATCGTCGTCGAAGCCGACGTCGTACTCGACGTGGAAGGGATGGCGCTTGCCGGTCATGTGCATGTCTTCGAAGCGCGGCAGGCGCATCTTCACCGGGCGCCCGGTGAGATGGGCGAACACCGCGCAGAGCGCCGCCGGCATCCCGGCCTGGCTTTCCTTGCCACCGAAGCCGCCGCCCATGCGTCTCATGTCGACGGTGACCTTGTTCATGGCGACGCCCAGCACCTCGGCCACCTGCTTCTGCACCTCGGTAGGATTCTGGGTGGAGGAATAGACCAGCATGCCGCCGTCTTCGGTGGGCATCACCGAGGCCACCTGGGTTTCCAGGTAGAAGTGCTCCTGGCCGCCAATGGCCAGTTCGCCCTGTAGGCGATGGGGCGCGGCGGCCAGGGCGGCGGTCGCGTCACCGATCCGGTGGCTGTGGCTGGGGGAGATGAAGTGCTCGCGCTTGAGCGCTTCCTTGACGTCGAGGATGGCCTCCAGCGGCTCGTATTCGACGATAGCAGCCTGGGCGGCGCGGCGGGCGGCGTCCAGGCTGGTGGCGGCTACCGCGAGTACAGGCTGGCCCAGATACTGGACCTCGCCATCGGCCAGCAGCGGATCCCCCGGCAACACGGCGCCGATGTCAAGCTGGCCAGGCACGTCGGCAGCGGTGATGGCCAGGGCAACACCGGGGATCTGGTAGCAGGGTGAGAGATCGATGTGCGTGATACGCGCATGGGCGTGCTCGCTCATCCGCGCATAGACGTGCAGCTGATTGGGGAATTCCAGGCGGTCGTCGATGTAGAGGGCTTCGCCGCTGACATGCTTGTCGGCGCTCTCGTGCTTGAGCGGCTTGCCGACGCCGGTGGCCAGACCGGCAGCGAAGGCGGCGGCCATTTCCTCCGGGGTGCGGGCGGGCAGGGTGCTAGACATGGGCGGTGACCCTCGTGACGAGCGCGGGCTGGGTGGTCTCCAGATGACATTTGCGCAGCAGATTCTGCGCTGTCAGTAGGCGGTATTCGCGACTGGCGCGGAAATCCGACAGCGGGGCGAAATCCTCCGCCAGGGCCTGGACGGCGCGCTCGATGGACGCCGCGTTCCAGGGCTGGCCGAGCAGCGCCTGTTCGCAGCGGGCGGCGCGTTTGGGCGTGGCCGCCATGCCGCCATAGGCGATGCGCACGCTGGCGACGCGGTCCTGCTCCAGTTCCAGGGCGAAGGCGGCGCAGACCGCGGAGATGTCGTCGTCCAGGCGCTTGGACACCTTGAAGGCACGGAACACCAGGCCCTCGCGTGACCGCGGTACCCGTATCGCCTGGATGAATTCGCCTGGTTCCAGGGCGGTCTGGCGATAGTCGAGGAAGAAATCGTCCAGGGCCAGTTCGCGCAGGCGTTCGCCCTGGCGCAGCAGCACGTTGGCCCCGAGCGCCAGGAGCAGGGGTGGGCTGTCGCCGATGGGCGAGGCATTGCCGATGTTGCCGCCGAGGGTGCCCTGGTTGCGGATCTGCAGGGAGGCGAAGCGCTGCAGCAGCGCGCCGAAATCCGGATAGTCGGCGGCCAGGGCGGCGGCGCAGTCGGCCAGCGGGGTGGCGGCGCCGATCTCGATACGTTCCTCGCTGACGGTCACGCCATGCAGCTCGGGCAGGTTGCCCAGGTAGATGAGGGTCTCCAGGCGGCGATGCTGCTGAGTGACTTCCAGGGCCAAGTCGGTACCGCCGGCCAGCAGGCGCGCCGCGGGCTGCACCTGGTAGAGGCTGGCCAGTTCGCTCAGGGTGGTGGGGCTGTGGCAGCGCCGGTTGGCGCCTTCCAGGCGTGTGTGCGGCGCCGGCGCTAGGGCCTTGAGGCGCTCCAGGGTCTGCTGCTCCCGGGCATCGAACTGGTCCGGCTGGCGCTGGGTGCAGGCCTGTTCGGCGGCGGCCAGGATTGGCCGGTAGCCGGTACAACGGCAGAGGTTGCCGGCCAGTGCCTCGTGGGTGGCAGCGTTATCGGGCGCGGCGACGTTCTTTTGCAAGGCGAACAGCGACATGACGAAGCCCGGCGTGCAGTAGCCACACTGGGAGCCATGGCAGTCGACCATGGCCTGCTGCACGCTGTGCAGGCGGCCCTGATGCTTGAGGTCCTCCACACTGATCAGTTGCCGGCCATCCAGCGCCGCAACGAAGGTCAGGCAACTGTTGACCGTGCGATAGCGCAGCCGCTCGCCGTCGGGCTCGGCCAGCACCACGGTGCAGGCGCCACAGTCGCCCGAGGCGCAGCCTTCCTTGGTGCCGGTCTTGCCGCAATGCTCGCGCAGGTACTGCAGCACGGTAAGGTTGGGATCGAGCTGCTCTTCGACGCGCAGCTCCTGGTCCAGCAGAAACCTGATCACGGCCGCTCTCCACCTGCTCTCGAATGCCTTGATGGTGGGTAAAGCTGACCGATAGGTCAACATTTGCCCGGGCAAGTGGCCGACCTCTGTCGTTTTTGGGCAAGAGGCCTGGGCAAGGCTGCGCCGTCTTGGCGCGCCCAGCGCTCCTTTGCCCGCGGATGGTGCAAAACCAGCCGCTCTAACCCGTGTTTCTGCGGAATATTCATTCGGACTCTTCAAGGCGCTCGGGCCGATGCCGATATATAGGCAGACGATTACGGCCTGGTCGCCTGTCGTCAGCACCCTCGTACAACCCGTTGCAACAGGTCGCTACCGTGCCTACCCAACTCAACCGTGTCGCCCGTCAGGCTTCCCTTGGTTTCTTCGCCTTGGTCACCCTCATCTTTACCCTGGCCGGGTGGATGCTGTTCGACCTGTGCGCGCGCATCGACGAGCAGCAACGCCACCACAGCGAGGCGGACGCCCAGCGCGCGTTGGAAACGCGGCTGGACAGGCTTGGCCGGGTCTTGACTGACTATTCTTTCTGGATGGAAGCCTATGCACGGACCAGCAAGAAGGTCGACGTGAATTGGGCCTATGAGGAAGACAACGTCGGGCCCTCCCTTTACAGCGACTATGGCGTGAATGGCGCCTTCATCCTGGCGCCCAACGGCGTCACGCGCTACGCCGTGGTCGGCGGCGGACGCAGCAAGATGCAGCTGGATACCTGGCTGGGGGACGACCAGGCGACCCTGCTGGCCCAGGCCAGGGAGCGCTCGCTCAAGGATGGCCATGCCCAGGGCTATTTCCTGATCGAGGGCAAGCCGGCCAGCGTAATGGTCGCGGTCATCCGCCCGGATGCCACCTACCAGGACTTCAAGCGGCTGTCCTACATGGTGTTCGTCGATATCCTCACGCCGGACAAGCTCGCCCAGCTCGGCCAGACCTTCGAATTGCCCGGGCTGACCGCGGAGCCAGGGGAACTGCCCGTCGTGGCGGAGCGGCCGACCCTGGTGGTGAAGTCCGATCCGGGTATCGCGGTGACCTTTCACTGGCTGGTGCATGGCATGGGGCAGCGCCTGCTGGCGCAGTTCCTGCCGTTGCTGGCGACGATGTGTGGTCTGGCCTTGCTGCTGGTCTGGTACCTGCGTCGGCGGATCGCGCTGGCGGCGCGGCAGACGGATGTGGCCGAAGATGCCCTGAGGCATAGCGAGCAGCGCTTCCGCACCGTGTCCGAGGCGTCGTCCGACTGGATTTGGGAGAGCGACGCCGAGCAGCGGCTGGTCTATCTTTCGGAGCGTTTCGTGGCCGTCACCGGCTTCAGCCGGGAAGCCTGGCTGAGTCGCCCGTTGCACGAGCTGCTCGGCTATCCGCCGAGCCAGGTCGAGGAGGTAGCCAGAACACCGCTGGCGGCCGGACGCAGTCGCCGTCCGCTGCCTTGCGAGATGCGCGACGCCCAGGCCAAGCTCAGGTACTGCCAGCTCTCGGCTCAGCCCATCATCAGCGGTGGCCTGCTGGCCGGCTTTCGCGGCACCGTGTGCGATGTGACCGAGGAGATCGAGGCCAAGGCGCGCATCGAACACATCAGCCAGCACGATGCCCTCACCGGACTGGCCAACCGTCACCAGTTGCACCGCTACCTGGCGCAGCGCTTCGCCGAGGGCGTCAGTGCCAGTCAGCCGCTGCACCTGTTGGCCCTGGACCTGGACCGCTTCAAGCCGGTCAACGATTCCCTCGGCCATGGCGCCGGCGATCAGGTGCTCTGTCAGGTCGCCCGAGAGCTGCGCGCCAGCGTGCGCGAGGGCGATCTAGTGGCCCGTATCGGCGGCGATGAATTCGTCATCGCGGTGAAGGGCTGCCTGAGCGCCGAGCAGGTGAGCCTGCTCTGCAACCGGATGTTGGAGGGCATCGGCCGGACCATGCGGATCGACGAGCACGACATCAACATCGGTGCGAGCGTCGGCATTGCCCAGGCACCCCAGGATGGCCATAGCGCCGAGGATCTACTGCGCTATGCCGACATCGCCCTGTACGAAGCCAAGGCGGCGGGGCGTAACACCCTGAGATTCTATGAGCCCACCATGAACCAGCGCATCCTCGCGCGGCGTCAGCTGGAGACCGAGTTGCGCCTGGGATTGCAGCGGCTGGAGTTCGAGCTGGATTTCCAGCCGCGTTTCGACGCCAGCAGCCAGCGCCTGCTGGGCGCCGAGGCCCTGGTGCGCTGGAATCATCCCATCCGTGGCCGCCTGGCGCCTGCCGAGTTCATCGGGGTGGCGGAGGAGACCGGGCTGATCCTGGGCCTGAGCGACTGGGTGTTGCAGGAGGCTTGCAGCCAGGCGATGGACTGGTCGCCGGAGTTGATCGTGTCCATCAACCTGTCACCGCTGGAGTTCCAGCGCGACGATCTGGTCGCCCGGATCCACAAGGTGCTCGAGCGCACCGGCATCGACCCGGCACGGGTCGAGCTGGAGCTGACCGAGAACGTCTTGCTGGATGACGCGGCGGGTGCCCTGGAGTTGATGAAGAAACTCAAGGCGCTGGGCGTGCGGCTGTCGATGGACGACTTCGGCACCGGCTATTCCTCGCTGAGCTATCTGCGCACCTATCCCTTCGACTGCCTGAAGATCGACCGCAGCTTCGTCTCCAACATCGAGGTGAGCGAGAGCAACGCGGCCATCGTCGAGGCCATCGTCAGCATGGGACGGGCACTGTCGCTGACGGTAGTGGCCGAGGGGATCGAGACCGCCGGCCAGCTGGCGCGCATCGCCGATCTCAAGTGCGACCAGGCCCAGGGCTTCCATCTGCAGCGGCCGTTGTCCCAGGCGCGTTTCGCGGCCTTGCGGCAGGAGCAATACGCGGGCGCGGACAGCCTGGCGCAGCGTGCCGCCGTGACCGCATTGGGCGGGCGAAGCCGGATATAGCCGCCACGAGCAGCAATCGGGGCCCACCTCGCTGCTGAAAGCCTGACCCGCAATAGTGCCTGCCGATTCCACCGGTGGGCCTGGCGGCGTAGCATGACGACTGACATACCAGGCATCGAGAACCCCATGCGTTACGACGAAGAGCACAAGGCGAAGACGCGGCAGCGGATCATCGAAGAGGCTGCCAGGCGCTTTCGCCGCGACGGGGTGAATGCGACCAGCGTGCAGACCCTGATGAAGGCGCTGAAGTTGACACATGGGGGGTTTTACGGGCACTTCGCGTCCAAGGACGAGCTGATCGATGAAGCGCTGCGCCACTGCCTGCTGGAGATCGGGGCCGTAACGCCCGCGAGCTTGACGGGGGATTGGTCGCTGCCCGAATTCATCCAGCGCTATCTTTCGACGGTGCACCGGGACGAGCCCGCCAGAGGCTGCATCTTTCCGACCGTCTCCGCCGAACTTGGCCAGCGCGGGGAGGCGCACCCCGCAACCGACCAGGCGCTCCTCGCAAGGTTGGGGCAGCTTGGCGAGCACTTGCCGGATCCCCAGGACGCTGTCCTGGTGTTGAGCACGCTCGTTGGCGCCCTAGTGCTGTCGCGCGGGGTGGTGGATCCCGAGCTGTCCGATCGTGTCCTCGATGGTGCTCGTACGGCGCTGCTCGAACTGCTCGAAGCGAAGTCGTCGGGCGCCTAGCTGACCGGATCCTGATCTCCGCACTCAAGGGTCGAAGCACTTGATCCCGCGCCAGCCAGATGCCTTCGCGGTATCCAACGAAGGCGCCTGACCATCAGTTTCAGGCTTCATGGGTAACCCTGCAGGCCAGCTGGCAGGCTTTACATGATGGCTATCATATGATTTATATGTCGGCCGTCATCTTATGGGGCAGCAGTGCTGCATCTACGGGATACCTGTCCAGACGATTGGACCTTCAGCCCCGTCTATCGAGGAGCCTTATGAACAAGCAGAATCCAGTCCGTATCGTCGTTACCGGGGTTGGGCTAGTCGGTCCGCTGGGATGTGGAGCCGAGGTGACCTGGTCGCGCCTGCTCGCCGGTCGGTCAGGTCTCCGGGCGCTACCTGAGAGCGTAGCCGGAGACACTGGTTGCGGCATCGCCGGGCAGGTGCCCGATCTGGCGCAGGACCCGGCGGCCGGCTATGACCCCGAGCTCCATATCAACGCCAAGGATCGCAAGAAGATGGATCGCTTCATCGAGTTTGCCTTGGTCGCGGCGCGGGAGGCCCTCGAACAGGCAGACTGGCATCCTGGTGACGATGTCGCCCAGCAACGAACCGCCACGCTCATCGCTTCGGGCGTCGGCGGCTTCGACGCCATCGCCAGTGCCGTGCGCACCACGGATAACCGCGGTGCGCGGCGGCTCTCGCCGTTCACCGCGCCGTCATTTCTCGCCAACATGGCCGCCGGTCATGTATCCATCGAGCATGGCTTCAAGGGGCCACTCGGCGCACCGGTCACAGCCTGCGCCGCCAGCGTCCAGGCCATCGGCGACGCGGCCCGCCTTATCCGTGCAGGGGAGGCGGACATCGCGATCTGTGGAGGAACCGAAGCCGCTCTCCATACGGTGACCCTGGGCAGTTTCGCCGCGGCCCGCGCCCTGGCGACCGGCTACAACGATCGTCCACAAGAGGCGTCCCGGCCTTTCGACCGGGATAGGGCAGGCTTCGTCATGGCGGAGGGCGCTGGGCTCCTGGTCATTGAGTCACTGGATCACGCGCTGGCCCGGGGCGCCACACCCCTGGCCGAGCTGGTGGGCTACGGCACCAGCGCCGATGCCTATCACCTCACCGCCGGTCCGGAAGACGGCAGCGGTGCCCGCCGCGCCATGGAGCAGGCCCTGCGCCAGGCCGGGATCAACGCCGCCGAGGTGCAACACATCAATGCTCACGCCACTTCCACCCCGGTGGGCGACAAGGGGGAGCTGGCGGCTATTCGGGCAGTCTTTGGTAATCACTCGCCAGTCGCCATTACCTCGACCAAGTCCAGTACCGGGCACCTGCTGGGCGCCGCCGGTGGTATCGAGGCGATCTTCACCGTGCTCGCCCTGCGTGACCAGATCGTGCCGCCGACGCTGAATCTGCACCACCCGGATCAGGCCGCCGAAGGCCTGAATCTCGTGGCCTTGCGGGCGCGCCGACTGCCGCTCGAATACGCACTGTCCAATGGCTTCGGCTTTGGTGGCGTGAACGCCAGCGCCCTGTTCAGGCGTTGGCCCGGAGCGTGAGTAGGTACGGCCAGTGGGGTGCCGCCGCATGCCAATGAGTTCTTGAGGCTAGCGTGCGCGAGTGGAAGGGTGCGTCCCTGTGCCTTTCTGAAGAGGCTTGAGCACTACGGGAGAGCCTCCCACTCTTCCGCTTTTTTCGCCTTGGCGTTGGCTATGGTCGACTGAAGTGCACCCTTAGCGGTGATGAGGAATGCCTTGGGCGAAAGGGGCCCGAGCGAACGGCCAGTGTCTTGCGAAGGCACCGACCGTTGCGAATTCATGGCCTCAGGCCACCCGGAAGCGGCCGACCAGGGCTTGTTGCTGTTCGGCGAGGCGGGCCAGTTCGCGACTGGTGACGGCGGTCTGTTCGGCGCCGGCGCTGACCTGAATCACTAGGTCGTTGATGTCGTTGACGTTGCGGCTGATCTCTTCGGCGACCTGGCTCTGCTGTTCGGCGGCCGAGGCCACCTGGATGTTGCGGTCGTTGATCAGGGTCACGCCCTCGGCGATCTCGCCGAGCAGCTCGCCGGCGCGGACCACGTTGCTGGCGCCGGTCTGCACCTGGCTCAGGGTCTCCTGCATGGCCTGGGTGGCGCGGTCGGAGCCGCTCTGCAGGTGGCTGATCATCTGCTGGATGCTGCCGGTGGATTGCTGGGTCTTCTGGGCCAGGGAGCGCACCTCGTCGGCCACCACGGCGAAGCCACGCCCGGCTTCACCGGCGCGCGCGGCTTCGATGGCGGCGTTCAGAGCCAGCAGGTTGGTCTGCTCGGCGATGCCGCGGATCACGTCCAGCACCGAGGAAATGGCATCGCTCTCCTGCTTGAGTTCGGCGATGATCTCCGAGGTCCGCTCGGCCTGCACCGACAGCCCTTGCACCAGGCCGATGGTGGCCTGCAATTCGCGGCGACCCTGGCTGGTGTTGCCCTCGACCTGCCGCGAGCCTTCGGCGGCTTCGGTGGTGCTACGGGCGACGTCCTTGACCGTGGCGCTCATCTCGGCGATGGCGGTAGCCACCTGGTCGGTCCCCAGACGCTGCTGGGCGACGTTCTGGCTGGTCTGGATGGCGACCGCCGACGCCTCTTCGGCGGCGGTGGCGACCTGCACGGTGGCGGCGCCGATCTCCTGGATGACCTGGCCGAGCTCCTGGCTCATCAGATTGAGGTTGCCGGTGATGGTGCCGAACTCGTCCTTGCCCTGGTAGGCGCAGCGGGCGGTGAGGTCACGGGTGGCCAGGCGGGTAAGGGTGCCGTTGACCTGCTCGACCGCCTGCTTGATGTTGCGAATGATCACCCAGGCCAGCGTCGAGACGGCCACCAGCACCAGCAGCACCAGGCCGAGGGTGGTCCAGAGACCGCGACTGGCGCCCGCACGGGCCTGTTCGGCCTGGGCGCCGACGCTGGCACCCAGGTCCGCCTCCACCTGGCCCATCAGGTCGATACGTTGGGTGGCCAGGTTGAACCAGTCCTCCGGCTTGACGCCCAGGGCATCGCCCAACGGCACGGTGAAGGCCAGCTGTTGCAGGCGGGTGACTTCCATGGCGCTGGGCTGCTTGAAGGTGTCGTCAAGCTGACGGATGAATTCAGGCGTGGCCTTGCGCTGGAAGGCGTCGGCGTAGGCGGAGAATTCGCCCAGGTTGCGGGCGAAGCGCGACAGCAGGCCAGCGTCGAAGCGATTCTGGTTGAAGGCCAAGCCCAGCAGTACGCGCTCGCGGCCGGCGCGTTCCTTCATCTCGACGAAGAGATTGAGTGCGCCCAGGGCGCGCAGGATTTCAGGATCATCAACACCCGCTTCGAGGGCATGGGTGTAGCCGATCAGCGCCTTGATCAGGTCGGTGTAGGCCGCGCCGGACTGGGTGCTGTTGAGCGCCAGGCCATCGACCTTGCTGCGCAGGTCACGCAGGGTGTCCAGGGCGCGCATGGCGGTCTGGATGGCGGCGTCGTTACCGGTGGCCAACGCATGTAGGTTGTTCTGTGCCTTATCGCTATCTTCGCGGAAGGTCTTGAGCTTGTCCTGCATCGACTTACCACCACTGCCGAGGAACACGCCGCTGGCACCACGCTCGCGCTGCAGGCTGGTGACCAAGGCACTGACGCGCTCGGCCGTGGCACTGGCGGTCACGGTGTGCTCCATGTTCTTGAGCGTTTCGTAGCGATCGGCGGTGTAGAGGCCCGAGATCACCAGGAAGCCGGCCAGGGGCAGGAGCTGGATCAGCAGGAGTTTGGTACTGAGGGGGGCGTTCCTGAGCATCGTGAAAGTCTCTGAGGCGGTCAGCGGGTGCGCCGACGACAAGGTAAGGAGCCGGCGAGTCGAGGTCGATTCCGAATATGTCGGCACCTGCAGACGAACCTTTATCGTCAGATTATTTTTTGCTGCGAGCGTGGGGGTGAGACGCACTGCCAGGCGATAAACCTGGTGGTCTGAGCGGCGTCCGGGAATGCCGGACGCTATCATCAAACTTCAATCAGCCCAGCTGTGCCCTGATGAGCAGGGCGTAGCCCAGCACCAGCAGCGGCCAGCCCACCACTGGCCCGAACACCAGGCGCCACAGCCACAGGCGCGGCATGAAGCCCACGCCGTGGACCAGCCCAGCCGAGACACCCAGCATCACCCCCATCAGCAGCGGATGGCTGTAATGCCCGCTGGCATCGAGCATCAAGCCCGGGTGAATCATCAGCAGCAGCGCCAGGGGCGCCGCCAGTAGCAGGGACAGCGTCCGTCCTAGTGGGTGGACGCGGGGCAGGGCCTCAGCACTCGGCATCGTCATGGACATCGAGCTCCCGGGTGCTTTCCAGCCAGAGGGCGTTGATGATGCCGAAGCTCGCGGCGAGCAGGACACCGAGGATCCAGGTGAAGTACCACATGGCATGTCTCCTTGAGAGGGGCTGATCAGTAGAGGCCGTGGGGGTTGGCGTCGATGAAGCGGTCGTCGACCTTGCCCCACATGCGCACGTAGCTCCACAGGGTGTAGGCCAGGATGAGCGGCACGAAAATGGCCGCGGCGACGAACATGATGCCCAGCGTCTTGTGGCTGGAGACGGCGTCCCAGATGGTCAGGCTGGAGGCCGGGTCCAGGCTCGACGGCAGCACGAAGGGAAACAGTGCGCAGCCGGCGGTGGCGAGGGTGCCGACGATGGCCAGGGAGGTGCCGGTGAAGGCCAGGCCGGCCTGCCGCCAGCTGCTGCCGAGCAGGGCCAGGACGCTGCCGAGCGCGGCCAGCACCGGGGCGAGCAGGGTCAGCGGCTGGGTATGGTAGTTGGCTAGCCAGCCCGGATTGCCGGTGGTCACCACCTTGTGCAGCGGATTCAAGGCGCTGCCCGGATCGCCCTGGCTGACCAGCACGTAGCCGTCGAAGCCGTAGGCCAGCCAGACACCGGCCAGACCGAAGGTGACGAGATGGAGCAGGGCGCACAGGCCGGTAGCACGCCGGGCGCGCTCGCCCAGGGCATGGTGGGTACGCAGCATCAGCCAGCTGCCGCCATGGGCGCAGAGCATGGCCAGGCTGACCGCGCCGCTGAGCAGGGCGAAGGGGTTGAGCAGGGCGAAGAAGCTGCCGCTGTAGGTGGATCTCAGGGTGTCGTCGAGTTGGAAGGGCACGCCCTGGAAGAGATTGCCGAAGGCCACGCCGAATACCAGGGCCGGCACCAGGCTACCGGTGAACAGGCCCCAGTCCCAGGCGTTGCGCCAGCGGGTGTTGTCGAGCTTGCTGCGGTAGTCGAATCCCACCGGACGCAGGAACAGGGCGAAGAGCACCAGCAGCAGCGCCCAATAGAGCCCGGAGAAGGCGGTGGCGTAGACCATCGGCCAGGCGGCGAAGAGGGCGCCGCCGGCGGTGATGAACCAGACCTGGTTGCCGTCCCAGTGCGGCGCGATGCTGTTGATGGCGGCGCGGCGTTCCTTGTCGGTCTTGCCGATCAGGGGCATCAGGATCATGGCGCCCATGTCGAAGCCGTCGGTGAGGGCGAAGCCGATCAGCAGGACGCCGATCAGCACCCACCAGGTGAGCTTGAGCACTTCGTAGTCGAACATGGCAGTCTCCTCAGGCGTTGGCCGGTGCGACGGGCTTGGCGGTGGCGGCCTGGCGCAGGGCGTCGTCGACCTGGGCAGCCCGTTCGTGAAAGTAGCGGCCGGTGTGCAGGCTGCTCGGGCCGAGGCGGGCGAAGCGGATCATCAGGTACATCTCCACGATCAGCAGCAGGGTGTAGAAGGTCACCAGGGCGCCGATGGAGCCCCATAGATCGGCCGGGGCCAGGGTCGAGGCCGACAGGTGGGTGGGCAGGACCTCGCTGATGGTCCAGGGCTGGCGACCGTGCTCGGCCACCCACCAACCGGTCTGGGTGGCGATCCAGGGCAGCGGCAGGCTGAACAGGGCCCACTTCAGCAGCCAGGGCTTCTTCAGCTCGTTGCGCCGGGTCGAGGCCCAGAAGGCGCAGATGAACAGCGCCAGCATCAGCACGCCGCTGGCGACCATGATGCGGAAGGTCCAGAACAGGCTGGCGACGCCGGGAATGGTGTCCCGTGCGGCCTGACGGACCTGCTCGGGGGTGGCCGTGGCAGGATCGTTGACGTATTTCTTCAACAGCAGGCCATAGCCCAGGTCCTGCTTGTGGGCATCGAAGGCGGCGCGGGTGGCGGCGGAGTCGTCGCCGGCGCGCAGTCGCTCCAGCAGCGCGTAGGCCTGGGCGCCATTGCGGACGCGGGCCTCGTATTGGCTGACCAGATCCTTGATGCCGGTGACCTGTTCGGTGGTGGAGCGGGTGGCGATCAGGCCCATCAGGTAGGGGATCTTCACCGCGTAGTCGGTGCGCATCTCCTGTTGATTGGGGATGCCGAACAGGGTGAAGGAGGCCGGGGCTTCCTCGGTGTTCCACTCGGCTTCGATGGCGGCCAGCTTGACCTTCTGCACCTCGCCCACGCGATAGCCGGATTCGTCCCCTAGCACGATCACCGAGATGACCGCGGCGGTACCGAAGGCGGCGGCCACCGCGAAGGAGCGCCGGGCGAAGCCGATGTCGCGGCCCTTGAGCAGGTAGTAGCTGGAGATCGCCAGCACGAAGATGGCGCCGGTGACATAGCCCGAGGCCACGGTGTGGACGAACTTCACCTGGGCAACGGGATTGAGCAGCAGGGCGCCGAAGTCGGCCAGCTCCATGCGCATGGTCACGTAGTTGAACTCGGCGCCGACCGGATTCTGCATCCAGCCGTTGGCCACCAGGATCCACAAGGCGGAGAGGTTTGAGCCCAGGGCCACCAGCCAGGTGACCAGCAGGTGCTGACCCTTGGACAGCCGGTCCCAGCCAAAGAAGAACAGCCCGATCAGGGTGGATTCGAGGAAGAAGGCCATCAAGCCCTCGATGGCCAGGGGCGCGCCGAAGATGTCGCCGACATAGTGGGAGTAGTAGGCCCAGTTGGTGCCGAACTGGAACTCCATGGTCAGGCCGGTGGTGACGCCCAGGGCGAAGTTGATGCCGAACAGCTTGCCCCAGAACTTGGTCATGTCCCTGTAGACCTGTTTGCAGGTCATCACATAGACCGACTCCATGATTCCCAGGATCACCACCAGCCCCAGGGTCAGGGGCACGAAGATGAAGTGATACAGCGCGGTCATGCCGAATTGCAGGCGTGACAGGTCCACGACGGATTCCGAGATCATCCCGGCAATCTCCTCAGAAGGGGGAAAGGGTGCTAGTCCAGCAGGTGGGCGCTGACCGCCTGGGTGGCGTCGGGCGGGACCGTGGGGGCGCTGAACCAGAGGCTCTTGATCACCATCAGCAGCGCCAGCTTGATCAGCAGGATGACCAAGAGTTCTTTGACCAGGCGTCCGTTCATGGCGACCTCGCGAGCCGTGGCGCCCCTCCAGGGCGGAGTGGCGGCTGCATGCAGGATGCGCCTGCTGGCCCTGGGCAAAACTGATCCAGATCAATTGGCCAGTGGCCATCGCCTGGGGCAGGTTGTCGCAGCCGTTCAGGTCGGGTTCAGAGGCGTTAAGACAGCGTTAAGACGCCCGGGCGCAAGGTAGCACCGTGACTGACGCCGGACCGCTTCCGCGGTGACGCCAGCCCCCATGTTCAAGACCGGAGAATCCACCATGAACGTCTTCAACAAGATGGCCGCACTCGCCCTGCTCAGCACCGCCAGCTATACCGCCATGGCCGCCGAGATCAATGAAAGACGCGCCCAGGCGGCGCTGCAACCCAAGGCGGCGCACGCCGAGGTCGTGGCGGTTCAGCAGCAGGCGTCGGCACGCTGGGACCAGGTGCTCGATCCCCAGGCCTATGGCCAGGCCGCGGTGCGCTATCAGGCGCGGGCCGTGGATCCGGCGCTGCTGCGAGGCGTGAATGTCGGCTAGCGCCGAGGCCGGCCCCAGTCTGCATGCTATGTTGAACCCCTCGAGACGTGTGGAGGGGGACGAAGATGCAGACTGTCGCGGCCATGGCAACAGGCCTCAAGCCGATACGCTGGGAGGCGCATGCCTGCCTGCCCTTGGTGCCGGGACAGGACATGTCTGGCTTGAGTCGCTATCGCGACGCCGGCTTCCATCATGTGTCGATCAATGTCGGCATGGACATGACGCCTTTCACGACGGTGCTGCAAACCCTCGCCGGCTTCCGTGCCTGGCTGGCCCGGCATGACGCGCACTTCCGTCTCGTCGGCGAGGTGGCCGACCTCCACCGGGCGCACGAACAGGGCAAACTGGCCGTTTCCTTCGATCTCGAAGGCTCGACCATGCTGCTCGACGACCCGGCGATGGTCGGGCTCTATGCCGCCCTCGGGGTACGCCAGATGCTGCTCGCCTACAACCGCGACAACGCCTGCGCCGGGGGTTGCCATGGTGAGGGCGGCGGTCTGACGACGCTGGGTCGCCAGATGGTGGCGGCCGGCAATGCCGCGGGCATCACCCTCGACTGTTCCCATGCCAGCGAGCGTGCCAGCCTGGAGATCATGGCGGTCTCGACCCGGCCGGTGGTCTTCTCCCACACCAACATCAAGGCGCTCCATGATCATCCCCGGACGATCAGCGATCGGCAGATCCGCGCCTGCGCGGAACAGGATGGCGTGATCGGCCTGACCGGGCTGGGCATCTTTCTGGGTGATCCCGAGGCGTCGGTGGCCAGCTATATCCACCAGATCGACTACCTGGCGGAACGAGTCGGAACCCGGCATATCGGCATTGGACTGGATACCGAGTTGTGCCCTGCCGACCATGACCTTCCTGCGGGCGTCGACGCGGAAGACTGGTGGCCGACGCGTCATTATGGACAGCCTCACGGTCATACCCAGTTGCAACCCGAGGCGCTCCCTGAACTGGTACGCCAACTGGCGGGTCGGGGCTACGCCGCCGCTGACATCGACGCCATTCTGGGCGGGAATTTCTTGCGCATCGCGAGCCAGACCTGGCCGTCTGCGGTTACCTGAGTCCCGGTGCAGGGCGCTGTCCCAGGTCTCTTGGCCTAGACGTACTGCGCCGCCGCGTAGCCCGAAGCCCAGGCCCACTGGAAATTGAAGCCGCCCAGATGGCCGGTGACGTCCAGTACTTCGCCGATGAAGTACAGGCCAGGCGACTTGAGCGACTCCAGGGTCTTGGACGAGACCTCGCGGGTGTCGACGCCGCCCAGGGTGACCTCGGCGGTGCGATAGCCTTCGGTGCCCGCCGGGATCAGCTGCCAGTCGTGCAGCCGCGCCGCGATGGCCTTGAGTTCGTCGGGGGTGTACTGCTTCAAGGGCTTGGACTGGAACCAGCTGTCGGCGAGCAGGGTAGCCATCTTCTTGGTGAACAGCTCGCCCAGCAGCGTCTTGAGTTCGCTGTTGGGGCGCGCCTGGCGCTGTTCGGCGAGCCATTGCACCAGGTCGAGGTGGGGCAGCAAGTCGATGCTGAGGGTGTCGCCCGGTTGCCAGTAGGAGGAGATCTGCAGGATCGCCGGACCGCTCAGGCCACGGTGGGTGAACAGCAGATTCTCGACGAAGCTCTGGCCATTGCAGCTGATCCGGCAGTCTTCCACCGCCGTGCCGGACAGTGCGCTGCAGAATTCCTTCAGCTGGGGATCGGTGATGGTGAAGGGCACCAGGCCGGCGCGGGTCGGCAGCAGCTGGTGGCCGAACTGGCGGGCGACCTGATAGCCGAAACCGGTGGCGCCCAGGGTCGGGATCGACAGGCCGCCGGTGGCGATCACCAGGGATTCGCCGCGCACCGGGCCCAGGCTGGTCTGCAGCTGATATCCGCCTGGGTCGAGGCGGGTGATCTCCTGCACCGAGGTATCGAGGCGGATGTCGACGCCGCCCTGTTCGCACTCGTCCAGCAGCAGGGCGAGGATGTCGCTGGCCTTGTTGTCGCAGAACAGCTGGCCGAGCTTCTTCTCGTGGTAGGGCACGCCATGCTTGGCCACCAGGGCGATGAAATCCCATTGGGTGAAACGCGCCAGAGCCGATTTGCAGAAATGCGCGTTCTGCGAGAGGAAGTTAGCGGGCTCGCAATAGAGGTTGGTGAAGTTGCAGCGGCCGCCCCCGGACATGAGGATCTTCTTGCCCGCCTTGTTGGCGTGATCGAGTACCAGCACCTGGCGCCCGCGCGCCGCGGCGCTCAGGGCGCACATCAAACCGGCCGCGCCGGCCCCGATGATGATGACCTGGGTATCGAACACTCTTGACTCCTTGCCTGCAGATAGGGGGCCATCGGCCCGCGGCGGCGCATGTTACCTGATCGCCCGCGCTGCAGGGGTGGCCGCTGTCGGCCCGCCCTGGTGCTCCGTCGCGCCCGCTCCTGCGCGGTCGCCGCGGGCGGCGCAGGGCGGTCGTCACCTGAGCGTGGGCCAGTGCCTCAGCGTTGCCGGGACCGTGCTAGGTCGCCAGATGCGTCTCGGGCTCGGCCAGGATTCCCTGCAGCCGGCGCGACAAGGCTTCCGCCGAGTAGGGCTTGTGGAGCAACTCGAAGCCCTGGGCGCCATTGGTCGCCAGCACCTGGCTGTAGCCGGAGGTCAGCAGGATCGGCAGGTCGCGATAGAGGCGTCTGATCTCGATGGCCAGTTCGAGTCCGCTCATGCCGGGCATGACGACATCCGAGAAGACCACGTCGAACTGGCCTGGCTGGTCGGCGAGCAAGGCGAGGGCGCTCTCGGCAGTTACGGCCAGCACGGCGTGGTAGCCGAGATCGCTCAGCAGATCGACGGCGAAGGTACCGACCTCGAGATTGTCTTCGACCACCAGGACGGTGATCCCGCCGCCGTCGGCCGTTGCCGTGGCGTCATTGAGGGATGACGGCTGCCCGGTCGTTGGGGCGACCGGCAGATAGAGGTGGAAGGTCGTCCCGCGGCCGATCTCGCTCGTGACCCGTACCTCGCCACCGGATTGCTTGATGAAGCCGAACACCTGGCTCAGGCCGAGACCGGTGCCCTGGCCCACTCGCTTGGTGGTGAAGAAGGGCTCGAAGATCTGCTCCAGGTGCTCCCGGGCGATGCCGCTGCCGTTGTCCGTCAGGGCGATGGCCACCGCCGGCAGGGCGAGTTCGGGCTGCGCCGCGTTGGCCGGGATGCAAGCGACGGTGCTGACGCTGACGGTCAGGCGGCCGGCACCGCTCATGGCGTCGCGGGCGTTCACTGCGATGTTCACCAGGGCGGTATCGAACTGACTGGGGTCGGCATAGACCAGGCAGGGGTCGTCGCTCAGGTCGAGTTCGATGCCGACGTGCGAGCCGAGCAGGGTTTCCAGCATGTCGCTCATGGCCAGCACATTCTCCCGGGCGGAAAACACCTCAGGTGCCAGCGTCTGGCGGCGGGCGAAGGCCAGCAGCTGGCCGGTCAATCTGGCGGCGCGATCCACGGTGGTGGAGATCGCCTCCAGGTAACGCTCGCGGCGGTCTTCGCT
Organism: Pseudomonas sp. PLB05; assembly: GCF_021106615.1. Lineage (NCBI taxonomy): Bacteria > Pseudomonadati > Pseudomonadota > Gammaproteobacteria > Pseudomonadales > Pseudomonadaceae > Pseudomonas > Pseudomonas sp. PLB05. The sequence continues at coordinate 794,507 of NZ_JAJOHO010000001.1, forward strand.
GAGGTTCGGGCGCTTGAGCAGGTCGCAGGAGGTACGGGCGACCGTGAGCAGGTTGTTGAAGTCATGGGCGACGCCGCCGGTGAGCTGGCCGATGGCTTCCATCTTCTGCGCCTGGCGCAGGGCGTCCTCGGCGGCCGCGAGATCCAGCGTCTGCTGGCGTTGCTGGGTCACGTCGCGCACGGTGGCGTAGATCAGTTCGCCATTGCGCGTGGCATTCCAGGAAAACCAGTGGTGGGAACCGTCGCGATGGCGGTAGCGGTTTTCGAAGCCGACCAGCGCAATGCCCTGCGTGACGTCGCGGAACGCCTGGCGCGTGGCAACGAGGTCGTCGGTATGGACAAAGGCCAGGAATGGCTGGGCCCTGAGTTCTTCGAGCGACCAGCCCAGGGTCAGCTGCCAGGCCGGATTGAGGTTGACGAAGAAGCCCTCGAGGTCCGCCACGCACAGTGGATCGGTCGAACAGTTCCAGATCTGATCGCGCTCAGCGGTGCGCTCCGAGATGCGCTGCTCCAGTTCGCTGTTGAGCGCGGCGATGGCTTCGGCTCGGGCCTGTTGCGCCTGCTGGGCGAGGATGCGGCTACTGATGTCGCGGGAGATGCAGACGATCTTCACCTCGCCGGTGCCGGCCACCGCGAAAGGCGAGCAGGACACCTCCCACCAGCGCGGCTCGCCACGGGCCGTGGGGCAGAAGCCCTCGACCCGGGTGGTCTGGCCGGCAGCGGCACGCGCGACGGCGTGCCGGATCTTCTCGACTTCCTCGTCCGGCCAGAGCGCCGCGTACTCGCGGCCCATGACCTGGTCGACGGACCGCAGCTGGTTCAGCTCCAGGCCCTGGGTGTTCATGAACTCGATGTGCCCGCCGGCGGAGAGCACCTTCACGCAATCCAGGCTGGCCTGGAGCAGGCTGCGGGAAAAGCCCTCACTGTGCAGGACGTTGCGGGCGGCGAGGAAGCGGCGCTGGGCGCCGATCTCCAGCGCGATCATGCCGGCGAAGAGTTCGAAGGCCGCCAGTATCTCGGGGCTGCTCGGCGTGGCCGGTCGCTGGTCGATGGCGCAGAGGGTGCCGAAGAAACTGCCATCGTCCAGCACGATGGGGACCGAAATATAGCTGCGCAGGCCGTAGCGCCGGGGCGTGTGATGGTGACGGTAGCGGTCGTCCAGCGCGACGTCGTCGATCACCACCGGCTGGCGATGGTCGCGGATCTCGTCACAGATGGTCGATTTGAGTTCCAACTCGCCACCGGGCTGGAGGCCGAAGCCGATGAGGTCGAGGGTGCTGCAGGCGATCCACTGGTGGTCGGTCACCCGGGCGACGGCGGCGAAGCCCATGCCGGTCATCCGGCAGACCACGTCCAGGATCCTGGGCACCGCAGCGATCTCGGCGATGAGCTCGAGGTCCTGGGTCAGGGCGTACGAGGGGACTGGAGTCGAGGGGAGGCTGCTCATCGGGTCGCTCGTACGGTGCCCTACCCGGGCACGCAGGGAAGATGGCGAGCGACAAACTGAAGCCTCCAGCACCGATGCCAGAGGGATTCGTCACAGGCCGTGCGCGGCCAGTATAGCGAGCATCCAAGCGAAGCGGGGGACGGGATGCCCGCTAAGTTGCGAGGGGCATCTCCGTGTCTGGCCCGCGGCCGCCGCCGGCGTTGCCGTGCGGCCGGGGTGGCGGGTCGAGCGCCGACGGTCAGCGGATTCCCGCCAGCGGCGGCCGCCGGTCCGCCCAGGGCTGGGCGCGTTCCAGCTGGGCAGCCAGCGCCAGCAGGGTCCCTTCCTCGCCGAAACGCGCGGCGAAGTGACTGCCCAGCGGCAGGCCATTGCCGGTCCACCAGAGCGGCACCGACATGGCCGGCTGGCCGCTGGCATTGAACAGGGCGGTGAAGGGCGAATAGCTGTGGAAGGCCGCGATGGCCTCGGCCAGCGGACGCTCCCCGTTGCCACCGTCCAGTTCGCCCAGGCGTGGCGGCTCGCGGGTCAGGGTCGGGGTGAGGATGAGGTCATGGTCGGTGAGGAAACCGGCCAGGGTGCGACCCAGGGCGTGCAGGCCTTCGACCGCGGCGGCGTAGCGATGGGCGGGGATGTCGCCCCGCTCGCGCAGGATCACCCGGGTCCGTGCATCCAGCTCCTCTTCGCTGACCGGGGCACCGCGCAGGGTGCCCAGCACCTGCAGGTAGTGGCGTGTGCTGGGGCCGATGATGTCGAAGACCTGGTCGAGAAAGCGTGGCAGGTCCACCGGCAGGGTCGCCGGCTCGACGTGGTGACCGATGCTTTCGCACAGCCGGGCGGTGTGGCGCACCGCGGCCAGGGCCTCGGGGCCGCTCGGCCAGGGCGCCAGGTGCTCGACCAGGGCGATGCGCAGCGGTTTCGGATCGCGCTCCAGCAGGCTGGCGAAGGGGACGGCGTGGGCCGGAGCGGCATAGGGCGCGCCCAGATCGGCACCGGCGGTGGCATCCAGCAGCAGGGCGTTGTCGCGCACCGACAGACTCATGGCATGGGGTGTGCCCATGCCGGCCCAGCCTTCACCGACCATGGGCCCGGAAGGCATCCGGCCACGACTGGGCTTGAGACCGAAGATCCCGCAGCAGGACGCCGGCACTCGCAGCGAGCCGCCGCCGTCGTTGCCATGGGCGAAGGGCACCACTCGCGCGGCGACCAGGGCGGCCGCGCCGCCGCTGGAGCCGCCGGCGCTGTGGGCGGGATTCCAGGGATTGGCGGTGGCGCCGAAGCGGCGGGACTCGGTGCTGTAGGAGGTACCAAATTCCGGCGAAGTGGTGGTGCCGAGGAACAGGCAGCCGGCCCGCCGCAGGCGGGTCACCAGTTCGCAATCGAAATCCGGCCGCACCTCGCCCAGGGCCAGGGAGCCATTGGTCATGCGGGCCCCGGCGAGGGGGGTGAAGAGGTCCTTGACCAGGGTCGGGACGCCAGCGAAGGGCGCATCGACGTCGAGCGGTGCCTTGGCCGCCGCGCGGGCCTGGTCATACAGCCGTTCGCTCACGGCATTGAGGCTGGGTTCCACGGTGTCCAGGCGTTCGATGACCGCTTCGAGCAGCTCGCTCGCCGTGATCTCGCGCTGCCGCAGCAGCGTCGCCAGGCCGTGGCCGTCTTGGGTGTCCAGTAGGGGTTGTAGGCTATGCATGGAAGATCCTCGAGCAGAAGTCAGGAAGAGCGCGACGGGGTCGGCAGGGCGGTCTTGCGTCGCAGTAGGCCGACGGCGGCCCAGGCGAGGGCGGCGACCAGGGCGGCGCTGGCCAGGGCGCGGATGGCCAGGTGTAGATCGCCGGAGAAGGGCAGGACCGCGGCCACCACCAGGGGACTGGCGAACTGGCCGAAATAGAGGCAGCCGGTATAGCCGCCCATGCCGCGACCCCGGGCCCGGGCGCTGAGGGCGCCCATCACCGGTGCCATGGTGTTGGGCACCAGCATGCCGACGCCCAGGCCGTGGATGGTCACCGCCACCAGCACGGCTTCGTAACTGCGGGCGTTCACCAGCAGCCAGAGCCCGATGCCCATGCAGGCCAACAGCACGGCATTGCAGCCGGCCAGGCCCCACCAGCGGCGCAGCAGCGGCCATAGCAGCGGCCCGCCCAGGGTCGCCAGCAGGCCAAGGCCCGCCGAGGCGCCAATCAGGGTGCTGGAGGTCACGCCCAGTTGCACCAGCAGCAGCGGACTCTGGATGGGCACCACCACGCTGAGCACCATGCCGGCGAAGACCAGCAGGTAGTTGACGATCAGCGGCAGCGGCGCGCTGTGCTGGGGGCCTTCATCGACGTGGCTCTGGGCGCTGGCGCGGCTGGGCTCCCACAGCAGCCGCAACATGAAGGGCACCAGCAGCAGCGGCAGCAGATAGAGATAGAAGGGCGTGCGCCAGGAATGCTCGCCGAGCGCGCCACCGACCACGAAGAACAGCGAGCCGACCAGGCTGATGGTGATGACCTGGCCATTGACATAGGCCAGGCGCTTGCTGCCCTGCCAGTAGTCGGCGATCAGGGTCACGCAGCAGGTCATCACCGCCGCCTCGGCCAGGCCGAAGACCAGACGGGTGAGGGTGATGGCCGGCAGCGACTGCAACAGTGCCGGCAGCATGCCGAGCACGGCGTAGCACAGCGTCGCCAGGACCAGCAGACGCTTGCGACCCAGGCGATCGGCCAGCCAGCCGGCCAGGGGCGCGAAGAGGGCGATGGCCAGGGCGGGGCCGGTCATCGCCAGGGGGATCAGCAGCTCGGCACGAGGTTCGACCGGGCCGAATTCGGCGCCCAGCTTGGGAATGATCGGGGCGACCATCACCGAACCCATGATGGTCAGGCTGCTGCCGAGCAGGAGTACGGCGCCCTGGCGCCAACCGGCCAAGGGGCTGGAGGAGGCTTTGAGTGTCATGGTCGGATCCTCAGAAGCTGTGGGAGAGCCGCACGGCGAGGGTGTAGCCCTCGGCGCGGTTGCGGGCGTCGATGTCCTTGTAGAAATGCACCCAGACCGGCGGCAGACCCGGCTGGAAGAAGCTCAGCGCCGGGCCCAGCGCCAGTACCCGGGCACGATTGCCACGGCTGAGGCCGGGGGCGTCGTCGTCGGTGAGCTGGCGGTAGTAGTAGCCGCCCAGGCCTAGGGTCCAGGGGCCGATGTGCTGGCCCACGGCGAATTCGTGGCGGTATTCGGTGCCGCTGCGGTAGTCGGTGGCGTTATTGCGGCTGTTGAAATCGGTCTGGAAGCTGGACGACACCTCGAAGCCCGAGTCGGTGATGTAGCTCAGGTTGAGCATCGGCGAGACGGTCCAGTGGTTGGTGCCTGGATTGACCAGCCGATTCTTGTCGTAGTCACCGGTGGGCGCCTGCACCTGGAACCAGAAGTTCACCCCCAGGTTGCGCGAGGGCTCCCACTGCAGGATCAGCGGAATCACCTGGAAGTCGGCCTGGCGGAAAAGGTCGGCGCTGTCGGAGAACACCGGCACGCCGTTGGCCTTGACGGTGAGGTCCGCGTCCATCTTGAAGAAGGGCGCCACCCCGCCGAAACCGTAGCGGGCGCCCAGCACCCGGTTATCGGTCATCTTCAGATAGGCCAGGCCCAGGGACAGCACATCGATGGAAAAATCGTTGCCGTTGTCGCGGCCATGGCTGTCGCGGAGGGAGGTGGCGCGGTAGTAGTTGGCACGCAGCCCGAGGGTGCCGTGGGGCGTGGGCGGCGGGGTGAAGCCGGCGCCGAAGTTGTAGACCCCGAAGGCGGTGGTGGGCGAGCCGTTCTCGGTGGCGTGGCTTGCTGCGGTCATCCCCAGGGCGGCGAAGCCGACGGCGAGGAGGTGAAGCGGACGGGTAACGTTCATGGAGTTCCCTCTTCTTATTGGCCAGTCCAGCCTGAGGGAAAGCCGTTACCCGCCGTTAGCCAGATTCAGCACTTTTGCCCGGCGGCCTTGAGGGTGGTGGAGGGCAGTTGCCCGAAGAGCGTCTGGTAGTCGCGGGCGAAGCGGCTGAGATGGCAGAAGCCCCACTGGGCGGCGACGTCCTGCACCGACTCGCCTGCGCCCCGGCGCAGGGCGCGATGCGCCGCATTGAGGCGCAAGGTACGCAGATAGGCCAGCGGATTGATGCCCAGGGTCTCCTGGAAGCAGTACTGCAGCTTGCGGCGACTGGCGCCGACTCTATTGCACAGTTCGAGGATGCTGGGCGGCTGATCCGGATGGGCCAGGGCGTACTCTCGTGCCCGCCGGATCACCCGCAGTCGAGCGCTCGGTGCCAGTTCGTGGGGCTCGCCGGTGTCGAGCAGATCGAGCAGGTGCATCAGCACGGTGTCGCGCAGCATGGCGCGCGCGCGCGGCTGCGCCAGCCAGGTCAGGATCTGCGCCTCGGGGGTGAAGAGCTCTTGGGCCAGCCGTGCCAACTCCAGATAGGCACCCCCCACCGGTAGCCGATAGCAGCCGGGCAGGTCGCGCACGCCCAGGGTGCTGTGCTGGCAGGCCAGCAGTCGCGCCATCTCGGCTTCCTGCAGGTTGATGCAGAGCAATTCGAGATTGGCCGGGGTACGCAACTCCGGAAGGTTGTCCCCGCGTGCCACCAGCAACTGGGCCTCGTGGAGGGTATGACCGGCGCAGTGCAGGGCGCCAGCGTTGCGGATGGGCAGGCTGAAGGTCAGGGTTTCTCCCTGGGCCTCGCCGCTCTTGAGCATGGCCTGGTTGGATCTGTCCCGCAGCAGGCTGATGTCGTCCAGCCAGAGGTCGCTGAGTTCGCCCTGGAAGCGGCCCGCGGACAGCTGATCGTATTGCATGCGCCAGCCCTCGACGCAGAGCGCGTGCTCGTCGATGTCACCGGTATACCGATGCCGGACGCGCGGCGGTAACGCGAGGGAGCCGTCTTGGTGCATTTAGGAAACCTTTTGGGTAGCAAAGGGCCGTTGGCGCGGGAGCTACAAGTTTCGTACCTCAAGGCGGGAGTGCGCGGCAAAGGTGCCAAATTTGGCTAGTGCGGCGGGTTCTGCTCACCGCCTCCGCAGCAGGGCGCCGTTGATTGGCTACCCTGGGAGGACCCCACAAGAAGGATGCAGCCGATGCGCCATCTGTCCTCTGGATCTTTGCGCCCCGCGCTCGGGACCATTGCCTGCCTTACCTGTGCCACCGTCTGTGCCGCCACCTCGCCGGCAACCGATATCCCCGCTCGGCAAGAGGTGCTGACCTTCACCTCGCTGACCCTTAGCGATCAGCAATTCCTGACGGGGGACAAAGGCGGTACCGAGGTCCTGCTCGGTGGCGTGCTGTCGCTGCCGCCAGGCGCGGGCAAGGTCCCGGTGGTGATCCTCCAGCATGGTTCAGGAGGCCTGGGCGCCAACATCACCTATTGGCAGCGGCAGTTCAATCAGGTCGGCATCGCCACCTTCGCCATGGATGGCTTCTCGGGCCGGGGCATCACCCGCACCGCCACCGACCAGGCCCAGCTGGGGCGGCTCAATCTCGTTCTGGATGACTATCGCGCCGGCGCCCTGCTCGCGCGGCACCCGCGAATCGATCCAGGCAAGATCATCCTCATGGGCTTTTCCCGCGGTGGGCAGGCCTCGCTCTATGCGGCCATGGCGCGCTTCGACAAGCTCTGGAAAAGCCAGGATTTCCAGTTCGCCGGCTACCTGTCGTTCTATCCCGACTGCTCGATCACCTTTCGTGAGCAGGACAGGGTCGTATCCAAACCGCTGCGCGTCTATCACGGCCTGGCCGACAACTACGATCCCTATTCCCGTTGCGAGGGCTATTTCGCGACGCTCAAGCAGCAGGGCGCCGACCTCCGGGTTCATACCTATCCCCACGCCGAGCATGGCTTCGACAATCCCTATGTCTGGAGTCCGGTGGTGGTCGCGAAGGACAGCCAGACCGTGCGTGACTGCCGGATCGCCGAGAACGCCAAGGGCGAGTTGATCAACCAGCAGACTGGCAAGGTCTTTTCCTATCAGGACAGCTGCGTCGTGCTGGGCCCCAAGGTCGGGCCTGATACGGCGGGGACCCAGCAGGCCACTCGGGATGTCCTGGAGGCGCTCAAGGCCCTGGTGAACTAGGGCTGACCCCTGACCAGCCCTGTCTCGCCAGAGGGTGCCCATGCAGGTGCGGCGGAGCAGCACGCCGTCAATGGCTGGCGGCTGCTGGGAGCGATGTTCCTGGGGTGATTGCAGGCCTGCGCCAAACAGCTGGCAGCCTGATTTCCCCTATGTCCTGGTGGCGACTACAGTTGTCTGACTAATCCAATAAGGCCAACAAGGAAAGTCCGATGTCCGCTCCGTTCTTGCGTACCACCCTCGCTGCCGTTCTCACCTGCTGCATCGCCTTGCCCGCCAGTGCCGCGCTCGACGCGCGCATCCAGACCGCCGCGGAGCAGGCCAAGGCGCCGACGCTCACGTTGCTGGAGCGGTTGGTGAACATCGACTCGGGGTCCGGCTACGCGCCCGGCCTGACCGAGGTGGGCAAGCTCGTCAGCGCGGAATTGCAGAAACTCGGCGCCACGGTGCAAGAGGTGCCCAACACCGCGCCGGACAAGAGCCAGCACCTGGTGGCGACGCTCAAGGGCAGCGGCAAGGCCAAGATTCTCCTGCTGGCGCACATGGATACGGTGTTCAAGGAAGGCACGGCCAAGGCCCGGCCGTATCGTACCGATGAAAAACGCGCCTATGGCCCGGGCGTGTCCGACGACAAGGGTGGCATCGTGGTCGCCCTGGCGGCGCTGCAGATTCTCAAGGCCCTCGACTTCAAGGACTACGGGCAGATCACCCTGTTGCTGGATGCCAGCGAAGAGACCGGCTCCCAGGCCGCCACCGAGCTGATCGCCAGCACCGCCAAACAGCACGACGTGGTGCTGAATCTGGAGCCGGGGCGGCCGGCCGATGGCCTGGTGGTGTGGCGCAAGGGCAGCGCCACCGCCGTGGTGGAGGTCAAGGGCAAGTCGTCCCATGCCGGCGTTTCCCCGGAACTGGGGCGTAACGCCGCCACCGAGGTGGCGCACCAGGTGCTGCAACTGGGCAACCTGGGCGACGCGGAGAAGAAGACTTCGGTCAATTTCACGGTGATCGAGGCGGGTGACCGCATCAATGTGATTCCCGATCATGCCGTCGCCAAGGCCGATGTCCGCGCCGCGCTGCCCGAAGAATTCGACCGGGTGGAAAAGGACCTGGCGCGGATCTCTGCCAACAAGCGGATTGCCGACACCGAGGTGACCACGCGGCTGGAGCGTGGCCTGCCGCCGATGCCGCAGACCGCGGCGAGCGATCGGCTGCTGGCCATGGCCCAGGGCATCTATGGCGAGCTGGGCCGCACCCTGACCGTCGAGGGCAGTGGCGGCGCCGCGGATGCCAGCATCGCAGCGGGTGCCGGCGTACCGACCCTGGACGGCTTCGGCATCGTCGGCGGCAAGCTGCATACCCCCGAGGAATACGTGGAACTGGACAGCGTGACACCGCGCATCTATCTGCTCACGCGGATGCTGGTGGAGCTGTCCAAGGGGCAGTAACTGCCGAAGCGGCTCAGGACACCTGGGTGCTGCAGGTCAGCGCCTGGGGCTGGCGATCAGGGCGCGCAGTTGCCCGCCTTGGTGAAGCCTGCCGCCTTCGCCTCGGCTTCGGAGGCGAACTTGATCTGGTTCTTCGGCGACACCTGGGCGTAGCTCGGGCAGCCTTGCGGCAGGTGATAGACGTGACTGTTGCGGTTGCCGATGATCGCGCCCTGGCTGGCCGCGGTGGAGCTATCGGTCTTGGCCGGTGCTGAGGGCGTTGACGGCGCTGGCTTGGCCTCCGGCAGAGGACTGACGATGCCGTCACCAACCGGCTGGTAGCCCAGCGTCCAGTGCCGCTCGCCGGACACGAAGGGGTTGCCATGGCCCATCACCGCGGCGATGCGACTATCCCGTTCGCGCTCCCAAGCGGTGACCGGTTGCTGCTTGTCCCAGGCCATGAGCAGTTGCTGTTGCTGGCGCGACATGTTCAGGCCGTAGCGATCGAACATATAGAAGGTGACCCGGGCGACCAGGCCCTTGACCTCGTCGCGCGGTTCGGCGGCGCGTTCCTGGAAGTCGATCTTCGTCGTGCACCGGCCGTATTGCGGCAGCACGCCCTGGGCCATGCCGTAGTTGAAATTGGCTCGGTCACCATTCACCTCGCCCACGGCGGGGTAGAGGTTGAAGAGGTCGGCCTCCATGGCGCGGAACACCGGGTCATCCGCCACGCAGTGTTCCCGTCCGCCGTTCTGCCAGCATTGGCGCTGATGACCGAAGGTCCAGGCCGGCACGATGTGCTCCCACTCGGTGCGTTCGCCGCGGGTTTCCTGCTTGCGCGCCTGGAAACCGCAGGAGGCGGCATCGACCCGTCCTCCGGATTTGCCGACCCACTCCCACTTGCAGCCGCAATAGAGGTCGCCCTGGGCGCTGGTGTTCTGATCGAAATAGACTTTTTGTCTGGCGATTACCTTGGCCTCGACAAAGGTATCGGGCGCCGCGGCGAGCGCGGAGGAGGCCACCAGTGTGGCCAGGAGAAGCGAAAGCAAAAGGCGCATGTATCTTCACAGCTCGATTAGGGCGCCGAATTGTATAGCTTTTGCCTCGCTGATAGCCGGTGCAGGGTACGGAAGTCTCGGGGAGACGCTCTAGCGCGGGGGGGCGGTACAGCACCGGGTCGAAACTCAGCTTTCAGCAACAATGAGATTCGCTAAGATTTGTGAACCAAATCTCAAAACCTTGTCTGATGACGCAGTCTGCACTTCTGTCCGGAGTTTTCTATGAATGGCCCCAACCCCTGCTGTGATCTGGGCGGCATGAGCACCTCGGTGCTGGAAGATGAGCTGGCCGAGCGCAAGACGCGTCTGGCCGAGGCCCAGGCCGATGCGCAGCGCCAGTTCCTGTCCTATGCGGACGACCACGCCTGCATCGCCGTACTGGAGCGGGCCCTGGCCAAGGCCTATCGGTTTTTCTAGCGGTCCGCATGCCGACCCGTGGCGTGCGCTACTGGCCCAATAGCCCTGGATTCTGGTGGCGGAAGGGGCCGTTACAGGCGCCCCCTTGGCCAGCACAGCGGTGACCGCCACGCTTCGGTACCGGGTCGAAAGACGCCTCAATTCTGGTTGTAGCAGCCATTGCCAGACACCAGATAGTCCAGCTCATGTTCCCGGCCGGCGTGATCCAGATAGTCGAGGTGGGCCGGCACGATTCCGCACTGGGCGCTCAGGTCGGTCTGGCTGACGACCTTGTCGACGTCGAGGGGGACGAAGAAACCGGGCTTGTCATGGATCGGAGCGGGATGGTCGGGAGCAGCCAGGGCGGAGCCGGTGGCGAGCAGACCGAAAAGACCGAGTAGGAGCGCTTTCATGGAGAGTCCTCTTGAAGGGGTGGGTAGCGAGTCGCTGACCGGGCCACTCTAGGAGGACAGAGGGGACGCCAGGCTGACCGGGTGATGACAAATCGGTCATGGAGTTTGTCGCCTGGTTGCGCGGAAGGCCGTGATGTTCGCGCGGCACCCCCTAGCCTGCGGCCAACGCTCAGACCGAGCAGTTCAGTGCCTTGCCCTGCACGCCGCGCCGCCCGCAGGCCAGCATGACGATCACCAGCAGGCAGCCGATCAGGATGGCGCCTGCGGACAGCACGAAGAGGCTGCGCCGGTCGTTGCCTTCGATGATCAGGCTCAGCAGGGTCGGGGCCGCGGCGGCGGAGGCGACCTGTACCACGCCGACCAGCTTGGTCAGGCGACCGCTCGGGTCGTGGGTTACGACCGAGGACATGTAATAGGACAGCGCCAGGTTCCAGCCGAAGTTCATCAGGAAGACCGCGAGCAGCAGATCTACGGCGGTGTGGATGCGCGTGGCCAGCATGTAGATGGCGCCGAGCACGGCCAGGGAGCCGGTGAGGATCATCGGTACGCGGCCCAGGTGCCGCCCGGCCACGCTGGGCAGGGCCGCACCGGGCAGGCCGCCGAGCAGCCCGATGCTGATCGCCCAACCGATGTCCACCGGCGCCACGCCAGCGTCGCTGGCGATGCCGTCGACGAAGCCCCACAGCGAGTAGATCGACAGTTGCAGGAACAGCATGCCGAGCAGCGAGCAGACGCCGATCACGGTCAGGCCCGCCCGCAGCGGCGTGTGGGCGAGCCGTTGTTCTTCCGGACTCTGCCTGGCCGGCAGGCAGCCGCTCAGCAGGCAGACCAGGGCGAACCAGGCCGCCAGGTAATAGATCGCTCCGGCGAAGCCCTGCCACGCGGCGATCATCGGCATGAGCACCGCGCTGCTGGCGAACAGGGCGGTCTGCACGAACAGCAGGATGCCGAAGGACCTGTCCTGCCCCGGCATGCTGCCCAGCCAGTAGATGGCATAGGAGTAGAGCACGCCCGAGCAGAGGCCCGAGAGACCGCGCAAGGCCAACAGCGGATCGAGGGTGGTGACGCTGGCCGTCGCGGCGTTGGCGAACAGCAACAGCAAGGCCGTGCCCAGGGCGATGGTGCGTGGGCCGAGGAAGCGGATCATTGGCAGATACAGCAGTGTCCCAACGATGGAGCCGCACATTTCCACCGACATGGTCCAGCTCTGCTGCGCCAGGGTCAGGCCCAGGCGTTCGGTCAGCAGACCGATGAAGATCGGCTGCACGCCGATGACGAGGATCGAAGCGGCGGCGATGGCGATGCACGCGGCGCGCACCAGGGTTTGGTTGGCGATGGTCATGGTCTATTACCTGCCGGCTCGGCCACAGACGGGCCTGCCGCTTCAGTGAAAAGCCTGGCTGCTATAGGGGTTGCCGGTCAGCTGAGGCGATAGCAGTGGATGGCGACCTGGTCGACGGCGGGATAGCTCACCTTGCCGATCATCACGCTGCGGGTCAGCCAGTCGAGCCTGCCGCTGGCCACCTGGAAGCGCGGCGTGCAACTGCAGTGGTAGTCCTCTTCGGCGATGGGCCAGAGGCCCTGGGCAACCTGCGTGCGGCCTCGCTCGCTAAGGGTGATCAGACCAAGGTTGTGAATGTTGATCCACTCGCCCTGATCGCTGCGCAGGCTATAGCGAGCGTCCAGCTCACCCACGCCGTCGCTGCGCTGCAGATAGAAATCCGCGCCACCGGCCAACACGTCGCCACGCACGTTCAAGCCTTCGAAATGCCCGCCGGTGATTCGATAGTTGCTGCGCTGGCCATCCGTGCAAGCGCCCAGGTCATCGGCCGGGTCGATAAGGACATGCAGGCTCAGCACCCACTCCAGCGTTGGTACGGCGATCTCGGTTGGTGTCTTGGTGGTCATCACGCTCTCCTGTGCCCCACGGGGGCTGTGGTGGCTGGTCAGTAGCGATAGGTGAAGTAAAGCTCGAGGGCGCTGAAGCGCTCGTTGTCGCCGAACGCCTGCCGGGCGGCGGACTTGGCCTGCACCCAGTTGTACGAAAGCGAGCTGTAGAACTGCCGATTGGGCGTCCAGTCGAGGTACACCGCGGTCTCGTCGGCGAAACGCCGGTCATTGACCGCGGCGCCGCGGAAGTTGGCCTGGTCGAGCCAGAACTGGTAGTGGATGACGCCCAGGGTGAGGGCCTCGCTGAGGCGGTTCTTGAGCGAGAACTGCTGGACGCGCTCGTTGCTGTTGAACAGCAGGTAGTTGCCCACCACGTCGCCCACCAGCCAGGTGCTCCAGTCGATGAAGCCCTTGCTCAGCGGATCCCAGGCTTGCTGGCGGTTGTCGGTAGGGTTCTCGTCACCGGAGAAGACGGCGTAGCGGTACCCGAGGGTGGGGGTGAAGGGCAGGTCCTGGAACTGGTAGTCGGCCTGGGCATACCAGGCCTTGGCGTCATAGGTGAGGGCGCCGTCACCGCCGCGCTGCACCGCGTATTCGCCATTCAGGGTCAGGTTCGGCAGGCCCGGCAGGTGGCCACGCAGTGCCCGCAGGTTGTAGACCCGCATGCCGTCGCGGCGCGCCGCGTTGCTGTCTCTGCTGGCCAGGGTATCGACCGTCAGGGCCATGGCACCGAGGGTCACCTGGCCGTCGAGATCGTAATCCAGGTTGGCGCCGCTCAGGCGGAAATCGCCATAGTGATCGTCGGTGCGCAGGGTGAAGGCCTGTGCCTGGACCGGGCCATGCCCCCACGCCAGGATCGCCGAGTCGCGGAAGGCGGTGCGTGGACCGAGCCAGTAGGCGCCATCGCCGAACAGATCGAGGTTGCCGTCCATGACGATGAAGCCGGTACCGACCATGAAGTTCTGGCGGCCGGCGGTGAATTTCCAGTCGCCCGCCTGCACTCCGGCATAGAGCTCTTCGGGGGCGAAGCGGCCGTCTGAGCCGCGGGTGAAGCCACCGGCATCACCGTCGCCAAGGGTGGTGGCGCCGACCACCGAGCCACCGGCGAGCAGGTGGACCCTGTCGCTGAGGGAGTAGTCGAGAGTGACGCCGGGTTTGACGTAGAACTCCTGCCAGGCGCTGCGGCGGCCGTCGTTCTTGCCACTGCGTGCATCCACGCGACCGGCGCCGAAATTGACGCCCCGGGTGGAGAGGGAGCCGGCGCCCACCGTCAGGTTGACGTCGCCTTTGAGGTTCTCGTATTCGAAGGGATAGCCCGCCAGGGCCGGCTGGCTGGCCAGCAGCAGGCCGAGCGCCAGCAGCACGCCGGGAAGGCGCTTGGTTGTGCACATATGAAGCTCCTGACTATTTTTCTTGTATTACAGGGCAGTGAAGGGTGGCCAGGACGGCCACCGGATACCTGTCGTAGCAGGTGAGCGCGCGGGCAAGCCGGCGCTCGTCGATCTTGTTAGGGATGGATCAGTCGTGCAGCTGGGCAGCGATGGCGCGCAGCAGGCGTACGGTATCGATGTCCAGTTCGGTGACCGCCTCGGGCAGCGACGACTGCTTGACGATCACCACCTCGGAGGCGAAATCGACGAACAGGTACTGGCCGTGGATGCCACTGGCCATGATGGCCGGACTGTGGTCGTTGAAGACGTACCACTGGCTGCGGTAGGAGGCGCCCGGGGTCCATTCGGAGAAGTCCTTGTGCACGCCATAGATCCCCGGGTCCCCGCCGGCGGCGATGGCCTCGATCACCGCCGGGTCGATGACCTGCTGGCCATCGACCCGACCGCCGTTGGCCAGCATCAGGCCGAAGCGGCCCATGTCGCGCAGGGTGGCGTTGAAGCCGGCACCGGCGACGCTGCGACCCCAGGGGTCGGCCATGAAGTAGCCGTCGCGTTCGCAGCCGAGTTGCTGCCAGATCCGCTGCAGCTGCTCGGCGCAGCCCAGGCCGCTGGAACGCTCCATCACCCAGGCCAGCACCTCGGTGGTGGCGGTCACGTAATGGAAGAGGCCGCCGTGCTCGCATCTTTTGCGCAGCGACGGCAGGTATTGGTACAGGGATTCGTACTGGGCGTACTCGGGCAGGGCCGGCTTGAAGCCACAGGCGTAGCCGTACTGGGAACTCTCCGAGGCGGGATCGTCGTACAGCTCGGTGTAGTGAACGCCGACGGCCATGTCGAGCAACTGGCGGACACTGGCGTCGCCGAAGGCGCTGCCGGCCAGTTCCGGCACATAGTGCTGGGTCAGTGCCTGGGCATCGAGCACGCCGTCATGGATGAGTTGCTCACCGAGCACCCCGATCAGCGACTTGGTGACCGAGAACATGATGTGGCGGTCCGTGGCGACCTGGCCGTTGAAGTAGCGCTCGTACACCATGCGGCCCTGGTGCAGCACCAGAAAGCCGTCGGTCTTGCTGGCGCGCAGATGGTCGAGGGCGCTGACGCGGCGGCCGCAGCTGCTTTCGAAGCTGAGCGTTTTGAGCGCCACGGGTGCCTGGGCCAGCACCGCGTCCGGGCGCGATCCGGCGGCTACCTCGATGGTGGGGCGCAGGCGTGCCAGGTTGCGGAAGCCCCAGCGGTTGAACGGCGGCGACATCCAGTTGGCCCAGGTCACGCGCTGGTCCGGCTCGGCAGGAAAACCCTGCATCAGTACGGGCTCTTGTTCTTGTTGGTCGTACATCTCGCTGACTTCCCGATTCCGGGAAACCAGGGAGCGGTCGAGGATCTGGTTCATCAGACTCATCCTGGCAATTGCCCTGCGTAGAGCAGGTACGAGAAAATAATTAACCCTGTTAATTTTTTTAGTCAATAAAATATTTTTCGTGGTCAAGGCAAGCCCGCTATCCTTTCGGCCATAGCCAGCAATCAGGAGCGACGGTGAGCGGCCTACGCGAACGTCAGAAGGAATTACGCCGCACGGCCATCTCGGCAGCGGCGGTCATGCTGTTCCAGCGCCAGGGCTTTCGCGAGACCACGGTCGAGCAGATCGCCCGCGAGGCCGGGGTCTCGGCGCCCACGGTGTTCAAGTATTTCGGCAGCAAGCACGAGATCATCCTGGAGATGATCAAGGAGTCCGATCGCCGCGCCCTGATCGACGTGCGCCGGCACATCCGCGACGTCGCAGATCCCGTCGAGGCGCTCTGCCATCTGGAGCACCTCCTCGTCAGCTACGCACTAGAGGTGCTGCCCGCCGCGCTCTGGCGCGAACTGCTGCCGCTGGTGCTGGTGGGGGGCGACAGCGGTCTGCCCCAGGCCTACCGGCAGATGAACCGCGGCCTGCAGGGCGAGATCGCCAGTGTGCTGCGCGAGCTGCAGGCCGCCGGCAAGCTGCGCGCCGATCTGGACGTAGAGCTGGCGGCCTTTCTGCTCAACGATTACTCGCACCTGCAACTGCTGCGCCTGACGGCCAGTGACGAGATGGACCGGGAGGGACATGCCGCCAACGTGCGCAACACCACGCGCCTGATCTTCGAGGGCATGCGTGCGGTGCCGGGCTGAGGCGCTAGCAGCTTCAGTCAGGCCTGGACGAATTCGCGGGGGCGGCCCTATCTTTCAGCGGGTCACCTCTGCGATCGCCGCAGACACGTAGGCGAGCCTTTCCTCTGTCAACCCCGCCAGGCACAGGCGGCCATTGTCGACCAGATAGATCCCATGATCCTGACGGAGCCGCAGCACCTGCGCCCGGGTGAGATGCGTATAGGAAAACAGGCCCCGGTGGCGACGGATGCGCTCGCCGAGCGGCAGGCCCGCCTCGACCAGCGCCTGTGCCAGCGACTCGCGCATGGCGGCGATGCGGGTGCGCATGGCGTCCACCTCGGTCCGCCAGAGATCGGCCAGTTCGCTGCCCAGGACCAGATCCACCAGCAGAGCGCCATGCCGCGGCGGACTCGAGTAATGCCGTCTCACCGTGGCTTGCAACTGGCCCAGGGCCTTGGACGCCAGTGGCGCAGAAGAGCAGACGACCGATAGGGTGCCCACCCGCTCGCCGTATAGCGAAAAGTTTTTCGAGAAGGAATAGCTCACCAGGAAGCTCAGACCCGCGCGCTCCATTTCCCTGATGGCGAAGACGTCCGCTTCCAGTCCTTCGCCGAAACCCTGGTAGGCACAGTCGACGAAGGCGATGAGTTCGCGTTCGGCCAGTACCTGGATGACCGCCAGCCACTGGGCGTTGGTCAGATCCAGGCCGGTGGGATTGTGACAGCAGGGATGGAGCAGGACGATGCCGTGCCGGGGGAGGGTGCTGAGGGTGCCGAGCATGGCCTCGAAGGCGAGCTCGGCTGAGGCCGACCGGCAATAGGGGTAGGTGCCGACGGTGAAGCCGGCCCCGGCGAAGAGGGCGAGGTGATTGTCCCAGGTCGGGTCGCTCACCCAGACCCCTGAATCCGGAAACCATTGACGCAGGAAGTCGGCACCGGTCCGCAGGGCGCCCGATCCGCCCAGGGTCTGGATGGTCGCGATCCGCCCCTCCGCCAGTGCCTGGCTCTGGTCACCGAACTGCAGGCGCTGAGCGTTCAGGCGATAAGCGTCATGACCCGCCATGGGGAGATACATCGAAGGTGCCGGCGCTGCTTTCCTCAGCTGCTGTTCGGCCGCCGCCACCGCCTGCAGCACCGGTAACCTGCCCTGCGCATCCAGATAGACCCCGACACCCAGATTTACCTTTTCGGGTCGGGTGTCGTCCTGATAGGTCTTGATCAGCGACAGTATCGGGTCGCCCGGGTACTCGGCTAGGTGTTCGAACATGGTTGTACGGATATCCGATTGGCAGGGCAGGGTAAGGCGACCTAGATCGAGGCGCTATTCACGGCATCGAGCCGAACGCACCGGGTACCTTTCGCCGATCTCAGCATGGATTTGCACAGGCATTTTCAGCTGTGCCTATAGTGAAAAGGCTAGCATGGGCCCGCTCACGCCAGGCGTAGCAGGTGAGCTGCGGAAAGGCCATATCAGCGGCGATTTCCATGCTTTCCGGCGGAGCGCAGGTCCGCAGCTCGATGCGGGTCTTCCATCTTGGACGTTGCCGCGCACGCTGTTATTGAAGGCTATTCAACAAGAAAGCTATCACTCAGGGTGGTTATGAATATCTCGGGTTTTTTGACGCTTGTAGGTTGCTATCTGCTGGGCTCTGGGATGACGAACGTCATAGGTGGCATTCCGGCCAGTGTCTTGGGGATCATCGTTCTGTTCACCCTGTTGATGCTTTTGCGCAGAGTGCCGGAAGGCGTGGAGACCATGGCGGGCAATCTGCTCAGGTACCTGCCTTTGATGCTCGTGGTGCCCGCGGTGGGAATCGTCGATTTCAGCGGTATCGAGGCCTCGGTCTGGTTACGCCTGGTGCTGGTCATCGCCCTGTCTCTGCTGGTCACCGTTCCCTTGTGCGGCTGGCTGCTGCAGTACCTGATCGGTAGAAACAAAGACCATGTCTGATCAAGCCCTGGCGCCCCTGCTGGCCTTGTCCCTGACGCTCGCGGCCTATCAGTTGGCGCTCGTGCTGCAACAGCGCCTGCGCCTGATCATGCTGCAACCCGTGCTGATCACCACGGCGATCGTCGCCATCGTGCTCTGGGTCGGGGGGATTCCCTACGAGACGTATCGCGGCGCCAGCGGGATGCTCTCGATGCTGCTCGGGCCCACCACCGTAGGCCTGGCCGTTCCGCTCTACAAGAACTTCCCGCGGGTGGTGGCGCTCTGCAAGCCGCTGCTGATAACCCTCACGGTAGGGGGCGTCGTGGGCGTTTCCCTGACCCTGGCGTTGGGCTGGCTGTTTGGCTTGTCGGAGACCCTGCTGATGAGCCTGGTGCCGAAGTCGGTCACCATGCCGATCGCCTTGCCGCTGGCGGATCATTTCGGTGGCATCGCGCCCTTGACCGCCGTGATCGTGATGCTGACCGGCGTCATCAGCACCACGCTGGCGCTGCCGCTGCTCAAGGTCTTCAAGGTGGAAGATCCCGCGGCTCGCGGCTTGACCCTGGGCATGAACGGCCATGCCATCGGCACGGCTCATGCCTTGCGCGAGGGCCAGGAAACGGCAGCCTTCTCGGCGCTGGGCATGATTCTGTTGGGCATCGTCACCGCGCTGGTGCTGCCTCTGGTGCTGGGCTTCTAGGTTGCAGGTAGGGCAGGCTCGCTGGGGCCTGCCTGGCGCGGAGAGCCGAGCAGAGGGCCCAAGCCAACCGCCTTGGACGCGCCATCAACTGCCGCTCAGTCATCATTCTTGACACTTCGTGCAATAACCATTGCCAGCCCAGACCCTGTCCGGAAGATGATGGCGATAGGCCAGTCGGTATTCGGCAGCCGTGCTTACAGGGACAGACGTGATGGGCATGGAAGACAACGAATCTCAGACCCCGCTCCAGCGGCTGGGGCAGCTGAATCTGACCAGGCTCATGGAGCAGGCTCGCATCGATCGAGACTTCATGAGTCGAGTGGTGACCGTACTGGAAGAGTGCGGTGTCGATGATCGTACCGACGAAGAAAACATCCTGCTCGAATGGGCGCGTGCCTACCAACGGCGGCCGGGTAAAGACGCTGGCGGATAGGCGGCTTCACACAGCGCCTGTCATTCCACTCGCGCCCGTGCATCTCGGTCTGGCAATGCAGCTCGGGAAGTCTGTCACGGCGTTTCGCCGGCTCCTCGCCCGGGACCCGGTGAAAGGTCGAGTCGACAGGGGCGATGAGTCAGGATTGGCAGGTACCGTCGCATGAGCTGCCGTTGGTGACCGAGTCCAGTTCCAAGGGCGCCAGCAAGGCGGTTTCCGCCACCAGGTCGGCAACTCTCTGATTGAGATCATGTACCGCCTGCAGCACGGCTCGGACGTCCGGGTCATCGCAGTCGACCTGGCTGAGCTGGCTGGCGTTTTCCTGGAGTTGGCGATGAAGGCCAAGTAGCGCTTCGCGGGCTTGGCCTTGGGGATCAGGGTGCATGATCAGGTCTCGAACATCGATCAGGTAAATGGCATCAGGCCACTATGATTCGCCCGTTCGAATATCGCAATAATCATTTGGGCGATGTCGCTGGATTTCGACGAGTGGCCGGTGCGCCACGATCTTCACAGCCTGGGTGGCCCCTGGCTTGACGTGCCGAAGGATAGGACTGATGACTCACACGCCTGGTGAAAGCGCCCAATCGTGACGTCGGGCCGCAGTGACAGCGCGGTGCTGTTCTCCAGCCGATCTGATGTCAGGCGCCGCGCTGGTCGATGAAGGAAGCCAGCTTTCTTCAATATGGCTGTCTTGCTCTCCGAGGATGCGCTACGACGCAAGTGGCACGTGGTCAGGTACCGGTGAACTCTGAGCCGCGGTCAGCTCAGGAACAGTCAGATTGATTTCGAAGGCCAACTGCCGATGCGGACACGCAAGCGGGCCAAGATCGACTGACCTGCTGGCGGAGATTCGCCAGCCCAGCTTAGGGACGTCGATGGCCCGGTGCAGCGTGACAGGACTGTCTAAGGGATCAACACCGATGCCGGCGGCTTGCAGAAGACCCAAGGCCAGCGAGGCGGCAGTTCATAATGTGGCAGCGGTAGGTGGGACCGAGAGAGCGTCGATCTTCTACGACCTTCCATGGCGATCGACGCAGCCTCTGTCGAAGGGGTTATCAGAAGCGAAATGCCTGACGACCGATCAATAGCCACTGGCCATTCTGCTTCTGCCAGATCTGAAAATTCTCGATTTCAGTTGGCACGACTTTTCCGCTGTTTACAGCCTGGGCCGAGAAGTGATTGCGAACCAGCGCGACATCTCCCGACAGGGTGATCTTCTGGTTGAGCATCTTCAGTTCGTTGAACGCGCTCTTCCCCGTCTCGATGTCGGCGATGAACGCCTGCTTGTCCTGAATGTTGCCGCTTGAATGCCCATACGTCAGGTTGTCAGCGGTCAGTGCCTTGAGTTGCGCTATGTCCTTGTGCCACATGGCTTGGGTCAGCTTGTCCACGGCGGCAGCTACGTCACTTTCATCATGGGGAGCGGCGGCGACATAACCTGTGAACAGGCAGAGGAAGCTTACCAGGAGCGTCAGCTTTTTCATGTCGAGATTCCTTGTTGTAGTTATTGGAACGAAGCGAGGCGTCGCCGATGACTCTGTTTGTCCGTCATCGTACAACCGGATCGATTCTGCCTGCCTGACAGGCGTGAATGCAACCGCTCGTAACTCGCCATCCCGGGGTGTGCGGTGATGCGATAGGGCGCATGGGTGAAGATGAGTTCGTTGTCGCTTCGACGTGCAGCGATAGCACCGACGCAGCGGCCATTATCCACGTCTGCTCCATAGCCCGAAGGCGCCTTTCGACAACCACGGCGCGGATGTGCGGGTCGCCGCGTCGATTGGCATAAGCCGCTCGGGGCCAGGGGCGGCAACAGCCAGGGGGCGCGTAACGGATCGTACGAGGTTCACGATCGGGCGACGGACTCCATCGACTGACCGGCGCCTGCGTTTGCGCTTCGGTCGAGTGACGTCCTGCGGTCCATGGCATGAGCCGAGCCGTCAGCACGAACCTGCACGCCGAACGGTCGGACGGTTTCATCGCCAAGCCGCGACTCATGGCGCGTGCCCTCAAATGAAGCCACGCAGCGGGTACTCGACGATGAGATACAGCCGATCGAGGTCTCGCCCGTCCTGGGCGTCGTTGCCTCGGTGACTCACGTGGGAAAGCGTCACCCGCAGATCCTTGGCCGCGCCCTGCTGGACCCGGTAACGCAGGTCGAGATCTCGCTCCCAGTGGCGTCCGCCCGCCTCCAGTGAACGGGCATAGGCGCTGTCAGGACGGGTATGGGTACTGTCGATGCCCCGGCCGCTGACGTACCGCGCCATCACACTCAAGCCGGGATGACCGAATACCGCGAGATCCACATCGTACCGCGCCTGCCACGACCGCTCGCCGGCGCCGTTGAAATCGGCGTATTTGACCGAGTTCGCCAGGTAGATAGAGTCGCCGCCCACGAAGTCGAAAGGGGTCCGTCCTTCGACCCGTTGGTAGGCCAGGGTGAACGTCTGGGCACCGATGCGATGGCTGCCTAGCAGGCTGTAAGCGAGCGTATCGATCGCGCCAGCGGTGGCAGATCCCTGGTCCCGCGTACGGTAGGCGTTGGCCTCCAGCGTCCAGCTGGCATCGCTCACCCTGAGGTTGAGATAGTCCTGCCGCCAACGGTCATCCAACTGTGCGGCGTAAAGGGCAGCGCTGAACGTCCGGGTGACGGCGAAGCGTGCGCCGACGAGGCTGATGGCACTGCCGCGGGTAGAGACTCCTGCTCCTTCCAGATCGTCATGAGAAGAGCGACCAGCCTGGTTCTTGAAGCCTGTGAAGTGTCCAAGTTGCAGCTGCATGTCCGGTCGCGGCGTACCCTCGAGCATCCATCCGGTGGCGTATTCCGGTTGCAGGCGCTTGTCAGCCGTATCGAAAACGGGCGTCTCGACCATCATTTCGCCATAGCGAAGTTGATAGGTCCCCATTCGGACTTTCAAGGCTCCACCAGCGGACGCGTAATTCCCACTACGCCCTTTGCCATCGACCGGCAGCAGTCCAGTACCCGTGTGTCCGCGGCCGCCATCGAGCTTCAGTCCAAGGAAACCGTGTACATCGAAACCCACGCCAAGTACCCCGTCGGTGTAGCCGGAGCGCAGCTCGCCGATGACGCCCTGCGCCCATTCCTGCTGATAGCTCTGCTGGCCGGGACCGACCTTGTCGCGCAG
Source organism: Pseudomonas sp. PLB05 (assembly GCF_021106615.1). Classification (NCBI taxonomy): domain Bacteria; kingdom Pseudomonadati; phylum Pseudomonadota; class Gammaproteobacteria; order Pseudomonadales; family Pseudomonadaceae; genus Pseudomonas; species Pseudomonas sp. PLB05. The sequence continues at coordinate 816,938 of NZ_JAJOHO010000001.1, forward strand.
GTCGCTGTGCAGGAAGTAGTTGCGCAGCAAGACATCCCAGCTTGCGGGAGCGGGTGTTTCGGCCGCGGTGGCGGACTGGCCAGTGGCCGTTGCCAGCAACAGACCTAGCAGCCAGCCTCGCAGGACCGAACCCTGCCAGCGCTTTCCCAGGTAACGATGCCCGAGCACTCGACTACCGGTCGCCACTGCGGTGGAGGGGGCTGACGGCAGGTCTGCCGTGTGCAGGTGGCGGTCGAGCAAGGTTGCGGCGGCGCTCATGGGTATTCCTTATGAACGAACGGAAGGGCTATCGCGGACGAAGGGGAGGAGGGCGGCGGAAGGGCTGGCGCGCTATGGGGTGTCAGCGCTGAGCCAGGGATTCAGCGCGCGGGTGGCCAGCGGCATGAAGAGGTACACCACCAGCACCACGATGCTCAGAGTGATCAGCAGGTTGCTCATCAGGTAGCCGGCGAGCCAGGGGGCGACGCCGAATACGGGCCGCCAGAGGGCGGGTATCAGCAGACTCAGGGGCAGAATGACCAGGAAGCTGACGACCACCTGTTTCCAGCGTGCAGGTGCCTGGTCGGCCTCCCGGGGCGCGAACCAGAAGTCCTTGCCGAGCTGGATTTCGGTGTTGTCGCCATCCTGCAGCCACGGGCGTGCCTGACTGACGAGCCACTGACGGGCAGAGGATTCGAGCCATAGCTGCAGGTGCTGCATCTCGTCGAAGCGCAACACCGAGGTGAAATCAAGGACATCTCCATGGCGTTCGCGGCCTACGTCCACCCCCAGGTGGCCCGGGAATTGACTGGCGGCCTCGATGGTCTGGTGCAGCCAGGTTTCGTAGCGCTGTTCGTGCTGTGGGTGGACCTGGTGGCGCACGACCAGGGTCGCGGTAGTGGAAGAGGGATTCATGAGTAGGACTCCTGCCTGGGCAATGGAAGCGCCAGCACCGCCCGAGACGGTGGGGCTGGCAGTGGCTCAGACGGCCGCGGCGACCGGCGCCAGGGTGGGGCCGTGAGCGACACGCTCGGGGGCCTTGTGCACCATGGTGTAGGCATAGTCGACACCCATGCCGTAGGCGCCGGAATGCTCCTTCACCAGGCCCATGACGGCGTCATAGGTGTCGCGGTTCTTCCAGTCGCGCTGCCATTCCAGCAGGACCTGCTGCCAGGTCACCGGGATCACGCCGGCCTGGATCATGCGCTGCATGGCGTAGTCGTGAGCGGCCTGGGTGGTGCCGCCCGAGGCGTCGGCGACCATGTAGATCTCGTAGCCGGCGTCATGCATGGCGGAGAGAGCGAAGGTGGTGTTGCACACCTCCGTCCAGAGGCCGGAGACGATGATCTTGTTGCGGCCATTACGCTTGAGCGCATCGCGCACCTTCTGGTCGTCCCAGGAGTTCATCGAGGTGCGCTCGAGCAGCGGCGCATCCGGGAACACGGCGAGCAGCTCGGGATAGGTGTGGCCGGAGAAGCTTTCGGTTTCGACCGTCGTGAAGATGGTGGGCACGTTGAAGATCTTGGCGGCCTTGGCCAGGCCGACGGTGTTGTTCTTCAGCGTCTGGCGATCGATGCTCTGGACGCCGAAGGCCATTTGCGGTTGCTGGTCGATGAAGATCAGCTGGCTGTTCAGGGGAGTTAGGACTTCGGTTTTGGAGTTGTTCATGGCTTCACCTATCGATTGAGTGTGGTTTGGGCTGTGCTCCGTGCGGCGATCTCGGCGGCTCGCCTTCAAGGGGGCGACGGCCTCGTTCGCAGCGGTTGTGACCGGAACTGGTATCCAAGGTAAGGGATCAATCGAAGCTGTGCTTGTGCACTTTTGCACCTTTGAAAGCGCAAATTTGCGCCACAAACATCGTCAACGCGCTGCTAGGGTTTGGCCTTCCAATCACCCGGATTCCGCATTGCGAATCCACTTTCCGCGAGGAACAGGCAATGGCAGCAGCACAGTTGAAGGACAAGGACACGGCGTACTGGGGCGTACCGTGGGAGCAGGCCTACGGCTATCCGCAGGCCCGTAGGGTGGGTGACGAAATCTTCGTCTCGGGGCAGTTCAATCACGACGCAGACGGCAATCTGGTAGCGCCCGCACCGCTGGACAGCGAGGGTCGCCCCAGCGATTTTTCCACCATGGGCGAGCAGATGCGCACCGCCTACGACAACATCGCCAAGCTGCTCGCGCTCTATGGCGCAAGCCTGGAAGACGTGGTCGAGGAGACTCTCTATGTGCTGGACATGGACGCCGCCTTTGCCGTCGTCGGTAAGGTGCGCAAGGCGGCCTACGGTTGTGAGGCGCCGCGCTGCGCCAGCAACATCATTGGTGTTTCGAGGCTGGCCCAGCGCCCGCAGCTGATCGAGATCGCCTGCCGGGCGGTGATTGGCAGTCGCGCGCGCTAGGTAGAGGCTTCGCTGTCTTCGAGCGCAGTGGCAAACGGGCGCTGACCTTCCACCAGCGCCTTCTGCTCGGCTACCGCCGCCGCACAGAACGCCATGAAGGCCTTTACCCGCCAGGACTTGCGGATGTCCTGATGAGTCAGCAGCCAGAGTTCGTCGTTGAGCTCTGGCACCACCGGCCCCACGCGCACCAGACCGGGCGTGCTGTCGCCCAGCATGCAGGGCAGAAAGCCGAAACCCAGCCCTGCCACGATGGCCGCACTGGCGGCGGCGACCGAATCAGTACGGTAGGAGACGTCCTCAGGGGCAACTCGGCATTCCAGGTAGGCAGCCGCCTTGAGGTTGGCCAGGGCGGAGGCGTAGGACACCCAGGCCTGGCCGGCCGCATAGGGATCCTCCTGCCGCACCCTGTTGCGACTGCCATAGGCGGCCCAGGCAATGGTGGCCAGCCTGCGACCGACCAGGCTGTCGGCGGGCTTTCTGGTGGCCCGGATCGCGATGTCGGACTCGTCCCGTGCCAGACTCAAGGTCTGATTCCCCACCAGCACCTCGATGGTCATGCCATCGTTCGCCGCCTTGAAGTCGGCGATGATCGGGGTCAGGAAGTACAGCAGCAGCGAGTCGCTGGTGGTGATCCGCAGTTTGCCCAGTGGACCCTGTGCAGCGCGGGAGACACGTCGTGCGACGCTGACGATATCCAGTTCGACCCGCTCGCCCAAGGCACGCAGTTCCTCGCCTTCGACTGTCAGCTGATAGCCGGAGCGACGGTGGTCGAACAACGCCACGCCCAAGGTTTTCTCCACCTGCGCCACTCGCCGGGAAACGGTTGAGACGTTGATGCCCAGTTTCTTGGCGGTAGCCGCACGGTTGCCGGACTCGCTGAGCGCCTTGATGATGCGCAGGTCGTCCCAGGACAGCTGGTTGACCGCCGCCCCCGCGTCCCAGCGCGCTATCCTCGGGTCGGGTTGGCTTGAAGAAGCCGGTTTTACTGGGGCGTCCACACCTGAGGTTCCGTCTGTTGGTGTCGGGCATCATACGAAAAAGGGTGCTGCGGAACCAAGGTGACAATCAAGGGGGTAGATCTTCTAACAAAGGATCAGGCCCTACGCGTGGGGCCATCCAGCATTCGGCATCTACGCGGGTTGCCGCGCGCTTCTGCAGCTTCGAACGTCCCGATTAGCGCTCGTCCTGGTCCGATCAGCCGGGCTTCTTCTCCAAAGGACCAAGACGTTAATTAACGTAAATGTGCTGGATTAACGTTAATTAACGCTCAGGCGACATCTCCCCCGTTTAATCTTCTCGCCAGCGTGTCCGTCCATTTGCTTGTGCACTGCAACAGTGCCCCAGCTGGACGATTGTTGCGACGGTGTCGTACGCGGCAGCCGATTCGACGGCGCGCACCAATGGCGCGTACCGATGGACGGAACATTCAGGCTTGCCGGTCCGCGCCTTGGCGGATAGCGCCGTAGCCTTGAACCACGGGACCGAAGCGTTAATGCCAATTTCAATAGTAATGCTATCGATAGATAACTGACGTCATACTTTGATCGTCAGCCACTACCGAGCCGGCTAGGAGCTTATGATTCGTCTAGGAGATGTGTGGGTATCGATCGAGCGCCGTGAGGCGTTTCGCCACGACCAGCCGGTTCGGCTTGGCAGCCGCGCCTTTGACCTGCTCGAATGTTTGCTGGCAGCGCCTCAGCGGTTGCTTACCAAGGACGAACTCATCGAAGCGGTATGGCCGGATACGGTGGTCGAGGAAAACAATCTCCATGTCCAGATGTCTTCGTTACGCAAGCAGCTGGCGCTGGATCGCGATCTGCTCGAAACCGTGGCCGGCCGTGGTTATCGACTGAATCTGCCCGTCGCACAGCTCGCCTCCGCCGAGGACCATCCGCCAGCGATCACCAAGGCGGATGACCGATCGCCTGACTGGAGAGCCCTGGCTACCGTGCATATCGTCGACGATGAATCGACGGTACGTAACGGCCTGGTTCGCCAGCTTAGATCGGCGGGGTTCAGTGCGCTCGCCTACGCCTCCGCCGAGGCCTACCTGTCGACCTGCTCCTTCGAGGATCCCGGCTGTTTGCTGCTGGACGTGCGCCTGAGTCAGAGCAGCGGTCTGGATCTGCAGGCGGAGCTTGCCCAGCGTGGTATCAAGGTGCCGATCGTCTTCATGACGGGCTTCGGCACCATCGACCTGTCGGTACGGGCCATGAAGGCGGGAGCGGTCGGCTTCATCACCAAGCCCTTCGACGAGTCGGCGCTGTTCGACAGCCTGCAGGAAGCCCTGGAAACGGCGCATCGACTGCATGTGCAGGCGCGACGCGAAGATGCGATCCGCGCGCGCTTCGCCACCCTGTCGCCGCGCGAACAGGAGGTTTTCGGTCTGCTGGTCGAGGGCCGACGCAACAAGGACATCGCGCTGGCGCTGGGACTCCAGGAGGTCACCGTCAAGCTGCATAAAAAGCACATCATGACAAAACTGAGCACACGCACCCTAGTGGAGCTGGTCCTGCTGGGTAGAATGGCGGGAAGGCTGCCTGATAGCGCGACGCTCGACATCCAATCCGCCTGAACAGGCACTGGATTCGGCGTACCGTTCGGCACTTCGTATCCTCCGCTCAAGGCTGCCCATGGACGCCGTCTGTGTCGTTGATGATGAACTATCCGTCCGCAAGGCGGTGGTGAATCTGCTCAAGTCGGAAGGCTATCAGGCGGTGTCCTTCCCGTCGGGAGAAAGCCTGCTGAATTCCGAATGGAAGGCGCGGGCCTCCTGCCTGCTCATGGATCTGAACATGCCAGGTCTGTCAGGCCGGGAGACCTATGGGCAGCTGTGCATCGCGGGCTACCGCATTCCCATCGTCTACATGTCGGCCGAGGCCGAGGGGGTGGATGTCGAAGCGGTGCGCCTGGATACCAGCGTTCAGTTCCTCGCCAAACCCTTTACCGCGGAAGCGCTGCTCGCCACGCTGGCTCGGGCCACGGCGCCCTGGGAGTCCTGATGGCAGGAGGACTCGATCGGCCCTGGTGTGATCGCCTGGATTTCAGCGATGAATGGCCGAGCAAGGCGACCTGGATCGCGATCGACGAGGTGGACGGCCTGCACCGCTGGCGTACCTATGACGAGCGTACCCGGCGACCCTGGTTGTTGATCACCTCGGCCTCCGCCCAGGTCAACGATCCACGACTGGATCGCGAATATGCGCTGACGCCGCGCCTGGCCGCGGCCTGGGCGGTACTGCCACGCGCCTTGCTCAATACCGCCAATGGACCGGTGCTGGTCCTGGACGATGCGGACGGCGTACCGCTGTCCGCCCTGAGGGCCGTCGATCTACCCATCGATCGCTTCTTCCGGCTGGCCATCGCCGCGACTGCCGCGCTGAACGACGTACACCAGGCGGGTATCCTGCATCGGGACCTCCAACCCGGGAATCTCCTCTGCGGTGCCGGGGATTCGGTGCGTATCACCGGTTTCGCCTATGCCGCCGAGACCGAACGCGTGCCAGGCGCGGGAAGCGACATCGGCTCGTCGAACCTGGCGTATCTGGCACCCGAACTCGCCAACGGCGGACAGGCGGCGGCCACGGTCCGCAGCGATCTCTACGCCCTGGGTATCACGCTGTTCGAACTCGCCACAGGTGACCGCCCCTTCGAAGCGGTCGATGCGCCCAGCTGGCTGCACACTCACCTGGCGGTCGAACCACCCTCGGTGACGTCGCGGCGAAGTGACCTGCCCAGCTGTCTGGATCCGCTCATCGCTCGTCTGCTATCCAAGCAGCCGGGTTTACGCTACGCCTCGGCACTGGAGCTCGAGGCCGAACTCCGGCGCTGCCATGCCGATTGGCAGGAGGCCAGTCGCCCGAGTCGGGACGCTTCCGACATATCGACTCAACTGGGGGATGCCTCCCCACGCGCCTTGATCGGCAGGACGCAGGACCTTGGGCTACTCCAGGACGCCCTGGATGACCTGCTGGCGGAGCAGGGGGGGCTCGTGCTCGTGAGTGGCGAAGCCGGGCTGGGTAAGACGGCGCTGGTGACCGGATTCTTCGCGAATGCGCCCGGACGACAGCTGTATGCGATGGGCAAGGGCAGGGCGCTGGGACATGCCAGCCCCTATGGTTTGCTCGCCAATGCGCTCTCCTCGCTATGCAAGTCGCTGCGCGACGATCCACGCCAGAGCGGCGAGTACTGGGCGTCGCGACTTAAGGTGGCGATCGGCGAATTCGGCAGCGCCGTCACGCGGCTGGTGCCGGAACTGGAGCAACTCGTAGGACCTGCGCGCCTCAGCGTGACGCCCAACATGAGCGAGGCACGCCGTCACCTGCATGGCACCCTGCAGCAGCTGCTGCAGGCCGTAGCCACGCCCGATCATCCCCTGGTGCTGTTTCTGGATGATGTGCACCGGGCCGATGCCGAGTCCCTGACATTCCTGCGCGAACTCGAGCCCGGGCAATTCCGGCACCTGTTGCTGGTGGTCGCCTATCGAGCCAGTGCCTTGCGTCCCGAGGCGGCCGCCGCGGCCTTCCTGGCGCATTGCCGCTCACTGAGGTGCCGGGTCAAGGAGGTGCCGCTGGCACCGCTGGATGACCAGGCGCTGACCGAGCTCCTGGTGCAGGAGACCTTCCTCACCGACGCCGAACGGGCGTTCCTGCAGGCGAAGATCGGGCAGGACGGCAGCGTGAATCCGCTGTACTTCCGCCAGGCCGTGGCCGCGTTTCGCGAAAATGCCATGGGCGCCGACATCCCTTCCGGTGGCATGTCCTCGCTGGTGGACCTGCGCGTCGAAAAGCTGCCGATGCGTACGCGCGAGCTGATGGAAAAGCTCGCGCTGCTGGGCAATGAAACCGCCGTGGCGGAGTTGGCGCTGATTGCGGAGCTGGATCCGGCATCTGTCATTCGCTGGCTCAAGCCGGCGTTCGTGGCGGGCCTGATCGTCGAGCACCGCGCGGGATTGTCGTTCGTCCATGATTCCATCTGGGAAGCACTGGCAGCACGGCTGGCACCCGGTGCCCGGCAGGCGATGCATCAGGACTTCGCCCTGCGCCTTACCGCCGCGGTGGCCTCCGGCGACCAGCCCAGCCTGGTCCACCGTGCGGCGTCCCATGTGCTCGAAGTGCCTGCCGATGCCTTTCCCGCGGAACAGACGGCGGCCCTGGTAGCCCTGCTGGTGGAGGGCGCGCAACAAGCGCGTGGCCTGGTGGCACCAGCGGTCGCCCTGGATTATCTGCACTATGCCGAGCGACTGAATCCCGTGCTCGCTGTCGGCGATGAGGAGCCGGCCTCCCAGGTCAGGGTCCTCTACGGACAATGCCTCATCCTCAATGCGTCCTACGAGGTGGCCAGGGACTACATCGACACGCAGCTGCAGGCAACTCGCCGCGCCGACCATCGCGCCGAATTGTACCGGCTGCGCTGCGAAATATTTTCGCTGCAGGGGGACTACCGGGGGGCGCTCCAAACCCTGGCGCAGGGCCTCGCCCACCTGGCGCCTGACATCGACCTGCTACTGTCGGATCATGCCGCCGAAGCCTTGGGCCGGAGCGTCGCCGAATCGCTCGGTACCGACCCGGCAGCTGCCTTCGGTCAGCTGGCGCCCTTGACAGACGAGCGCATCAGGGCGAGCGTCGACCTGCTGCGCGCAGCCATCGTCCCAGGTGCCTTCGTCGAACCCAACCTGATGTGGGTGGCCGCCAGCCAGATCCTCCGGCTGACGCTCGCGCATGGACTCAGTGTCGCCGGCGTCGAGGGGCTTGCCTGGTTTGGCGTGGCGACAGCCCATCATCTGGGACGGCATGGCGATGCCTTCCGCTACGCCGAAGTCGCCTCCGAACTCAGTGCCGAGCCGCGCTTCACCAAGGCGCGCGGCGCGGCCCTGATCGCACTCGAGCGGGTGAGCGTCTGGACCAGACCATTGCCCTATTCGGTGGAGTGTGCCGAGTCCGCCTACCGGTTTCTGGTGTCAAAAGGCAGTCCTAGCTTCGCCTGCTATGCGAACAACCACATCATTTCCGACCTGATCGTGCTGGGTGCGCCGATCGAACGCATGCTCCGGCAGATCGATACCGGTCTGCAGTACGCGCGGCACCTCGAATTCATCGACGCCCAGAGCATCCTTTTCATCCAGGCGCTCTACATTCGCCGGCTGGCCGGTGACATCGGCAAGTCCATCCCCATTCCCGATCATGCGGAGCTTGCGCAGCGTGTCGCCCGCTCGCAGATGGGTGAGCTGCACTTCCTGTGGGAGCTGTTCGAGGGGCTGTATCTGTTTCTGGACGGCAGTCTCACTCGAGCGGCGGGGCATCTGGATCGGGCCTGGGCGCTGGCTTGGGCAGCCCCTGTGCATGTCCATCTGGTAGATCTGGCGCTGTTCACGGTGCTCACCCGCGCCGCTCTACAGACCCAAACCGGCACCACCGAGGATTTCAGTCGTCCGCTCCAGTGCCTGAGATCCGCAGCGGAGCTGAACCCGCGCTATTTCGGCGACCGCCTGGCGCTGGCCGAAGCCGAGATCCAGCGCATCGAAGGTAATCATCTGCAGGCCCTGCTGCACTACGAGGACGCGATCGACAAGGCCACCGCCTGCGGGGCGATCCACATTCAGGGGCTGGGCCACGAGCTGGAAAGTCGCTGCCTGGCCCTGGTCAGCATGCATTACGGGGCTCGGGTACACCTGCGACTGGGACGTGACGCCTGGTGCCGGTGGGGCGCCAAGCGCCTGGCCGAACGTCTTGAATTGACCCATCCCGACTTGCGGGAAGCGCCCGCCTTGGCGCCCAGCCTCGCGCTTCCGGGCAAGCACGAACTCGACGTTCTCGCCATCACCAGGGCCTGCCAGGCGCTCTCACGGGAGATCGAGCCGGAAGCCCTGATCAAGACGCTGTTGGCCAACGCGACCACCCACGCTGGCGCGACCTTCACCGCGCTGTTGCTAGGCGCCGAGGATGACCTGGAGGTCGAGGCCATCGGCGTCGCCCAGGCCAGTGGCGTGGAGGTAAGGCTTCGAGGCGAGCTGCCCCGTGACCTGCCAATACCTCGTTGCCTGGTCCGGCATGTGCTCGAACATCGCGAGCCGCTCGCCATCAATGGCACCGAAGCTCTGCGCCGTTTCACCCAGGATCCGCACCTGTTGGAGCTCGAACGCGGCTCGGTGGGCTGCATTCCCCTGCTCAAGCAGAACGGGGTCATCGGCGTGCTCTATCTGGAGAACGCCCTCATTCCAGGAATCTTCGAGCCGGCGCGCGTGGACGTCCTGGAGCTGATCGCTGCCCAGGCTGCCATTTCGCTGAGCAACGCCCAGCTCTACAGTGACCTCAGCGCCGAGAACGAGCGGCGGCGAGCCAGCGAAAGCACCTTGCGGCGGACGCAGGCCCTGCTGGCGCTGGGCCAGGCGGTGAGTCGCTATGCAACCTTCTCCTGGAAGCCCCAGGCATCCGCCTCGCTGTGGTCGCGCCAGCTGCTCGATCAGCTTGGCTTGCCTGCCCCGGGTGATGCCGGCTACCTGCACGACGCGGCGCTGCTGGTCCATCCGGATGATCGAGAAACGTTCGGCGAGCAGTTGCGCCAGGGTGTCCACAGCCACGATGCCTTTCGTCTCAAGTTCCGGACGGTGGCACTCGATGGCAATCACCATTTTCTGGAACTGGCCGGGGAGCCGGACGACACGGGCAATGGCTTCATCGGCGTACTGCTGGATATCACCGAACGCAGCCAGACCGACATCGCGCTACGTGCCGCCCGCGGTGAGCTGGAGCGGACCTCCCAGGCGAGCGTGCTGGGCGAGCTGGCAGCATCCATCGCCCACGAGATCAATCAGCCGCTGGCTTCCATCCTGTCCAATGCCGGTGCGAGCGTGCGTTGGCTGGATCGGGCGGTCCCCGCAGTGGAAGATGCCCTGGAGGGGATTCGCGATATTCTGTCCGAGGGTCAGCGAGCGGCGGACATCGTCAATGCCATGCGCTCCCTGGCGCGCCAGGCGCCTCCGCAGCGCCAGCCGATCGCGGTAGATGGCGTCATCAATCGGGTGCTGTCCGTCACCCGGGCCGATATTCAGGACCAGAACGTGGGGCTGGTCATCGACATTGCCCCTCATGCCTATGCTTTGGGCGATGCTACTCAGATCCAGCAGGTGGTGCGCAACCTGATCATCAATGCGGTCGAGGCGATGCAGGATCTGCCGCCTTTGCGGCGACGGCTGTACATTTCGGCCCGTCCGGTGCGTGAAGACATCCTGGTGATCGTGCAGGATAGCGGGCCTGGCGTTGCGCCCGGCTGCGAAGACCGCGTGTTTCAGGCGTTCTACACCGACAAGCCCACCGGGATGGGAATGGGCCTGGCCATCTGCTGGTCAATCATCAGTGCCCACGGTGGCTCGCTGCGCTGTACCCGCGGTCGGCGCGGGGAAAGTCTGTTTTTCTTCACGCTGCCGCGCATGAGGGAGGGGATCGCCCAACTTCCTGCAGCCGCGCTTAAATGACCTTTAAGAACGTTTCACATCGGCTAAAGGGCAGCGCCGCGCGATGTCCGGCACGCTCTCTCCATCAGTTTCAGGAGAGATCTCATGCCCAGCTCTTACTTGCCTCACGCCCGTGCCCTGGACGCCGAGACCTACCAACTGGTCGACTTGCTCAAGGACGCCCTGGAGAATGCCTGCGCAGTGGAGACGCGGCGCCTGCTGGAAGCCGGGCGAGAGCTGTGCGGTCACCTCTTGCAGCACTACGCGCGGCCTGAAGGTGAGCCACAGGCACGTATCGCGCTGGCACCCTGGCAGGAACGAAAGGCGAAGGAACTACTGGGCAAGGACCAGGGCGACAGCAGCCGGCTGATGGTCGCGGAAGTCGCGAAAAGCTGCTCGCTCTCTCGTAGTCACTTCTCCCGCGCCTTTAAGAAAGCCACGGGCGTATCCCCTCAGGAGTGGGCCCTGGCCTGTCGAATCGACAAGGCCAAGGGTCTGCTGGTGGAGACAGATCTTTCCGTTGCCTACGTGGCTCTGGAATGCGGCTTTTCCGACCAGTCCCACTTCTGTCGGACCTTCGCAAGGCTTGCCGGTCATACCCCGCGCCGTTGGCGATCCATGCGGCAGGACGTGATGCACGACGCAAGTGATATCCCTGCGGATACTATCCGTACGGCTAGTTGATGTTATTGGTGCAAGTGGAAAGCATGCAGGGACGGCACCGGGCACCGGGCAGCGGCCACGCCGGGCGCGCACTCCGGGCGACAGACGACCCGGCCGTTCTGCCATGCGGCGTCATGACTACAGCGCTTTCCGACAAGTTCCAGGCACTACGGCACCCTGCTGCCGAAAGGTCTCGCCGACGCTGCGCAGTTCGCTTCAGCCTATCTGCAGGGCGATTTGTTCGAGTCGCGGAGAGGAGTCACGAGGTAGTTCGATGGCCAATGGCGTTCGACGCCGCGTTGCGAACGGCGTGGGCGAATAGCCGACCGCTCCAGCAGAGCGGTCAAAGCGGTGGTTGGCTGGGACGGACTCGCTTCGCATCCAGGCTCAGGTCGAGCCGATGGAGAGCGGGTAATGACCCCGATCCCGCCCCCGTTGCGTCTGATCCGCGGTACCTGCATGCAACATGGCGTCGCAACGCGGGATCGCTGGCCCTGCACATTGTCCGGGCCGCGGTTTTCCGGTGCTTTCCAGGCGTGTTCTCGAGGTAGCAGGCACCTGTCGGTGCAAAGGGGACAGGGAGTCTTTCCCGTGCGCAGCAGGTCCGAAAGAAGAACATTCGACCCACTGTCTCTATACCCGTCCCAGCTTCCTCTTTCACAACCAGGAGCTTGTCCATGGAATCGGTAGGTAAAGACTACATCGCTGGCGTCCAGATGCTTGCATCGTTCGGAAAGGACCTCAGGCGGGCCAAGGCGCATACGGCCAGGTATTTCGACATCATGGCCGATCTTGCGGGCAGTGAAGACGTCGCTGAAGTCTGGACGCACATTCAGGCGACTGAAGATCGTTTCAAGGCCGTTGTGCTTGGCCGATTCTTCGAAATCATTACTCACCCGCTTTCCCACGACGACGAGGGAAAGATTGCCTGCATTGTCTTGATCCGAAACGCGGTAACCAACGAACCTATCGAGCTTTATCGTTTCATGATCACGAGGGCCGGGGAGGCACAAACCGAGAAGGGAGAAGAGTTGATCAGTCATCGATCAGAAGCCGGCCCCGAGATGCTTTTGGTGCAGATCAGCCTCGCTGTGCTGCATTCGCGTCCCAGTTGAATTACCAAAACATGATAATCACCGCAGCTAGTCGCTAGTCGCTCACCGGCGGCATATCGACGAAGAGCACGATCCTGACTAGCCAGACGAGCTGCCGCCAGACAGTACGAAGCTCTGAAGATGGACAGATGTTTGCTCTCGAAAGTCTAGGGACCCTACCGGACTGATGTACGCAGCGGTAAGGGCTCCAACAACGTCACGTCAGCGGCGGCCATGGAGGCTGCTGAGGAACATTGGAGATCTGTCTTGGGAGAACATGCATCTGCCTTATCCATCACGGCTGATGGGTAAGCGTTCTTTCAACGTCGGTAAGGTTCTGGTTCATGGCATCGGCATCCGGCCGGCTGATTGTTCCGTCACGAGCCTGTAAATGCCCCGCACGTGTCTGCACCTGGCCTACGGCCATTTGCAAACGTGCTGCCTGTTGCTTGGACACCTGGTGACCCTTGACGGCAAGGTTTATCCGCTCACTCAACGAGGCTGCCCGGTGCTGGAGGTAGTCGCTATCCGTTTTCAGCGCCTGCTGGCCGAAGGCGGGGTTGCTAAGCAGAATCGCGGGTGCTAGGAGTAGTGGTAGCAACAGATGGCGCATGGCGATTTTCTCGTGGTGAAAGAGGCGTCTTACCATGCCGTGCCGGCACCCTCATAGGTGGCACTCGATAGCCTCGCTCACCCCTTGGACGACAGGCAAAAAAAGCCCCGCTCTCTGGCAGGGCTGAAGTCAATGAGGGTTGGAGCACTCATGCTAACTCTGATCGCGATGTCTAATAGGAGTTCCGGCGGGGTTCTGGACGATTCATGCCCGGCGATGTTCGCACTCGCTCATGTTGAGGTAGATAGGGCGTGCGCGGCCTGCCGGGCAGAGTGAAGGGCGAGCGGCGTGCGACTTCTGTCCTAGCGATCCTGCAGGGCCCGACGCAACCCGGCGTTGCCCAGCGACACGGCCAAGCAGTCCTCGGCCAGGCCAAGACCCGCATTGACCCAGGCGTTGGTACCGTAGCGCTTGCGTAGATCGATCGCCACCTTGGCGGCGAGACAGGCGGCGCTGGAGCCAATCAACGCCGGCAGCAGTATCGGTTGTCGCCGCGCACCTGCGAGCGCTGCCGCACTGATGCCGCCGGATAGGGCACGGACCAGCAGCGATGGCGCAATGGTGCGATCCGGGGCGAAGGGCATCTTGTCGCCCAACAGCTCACCGGCGGCCAGGGGCATTACGTAGCGCCGTACCTGACGCGACGCTAGGGTACGTGCGGGTTCGCCCGCGCCCTCTATGTCCGCACGCTCGGCCAGCGCCTGGCTGACCATGGTCGGCGCCAGCATGCTGCGCATGCCTGTCACCACGCCAATAGCCAAGGCGCCCCACAAGAGGTTGCTGGTTGTCGTCATCGTCGATTCTCCCGGTGGTCGTTCCCATACGGACCGGGTGCGCGCGGTACTGTTCAGCTCGATGGAGCCGCAAATCGCGCGCGCTTTCGTAATCCAAAGTGAACGATGCCGCTACCGACTCAACTCATAGGCGCACATGTTCACCGTCGCCGCCAGATTCAGCGATTCGATGGCGCCCGCGCCAGCGATGGTGAAGGGCTGGGCATTCAGGGCCGCGAGGTGCTCGCGGGGAACGCCGCGGGCCTCGTTGCCGAACAGGTAGCAATCGAAGGCCTTGAACTGGGCTGACTGCACCGGCGTGCCTTGCATATCGAGGCAGGCGAGGCGCGGGAAGCGCTCCTGCAGGCCGTCGAGTGCGACATCCAGCTCCAGCGGCGTGTGGAAGATGGCGCCCATGCTGGCGCGGACCACCTTGGGATTGTAGGGGTCGACGCTGCCGGGGCTGAGCAGGCAGCGAAAGCCGCCGAACCAGGCCAGGGTGCGCAGGATGGTGCCCAGGTTGCCCGGGTCCTGGATCTCGTGCAGATAGACCGCGCGCTCGCCCTCGACGGCTGCCGGTGCGACCGTCAGGGCGGCGGGCATCGGCACCACCGCCAGGATCCCTTGCGGGGTCTTGGTGTCGGCCAGCTGCGCCATCTGCCGGTCGCTGATCAGGTGCGTCCGGAACGGACTCTGCCAGTGCTCATAGGCAGTCGTCACATAGAGCTCGGCGCGCTGCAGCGGGGGATTTTGCAGCGCGGCCTTTTGCAGCTCCAGCACCAGGTGCTCGCCCTCCACCAGGAAGTGGCCGAATTCGGCGCGGTACTTCTTCTGGTGGAGCTTCTTGAGGTCGTCGAGCTTCATCAGCCAGCGGCCCGGACCAGCGGGACGTCCTGCTCGTCGCCTTGCGACAGCATGGATCTGGCCAGGGCCTCGGCCACCTTGATGCCATCCACGCCTGCGGACAGGATGCCACCGGCATAGCCGGCGCCTTCACCGGCCGGGTAGAGGCCGCGCAGATTCAGACTCTGCAGGCTGTCGTTATCCCGGGTGATACGCACCGGCGAGGAAGTACGGGTCTCGATGCCCGTGAGGATGGCGTCAGGGCGATCGAAGCCGCGGATCTGCTTGCCGAAGGCGGGCAGCGCCTCGCGGATGGCCTCGATGGCATAGGCCGGCAGCGACGGCGCCAGATCACCCAGGCGCACGCCCGGCTTGTAGGAGGGTTCCACCTCGCCGAATGCGGTGGAGGGCACGCCGCGAATGAAGTCGCCGACCAGCTGGCCGGGCGCGGAATAGTCGCTGCCGCCCAGTTCATAGGCGCGGGATTCCAGGCGCTCCTGCAACTCGACGCCGGCCAGCGGATCGCCGGGGAAATCCTGCTCGGGATTGATCCCCACCACGATGCCGGAGTTGGCATTGCGTTCATTGCGCGAGTACTGGCTCATGCCGTTGGTGACCACGCGGCCCGGCTCGGAGGTGGCGGCCACCACGGTGCCGCCGGGGCACATGCAGAAGCTGTACACGGCGCGGCCATTCTTGGCGTGATGCACCACTTTGTAGTCGGCGGCGCCCAGCTCGGGGTGGCCGGCGTATTTACCCAGGCGGGCCTCGTCGATCATGCCCTGGGGATGTTCGATGCGGAAACCAATGGCGAAGGGCTTGGCCTCGATGAACACACCCTGGCGATGCAGCATGCGGAAGGTGTCGCGGGAGCTGTGGCCCAGGGCGAGGACCGCGTGGCGGCTGTGCAGGGTCTCGCCATTGGCCAGCACCACGCCTTCGAGCTGACCGTCGTTGATCACCAGATCGGTCACCTTGGTTTCGAAGCGGACTTCGCCGCCGAGGGCGATGATTTCCTCGCGCATGGCTGCCACGACGCCGGTCAGGCGGAAGGTGCCGATATGCGGTTTGCTGACGTAGAGGATCTCCTCCGGCGCGCCGGCGCGAACGAATTCGTGCATCACCTTGCGGGCGTAGAACTTCGGATCCTTGATCTGGCTGTAGAGCTTGCCGTCGGAAAACAGGCCGGCGCCGCCTTCACCGAATTGCACGTTGGATTCGGGCGTCAACACCTTCTTGCGCCACAGCGCCCAGGTGTCCTTGGTGCGGCTGCGCACCTCCTTGCCGCGCTCCAGCACGATGGGCTTGAAGCCCATCTGGGCCAGCAGCAGGGCAGCGAACAGGCCGCACGGGCCGAAGCCCACCACCAGCGGGCGCTCGGTCAGGTTCGCCGGCGCCTGGCCGACCGGGTAGTAGCCGGTGTCCGGTGCGGGCCGTACGTGCAGGTCATTGGCGAAGCGCGCCAGCACCGTCGCCTCGTCGCGCACTTCCAGGTCGATGATATAGATGAACAGGATGACGCTGTTCTTCTTGCGCGCATCGTAGCTGCGCTTGAACACGGTGAAATTCAGGAGATCGGCGTCGCGCAGGTTCAGGCGGCCGAGGATGGCCTGGCGCAGTTCGGCGGGGGTGTGATCAAGCGGCAGCGACAGTTCGTTGATGCGAATCATGACAATAATCCTGGCCGGTGACTCCGGCAAAGGAAGGGACGAGGAGGGGTGGGGCGGCGATTGTACCCGGCGGCCCCGGCGCTGTCAGGCTGGGACGATGGGCGCGCCTCTGGGCGGTCTGGCGGTCACCCGGGCGATCCCTGATTCGTCCCGGGGCGTTATCGGCTTATAATCGCCGCCACTTCGCGGCCGGCCAGACCTGGCGTGCGTCCGCTTCTCACCCGCTTTCCCGTGGTAGCTCCAACATGAAAAGATCCAAAAGCAGCCGTCGCTGGCTGGATGAACACGTCAACGATCCCTTCGTCAAACGCGCTCAGAAAGACGGCCTGCGCTCGCGCTCCAGCTACAAGCTGATCGAGCTCAACGAAAAGGACAAGCTGATCCGCCCGGGCATGCTGGTCATGGACCTGGGCTCGGCTCCGGGTGGCTGGTCGCAGGTGGCCGGGGGCATCGTCGGCGAAAAGGGCCGCGTGGTGGCCACCGACATCCTGCCGATGGGAGCCCTCGACAACGTCGACTTCGTCCAGGGCGACTTCACCGACGATGCCGTCTTCCAGAAGATCCTCGGCGTGCTCGATGGCCGCCAGCCCGATCTGATCGTCTCCGACATCGCGCCCAACATCAGCGGCGTCGCGGCGGCCGACCAAGCGGCGGCGATGTACCTGGTGGAGCTGACCCTCGACATGGTGCGCCAGGTGCTCAAGCCGGGCGGCAACTATGTGGTCAAGGTGTTCCAGGGCGAAGGCTCCGATGTCTTTCTGAAGGACGTACGCACCTCCTTCGAGAAGGTGTCGATCCGCAAGCCCGAAGCCTCGCGTCCCCGCTCGCGTGAGGTCTATCTGGTGGGCAAGGGTTTCAAGGGCTAGGTCCGCTCCGGCATCAGGCGCGGGCCTGTCGATGGCCCGCTGAGATGCCTGCCCGCCACGCGGTGGCGTCCACGGCGAAAGCCTGGTTGATCATTAATTCCTACCGCGACTTGTCGAGGTCTGCACAGGACCCTGAGACAGGTACGGCGCATCGTCGTGTCCTTCGTCAAGACGTTCCTTAGCCCTGTGAGCCAAGGGAAACAGCGTGGCCAGGATCTGATTCGCCTATCTATCCATGTCTGGCAACTGTGAGGCGATGTTTCCGTTGGGAGTTAATTCCTGAACGACTGCTAGGGTTCTCTATGATCCGCGCCCATACCGGTGTTGCCGCGATCTTTTGCCGAAAAGCAGGGAGCTGGATAGATGGATGGGTATGTGTTCGAGACGGCCAGAAGATTGCTCACGGATATCTACGGAGCCTTGTACGAAATGGAAAACGGGCAGGGCTTTCGCTGTGTAAAGGCCGAACGCGGCCAGCTCTTCCTGTACCGGCCCGCTGCGGGTCTGGCGGAGGGCAATCTGGGCGAGATTGCCTTCGACGTCGAATCCCATGCCAGAAGGGCAGGTCGAGGGATCGTTGAAACCAGACACTTCTTCAAGCAGCTGAAAGCCGACAGCGGCCATGCCACCGAATGTGACAGCCGCTATGACTGGCCACGGGTCGGTTTCTCCGAAAAGGCGGAGGTCAGACTGATAGCGCTGCGACTGCAGGAGTTTCTCGGCCTACGCAGCTGAGGTTTTGTAGGCGTACCCGTTGTTTCGCCGATCCCTGCAGTGCAGGGATGATAGGGCAGGCTTGACAGCTCCCGTGGAGCGTCCTGCAGCTGAAGATGCTCACCCAGGGGTGAACACCTTCGCCAGGGTCGGCTCGCTATCAGGCAGGCTCCTCGAAAAGCGCATAGCCAGTGGGTACGCGACCTTGGGTCGTGTGCCGGGAGCTGTCGACCAGCGCTGCGGCTCGCTTGGCCAGGCCCGGTTCCGACCCCTTGGTAGCGGGGTGCGCCAAGCGTTGCGTGGACGAGGCGCCGTTCAGGACGAAAAACTCCATCAGTTGCTGCAGCTGCTCGGCCTGGCTGCTCATCTCTTCGGCGGTGGCGGCCAGTTCCTCGGAGGCCGAGGCGTTCTGCTGGGGCACCTGGCTCAGTTGCAGCATGGCGCTGTTGATCTGGTCGACGCCAGCGCTCTGTTCTTCCGAAGCGGCGGTGATCTCCTGCACCAGATCGGAGGTCTTGCTGATGGACGGCACCATGTCGTCCAGCAGCGAGCCGGCGCGTTCGGCCAGGGCCACGCTGCCCTGGGCGACATTGCTGATCTCCTGGGCCGCCACCTGGCTGCGTTCCGCCAGCTTGCGCACCTCCGAGGCCACCACCGCGAAGCCCTTGCCATGCTCACCGGCGCGCGCCGCTTCGATGGCCGCGTTGAGTGCCAGCAGATTGGTCTGGTAGGCGATGTCGTCGATGATGCCGATCTTGGCGGCGATGGTCTTCATGGCTACCAAGGTGTCTCTCACGGCCTGACCGCCTTCGTTCGCCTCGCGGTTGGCCTTGCCGGCCATGCCGTCGGTGACCTTGGCGTTCTCGGTGTTCTGGGCGATGGAGGCCGACATCTGCTCGACGCTGGCGCTGGTCTCCTCGACCGAGGCGGCCTGCTCGGTGCTGGCCTGGCTGATGCTCTGGGCGGTGGCGGAGATCTCTTCCGAGGCGCTGGCCAGGCCATCGGAGGCACTGCGGACGTTACTGATGATCTGGCCCAGGCGCTGGTTCATGCCGCCCATGGCGCGGAGCAGGGCCGCGGTCTCGTCACGGCCCTCGGCCTCGATGCGCTGGGTGAGGTCGCCGGCGGCCAGGCGATCGGCGATCGCGACCTCACCGTAGAGGCTTTCCAGCGACTCCAGGGTGGTGAGGTAGTCCTGTTTCTGGTTGTCCTGCTCCATCCGTGACTCCTGACTGGTGGTGCTCTGCGCGTCGCCGGTCTCGGGCGGGTACTGCGGCGCCAGCGTTCGCGACAGCTGAAGGGGCTCGCTGAACTGTAGTCGATACAGGGGGCGAGAGCCCGGCCCGAGGAAGGGCACCTGCGCTAATTACCTGCCGATGAACTTCGCCAGCCAACCAGAGGGTCCGCTGGAAAAAAGGCTTTTTGCCGGGCTAGCCAGTGGGGAGGTCTTGCCCAGGGCGCTGGGAAGCGATCGTTCAAGTAAGGATTGGAAGGGCGTACCGGAGCAGCGGTCAGGCTGACCACCTCGATCATCCTCGGTTGTTGAAAGCGCAGGCGTGTGGGTACTTTTGGCTCTCTTCCGCTGTCCCAGAAGACCTGATGGGCGACTGTGTCTGAACCAGCAGGCGTCCGAGGCCCCGTTGCTCAACCAAGAGAAAATATCCCGATGCCCACTCCACTCCGTCTATACGAATTGGCTGGTGCCGACGACAGCTGCCGCTTCAGCCCCTATTGCTGGCGCGTGCGCCTGGCACTGGCCCACAAGGGGCTGCCGGTCGAGACCGTCGCCTGGCGCTTCCACGAGAAGGAGGCCATTGCCTTCTCCGGGCAGGGCAAGGTGCCGGTGCTGGTCGACGGCGAGCGGTGCGTGACCGACAGCTGGGCCATCGCCGAGTATCTGGATCAACAGTATCCCGATCGGCCCTCGCTGCTGGGCGATGCCGCGCTGAAGGCGTTGACGCGCTTCGTCAATCAGTGGGTTGCCGAGAGTGTCCATCCGGCGCTGGCGCGCTTGATCCTGCCCGACGTCCATGCGGTGCTGGATGAAGCCGACAAGGACTATTTCAAGCGGACCCGCGAAGCCGCGTTTGGGGTATCCCTGGATGAGCTGGCTAGCCAGCGCGAGGCGTCGCTGCAGGCCTTTCGGGCGATCCTGAAGCCTTTGCGTAGCACCCTGGCCCAACAGGATTATTTGGCTGGTGACGCGCCGGCCTACGCCGATCACATCGTATTCGGCGCCTTCCAATGGGCCCGGGTCGTCAGCACCCAGTCGCTATTGGCCCAGGACGATTCCCTCACGGCCTGGTGCGAACGCATGCTCGACGCCTACAACGGCCTGGCTCGACAGGCGCCGCAGGCCGCTTGAAGAAGTAGCGGGCGACCCATGCTGAGCCGGTGTCCGGTCAGCATGGGTCGACAGGCCTTATCCCGTATCGAGCCGCCAGCGGCTGGATACGGTGCTCAGCCGTGGGTCAGTGCCGCTCCTGCGATGGGGTTGCGGCAGGATTGCATACCGTTTTCGCAACCTTGCCGATGGTCAGACCCTGACCCAATATCGAGCAGATCACTACCACATACGTCAGGGTGAGAATTACGTCGCGCTCGCCGCCGATGGGCAGGGAAAGGGCCAGCGCTACCGAGATCCCACCGCGCAGGCCACCCCAGGTCAGAATCCGCCAGGAGCCAGGCACCAGCCGAAATCTCCTGCCCAGCAGCCCCACGGGGATTCCCACCGTGACCAGGCGCGCCAGTAGCGTCAGCACCGCGACCATAACCCCGCCCAGCAGCAGTGGAGGCGCCAGGTCGATCAGGATGATTTCCAGTCCGATCAGCACGAACAGCACGGCATTGAGGATCTCATCGAGGGCTTCCCAAAAGGCGTCGATCCGTTTGCGCGTGGTGTCCGACATCGCCAGCGCCCGGCCATGGTTGCCGATGATCAAGCCGGCGACCACCATCGCCAGCGGACCGGATACGCCCAGGTGGTTGGCCAGGGTATAGCAGCCCAGTACGGTGGCCAGGGTGATCAGGATCTCTTCCGGATAGCTGTCGATGCTGCGCAACATGACGAAGGCCAGATAGCCCACGACCAGCCCCAGCAGGATGCCGCCACCCGCTTCGTGGGCGAAGATCTCCAGGGTGCTGGTCACGGTGATGGGTTCGTCGTTGACCAACGTCGCCAGGAGCACCGAAAAGAGCACCACACCCACGCCGTCGTTGAACAGCGACTCGCCCGCGATGACCAGTTCGGTGTTCTTGGGCGCTCCGGCCGTCTTGAGGATGCCCATGACGGCGATGGGGTCCGTCGGTGAAATCAGCGCACCGAAGATCAGGCAGTGGATCAGCGAGAGCGAGACATGGGTAAAGGACAACAGATAGAACAGCGCAAATCCGACCACCAGGGTGGATACGGTCGTGCCCACGACCGCCAGCAGCGACACCTGCCAGCGAAAGGCTCTGAGCTCGCTCAGATCGATATGCAGGGCCCCGGCGAAGAGCAAGACCGACAGCATCCCCTGCATCAGCAGTTCGGAAAAGTCGATGGAGCTCAGCAGGTTCTGCTCGTAGTCGCGGACCAGAGGAAACCCGAGCCAGTCCAGCCCGATGCACCCGAGGGAAAGCGCCAGGGCGATGGCCATCACGCCGATCGCTGAGGGAAGCCCGACATAACGACGGTTCAGAAAAGCCAGAACCGCCGTTATGAAGAGAATGATCGCTGCCAGTTCCAGCACGGGTCGTCTCCGAGGGGGATCTATTGGATGCCGTGTTGCGTCCAGGCATCCCGCTGAGTGTCATCCTGCCGATCCTTTTCCAGCGGAAAGTCCGCGGGCAGGGTTTCGACATAGAGACTTCGGCTGGAGAGGGCGAAACGCACGCCGATCTTGGCGAAGGCTTCCATCATCTCGATATTGATCGCCTGCTGGATGTCCATATATACGTTGTAGCTGGCATCCAGCACGATGTAGACGACTTCGAATTCCAGCGAACTGTCACCAAAGGTCAGCAAGTGAGCGCGGTCGAAGCGCGTCTTGTCCTGCCGTTGAATGATCTCCTTCAGGGCAGTGGTGACCTGTTTGATCTGGTTTGGCTGGGAGGCGTAGGTTAGTCCGAACTTGAAGACGATACGGCGCTCTTGCAGCTTCTTGTAATTCTGGATGGTGCTGCCGATCATCTCGGCGTTCGCCATGACGATCTGCTCGCCGCCCAGGCTTCTGATCCGGGTGGTCTTGAGCCCTACGTGTTCGACCGTGCCCGCCAGTGAGCCCACGACGATGAAGTCACCTACCTCGAAGGGTTTGTCCACCGCGATGGACAG
The DNA here is from genome assembly GCF_021106615.1 of Pseudomonas sp. PLB05. Classification (NCBI taxonomy): domain Bacteria; kingdom Pseudomonadati; phylum Pseudomonadota; class Gammaproteobacteria; order Pseudomonadales; family Pseudomonadaceae; genus Pseudomonas; species Pseudomonas sp. PLB05. Next base: position 839,319 of record NZ_JAJOHO010000001.1, read on the forward strand.
GGACGCGAACACATCGCCCAGAATGTTCTGCACGGCCAGGGCGATGGCGATACCGCCCACGCCAAGGCTGGCGACGAAGGCGGTGATGTTCACCCCGAGGTTGGACAGCATGGCCAGGCCGACCACGGCCCAGAGCAGCACCTTGGCCCCCCAGAGCGACAGGGTGGCCAGGGCGCTGCCCTGGTAGACGTCCGCCTGGCTATGCTTGACGAAGTAGTGGTGCACCGCCAGGGCCACCGCGCGGTTGGCCCATAGCCCGACCTGCAGCGCCGCCACCACGAACCAGAGGCTGCTGACCCGGGTCAGCCAACGCTCGGGCAAGTCCAGTATCCCTACGCCGATCAGAATGGCGGCCAGCAGCAACAGCGTATTGCTGGTGCTGGACAAGACCTGAATGGCGATATGGCTGACATGGGCACCCGGTTTCTCTGCGCGGGACCGCAGGTTTCTCAGGACGAAGCCGATGACGGTTCGGGCGAGGGTGAAGCTGAGCAGGATGGTGCACAGCATGGCGAGCCAGTTGGCCAGCGAGATGCCGAGCAGACTGGTCGATAGCAGGGTGTTGAAAAATCCGAGATCCATAAAGCAGGGGTCTTCTAGCCGGTTCAGAAATCGCCACGACTCGGCCGCGCAGGCGCGGTCGCGACTCGTTTTATCCCAGCGAGCTCTTGGTCAACTGGAACACAGGACACCGTCCGCCAGCTCGGCCATTCAGCCAGGAGCCCACGGATGGCATCAGCCAGGTTTGAGTTCTTTGAGCTGGTGCCGTGCACTTTTTTTCACGGTCGGGCGCGATTCGACTCGTGGTGACAGCACTGCTGGCGACGGCGAGCGCCTCTGGCCCAGGCGTTACGGCAGGTGCTGCCGAGTCGATAAAAAGTCGCTTCACCCACCTTTTGCCAGCCCTGGCTGGAGGCGATGAGCAGCGAGGAGATTCGCGCTCGAGTGAGCGGGGAATGGCGATTTCGCGAGCGAGCCGACAGCGCGTCGACCGGCCGGGCTCCCGAGGCGATGATCTGGCGGGCGAGACCAGATCGACCCTGGGAGCCCACTTTGGCTCAGTGACTGTAGCCAGTCGGCTTGTTGCGGATGGTCTTGAGCAGGTCTTCCGGGCTGATGCTGGCGAGCGCCTTGGCCGCGGCCTGGCTGCCCGGCAGCGGCAGGTCGAGGATATGGCCCTTCATCTTGCCCACCACGTGCATCTCGCAGGGCTTGCAGTCGAACTTCAGGGTCAGCACCTCATCACCGTGGACCAGCTGCATGGGCGCGACCTTGGTGCGCACGCCGGTGACGCCCTTGGCCTGCTTCGGGCAGAGGTTGAAGGAGAAGCGCAGGCAGTGCTTGGTGATCATCACCGGCACCTCGCCAGGCTCTTCGTGAGCCTCGTAGGCCGCGTCGATCAGTTGCACGCCATGGCGGTGGTAGAAGTCGCGGGCCTTCTGGTTGTAGACGTTGTAGAGAAACGACAGGTGCGACTCGGGGTACACCGGCGGCGGGCTGGTCTCGGCCTTGCGGCGACCGCGTGGGTGAGCGGCGACGCGTGCGGCGGTCAGCTGTTCGATGGCCTCGCGGCGCAACGCCTTGAGTTGCGAATTGGGGATGAAGAAGGCCTGGGGTGCGTCCAGTGTCACGTCCAGGGCGTGGTACTCGGTGGTGCCCAGCTGGGTCAGCAGGTCGCGCAGGCCGTCCAGCGCCTGTTCCGGCTTGTTGGCCACGCCGAAGGGGCCGTCCAGGGCGACAGTGGCGCTTATGCCTTCCTCGCTGGTGGCGGTCAGCTGGAGCCGTTGCTCGCGCAGCTCGACCTGCCAGCGCACGCCGATACGACGCTCGGCGCTGGTCTTGAGCAGGGCCTGCTGCCAGTTGTGGTCCAGGTTGCGCGACAGCGGATGATTCGGCCGTAGGCGGAACAGCCCTTCGGGCATCTCGTTGGGTTCGACGCGATAGCGGTAGCGCTTCGCACCGTCTTCCTCGAATTCGCTCTTGAGCTCGGCGACGTTGGCGCGAAAGCCCACCACCTCGCGCTTGACCAGCACATTGAGCCCATCACCGTTGGACAGCGGCTCCTCGGTCACGGCGATGAAGTCGCGCTTGTTGACCTTTTCCACCTGACCCACCGGCAGACCGGTAAAGGTCGGCGAGTCGAAGGCGCCGATGTCCACCTTGCGGTCGGTGACGAAGTAGTCGGTGCTGCCGCGGTGGAAGGTCTTGTCCGGATCGGGCACGAAGAAGTGCGCGGTGCGGCCGCTGGAGGCGCGGGCCAGGTCGGTACGGTCTTCGAGGATCTCGTCGAGCAACTGGCGGTAGTAGGCGGTGATGTTCTTCACGTAGCCCATGTCCTTGTAGCGCCCCTCGATCTTGAAGGAGCGCACGCCGGCCTCGACCAGGGCACGCATATTGGCGCTCTGGTTGTTGTCCTTCATCGACAGCAGGTGCTTCTCGAAGGCCACCACCCGACCCTGGTCATCCTTCAAGGTGTAGGGCAGGCGGCAGGCCTGGGAGCAGTCACCCCGGTTGGCGCTGCGGCCGGTCTGGGCGTGGGAGATGTTGCACTGGCCGGAGAAGGCCACGCACAGGGCGCCATGGATGAAGAATTCGATGGCCGCGTCGGTCTCGGCGGCGATGGCCGAGATCTCCTGCAGATTCAGCTCACGCGCCAATACCAGCTGCGAGAAGCCGGCCTGATCGAGAAACCTGGCCCGCGCCAGGGTGCGGATGTCGGTCTGGGTGCTGGCATGCAGCTCGATCGGCGGGATGTCCAGCTCCAGCACGCCCAGGTCCTGCACGATCAGCGCATCCACGCCCGCGTCATACAGCTGATGAATCAGCTTACGCGCCGGCTCCAGCTCGTCGTCATGCAGGATGGTATTGATGGTGGTGAACACCCGCGCATGGTAGCGCCGGGCGAAGGTCACCAGCTCGGCAATCTCGCTGACCTCGTTACAAGCATTATGCCGCGCCCCAAAGCTCGGCCCGCCGATATAGACGGCATCGGCCCCATGCAGGATGGCCTCCCGCGCAATCCCGACATCTCGGGCAGGGCTGAGCAATTCCAGATGGTGCTTGGGCAGGGACATGGCGGGTCTTCTCGATCAGGCGTGGCACGAAGGCGCGCATTGTAGCGGGCGAGGGGGAGGAGGGCACGCCTGGGGTGCTGGGTGGTTGTTAGCGATAAGTCACGGCGTAGTGTTCGGCATAGTATGGAGATCTGAGTATCGTTTGGAGCTTCGCATTAGACGTCTTTCTGTGTCTGATAGCGATTTATAATTTTTGATTTTTCATGTGGTTAATTATTTCGCAGTGATTTGCAAGTTTTAATATGAAAGTATGTATGCTGGTTTGCGCACTAATACTGTTATAGTTTCCTGTAATGGGTGTTTCTTGGGGGGTTGCTATAAGTGCAGTTGCAGTGTAGAGGCCTTTGAGCATAAGGCGCTTGCACATAATGTCATATCGATCTATATAAGATACTCCTTTTATTCTGGGATAAGTATTGTCTTCTCGTGGTATATAAAATTCTTTACGGACGGTCTCATCCAATAAAAAGCCAGGCATGACTGGAAAGAATGACATATCTATGTTCGGGGTGGTCCTGCTGTCGGCACTGTCCTCTACAACTATGATATAGCCTGTAAATATGTTGGCGTCGTCGCCAAATGCGGACTCTTCGATTGCTGTGCGAAGATCCAAGCTGCTGCCAAGAACCTCTTCGGTGCGGTTGTTGAAGTTGTTTCCTATGGATCCTACTTGAGATTTAAACTCTACAGCTGCAATTAAATTGCCATTCTCCACTACAACTACATCCCAGCATTTGTGTGGTCTAAAAAAACCAGGAAGCTGAGATGTGTTTTTTCCTGTGTAAGCTTTTGCATTTAAGAGGCCGCTATCTTTAACTGTTTGTTCAATGAGTTTGACAAAAGCATCTAGAGTCTTGCCAGCTAATACCCCTTTTCCACCATCTCTTGTAGTCCAGAAGTTTCTCACTGCCTCTTTGACTTTATCATCTAGCCAGTCTAAATTCATTTTAGTGCCAATATTTTATTTGCAGAAGCTGGCGGTATTACCCGCCAATCGAGAGGATTTCTTCAGCTGTCATTTTATACATCCTGAAGGTTGCAGCATTGCACGCTTGCAGGTCTAAACGCTCAGCTGCGCTTATAAGCTCTCTTCTGAGCGGTGATGGGACGCTATCCCATAATGGGAGTCTTATTCTGCGCAAGTATTGAGCTTGAAATCTAAGGAAGCCCCCTCTCATTTTTGTTGAATATGTAGCAACAAATAGCTTTGATACTGAAGACAGCAAAACCGCTTGTAATGCTCTTAGGTCCCAGGTGTCAGATGTAATTACGTATAAATTATGGTGAGGATAAAGTTTTCCGTCTTCATATACTACGTGCGCTTCGCCTTTAATGTCAGGGATAAGAAGTTTTTCCTTTTTAGCAAGGGAGGGGGTTATCCGGTCAATTGTCTTATACCAGCTGCTAGGCGACTTTCTTGCGCAGTGACGTCCTGCAATAATTTCACGACGACTTTCTAGGTATTTTTTTAGTTTTGGATATTTCTCTAAATCGACAAGTCCACCTTCATCTTTGAAAGGATTGATAACTCCGAGGCCTTTCCATAAAACCTGACCTGTAGATATGTCTTTTGTCGTCGCAATGGGTAGTTTCCTATCTGATTCCACATCGAGTGAATCAAAATTGCCTATAAATGCCTTGTCAGCGCCGGTAGCTACACCAATGCCAACTTTACATCCCGATTCTTCTAGGCATGGAAACTCACTTTCCAGTCTACGTATTAATGCCATCTGATCCGAGGATTCTAATAGCCAAGGATTTGCACCATTAACAACCTTATATAGTTCTATAATGGCGTTTTTTTGGCTTGAAGGTTCTTCCGATAGTATGTTGAATGCTAGTTCGGATAAAGTTGTTTCGTCTAAATTTGGCCTGTGCGCTACTAATGTTTTCCCTGTATTTTCTCTTCCTATGATGGTTATCGCAGGGTAGGCAACCACGTCAGTATGGAATGCCGGAGTGTCCGTCATATCTATATATACTTTTAAGTGAAAATTCTTGGAGATTAAGTTGCGTAGTGGTCCGCCATATCGATTTTTCATCCAGCGGTCCGCGCAAATGAATCCTAGGTTTCCATTTTCGGATAATAAAGAAAGAGATCGTTCAATGAAAGGTATATATAAATCCGCTCGGTCGTATATGGTTTCGTATCTGCGCCGGTATTCTGTAAGCAAGGCGGGTGGTATCAATTCCTGCCGTACATATGGAGGGTTTCCTACGATGTAGTTAAACGTTTTATCAAATGGTTGAAGTAGGAAGTCTCCTTGGGTCAGCCATTCACTGGTAAGTTCTTCAGCTATAGCTTGAGAGAATTTGTTTTTGATAAGCAGGTTTTTAGTTTTGGAGTAGGTTTTTTCAAAGCTGCCTTTATGGATTTCAGTCGCACGAATCGATTTTTTTAGGTTTTCAATATCGAATTCGCTTCCGCCGAAATTTTGCCAAGAGGCAATTAATCGTTCGATGGCTGGCAACAGAAAATCGCCGCCTCCAAAAGAAGGTTCCAGCAGTCTTTGATTGTATAGGGGGCGGTCGCTCTTATAGCCAGTTAAGTCTAATATGAAATTGACAACTTCGGTGCGAGTGAAGATTGCCCCCAGCGTTTCAGTGCCGCCTTGTGATGCCAGTTCCTCGACCGCCTCGGATATAGAGTCATCTTTAAAGTTTCCGAAAATTAGAGGAAAATTTGACTGCAAAGACATTCTCTACCTCTTGATCTTATTTAAAATGGTCATGTGTTTATAATATTGATTGAAGTAATTTCTAATTTTAATCTGAGATTTTTGATAAACTCTAATATATTAAAATATTTTAAATCTAGCTATGAGTTTTAGGGTGCGCTGGATCTGTGCTTGATGATTTTATCATGATTGGCATTCTTGTCGATGAGATTATTTTGAGGTTCCAATTTCCGGTCGGCCCGTTAAGAGGTTAGATGATTTTATATAGATTTCAGTTTTAATATAGATGACTGCTTTCTTCCCTTGAAGAAAGTAACAGGTTCATTCCTAGTGGCCGACTTATGTTTCAAACCGCATTTTGAGCGCACAGCTGCTTAGCTTCTGTCCTAATGGCGGACTGTGGGGAGGCATTTCTCAGTCTTAGGTGTCGCTTATGCAAAGTCCCATCCCGCCGGCTACCCCAGTAATTCCTCCAGAATGCTCAACCTGAACTGCCGCTGCAGCGTCACCGCATAGAAGCGTTCGGCGATCTCTGGCACCTCGGCGTAGAGCTGCAGCGCACCGCTGCGCAGTTCATCCTGCACCACCACGGCGGGCAGCAGGGCCATGTCGCCGGAGTCGCGGGCGAGCAGGCGCAATAGGGCCATGTCGTCGACCTCGGCGCAGATGCGCGGCGTCAGCCCCTGGCCGCTGCAATAGACGTCGAACTGGCTGCGCACATCGCTGCTGCGCCCGGGCACGATCAGGCGGGCCTGTTGTAGGTCGCGGTGGAGATCGAAGGGGCGGCGGTCCTGGCGTGGTGGACCGATCAGGCACACCGGCTGGCGATGGAGCAGGCGGCATTGCCAGGTGCGCTGGCTGTCGGCGCTCACCGCCTGGTTGGTCAGCACCACGTCCAGCTTGTGCAGGGCCAGGCGCTCCAGCAATTCGTCCACGCTGCCGGATTCCAGGGTGAGCACCAGGTCCTCCCGGCCTAGGAAGGGGCGCAGCAGGTTCTCCTGGAAGTTGCGCGACAGGGTCGCGACGGAGCCGATGCGCAGCCTCTGGTTCGCCTCCTGGGCGTTCTGCAGGGTGTTCTGCAATTCGCTGCCCAGGGCGAAGATGGTTTCGGCGTAGTCCAGCACCAGCTGTCCGGCTTCGGTCAGCCGCAGGCTGCGTCCGGAGCGGAGGAACAGGGGATGGCCGAGCTGGTCTTCCAGCACGCGGATCTGGGTGGAGAGGGCGGACTGGGAGACATGCAGCGCCTCGGCGGCGCGGGTGAGATTGCCTTCCTTGGCCACGGCCCAGAAGTAGTGCAGGTGATGGAAATTGAGGCGGCGCATGCTTCGTTCTTCAAAAGTGAACGTTAGGTTATGATCAATCTATTTTAAATAATCCGTACACATCCTGAAACTGGTGCCCTCTGGTGTTCAAGGAGTGTGCACGATGTCTAGCCCGCTGTTTCCCCTGGCTCCACTGTTGCCCTGGGTCTATGCCCTGGCGGTGTTGCCGGCGGCCTTTCTGGCTTCACCTCGCCAATTCTGGCGGCCCGCTCGTGTCGCGGGTTATCTGGGCGTCTTGCTGGTTCTTGCCGCCTGGCTACAGGCGGTCTTCGAAACCCAGCACCCCGATCGCCTCGGCCTGGCGATGGCCGGACTCGTCAGCCTGCTGGCGCTGGTGATCATCGAGTACTCCCAGCGCTATCTGGAAGGAGAGCCAGGACAGCGGCGTTATGTGCTCGCCCTGCTGGCCACCCTGGCGGCGGTGGCCACGGTGGTCACCAGCGATAACTTCTTGCTGCTGGCAGGCGCCTGGATCCTGTCCAGCCTGTGCCTGCACCAGCTGCTGACCTTCTACCGCGAGCGCCCTCAGGCCGTGGTGGCGGCCCACAAGAAATTCATCGCCAGTCGCCTGGCCGATGTCAGCCTGCTGCTGGCGATCCTGCTATTGGTACAGGCGGGCGGGAGCAGCCAGCTCTCACTGATCCTCGCCGCCGTGGAGGCCCAGGTGCAGGCGGGTGGTCCGCTCGGCTGGGAATTGCAGGGCGCGGCGCTGCTGCTGGCGCTGACGGTGATCCTCAAGTCGGCGCAATTGCCGGTGCATGGCTGGCTGATCCAGGTGATGGAGGCCCCCACGCCGGTTTCGGCCCTGCTGCATGCCGGGGTGGTCAATCTCGGCGGGTTCGTGCTGCTGCGCTTCGCCCCGCTGTTTTCCGCCGCCGTACCGGCGCAAAGCCTGCTGGTGCTGGTGGGGGGGCTGACCGCGGTCCTCGCGGCCCTGGTGATGATGACCCGCATCAGCATCAAGGTCCGCCTGGCCTGGTCGACCTGCGCGCAGATGGGTCTGATGCTGCTGGAATGCGGGCTGGGGCTGTACGAACTGGCGCTGGTGCACCTGCTGGCCCACTCGCTGTACAAGGCCCATGCCTTCCTGGCCGCGGGCGAGACGGTGGCCCATGCCCGGCAACAGGCGCTGCAACCCCAGGCACCCGCGCTCGACCTGGCCGGCCTGCTGCGCGCGTTGTTGGTGGCCGCCCTGATGCTGACCCTGCTGCAAGCGCTCTGGGCCTGGCTGCTGCCCCGCCATGAGCTGCCTCTGGTGGCCCTGACGCTGCTGGCGATCGGCCTGGCGCCCTGGTGCCTGCGCCGCGGCCAGTGGGCGCACGGACTGCTGATGTTCGGCCTGCTGCTGGGCGCCTATCTGCTGTGGCATCAGGCGGCCGGCTGGATCCTCGACCAGCACCTCGCCGAGGCGCCGCTGCCGCTGGCCCTGCTGGCGATGGGCCTGCTGGTCGGTCTTTACCTGCTGCAGGGCCTGCTGCTGGCTCGGCCTCGCGGCGCTCTGGCGCAACGCCTCTACACGCTGGCCTTTGCCGGCTTCTACCTGGACGAGCACTTCACCCGCCTGACCTTCCGCCTGTGGCCGGCGCGTGCGCCCCAGCCCCTGAGCGCCACCCTTGGAGACCACCCATGACTGCCTTCGAAGCGCTTCCCAGCCTCAAGCACCAAGCTCTGCACGAGGCCGCCCGGCAGGCCTGTGCGCGCATCGCGCCGACCTGGCCGCTGGATCGCATGATCGCTGTCAGCCCCCTGTGGGAGCGGCGCGATCAGGCCTGGCAGACCGTCGCCGCGCAACTCTGGCAACGCGCCGGCAGCCGCCTGACTCTGGACACCGCTGACTATCGCCAGGCCTGGCAGGACGGCCGCATCGCCGAGCGCCATCTGCAGCAGGCGCTGGCCGAGCAGGGGGCGTCCTGCACGCCGGTACGGCTGCTGGAGGTACTGAACGCCCCCGCGGAGGTCGGCCAGGGGCTGCCGCTGCTGGAGGATCTCGCCGAGCCAGGCGTGCCGCTTCCGGGCTGGCCGGCGCTGATCACCCAGCAGATCGGCCAGAGCTGCGCGGCCTGGTTCGATCACGAACAGGCCGATTGGCGGCCGGCGGACAGTGCCGGGCTGTACCAGGCCTGGCGCGCCAGTCTGTTGGCCGACCGGGGTCTGAGCGTGCTCAGCGCCTGTCGCGACCTACACCCGCGCATTGCCGAGTTGCCACTGCAACCCGAGGCGGCCCTGGAGGCGGCGGTCGAGCATCTGGGCTTGCCGGCGGAAGACTGGGCCCCCTGGTTCGACTGCCTGCTGTTGCGCAACCTGGGCTGGGCCTCCTGGTGCGCCTATCGGCGCTGGCAGGCCCGGTTGCAGGGCGAGGACGACCAGACGCTGCTGGAGCTGCTGGCCATCCGCGCGGCCTGGGAATGGCTAGTGGATGATCGCCGGCGCGATGCCGGGAGCCGCTGGCACAGCTGGCGGGCGGCCTGGCAGGAGCGCTCGCAGCAGGCGCCCTCGGCCAATTGGCGGGCGTTGCAGCTGTGGCAGCGCGCCGACGAACTGGCCTGGCAGGAGCAACTGCAGCGGGCCCTGTGCCAGAGCACTCCCGCCGCCGCATCCACGGCACCGCTGGCCAAGCTGTTCTTCTGCATCGACGTGCGTTCCGAGCCGCTCAGACGCGCCCTGGAGCAGACGTGCCCGGAGCTGGAGACCGGCGGTTTCGCCGGCTTCTTCGGCCTGCCCATCGCCTATACCCCGCTGGGTACCCAGGCCACGCGCCCGCAATTGCCGGGCCTACTCGCGCCGCAGCTGCAGGTGAGCGATGGCAGTGGCGATGCCGAGCGGGATCGGCAACTGGCAGAGCTGCGCCAGGAGCGCCTGGCCCGTCAGGGTCGCTGGCGGCTGTTCGAGCGGCTGCCGGCCTCGACCTTCACCCTGGTCGAGAGCGTGGGGCTGGGCTATGCCGGGGCGCTGTTGGGGCGGACCTATGGCCTGACCGGTGGTGCGCCGTCGCCAGAACTCAGTGCCTGGCGCTGCCACGAGCGGCAGCAGCTGCAACCACGGCTGCCGGCCCTGTCGCGGCTCCAGCAGGTCGACTTGGCCGAGCGCATCCTCAAGGCCATGGGGCTCAGCGGACAACTGCCGCCTCTGCTGGTACTGGTCGGCCATGGCAGCCAGAGCGCCAACAATCCTCAGGCGGCAGGCCTGGACTGCGGCGCCTGCTGTGGTCAGAGCGGCGAGATCAATGCGCGACTGCTGGCCGGCCTGCTCAACGATCCCGAGGTCCGCATCGGGCTACGGGTGCGCGGCCTCGACCTGCCGCCGCACTGCCAGGTACTGGCCGGGCTGCACAACACCACGACGGATGAGGTGCAGGTCTTTGGTCATGCGGCGCTTCCTGCGGCGCTCCAGCCCAGCTGGCAACGCCTGCGGGCAGCCCTGGACGGAGCGAGCGCCGAAGTGCGTCGGCAACGGGCCAGCACCCTGGGCCTGGCGCCGCTGCAGGAGCAGCCGGCCAAGTTGCTCGGACGGCTGCGGCGGCGCGCCCGCGACTGGGCGCAGACCCGGCCGGAATGGGGATTGGCCGGCAACGCCGCCTTCATCGCCGCGCCGCGGGCACGCACCCGCGCGGTGGATCTGCAGGGCCGCGCCTTCCTGCACGACTACGACTGGCGGCAGGACGCAGGGGGCAAGGTACTAGAGCTGATCATGACCGCACCCATGGTGGTGGCCCACTGGATCAACCTGCAGTACTTCACCTCGACCACCGACAACCTGCGCTTCGGCAGTGGCAACAAGCTGCTGCACAACGTAGTGGGCGGCCATATCGGGGTGTTCGAGGGCAACGGCGGCGACCTGCGCATCGGTCTGGCGCGCCAGTCGCTGCACGACGGTCAGCAGTGGATGCATCGTCCGCTACGGCTGCACGTGGTGATCGAGGCGCCGCGCGCCATGATCGATCAGGTGATCGCCAACCATGCCGTGGTGCGCGATCTGGTGCGCAATGGCTGGCTGCACCTGTTGCGCCTGGATGGCCAGCCGGCCTGCCTCGAGCTGCGTACGGCGGGAGGGTGGCGGCCGTTACCGGAAGTCTGACGCCTATCGCTGCCAGAGCGGCCTGATGCCTCAGGCCACTCTGGCAGGGCGGTTGCGGCGCGGTCGGGCCTGACCGAGGTCGATTGCTAGTGGCTCAGCAGCTGCCGCTGCAGCAAGGGCCAGATCACCTCGCCGGTCAGGGGCGCCAGCGGCAGAGCGCCGGGCTCGTCTACCGCTACCCATAGCGCCTCTTCGATTTCGGCGGCCGGCAGCGGCTGATCTTGCGCGCCCATGGCTACCTGATACAGCGCGCAATCGACCCTGAAGCCGGGTTCATTGGCGGCCGGCGCCTGGTAGTTGCCAAGAAAGGTCGCGGCGTCCGGCGTGATGACCAGGCCAAGCTCTTCTTCCAGTTCGCGGATCAGGGCCTCCAGGGGTTGCTCCCCCTGGTCCACCTTGCCGCCCGGTTGCATGAAGGCGGTGGTGCCCCGCTTGCGCACCAGCAGCACCTGCTGGCGGTCGTTCAGGAGGATGGCGGCGGCGATGTGCAGGGTAGGGGTCAAGGTGAGCGTTCCGGACTAGGTGGGCGGGTCACCGTGCCGGGAGACGGGCGGAAAGGCAACTGGCGGCGATCCTGGCTCAGCCTGCTCGCGAGGGCCTGTGGTGGCTGTCAGAGGTCGAGGGCATCGAACAGGATCTTGAACGGCTTGCCTGTGGGCAACAGGCTCATGGGCAGGTATCGCGTCGGGTTCGTCGAGGTCGACCAGGCCGAGCATGGCGGAGAGGCAGGCCAGCAGCAGAGTCATAGAGACGCTGAAAGCGAGCATTAGCCAAGGCTCGTGAAATGTCCTGGGAGCGGAGACGTTTTCCCGTGGATCAACGAAAGGAAAGGTCGCGTCGGTCTCACAGATCGGTATGCAGGGAATAGCCATTGAAGCCGGCGGCAAACAACATGGCGCCCCAGAGAAAGAAGTCGGTTTGCAGGAACTCGCGCTTTATCGAAACCAGCTTTATGCCGTTGTTCAAGGCGACGGTGGGGTCTATGAGCCACCCCACGAGTACGGCCACCCCGCCCAGTATCATGGCGATGAAGCCAATGCTTTTTACGACGTGCCTCACTGGCGTCTCCTTTTGTGCGAACGCGCATCCGGTGGATGGGCGCCTGGAATTCAGGATATCGAGCTGCAGAAGGGCCCGTGTAAAACCTCATGAAGGCCGGTAAACAAGTGTTAACGCGAGGCCATGGGCGACGGGGTCGCAGCGGGTGAAGCGGCTAGATCCGCTCCGCCGCTCCGCTCCCACGCGCCTCCCAGTGCGCGGAACAGCTCGACGTGGGCGATCATCAGTTGCAGCCGGGTTTCGATCAGGGCGTTATCGGCCTGGTAGAGGCTGCGCTGGCTGTCGAGCAGATTCAGGTAGTTGTCCAGCCCCTGCCGATAGCGCTCGCTCGCCAGTTCGACACTGCGCGCGGTGATGTCATGCAGGCGCTGCTGGGCCGCGAGCTGCCGTCTCAGGGGCGCCTCCGCACCGAGTTGATCGGCTACCTCGCGAAAGGCGACCTGGATGCTCTTCTCGTAGCGAGCGATATCCTGATCGCGCCGCACCTCCGCCAGGTCCAGGTTGGCGCGGTTGCGACCGCCGTCGAACAGCGGTACCTGCAATTGAGGGACGAAGCTCCACACCTGATTGCCGAGGTTGAACAGGCCGTTCAGATCGGAACTCAGGTAGCCGGCGCTGGCCGTCAGGGTGATGCGCGGGAAGAAGGCAGCCCGAGCGGCGCCGATGTTGGCGTTGGCCGCACGCAGGCGGTACTCGGCCGCACGAATGTCCGGACGGCGTTGCAGCAGGTCAGAGGGCAAGCCCGCCGGGACGGGCAGGTCGAGACCCTGGCGCGCAAGCGGCAAGGGCGGGGACAGGTCGCTGCGCGGCTCTCCGCCGAGCAGCAGGCGCAGGCTGTTGTCCGCCTGTGCCCGACTCCGTTCCAGGACGGCGAGATCGGCTTCGGTGGTCTCTAGCGCCGTTTGAGCCTGGGCCAGGTCCAGCGCCGAACTCACGCCGGCGGCATGGCGCTGTTCGATCAGGGCGAGGCCTCGCTGGCGACTTTCCAGAGTACTGCGACTCACGAGCAGTCTCTCATCCAGGGCGCGCTGATTCAGATAGGCCGTCGCCACCTCGGCGATCAGCGACAGCTCCACCGCGCTGCGCGTCTCGCGTTGGGCCAGGTACTCGTCCAGAGCGGCATCACGCAGGTTTCTCAGCCTGCCGAACAGGTCCAGTTCGTAGGCGTTGGTACCCAACCCGACGCTGTATCGGTTGGCCGTCTGGCTGCCGCTTCGCTCCTGGCCGGTACGCGAGGCGCTATCCAGGCTCTGAGTCCGTTCCCGCGTCCGGCTGGCGGTGGCACCCAGTTCGAACATGAGGTCGGCACGGCTGATGCGATAGCGGGCGCGCGCTTCCTGGATATCCAGCACGACCAGTCGCAGATCCCGGTTTCCTTCCAAGGCCTGATCGATCAAGGCGCGCAGGTGCGGGTCGGCGAACAGACCCTGGCGGTCCGGTGACAGGTCCGAGGACGCCGTCAGCACGGGATAGCGCTCCGGGACCGGCGCCTGCGGTCGTTCATGGAGGGGTGCCAGGGAGCAGCCCGCGAGCAGGCCACTCAGGGCGAGGACGGTTACTCCAGTCATGACGAGCCTGCTTGCCGTGAGCTGTTCGCTCCAGGGCAGGGCTGGGCGGCAGGGCCGAGCCAAGGCGTGCGATGGCACCAGGATCCGCTTTTTTTCGGAGTGGCTGGAAGGGAAGAGTGGGTAGTGAAACATCGGGCGTCCTCATGGAGAACGCTATGGTAGAGGGCGCGCCCGGGCTGCCTTGTAAAGGTCTGTAGGTCTCTTGTGAAAGAGTGTTAAGGGCTGCCCTTGAGGGCTTGGCGCTCCGTTATGCTCGCCGCCTGCTTGCCCTGGGACCTACCTGTGAAACCCTTTTTTCGCGTCGAAACCGTCGCCGCCTCGGCCGCGCCGATGGCCACCGATCAGCGTCGCCAAAGCACGCTCGTGCTCCTGCCTGGTCAGCGCCAGGAAGGCGCCGCCTACCGTTCGCGCTGGCCGTCGTTCAGGCTGGCAAAACGGGCCGGATGGGTCTCGCAGCAGGGACGACCGCGCCGCGGCGTCGGGTCCGCCTAGATGTTCAAGATCCTGATTAGGCTCTATTGCGTGCTGCTGGTGACCTATGGCGCAGCCAGCTATCTGGTCCCGGAAGCCCTGCAGCAGATGTTCAGTGATCGCTATAGTCGCGTCAGTCTGGAGCAGATGCATGGCCCACTGAAACTGGTGGAGCGGACCTTCGTGGAGACGCCGATCTCTCGTTGGCCGGCGCTGCTGGCTGAGCTGAACGCCGACATCGCGCCCGTCACCTTGCAGCTGGGGCTGCAGACCGATGCTCGGTTGACGAGCGCCGAGCGCCACCGTTTGGCCAAGGGCGAGCGGCGCGTCCGCCTGACCGACGATGGCGATCCCAGCGTCGCCCTGATCCCCCTGCCGGGCGGGCACGTCCTCTGGGTCGGCTTCGCCGAGGTTCCGACCGACATAGCCCTGACCTATTGGGCCATGAACGCCCTGATCGGGGCGGCGCTGCTCATCTGTCTGTATGTCTGGCTGCGGCCGCACTGGCGCGATCTGGAGCGGCTCAGGCGCACGGCGGCGCGCCTGGGCAAAGGGCATTTGCAGGAGCGTACCGCGATCTCGCCGCGCTCGGACATCGGCCAGCTGGCGCGGGCCTTCGATGACATGGCCCAGGACCTCGAAACCCTGATCGTCCAGCAGCGCGATCTGCTCAATGCGGTCTCCCATGAGCTGCGCACGCCCCTGTCCCGTCTGGAGTTCGGCCTGGCACTGTTGCAGGCCGACCCGCTGCCCGCTGAAACACAGCGACAGCTGGAGCAGCAGATTCGCCACGTCCGCGAACTGGATGCGCTGGTGAACGAGCTGCTTTCCTACGCGCGGTTGCAGTCCAGTCAGCAGCCACCCGAGCGTCAAGCACTCACGCTCGGTGCCTTCCTGGACAGTGTCCTGGCGGATTTCAGCGAGGAACAGGAAAGGCGTGGCGTCACCCTGAGCCTGGACATGGCCGCTGCGCCCGAGCAAGCCCTCTTGGCACCAAGACTCACGGCCCGCGCGTTGCAGAACCTGATTGGCAATGCCCTGCGCTATTGCCAGCGTGGGGTCTGGCTGACCGTTCGCCGCGACGCCGACAACCTGCTGATCACCGTCGAGGACGATGGCGAGGGTATTCCGCCGGGCGAGCGGGAGCGGGTGTTCGAGCCCTTCTATCGCCTGGATCGCAGTCGGGATCGCGCCACCGGAGGCTTCGGCCTGGGGCTGTCGATCAGCCGTCGCGCCATAGAAAAGCAGGGCGGGCAGTTGGCGCTGACGCAAAGCGAAAGAGGCGGCGCGCGCTTTGACATCCGGCTGACCGACGCCCTCGCGTCCTGACCCCTAGACAGCCCAAGGCTTCCTTGGCACCCGATGACGCGGACCCGAGTCCGCTCCTTCCTCTGACCGACCTGAAAGCACGCAAATGTCCAGTTCCTCTTCTTCCCCACCATCGCCGGCTGAAACCGAGATCCTCGACGACTATGGCGACCTGGCCAGGCGGCATGTCACGTTCGCGCGAGTTCTCGAGCTACTGGCTCCACATCGGGCCGCACTGGTGCTGGTGGTATTGCTGATCGCGGTCGCCGGGATCAGCGGCGTGATCAGTCCCTTCCTGATCCGCAGCATCGTCGACGATGCCTTGCCGGCGAAGGACCTGACGCTGCTGGTCTATCTGGCCGCGGGTCTGGTCGGGGTGGCGCTGTTCAATGCCATCGCCAACCTGACCCAGACCTATGTCGCGATTCGGGTGGGCCAGAGCGTCATGCACGACCTGCGGACCCGCCTGTACGGCCACCTGCAGAACCTCTCGCTGGCGTTTTTCGCCGGTACCCGTGCGGGCGAAGTGCAGGCACGCCTGTCCAGCGACATCGCCGGTCTGCAGACCCTGTTGACCCACTCCGCCACGGATCTGGCGAAGCACCTGAGCGTCGTGGCGGCGACCCTGGTGGCGATGCTGCTGCTGGACTGGCGCCTGGCGTGTGTCTCCTTCGCCGTCATTCCCTTGCTGGTCTGGATCAATGGCCGCGTCGCCCAGCTGCGGGAGCGGGTGACCTACCGGCAACAGGAACAGGTGGCTGACCTTTCTGCCAACATCGCCGAGTCCCTGTCGGCCGGCGGCATCATCCTGTCGCGTACCCTGGGCCGCGTGCACTATCTCGTGCAGCGCTTTCAGCGTGACTCCGCGCAGCTGGCGCGCCTGGAAACCCAGGCCAGCACGGCGGGACAATGGGAATTCGCGCTCGTCTTCCTGGCGCTGGATCTCCTGCCGGCGCTGACCTTCCTGGGCGGCGGTCTGTTCATCGGCCTGGGGCTGCAGGTGTCCATTGGCACCCTGGTGGCCTTTATCGCCTTGCAGGAGCAATTGCTCTGGCCGCTGCTGGAGATCTTTGAAACGCGGATCGAATTCGCCAAGGGACGCGCCTTGCTGGCGCGGGTGTTCAGCTACCTGGATACGCCGGCGACGGTCGTCGAGGCGAGCTCACCGACGACTCTTGCGCGGCAGGATTTCCAGCGAGGCATCCGTTTCGAGAACGTGAGCTTCGCCTATGGCGATCGCGCTGTACTCAAGGATCTGACGTTCGAGATACCGGCCGGAAAGCACACGGCGCTGGTTGGCCCCACCGGCTCTGGCAAGACCACCATCTCCTATCTCCTCGCGCGCCTGTACGACGCCGATCGGGGGCGTATCCGCTACGACGGCATCGATATCCGCGAGCTGAGCTTCGCGACGCTGGCCAGCCTGGTCGGCATCGTGACCCAGGATACCTTCCTGCTCAACGCCAGCATCGAGGCCAACCTGCGCTTCGCCAAGCCCGACGCGAGCGAGGCGGAACTCTGGTGGGCGCTGGAAAGGGCGCAGCTTGATGCCACGGTGCGCGGGCTTCCCGAGGGGCTGGGGGCCGGAGTCGGTGACCGGGGCTATCAATTGTCCGGCGGCGAGCGCCAACGTCTGTCCCTCGCCCGCATGCTGCTGCGCGATCCGCCGATCATCCTCCTGGATGAAGCGACCAGCGCCCTGGACAGCAGCACCCAGGCGGCGATGGCTGCGGCCCTGGCTTCGTTGCAAGGGCCGCGGACCCTGATCTCCATCGCCCACCGCCTCAGCACCGTCAGGCAGGCGGATCGGATTCTGGTCATCCAGGCTGGGCAACTGGTGGAGCAGGGCACTCACGAAGAACTGGTCAGGCAGGATGGCCTGTATGCGGCCATGGCCCTGAATGCCTGAATGCCTGAATGCCTGAATGCCTGAATGCCCTGGGCGGAGGAGCTGCCTGCAATCTATCGCCCGACAGGCTTCCCGCAGGTGCATCCCGACCTGGGGTCCTCATTCCTCGCTGGACGCAAATCCCTCCAGCCAGCGCGCTTCCGAGCAGAGCAGGTGGTGGCGAATGCGGGATCGCGCCGGACACTTCACTGCCCCGGAACGCTGCGGCCGCTGGCCGCTAATGCGCCTCGGTCGCCAGTCTCACGGCGACTTCCTCGACCAGTTGGATGGTTTCTGCCGTCAGGGCTTCGAACTGGAAGAGAATCTCCTGCAGTTGCGAGCTGCCCATATCGACATTGCGCAGTTGATCGATTCTCAAGGTGAGAAGCCGGTGAATGTTCAACAGACAATCGCGATCGGGGTTATCGGGTATGGCGAAGCGGCTGCTCATCGTTGTCTCCGTGGAAGTTGACCACCATGACTCTCGATATCGCCTAACCGGCTTGTTTTTTAAGGCAATTCGTCGCCGACGGCCTACCTGGAAACAGCACTTTCCGTACTTGACTCCGCGTGTCTGCAGAGCACTTGAAAGCGTTAGGTCGCGTTGATGACCTTAACTTCAAAAAGCTCGTCAAGAATGCGTGAAAAATTCGTTAAAACTTCTGTTCAAAGGGTGTTCGGGTGGAACGCGGTACTGGGAAAGTTACCGGTAAGTCGCCATTAAAGCCGACGAACGAGCGCTTCGCTTCAGGCCTGGCAAACATCCGCTATCCGGGTTTTCAATAGATTCGCCAGCTCATCGAAGAGGATCTGCACCGAGCGCAGCGACAGATTGTCCGGGCGGGTCAGCAGCCAGATATCGGTGTCGCAGCCTGGCAGCGCCGGACCCAGGCGTTCGACGCCGTCCAGGCTGCTGATCATGAAGTCGGGGAGGGCGGCCACGCCAAGACCGGCACCTACCAGGCTGCCGACCGAGGACATGCTGCTGCAGCGATAGCGCGGGGTGAGGCTGGGATAGGCCTGCCGCAACCAGGTGACCGAGACGTGATCGGCCAGGGAGTCGTCCGGGGCGATCCAGGGCAATTCAGTGGCCAACTGCCCATAGCCGCTGCGATAGCGCTCGTGGCCGCAAACGAAGTAGGAGCTGCGACCGAGCCGCCGGCCGATCAGGTGTTCGGGCGGGGCGTTCGACAGGCGCAGGGCGATATCCGCATCCCGCCGACTCAGGCTGGCGAAGGTGTTGGAGGTGGCCACTTCCAGGGCGACCGCCGGATAGCGCGGCATGAGTTCGGCCAGGCCCGGCAAGAGCAGGCTGCGCAGCACGGCGTCGGTGCAGGTCAGGCGGACGGTGCCACTGATGACGTTCTCGCCCTGGGTGAGGGCGATCCGCGCCGCTTCCAGGGCCTGTTCGGCACGCTCGGCCTGTTCGGCGAGCGCCTTGGCGCTCTGGGTGGGGGTGTAGCCACGCCGGGTCTTGTCGAACAGCGCGACCTGCAGATTGGCTTCGAGCTTGCGGATGGCGCGAAACACCGTGGAGACATCCACCTGCAACTGCTCGGCCGCTCGGGCCAGGGTCCGGCCACGCACCAGGGCGAGGATCAGCTTGAGATCGGCATGGCCTATTTGATATTGCATCCGTGCATTCTTCCTTTGCCGATTCGCCGATATGGGTTGCGCTCATGCCAATTTATACTGGCCCAGCCCCGCGAGGGCAATCAGGTGGGAGGGCGGACCTTGGCAGACGGGGTCGGCGCCTGCAGCGACCACCGCCCACAGCCACGCTGCCAGACCCGCACGAGCAAGCACAACGAAGCGGGCCAGCGTCAAGGATGCCTCCCATGAATTCGATATCCCCCCGCGTCGTCCAGCTCACCGAAGCCAACGGCTTTCTCAAGGAGCACCCCGAGATCCAGTACGTCGATCTGTTGATCACCGACATGAACGGCGTCATCCGGGGCAAGCGCGTCGAGCGGGCCAGTCTCTCCAAGGTCTATGAGCGCGGCATCAATCTGCCGGCCTCGCTGTTCGCCCTGGATATCAACGGCTCCACGGTGGAAAGCACCGGCCTGGGCCTGCACATCGGCGATGCCGACCGCACCTGCTTTCCCATCCCCGGTACCCTGAGCTACGAGCCCTGGCAGAAGCGCCCGACCGCGCAGTTGCTGATGACCATGCACGAGCAGGACGGCTCGCCGTTCTTCGCCGATCCGCGCGAGGTGCTGCGCCGGGTGGTGAAGAAATTCGATGACCTGGGACTGACCATCTGCGCCGCCTTCGAGCTGGAGTTCTACCTGATCGACCAGGAGAACGTGAACGGCCGGCCGCAGCCGCCGCGCTCGCCGATCTCCGGCAAGCGACCAGTCTCGACCCAGGTCTATCTGATCGACGACCTGGACGAATACGTGGATTGCCTGCAGGACATGCTCGAAGGCGCCAAGGAGCAGGGACTGCCGGCCGATGCCATCGTCAAGGAATCCGCGCCGGCACAATTCGAGGTCAACCTGCATCACGTCGAGGACGCCATCAAGGCTTGCGACTACGCGGTGCTGCTCAAGCGGCTGATCAAGAACATCGCCTACGACCATGAGATGGATTCCACCTTCATGGCCAAGCCCTATCCCGGCCAGGCCGGCAACGGCCTGCACGTGCACATCTCGCTGCTGGACAAGCAGACCGGACAGAACATCTTCGCCACCGAGGATCCCGAGCACCACGCGCCGCTGCGCCATGCCATCGCCGGCATCCTGGAAACCCTGCCGGCGTCCATGGCCTTCCTCTGTCCAAACGTCAATTCCTATCGCCGCTTCGGCGCCCAGTTCTATGTGCCCAACGCCCCGAGCTGGGGCCTGGATAACCGTACCGTGGCGGTGCGCGTACCCACCGGCAGCAGCGAGGCGATCCGCATCGAACACCGGGTCGCCGGCGCCGACGCCAATCCCTATCTGATGATGGCCTCGATCCTGGCCGGCATTCATCACGGCATGACCCAGCAACTCGAACCCTGCGCGCCGGTCAGTGGCAACTCCTACGAGCAGCTCGAACAGAGCCTGCCGAACAACCTGCGCGACGCCCTGCGCCGCCTGGACGACAGCGCGGTGATGAACCAGTACATCAGCCCCGAGTACATCGACATCTTCGTCGCCTGCAAGGAAGCCGAGCTGGAGGAGTTCGAGACCACCATCTCCGATCTCGAATACAACTGGTATCTGCATACCGTCTAGGAGGCGCAATCATGACCGTGCTGACACGACAGGACTGGGAGCGGCGCGCCCAGGCATTGACCGTCGAATCCCGCGCCTTCATCGACGGCCGCTATCAGGCCGCCCTGGGCGGCGCCGTCTTCGACGACCTGAGCCCGGTGGATGGTCGTCACCTGGCGCGGGTGGCCAGTTGCATGGCCGAGGATGCCGAAGTGGCTGTACAGGCCGCACGGGCCAGCTTCGTGCGGGGTGACTGGGCGCACCAGGCACCGGCGCAGCGCAAGCGCGTGCTGATCGCCTTCGCCGATCTGCTGCTGGCGAACGCCGAGGAGCTGGCCCTGCTGGAAACCCTGGACATGGGCAAGCCCATCGGCGATGCCCTGGGTATCGACGTTCCGGCGGCGGCCAATGCCATCCGCTGGAGCGCCGAGGCCATCGACAAGGTCTATGACGAGGTGGCGCCCACGCCGCGCGACCAGCTCGGCCTGGTGACCCGCGAACCGGTGGGGGTGGTCGCGGCCATCGTGCCCTGGAACTTCCCCTTGATGATGGCCTGCTGGAAGCTGGGCCCGGCGCTGGCGACCGGCAATTCGGTGATCCTCAAGCCTTCCGAGAAGTCGCCGCTGACCGCCATCCGCATCGCGGGGCTGGCGCTGGAAGCCGGCATCCCGGCAGGGGTGTTCAACGTGCTGCCCGGCTATGGCCATACCGTCGGCCAGGCGCTGGCGCTGCATGCGGATGTCGACACCCTGGTCTTTACCGGCTCCACCCGCATCGCCAAGCAACTCTTGGTCTATGCCGGCGAATCGAACATGAAGCGGGTCTGGCTGGAGGCGGGCGGCAAGAGTCCCA
Source organism: Pseudomonas sp. PLB05 (assembly GCF_021106615.1). Classification (NCBI taxonomy): domain Bacteria; kingdom Pseudomonadati; phylum Pseudomonadota; class Gammaproteobacteria; order Pseudomonadales; family Pseudomonadaceae; genus Pseudomonas; species Pseudomonas sp. PLB05. The sequence continues at coordinate 860,813 of NZ_JAJOHO010000001.1, forward strand.
ATATCGTCTTCGCCGATGCCCCGGATCTGGTGGCCGCTGCCGAAGCGGCCGCGGCGGCCATCGCCTTCAACCAGGGCGAGGTCTGCGTGGCCGGCTCCCGGCTGCTGGTCGAGCGCTCGATCAAGGAGCGTTTCCTGGCCTTGGTGGCGGAGGCGCTGCAGGCCTGGGCGCCCGGCCATGCGCTGGACCCCAGCACCCGCGTCGGCGCCCTGGTGGACGAAGGCCATCTGCGCACCGTGCTGGGTTTCATCGAAGCGGGCCGCGCCGAGGGTGCCCGGCTGGTGAGCGGCGGCGCGCGCGCCCTGACCGAGACCGGTGGCAGCTACGTGACCCCGACGATCTTCGAAGGGGTGGACAACGCCATGCGCATCGCCCGGGAAGAGATTTTCGGCCCGGTGCTGGCGGTGATCGACTTCGAGGATGAAGAAGAGGCCGTGCGCATCGCCAACGACACCCCCTATGGCCTGGCCGCGGCCGTCTGGACGCGGGATATCTCCCGTGCCCATCGCGTGGCGCGGGCCTTGCGTGCGGGCAGCGTCTGGGTCAACCAGTATGATGGCGGCGACATGACGGCGCCCTTCGGCGGCTTCAAGCAATCCGGCAACGGACGCGACAAGTCGCTGCACGCCTTCGACAAATACACCGAACTCAAGGCGACCTGGATCAAGCTCTGAACAGGCGCGGCGATTCCGGCGCAGCCGCCGGAGTCGCAAGCAGAGGAATCTCACCATGCAACAACACGTCGGCAGCTACTACGCGGCTTCGCGTAACCTCCACACCGAATACCCGGCGCTGCATGGCAGTGTCGAGACCGATGTCTGCGTCATCGGCGCCGGTTACACGGGACTTTCCACCGCGCTGTTCCTGCTGGAGCACGGCTTCAGCGTGACGGTGCTGGAGGCGGCGCGGGTCGGCTTCGGCGCCTCGGGGCGCAATGGCGGTCAGATCGTCAACAGCTACAGCCGCGACATCGATGCCATCGAGCGTCAGTTGCCACCCAAGCAGGCGCAACTGCTGGGCGAGATGGCTTTCGAAGGCGGGCGCATCATTCGCGAGCGCATCGCCCGCTACGACATCCAGTGCGATCTCAAGGACGGCGGCGTCTTCGCCGCCCTGACCGGCAAGCAGCTCGGCCACCTGGAAGCTCAGAAGAAGCTCTGGGAGCGCTATGGCCATACCCAGCTGCACCTGCTCGACAAGGCCGGCATCGGCGAAGTGGTCGGCACCGATCGCTATCTGGGCGGCCTGCTGGACATGAGCGGCGGCCATATCCATCCGCTCAACCTGGCCCTGGGCGAGGCGGCGGCGGTGGCCTCCCTGGGCGGCAAGCTCTATGAGCAGAGCGCCGCCACCCGTATCGACCGCGGTGCCAACCCCGTGGTGCATACCGCCAATGGCCAGGTGAAGGCGCGCTTCGTGGTGGTGGCCGGCAACGCCTACCTGGGCGGACTGGTGCCGGAACTGGCTGCCAAGTCCATGCCCTGCGGCACCCAGGTGCTCGCCACCGAGCCGCTGTCCGAGGACATGGCGCGCAGCCTGCTGCCCCAGGACTATTGCGTGGAGGACTGCAACTACCTGCTCGACTACTTCCGCCTCAGCGCCGATCGCCGGCTGATCTATGGCGGCGGCGTGGTCTATGGCGCGCGGGATCCGGCCGACATCGAGGCGATCATCCGGCCGAAGATGCTGCAGACCTTCCCGCAGCTCAAGGACGTGAAGATCGACTTCACCTGGACCGGCAACTTCCTGCTGACGCTGTCGCGATTGCCCCAGGTGGGGCGTCTCGGCGACAACATCTACTACTCCCAGGGCTGCAGTGGCCACGGCGTCACCTATACCCACCTGGCGGGCAAGGTGCTGGCCGAGGCCCTGCGCGGCCAGGCCGAGCGCTTCGATGCCTTCGCCGGCCTGCCGCACTATCCCTTCCCGGGCGGGCAACTCCTGCGCGTGCCCTTCACCGCGCTGGGCGCGACCTACTACCAGCTGCGCGATCGCCTCGGTATCTGACCCTGTCCGCCCGCCTGATCCAGGCGGGCACTCTGGAGATAAGCCATGTCCCCTATGCCCCTGATCGGCGTGACGGCGTGCCGGCAGACGCTCGGCAAGTACGATTCCCATACCGTCGGCGACAAGTACGTCGAGGCCGCGGGTCACGCCGGGCTGCCGGTGGTACTGCCGGCGCGCAGCGTGCCGAGCGATCCGCAGGCGCTGCTGGAACACCTGGACGGCCTGCTGTTCACCGGCTCGCCGTCGAATGTCGAGCCCCATCACTACCAGGGGCCCGCCAGTCTGGCCGGCACCCACCACGATGCCTCCCGGGACGCCTATACCCTGCCGCTGCTGCGGCTGGCCATCGATCGCGGCATTCCGGTGTTCTGCATCTGCCGGGGCTTTCAGGAGCTCAACGTGGCCCTCGGCGGCAGCCTGCATCAACGCGTGCAGGAGTTGCCCGGCCATGACGATCACCGCGAGCCCCAGAGCGAGCTGCTGGCCGAGCAATACGCATCCAAGCATCCGGTCCAGGTGCCGCCGGGCGGGGTGTTCGAGCGCCTGGGGCTGCCGGCGAGCTTCCAGGTGAATTCGCTGCACAGCCAGGGCCTCGATCGGCTGGCCAGTGGGCTGCGCGTCGAGGCCCGGGCACCGGATGGTCTGGTGGAGGGTGTGTCGCTGGCGGACGCGCCGGGCTTCGTCGTCGGGGTGCAGTGGCATCCCGAGTGGAATTTCCGCGAGAACCCCGAATCCCTGACGCTGCTGGACGCGTTCCGCGACGCCTGCCAGCGCCATGCCGCGTCGCGTTAGGCACCTTGCCGCGCACGCCGGACTCTGAATAACAATTCCAACAGCAGGGCAGAGACGCATGACTGAACAGAGCAAGGGCGCACCTGCAGGCGCCCCGGGCAACACCGGGCCGGAAGCCCTGGCCGATCCGTCCGCCAAGGGCCTGGCCGCCGGCTCCCTGGGGCTACTCGCCTGCGTGGTGCTGGGCATTTCCACCATCGCCCCCGTCTACACCCTGACCGGCGCCCTGGGGCCGACCGTGCGCGAGGTGGGCGTCTACCTGCCCGCGGTCTTCATCGTCGGCTTCCTGCCGATGCTGCTGGTGGCCCTGGGGTATCGCGAGCTGAACGCCGTGGATCCGGACAGCGGCACCTCCTTTACCTGGTCGACCCGCGCCTTCGGCCCCATGATTGGCTGGATCGGTGGCTGGGGCCTGGTGACGGCCACCACCATCGTGCTATCCAACCTCGCCGGGGTGGCGGTGGACTTCTTCTATCTCTTTCTCGCCCAGCTCAGCGGTCGAGCAGAGTTGGCGGCGCTGTCGCAGCACCTGCTGGTGAACATCGTCACCTGCTGCGTGTTCATCGCCATCGCGGTCTGGATCAGCTGCCGCGGCATCGGCATGACCATGAGCGTCCAGTACGGGCTGGTCGCCCTGCAGCTGCTGGTGCTGGTCGGCTTCTCGCTGGCGGCCTTCAACGCCGCGCCAGCGGCGGCGCCGGTGGTCTTCCACCCCGAGTGGTTCAACCCCTTCAACGTCGAATCCTTTTCCGCCTTTGCCGCCGGGCTGTCGCTGTCGATCTTCATCTTCTGGGGTTGGGATGTCTGCCTGACGGTGAGCGAGGAGTCGGTGGGCAGCCAGAAGGTGCCGGGGCGCGCGGCGACGGTCACGGTGCTGCTGATCCTGCTGCTGTACCTCTTTACCGCCGCGGCCACCCTGCAATTCGCCGGCATCGGCGACGCCGGCCTGGGGCTGGGCAATCCCGAGATCCAGGAAAACGTCTTCGCCCACCTGGCGGGACCGGTGATGGGGCCGCTGGCGATCCTGATGTCCATCGCGGTGCTGGCCAGTACCGCCGCCTCTCTGCAATCCACCTTCATCTCCCCGGCGCGCACCCTGCTGGCGATGGGATACTACGGTGCGGTGTCGCACCGCTTCGCCCATATCTGCCCGCGCTCGCGCACGCCGCGCTATGCCACCATCACCGCCGGTATCGCCACGGGCGGTTTCTATGTGGTCATGCGCACCCTCAGCGACAACGTCCTGGCGGACACCATCACCGCCCTGGGCATGATGATCTGCTTCTACTACTCGCTGACCGCCTATGCCTGCGTCTGGTATTTCCGCCGCAGCCTGTTCGACAGCCTGCGCCATGCGCTGCTGCGGGGCCTCTGCCCGCTGCTCGGCGCCATCATCCTCTCGGTGATCTTCTGGCAGACCGCCATCGCCAGCCTGTCGCCGGACTTCGGCAGCGGCTCGCACCTGGGCGGTATCGGCCTGGTGTTCATCATCGCCGTGGTGATCCTGGCCCTGGGTCTGGTGCTGATGCTGTTCGCCCGCTGGCGTGCGCCGGCCTTCTTCCAGGGCGAGACGTTGGAGGCGGTCCCGCACCGGGGCTGAAGGGCGCGGGCCGGGTGCCTGCGCGGACGGTCAGTGGCCCAGGACGGGTGAGACGCTCGCCCGGGTGCCCGCCGGAAAGCCGTGGTGCCGGGCAGCCGTCGCGATGGCCAGGGCGCCCAGCGACAAGGCCACCACGGCCCAGCTCAGGGCCTGGGGGCCGACGCCTTCCAGCAACAGGCCGCCCAGGATGCCACCCCCGGCGATGGCGCTGTTCCAGGTCACCACGTTCATCGCCAGGGCTGCATCGGTGCCGCTGCCCGCGGTATCCGCCAGGGCGGCTTGCAGCAGCGTCGCCGCGCCGCCGAACGTCAGCCCCCAGACGAAGAGACCCAGGTACTGCGCCATCGCCGAATCACGGTTGAGCCCCAGCAGCAGCGCGACCGCGGCGAAGCCGGCAAGACTCACCACTCTACCCTCAACCCACCAGCGGCGGCGTCCGCGGCGGTACCTGGCGTTTGGAACCGGTCGCCTCGTAGGCGGCGGCGAGCCTGAGCAGATTCGAGTCGTCATAGGCCCGCCCGGCGAAAGTCAGGCCCACCGGCATGCCGATGTCGGCCATCACGCCCATGGGCACGGTGACGGTCGGCACGCCTAGGTGGCGGATGGCGAGGTTGCCGTTGGCGACCCAGACGCCGTTGCTCCAGGCGATGTCGGCCGAGGCGGGATTGATCTCGGCATCCGCCGGCGCCACGTCGGCCACGGTGGGAAAGAGCACCGCGTCCAGGCCCTGGGCCTGCAGCCAGTCTTCCAGGTCGATCTTGCGCGTTTGTTCCAGGCCGCGCAGGCCGTCGGGGAGGGTGGTGATCTGGTCCAGGGTCTTGAGCCCCCGCTCGGCCATGCGCACGTATTCGGCCATGCCGGCGGCCAGGTCGCCTTCACGGTTGGGCAGGGTGCCGGGTTCGTGGGGAAAGATCAGCTCGCCTTCGACGTCCACCAGCCGGTTCAGGCTGGGATCGTTGTTGTCGCGCAGGAAGGTGTCGAAGCCCCAGGCGGACAGGTCCCAGAGTTCGTCGTGGAGAAAGGCCTGGGAGACGATGCCGCGGTTGAACACCGTGGGCGCGCCGGGGCGGTCGCCTTCGCAATTGGACACCAGCGGGAAGTCCACCTCCACCACGGTGGCGCCGGCCGCTTCCAGGGCGGCGCGGGCCTGTTCCCAGAGGGCGATGACCGAGGGCCGGGTATGGATGCGCTGGCCGGTGGGGCCTCCGATGCCGGGATTGTCGCTGGTGCCGGCCTCCGGGTCCTGGTTGATGAACATGCGCGGCACGCCGAGGCGCTTGCCAGCCAGGGCGTTCGCGTCGACGGCCAGGTCGCTATAGCGGGCCGGGCGGACCTCCGAGGCCTTGGGCAGTGGCACCCAGGGCTGCAGGCGCCAGAGGTCGCCGGAGGTGTCGGGATCGTCCGCCACCACCACGTCGAGCACTTCCAGCAGATCGGCCATGGTGCGGGCATAGGGCACCACCACGTCCATGGTCGGCGTCAGCGGCCAGTTGCCACGCACCGAGATGACCCCGCGCGAGGGGGTGTAGGCGCAGAGCCCGTTGTTGGACGCCGGGCCGCGCCCGCTGGACCAGGTTTCCTCGGCCAGGCCGAAGGCGGCGAAGCTGGCCGCGGTGGCGGTGCCGGCGCCGTTGGAGGACCCGGAGGCGAAGGGCGCGGTGAGATAGCCAGCGTTGTAGGGGCTTTCCGCGCGGCCATAGACACCGCGCTGCATGCCGCCGTTGGCCATGGGCGGCATGTTGGTCTTGCCCAGGCAGATGGCACCGGCGGCGCGCAGCCGCTCGATGGTGAAGGCATCGCGCTGGGCGACCAAGTCCTTGAACGCCGGACTGCCGGAGGCGGCGGTCAGCCCCTTGACCAGATAGCTGTCCTTGGCGGTGTAGGGGATGCCATCCAGCGGCCCCAGGGTCTCGCCCCGGGCGCGACGGCAATCGGACTCGGCGGCTTCGGCCAGGGCCTTGGGATTGCGCACCACCACGGCATTGAGCGCGGTGGCGCTGGCGGGCGGGTCGTAGGCATCGATACGGGCCAGGTAGGCCTCGACCAGCTGCACCGCAGTGGTCTGGCCGGTTTCGAGTGCGCGACGCAACTCGGCGATGGAGCGTTCGGTAACTTCGATCATGGTGGGTCGCCGTTGAGGATTCTGGGATACGGAAGAGGCTGCTGTCAGAGGCCTTGAAGGAAAGAAGCACCGGTGCAGTGTACACCCGAAGCCTGCCGGCTTTTGATTGCGTCCATGCATGGAAGCCTTGCCGAACTGCCCATGCAGGCTAGCCTGCCGACCTCTATGATTGGCCTGAATTGAACCTGTTCGCCGCCCTTGGCGGCGATCCCGTGGCTGGAGTGAGTCATGCTGAAACGCCTAGGCAACGAGCGCACGGTGCTGCGCTTCTCCATCGTCGTCACGGTGGTCCTGGCGGTCGTGGGCATCGCCTTCGGGGTGCTGTCGGGTTCCTACGCCATCGTCTTCGACGGCTTCTATTCGCTGACCGACGCCTTCATGAGTGGCGTGGCGCTGCTGGTGGCCATGCTGATCCATAGACACGGCCAGGAGGCGGAGGGCGACCGGCGACTGGCCGAGCGCTTCAACATGGGGTTCTGGCACCTGGAACCCATGGTGCTCGCCCTCAACGGCAGCGTGCTGTGCATCGTGGCCTGTTACGCGTTGGTCAACTCGATCATTAGCCTGATGAGCGGCGGCAAGGCGCTGGCGTTCGGCATGGCGCTGCTCTATGCACTGGTCGCTGCGGTATGCTGCTTTGGCTTCGCCGCCCTCGTGCATCGCTTGAACCGGGACATCCAGTCGGACTTTCTCAAGCTCGACATCAAGAGCTGGATCATGTCGGGCAGCATCTCGGCCGCCCTGGTACTGGCCTTCCTGGTTGGTGCCCTGGCCGAAGGCACGGCCTACGCCTGGATCACGCCGTACATCGATCCCCTGGTGCTGTCGATCATCTGCGTACTCATCATTCCCATACCGCTGAAGCTGGTCTGGCAGGCCTTCACGGAAATCCTCATGGTGACCCCGCCGCAACTCAAGCAGCAGGTCGATGAGGTCGCCCAGGGCATGGTCTCGCGCTTCGGCTTTCTCGACTACCGTGCCTATGTGGCCAAGGTCGGCCGGGCCCGGCAGATCGAGCTGTATTTCATCGTGCCGGTGGGCTGGCCGGCCAAGACCCTGGACGAATGGGACGCCATCCGCGACGAGATCGGCGAGGCCATTGGCGGCGAGGGCCCGGACCGCTGGCTGACCATCGCCTTCACCACCGACCCGGCCTGGTCGCGCTAGCGGGAGGCGCAGAGGCGTTCGACGTCCGCAGCCAGCTGCTGGAGGATGACTCGGTCTTCGGCCTGGCCCAGGGTGGCTTCGGCCCGGGCCAGCGCCAGGCGGGAATGCCGCAGGCACTCGCGCCTGATCCGCGCATCGCCCTGGACCGCCAGGCGCGCCAGGGATTTCTGCAGCCGCATGCCCACCTCCACCAGGGGCGCCGCGTCGCGGCCCACCGGTAGAAAGAAGTCGTCGAAGAGATCGTCCAGCGATAGCTCCGGCACCTCGATCCGCGGATAGCGAGGCTCGACGGGCTCGCGCCTTTCGGTGAGTTCGGTGAGCAGCCGTTGGGCGCGACCGAGGATGGCGATGGCGGTGCCCGAATCGCTGCGCGAAGGCACCAGCGCCCCGGTGGCGATCTCGCCCAGCACCGTCAGGCCGAAGCGCGGATCCTGGTCGTGCACCCGGCGCGCATCCAGGGTGAAGGCGGCGCGCAGGCGCGCGTCCTTTTCCGGCGGTAGGCCTTCCACCCAGAGCAGCGGCTGCGCCGGATCGAGAAAGGCGCCGGGCAGGGCGGCCAGGCGCAGGCGAGCGCGGTCGCCGCAGAGGTCCGCCAATAGCGGCATGTCTACCCGTTGCAGATAACCGGTGCGGTCCGCCAGGACCGGGCGGCCGTTGGCGGGTTCATCGACCGGCGCCGCCACCCCACCCAGGTAAGGATGGGTCAACCAGCGCTGCAGGCTGTGCCGGGCGGCGTCTTCGATGCTATCGCTGGTGGCATCCAATTGCCCCAGCCGGGAGAGGTGGTCGATCCAGCGCAGCAGGGTGAAGACGATCAGCAGGATCACCACCAGGGTGACGGCGAAGAGCACCACGCGGCCGTTGTCGCCGTAGAGGCCGGTGCTCAGGGCGATGATGCCGACCAGGCTGAACAGGAAGGAGCCGAGAAAGGTGGCCAGGGCGTTCTGGGTAGTGCTGTCTTCCAACAGCAACGGATAGGCCCGGGGCGTCACGCTGCTGGCGGCGGCGTTGTAGGCCGTCACCATGGTGCTGAGGGAAAAGGTGGTTACCGCCAGCATGCTGCTGGCGATGATGGTGAGAATCTTGTCGACGGCATCGGCGCCGACCTTGGCCGGCAGACTGGCCGGGATGTGGTCACGCAGGAGCAGGGCGAGGAGGGCGGTCGCCACCCCGGCGACCGAGAACAGGGTGGCGCGGAACCACAGGCGTCGCTGGAGTCCGCGCAGGACCCAGCCCAGGCGGGCCAGCACCGGCCGTCAGCCCATGGCCGGCGGAACGGGGGTGGCGCTCAGCTGGGCGAGTCGCTGATCAGCCTGCTGCTGGAGCTTGTCGCGCATCTGCCGCGCGGCTTCCCGGGCGTCGCCGGATTTCAGGCCATTGCGGTCGGCATCCACGGTGGTCAGCACCGCACCGAGGGCACCATGCACCAGGCGACCGCCGGCCAGAGTGTCGCTGCGCAGCGGTTCGACGGTGAGCGGCGTGGCGATCACGGCGAGATCCAGGGCTTCCAGGCACAGCTGAGCGGTAGCGATGGGAATCTGCACGGCGTTGGCCGCGGCCAGATTGAGCGCCTGCTGGCGACGTTCGCCCTCGGCCCCGGCGCCACTGGCCTGACGATCGGCTTCCAGGTAGTTGGCGAAGGCCTGCACATCGGCGTCGGCACAGGTGCTCAGGGCTTCCTGCAGGCGCTCGCCCAGGGTGATCAGCTCGGCGTGGCGGGTCACCGGCTGGCGCTGCTGGCTGAGCTTCAAGCCCTTGAGGACCAGCGCGACGCCCAGGCAGGCCGCCACGGTAGCCGCCGCGCCACTGCCCGGGGTGGGCAGGGTGGAACCGGTGCCGTCGCGGAACTGGGCGAGGGTCTGCTGCCAGAGAGTAGAGGTTTCGTTCATGCCAACCGCCTGCGAGCAAAGGGTAAGGGATTCGGTCATGACCGAACGCAGTTTGGATCCTGCGAAACGCCTGAGGTTCGCAAGCTAAGTGCAATAAGCGAAAGGGGTTATTTCGATTTACGTCGTACCTCGAACCTTGTTTCGGTTAAGGTGATCCTGAAACAATAAGTTACAAGGAGTCACCTGTGGATCCTGCTGCGCTCGCTTGGGTCGCCCACGACACCCGGCTGATCTCTTGCTGCCTGGCCGCCATCCTGGCCATCGTCCTGCTGATTGGCGTCACCCGGTTGCCACCCTTCCTGGCCATTCTCATCGGCACCTTCATCGCCGGCCTGGGGGCCGGGCTGCCCGCCGAAGCCGTGGCCAAGGCCTTCAGCAAGGGCGCGGGTGGGATCCTTGGCGAGGCCGGCATCATCATCGCCCTGGGCTCCATGCTCGGTGCGCTGATGGCGGAGTCCGGTGCCGCCGATCGCATCGCCAGCACCCTGCTGGGCCTGGGCAAGGGTCGCAGCCTGCCCTGGGTCATGGCCCTGGTGGCCATGGTGATCGGCCTGCCGCTGTTCTTCGAGGTCGGCCTGGTACTGATGGTGCCCATCATCTTCGTCATGGCGCAGCGCTCCGGGCAGCCGTTGCTGCGCATCGCCATTCCGGCCCTGGCCGGGATGACCACCCTGCACGCGTTGCTGCCGCCGCACCCCGGTCCGCTGATCGCGGTCGGGGCATTGCACGCGGACCTTGGCCTGACCATGCTCCTGGGCCTGGTGATCGCCATCCCCGCGGTGATCCTGGCCGGTCCCCTGTACGGCGGCTGGCTGTCGCGGCGCATGACGATCCAGCCGCCGGCGGAGCTGGGCGAGTTGTTCAGCGCCCGGGATCAGGGCGCGCGCCAGCCGGGTTTCGGTCTGTCGTTGCTGGTGATCCTGTTGCCGGTGCTACTGATGCTGGGCAGCACCTTCGCCAAGGTCGCCCTCGACCCGCACAGCGGTCTGGCGGAGGGGCTGAAGTTTCTTGGCGAACCCCTGATCGCCCTGGGGCTCGCCGTGCTGGCGGCCACCGTGCTGCTCGGCTGGGGCAGTGGCATGCCGCGCGAGCGCGTCGGTGGCGTGCTGCGCAAGAGCCTGGCGCCCATCGCCGCGTTGCTGCTCACCATCGGCGCCGGCGGTGGCCTCAAGCAGACCCTGCTCGACGCCGGGGTCAGCCATACGGTGGCCAAGGTCGCCGAGGGCGCCCATCTGCCCTACATCCTGCTGGCCTGGCTGATCGCGGTGGCGCTGCGCCAGGCGACCGGCTCGGCGACGGTGGCGACCACCACCACGGCCGGTATCCTGGCGCCGGTGGTGGCCGGGCTGGCCGGTCCCCAGGCCTCGCTGATCGCCCTGGCCATCGGCGCCGGCTCGGTGTTCTTCTGCCACGTCAACGATGCCGGCTTCTGGATGGTGCGCGAGTATTTCGGCCTGGAGCTCAAGCAGACGCTGTGGGTCTGGTCGGTGCTGCAGACCCTGGTTTCCGTCACTGGTCTTGCCGGTACGCTATTGTTGTCACTCTGGATCTGACGAACCCCTGCCCATGGACAACGACTCCACCCTGCACCGGCCGCGGCGCCGCGATCTCTTCCTCGGTTTCTTCGGCCTGGGCATCACGGCCTTCGGTGGGGTGCTGCCGCTGGCGCGGCGCTACCTGGTGGAGAAGCGGCGCTGGCTGTCGGCGGAGGAATTCACCGAATTGCTCGGCCTCTGCCAGTTCTTGCCGGGCGGCAACATCATCAACCTCTCGGTGGCGGTGGGCATGAGATTCGCCGGCTGGAGCGGCGCCCTGGCCGCTGCCGCCGGGTTGCTGGTGGGGCCGACCCTGGTGGTGGTCGGCCTGGGCGTTCTCTACGACCGCTACCATGACGACCCCCTGGTGGGCCGCGCCTTCGCCGGTCTCGCGGCCGCGGCCGCCGGCCTGCTGGTAGCCATGGCGGTCAAGCTCATTCAGCCCTTGCGCGGTCGCTGGCTGGCTTTGGGCATCGCCTGCCTGGCCTTTCTCGCCCTGGCGCTGTTCAAGCTGCCGCTGCTCTGGACCATGCTGGTGCTCACCCCGATCAGCGTCCTGCTCAGCTATCGGCAGGGCCTATGAGCGCGACTCTGCTGGCCCTGGCACTGATCTTCACCCAGCTCTCGCTGCTGGCCTTTGGCGGTGGCAATTCGGTGCTGCCGGAGATGCAGCGCCAGGTGGTGACGGTGCACGGCTGGATGAGCGCCGCCGACTTTGCCGCCCTGTTCGCCTTGGCCCAGGCGGCGCCTGGTCCCAACCTGATGATCGTGCCGCTGATCGGCTGGCACGTGGCCGGCTGGCCGGGGCTGCTGGTGACCTCCCTGGCCAAGTTCGTACCGTCCTCGCTGTTGACCCTCGGCGTGCTGCACCTCTGGCAACGCTTCGCCGACCGCCCCTGGCGCCGTCATCTGCAGGCCGGACTGGTGCCGGTCACCGTCGGCCTGGTAGCCGCCAGTGCCTGGCTGGTGGGCGTGAGCGTGGCCACCACGCCGCTGTGGGTGCTGATCCTGGCGGCGGGTGCTCTGGGGTCGCTATTTACCCGCTGGCATCCGCTGTGGCTGCTGGCCGGCGGGGTGCTGGTCGGGATAGTGTTTGGTAGCTAAGCCAAAAAGCTGGGCAAGATCGTCCAGCCATCAACCCGAGGACCTCACCTTGCAGCTAAGCCATCGGCCGGTCCAAGACAGTGACCTGCCCGCCCTATGTGAATTCTCCAAGAACCCCACGGAGCTGATGTTCTGGTTTCCCCGTGCCCAATTCCCGCTCACCCCAGTTCAATTGCAGGCCGCCATCGCGGAGCGTCGCGACAATCGCGTCGTGGTGGCGGATGGGCGAGTGGTGGGATTTTCCAACTTCTGCAGGTGGGCGGATGAGGTGTATGCGATTGGCAATGCCGTCGTTGATCCCGCCTACCGGGGGCAGGGGGTCGGACGTTACCTGCTGAAGATGATGATAGGGCGCGCGTTCGAGACACACGGCGCCCGTGAAGTGGTCCTTTCCTGTTTCAACGCAAACGTGGTGGGGCTACTGCTCTACCAAGCCTTGGGCTTCACCCCTTATGCCATCGAAGAGCGACGTTCGGTGGCCGGTGAGCGGGTGGCGCTGATTCATCTCAGACTGCCTCGGCCTTACCGGTGATCACCCGCCCCCAGAATCCCTCGCTGCGCGAACTGCTGTTCACGGTACGCGGGTCCATCGTCCAGGCGATCTGGCGCAAGCTGCTCTATGTGATGCTGCTGAGCCTGGCGGTGACCCTCAGCCATGGCGTCATCCTGCGCTTCGACTTCGGCCTGACCACCACCCCGTTGACCCTTTGGGGCCTGACCCTGGCGATCTTTCTCGGCTTTCGCAACACCACCGCCTACCAGCGCTTCTGGGAGGCGCGTGGTCTGTGGGGCGAACTGCTGATCGCCGGACGCAACCTGGCGCGCCAGGTCGAGACCCTGTTGCCCAGCCTGAATGCGGTCGAGCGCCGCCAGCTGCTGACCCCGCTGTTGGCCTTTGGTTATGCGCTGCGTGATCACCTGCGCCGGGAAGCACCGTCTGCCGATCTGCAGCGCGTGCTGGTGGATGAGGAAACCCTGCTCGCGGTCCCTCACCGACCCAGTGCGCTGATCCGCCGGCTGGGCACAACGCTGGTTGCCCGGGCACGACAGGAAGGGCTCGGTGACCCGCTGATCGCCAACGTCGATAACCAGCTGGACCGGCTGACCACGGTGCTCAGTGGCTGCGAGCGCATCCGCCAGACCCCCATTCCCTATCCCTACATCCTGATGCTGCACCGGGTGGTGCACGTCTATTGCTTCCTGCTGCCGTTCTGCCTGGTGGACAGCCTGGGCTGGTTCACGCCCCTGGCGGTGCTGGTGCTCGCCTACACCTTCTTTGGCCTGGATGCCCTGGGCGACCAGATCGCCGATCCCTTCGGCACCCAGCCCAACCACCTGCCGCTGGACGCCCTCAGTCGTGGGCTGGAAATCGCCGTGCTGGATCTGCTGGGCGAACCCACCCCGGAGCCGATCCGCGCGGAGGCGGGGTTGTTGCGGTGATGGCGTGATGATTCGCGTTGATGCGATCACGGCCATGGGCCGCTCCTACAGCAGAGGTGTATCTGTAGGAGCGGCCCATGGCCGTGATCAGCAGTGTGCCTCAGAGCGGTCACATCGGCGGATCGCCATGGCCGTGCCGTGCCGTGCCTTGCTGTCAGGTGTCTTGAGCTTCTTTCGCTACCCGCTGCGGACGCCTGACCAGCTCCCCGCGACAATTCGGACACTGCTCCTGCAGCGGCCCCGCCGCGCATTCCGTGCAAAAGGTGCATTCATAGGAGCAGATCACCGCCTCCTTGCTCTCCATCGGCAACGCCTTGGCGCAGTGCTCACACGAAGTCCGCATGTCCAGCATGGCTGTCGCTCCCTGATCAGGCGCCGAAGCGCGCTGCGTAGTCCTGGGGGCTGACCGCCAGGTGCTTGTGAAAGGTGCGTCGCAGATTTTCAGGGTGGCCGAAGCCACACAGGCGCGAGACGGTGGCGATGGAGGCCTGGCCGTCCTGCAAGAGCACCCGCGCCGTCTCCAGCCGGACCTGCTCGACATAGCGACCCGGGCCCATGCCCACCTCGCGACTGAACAGCCGCGACAGGGTACGGGGCGCCATATGGGCGCGTTCGGCCAGGCGCTCCAGCCCAAGGTCCTCGCCGAGATGGCCGGGAATCCAGTCGAGCAGGGCGGCCAGGCGGGGCGTCCGTCCCGGATCGGGCGCCAGGCAGGCGCTGAATTGCGCCTGGCCACCGGGACGGCGGAGGAACATCACCAACCGACGCGCCACCGCCAGGGCCAGGGGGCGCCCGATATCGGCCTCCACCAGCGCCAGGGCCAGGTCGATGCCGGCGGTGACGCCGGCCGAGGTGAAGACATGGGGATCGCCATCGCGCCCCAGTGGATCATAGGTATGCAGGCGGTCGCCCTGGACCTCGATGGCCGGAAAGGCCGCCAGTTCGTCGACATAGGCCCAGTGGGTGGTGGCCCGGCGGCCGTCAAGCAGGCCGGCACTGGCCAGCATCAAGGCGCCGGAACACACCGAGCCAAGACGCCGCACCCGGGGTTCCAGATCGCGCAGCCAGGCCTGCAGGCCGGCATCCTGGCGTAGCGTCTCGATGCCTATGCCGCCAGGGATCAGCAGGGTGTCCACCTCGCCCACGTCCAGGTCGTACCAACCCTGTTCGGCCTGGATGCCGATGCCGGCTGACGTCCTGACCAAGCCTTCGGCGGCGCCCAGCAGGCGCAGCTGATAGTAGGCGGGCAGGCCCTGACGTTCCCGTTCCAGGTTGGCCGAGGCGAATACCTGCAGCGGGCCGGTGACGTCCAGGCTCATGACGTCTGGGTAGAGCAGGGCAGCGATCAGCGGCATGGGTGGCTCTCCGTAGCGATCTAACGAGCATGCCTGGCCGCCCCGGCTGGCGACAAGGCCAAAGACCCCACGGATCTGGCCATTCTGAAATAGGTTGGATTTGGCGTGACTCGCGCCCGGCCTTATCATCGCCGCCCATGAACTACACCGATCCCAAGCAACTGGCACCCTTGCTGGAAGCCATCCTGCTCGCTGCCGGCCGCCCCCTGACCCTGGAGCGTCTGGCCGAACTCTTCGAAGAATACGAGCGCCCCGAGCCCGCCCACCTGCGCGCCGGTCTCGCCGTGCTCGGTGGCTCCTGTCGCAAGCGCGGCTTCGAGCTCAAGGAGGTGGCGTCCGGCTATCGCCTGCAGGTGCGCGAAAAGTACGCGCCTTGGGTCGGGCGACTCTGGGAGGAGCGTCCGCCGCGCTATTCCCGCGCCATGTTGGAGACCCTGGCGCTGATCGCCTATCGCCAGCCGATCACCCGTGGCGAGATCGAAGAGGTGCGCGGCGTGGCGGTCAACAGCCAGATCGTCAAGACGCTGCTGGAGCGCGACTGGATCCGTGTGGTGGGCTATCGCGACGTGCCCGGCCGCCCGGCCATGTTCGCCACCACCAAGGCCTTTCTCGACTACTTCGACCTGCGCAGTCTCGACCAACTGCCGCCTCTGGCCGAGGTCCGCCAGTTGGAACCCGAACCGGCGTCGGTGCTGGAAGACCCCGAGTTGAGCCTGGCGGCACTGGGGGTAGGGGAGCCGGAGCAAGAAGAGGACACCCTGGTGATCCCCGAGCGCACCAGCTTTCGCACCCTGCTCACCGAGCTGGACGCCATGGAGACCGGCCTCAAGACCGATTTCGACGACCTGCGCCAGGCGGCGGACGAAGAAGACGAGGGTTGAGTCAGCCCTGTTGGGCTTCGCTACGCTCAGCCCAACCTACATAAGCCTCCCCAGTGGCTGATCCGTATCGCGGCCATGCCGGTGCGCCGTAGCGACCGCTCCAGGCTCCGATTTAACTGTAGGAGCGGCCCATGGCCGCGATATTCGAATAGGTTGGCGCTTCGCATAGCGAAGCCCAACACTCTCGCCAAAACGAAAAAAGCGCCCGAAGGCGCTTTCTTCCAACTCAGACCTACAGACCTCAGGCCGGCGCGTTGACCAGCGCCTTGCAGGTATCGAGCATACGGTTGGAGAAGCCCCACTCGTTGTCGTACCAGGCCATGATCTTCACCAGCTTGCCGCTCACCTTGGTGTGGTTGGCGTCGAAGATCGACGACAGGCGGTTGTGGTTGAAGTCGATGGAGACCAGCGGCTTGTCGTTGTAGCCCAGCACCGGCGAAGCTTCGGCCGCCGCCTTCATGAAGGCGTTGATGGTCTTGGCGTCGGTTTCCTTGGCGGTCAGGATGGTCAAATCGACCAGCGACACGTTGATGGTCGGTACGCGCACCGCCATGCCGCTAAACTTGCCTTGCAGCTCCGGCAATACCAGGCCCACAGCCTCGGCGGCACCGGTCTTGGTCGGAATCATCGACTGGGTGGCCGAACGCGCCCGGAAGGGGTCGGAGTGGTAGACGTCCGACAGGTTCTGGTCGTTGGTGTAGGCATGGATGGTGGTCATCAGACCGTTCTCGATGCCCAGCTCGCGCTGCAGCACCTGGGCGACGGGCGCCAGGCAGTTGGTGGTGCAGGAGGCGTTGGAGATGATCTGGTGCGACTGACGCAGGATGTTGTCATTGACGCCATAGACTATGGTGGCGTCCACGTCCTTGCCCGGTGCCGAGATGATCACCTTGGAGGCGCCGGCTTCCAAGTGGGCAGCGGCCTTGTCGCGGCTGGTGAAGAGGCCGGTGCATTCGAACACCACGTCGACCTTCAGGTCCTTCCACGGCAGCTCGGCAGGGTTGCGGATGGCCGTCACGGCGATGCGGTCGCCATTGACCACCAGCTTGTCGCCCTCGACGGACACCTCGGCAGGGAAGCGGTCATGAACGCTGTCATACTGTAGGAGATGCGCATTGATGGCGGCGTCGCCCAGGTCGTTGATCGCGACGACCTCCAGGTCCTGGCGATAGCCCTCGGTATACAGCGCCCGCAGCACGTTGCGGCCGATGCGTCCAAAACCATTGATGGCAATACGAATACTCATTGAGAGAAACCTCGCGATAGCTGGGTTTTGTTGTAAAAAACATTACACATGACGCGTGCTAAGCGGAATAATAGCGCCAATTTGGCTGTGAATGTTTTAAATAACAACAAATTTAGCCCGGTGGAGAATCGAAACCATGCATCCTCGCGTCCTCGAAGTCACACAGCGGTTGGTGGAACGCAGTCGTCCGACCCGTGAGCGTTACCTCGCCATGATCCGGGCCGCCGCCAGCGACGGTCCGCAGCGCGGCAAGCTGCAATGCGCCAATTTCGCCCATGGCGTCGCCGGGTGTGGATCCTCGACGGATAAGCAGCGCCTCCGTTTGATGGACCAGGCCAACGTCGCCATCGTTTCCAGCTACAACGACATGTTGTCGGCTCATCAGCCCTACGAGCACTACCCGGAGCTGATCAAACAGGCGCTTCGCGAGATCGGCTCCGTCGGTCAGTTCGCCGGCGGCGTGCCAGCCATGTGCGACGGCGTGACCCAGGGCGAGGCCGGCATGGAGCTGAGCCTGGCGAGTCGTGAAGTCATCGCCATGTCCACCGCCGTGGCCCTGTCGCACAACATGTTCGACGCCGCGCTG
This sequence comes from Pseudomonas sp. PLB05, assembly GCF_021106615.1. Lineage (NCBI taxonomy): Bacteria > Pseudomonadati > Pseudomonadota > Gammaproteobacteria > Pseudomonadales > Pseudomonadaceae > Pseudomonas > Pseudomonas sp. PLB05. The sequence goes on from NZ_JAJOHO010000001.1 coordinate 878,537, forward strand.
CTGCTGGGCATCTGCGACAAGATCATTCCCGGCCTGATGATCGGCGCGCTGCGCTTCGGCCATCTGCCGATGATCTTCGTCCCGGGCGGCCCCATGCCTTCGGGCATCTCCAACAAGGAGAAGGCGCGCGTGCGCCAGGCCTTCGCCGAGGGCAAGGCGACCCGCGAAGAGCTGCTGGAATCGGAGATGAAGTCCTACCACAGCCCCGGCACCTGCACCTTCTATGGCACCGCCAACACCAACCAGGTGGTGATGGAGGTGATGGGCCTGCACCTGCCGGGTTCTTCCTTCGTCAATCCCTACACCCCGCTGCGTGACGAACTCACCCGCGAGGCGGCGCGCCAGGTGACCCGCATCACCCATCAGGGCGGCAACTTCATGCCGCTGGGCGAGATCGTCGACGAGAAGTCCATCGTCAACTCCGTGGTCGCCCTGAGCGCCACCGGTGGCTCGACCAACCATACCCTGCACATCCCGGCCATCGCCCAGGCCGCCGGCATCCAGCTGACCTGGGACGACATGGCCGAGATCTCGGCGGTCACCCCGACCCTGGCGCAGGTCTATCCCAACGGCAAGGCCGACGTGAACCACTTCCATGCCGCGGGTGGCGTCAACTTCATGGTGCACACCCTGCTCGAAGCCGGGCTGCTGCACGAAGACGTCAACACCATCATGGGCCACGGCCTGTCGCGCTACCTGCAGGAACCCTTCCTGGTGGACGGCAAGCTGGAGTGGCGCACTGGGCGCGCCGAGAGCCTGGACGAAGACATCCTGCGTCCGGCTAGCCGCCCGTTCAACGAAGAGGGCGGCCTGCGCGTCATGCAGGGCAACCTCGGCCGCGGCGTGATGAAGGTGTCGGCCGTGGCGCCCAAACATCAGTTGGTCGAGGCCCCGGCGCGGGTCTTCCATGACCAGAGCGAACTGGCGGCCGCCTTCAAGGCCGGCGAACTGGAGCGCGACTTCGTCGCGGTGGTACGCTTCCAGGGACCCAAGGCCCTGGGTATGCCCGAGCTGCACAAGCTCACCCCCTACCTCGGCGTGCTGCAGGATCGCGGTTTCAAGGTGGCCCTGGTCACCGACGGCCGCATGTCCGGCGCCTCGGGCAAGGTTCCGGCGGCGATTCATGTCTGCCCGGAAGCCATCGACGGCGGTCCGCTGGCCAAGGTCTGTGACGGCGATCTCATCCGCGTCGATGGGCGTACCGGAGAGCTGAGGATTCTGGTCCCGGCGGACGAATGGATGGCCCGCCAGACGGTCGAAGCGCCCCAGGGCACCGGGGTAGGCTGTGGTCGTGAGTTGTTCGCCTTCATGCGCGGCGCCATGAGCACGGCTGAATCGGGTGCCAGTGCATTTACTTCCAGCCTGGAGGCGCTGAAATGAGTTTGGCTTTGGTTGGCGACATCGGGGGCACCAATGCCCGCTTCGCCCTGTGGCGTGACGGTCGCCTGGAGGCCATCGAGGTCTTCGCCTGTGCGGATTACGCCTGTCCGGAAGACGCGGTACGCAAGTACCTGGCGCAGACCGGCGTGGCGCTGGATGACATCACCGCCGTGTGCCTCGCCTGTGCGGGCCCGGTGGGCGAAGGCGACTTCCGCTTCACCAATAATCACTGGGTGATCAAGCGCGAGCAGTTCTGCCGCGAGCTGGGTCTGACTCATCTGCTGCTGATCAACGACTTCACGTCCATGGCCTGGGCCATCGCTCGCCTGGATCCGGCGGACTCGGTCCAGGTCCGTGACGGCATCGCCTTGCCGACCCGCCCGCGCCTGGTGATCGGGCCTGGCACCGGCCTGGGTCTCGCCAGCCTGGTGCCCAGCGGCAAGGATCGCTGGATCGTGCTGCCGAGCGAGGGTGGTCACGTCGACCTGCCGATCAACACCCAGCGCGAATTCGATATCTGGAAGATCCTCAAGCGTCAGTTCGGCAATCACGTCTCCGCGGAGCGCGTGGTGTCCGGCAGCGGCCTGGTCAACCTCTATCACGCGAGTTGCGAGCTGGACGGCCGGACCGCCGCCCTGCACAGCGCGGCGGACATCTGCGAGCTGGCGCTCAAGGGCGATCCCTATGCCGATGCCGTGCTGGAGCAGTTCTTCATCTGGCTGGCGCGGGTCGCCGGCAACGCGGCCCTGACCCTGGGCGCCCTGGGTGGCGTCTATATCGCCGGCGGCATCCTGCCGCGCTTCGTCGAGCGCTTCCAGAGCGGGGCCTTCGCCCATGCCTTCGCCGACAAGGGCAAGACCAGCAGCGCCTACCTCAAGGACATCCCGGCCTGGCTGGTGACCGCCGAGTATCCGGGGCTGTTCGGTGCCGGCGTCGCCCTGGATCAAACCATCGCCGAGGCGCGACAGGTCTAAGAGCCTGTTCAAAGTCTGCTGCGCGTCGGCCAAACTGCGTTAAAAATGGCTTCGGAATGCTCATTTACCATTCGTAAACTCCGCTTCCTCAGCCATTTTTGCCTTGTTTGGCTCTAGCTCGCGATCCTTTGAACAGGCTCTGATCCACCCCGGGGTGGGCGACTACTCAAGGTCGCCCGACCCCGGTATGCTGCCGGCACTACCGGTAGCTGGCCTCCGGCCAAGACAACAAGAGCGAACATCGCCATGTCCACCCTGGGCAAATCCCTCCTGGTCGTCGACGACGACGGGGAAATTCGTGAGCTTCTCGACGCCTATCTCACCCGTGCCGGCTATCAGGTGCGCGCCGTTGGCGATGGCCGCGAGCTGCGCCGGGCGCTGGGTGACTTCGTCCCCGACCTGCTGATCCTTGACGTCATGCTCCCCGGCGAAGACGGCTTCGCCCTCTGCCGCTGGATGCGCGAGCAGTCGAGCTGCCGCCAGGTGCCCATCATCATGCTCACCGCCAGTTCCGACGAGGCGGATCGGGTCATTGGCCTGGAGCTGGGCGCCGACGACTATCTGGGCAAGCCCTTCAGCCCCCGCGAACTGCTGGCGCGCATCAAGGCGCTGTTGCGCCGGGCCGGCTTTGGCGAAACGCGTCCGGTGGCTACCGGTCTGCTGACCTTCGACGACTGGCGCCTGGATCCGGTCAGTCATCGGCTGTTCCACCGCGACGGCGAGGAGGTCATCCTGTCGGGCGCCGATTTCACCCTGCTCAAGCTGTTTCTCGATCATCCTCAGCAAATCCTCGACCGCGACACCATCGCCAATGCCACCCGTGGCCGCGAGGTGCTGCCGCTGGAGCGCATCGTCGACATGGCGGTGAGTCGCCTGCGCCAGCGCCTGCGCGACACCGGCAAATCGCCGCGGTTGATCCGCACTGTGCGGGGATCCGGCTACCTGCTCGCCGCCGAGGTCAGCGGACTGGTCGCCGATGCGGTGTAGCGGTCCCCTCGCGCGGCTGGTGCCGCGTTCCCTGCTGGCGCGGATGCTACTCCTGACCCTGCTGGCGGTGCTCCTGGCCCAGGGCGCCTCGGCGCTGTTCTGGTCGGCCGCATTGCGCAGCGATCGCAACCAGGGCCTGCAGACCGCGGCCCGCAGCCTGGGCTATTCCATCGCCGCCAGCGTCCGTTATTTCAGCCTGCTGCCACCGGCCTATCGGCCGCTGGTGCTGGAACAGCTGCGCAACATGGGCGGCACGCGCTTCTTCGTCTCGCTCAACGAAAAGCCGCTGACCATGCAGGCACTGCCCGCGACCACAGGGCGTCGCGCCGTGCTGCAGGAGGTCGAAGCGGTGCTGCGCGAACGCCTGGGCGCCACCATGCCCATGTACGTGGAATTCATCGGCCCGCAGCAGCTGCGGCTGTTCAACGGTGCCTTGGCGCTCGACGAACTGCCGCGCTCCTGGGCGCACTATGCCCTGAGTCTGGAGCCACTGGAGCCGCCGGTGCTGGTGACCCAGATCCGCATCGGCGAAGGGGAGTGGGTGTATCTGGCGACCCTGATGCCGGCGCCTTACTACAGCCTAGACGAGTCCTGGCTGCCCCTGCAGCAGCTGCTGTTCATGGTCTTCAGCAGCGCCTTCCTGCTGCTGTTCATCGGCCTGCTGATCCGCTGGCAGAGTCGCCCGCTCAAGCGGCTGTCGCGCGCTGCGCGGGAGCTGTCGCTGGAGGTCCATACGCCGCCGGTGCGGGAAGAGGGCGCCCAGGAGATCCGCGAGGTCACCCGCGCCTTCAATGCCATGCGTGAACGCATCGCCCGCTACCTGGACGAGCGCGCCCAGCTGTTCAGCGCCATCTCCCACGACCTGCGCACCCCCATCACGCGGCTGCGGCTGCGTGCCGAGTTGGTGGACGACGAGGTGATGCAGGCCAAGCTCGTGCGTGATCTCGACGAGCTGGATCTGTTGGTGAAGGGCGCCCTGCAGTGCGTCAAGGACACCGACATCCACGAGAACTTGGAGCCGGTCGACCTGCAGGCGCTGCTGGTGCAGCTGGTGGAGCCCTTCACCCAAGAGCAGCCCCCGCGGGTATGCCTCACCGGAGAAGCCCAGGGCACCCTGCTGGGCAAGCCCCTGGCGCTCAAGCGCTGCATTGGCAATCTGCTGGACAACGCCCTCAAGTATGGCCATCGCGCTCATTTGCAGGTGGAGGACGACGGTCATGCCTTCGTCCTGCATGTCGACGACGAAGGGCCAGGAGTGCCCGAGCAGGAGTTGGAACAGGTGTTCCAGCCCCACGTCCGCCTGGCCACCGACCGCCAGGGTTACGGCCTGGGCCTGGGCATCGCCCGCAACCTGGCCCACGCCCATGGCGGCGAGGTGGAGCTGCGCAACCGCCGCGAGGGCGGTCTGCGGGTGACCCTGACCCTGCCGCGCAGCTAGGCAGGACCCTGCCGCTATGTCACCAGCTCGTGACAAAACGCCTTCCCTTCGTTACCCACGGCCGCAGTCGTCTGACTAGACTCGGCCCAGCTCCAATAAAAAAACAACAAGGAACGACCCCTCATGAAGGCATTGAATCGTCTCGCTCTCGCCGTTTCCCTTTCCTGCGCCGCGCTGGCTGCCCCCCTGACCGCCCATGCCGGTGAGGTCGAGGTGCTGCACTGGTGGACCTCCGGTGGCGAGGCTCGCGCCGTCGATGTGCTCAAGCAGCTGATGCAGAAGCAGGGCGATACCTGGAAGGACTTCGCCGTAGCCGGTGGCGCTGGTGAAGCCGCCATGACCGTGCTCAAGACCCGCGCCGTCTCCGGCAATCCGCCGTCCGCTGCCCAACTGAAAGGGCCCGACATCCAGGAATGGGCCAGCATGGGCTTCCTGGCCAACATCAGCGACATCGCCAAGCAGGGTAACTGGGACACCATCCTGCCCAAGCGCGTGGCCCAGACCATGCAGCACGACGGCGAGTACGTCGCCGTACCGGCCGGTATTCACCGCATCAACTGGCTGTGGATCAACCCCGCCGTCTTCAAGAAGGCCGGCGCCAAGGTGCCCACCACCCTGGATGAATTCTTCGAAGCCGCCGACAAGCTCAAGGCCGCTGGCGTCGTGCCCCTGGCCCACGGTGGTCAGAACTGGCAGGACGGCACCATCTTCGAATCCCTGGTCATGGCCATCATGGGCCCGGAAGGCTACGACAAGGTCTTCGTGCAGACCGATGCCGACACCATCCGTAGCGACAAGATGGTCGAGGTCTTCAAGACCTTCAAGCGCATCAAGGGTTACGTCGATCCCAACGCCGCCGGTCGCGACTGGAACCTGGCCACCGCCATGGTCATCGAGGGCAAGGCCGGCATGCAGATCATGGGCGATTGGGCCAAGGCGGAATTCACCGCCGCCGGCAAGAAGCCGGGCGTCGACTACGAATGCGTGGTGATGCCAGGCACCCAAGGCGACTTCATCTACAACATCGACTCCCTGGCCATGTTCAAGATCAAGAACAAGGACAACCAGAAAGCCCAGGACGACCTGGTACGCACCGTCATCGACAAGCCCTTCCAGGAGGTCTTCAACCTCAACAAGGGCTCCATCCCGGTGCGTAACGACATCGACCTGTCCAAGTTCGACAGCTGCGCCCAGCAGTCCGCCAAGGACTTCCAGGCGGCCAACGCCGATGGCAAGGCCGAGCCGAGCATGGCGCACAGCATGGCCAACACCAGCTACGTGCAGGGCGCGATCTTCGACGTGGTGACCAACTTCTTCAACGACGCCAACGCTGATCCGAAGAAGGCCACCGAGCAACTGGTCGCCGCCATCCAGGCCGCGAAGTAAGCGCAAACAGCCATCGGTGAGGATTGTTTATCGCGGCCGTAGGCCGCTCCTACAGGCCAATCGTCGGCTGTAGGAGCGGCCCATGGCCGCGATCATCCAACTCCCTGACGTCAAGATAATACCACCCCTGAGAATGCCTCCATGGCTCTTACCGAAGCTCTTCCCGCGACGGCGGTCAGCCGACGCCCGGACCGGCTGCAGCGCCTGCTGCCCAAGCTGGTGCTGGCGCCCACGGCCATCGCCATGGTCGTCTGCCTCTATGGCTACATGCTGTGGACGGCGGTGATCTCCTTTACCAATTCGCGCTTCCTGCCTAGCTACAATTTCGCCGGTTTCGCCCAATACGCACGGCTGCTGGAAAACGACCGCTGGCTGGTGGCCTGCAAGAACCTGGCGATCTTCGGCGGCCTGTTCATCCTGTTGAGCCTGGCCATCGGCGTCTTCTTCGCCATCCTGCTGGACCAGCGCATCCGCCGCGAAGGCTTCATCCGCACCATCTACCTCTATCCCATGGCGCTGTCGATGATCGTCACCGGTACCGCCTGGAAATGGCTGCTCAACCCAGGCATGGGCCTGGACAAGCTGCTGCGCGACTGGGGCTGGGAAGGCTTTCGCTTCGACTGGCTGGTGGACCCCGACCGGGTCATCTACTGCCTGCTGATCGCCGCCCTCTGGCAGGCCTCGGGTTTCGTCATGGCCATGTTCCTCGCCGGCCTGCGCGGCGTGGATTCCTCCATCCTGCGCGCCGCCCAGGTCGACGGGGCAGGGCTGCCCACCATCTACCTGCGCATCGTCCTGCCGAGCCTGCGGCCGGTGTTCTTCAGTGCGGTGATGATCCTCGCCCACATCGCCATCAAGAGCTTCGACCTGGTGATGGCCATGACCGCGGGCGGCCCCGGCTACGCCTCGGACCTGCCGGCGGTGTTCATGTACCAGCACACCTTCACCCGCGGCCAGATGGGCCTGGGCTCGGCCAGTGCGGTGCTGATGCTCGGCGCGGTGCTGGCGGTGCTGGTGCCCTATCTCTACTCGGAATTGCGGAGCAAGCGAAATGGCTAAGGCTCTGAACGTCAATCGCGTGGCCATCCACGCCACCCTGATCATCGCCTGCGCGGTCTATCTGGTGCCGCTGCTGGTGATGCTGCTGACCAGCTTCAAGACCCCGGACGATGTCCGCACCGGCAACCTGCTGAGCCTGCCCCTGGACTGGACGGTGATCGGCTGGCTCAAGGCCTGGGACGTGGTGCACAGCTACTTCTGGAACTCCTTCCTGATCACCGTGCCGGCGGTGCTCATCTCCACCTTCATCGGCGCGCTCAACGGCTACGCCCTGTCGAAGTGGCAGTTCCGCGGCTCGAACCTGCTGTTCAGCCTGTTACTGTTCGGCTGCTTCATTCCCTTCCAGGTGATCCTCCTGCCGATGTCCTTCACCCTCGGCCAGCTGGGCCTGGCCAACACCACCGCCGGCCTGGTGCTGGTGCACGTGATCTACGGCCTGGCCTTCACCACGCTGTTCTTCCGCAACTACTACGTGGGCATCCCCGATGCCCTGATCAAGGCGGCGCGGCTGGACGGAGCGGGCTTCTTCACCATCTTCTTCAAGATCCTGCTGCCGCTGTCCACGCCCATCGTGATGGTCAGCCTGATCTGGCAGTTCACCCAGGTGTGGAACGACTTCCTGTTCGGCGTGGTGTTCGCCAGCGGCTCGTCGCAGCCCATCACCGTGGCCCTGAACAACCTGGTCAACACCAGCACCGGCGCGAAGGAATACAACGTCGACATGGCCGCCGCCATGATCGCCGCGCTGCCGACGCTGCTGGTCTACATCTTCGCTGGCAAGTATTTCGTCCGGGGCCTGACCTCGGGCGTGGTCAAAGGATAAGGAACGCCACCATGGCAGCTCTCGAACTCAAAAGCGTACGCAAGACCTACGGCAACGCCGCCCAGGAAGCCCTCAAGGGCATCGACATCCGCATCGACGCCGGGCAGTTCCTCATCCTGGTCGGACCCTCCGGCTGCGGCAAATCCACCCTCATGAACGCCATCGCCGGCCTCGAAGACATCAGCAGCGGCGCCATCTGCCTGGACGGCGAGGACGTCACCCAGGTCGAGCCCAAGGACCGGGATATCGCCATGGTGTTCCAGTCCTACGCTCTCTACCCGACCATGACCGTGCGCGAGAACATCGCCTTCGGCCTGAAGATCCGCAAGACGCCCAGGGAGCAGATCGACGCCGAGGTGGCGCGCGTGGCCAAGCTGCTGCAGATCGAGCACCTGCTGGAGCGCAAGCCGGCGCAGCTCTCCGGTGGCCAGCAGCAGCGGGTGGCCATGGGTCGCGCCCTGGCGCGCCGGCCCAAGCTCTATCTGTTCGACGAGCCGCTGTCCAACCTCGACGCCAAGCTGCGGGTGGAGATGCGCACCGAGATCAAGCTGATGCACCAGCGCCTGCAGACCACCACCGTCTACGTCACCCATGACCAGATCGAAGCCATGACCCTGGGCGATCGGGTCGCGGTGATGAAGGATGGCGAGGTGCAGCAGTTCGGCACCCCCGAGGAGATCTACAACAACCCGGCCAATCTCTTCGTCGCCAGCTTCATCGGCTCGCCACCCATGAACTTCGTGCCGGTGCGCCTGGAAGCGCGCGAGGGCAGGGTGGTCGCCCGCGTCACCGGCGATACCGGCGACAGCCAGGTGGACTTGCCGGAACTGGATCCTGCGCTGGCTGGCCGAGAGGCTATCCTTGGGGTGCGTCCGGAGCAGATCCAGTCGGCGCATCCGGCGGACAACGCAGTGCCAGGCATCCTGACGCGGATCCAGGTGGTCGAGCCGACCGGCCCGGACACCCTGCTGTACGCCGAATGGAACGGCACCAAGGTCTGCTGCCGAGTCGCGCCGGGCGAGGCGCCGCGGGCCGGCGACCAGGTGCTGTGGCGGATCGATTCGCGACGGGCGGTGCTGTTCGATCCAGCCAGCGGTCGCCGACTTTCTTGAACGGAGTTCATGGCTGAAACGTTACAGCAGTGGTAAGGTCCGCCCGCCGCCGCGCCTGAGGTCGGGTTGCGGCCTTACCAAAGGCTCGGGATCGACTCCCGGCTGCCGTGACAGACAGGAGAACAAGAATGGCACTACCCCGCGTTGTGGTCTTTGGCGAAGCCCTCACCGACATCGTCCAGGGTAATCCTGGCGAATGGCGGGGTTATCCAGGCGGCGCCCCCTGGAACGTGGCGCGTGGCCTGGCCCGGCTGGGCGTGACAAGCGCCTTTGGTGGTGCCATCAGTCAGGATGGCCTGGGTGACGAGATCGCCTGGCAATCGGAAACCGCCGGCCTCGATACCCGCTTCCTGCAGCGCGTCGCTGCCGATCCCCTGGTGGCCATCGTGCCGTCGAGCCGCCCACCACGCTATTTCTTCGCGGGCGAAGCCGATCTGCAATTCGATCCGGCGCTGCTGCCCGAAGGCTGGCTGGAGGCCGCCGAAGTCTGCCATTTCAGCTGCATCAGCCTGGCCCGCTATCCGCTGGCCGATACCCTGCTGGACCTGGCGCGCCAGGCCAAGGCCGCTGGCAAGCGCCTGAGCTACGATCCCAACTGGCGCAACCTCATGGACGATCGCTATCGCCAGCAGACCTTTCCCGAACTGGTGCGCCTGGCCGACGACATCAAGCTGTCCGACGAAGACATCCGCCAGATCTATCCGGGCCTGGACGAGCGCGCCGCGCTGGACGAATTGCGCGCCCTCAATCCACAGGCCCGCATTCTCTTCACCCGTGGCGAGCACGGCCTGGTGCTCTATACCCCGGACGGCAAATGGCAGCAGCCCGCCATCGCCGTGGACGTCGTCGATACCGTGGGCGCCGGCGATGCCTCCATGGCCGGCTGGCTGGCCTCGGGCCTGCTGGGCCTGACCGACCTGCAGCAGCGCCTGAGATTCGCCGCGGCCAGTGCCTCGGTGTCCTGCCGCCATGCCGGCGCCTATGCGCCGACCCGTGCCGATGTCGAAGCCCTGCTGCAGGTGAGCCCTCACTAGACCGCTTTCCCACAACAACAATAGCCGCCAAGGAAACCCGATGGACTTCCCCGATTTTCGTCGTCGCGACACCCTGCTGGAACACGTCCGCCACACCCTGGCGTTCTACCATCCCCGCTGTGTCGATCCCCAAGGCGGCTTCTATCACTTCTTCAAGGACGACGGGACGGTCTACGACCGCCAGACCCGCCATCTGGTCTCCAGTACCCGCTTCGTCTTCGATTTCGCCATGGCCTACCGGCACTATGGCGATCCGGCCTACCTGGATGCGACCCGTCATGGCCTGAGGTACCTGCGCGAGCGGCATCGCCAGGCCAACGGCGGCTATGCCTGGCTGCTCGACGGCGACATCGTGGTAGATGGCACCAATCACTGCTACGGCCTGGCCTTCGTGGTGCTGGCCTATGCTCATGGCCTGCTCGCCGGGATCGAGGAAGCGCGTGGCTGGCTGAGCGAAGCCTGGGAATCCCTGGAGACCCATTTCTGGCGTGAAGCCGATGGCCTCTACGTCGACGAGATCAGCGCCGACTGGCAGACCGTGGCGCCGTATCGCGGCCAGAACGCCAACATGCACGCCTGCGAAGCCCTGCTGGCCGCCTTCGAAGCCAGCGGCGAGACGCGCTACCTGGACCGCGCCGAGACCCTGGCCCGCAACATGACCCAGCGCCAGGCGGCCTTGACCCAAGGGCAGGGCGGGGTGGCCGACGAGGTCCCCGGTGGCCTGGTCTGGGAGCACTACCACAGCGACTGGTCCATCGACTGGGACTACAACCGCGACGATCCGGCCAACCTGTTCCGGCCCTGGGGCTTCCAGCCCGGGCACCAGATCGAATGGGCCAAGCTGCTGCTGATCCTCGAGCGCCATCGCCCCCAGCCCTGGCTGCTTCCGCGCGCCCAGGCGCTGTTCGATATCTCCTGGCGCCTGAGCTGGGATGGCGAGCACGGCGGTCTCTACTATGGCTTCGCCCCGGATGGCTCACCCTGCGATCCGGACAAGTATTTCTGGGTGCAGGCCGAGGCCCTGGCCGCCGCGGCGCTGCTGGCCGAGCGCAGTGGCGAGGCCCACTATTGGGAACACTATGAGGCGCTCTGGCGCTACAGCTGGACGCATTTCATCGATCACGAGCACGGCGCGTGGTGGCGCCTGCTCGACCGTCGGAACCACAAGTACTCCGACGACAAGAGTCCGGCCGGCAAGGTCGACTACCACACCATGGGTGCCTGTTACGAAGTCCTCAACGTCCTGCCGTAAGAGCCTGTTCAGAGTCTCGCGAGCTAGAGCCAAACCAGGCGAAAAGGGCTGAGGAAGCGGAGTTTACGAGTGGTAAATGAGCATTCCGAAGCCCTTTTCAACGCCGTTTGGCCGACGCGCAGCAGACTTTGAATAGGTTCTAAGTATTAGAGACGCGGGTTTCGGGCCCAGGGTGTCATCACTTCAATAAAAAGGGATCTCAGTAATGAACAAGCAAAATCACAAGAATCGTCCGGGGCGCGCACTGCCCCTGGTATCGCTGCTGGCCCTGGCGGTCGCCGCGGGTGCCCAGGCGGCGCCCCAGGCCAATCCGGGTGGCAACTTCAGTGGCGTCAACAACACCGAGGCCGCCTTCGAGCCGCTGGGCAACACCATGACCGGTGACTGGGGTGGCGTGCGCAAGGACCTGCGCGACAAGGGCTGGGACATCAAGCTCGAATACGTGGGCGAGGGCGCGACCAACCTGCGTGGCGGCTACGACGACGATCGCACCGGGCGCTGGAGCTCGCAGTACATGTTTGGCCTGTGGGGCGACATGAACAAGATCGCCGGTTGGGAAAACTCGGTGTTCAAGCTGGCCATCACCTCCCGTGACGGCCGCAACCTCACCGACGACCGCATCACCGATCCGCGCGTCGGCGGCTACTCCTCGGTGCAGGAAGTCTATGGCCGTGGCCAGACCTGGCGTCTGACCCAGCTGTGGCTGTCCAAGGGCTTCTTCGACGGTCGCCTGGATATCAAGGCCGGTCGCTTCGGCGAAGGCGAGGACTTCAACTCCTTCGAGTGCGACTTCCAGAACCTGGCGTTCTGCGGTTCCCAGGTCGGTAACTGGGAAGGCATCTGGTACAACTGGCCGGTCAGTCAGTGGGCCCTGCGCGTCAAGTACAGCCTGACCCCCGAGTTGTTCGTCCAGGTTGGGGCCTACGAGCAGAATCCGTCGCTGCTGGAAACCGGCAACGGCTTCAAGCTCAACAGCAGCGGCACCAAGGGTGCGGTCCTGCCGGTGGAAATGGTCTGGTCGCCCAAGGTCAACGGCCTGCCGGGCGAATACCGCGTCGGCTACTACTACAGCACTGCCGATGCCAACGACGTCTACGAAGACGTCAACGGCAACTCCGCGGCCCTCACCGGGCTGGACTACAAGGAGCACTCCAGCAAGCACGGCTACTGGGTCGTGGCCCGTCAGCAGATCACCGCGCACAACGATGACCCGAGCCGTGGCCTGTCAGTATTCGCCAACTTCACCGCCCACGCTAAGGACGTCAACAAGGTCAGCAACTACGTCCAGGCCGGCCTGGTCTACAAGGGCCCCTTCGACGGTCGTCCCAAGGATGACATCGGCTTCGGCATCGCGCGCATCAGTACCAACAGCGACTTCCGCGACAATCAGCGTGCCCTCAACCAGGCCGCCGGTGCCACCGACTACGACGATCCGGCCTTCACGCCGCTGCAGCACAACGAGTACGACGCCGAGATCTACTACGGCGTGCACGTGACCAACTGGCTGACCGTGCGCCCCAACCTCCAGTACATCAAGAGCCCGGGTGGCGTGCGTGAAGTCGACAATGCCGTGGTGGGTGGCCTGAAGGTTCAAGCGGTTTTCTAAATCGCCCCCATAGTCCGCCATCCTGCCCGATGGCGCTGGACAGGGCCCTGCAGTCGTTATACTGCAGGGCCTTTTTCATTTCCGAGGTTGCCGTGGGTAAGGTCGAAAGTCCCTGCATCAGCCAGTGCAAGATCAAAGACGACGTCTGCCAGGGATGTGGCCGCAAACGCTCAGAGATCAAGGGATGGAAAGAGCTGAAGGACCGCGAGCGCAAGGAAGTCATCGACAAGTCGAAGAAGCGCCTGAAGAAACTCAAGAAGGGCTGATGCGTTCCTGACGGCACCGTAGGTTGGGTTGAGCGCAGCGAAGCCCAACGTTGCCCAGGCTGACTCCGCGTTGTTGGGCTTCGACGATAAAGCCGTCTCAGCCCAACCTACGGCGCTGATCGCGGCCATAGGCCGCTCCTACAGGTTAGCTCCGTACTTGTAGGAGCGGCCCATGGCCGCGATTGCCAATGCCGGAAACGCATGCCTAATCAATAGGTATACGCTGAACGCGTTACTTCCCCTCCACCTCATCCAGCAATCCCATGAACGCCTGGGCCGCATTCGAATGGGTGCGCTCCGTATGCAGGATGTACCCTAGCCGTCGCTCCAGCTGTATCCCCGGCAGCGGCAGCCGGCGCACCTGGTCGTCCAGCAGGGTCCGCGGCAGCACGCTCCAGGCCAGGCCGATGGACACCAGCATCTTGATGGTCTCCAGGTAATTGGTGCTCATGGCGATATTGGGTGTCAGCCCCTGGGCATCGAAGAGCCCATGCACGATCAGCCGGGTAAATGTATTGCCTCCGGGAAACACCGCCGGATGCCGCGCCACGTCGGCTAGGGTCACCTCTGCCTGATTCGCCAGCGGATGTTCGGGCGCCGCCACGAAATCCAGCGGATCTTTCCACACCGGCACCGCCTTGATCGGCGCCGCGGTCTGGGGCGCCAAGGTAATGATCGCCAACTCCACCCGCCCATGCAGAATCTCGTCGTAGGCGGCTTCCGAATCGAGAAAGCGGATATCCAGCGCCACCTCGGGATATTCCCGGGTAAAGCGCCTGAGGATCGGCGGCAACCGGTGCAGGCCGATGTGGTGACTGGTCGCCAGCGTCAGCCGGCCACCGATGGCACCATTGAGATTGGTCAGCGCCCGCCGGGTGTCATCGATCACGCCGAGAATCTGATAGGCGCGGGGGAGCAGGGCACGTCCGGCCTCGGTCAGGCTGACCTCGCGCCCGATGCGGTCGAACAGCCGCAGCCCCAGCTGCAGCTCCAGTGCGGCGATGCGCTTGCTGATCGCGGGCTGGGTCAGGTGCAGGCGCTCGCCAGCGTCGGAAAAGCCGCCGGTTTCGGCAATGGCGACAAAGGCATTGAGATTGGCGAGGTCCAAGACGTCGAATTCCTATTGGTTATGCGCTTCATGAAAAAGATGAATTTGTTTCATGCGAGCCTAGCGCGGTATCTTTGACCCCACAAGCACCAAGGGCATGCAAAGGCCCGTGCCGTTCCACGCCTGATGAGGAATCCATCCATGGCTGGCAAGACGCTCTACGACAAACTCTGGGATATGCATCTGGTCAAGCAGCGCGACGACGGTTCGGCGCTGCTCTACATCGACCGCCACATCATCCACGAAGTGACCTCGCCCCAGGCCTTCGAAGGCCTGCGTCTGGCCGGCCGCAAACCCTGGCGCCTCGACGCCAACCTCGCGACCCTCGACCACAACGTGCCCACCACCCCGGACCGCAAGGAAGGCCTCGACTCCATCAAGGACGAGACCTCGCGCATCCAGGTCCGCACCCTGGACGAGAACTGCGACGACTTCGGTATCACCCAGTTCAAGATGAACGACGTCCGCCAGGGCATCGTTCACGTCATCGGCCCGGAGCAGGGCGCCGTGCTGCCCGGCATGACCGTGGTCTGCGGTGACTCCCACACTTCCACCAACGGCGCCTTCGCCGCTCTGGCCCATGGCATCGGCACCTCCGAGGTCGAGCACGTGCTCGCCACCCAGTGCCTGGTGGCCAAGAAGATGAAGAACATGTTGGTGAAGGTGGAAGGCGACTTGCCCTTCGGCGTGACCGCCAAGGACATCGTTCTCGCCATCATCGGCAAGATCGGCACCGCCGGCGGTAACGGCCATGCCATCGAATTCGCCGGCAGCGCCATTCGCGCCCTGTCCATGGAAGGGCGCATGACCATCTGCAACATGTCCATCGAGGCCGGTGCCCGGGTGGGCATGGTGGCGGTGGACCAGACCACCATCGACTACGTCGAGGGTCGTCCCTTCGCGCCCACCGGCGCCGTCTGGGAGGCCGCCGTGGCCGAGTGGCGTGGCTTGGTATCCGATGCCGATGCCCACTTCGATACCGTGGTCGAGCTCGACGCCACCCAGATCAAGCCGCAGGTCAGCTGGGGCACCTCGCCCGAGATGGTCCTGGCCGTCGACCAGCAGGTGCCGGATCCGACCCGCGAAGCCGATCCGGTCAAGCGCGGTTCCATCGAACGCGCCCTGAAATACATGGGCCTCAAGGCCAACCAGCCGATCACCGACATCGTGCTCGATCGCGTCTTCATCGGCTCCTGCACCAACTCTCGCATCGAGGACCTGCGCGCCGCCGCCGCCGTGGCCAAGGGCCGCAAGGTCGCGGCGACCCTCAAGCAGGCACTGGTGGTGCCGGGCTCCGGTCTGGTCAAGGCCCAGGCCGAGCGCGAAGGCCTGGACAAGGTGTTCATCGAAGCCGGCTTCGAGTGGCGCGAGCCGGGCTGCTCCATGTGCCTGGCGATGAACGCCGACCGCCTGGAGAGTGGCGAGCACTGCGCCTCCACCTCCAACCGCAACTTCGAAGGCCGGCAAGGCGCCGGTGGCCGTACCCACCTGGTGAGCCCGGCCATGGCCGCCGCCGCTGCCATCGCCGGTCGTTTCGTCGACGTCCGCGACTTCGCCACCGCCTGAGGAGCCTGACCATGCAAGCCTTTACCCAGCACACCGGTTTGGTCGCACCCCTGGATCGCGCCAACGTCGATACCGACCAGATCATTCCCAAGCAATTCCTCAAGTCGATCAAGCGCACCGGCTTCGGCCCGAACCTGTTCGACGAGTGGCGCTATCTGGACGTCGGCCAACCTGGCCAGGACAACAGCAAGCGCCCGCTCAACCCCGAGTTCGTGCTCAACCAGCCGCGCTATGCCGGCGCCAGCATCCTGCTGGCCCGGGAAAACTTCGGTTGCGGTTCCAGCCGCGAACACGCGCCCTGGGCGCTGGATGGCTACGGCTTCCGTTCGGTGATCGCGCCCAGCTTCGCTGACATCTTCTTCAACAACAGCTTCAAGAACGGCCTCTTGCCGATCATCCTCAGCGATGCCGACGTCGACGAGCTGTTCCGCCAGGTCGAAGCCAGCGAGGGCTACCAGTTGGTGGTCGATCTCGAGAGCCAGACCGTGCGCCGTCCCGATGGTGTGGCGCTGTCCTTCGAGATCGATGCCTTTCGCAAGCACTGCCTGCTCAATGGCCTGGACGACATCGGCCTGACCCTGCAGGATGCCGACGCCATCGGGAGTTTCGAAGCCCGCTATCGCCAGAGCAGTCCCTGGATGTTCCCCAGCGCCTGAACCCCGTCGCCGGCCCTCAAGGTCGGCGCTCTTTCCGGAGGCTCCATGAGCGGTGACCACGAGCAACACGTACAGCAGCAATTCGGCGCCACCGCCGAGGCCTACCTGACCAGCACCGTCCATGCCCAGGGCGCCGAACTCGCCGAATTGCGTGACGCCGTGGCCCAGCGCGAAGGCGCTAAGGTGCTGGATCTCGGGTGCGGTGGCGGTCACGTCAGCTACAACGTGGCGCCGGTGGCCGGCCAAGTGGTCGCCCTGGATCTGGCCGAGGAAATGCTTTCGGTGGTCAAGCGCACCGCCGCCGAGCAGGGCCTGGACAACATCAGCGTCCAGCCCGGCATGGCCGAGCACTTGCCCTTCGGCGACGCCAGCTTCGACTTCGTCTTCAGCCGCTATTCGGCGCACCACTGGCGCGACATCGGCGCGGCCCTGCGCGAAGTGCGCCGTGTGCTGCGACACGGTGGCGAAATGGCCATCATCGACGTGGTCTCGCCGGCCAACCCGCGCCTGGACACCTACCTGCAGACGGTGGAGATCCTGCGCGACATCAGCCATGTGCGTAACTACTCCCTGGCCGAGTGGCACCGCCTGCTGGACATGGCGCGCCTCGGCGTGACCCGCTGCCGTCGCCAGCGCCTGCGCCTGGACTTCGCCAGCTGGACCGGGCGCATGCGTACGCCCGAGCCGCAGTGCCAGGCCATCCGCAGCCTGCAGAACAAGATCGGTCAGGAAGTCCGCCAGTATTTCGAAATCGACCGCGACGGCTCCTTCAGCGTCGACGTCATGGTTCTCTGGGCCCAGCCCATCTGATTTGGAACAGGAAAAGACAATGAGCAAGCAGATCCTCATCCTGCCGGGCGACGGCATCGGTCCGGAAATCATGGCCGAGGCGGTCAAGGTGCTCGAAGCGGTCAACCGCGACCATGACCTCGGCTTCGAGCTGGTCCATGACGACCTGGGTGGCGCCGCCATCGATCGCTACGGCGTGCCTCTGGCCGACGAGACCCTGGCGCTTGCCCGCGCCGCCGATGCCGTACTGCTGGGCGCCGTGGGTGGTCCCAAGTGGGACAAGCTCGAGCGCGACATCCGTCCCGAGCGCGGTCTGCTGAAGATCCGTTCCGCCCTGGGCCTGTTCGGCAACCTGCGTCCGGCCATCCTCTATCCGCAACTGGCCGAGGCCTCGACCCTCAAGCCGGAAGTGGTCTCCGGCCTGGACATCCTCATCGTCCGTGAGCTGACCGGCGGCATCTATTTCGGCTCGCCGCGCGAGACCCGGGTGTTGGAGAACGGCGAACGCCAGGCCTTCGACACCCTGCCGTACAGCGAAGGCGAGATCCGCCGCATCGCCCGCGTCGGCTTCGACATGGCCCGTCTGCGCGGGAAGAAACTGTGCTCGGTGGACAAGGCCAACGTCCTCGAATCCAGCCGCCTGTGGCGCGAAGTGGTGGAGGAGGTGGCCAAGGACTATCCCGACGTCGAACTCAGCCACATGTACGTCGACAACGCCGCCATGCAGCTGGTCCGGGCACCCAAGCAGTTCGACGTCATCGTCACCGACAACATGTTCGGCGACATCCTCTCCGACGAAGCCTCGATGCTGACCGGCTCCATCGGCATGCTGCCCTCGGCATCCCTGGATGCCCACAACAAGGGCATGTACGAGCCCTGCCACGGCTCGGCGCCCGACATCGCCGGCCAGGGCGTCGCCAACCCGCTGGCCACCATCCTCTCGGTGGCCATGATGCTCAGATACACCTTCGGCGCCGCCGCGGCGGCCGAGGCTATCGAGGCGGCGGTGGGCCAGGTGCTGGATCAGGGCCTGCGGACCGGCGACATCTGGTCGGAAGGCAAGCAGCGGGTGGGTACCCGCGAGATGGGCGAAGCAGTAGTAGCGGCGCTCGTTAGGCGTTAATCTGATCGGCCGCCAGGGGAGGCGGCCGTCCTCCAAGACAACAAAGGTGCAGTAGCGATGAAACGTGTAGGTCTGATCGGTTGGCGTGGCATGGTGGGCTCCGTGCTCATGCAACGCATGCTCGAAGAGCGGGATTTCGACTTGATCGAGCCCGTGTTCTTCACCACTTCCAACGTCGGCGGCGAAGGCCCGGCCATTGGCAAGGGCGTGGCGCCGCTCAAGGACGCCTACAGCATCGACGAGCTCAAGACCCTCGACGTCATCCTCACCTGCCAGGGCGGCGACTACACCTCCGAGGTGTTCCCCAAGCTGCGCCAGGCCGGTTGGAAAGGCTACTGGATCGACGCGGCTTCCAGTCTGCGCATGCAGGATGACGCCGTCATCGTGCTGGACCCGGTCAACCGTCGCGTCATCGACCAGGCCCTGGCCGATGGCCGCAAGGACTTCATCGGCGGTAACTGCACCGTCAGCCTGATGCTGATGGCCCTGGGCGGGCTGTTCGAAGCCGGTCTGGTGGACTGGATGAGCGCCATGACCTACCAGGCGGCCTCCGGCGCCGGTGCCCAGAACATGCGCGAACTGATCCGCCAGATGGGCGCGACCCACGCTGCCGTCGCCGACAGCCTGGCCGATCCGGCCAGCGCCATCCTCGACATCGACCGCCAGGTCGCCGAGACCCTGCGTAGCGAAGCCTTCCCCACCGAGCAATTCGGCGTTCCCCTGGCCGGCAGCCTGATCCCCTGGATCGACAAGGAACTGCCCAACGGCCAGAGCCGCGAGGAATGGAAGGCCCAGGCCGAGACCAACAAGATCCTCGGACGCTTCAAGAATCCCATCCCGGTGGACGGCATCTGCGTGCGCATCGGCGCCATGCGCTGCCACAGCCAGGCGTTGACCATCAAGCTCAACAAGGACGTGCCGCTGTCCGACATCCACGGCCTGATCAGCCAGCACAATCCATGGGTCAAGCTGGTGCCGAACAACCGCGACGTCAGCATGCGCGATCTGACGCCGGCTGCCGTGACCGGAACCCTGAGCGTACCGGTCGGCCGGCTGCGCAAGCTGAACATGGGTTCCCAGTACCTGGGCGCCTTCACCGTTGGCGACCAGCTGCTGTGGGGTGCTGCGGAGCCGCTGCGGCGCATGCTGCGGATCCTGCTCGAACAGTGAGCTGACGGTTAAACGTTTGCTTAGGGAGGAGGGCCGCCAGTAAAGTGCGGCCCTCTTTCGTTGCGGACCGTCCCCATCATGACTGCCAGAGATATCGCCCTCATCGGCGCCACCAGTGCCCATGGCGAAGCCATTCGCGAACTCCTCGACGAGCGCGACGTGCCCCTCGGCCGGCTGCACCTGCTCGCCAGTGGTGAGTCGGCAGGTCAGAATCTGCCGTTCCGAGGCAGCAACCTGCGCGTCACCAGCGTTGACGGCTTCGATTTCGCCCAGGTCGGCATCGTCATCCTCGCCGTACCAGCCACCGTGGTGGAAGGTCTCAGGCCGCAACTCACCGCCGCCGGTTGCGCCGTGCTGGATCTCAGTGGCGCCTCGGCCGCGCGCTCCGTCCTGCCCCGGATCAACGGCGAGCGTCTGGACAATCTCTCTGCCGCCGCCTGGCTCGGGGTGCCCCTGGCTGCCACCCAGGCGGCCGCCAGCGTGGCAGCGGTGCTCGCTCGCCTCAATACCCTAGGTGACGCTTCCTTGACCGCCTGCCTGGCGGCGTCCGGCGCTGGCCGTGGCGGCGTCGAGGAATTGGCGCGTCAGGCCACCGAACTGCTCAATGGCCGGCCAGTTGAGGCACGGCTGTTCGAGGGCCAGCTGGCCTTCAATCTGCTAGGTCGCACCGGTGCGCCGGCCGCGGATGGCTATACTGCCCAGGAACATCGCCTGCTGGACGAATGTGAGCAGGTGCTGGGCGAGACCTTGCCGGTACTGGATGTCACCGCACTGCAGGCGCCGGTGTTCTTTGGCGACAGCCTGGCGCTGAGCCTGAGGGCCCGGGCGCCCTGGCAACTGGAGCAGGTGCTGGAAGCCCTAGGGGACGAGCCGGGCCTGGCGCTCGACGAAGAGCTCGATTGTCCGTCCGCGGTAGGCGATGCCCTGGGGCGGGAAGAGGTGTTGGTAGGGCGCGTCCGACTGCATCCACGGGATGCTCGACGACTGGAGTGTTGGCTGGTGGCGGACAACGTCAGATTATCGGCGCTCACAGCCGTTCAGCTGGCCGAATTGTTGCTTAAACAGTCGGCCTAAAAGATACTTCGTGAAATGCTTCGCCCTTTTGGCTTGAGCAAAGGGGTGGTGGACATGGCACGCAGCGATGGACACAGGCGCCCGCACGGTGGCGCGATCGACAGCTTCTAAAAAGGGACGGTCATGGTTCGAGTTCAGAAACTGGTGCGGGCAATTGCAGCGGCGAGCGCCTTGATGTCTGGCGCGGCCCAGGCCCTCAGCCTGGGGGAGATCCACCTCAATTCCGCCCTCAATCAGCCCTTCGATGCCACCATCGATCTGTCGGACCTGCGCGACCTTGGCGCCGCCGAATTGCGCCCCAATCTGGCCTCCGCCGAGGATTTCGGCAAGGCTGGGGTGGACCGCGCCTTCTTTCTCAACGATCTCAAGTTCACGCCGGAGGTGCGCAATGGGCGCACCGTCATCCGCGTGACCTCGGCGCGCCCGGTGCGCGAGCCCTATCTCAACTTCCTGCTCGAAGTAAACTGGCCGAGTGGCCGGATCCTGCGCGAGTACACGGTGCTGCTGGATCCGCCGCTCTATACCCCCCAGGCCGCGGCAGCGCCGTTCGCACCTCAGGTCCCAGCCGCACCGCGGGCGCGCACCACCTCGCCGAGTGCGCCGCGTCCGGCCACGCCCCCTGCCGCGCCGGCGCCGAGCGTGACCCAGGCGCCTGGCACCTACACCACCGAGCGGCGCGATACCCTCTGGGAAGTGGCGGCGCGCAATCGCCCGGCGTCCAGCGTCACCGTCGATCAGACCATGCTGGCGATCCAGGACCTGAATCCCGACGCCTTCATCGATCGCAACATCAACCTGATGAAAAGCGGCCAGGTGCTGCGCCTGCCCGATCAGGCCCAGGCCGGCGCGCGGCCCCAGCGCGAGGCGGTGGCCGAGATCGCCCGCCAGACCCGCGCCTGGAAGCAGGGTGGCGACAGCGCCTCCGCGGGGACGCCACGCCGGCAGGTAGATGCATCGACCCAGCCGAGTGGCAACGAGACGTCGACACCCGCCGCGCCCAAGGACAACCTCAAGCTGCTCTCCGGTCAGCCCTCCGGTCGCGCCGGCGAGTCCGCCGGTGGCAAGGGCGGTGACCAGGCCCTGGCCGATCGCCTGGCGGTGACCCAGGAGAGCCTGGACACCACCCGCCGCGAGAACGAAGAACTCAAGAGCCGCCTCGGCGATCTGCAGTCGCAGCTCGACAAGCTGCAGAAGATCATGCAGCTCAAGGACGCCCAACTGGCGCGGATGCAGGCCAACATGGCCAATCCCCAGGCCGCGGGCCAGCCGGCCCAGCCGCCGGCATCGCCTGGAGCCGCGGCTCCGGTCACGCCCGCGCCGGCCGAGAACACCGCCACGCCGGCGCCTCAGGAGCCGGCGGCGACGACCCCGGCCACTCCAGCCGAGGGCACCCCCGCACCGACCACCACGCCGCCCGCCAGCGAGGCAGGTACCGGCGCGGCACCGCCCGCTGCCAGCGAGCCCAAGGTCATTCCGGTCACGCCAAGCACCCCGGCGACCGAACCGACCGAGGCGACCAACAGCTTCCTCGACGAGATCCTCAGCAACCCGCTGTGGCTCGGCATCATCGGCGGCAGCGCCTTGCTGGCGCTGCTGGTCCTGCTGATGATCAACTCGCGTCGCAATGCGGTGAAGGAGGCCGAGCGTGAGCGTGACGCCGAAGCCGCGCGCAACGATACGGTGTTCGAGGCGGATCCCGAGCTTGGCGACCACCACGCACTCGCCGGCCTGGAATTGGGGCAGGGTACCCAGGACAGCGCGCAGGACGCCGACGCCCAGGACGACGCCCTGGGTCAGGCCGACATCTACATGGCCTATGGTCGCTTCAGTCAGGCGGCCGAGGTGCTCAAGAAGGCCAGCGACCAGGAGCCCCATCGCGCCGATCTGCGCCTCAAGCTCATGGAAGTCTATGCCGAGATGGGCGACAAGGATGGCTTCCAGCGCGAGGAGCGCGAACTCAAGGAGATCGGTGGCGCCCAGCCGGCGGTCGAGCACCTGAAGTCGCGCTATCCGGCAATGGCCACCGTGGCGGTGGCCTCGGCTGCAGTCGGGGCGGCTGCCCTGGCCGCCGCCCACGAACTGAGCGAGGAGCAGACCCGCAATCAGGGTTTCTCGGCCACCGAGGACAGCCAGGACTTCGATCTGTCCCTGGATGACTTCGGCAGCGAGGACACCCAGTCGAATCAGCCGGCTGGTCCGGTCGAGGAGCCGCTGTTTGGCGAAGCCTTCGCCGATGCTCAGGCCAAGGCCGCCGACTCCCGCGACGATTTCGACTTCGATCTCAATTTCGATGCCGAACCCACGGCTACCTCGGCGACCACTCCGGCCGCCAAGGACGACGACTTCGCCCTGGACTTCAGCGAATTCGAGCGGCAGGGCGATCCGGTACAGGACGAGCCGATCGAGCGTTCGAACGCTAGTTCGGCCTTCGACGAGCCGCTGGATGCGCCCGCCACGCGGACCGCCGACGCCGAGCTGCCAGCAAGTTTCGACCTGTCCGATTTCGACGACGAGCAGCCGGCGCCCAAACGCGAAAGCGACGAAGAATTCGCCGCCCGCCTGCAGGAGGCCTCGCGCCAGTTCGATGCCGAGACCACCAGCGGCACGGCTGGTAGCGACGGTCTGGACGACTTCGACTTCCTCTCCGGTGAAGACGAGACCGCCACCAAGCTGGACCTGGCGCGCGCCTACATCGACATGGGCGATCCCGAGGGTGCCCGGGACATCCTCGATGAGGTGCTGGCCGAGGGCAATGCCGGACAACAGCAGGAAGCGCGGGAGATCATCGCCCAGCTCAGCTGACCGCGGCCGGACTTGGCAGAGGAGGGGAGGCGCTATAAGCTGCCTCCCCTTTTTTTCGCCTGGCCGTCGCCTTGGATTTTCTAGACCCCACCATCATCGTTCCGCCCCAGCGCATTGCGCTCGGCGTGGAGTACAAGGGTGCGCGCTATCGCGGTTGGCAGCGCCAGCAGCCGGGCGTGCGCTCCGTCCAGGAGACCCTGGAAGACGCTCTGTCCGAGGTCGCCGCGGCGCCCATCGCGCTGCACTGCGCCGGGCGTACCGACTGTGGGGTACACGCCACCGGCCAGGTGGTGCATTTCGAATCCCCCGTCGCGCGGCCGCTCAAGGCCTGGGTGATGGGCACCAACGCCAATCTGCCGTCCGACATCAGCGTCACCTGGGTCAAGCCGGTCAGCAACGAGTTCCACGCCCGTTTCAGCGCCATGGCACGGCGTTATCGCTACGTGATCTACAACGACCCGATCCGGCCCGCCCACCTCGCCGAGGAGGTCACCTGGAATCATCGTCCGCTGCGCATCGAGCCCATGCGCGAGGCGGCCCAGGTGCTGCTCGGCACCCACGACTTCACCTCCTTTCGGGCCAAGGCCTGCCAGGCCAAGTCGGCGATCAAGACCATCCACCACCTGCGTCTCTGGCAGAGCGGGCGGCTGATCGTCCTCGACATCCGCGCCAATGCCTTCCTGCACCACATGGTGCGCAACATCGCCGGGGTGCTGATGGCGGTGGGCTGTGGCGAGCGGCCGGTGGAGTGGGTGAGCGAGGTCCTGGCGGCGCGGGAGCGACGGCTGGGTGGCGTTACCGCCCATCCCTATGGCCTCTACCTGGTGGACGCCGAATATCCCGAAAGCACGCCCGTGCCCAAGCGGCCGCTGGGTCCGCTGTTCCTGGGGCATATCCCCGAGCTGGATGACCCCCAAGGCTGACGCTGCGCGGGTGGTCTGCTAACATCCATCGATTTGGAACGAGGTCATTCCGGTTTGGCTAACGTTCGAGTGAAGATCTGCGGGATCACCCGGGTCGAGGATGCGCTGGCCGCCGCGGCTGCCGGCGCCGATGCCATCGGCCTGGTGTTCTATGCGCGCAGCCCGCGCGCGGTGAGCGCTGCCCAGGCGCGTCAGATCGTGGCGGCGCTGCCGCCCTTCGTGACCACCGTCGGGCTCTTCGTCGATGCCTCGCCCTGCGAGATCGAGGAGACGCTGGATGCCGTGCCCCTGGATCTCCTGCAATTCCACGGCGACGAGACGCCGGCGCAATGCGCCCGTTACCGCCGTCCCTATATCAAGGCTCTGCGCATGCGCGAGGACATCGACCTCGTCGCCATCGCCGGTGACTACGCCGGCGCCCGCGGCTTGCTGCTCGATACCTATGTCGCCGGCGTGCCTGGGGGGACCGGTCAGGCCTTCGACTGGACGCGGGTACCGCAGGAACCCTCGCTGCCGCTGATCGTGGCGGGCGGGCTGGACGCGGGCAACGTCGCCACGGCCATCGCCGCGTCCCGGCCCTATGGCGTGGACGTGAGCGGCGGCGTAGAGCAGGCCAAGGGCATCAAGGATGCCGCCGAGATCGCGCGTTTCGTGGCGGCCGTGCGAGGTGCCGCGGTCGCCTGATGTGACCCTCGTCAGGTGGTCGCCGTCCACACCTGCGACATATTCAAGCGGATCCGCCCCTGGTGGGTCTGCCGTCCGGCTCCCAGGGGGCCGGCATGCGACAACAGGGTAGCAGCCCGGGATACAGCGGGCGCTGCCGAACCTATTACAGATGCTCAAGGAAGGCGTGGCCCAGGCCGCGCTGGGAGCCCATGCAAGTGGAGAGAGATGCATGAGCAATTGGCTGGTCGACAAACTGATTCCTTCCATCATGCGGTCCGAGGTGAAGCGCAGTTCGGTGCCGGAAGGTCTTTGGCACAAGTGTCCGGCCTGCGAAGCGGTCCTCTACCGTCCGGAGCTGGAAAAGAACCTGGACGTGTGCCTGAAGTGCGGTCACCACATGCGTATCAACGCGCGTCGCCGCCTGGACATCTTCCTCGACGCCGAAGGTCGTGAAGAGCTGGGCACCGAGCTGGAGCCGGTGGACCGGCTGAAATTCCGGGACAGCAAGAAGTACAAGGATCGCTTCACTGCAGCACAGAAGGAAACCGGCGAGAAAGACGCCCTGATCTCCATGCGTGGCACCCTCAAGGGCATGCCGGTGGCGGTCTGCGCCTTCGAATTTTCCTTCATGGGTGGCTCCATGGGCGCCGTGGTCGGCGAGCGTTTCGTGCGCGCGGCCAACGTGGCCCTGGAACAGCGCTGCCCGCTGATCTGCTTCTCCGCCTCCGGTGGTGCGCGGATGCAGGAAGCCCTGATCTCCCTGATGCAGATGGCCAAGACCTCCGCGGTGCTGGCGCGCCTGCGCGAAGAGGGCATCCCCTTCATCTCGGTGCTGACCGATCCGGTTTACGGTGGCGTCTCCGCCAGTCTGGCGATGCTGGGTGACGTCATCGTCGCCGAGCCCAAGGCGCTGATCGGCTTTGCCGGCCCGCGCGTGATCGAGCAGACCGTGCGCGAAAAGCTGCCGGAAGGCTTCCAGCGCAGCGAATTCCTGCTGGAGCATGGCGCCGTCGACCTCATCGTGTCGCGCAAGGAACTGCGTGATCGCCTGGCGCGTCTGCTGGCGACCTTCCAGCACCAGCCGGTTCCGGCGGCCTGATGGCTGCGCGCAGCCTCGCGCAGTGGCTGGCCTATCTCGAGCAGCTGCATCCGTCGGCGATCGACATGGGCTTGGACCGGGTGCGCGAGGTCGCGCAGCGGCTGGGCCTGACCCGGCCGGCCCCGCGGGTGGTGACCGTGACCGGCACCAACGGCAAGGGCTCCACCTGTGCCTTTCTCGCCAGCCTGCTGCGCGCCAGCGGGCAGCGGGTGGGCGTCTATGCCTCGCCGCATCTGGTGCGCTACAACGAGCGCGTCGACGTGGACGGCACCCTCGCCAGCGATAGCGAGCTCTGCACCGCCTTCGCCGCGGTGGAAGCCGCGCGGGGCGAGATCAGCCTGACCTATTTCGAAGTGGGTACCCTGGCCGCCTTCTGGCTGTTCGAGCGCGCCCGGCTGGACGTCGCCGTTCTCGAAGTCGGTCTGGGCGGGCGCCTGGATGCGGTCAACCTGATCGACGCCGATCTGGCATTGGTTACCAGCATCGGCCTGGATCACGCCGAATGGCTGGGCGATACCCGCGAGAGCGTCGCCGTGGAAAAGGCCGGGATCTTCCGCGCTGGCAAGCCGGCCCTCTGTGGCGATCTGCAGCCGCCCGCGCCGCTGACCGCAGCCGCCGAACGCCTGGGTGCCCCCTTGCTGCTGCGCGGGGAAGCCTTCGATCTGCAGATCGAGAGCGCCAGCTGGTTCTGGCGTGGGCGCGATGCCCAGGGCAATGACTTGGCGCTGCCGGGCCTGCCGCTGCTGGATCTGCCCATGGAAAATGCCGCTCTGGCCCTGCAGGCCTACGCCTTGCTCGACCAGCCCTGGCTGCCGGAGCGGATCGCGGTGGCGCTCCAGGCCACGCGCATGACCGGTCGGCTCGATCGTCGCCAGGTCGAGCGGGCAGGGAAAGCCCTCAATGTCCTGCTGGACGTGGCCCACAATCCCCACGCCGCCGAGTACCTGGCCCGGCGCCTGGCGATGAAGCCGGTCGCCGGCGTGCGGCGTGCGGTGTTCGGCGTCCTGGCCGACAAGGACCTGGATGGCATCCTGGCGCCCCTGGCAGCGCTGTTCGCCGACTGGGCGGTGGCGAGTCTGCCGACCCCGCGCAGTCGCGACGGCGCCGAGGTGGCCGCCATCCTGAGGGCGCAGGGTGCCCGGGCCGAGGCCCATGCTTCGCTGCTGTCGGCCTTCGAAGCCCAGCTGGCGGCCAGTTCGGCAGCCGACGAGGTGGTGGTGTTCGGCTCCTTCTACAGCGTCGCCGAGGTCCTCGCGCAGCTCTCTTCCCTATCCGAATCCGCGGAGGCATAACCCATGCTCAAGCAAAGAGTCATAGGCGCGCTGGTACTGCTGGCGCTGATCATCATCTTCGTACCCATGCTCTTCAATCGCCAGGACGACGCCCGCAAGGTAGCGGTCGAGGCGCCGCCCCAGCCGGCCGCGCCCACCGTGCCCAGTACCGAGGTTCAGCCGGTGCAGACGCCCGAGGCGCCGCCGGTGGTGGTGGTGCCGGACGAGCCGGCCAAGCCGCTCGGCAAGCCGCAGACGCCCATCGCCGGTACCTCCGGTCAGGCGCCGGCGCAGAATGCCCCGGTGACGGCGCCGCCGCCCCAGCCTGCCGCGCCGGTCGCCAAGGCGCCTGCCACCCCTGCGCCCGTGGCCAGTGCTCCCGTGGCACCGACGGCTACCCCGGCGCCGGCGGCCAAGCCGGACTCGCGCCTGGGCGCGGCCAACCTGCCCAACAGCTGGTCGGTGCAGCTCGCCAGTCTGTCGTCCCGGCCAAGCGCCGATGCCCTGCAGGCCAAGCTGCGCAGCCAGGGCTACAACGCCTACGTGCGGACTGCCGATGGCATGAATCGCGTCTTCGTCGGGCCGGTGATAGAGCGCAGTGAGGCGGATCGCCTGCGCGATCAGCTCAACAAGCAGAATGGCGTCAAGGGTTTCGTCGTACGCTTTCAGCCGGAGCGCGGTTAACCCGGTCACAAGGCTCTGCTAGAATGCAGGGCCTTTTTGTAAGTGGACCTTGCCGTGGGCTTCACCTGGGTGGACTGGGCGATCGTCGCCGTCGTCATCGTTTCCTGCCTGATCAGTCTCAGGCGCGGCTTCGTCAAGGAAGCGTTGTCATTGGCCACCTGGATCGTGGCCGGTGGCGTGGCCTGGGTCTTCGGCGGGGCGCTGTCCAGCTACCTGGTCGACTATATTCAGGTGCCTTCCGGACGGGTGATCGCCGCCTGTGTCATTCTCTTCGTACTGACGCTGCTCGTTGGTGCCCTGGTGAGCTTCTTGCTTGGCGAATTGATCCGCGTCACCGGATTGTCGGGCACCGATCGCTTTCTCGGCATGGCCTTTGGCGCCGCCCGCGGTGCGCTGTTAATCACCGTGGCCGTGGGCCTGTTGAGCCTGGGGCCGGTCCAGCAGGATGGCTGGTGGCAACAGTCGGTGCTGGTTCCACATTTTCTTTTAGTGGCCGATTGGTCGAAGAATCTGCTGCTGGGCTTTGCCGGCCAATGGCTGGGCGCGACGCCCATGCCCAGTCTGCAATTGCTGCCGCAGCTGGGGCCCAAGGCTCCTTGAACGCTTTTCCAGGCCTCGCACTGCCGGGGTCATCCTGCGATGGTTCGCCGTCGCATCACTTGAAACAGTGGGGTCGCGTCACATGTGTGGCATCGTAGGTATCGTGGGCAAGACTAACGTCAACCAGTCGTTGTACGACGCGCTCACCGTCCTTCAACATCGCGGTCAGGATGCCGCCGGTATCGTCACCAGTCTGGACGGTAAACTCTTCCTGCGCAAAGACAACGGCCTGGTCCGCGATGTCTTCCAGCAGCGGCACATGCAGCACCTGGTCGGCCACATGGGCATCGGCCATGTGCGCTATCCCACCGCCGGCAGCTCCAGCTCCGCCGAGGCGCAGCCGTTCTACGTGAATTCGCCCTATGGCATCACCCTCGCGCACAACGGCAACCTGACCAACGTCGAGCAACTGTCCCGCGAGATCTACGAATCCGATCTGCGCCACGTCAACACCACCTCCGATTCCGAGGTGCTGCTCAACGTCTTCGCCCACGAGCTGGCGGTACGCAACAAGCTGCAGCCCACCGAGGACGACGTCTTCGCCGCGGTTTCCGAGGTTCATGAGCGTTGCCGTGGCGGTTACGCCGTGGTGGCCATGATCACCGGCTATGGCATCGTCGGCTTCCGCGATCCCAACGCCATCCGCCCCATCGTCTTCGGCCAGCGTCACACCGAATACGGCGTGGAGTACATGATCGCCTCCGAAAGCGTCGCCCTCGATGTACTCGGCTTCACCCTGATCCGCGACCTGGAGCCGGGCGAAGCGGTGTACATCACCGAGGACGGGCGTCTCTACACCCGCCAGTGCGCGCAGAATCCGCACTACGCGCCCTGTATCTTCGAGCACGTCTACCTGGCGCGCCCGGATTCCATCATCGACGGCATCTCGGTCTACAAGGCCCGCCTGCGCATGGGCGAGAAGCTCGCCGAGAAGATCCAGCGCGAGCGGCCCGAGCACGACATCGACGTGGTCATCCCGATTCCGGACACCAGCCGCACCGCGGCGCTGGAGCTGGCCAACCACCTGGGCGTCAAGTTCCGCGAGGGTTTCGTCAAGAACCGCTACATCGGCCGGACCTTCATCATGCCCGGCCAGGCCGCGCGCAAGAAGTCGGTGCGCCAGAAACTCAACGCCATCGAGCTGGAATTCCGCGGCAAGAACGTGATGCTGGTGGATGACTCCATCGTCCGCGGCACGACCTGCAAGCAGATCATCCAGATGGCCCGCGAAGCCGGCGCCAAGAAGGTCTACTTCTGCTCGGCGGCCCCGGCGGTGCGCTTCCCCAACGTTTACGGCATCGACATGCCCAGCGTGCACGAACTGATCGCCCATGGCCGCACCACCGAGGAGGTCGGCGAGCTGATCGGCGCCGACTGGCTGATCTACCAGGATCTACAAGACCTGCAGGAAGCCGTGCGTACCCGCAAGGCGCCCAAGGTTGAGCAGTTCGACTGCGCGGTGTTCGATGGCGAGTACATCACCGGCGACGTCGATGCCGCCTATCTGAATCGGATCGAGCAGGCGCGCAACGACGCGGCCAAGGGCAAGCACAAGGCGGTCAGCGCCATCATCGATCTCTACAACGACTAAGGAGCTGCACATGAGCCAAGACTGGGATGCCGGACGCCTGGACAGTGATCTCGAAGGTGCGGCCTTCGAGACCTTGGCGGTGCGGGCAGGGCAGCAGCGCTCGCCGGAAGGCGAGCATGGCGAAGCCCTGTTCCTGACCAGCAGCTATGTGTTCCGGACCGCCGCGGATGCCGCGGCGCGTTTCGCCGGCGAGGTGCCGGGCAACGTCTACTCGCGCTACACCAATCCCACGGTGCGTACCTTCGAGGCCCGCATCGCAGCCCTCGAAGGGGCCGAGCAGGCGGTGGCCACCGCCTCGGGCATGTCGGCCATCCTGGCCATGGTGATGAGCCTGTGCAGCGCCGGCGACCATGTGCTGGTCTCGCGCAGCGTGTTCGGCTCCACCATCAGCCTGTTCGAAAAGTACTTCAAGCGCTTCGGTATCGAGGTGGACTATCCGCCGCTGGCCGATCTCGATGCCTGGCAGGCGGCCTGCAAGCCCAATACCCGGCTGTTCTTCGTCGAGTCCCCGTCCAATCCCCTCGCCGAGCTGGTGGACATCGCCGCCCTGGCCGAGATCGCCCATGCCCAGGGCGCGCTGCTGGCAGTCGACAACTGCTTCTGCACCCCGGCGCTGCAAAAGCCGCTGGCGCTGGGTGCCGACATCGTCATCCATTCGGCGACCAAGTACATCGATGGCCAGGGCCGCGGCATGGGCGGCGTGGTCGCTGGCCGTGCCGAACAGATGAAGGAAGTGGTAGGCTTCCTGCGTACCGCCGGACCGACCCTGAGCCCCTTCAACGCCTGGCTGTTCCTCAAGGGTCTGGAGACGCTGAGGATCCGCATGCAGGCGCATAGCCAGACCGCACTGGAGCTGGCGCGCTGGCTGGAAGGCCAGTCCGGCGTCGAGCGGGTCCACTATGCCGGCCTGCAAAGCCATCCGCAGCATGAGCTGGCCTGCCGTCAGCAATCGGCCTTCGGCGCTGTGGTGAGCTTCGAGGTGGCTGGTGGGCGCGATGCTGCCTGGCGTTTCATCGATGCCACTCGGATGATTTCCATCACCACCAACCTGGGCGATACCAAGACCACCATCGCCCACCCGGCGACCACCTCGCATGGGCGGCTGTCGCCCGCCGAGCGCGCCAATGCCGGGATCAGCGACAGCCTGATCCGCATCGCCGTGGGTCTCGAAGACCTGGGTGACCTGCGCCAGGATCTGGCCCGCGGACTGGCGGCGCTATGAGTCTGACGTTCGCACCGGTAGAGCTGCGCGTCGCCCTGGTCACCGGCGCGGCGCGTGGGATCGGGCTGGGCATCGCCGCCTGGCTGGTAGCCGAAGGCTGGCGGGTAGTGGTGGCCGACATCGAGCAGGAGCGCGGCGCCAAGGTGGCTGCTGCCCTTGGCGAACGCGCCTTGTTCGTCGCCCTGGACGTGGCTGACGAGAGTCAGGTGGAGTCCGCCGTCGCCCAGGTGATCGGCCAGTTCGGTCGGCTGGACGCCCTGGTCAACAATGCCGGTCTCGCCACCGCCCAGGGCCAGCCGCTGGAAAGCCTGGCGCTGGCCGAGTGGCGCAAAGTGCTAGGGGTGAATCTGGACGGCCCCATGCTGATGGCCAAGCATTGCGCGCCCTATCTGCGCGAGCAGCAGGGCGCCATCGTCAACATCGCCTCGACTCGAGCCCGGCAGTCCGAGCCCCACAGCGAGGCCTATGCCGC
This sequence comes from Pseudomonas sp. PLB05, assembly GCF_021106615.1. Lineage (NCBI taxonomy): Bacteria > Pseudomonadati > Pseudomonadota > Gammaproteobacteria > Pseudomonadales > Pseudomonadaceae > Pseudomonas > Pseudomonas sp. PLB05. The sequence continues at coordinate 910,670 of NZ_JAJOHO010000001.1, forward strand.
GAGCAAGGGCGGATTGCTGGCCCTGACCCATGCCCTGGCCATCAGCCTGGGCCCGGAAGTGCGGGTGAATGCCCTCTGCCCGGGTTGGATCGATGCGCGCGATGCCCATGTCCGCGAAGCCGAGCCGCTGTCCGCCACCGACCATGAGCAGCATCCGGTCGGGCGGGTAGGGACGGTGGAAGATGTCGCGGCCTGCGTAGCCTGGTTGCTGAGCGGCAACGCCGGTTTCATCACTGGCGAGGCGATCACCCTGGACGGCGGCATGACCCGCAAGATGATCTATCGGGAATAGCGCCCGTAGAAAATAAAATTGGAAAAATCCTTGACGGATCAAGGGGCTACGAGGAGAATGCGCGTCACCCGAAGGGGATGGCTGATTAGCTCAGCTGGGAGAGCACCTGCATCACACGCAGGGGGTCGGCGGTTCGATCCCGTCATCAGCCACCAAACTCTTCGGGAAGTGTTCCGCAAGGTACACGCACTGCGCGGCGGTAGTTCAGTCGGTTAGAATACCGGCCTGTCACGCCGGGGGTCGCGGGTTCGAGTCCCGTCCGCCGCGCCATATGAGTTGTTTTGGGTCCTCTGAACTGCCCGAACGACGCAAGAGAAGCTGCCCTAGGGCAGCTTTTTTTGTGCCTGGAAAAAAGCCGTGCCTACCGTTTGCCGACAGACGTCGCGGCAAGTGCGTTTGGCCATGAGCGTCGGATGTCATAGCCCTTCATCAAGAACGGTTCCCCGCCGACTGAAAAGGCCGCACGGCCCGGCAAATCTCTCGCAACCTCTGCCGCCTCACCGGGCTACCGGCCGAGGGCTGTCTGGCCGAGGTGCGGGAAACCGTCGAGGGTCCGCTGCCGGAGAGGAACGACGGCGTTGGCGGCGCTTCGGCGGCTGCTACAGGACAGGCCGGTGGCCTCGTGCCGATCGCGAATTCCGCCACCCCCGACCTGAGACCGGCGCGGCTCCTCGTTGCTGGCGCTGGACGCCTGGCTGGCGCCCTTAGCGGGATCGATGTCCTCGGCCATCAGGACCTGTTCCGACGGCGCTAGCGCGCCGGGGCACCCAACTGGGCCGAGATGCGCGCCGTGGTGGCGAGCATCTGCTCGACGTACTCGGCCTTGAGGTCTTCACGAAAGCGGAAGCAGGGAAAGGAGACGCTCAGGCCGGCGATGACCTGGCCGAAGCGATCGCGGATCGGCGCCGCCAGGCACCTCATGTTGTCTTCGAATTCCTCGTGGTCCTCGGCGAAACCCAACGCGCGGACGCGTGCCAGTTCCGTCAGGTAGGCAGCCAGGCTGTCGAGGGTGTTGGGCGTGCGACGGACAAAGGTCTCCTGGGCGAGGATCTGTCGTACCTCGGCCTCCGGCCGCCAGGCCATCAGCACCTTGCCGATCCCGGTGCAATACAGCGGCGCCCGCCGCCCAATGCGCGAATACATGCGCAGGGTGTAGCGCGAGTCGAGCTTGTGCACATAGACGATGGCGCCCTCGTCGAAGATGCCGAGGTGGACGGTCTCGCCGGTGAGGTCGTTGAGCAAGCGCATGCCCGATTCGGCTTCGCGGACCAGTTCCAGCTGCGGCAGGGCGCGGGCGCCCAGTTCGAACAGCTTGACGCTCAGGCGGTAGCGGTCCTCGGCATCCTGGACCACATAGCCCAGGGCCTTGAGCGTCTGCAGGAAGCGGTGGACAGTGCTTTTCGACAGGTCCAGCTGCTGCGCCAGCTCCGAGACGCCGCAGTCGTCCTCGCGTTCGCCGAGGGCTTCCAGTACGGCCAGGGTACGTCCGACCGCACTGACCATGTCGTTGCCGAGAGAAGTCGATTTTTCCATGAGACCGCCGGTCGCCTATTTGGTGGAACAGTGTTCCATTCTGATTGACGGATGTGGGAATTGCCAGCAACACTGGGTCCATCAAAACGGAACACTGTCCCGAAAGTAGTTCGGCGGCGGTGACCGTCCCCTTCGGTGGTCCAGGTCGCCGGATCGAACAAGAACAATAGCCAGGTCCACAGTCATGATGCCCGTACGCCAGCCGCTGGTTGTCTCTTTGTCTTTTCGCGCTTTGATCAGACGCGGATCTTCGCTTGTCGCCAGGGTGCAAAGTTCGTCTACGGCATGGAGCGAGGACGCATGAGCGCGGCCTTCCTAGCGACTTCCATCACCCGCATCGGCCTCATCGGTGAATGCATGGTCGAGTTGCGCAGTCAGATGGATGGCCAGCTGGGCCAGGCCTTTGGCGGCGATACCCTGAATGCTGCTGTCTATCTGCGGCGGCTATTGGGGGGCGACGGGGTGCAGGTGGATTACCTCACCGCGGTGGGCGACGACAGCCTGAGCCAGGCCATGCGCGCCTGCTGGCGTGAGGAGGGCGTAGGGGACGAGCGGGTACGGGTGCTGCCCGGACGTCTGCCGGGCCTCTATCTGATCCAGACCGACGCCGACGGCGAGCGGCGCTTTCTCTACTGGCGCGGCGAGGCGGCGGCGCGGGAGTGTTTCGACGGTGCCGAGGCCCAACCGCTGCTGGCGGCCCTGGCCGAGTATCAGGTGCTCTACCTCAGCGGTATCAGCCTGGCGGTGCTGACCAATACCGGCCGCGAGCGGCTGCTGGAGGCTCTGCGCCAGGCTCGTGCCGCCGGCACCCGCATCGTCTTCGACAACAACTACCGGCCGCGGCTGTGGCCGAGTGTCCAGGCCGCGCGCACGGCCTATCACCGGCTGTTGCAACTGACCGATCTGGCGCTGGTGACCTGGGAAGACGATGCCGCCCTGTTCGGTTTCGCCGACGAGGCGGCGCTGTTCGCCCAGTACGCCGAGTGGGGCGTGGCCGAGGTAGCGCTCAAGCGCGGCGCACGCAGCTGCCTGCTGCAGAGCCGCCAAGGACGCCAGGAAGTGGCCGGCGAAGCCGTGGCCCGGGTGGTCGATACCACTGCCGCCGGGGACTCCTTCAGCGCCGCCTACCTGGCCTGCCGCCTCCAGGAGGGAGTGCCCGCGGCGGCCGCCTCCTGGGGCCATCGCTTGGCGGCTACGGTCATCCAGCATCCCGGCGCGCTCATCTCGCGCGCGGCCATGCCGGCCATGCCGCCCCTGTTTCTTTCTCTCACTGCCCAGGCCTGAAGCCATGAAGATCACTGAAGCCCGCGTCATCGTCACCTGTCCCGGTCGCAATCTGGTCACGCTCAAGATCGTCACCGACGAAGGCCTCCATGGCCTGGGTGACGCCACCCTCAATGGCCGCGAGCTGGCGGTCGTCGCCTACCTGGAAGAGCACGTGCTGCCGGCGCTGATCGGTCGTGACGCCCACCGCATCGAAGACATCTGGCAGTACCTCTATCGCGGTGCCTACTGGCGGCGCGGACCGGTGACCATGACCGCCATCGCCGCGGTGGACGTGGCGCTCTGGGATCTCAAGGCCAAGGCCGCTGGTATGCCGCTGTACCAGCTGCTCGGCGGCAAGAGCCGCGAGCGGGTGATGGTCTATGGCCATGCCACCGGCAAGGACATCGAGAGCTGCCTGGACGAAGTGGCCCGCCATGTCGAGCAGGGCTATCGCGCGGTGCGGGTGCAGTGCGGGGTGCCGGGCATCCCCACCACCTATGGCGTAGCCAAGCGCGAAGGCGAGCGCTACGAACCGGCCGACAGCGACCTGCCAGCGGAGCACGTCTGGGACACCGCCAAGTACCTCAATCACGTGCCCAAGCTGTTCGCCGCGGTGCGCGAGCGCTTCGGCGACGACCTGCACCTGCTGCACGACGTGCACCACCGGCTGACGCCCATCGAAGCGGGGCGGCTGGGCAAGAGGGTCGAGGAATACAACCTGTTCTGGCTGGAGGACTGTACCCCGGCGGAAAACCAGGAAGCCTTCCGGCTGATCCGCCAGCACACCACCACGCCGCTGGCGGTGGGCGAGGTGTTCAACTCCATCCACGACTGCCGTGAGCTGATCCAGGAGCAGCTGATCGACTACATCCGCGCCACCCTGGTGCATGCCGGCGGCATCACCCACATGAGGCGCATCGCCGATCTGGCGGCGCTCTACCAGGTGCGCACCGGCTTCCACGGCGCCACCGACCTGTCACCGGTGTGCATGGGCGCGGCGCTGCACTTCGACACCTGGGTACCCAACTTCGGCATCCAGGAGCACATGCCCCACGAGGCGCGCATCGAGGAGGTTTTCCCCCATGCCTATCGTTTCGAGGACGGCCATTTCACCCCGGGCGAGGTACCCGGCCATGGCGTGGACATCGATGAAGACCTCGCCGCCCGTTATCCGTACAAACGCGCCAGCCTGCCGGTGAATCGGCTGGTGGACGGCACCCTGTGGCATTGGTGAGCGAGGAATCCAGGATGAAAGCCTTTCAGGTCAGAGCACCCCACGAATTCAGCATCGAAGAGGTCGCGGTGCCCGCGTTGGCACCCGGCGAGGTCCGCGTCGGAGTGGCCTATGCCGGCATCTGCGGCTCGGACATGCACATCATCCATGGGCAGAACGCCTTCGTGCGCTTTCCCCGCGTCACCGGCCATGAATTCGCCGGGGTGGTGCGCGAGGTAGGCGAGGGCGTGAGCGGCCTGGCGGTGGGCGATCCGGTCTGCGTCGATCCGGTGATCGCCTGCGGCAGCTGCTATCCCTGCCGCATCGGCCGGCCCAATGTCTGCAGTCGCCTGCAGGTGCTGGGTGTGCATCGCGATGGCGGCTTCAGCGAAGAGGTCTGCGTACCCGCGGCCAATGCCCATCGCCTGCCGCCCGGTTTGCCGCTGGCGCAGGCCGCGCTGGTGGAGCCCTACAGCATCGCCCTCAATGTGCTGGAGCGGATGCAGGTCTTTCCCGGCGATTCATTGCTGATCTATGGCGCCGGGGTGATCGGCCTGACCCTGGTGCAGATGGCCAGGGCGCTGGGCATCGCCGACATCACCGTGACCGATGTGCTGGACGATCGCCTGGCCACCGCCCGTGCCCTGGGCGCGACCCGCACTCTTAATGGCCGCGATACCGATGTCGAGGCGGCGCTGCGCGAGGCCACCGGTGGCGAGGGCGTGCCCCTGATCGTCGACGCCGCCTGCCATCCGGCCTTGCTTCCGGAGATCGTCCGCCTGGCCTCGCCGGCCGGGCGCATCGGCCTGCTGGGCTTCAGCGCCACGCCCAGCGAGCTGGTGCAGCTGGAGATCATCAAGAAGGAACTGACCCTGGTGGGCTCGCGGCTCAACAACGGGCGCTTCCCGCGGGTCATCGAGCTGCTGGCGGCGGGCAAGCTGGATGCCGCGGCGCTGATCAGCCATCAGGTGGCCAGCCAGGAGATGCCGGGCGCCATCGAGCTGATCGAAAGGCACCCCGAGCAGACGCGCAAGGTGCTGGTGCAGTGGGGCGGCAACGTCTGAAAAATCCGACTCCCCCTGGGGAGTTCTCTTATGCCTTACCGAATAAAGACAATGAGCGGGAGGTAACAAATGGCTGGACAAGGTCGTGGGCTGGTACTCGTCATGCTGTTCCTGGCGGGAGTCGTCAACTATCTGGATCGCTCGGCGCTGTCGGTGGCGGCGCCATTGATCCAGAAGGACTTCGCGCTGAGCGCCGGCGAGATGGGGCTGCTGTTCAGCGCCTTCTTCGTCGGCTATGCGGCGTTCAACTTCATTGGCGGCTGGGCCGCCGATCGCTATGGCGCCAAGACCACGCTGCTGCTGGCCATGGTGCTCTGGTCGGCGTTCAGTGGCCTGACGGTGCTGGCCTCGGGCTTCGCCGCGCTGATCGTGATCCGGGTGCTGTTCGGCATGGCCGAGGGGCCCTTGAGCGTCTCCACCAGCAAAATGGTCAACAACTGGTACGCGCCCCATAACCGGGGCCGCACCCTGGGCCTGTCGATGTCGGGCACCCCTTTGGGTGGGGCCATCTCCGGCCCCATCGTCGGGGTGATCGCCGTGGCCTACGGCTGGAAGGTGTCCTTTATCGTCATCATGCTGATCGGCTTCGTCTGGGCCGTGGTCTGGTACCTCTGGATCAAGGACAAGCCGACCGGCCAGCTGGCCGCCGACATCGCCGCCGAGGAGCGCGCCGTGGCCGTGGTGGATACCGAGGTGCGGCCGCTCAAGTACTATCTGCGCCAGCCCACGGTGCTGTTCACCGCCCTGGCGTTCTTTGCCTACAACTACACCCTGTTCTTCTTCCTGACCTGGTTTCCCAGCTACCTGATCCAGGCCTACGGCCTCAACGTGAAGGACATGAGCATCGCCACGGTGATCCCCTGGGTGCTGGGCTTCATCGGCCTGGCGGTGGGCGGCTACCTGTCCGACTGGGTGTTCCGCAAGACCGGTCGGCTGATGTTCTCGCGCAAAGTGGTGCTGGTGACCTGTCTGCTGGCCTGTGCCCTGTGCATCGCCGTGGCCGGCCTGGTCAGCACCCTCTATGCGGCCGTGGCGCTGGTGGCGCTCTCGGTGTTCTTCCTCTATCTGACCGGCGCCATCTATTGGGCGATCATCCAGGACACGGTGCCGGCGGCGCGGGTCGGCGGGGTGAGCGGCTTCATGCACTTCCTGGCCAACACCTCGGGCATCATCGGCCCGGCGGTGACCGGCTACCTGGTGCAGTTCACCGGGGCCTTCACCAGCGCCTTCCTGCTGGCCGGCGCCCTGACCGTGATCGGCTCGCTGTGCGTGGCGCGCTTCGTCAAGCCGCTGGCCGAGCGGCCGGCGAGCGCACCGATCGAGCTGGCCGCGGGAGGCACCCGATGAGCGACTTCGAACGGATCCCCTCGCGCTATCCGGCGCCGGCCATCGGTATCGTCCACCTGGGACTGGGCGCCTTCCACCGTGCTCACCAGGCGGTCTACCTGGAACGCAACCTGGCTCGCCATGGCGGTGGTGCCTGGGGCCTGAGCAGCGCCAACCTGAGGTCGGGGCGGGCGCTGGTGGAGACCCTGCACGCTCAGCAGGGTCGCTATCACGTGGCCGAGTACCGCAACCGGCGCGAAGGGGTGCTGCGCGAGATCGGCGCCCTGCGCGAGGTGCTCTATGCCGGTGACGGCGGTGCCGAGCGCGAGGCCCTGCTGGCGCGGCTGGCCGATCCCGGGGTGCGCATCGTCACCCTGACGGTGACGGAAAAGGGTTACTGCCTGAGTCCCGCCAGCGGGGCCCTGCGGCGCGACGATCCCGGCATCGTCCACGACCTCGCCGAACCGCGGGCGCCGCGTACTGCACCGGGGCTGCTGGTGGAAGGCCTGCGCCGCCGGCGTGCCGCGGGCATCGCACCCTTCACCGTGCTCTGCTGCGACAACATGCCCGACAACGGCCAGCGGACCCGCCAGGCGGTGGTGTCCCTCGCCGAGGCCCAGGACGCGGGCCTGGCGGCCTGGATCGCCACCGAGGTGGCCTTTCCCTGCAGCATGGTGGATCGCATCGTGCCGGCCATGGACGAGGCCGCCTTCGCGCGCCTGCGCGACCTTGGCTGCGATGACCCGGCCGCGGTGGTGGGCGAGGCCTTCAGCCAGTGGGTGATCGAGGATCGCTTTCCCCAGGGACGCCCGGACTGGGAACACGAAGGGGTGCAGATGGTGGCGGACGTCCGCCCCTTCGAGACCATGAAGTTGCGCCTGCTCAATGGCAGCCATTCGCTGCTGGCCTATGTGGGCAGCCTGGCCGGCCACGGCACCGTGGCCGAGGCCATGGCCGACCGTCAGCTGGCCGCTCTGGTGCACCGCTACATGAGTCGCGAGGCGGCGCCGACCCTGGACATGCCCGATGGTGTCGATCTCGACGCCTATGCCGAAGCCCTGGTCGCACGCTTTCGCAACGATGCCCTGCAGCACCGGCTGCGCCAGATCGCCATGGATGGCTCGCAAAAGCTGCCCCAGCGCTGGCTGCTGGGAGCCCAGCGGCTGCTGGAGCAGGGCGGTGATTTCTCCTGTACCGCCCTCGGCGTGGCGGCCTGGATTCACTTTGGTGACGCCGAGGGCGAGGCGCTGGACGATCCCCTGCGCGCAACCCTGGCCGCCTTGCCTAAGGGCGTGGCGCGGGTCGATGCCGTCCTGGCGCTAGCCGAGGTCTTTCCGCCAGCGTTGGCCGAGCAGGCCGCCTTCCGCGAAGCGGTGCAGCAGGCCCATCGGCGCATCGCCGAGGCAGGCATAGGCGCAGCCATCGCCGACTTGACCGATCAAGGAGTCTGACATGGAACATACCTGGCGCTGGTTCGGCCCGCGCGATCCCATCTCCCTCGCCGATATCCGCCAGACCGGTGCCACCGGCATCGTCACGGCGCTGCACGAGATTCCCAATGGCGAGGTATGGCCGGTAGCGGCCATCGCCGAGCGCAAGGCGCTGATCGAGGCGGCGGGTCTGAGCTGGTCGGTGGTGGAAAGCATCCCGGTGCACGAGGACATCAAGCGTGGCCTGCCGGGGCGCACGCGCTACCTGGACAACTACCGGCAGAGCCTGCGCAACCTCGCCCAGTGCGGCATCGACGTGGTCTGCTACAACTTCATGCCGGTGCTGGACTGGACCCGTACCCAGCTGGCGCACCGGCTGCCCGACGGCGGCTGGGCGCTGAGATTCGATCAGGACGCCTTCGCCGCCTTCGACCTCTGCATCCTGCAGCGGGACGGCGCCGAAGCGGACTACTCCGCCGCGGAGATCGAACGCGCGCGCCGCTATCACGGCGGTCTCGACGCGGCCGGGCGCGAAGAGCTGGTACGCACCCTGATCGCCGGGCTGCCCGGTGCCGAGGAAGGCTATTCGGTCGCCGACCTCCGACAGTTGCTGGCCACCTATGCCGGGATCGACGCCACGCGCCTGCGTGAGCACCTGGCGGTCTTCCTGCAGGCCGTGGTGCCGGTGGCGGAGGAGGTGGGGATCCGCCTGGGCGTGCATCCGGACGATCCACCCCGGCCGCTGCTGGGATTGCCCCGCGTGGTCTCCACCGCCGCCGACGCTCAGTGGCTGCTGGAGGCTGTGCCCAGCCCCGCCAACGGCCTGACCTTCTGCACCGGCTCCTATGGCGTGCGCGCCGACAACGACTTGGTAGCCATGGCCCGCCAATTCGCCTCGCGCATTCACTTCGTCCACCTGCGGGCGACCCGCCGTGAGGAGGATCCACGCAGCTTCCACGAAGCCCATCATCTGGACGGCGACGTGGACATGGTCGGGGTGATCCGCGAGTTGGTGCGCGAGGAGCGTCGCCGCGAACGCGAAGGCGGGGCGCGCCTGCCGATGCGACCGGATCACGGTCACCAACTGCTGGATGATCAGGGCCGACGGACCAATCCGGGTTACTCGCTGATCGGCCGGCTCAAGGGCCTGGCCGAATTGCGCGGCGTGGAACAGGCTGTGCGTCGTCTGGAAGAGGAGAGACACTGATGTTGACCATCGTCTGTCAGGAGCCCGGTCTGCTGCGCGCCGAGCAGCGGGAGAAGCCCCCGCGTCGCCCGGGCGAAACCCTGGTGCGCATCGAGCGGGTCGGGGTGTGCGGCACCGACCTGCACATCTTTTCCGGCAATCAGCCCTACCTGAATTATCCGCGGGTCATGGGCCACGAGATCTCCGCCACGGTGACCGAGACCGAAGCCGACTCGGGCCTCGCCGAGGGCGACCTGGTCTATGTGATGCCCTATCTGTCCTGTGGCGACTGCGTGGCCTGCCGCCAGGGCAAGACCAACTGCTGCACCCGCATCCAGGTCCTGGGCGTGCATTGCGATGGCGCCATGACCGGCTACCTGAGCCTGCCCCACAGCGCGCTGTTCCGTGCGGATGGCCTGGATGCCGACCAGGCTGCCATGGTGGAGTTTCTCGCCATTGGCGCCCATGCGGTGCGGCGCGGTGAGGTAGCCGCCCAGCAGCAGGTGCTGGTGGTGGGCGCCGGTCCCATCGGCATGGCGGTGGCACTGTTCGCCCGCCTGCGCGGGGCGCGGGTGACGGTGCTGGACGGTCGTACCGATCGCCTGGCCTTCTGCGCCGAGCATCTTGGGGTGCAGGCCACGGTCGCGCTTGGCGAGGATGACGAGGCGCGCCTGCGCGAGCTCACCGGCGGCGATTTCTTCGACGTGGTGTTCGACGCCACCGGTAACCCCCGTGCCATGGAGCGCGGCTTCGCCTTCATTGCCCATGGCGGCAAGTACGTGCTGGTGTCCATCGTCCAGGGCAACCTGAGCTTTGCCGATCCGGAATTTCACAAGCGCGAGGCGACCCTGCTCGGTAGCCGCAACGCCACCGCCGAGGATTTCCGCCACGTGCACGATTGTCTCCGACGCGGGCTGGTACCCACCCAGGCATTGAATACCCACCGACTGCGCCTGGAGGAGGTGCCCGAGGCTTTCCCACCCTTGCTCGATCCTGCCGAGGGTGTGGTCAAGGCCCTCATCGAATGCTGAAGCGGAGACGGACATGGAACTGATCACCCGCAGCGGCGCCGCGGCGGCCACCCGCGCCACCCTGCGCCTGCATCCCCGAGATGATGTGCTCATCGCCCGCCAGCCACTGGTGCCGGGCCTGGAACTGCCGGAGGAGGGGGTGCAGGTTCGCGAACCTGTGCCTGCCGGTCACAAGGTCGCCGTGCGCCCTATAGCGGTGGGCGAGCCGGTACGACGCTATGGTCAGATCATCGGCTTCGCCCGCGAGGCCATCACCGCCGGCAGCCACGTACACGTGCACAACCTGGCCATGGGCGACTTCACCCGGGAGCATGCCTTTGGTATCGAGGCCCGTGGCGCACCGGTGCCCATCGAGCGCAGCTTCCGGGGTATCGTCCGGCCGGACGGGCGGGTGGCGACCCGCAACTACATCGGCATCCTCACCTCGGTGAACTGCTCGGCAACGGTGGCGCGAGCGGTGGCCGACCACTTTCGGCGCGACGTCCACCCCGAGGCGCTGCAGCCCTATCCCCATGTCGACGGCGTGGTAGCCCTGACCCATGGCGTCGGTTGCGGCATCGATACCCAGGGAGAGGGCATGGCGGTGCTGCGCCGGACCCTGGGCGGCTACGCGGCCCATGCCAATTTCGCCGCCGTGCTGTTCATCGGCCTGGGCTGCGAGGCCAACCAGATCCCCACGCTGCTGGCTGACCAGGGTCTCGCCGAGCATGCGGGGCTGCGCAGCCTCAACATCCAGGACAGCGGCGGTACCACCGCCACCGTTGCTCGCGGCATTGAAGCCGTAAAAGCCCTGTTGCCTGCGGCCAACGAGGTGGAGCGCGAGCCGGTCAGCGCCCGGCATCTGATCCTTGGTCTGCAATGCGGCGGATCGGATGGCTATTCAGGCATCAGTGCCAATCCGGCGCTGGGCCGCGCGGTGGATCTGCTGGTGGCCGCCGGCGGCACCGCGATCCTTTCGGAAACTCCGGAGATCTACGGCGCCGAACACCTGCTCACCCGCCGCGCCGCCAGCCCGGCGGTAGGCAAGCGACTGGTGGAGCGCATCCGCTGGTGGGAGGACTATTGCGCCCGTGCGGGTGCCAGCCTGGACAACAATCCGTCGGCGGGCAACAAGGCGGGTGGTCTCACCACCATCCTTGAGAAATCCCTTGGCGCCGTGATCAAGGCCGGCTCCACCGATCTCATGGCGGTCTATGGCTACGCCGAACCGGTGCGCACCCCCGGCCTGGTGTTCATGGACACCCCCGGCTACGACCCCGTCTCGGCCACTGGCCAGGTGGCGGGCGGTGCCAACCTCATCGCCTTCACCACCGGACGCGGTTCCGCCTATGGCTGTGCACCGACGCCATCGCTCAAGATCGCCACCAACACCCGCCTGTGGGAGAGTCAGCGCGACGATATGGACGTGGACTGCGGCGGACTGGTGGACGGCAGCACCACTCTGGAAGAGCGCGGCGCCTTCATCTTCGAGCGATTGCTCGCTCTGGCCTCGGGCGAGCGCAGCCGCAGCGAGTTGCATGGCTATGGGCAGAACGAGTTCGTGCCTTGGCAACTGGGTGCCACGACCTGAGAGAAGTCTGTTGGGGCGGTGGTCTCATCGACGCGACCCAGGTGCGGCTCGGGGCTGCCCAGGTCAATCAAGCGAACGGCAACGGCCGCCCCGGTCCTGCTGACCGGGGCGCCTGTCAGGTCGCGCGCCGTTGGGAGCCGTGTCCCGGGTCAGGCGCGGAGCTGCCGTCAGGCCGAGGCGTCATCCACGGGACTGGCGACGGCTGCGGCCGCTTCACCCTCGGCGGGCGCGGCGGTTTCCGCCTTGGCCTTGGCCTGCTCACGGCGGGCCTGGGTGCGCTGGCGGCGTGCCTGCTGCTTGGCATAGACCGCCTGGGACGCGGTCACGGTGCCGGCCGGCTGGCCATCCAGATCCAGGCGCGGGGCGTTTTCGGTCATGGCCGCCCAGTAGCGGGTGCCGCGACACCAGGTGGCGATCGACTGCTTGAGCTGGTCACCGGTGATGCCCAGGCGCTCCAGGTGCTGCTCGGCGTCCTTGAGGATGCCTTCCTTGAGCGGCACCTTGGGTGCGGGATTGACCGGGAAGGCCAGCGGGAAGTGCTTTTGCAGCCGGCGGATGCCTTCGACCACCGGATCCTGCTCGCGTGGCTTCTGCTCGCGGGGCTTGGCTTTCGGTGAAGGTCTCCGCGCCGGCCGCTCATTGCTCTCGGTCTTTACCTGCGCTTTTTCGGCCCGCAGGCGGTCGCGTAGTTCAGCTAGTTGCTCAAAGCCCATCGTTCAGCTCACCGCTCCAAATAGAATTCACGTGCAAGGGTAACCCATGCCGGGCTTGGACCGCGCCGATTGCAGATTGGCATGGCCAAGGCTGGCGGTCCGTCATTCTAAGGGGTGGTTCGCCACTCGTGCATCCTTGGAAGCGTCATTCCCGGCGGATGGTGTGCCCTGCTGGGCGTTTTCCGGGTCCTGTACGAATGTCGCCGAGCGAAGGGGAGGCGAGGCGAAAAAGGCTGAGGAAGCGCAGTTTAGGTGCGGTAAATGAGCATTTCGAAGCGTTTTTCAACGAAGCATCGCCAATGCGCAGGCACTTCTCGTACTGGACCTAGCCGCCTCCGGTCAGGCGCGACACCCACTGCGCCAGCCGCAGCTTGAACGGCGAATAGGGCGGCAACAGCAGACGAACGGCCAGCAGCGGACCGGCGGCGAGCACGCTGCGCTCGTGGGAAAAGGTGCGAAAACCCGCCTGGCCATGGGCGCTGCCGCTGCCGGAGTGATTGACACCGCCAAAGGGCAGGTGCAGTTGGGTGTACTGCTGCATGCACAGATTCAGGCCGACGCTGCCGGAGCTGGTGCGCGCGACGACCCGCCGCTGCACCGCGCGATCGCGACTCCAGAGATAGAGCGCCAGGGGCTTGGGGCCGGCGTCGATGCGCTGCAGCACCTCCTCCAAGTTGTCATAGGCGATCACCGGCAAGAGCGGACCGAAGAGTTCCTGGCTGTCCAGGGGGCTGTCGATGGCCGAGCAGTCCAGCAGGGTCGGTGCCAGGTAACGCCCGGCCGCATCGTGCGCGCCGCCGTGGATCAACCGCGCGCCGGCGGCCTGGGCCTGGTCGAGCAGCCCGCAGGGGGCAGGGAGGGGGCGACTCGGAGACGACGGCAGTATTCGGCCTGGACGCGGCCAGCGCCAGCCGCACCGAGTTCGAGCAGGGCCAGCAAGGCGCTGGTCTGATCGCGGTGCCCTGCAACCAGAGCCTGCCGCACCCTGGCGGCCATGCTCAGCGGTCATCTGGGGCGCCTGCGCGACGGCTGAATCTTTCGCCGGCCGGTGCAGGCATCCGGCTACGGCCTGTTTCAGAATCCAGGGCTTCCCGCCGCTGCCGAGGCCGTCATGCCTGACCTGGATATCAGTCGCTTTATCGCCGCCTGGCCCACTCTGGGCCTGGCGGCCATGCAGCCTTGGACGATCACTAGCGCCTGCGAGTACCACGTCCGGGCGCTGCTGGCGCGGCTCGGTCCCGGCTATCGCCGCGAGGGCGACAACGCCATCCACGAGACGGCGGTGGTGGAGCCCGGTGCCGTGCTCAAGGGGCCGGTCATCGTCGGTCCCGGCACCCTGGTGGCCACGGGCGCTTATCTGCGCGGGGGCGTCCACCTCGGCAGCCACTGCGTGGTAGGCCCGGCCTGCGAGCTGAAGAGCAGCCTGCTGCTGGACGACAGCAAGCTCGCCCACTTCAACTTCGTCGGGGATTCGCTGATCGGCAGCGGGGTGAATCTGGAGGCGGGTACCATCGTTGCCAACTACCGCAACGAAAGTGACGGCGCGCTCATCCGCCTCGGTGACCAGGTGATCGACACCGGGGTGGTCAAGTTCGGTGCCCTGATCGGCGACGGTTGTCGTCTAGGCGCCAATGCGGTCATCGCGCCGGGTGCCCTGCTGCTGCCAGGCACCCGGGTCGCGCGGCTGGAGCTGATCGACCAGGGGTGCCGGACGCCGCCGCGGACGCGGCGCCCTCTCAGTCGGCGAGATAGGCGTCGGTGGCTTCCAGGGTCGCATAGGCGAAGGCCAGCGCCGCCATCAGGGCGGCATGTACCTGGGCCGCCGGCACCCTGACGCCCCCGAACTCCAGATCCAGGGTGGCGCAGGCGTCGTGGATCACGGTCACGGCGTACCCCATGTCGGCTGCGGCGCGCACGCCGGCATCGATACACATATGGCTCATGGCACCCACCACCACCAGCGACTCGATACCGCGCTGGTCCAGCAGTTGTTTCAGGTTGGTTTCGCGAAAGGCGTTGGGATAGTGCTTCACCACCACCGGCTCGCCGGCCTGGGGCACGACGGCGGCCTGGATCTCGATGCCGTCGCTGCCGGGCACGAAGATCGGCGCCTCGGCGCTGAGCGATTGATGCTGCACATGGATCACCGGAACGCCCTGGTCACGGGCGTGGGCGATGATCCGCGCGGCGTTGGCGACCGCGGCCTCGATACCACTGAGGGGCAGTTTGCCGGTAGGGAGGTATTCGTTCTGCAGATCGATGACGACGACAGCGTGCTTGCTCATGTCCAGCTCCTCGGAAGATGCTTCGGCTTTCAGGTCCGGCCATGATTGGCCAGCCCCGCCTGCCGGCGAAGGGGCGCGGCCGACAACTTCAGGGGTGCCAGCGACACATGCACGATCAACCGCCGATCGAACTCGGTGTGCTGCTCTATCCGGGTGTGCAACTGGCGACGGTGCTCGGCCTCACCGATCTGTTCGAGATCGCCGGACGCTTCACGGGAACGGCGGAGGATGCCGAGCGGCCCCGCTTGCGGGTCAGCCACTGGCGGCTTGAGGAGGGCGACGCGGCGCCCAGGCGGGTCTACGACTCCTTGCCCGTAGCGAGCGGCTCACCCAACGTGCTGATCCTGCCGCCCAGTCTGGCGGAGCCGATCTCACCGGCCGCGCCCGCGCCCTATCGTGACTGGCTCCGCCAGCAGCATGGCGCGGGCGTGCGTCTGGCCTCGATCTGCGCCGGTGCCTTTCTGCTGGCGGAAACCGGTCTGCTCGACGGCCGCACCGCCACCACCCACTGGCTCCATGTCGAGCGCTTCGCCGCCCGTTTCCCTAGGGTGAGTCTGGACGCTGATCAGCTGCTCATCGATGGCGAGGACCTCGTCACCGCCGGCGGTCTCATGGCCTGGACCGACCTCGGCCTGCGCCTGGTCGATCGCTACCTGGGCGCCAAGCGCATGCTCGACACCGCGCGCATCCTGGTCATAGACCCGCCGGGGCGACAGCAGCGTTACTACAGCGCCTTTTCGCCGCGCCTGAGCCATGGCGACAGCGCCGTCCTCGCCGTGCAGGAGTGGCTGCAGGAAACCGGCGCCCAGGACCTCGCCCTGGACACCCTGGCCCAGCGCGCCGGACTCGAACCGCGCACCTTGCTGCGCCGCTTTCGCCAGGCCACCGGCATGACCACCACCGCTTACGGCCAGCAAGTGCGCGTCGGGCGCGCCCGGGAATTGCTGCAGACCAGCCGGCTGCCCCTCGAACGGGTCGCCTGGGAGGTGGGCTACAGCGATCCAGGGGCTTTCAGAAAGGTATTCACCCGCGTCGTGGGGCTGAGCCCGGGAGATTATCGGCGACGGTTCGGGGGTGTTGCGGGCGGGCGGTGAGGCCTGGGCATGTCATGCCGCCAAAAGAGGTGTGCGGTCTGGTCTCGTCAGTTGGATCCAGGAGAGACGTTCCAGCCACGCCTTCGGGCTGTCCCTCGGGCAACAGTTGTCTGCCGAGGTGTCTGGTCAGCGACTTCCAGATGCCCGGGTTTCAATATAAGTCACTGATAATTTTTGATTTTTTTCCGATGGCATAGCTTGTGCTCCAGCTCGGGGGTCACCTCCAAGGGAGTCCCTGCATGGCCGTCGCCACCTCGCACAATACCGTTCCCCGTGCCGTCCCCGAACGTCCTGCCACGCGCTTGCGCGACGCCGCCGAGGCACTCGATGCCGCGGCTGCCCTGGCGGAGGATTTCGCTCGCGATGCGCTCAGTCGTGACCAGGAGCGACGCCTGCCCTGGGCCGAGATCGAGCGCTTCTCGGCCAGTGGTCTCTGGGCCATCACCGTACCGCGGTCGTTCGGCGGCGCGGGGGTGGGATTCGGCACCGTCGCCGAAGTCATCGCCCGTATCTCCGCGGCCGATCCCTCCCTGGGCCAGCTACCGCAGAATCATCTGGGCGTGGTCAACAACCTGCTGCTGACCGGCAGCCCGGACCAGCAGCGCCACTACCTCGGCCTGGTGCTCCAGGGCTATCGCTTCGGCAATGCCTTTTCCGAAGCGCGCAGCAAGACCGTCACCCAGTTCGAGACGCGTATCCGCTTCACCGGGGATACCGCCTGGATCGATGGGCAGAAGGCCTATTGCACCGGTGCCCTCTTTGCGCACGTGGTTCCCACGGTGGCACTGGACGAGGCGGGCCTGGCCCATCTCGCGCTGGTGCCGCGCGATGCCGGTGGCCTGACGGTGATCGACGACTGGGACGGCTTCGGCCAGCGCACCACCGCCAGCGGTCGGGTGCAGCTCAAGGGCGTCAGTGTCCGGCGCAGCGCGGTATTGCCCGCCTGGAAGGCATTCGAGCGGCCGACGGCGGATGGTCCGGTCTCCCAGATCATCCAGGCGGCGGTGGACGTCGGCATCGCCCGCGGCGCCTTCGCTGCCGCCCTGGCCGCCGCCCGGCTGGCGCGGCCCTGGACCGACAGTGGGCTCGCGCATGGCTGGCAAGACCCACTGAGCCAGGCGCTGATCGGTGACCTGAGCTGGCGGCTGGCCGCCGCCGAGGCCTTGCTGGAAGACGCCGGCGTGGCCGTCGACCGGGCGCTGGCGGAGCCGTCCGCGGCCAGCGTCGCCGAGGCTTCGGTAGTGGTGGGACAGGCCAAGGTCGCCTCCACCGAGATCGCCCTGGCCGCCGCCAATCGCCTCTGCGAACTGGGCGGCACCCGCAGCGTCTCAGCGCGTTTCGGCCATGACCGCCACTGGCGCAATGCTCGCACCCACACGCTGCACGATCCGGTGCGCTGGAAGTACCACCTGATCGGCAACTACCTGCTCAACGGCGTCGAGCCGCCGCGTCACGCCTGGAACTGATGCCATGACCGATCTCGCCCTTGTCACCCACGAAGAACTGAACTTCGCCGAACACCTCCTCCAGCAACTGCGACACGAACTGCCGAAGGACTCGCGCGCCCAGGACCCGCTGGTGATCGCCGCGGTCGGCGATCTTCAGGTGCGCCTGGCCGCGGCGCGCGCCTTGCAACGTGCCAGCGCCGCCGAGGACGGACCGGTACGGCAGATCCAGGCCCGCCTGGCCGCCGACAGTGCCCGCCAGCTAGCCGCCGACCTACAGCGGGAATGGCTGGCAGAAACCGTCGCGCACCGCTCAGCCGGCCCGGCCTCCCGTGACCTCAAGCGCCTCCTGGGTGAGCACCACCTGACCATCAGCGACTGAAAAGAAAGGATTCCCATGGCCCTTCGTAACCTGTTCCGTACCCTCCTGCTGTTGCCGCTGCTGGCTACCACCGCCCTCGCGTTTGCGGATGAGGTCCCCTCGCTGGCCGGCAAGCGCATCGCCATCAGCATGACCGGCACCAGCCACTACTTCGATCTCAAGGCCTTCCAGGCCCAGGTGGAAGAGGTCAAGCGGCTGGGCGGCACGCCCATCACCCTGGACTCCGGCCGTAACGACAAGAACCTGGTGACCCAGCTGCAGACCCTGGTGACCCAGAAACCGGATGCGGTGATCCAGACCCTCGGTACCCTGAGCGTGATAGACCCCTGGCTGAAACGCATCCAGGCGGCCGGCATTCCGCTGTTCACCATCGATGCGCCGTCCCGGTACAGCCTCAACAACACCACCTCCGACAACGCCGCGGCCGGGCGTGAACTGGCTGAGCAACTGGCGAAGGACACCGGTGGCCAGGGCGACATCCTGGTCTTTAACGGCTTCCAGGGCGTGCCCGTGTGCGCCATCCGCTACGCCGAGCTGCGCAAGGTGCTCGACGCCCATCCGGGGCTGAAGATCATCCAGCCCGAGCTGCGCGATGTGATCCCCAATACCGTGCAGGACGCCCGCGGCCAGATCGCCGCGTTGCTCAACAAGTACCCCAAGGGCCAGATCACCGCCATCTGGTCGGCCTGGGACATTCCCCAGCTTGGCGCCAGTCAGGCGCTGATCGAGGCCGGGCGTACCGAGATCAAGACCTATGGCGTCGACGGCACGCCCGAGGTGCTGGAATTACTCAAGCGTGACGACAGCCCGGTGGGCGCGGTGGTCGCCCAGCAACCGGCGCTGATGGGCCGCACGGCGGTGCAGAACGTCGCCCGCTACCTCGCCGGCGCCCGTGATCTGCCCAAGGAGACCCACGTATCGACCCTGCTCACCACTAAGGCGAACCTGGGCCAGGTAGCGGCGCTACGGGGTGATCAATGAGCACGGCGGTGCTCGAACTACGGGGCATCGCCAAGCGCTACGGGGCGACCCAGGCGCTGGCGGGTGTCGACCTGACCCTGAGGGCTGGCGAGATCCATGGTCTGGTCGGCGAGAACGGCGCCGGCAAGTCCACCCTGATCAAAGTGCTCGGTGGCCTGGTGACCCCCGAGGCCGGTGAGCTGCGCCTGGATGGTCAGTCGCTGCCTGGCGCCGGACCGCGTGAGTTGGCCCGGCGTGGGGTGTCCATCATCCACCAGGAGCGGCTGTTGCCGCCCAACTTCACCCTGGCCGAGGCCCTGTTCTTCGGCCAGGAGCGGCGCCGCGGCCTGTTGCTGGATCGCCGTGGGCAGGAGCGGGCGGCGGAACGACTACTGGCCGAGCGCTTCGGCCTGCACTGCCGCGCGCGAACCCGGGTGGCGGACCTGAGCAGCGCTGAACAGCAACTGCTGCAAATCAGCCGGGCGCTGCTGGCTACACCCAAGGTGCTGGTGCTCGACGAACCCACCGTAGCCCTGGCCCATGGCGAGGTGGAGCGCCTGCTCAGGCTGCTGCGCGAGTTGCGTGACCAGAGCCTGGCCTTGCTCTATGTGTCCCACTACCTGCAGGAGGTCGAACGCCTCTGTGATAGGGCCACGGTGCTGCGGGGCGGCCAGGTGGTGGCGGAAGTCGAACCCCGCGTTACGCCGGCGGCCGCCATGGCGCGGCTGATGATCAATCGCGAACTCGGCGAGGCCTATCCCAAGGCGCAGGCACAGCCTGGCGACGTCCTGTTGGAAACCCGGCGTCTCGGCCGGCCGGGTGCGTTCGCCAAGGTCGACCTGCAGGTACGTCGGGGCGAGGTGGTCGGCGTGGCCGGCCTGGTGGGCTCGGGCGCCAAGGAGTTGCTGAAGACCCTGTTCGGCCTGCTGCCGGTGGCCGAGGGCGAGTTGCTGCTGGAGGGACGTCCGCAGCAGTTCGCCCATCCGCGGGCCGCGGTGCGGGCGGGGCTGGCGCTGTTGCCGGAGAATCGCCGCCAGCAGGGCGTGGCCCTGGATCTCACCGTGACCGAGAATCTCACCCTGGCCGCCCTGGAGCGTTTCAGTTGGTTCGGTCTCCGTTGGCCAGGCGCCGAGCGCCAGGCCGCATTACGGCTACGCGAGGCGCTGGACATCCGTACCCCGGACCTGGAGACGCCGGTGCGCCATCTCAGTGGCGGCAACCAGCAGAAGGTCGCCCTGGGCAAATGGCTGGCCCGCGATGCGCGGCTCTATCTGCTGGACGAACCCAGCGTGGGCATCGACCTCGCCGCGCGGGCCGAACTCTATCGCCAGATCGCTCGGTTGGTGGAGCAGGGCGCGGGGGTGTTGATCCTGTCGGTGGACTTGCCCGAATTGCTCAACCTCTGTGACCGCATCCATGTGATGCACCGCGGACGGCTGCTGCCGGCGCGCCCGGCCAGGGAGCTGAGCGCCGAGGAATTGCTGGCCACCGCCACCGGCGCGGTGAGACCGGCTGCGGACGCGACGGGGAGGGCGGATCTTGGCCTCGCCTCCTGAACCTCTTGCGGCGCCCGCCCTGGGCGGGTGGCTGGATCTCTGGCGCCACGGGGCGCTGCTGGCCTTCGCGCTGATCGCCATTCTGTTCGCCTGGCGGGCGCCGGGGTTCCTGGGCGGCGGCAATCTCGCCAACATCCTCGCCCAGGCCGCCATCCCGGGCATCCTGGCGCTGGGCCTCACCCTGGTGATCGTCGGTGGGGGTGGCAACGTCCTGGCCGGGGGTCTGGATCTGTCGCTGGCGGCCAATCTCGGACTCTGCGCGGCAATCCAGGCGACCCTGGTCAACGCGGGGTATGGTGCGTCGCTGGCCATCGGCCTGACCCTGGCCTGCGGCCTGGTGGTGGGGGCGGTCAATGGCCTGGCGGTGACCTTGCTGGGCCTGCCGCCGCTGCTCACGACCCTGGCCAGCCTCAATGTGGTGGCCGGCCTGGAACTGGTCCTGAGCGAAAACACTGTGCTACCGGCCAGCGCGCCCTGGCTGGATCTGCTCGGGATGGGCAGCCTGCTGGGCATCCCGGCAGCGGGTTGGGTACTGCTGGCGACCGCCCTGGTGCTGGCCCTGCTGCTGCAGCGTACGCGCTATGGCCTGCGGTTGGCCGCGGTGGGCGATCATCCCGAAGCGGCGCGCGCCGCCGGCCTGCCGGTACGCACGCTGGTGTTCTCCAGCTATCTGTTGGCCGGCGGCTGCGCAGGACTAGCCGCGCTGCTGTCGGTGGCCTGGTTCAGCGGCAGTACCTCAGGTTCGGGCGAGCTGCTGCTGCCGGTGGTGGCCATCGCCTTTCTCGGCACGGTGTTTTCCTGGCGCTCCCAGCCGAGCGTCGGCGGCACCCTGCTGGCGGCGCTGCTGGTGGGCATGCTCGGCAATGGCTTCCAGTTGCTCGGGGTGAGCAGCTTTCTGGTCAATGGCGTCCAGGGCACCTTGATCCTGCTGGTGGTGGCGGCGGCCAGCCTGCGCCAGGAGGGCAACCGATGAGCGCGACCCTTTCTCTCGGCCGCTCGGGCCTGCGCCTTGCGCTGCCGTTGCTGTTCCTGACGCTGGTGGTGATCTTCGCCCTGGCCGCGCCCGGCTTTCTCAGCCAGGGCAATTTACTCAGCCTGCTGCTGAACAATGGCCTGGTGCCGGCGCTGGTGGCGCTGGGGCTGACCTATGCCATCGCCGCGGGCGGCATCGATCTCTCGGTGGGCATCGCCCTGGACCTGGCGGCCTTCGGTTGCCTCGCTTTGCTCAATGCCGGCTGGCCGCTGGCCGTGGCACTCGCCGGTGGCCTGGGGCTCGGGCTGCTGGTCGGCCTGGCCAATGCCCTGCTGGTGGCCGGCGTGGGGCTGTCGCCTTTCCTCGCCAGCCTGGGGCTGCTGTTCATCGGCACCAGCCTGCAACAACTGCTGTCCGAAGGCAGCCTGCCGCTGTATCTGAGACCCGAGGTCAGGCCCGCCGCGAGCAGCTGGCTCGGGGTTCCGGCGGCGGTCTGGACCGTGTTGCTACTGGCCGTGCTCTACGGTCTGGTGCTGGCCCGTGGGCGCCTGGGCCGTGCCTTGCTGGCGCTGGGCAGTCAGCCATTGGTGGCGTGTTATTCGGGGCTGGCGCTGCGGCGCCTGGCGCTCTGGACCTGCCTGGCCACCGCCCTGGCCGCAGCCGTGGCAGGCATCCTGCTGGCGCTGCGCATCGATGCCTATGTGCCGCTCTCGGGCAATGCCTACCTCATCAATGGCATCGGCGCCGTCTTTATCGGCGCCAGCCTCAATCGCCACGGCCGGCCCAATGTGCCCGGCACCCTGCTGGGCGTACTGCTGCTGGCGGTGGCCGCCAACGGCCTGCTGCTGGTGGGCTGGAATTTCTACTGGCAACAGGTGGCCACCGGCCTGCTGATCCTCTTGGTGCTGACCCTCAATCAACTGGCCCGGCGCCACGACGCCGCCCATTAGGAGCCCCCATGTCCCGTGAAATCCGCCTCAACGCCTTCGACATGAATTGCGTGGCCCATCAATCCCCCGGACTCTGGCGTCATCCGCGCGACCGCTCCTGGGAGTACAAGGATCTCGAATACTGGACGGAGCTGGCGCAACTGCTCGAACGCGGGCTGTTCGACGGCCTGTTCATCGCAGACGTCCTCGGCCTCTACGACGTCTACGGCGGCGGCCCTGAGGCTACCCTGCGCGAGGCGACCCAGGTGCCGGTCAACGACCCCCTGGCGCTGATCACCCCCATGGCGGCGGTGACCCGCCACCTGGGCTTCGGCCTGACCGCCTCCCTGAGTTTCGAGCATCCCTATCCGTTCGCGCGTCGGCTCTCCACTCTGGATCACCTGACCAAGGGGCGCATTGGCTGGAACATCGTCACCTCCTACCTGGAGAGCGGCGCGCGCAATCTAGGCCAGTCCGCCCAGGCCGACCACGATGCTCGCTACGACTACGCCGAGGAATACCTTCAGGTGGTCTACAAGCTGCTGGAAGGCAGTTGGGAAGAGGGCGCGGTGCTGCGCGACCACGCGTCCGGTCGCTTCACCGATCCGGTAAAGGTGCATCCCATCGGCCACCATGGCCGGCACTTCCAGGTGCCCGGCTATCACCTCTGCGAGCCTTCGCCCCAACGCACGCCCGTGCTCTATCAGGCCGGCGCAAGCAGCCGTGGGCGGCAGTTCGCCGCCGAGCACGCCGAATGCGTCTTCGTCGCCGCCCCGTCGAAGACGGTGCTCAAGCAGACTGTGGCCGACATCCGCCGCCGCGCCGCCGAGGCCGGTCGCGATCCGCGCCAGGTGCTGATCTTCAACCTGCAGACGGTCATCGTCGGCGAGAGCGATGCCCAGGCCCGGGCCAAGTGGCAGGACTACAGGGGCTACGTGAGCTACGAAGGCGCCCTGACGCTCATCTCCGGCTGGACCGGCATCGACTTCGCCGCCTACCGCCCGGACCAAGTCCTCAAGCACCTGCACACCAATGCCATCCAGTCCGCCGTGGAGGCCTTCTCCACCGCCGATCCCAGCAAGCAATGGACGGTGCAGGAACTGGCCGACTGGGTCGGCATCGGCGGCTTCGGGCCGCTGCTGGTAGGCAGCCCGGCGACGGTGGCGGACGAGTTGCAGAGCTGGGTTGAAGAGACCGATGTGGATGGTTTCAACCTGGCCTACGCCGTGACCCACGAGACCTTTGCCGACGTGGTGGACTTGCTGGTTCCGGAGCTGCAGCGACGCGGGGTCTACAAGCGTGCGTATCAGCAGGGGACCCTGCGCGAAAAACTGGGCAGCGCTGGGCCGCGGCTGCCAGAGAACCACCCGGCCGCCGGCTATCGCGACCTGGCGCGGCAACGGGAGGAAAGCGCGATACGGGTGCTGGCCTAGTCCGCCCCGTTATTCCGCCTTTTCATAGACGGCAAAGCCCCAGTAGCCACTGCCGCTCTTGCTGACTTCTACCCAGCCTTGACGTAGCAACTGCCTGGCGATCAGTCGATTCATGAAGCCGTGGCCCAGCAGCAATACGCTGTCCCGGCCACTGACCAAGGCGGCAAGCTTGTCTGCTGCCTGTCTCGACCGCTGTTTCGCCTGGGCATAGGACTCGGAGTCTTTCGTCACTCCGCACAGCCAGAGCAGACGAAAGACGAAGGCCCAGGTGAAGGGTGACAGGCGTAGGAGCGGAACGCGCACCACGGGCAATGCCGCCTCGCGAAAGGTCGTGTCCTCGCTGGCTGGCGCCTTGCCCAATGCGGCGAGAGAAGTCAGGGCGCGCGGGGCAGAGCTGGTGGTGGCCAGGCCGATATCCCTGGTCGCGGCTATTGCCTCCGGAGTGGCGGCATCCATGCCTATCTCGGACCGATCATAGTCCGCGATCCAGTCGACCATGTCTCGCGCGGCGACGGCACGGTAGTTCTCCAGCGCCGGCTTGCCGTGGCGCATCAGTATGATTTTCATGGGACCTAGGTAGTTGCCGGAAGAAAAACGGTTGGAAATGAACGCCTCCTGCAACTACGTCATGGCAAGGGCTATCCCGTGATTATAACGGCGACTTCCCAGAGTATCGTGCGCTGGGCACTCCAGCATTGGCGGGCTGCGCCGGCCTTGCTCCGGGCGCTTTGCTGGTCAGGGTCGCCAAGGGCAGGAGGCCGCAGGGCCAGACCCACTGCGCCGCCGGCTGGATAACGAGGCTGACATGGGTCAGCGCCTACACCAGCGGTTCGGCGATCCGCTCCAGCAGTTCAGGTCCATCGTTCTTCACGCTGCCTACGGCCTTGCCCACTGGATACCAGTCGAAGGCCTTCACCGGCGTTCCTTCGATCTCACCAATCTCGGCGGCGCGTTCCATGGGCAGCTCGGGGTCCAGCCATTCGCGCGCTACGGCGGGTGGCAGGACCAGCGGGCGGCGGTCGTGGATGTCGACCATGCCGGCGTCCGAGGCGGCGGTGACGATGACGAAGCCATCATCCTCGTGGGGTGCCTGGCCTGCTGGCCGGAAGTGGCCGATGGCGGCGAAGAACAGCGGCTCGCCGGATTTCAGCCGGATGAAGTAGGGCTGCTTGAGCTTGGGATCTGTAGGGTCCTTTTTCCACTCGTACCAGCCATCCGCAACCACCAGAGCACGGCCGTTCTTCCAGAGACCGCGAAACATCCGGCTGGTGGCCGCCGTTTCGACGCGCGCGTTGATCACCGGCGGACGCTTGGCCTGGCGCGCCCAGGCGGGCTGGTAGCCCCAGAGCACCGGGTCCAGGTGCAAGCCATCCTGCTGCTGGTGGAGCAGCTGGACGCGGGTGCCCGGCGCCACGTTGTAGCGACCCAGGGCGCGGGGTTCCAGGCCGGTGCGGACCTCTGCCGGCACGGCGCCCAGGGCGTCCAGGTAGTCGAGGGCATAGCGGTACTGGGCAAAGCGGCCACACATGGCGGACTCCTGGAAAGGCGTGCGGGCAGCCGAGGTATCCGGTCGGGCCCGGGCGGTTGAGGCGCGCCCAATGAGCGCGCTGCTTCCAGGATGGGACACTACCGCTCGTGCAAAGTACCGGCTCCGGGCGTTGTCCAGACGGCCAGAGCGGAGGCGCTCAGCCGATCAGCGCCCGGGCGAAGTCGCGATAGCCGTGCAGTGGGCGCTCCAGCATCTGCACCAGCCGCTCGCGGTCGCCGGATTGCGGCAGCATGCCGTCGCTGACGTAGCGCTCGGCCATGAGCCTCATCTCGTAGGCCATCCAGGCCGGCATCGCGGTCGCCATGCTCCGTTCGAAGCCCTGGGGATCGGCGCCGGCATAATGGATGGGCGGCCCAGCAATTCGCTCCAGATCGCCGCGGCGCCTGCGCCGGTGAGGGTGTCCGGGCCGACCAGGTTGAGCGTCTCGCGGGGCGGCCTGCCTGGCGCCTGGTCGCGGTGGATGAGCTCGAGGGCGGCGACCTCGGCGATGTCCCGGGTGTCGACCATGGCCACGCCCTTGCCGCCGAGGGGCATGGGGTAGATCCCGTGCTACAGGATGACGTCCTTGAGCCTGGCTTCGTTGTCGATGAAGTAGGTGGGCCGCAGGACGGTGGCGCCGAAGCCCATGGCCACGAGCATGCGTTCCGCGCCGAATTTCACCGCGAAGTGCGGCACGTTGACCGCGCTGCTGCCGCTGTCGCTGGTGCAACGTCAGCTGGAGGAGGGCGCGCTCAGTCGCTGGGGCACCCTGGCCGGCGAGACCGAACTCTGGGTGCTGCACACCTCGCGGCGCTTGCAGAGCCCCAAGGTCAGGGCCTTCGTCCATTTCCTCTGCGCGCTGTCCGAACGGCATCTTTCGGCTGGACTAGCGGGGGACGAGACCGGGGTCCGCTGGCCACGAGACGACAGCCTGCGTATCACCCGCAGCCCTTTGTCCGGATAATGGCGGCCAATCTGTCTCCAAACCGGAATGCTGTGCATGGAAATCAAGGTCAATTTTCTCGACAACCTGAGGCTCGAGGCCAAGTTCGACGACTTCTCGGTGATCGCCGATCAGCCCATCCGCTACAAGGGTGACGGCTCGGCCCCGGGGCCCTTCGACTATTTCCTGGCGTCCTCGGCGCTCTGCGCGGCCTATTTCGTCAAGCTCTACTGCCAGACCCGCGACATTCCCACCGACAACATCCGCCTGGCGCAGAGCAACATCGTCGACCCGGAGAACCGCTACAAGCAGACCTTCAAGATCCAGGTCGAGCTGCCCGCGGATCTCTCCGACAAGGATCGCCAGGGCATCCTCAGATCCATCGACCGCTGCACGGTGAAGAAGGCCGTGCAGGCCGGCCCCGATTTCATCATCGAGGCGGTGGAGAGTCTGGACGCCGATGCCCAGGCCCTGCTGCTGCCCAGCGAGACCGGCAGCGAGACCTACATCCCCGGCAAGGACCGGCCGCTGGAAGAGACCATCGCCAAGCTCTCCGGCATCCTCGCTGACCTGGGCATGAAGGTGGAGATCGCCTCCTGGCGCAACATCGTGCCCAACGTCTGGTCGCTGCACCTGCGCGATGTGCAGTCGGCGCTGTGCTTCACCAACGGCAAGGGCGCGACCAAGGAAGCCGCCTTGGCCTCGGCGCTGGGCGAATTCATCGAACGCCTCAACTGCAATTTCTTCTACAACGACCAGTACTGGGGCGAGGCCATCGGCCAGGCCGCCTTCGTCCACCACCCCGCCGAACGCTGGTTCCAGCCGGGTCCCAAGGATGCGCTGCCCCGGGAAATCCTCGATCGCCATTGCCGCAAGATCTATGACCCGGAAGGCGAGCTGCGCGCCTCGCACCTGCACGACACTAATTCCGGCAACGTGGCACGCGGCATCTGCGCGCTGCCCTTCGTGCGCCAGTCCGATGGCGAGGTGGTGTACTTCCCCTCGAACCTGATCGAGAACCTCTACCTCAGCAACGGCATGAGCGCCGGCAACACCCTGGCCGAAGCCCAGGTGCAGTGCCTGTCGGAAATCTTCGAGCGGGCGGTGAAGCGCGAGATCCTCGAAGGCGAACTGGCGTTGCCCGACGTGCCCGAGGCGGTGCTGGCGCGTTATCCCGCCATCGTCGAGGGCATCCGTGGCCTGGAGGCCCAGGGCTTTCCAGTGCTGGTCAAGGATGCCTCCCTGGGTGGCGAATTCCCGGTGATGTGCGTGACCCTGATGAATCCGCGCACCGGTGGGGTGTTCGCTTCCTTCGGCGCCCATCCACGCCTGGAGATCGCCCTGGAGCGCAGCCTCACCGAACTGTTGCAGGGCCGCAGCTTCGAGGGTCTCAACGACCTGCCACAGCCGACCTTCGAGAGCCAGGCGCTGATGGAGCCGAACAACTTCGTCGAGCACTTCATCGACTCCAGCGGCCTCGTCTCCTGGCGCTTCTTCAGCGCCAAGGCCGACCATGACTTCGTCGACTGGGATTTCTCCCACCAGGGCGAAGATGCCACCGCCCAGGAAGCCGCCACCCTGTTCGGCATCCTCGCCGAGCGCGATCTGGAAGCCTACATGGCGGTGTACGAGGAACTGGGCGCGCCGGCCTGCCGCATCCTCGTGCCAGGCTATTCGGAGATCTATCCGGTTGAGGACCTGATCTGGGACAACACCAACAAGGCGCTGGCGGTGCGCGAGGACATCCTCGCGCTGCACCAGCTGGACCATGCGGCCCTGGAATCCCTGCTCGAACGCCTGGACGATACCCAGGTGGACGACTACACCCGTATCGCCACCCTGATCGGCGTGGAGTTCGACGAGAACACCGTCTGGGGCCAACTGACCGTGCTGGAGCTCAAGCTGCTCATCCACCTGGCGCTGCAGCAGTTCGAAGAGGCCAAGGAGGAGGTGGAAACCTTCCTGCAGTTCAACGACAACACCCTGGAGCGCGGCCTGTTCTACCAGGCGCTCAATGCGGTGCTGGAAGTCGAGCTGGACGACGAACTGGAACTGGCCGACTTCGAAGTCAATTTCCGCCGGATGTTCGGCAACGAGCGCCTGGACGCTGCCCTGGGTTCGGTCTCGGGCGAGGTGCGCTTCCCTGGCCTGACGCCCACCAGCCTCAGGCTGGAAGGCCTCGACAAGCATCTGCGGCTGATCGACAGCTATCGCAAGCTGCACGCGGCGCGGGCCAGGGCGGCCGGTATCGCGCTCTGAGGGAGCGCCCCGCCCGGACCCGGGCGGGGCCGTTCCGGCGGTCAGCAGACCGCGATATGGGAATCCGCGCGCGGCTCGGTGCCGCCGCAGAGCACGCCGGTCTCGGGATCGCGGACGATGATCTGGCCGCGACCGAAGTCGGTGGAGTCGTGGGCGATCTCGATCTGGTGACCGCGCCGGGCCAGGCCACTGGCCAGGGCGCGGGAAGCCGCCTGTTCGATGCCGACCTTCATCTCCCCCAGCCATTGCCAGCGCGGCGCGTCCAACGCAGCCTGGGGATTCAGGCCGAAGTCCACCAGGTTCATCACCATCTGCACATGCCCCTGGGGCTGCATGTAGCCACCCATGACGCCGAAGGGGCCGATAGGCACGTCATCCTTGCTCAGGAAGCCCGGGATGATGGTGTGGAAGGTCTGCTTGCCCGGCGCCAGGGCGTTGGAGTGGCCGGCATCCAGGCTGAATTCCGAACCGCGATTCTGCAGGCCGATGCCGCTGTCGGGCAGGACCACGCCGGAGCCGAAGCCGTGGTAGGCGCTCTGGATGAAGGACACCATGTTGCCCTCGCCATCGGCGGTGGCGATGTAGACGGTGCCGCTGGCCTGGGGATCGCCATGCAGCGGCGGTTGGGCCTGGTCGGTGATCTCGGCGCGGCGGCGGTCGGCGTAGGCATCGTCCAGCAGGACGCTGGCGGCGACCCTCATGTGCTCGGGATCGGTGATGTAGTGCAGGCCGTCGGCATAGGCCTTTTTCATGGCCTCCAGCTGACGATGCCAGGTGAGCTGGCTGTCGCGCTGGTCGAAGTCGTAACCCTTGAGGATATTCAGGGTCATGAGGGCGATCAGGCCCTGGCCACTCGGCGGAATCTCCCACACCTGGTAGCCGCGGTAGTCGACCTTGATCGGCTCTACCCAGCGCGGCTGGTAGCCGGCCAGGTCCGCTGCGCTCAGCTGGCCGCCGCTGGCCGCGGCATGCTCGGCCAGGCGCTTGGCGATGGCGCCCCGGTAGAAACTCTCGCAGCGGGTCTGTGCCAGTTCCTCCAAGGTGCGGGCCTGGGCGGGGTTGCGAAACAGCTGGCCGGCGACCGGTGCCTGGCCGTCGATGAGGAAGGTGTCGAACCAGGCTGCAAGCTCGGGCGATTGGTCCCGGCTGGCCTGGTACTCGGCCTGGGCGATGCGCCACTGGTGGGCGACCACCGGCGACACCGGGAAGCCGTCGCGGGCTAGCGCGATGGCGGGTTCTAACAGGGTGGCGAAGGGCAGCTTGCCGAAGCGCCGCGACAACTCGGCCCAGGCCGCCGGACAGCCGGGTACCGTGACCGGCAGCCAGCCGTGCACCGGCATGCGCTCGTGGCCGGCGGCCTTGACCGTGGCGATGTCGAGGCTGGCCGGGGCATGGCCGCTGGCGTCCAGGCCGTGCAGCTGGTCCTTGACCCAGACCAGGGCGAAGGCGTCGCCGCCGATGGCGTTGCCGGTAGGCTCCACCACGGTCAGGGCCGCGGCGGTGGCGATGGCCGCGTCGATGGCGTTGCCACCCTGGCGGAGCATGGTGATGCCGGCTTCGGCGGCCAGCGGCTGGGAGGTGGCGACCATGCCATTGCGCGCGAAGACGCTCTGGCGTTGCGAGGCGTAGGGGTAGTCGTGGGCAGAGAAATTCAGCATGGCAGGCTCTTCGGGGTCATTGTCCGGTCTTGATGCGGGTCCACTCGCGGGTCATCAGCCGCTGGATCTGCGGCGGCAGATCGGCGGAGACGTAGAGGCGCTCGGCGATGGCCTCGCTCGGGTAGATGCCCGGGTTGTCGCGCACCTTGGCATCGAGTAGGGCGGTGGCGTCGCGGTTGGGATTGGCATAGCCGACGTAGTCGCTGACCGGGGCGATCACCTCGGGGCGCAGCAGGTAGTCGATCAGCGCCAGGGCGCCCTGGGGATTCTTGGCGTCCTTGGGGATGGCGAGCATGTCGAACCAGAGATTGGCGCCTTCCCTGGGGATTACGTAGCGCACGTCGCTGGTCTTGCCGGCTTCCCTGGCGCGGCTCTGGGCCTGCATGACGTCCCCCGAATAGCCCATGGCCACGCAGACGTCGCCGTTGGCCAGGTCGGTGATGTACTTGCTGGAGCTGAAATAGGTCACCGACGGCTTGAGCTGCTGCAGCAGCGCGGAGGCCTTGCGGTAGTCCTCGGGCTTCTGGCTGTTGGGGTCCAGGCCCAGGTAGTGCAGGGTCTGGGCGAAGACCTTTTGCGGCGCATCGAGCAGGGCCACGCCGCAGCCCTTGAGCTTGGCCAGGTTTTCCGGCTTGAACAGCAGGTCCCAGGAATCCACCGGGGCGCCATCGCCCAGGGCGGCGCGGACCTTGGCGGCGTTGTAGCCGATGCCCACGGTGCCCCAGAGGTAGGGCACGGCGTAGTGATTGCCGGGATCGGCCGCTTCCAGGCGTTGCATGAGCCGTGGATCCAAATGCTGCCAGTTGGACAGCCGGCTGCGATCAAGCGGCTGGTAGGCGCCCGCCTTGATCTGCTTGGTGAGGAACTGGTTGGACGGCACCACCAGGTCATAGCCGGAGTGGCCGGACAGCAGCTTGGCTTCGAGCATCTCGTTGGTGTCGAAGACGTCGTAGCGCACCTGGACGCCGCTGGCCTCGGTGAACTGCTTGAGGGTGTCCGGACCTATATAGTCCGACCAGTTGTAGAAGCGCACCTCGGACTCGGCGGCCTGAGCCAGGGGCGTCAGGCAGAGGGCGAGGGCGGCCAGCAGGGGACGAACAGTCATGAAGGTCTCCGCTCTAGAGCACGCGGCTGAGGAATTCGCGGGTACGTGGATGGGTGGGATTGCCGAACACCTGGGCCGGCGGGCCTTCTTCGATCAGCTCGCCCTGGTGCAACACCACCACGCGGTCGGCCACCTCGCGGGCGAAGCCCATCTCGTGGGTCACCACCACCATGGTCATGCCGTCTTCGGCCAGCTCCTTCATCACCTGCAGCACCTCGCCCACGGTTTCCGGGTCGAGGGCGCTGGTGGGTTCGTCGAACAGCATGGCCTGGGGTTTCATGGCCAGGGCGCGGGCGATGGCCACGCGCTGCTGCTGGCCGCCGGAGAGTTGCGTTGGATAGTGATCGGCCTTGTCGGACAGGCGCACCCGGGCGAGCAGGGCGCGCGCCTGCTCCACGGCGGCAGCCCGCGCCACGCTCAGCACCTGGATGGGCGCCTCGATGATGTTTTCCAGCACTGTCATGTGCGGGAAGAGGTTGAACCTCTGGAACACCATGCCGATGTCGCGGCGGCGGCGGGCGATGTTGCGCTCCGAATCCCGCACCCGACGGCCGTCGGGACGTTCGCGAAAGCCCATCAGCTCGCCGTTGACGCGGATGGTGCCGCCCTGGATGTCTTCGAGGAGGTTGAGGCAGCGGATGAAGGTGGTCTTGCCCGAGCCGGAGGCGCCAATCAGCACCACCACCTCGCCTCGGCGCACCTCCAGGGTCACGCCCTTGAGGATGTCCAGCTCGCCGAAGGCCTTGTGTACCTCCAGCGCCTGGATCACAACGTCTTGCGTGGTCGTCATGGCTAGCGTCCCCGTAGCTTGAAGCCCTGCAGGCTGAACAGCCGGCCGGTGGCGGTGGGTCGTTGACCGTCGGCCTTGCCGAAGCGCCGCTCCAGCCAGGCCTGGAAGAGCCCCCACAGGGTGGTCAGGACCAGGAAGTAGATGGCCACCACCAGGTACAGCTCGAAGACGCGGAAGGTCGCCGAGGTGATCATCTGGGTGCTGAGCAGCAGCTCCTGCACCCCGATGACGCTGACCAGGGTGGTGTTCTTGAGCATCACGTTGAACTCGTTGCCGAGCGGCGGAATGATCACCCGCAGCGCCTGGGGCAGCACGATGCGGCGCATCAGCTTGGCTGGCGTCATGCCCAGGGAGCGCGCCGCCTCGTACTGGCCGCGATCCACCGCGCCGATGCCGGCGCGGATGATCTCGGCCATGTAGGCACCTTCGTTGAGGCCTAGTGCGATGATGGCCGCCTGGATGTTGCCCGGGATCACTAGGAAGCCCAGGTCCAGGTCCTCGAAGCGAAAGATGCCGCCGGCCGCCAGGGCCGTGTAGAGGAAGACGATCTGCACCAGCAGTGGCGTGCCGCGCATCAGCCAGACATAGAAGCGCACCGGGTATTGCAGCGCCCGGTAGCGCGACAGCCGTGCCAGCGCCGCCAGCAGGCCGAGCGCGCAGCCCAGCAGCATGGCGCCGATGGCGATGACGCAGGTCAGCCCGAGGCCGTAGAGGTAGACGTCGCTCGGGTGCAACAGGTACTGCCAGAACACATCCCAGCTGAAGTTCATCGTGGCCGTCCCTTAATCGAGCTTGTCGCCTTCCAGGTGCCACTTGGCCATGAGGATGGCGTAGCTGCCATCGGCCTTCATGTCGGCGAGGATCTGGGTGAGTGCGCTGCTGAGCTGGCCGTCGTCCTTGCGCACGCCGATCCCGGTGAGGATGCGGGCGAAGGCCGGCACGCCGGTCTCGAACTGGCCGGGCGCCACGCCCTGGTAGTAGGCGGCGGTTTCCACGGTGGTGCCGTAGGCATCGGTCTGGCCCAGGCGCAGGGCCTGGAAGGCGTCGGTGTCGCTGTTGTAGGCCACCAGCTTCATGGGCGCCTTGCCGGCCTTCTTCAGCTCCTCGTTGTGGGCGTCGAGCAGGGTGCGGATGGTGGAGCCATTGAGCACCGCCACCTTCTTGCCGGCGAGGTCGTCCAGGGTGTGGATGCCAGCCTTGTTGCCCGCCGGCACCACCACCGCCTGGCTGGAGTACATGTAGTTGACGATGTCGATCACCTGGCGGCGCTCGGGCTTGTCGAACAGCTGGTCGATCAGCAGATCGCACTGGCCGGCCAGCAATGCCGGGATCAGGCCGGAGAAGGGCACCACCCGCCAGTCGACCTTCTTGTCGCCGAGGCGCTTGGCGATCTCGGCGCCAAGGTCAACGGTGAGGCCCTTGGGCTTCTGGGCTTCGTCGAAGAAGCCGATCGGCGGAGTATCGAGAGCGCCGCAATAGGTGATCTTGGACGCCTTGGCCAGGCGCTCGGGGATCTGGGGGGCGGCCTGGGTGAAGCCGGCGACGAGGGTCAGGGCGAGCAGACTGCAGGAAAGCCGATGGCGGGTCATGGTCTTCTCCGGAAGGACGGGGGTGGGCAGGGCGGATGGCTCAGCGCGGGGGCGTACTTCGGGTCTGGTCGCCCGATCGTTCGATGAAGGTCAGCAGGTCGGGCACCGTGCCCTCGATGTGCTCGCGCAACACCCGCTCGGCTTCGGCAGCATCGCCGGCGCGCAGGGCGGCGAGGATGGGCGCGTGCTCGTCGCGGGCCGACTGGGGGCGATCGACGTGCAGCCAGAGCTGCATGTGCGGCTCGATCAGGGCGTAGAGGCCGTTGATCTGGCGCAGCAGCCGCGGCCGGCCGGCCAGGCTGCACAGGTATTCGTGGAAGGCGCGGTGCTGGGCGACCCAGGCGCCTGGCTCCTGCTCGTCGTCCAGGTCTTCCAGCAGCCGCTCCAGGCGCGTCATCTCGCGGGGGCCGACATGGGGCGTGGCCAGGCGGATGGCCAGGCCTTCGAGGGCGCTGCGCATCTCGAACACCTCGCGCATGTCGTCCAGGTCCAGCCCACTGACCACCGCGCCGCGGTGTGGCCGGAGGATCACCAGGCCCTCGGCGGCCAGGCGCTGGAAGGCGCTGCGCACCGGCATGCGACTCATGCCCAGGGTAGTGGCGATGTCCTCGGCGATCAGGCGCTCGCCGTTGCGATAGCGCCCGGCGCAGATGGCCTGCAGCAGGTGGCGATAGGCCTCTTCTTCGGCGCTCAGGGCGGCGGAGCGGGACAGGGCGGAGAGCGGCATGGCTGGCTTCCTGGATTTTTGTATCCAATCTGCTAGAGCAAGGGCCATGCCAGGGAGGGCAAGGCACGCCAGTGCTGGGTTGTGATCCTGAGCGCCTGGTGGCCACCGTTACCTTTTGCACCGCTCTGGGTCGCCGCTGGGGCCCTTTGCTACCCGAGGACCCGAAACGGGGCGGCCGCTGGCGTCAGTCCAGCAACTGGCCATCGGCGGCGAAGAAGGGGTAGGGCCCCGGGTAGTTGCCTAGCGGCAGATGGTGGGTCACCAGGGCCTCGTCCGCCCAGCGATGCAGCAGCAGGCCCGGCGGCTCCAGGCGGAAGCGCGACGGCGCCGCCTCGCGCAGGTCCAGGTCGACCTGGTGCGACACGCCGGGACAGACGCAGGCCAGGGTGCCGCCGAAGCGGCGCTGGATCAGCCGGTGCAGATGCCCACAGAGCAGCCGCTCCACCTGGGGATGGCGGCGGATCACGGCTTCCAGCTCGGCGCCGCCGTCCAGGCCGATACGATCCATATGACCGATGCCGACCGGGAAGGGCGGGTGGTGCAGGAGCACCAGGGTCGGCTGCGCGGGTGCCTGACCGAGCTGGTTGTCGAGCCAGGCCAGCTGGGAGGCATCGAGACGGCCGCCGTGCTCGCCGGGAATATGGGTATCCAGGCCGATCAGCCGCAGCGGGCCGCAGTCCTGCTGCCAGTCCAGGGTGCCCTGGGCCGGCAGATAGGGGTGATCGGCGAAGGCGGCGCGCAGGGCGGCGCGGTCGTCGTGATTGCCGGGGATGACGAAGAAGGGCATGGTCAGCTCGGCCAGCACCTCGCGCAGGGTGGCGTATTCTTCGGGGGTGCCGAAGTCCACCAGGTCGCCGGTGATGACCAGGGCATCCGGGCGCGGTTGCAGGGCGTTGAGGCGGTCCACCGCCAGGCGCAGGGCGCCGAGGGTATCGACTACCCCGTAGGACAGCCGGCCGCCGGCCTTGATGTGCAGGTCGCTGAGCTGGGCCAGCAGGAAGGGCGCGTGCATGGGGTCTCCTAGGAAGCCAGGGTGAAGAGCGCGTCGGGACGCACGCTCAGGTGCAGCAGGTCGCCCGGTTGCGCCTGCAGGGGCTGGGCGGTGTCCACCAGCAGCGGCTGGCCGGTGCCCACCTCCACCAGCAGCCGTGAATGGGCGCCCTGGAAGAATTGCCCGACCAGGATGCCGGTGAGGTGCGCGGGCGTCGGGGTCGGTTCCAGGTGTTCCGGGCGACAGAACAGGGTGCTGGCCTGGCCGTTCCAGGGCAGGCGACCGCCGGCGACTGCCACCTCGGCGCCGCTCTGGCTGCGCACCTCGAAGCGATTGAGCTGGCCGACGAAACCGGCGACGAAGCGACTGGCCGGGCGCTGGTAGATCTGCGTCGGGGTGCCGATCTGGGCGATGCGGCCTTCGCCCATCACCACGATGCGATCGCCCAGGGCCAGGGCTTCCTGCTGGTCGTGGGTGACATAGACCGCGGTGGTGCCGAGTTCGCGCAACAGGGCGCCGATGTCGGCGCGCAACTGCTCGCGCAGCTGGGCGTCCAGCGCCGCCAGGGGTTCGTCGAACAAGAGCACCCGCGGCCGTGGCGCCAGGGCACGGGCCAGGGCGACGCGCTGGCGCTGGCCGCCGGACAGCTGCTGGATGCGCCGGTCGGCCAGGGCCTCCAGCTGCATCATGGCCAGCAATTCGGCGACCCGGGCATCGCGCTCGGCGCGCGGCAGGCCGCGGATCTTCAGGCCGTAGGCGATGTTGCCGGCCACGTCCAGGTTGGGAAACAGGGCGTAGTTCTGGAACACCATGCCGACGTCGCGCCGCTCGATGGGCAGTGCGGTGACGTCACGGTCGTCGAACAGCACCTGGCCGCCGGCATCGGGCTGCTCCAGGCCGGCGATCAGGCGCAGGGTGGTGGTCTTGCCGCAGCCGGACGGACCGAGGAACACCAGGGTCTCGCCCGGGTGGATGTCGAGGT
Source organism: Pseudomonas sp. PLB05 (assembly GCF_021106615.1). NCBI lineage: Bacteria > Pseudomonadati > Pseudomonadota > Gammaproteobacteria > Pseudomonadales > Pseudomonadaceae > Pseudomonas > Pseudomonas sp. PLB05. The sequence continues at coordinate 946,923 of NZ_JAJOHO010000001.1, forward strand.
CCAGGGGCTGCAGCACCTGGCGGCCCCCGGCAAAGGTCTTGGCGCAGTGGCGCAGGCGGACGGCGGTACCTTGGGTCATCGCAGGGCTCCACGGGAGAGGCGGGTGCTGAGGGCCTGGAGGGCGACCAGCAGCGGCACGATCAGCAAGAGGAAGATCAGGGTGTAGGCGGAGCCCACCTCCAGCCGCGCCGAGGCGTAGCTGTCGGCCAGGCCCACCGGCAGGGTCTTGGTCAGCGGCGTGTGCAGCATCCAGGTGAGGTTGAATTCCCCCAGCGAGAGGGTGATCACCATGAGGCTGCCGGCGAGGATGCCGGCGCGGGCATTGGGCACCACCACGCCGAAGAAGCGCCGCCAGGGACCGGCGCCGAGGCTGGCCGCGGCTTCTTCCAGCAGCGGCAGGTGGCTGCGCCTGAGCACCGCCATCACCGGGCGGATCAGGAAGGGCAGGGTGAACAGCAGGTGGCCGACCAGGATGATCGCCGGGCTGCGGCGAAAGCCGCCGAGATGGCCGTAGGTCAGCAGCAGCGCCAGGGCCGAGGCGAAACCGGGCATGGCCACCGGCAACACCAGCAATTCCTCGAAGGCGCGGGCGAAGCGGTTGTCCAGCCGTACCAGGGCATAGGCCGCGGGGACACCGAGCACGACCGCGAGGGCCGCCGTGCCCAGCGCCAGTTGCAGCGACAACCAGACGGTGGGGGCATAGGCTTGCCAAACCTGGATCACCCAGTCGAGGGTGAGGCCGCTGGCGAGGCCCTGGAAGTAGTTGCGAGTGAGGCCGGCCAGCACCGAGAGCAGCACCGGCACCAGCAGGAAGGCCGCCACCAGCAGGGTGAACAGCAGTTGCAGCCAGAAACGCAGGGGGCGATTCATCGCAGGTCTCCCTGGACACCGCCGAGGCGCCGGGCCAGCAGCAGGACCAGCCAGGTGACGAGGCCGAGCACCATGGAGAGCGCCGCGGCGACGCCGAAGTTGGCGAAGTTGGTGAAGGTGTCGTAGATGGCGATGGGCGTTACCGCCAGGCGCGTGCCGAGGGTGAAGGCGGTGCCGAAGGCGCCCATGGCGGTGGCGAAGCACAGCGCGCCGCTGGACAGCAGCGCCGGGGTCAGGCCGGGGATCAGTACATCGCGCACCACGGCGAAGAGCCCGGCGCCCAGGGAGCGGGCGGCTTCTTCCAGACTGGTATCGAGGGTCTCGCAGGCCGCCATCACCGTGAGGATCACCCGCGGAATGGAGAAATAGAGATAGCCGAGAAACAGTCCGAACAGTGAATAGGCGAACACCCAGGGCTCACCGAACAGGCCGCGGCCAAGGCTGGCGAACAGACCCTGGCGACCGCCCAGCAGGATGATCAGGAAGCCCACCACCACGCCGGGAAAGGCCAGCGGAAAGGTCAGCAGGGCCACCAGCAGGCTGCGTCCAGGGAAGGCATGGCGCGCCAGGAAGCAGCCGGCGATGCCGGCCACCAGCAGCGTGGCCAGGGTGGTGACGGCGGCCAGGGCTACCGTCTGGGCCAATCCGGACAGATAGCCGGCGCTGGTCAGCACCTGCCAGTAGCCGGAGCTGCCGGCGGCGTCCGGGCGGGCGCCGAGGACCAGCAGGTGGGTCAATGGCAACAACCAGAAGGCCAGCAGGAAGGCGCTCGCCGGTGCCAGGGCGACGAGCACCGGCCAGGGCAGCCGGCGCGGCACCCGGCGGCGCCCGAAGGAAACGGCGAGGCCCTGCATCTCAGCGCACCTCGGCCTGGTAACGCTTGGCGAAGGCTTCCTGGACCGCTGCCATGTGGCCATAGTCCACGGTGCCGGCGCGGGCATAGTCGGCGGCGGGCAGGAAGCGCGCCTTGACCTCGTCCGGCAGCGGCACGTCCCGCACCGGGCGCAGATAGGCCTGGGCCCAGAGCGCCTGGCCCTTGTCCGACAGCACATAGTCCAGCACCTTCTCGCCATTGGCGCGGTGCGGCGCGCCCTTCACCAGGCTCATGGTGTAGGGCACCGTCAGGCTGCCTTCCTGGGGAATGACGAAGGCCACCGGCGCCTGGTCCTTGTAGCGGGCGCGATAGGCGTTGAAGTCGTAGTCCACCAGAATCGGGATCTCGCCGGAGAGCAGGCGGGCATAGGCGGTCTGCTTGGGCACGATGGGATCGTTGGCGGCCAGTTTCTTGAAGAAGGCCATGGCCGGACCGAAGTCGTCGAGGTTGCCGCCAAGGGCCTGGTTGAGCGCTACCGCGGTGACGTAGCCGACGAAGGCGCTGGAGGGATCCAGGTAGCCCACCAGGCCGCGGTACTCGGGCTTGAGCAGGTCGGCCCAGCGCTGTGGCACCGGCTTGCCGCCCAGGGCCTGGGTATTGACCATGAAGCCGAGGGTGCCGGAATGGATGGCGGTCCATTCACCCTGGGGGTCCTTGAGGCCAGCGGGTACCTGATCCCAGTGCTTGGGTTGGTAAGGGGCCAGCACGCCGGCCTTTTCCGCCTGGATACCGAAGGTCACCCCGTAGTAGACGACGTCGGCCACCGGGGCTTCGCGTTCGGCCACCAGCTGGGCCAGCGACTGGCCGGAATTCTTGTTGTCCTGGGGGACTTCGATGCCGGTGTCGGCGGCGATGGCCTTGAGCTGGGCGCCCCAGTCGGCCCATTCCAGCGGGCAGTTGTAGCAGATGGCGGTTTCGGCGGCTTGGGCACTGGCCAGGCCACAGGCCAGGGCGACGCCGGCCAGGAGACGACGCAAGGGGAAGGGTGATTTCATCGGTAGGGCTCCTTCAAGGGGCCGGCACTGGTGCCGGGACGGACGAGGCAGGGCAGACACTGTTGGTGGGTGGCACTGCCGGCGATCAGCGCCAGCAATTCGGTGACGAGCACGGCGCCCAGGCTCTGCAAGGGCTGCATGACGCTGCACAGGCTGGGTTCGAGGCGGGCGCCCATGGCGATGCCATCGAAGCCCACTACCGAGAGTTGATCAGGCACGGGCACCCCGTGGCGCTGCAGTTCGGCGATGACGCTGATGGCCAGCAGGTCGTTGGTGCAGAGCAGGGCGGTCGGGGCGTGACGCTCCAGCAGCGGCGCCAGCTCCGCCCAGTCGGCGTCGGTGTGGCTGGCCAGCTCCAGGCGCGGCAGCGTCGGCAGGCCGGCGGCGGCCATCGCCTGGCAATAGCCGGCGAAGCGGCGCTCGCTGCGATCCGACTGCAGCGCCGGTCCCGAGACCAGGGCGATGCGGCGGTGCCCCAGGCCGAGCAGGTGCTCGGTGGCCATGGCCATGCCCTGGCGGTTGTCCACCGCCACCGCCGCATAGGGGCGCTGGGGTTCGTGATAGGCCAGGATGAAGGGCGTCCGCTCCTGGTTCAGCTCGGCCAGCACCTCGCTACGGTCGGCATCGGCCACCGTCAGTACCAGGCCGGCGACGCGCTGGCGCAGTAGCTCCTCCACCACCGCCGCTTCGCGCTCGGGCTGGTAGTCGGTGGTAGCAATCACCAGGGAATAGCCCTGGCTGCGCGCGGTGCGTTCCATGGCCTGCAACTGCTCGGCGAACACCGGGTTGAGCAGGCTGGGCACCACCACGCCGATCAGCCGGGTGCTCTGCTGACGCAGCTGGCGACCCAGCAGATTGGGACGGAAATTGAGACTGCGCGCGGCGTCCAGCACCCGCTGCCGGGTGCTCTCGCGCACCTGCTCGGGGTTGGCGAAGGCACGCGCCGCGGTAGCCCGGGAGACCCCGGCCTGTTGCGCTACCTGTTTCAGATCGGTCATGCCGGCCTCGTTTGAGATCGATCTCATTGGGGGCAGACAATGCCGGCGGCAGATGTCGGGACGATGACAGCGCGATGAAGCTTCTGCTCTGGAGACGGGCTCCGGCGCGCAGGGCAGCAGGCGAGGGCGGGGCCGGGGCCGGGGCGGGATATACCTTGGTATAGCCAGCCGTCCTTCGTTTCAATGGCTTGGACGGGGTGGCGAGCCTAGATTAGCCCGGTGTCCGGACCCTGCGCGGCAGGGTCGGCCGCTCTCCCCAGGCCCCTATCCAAAGAGGTACGCCATGAAGACCCTTCCTGGCCTCTACACCCCTGCCGTGGCGCCGCGCTCGCTGCGGCAACGTCCCACCTCCCTGTGGGCCGATGCCCTCTGCCTGGCACTCGGGCTGATCGCCCTGGCGCTGGTTTGGCACGGCGTCGCCGAGATGCGCGCGCCCCTGGCCGTGCTCGATGCCGATCCCATGACCCTGGCCCTGGCGCGGCTGCCCGAGTACGCCCTGCGCACCACCCTGCGCATGTTCATCGCCCTGGGCGCCTCGCTGCTGTTCACCTTCGTCTTCGCCACCCTGGCGGCCAAGAGTCGCAAGGCCGAGCTGCTGATCCTGCCGGCCATCGACATCCTGCAGTCGGTGCCCATCCTCGGCTTCCTGACCTTTACCGTCAGCTTCTTCCTGGGCCTGTTCCCGGGGCGGCAACTGGGCGCCGAGTGCGCGGCCATCTTCGCCATCTTCACCAGTCAGGCCTGGAACATGGCGTTCGGCTTCTACCAGTCGCTGCGCACCGTGCCCGAGGACCTGCAGCAGGTGAGTCGCCAGTTCGGGCTGTCACCCTGGCGGCGGTTCTTTCGCCTGGAGCTGCCGTTCGCCATCCCCGGTCTGGTATGGAACACCATGATGTCCATGTCCGGCGGCTGGTTCTTCGTGGTGGCCTCGGAAGCCATCACCGTGGGCGACAACACCATCAACCTGCCGGGCATCGGCTCCTGGCTGGCGCTGGCCATCGCCCGGCAGGACATCGCCGCCATCGGCTGGGCGGTGCTGGCCATGGGACTGGTGATCCTGGTCTACGACCAGCTGTTCTTCCGCCCGGTGGTGGCCTGGGCCGATCGCTTCCGCGTCGAGCAGACCGCCAGCCAGCAGGTACCGCGCTCCTGGGTCTACGACCTGGTCCGCCGCGCGCGCCTGGGCCGCATGCTGGGTGGCTTCGGCAGCTTCTGCACCCAGCTCGCCACCCCGCGGATCCGCCGCGCCTGGCCGCACTGGCTCCTGGCGCAGCAAAGCCGCGCCTGGCTGCAACGCGGGCTGGACGTGCTCTGGTACGGCGCGCTGCTGCTGGTGCTGCCCTATGGCATCTATGCGCTGTATCGCTTCATCGCCGCCGACGTCTACTGGGTGGAGGCGGTCTCGGTGCTCGGCCTGGGTCTGCTGACCATGGCCCGGGTGCTGCTGCTGATCGCCGTCGCCAGCCTGATCTGGGTGCCCATCGGCGTCTGGATCGGCCTGCGCCCGGGCTGGTCCCAGCGGCTGCAGGCGGTGGCCCAGTTCCTCGCCGCCTTTCCGGCCAACGTGCTGTTCCCGGTGGCGGTGGTGGGCATCGTCAGCTTCCACCTCGATCCGGACATCTGGCTGTCGCCGCTGATGGTGCTGGGCACCCAGTGGTACATCCTGTTCAACGTCATCGCCGGCGCCAGCGTGCTGCCCAACGACCTGCGCGAAGCGGCCCGGCTGTTCGGCCTCAGGCGCTGGCAGTGGTGGCGGCAGCTGGCCCTGCCGGCGATCTTTCCCTACTACGTCACCGGCGCCCTGACCGCCGCGGGCGGCTCCTGGAACGCCAGCATCGTCGCCGAGGTGGTGAGCTGGGGCAATGAACGCCTGCAGGCCCATGGCCTGGGCGCCTATATCGCGCAGATGACCACCGCCGGCGACTTCCCCCGGGTCGCCCTGGGCATCGTGGTGATGTCGATCTTCGTCCTCGGTTTCAACCGGCTGCTCTGGCGGCCCCTGTATGCCTACGCCGAACGGCGCCTGCGGCTCGATTGAGAGGAGACCTGCCATGAACCTGCCTACCTTGAACCCGCGTCCCCTCATCGACGTGCAGAACGTCCGCCAGCTGTACGGCAACGCCGGTGGCCCGGCCCGGGTCGTGCTGGACGAAGTGTCCCTGACCCTGCACGAAAACGAGATCGTCGGCCTGCTGGGTCGCTCCGGCTCGGGCAAGTCGACCCTGCTCAGATCCATCGCCGGGCTGCTCACCCCCAGCGGCGGCACCGTCGCTTTCCCGCCCAAGGACGACGGCCAGCGCGCCCGGGTCAGCATGGTGTTCCAGAGCTTCGCGCTGTTTCCCTGGCTGACCGTGCTGCAGAACGTCGAGATCGGCCTGGAAGCCCTGCACGTGCCGCTGGACGAGCGCCGTCGCCGCGCCCTGGCCGCCATCGACCTGATTGGCCTGGACGGCTTCGAGAGCGCCTATCCCAAGGAGCTCTCCGGCGGCATGCGCCAGCGCGTCGGCCTGGCCCGAGCCCTGGTGGTGCACCCGGACGTGCTGCTGATGGACGAACCCTTCTCCGCGCTGGACGTGCTTACCGCCGAGACCCTGCGCACCGACCTGCTCGACCTCTGGGTCGAAGGCCGTATGCCGATCCGCTCGATCCTTATGGTCACCCACAACATCGCCGAGGCGGTGCTGCTCTGTGATCGGGTGCTGATCTTCTCCAGCAATCCCGGGCGCGTCGCCAGCGAGATCCGCATCGACCTGCCGCAGCCGCGCAACCGCCACGATCCGGCCTTCCGCGAACTGGTGGAGGAAATCTATGTGCGCATGACCGGCGAGACCACGCCGACACCCCACGAAGGGGGTGTTCCCGGCAACGGCCTGGGGATGCGGCTGCCGACCGTGTCCACCAATGCCCTGGCCGGTCTGCTGGAGGCAGTCCAGGCCGCGCCCTACGACGGTCGCGCCGACCTGCCGGAACTGGCCGGCGGGCTGGGCTATGCACTGGACGAGCTCTTTCCCCTGGCCGAGGTGCTGCAGCTGCTGCGCCTGGCGGTCCTCGAAGGTGGCGATCTGCGCCTGCTGCCAGCCGGTCGCGCCTATGTCGAAGCGGGGGTGGACGTGCGCAAGCAGCTGTTCGCCCGCCAGTTGCTCAACTTCGTGCCCCTGGTGGCCCATATCCGCCGGGTGCTGGACGATCGCCAGGGCCACACGGCGCCGGCGCGGCGTTTCCGTGACGAGCTGGAGGACTTCATGGACGAAGCCGACGCCGCGCGCACCCTCGGCAGCGTCATCCAGTGGGGGCGCTATGGTGAGCTCTTCGCCTATGATCAGGCGGCCGATATGTTCAGCCTGGAAAATCCGGGCTAGGCACGCCTTCGAACGAGAGACTGGCCATGGATCGACGACCCTTCGCCACCACCACCCACTGGCTGCGGCTCGGGGGCCTCTGCGCCCTGGCGCTGGGCATTGCCTTGCTGGATACCCTGACCGATCGGGAGATCGCCATTGGTGTCTTCCAGGTGGTCGTGGTGCTCCTGGCCGCGGGTTTCCTGTCCACCCGCGGGGTCACGGTCACGGCGCTGGGTTGCGCGGGGCTGGTGCTCTGCAGCTACCTGGCCACCCGTACCGGCGACCGCGAGGCCGGGCTGGTCAACTGCATCATCAGCCTCCTGGCCATCGTCGCGGTCGCGGCCCTGTCGCTGCGCCTGGAGGCGGCCAAGCGCGCCGCCGATGCGGCCCGCGCCCGGCTGGTGCAGGCCGGACGTCTGAGCCAGCTGGGTGAACTGGCCGCCTCCATCGCCCATGAGGTGAATCAGCCGCTCACCGCCATCGCCGCCAGTGGCAATGCCTGCCAGCGCTGGTTGAGCAATCAGCCGCCCCAGGTGGACCGCGCCGTGCAGGCCGCGCAGCGGGTCATCGACGACGCCCACCGCGCCAGCGCGGTGATCGCTCGGGTACGCAGCCTGGTGCGCCATGCGCAGGTGGCCAAGGATTGGCTCAACGTAGCCGATACCGTGGAGCAGGTGCTGGATTTCGTCCGCGCCGAATTGAGCCAGCGCCAGATCGCTGTGGAGGTCCGCCTGCAGGAGGGCCTGCCGCCGCTGCTGGCCGATGAAAGCCAGTTGCAGCAGGTCATCCTCAATCTGCTGCTCAACGCCCTGGATGCCCTCGAAGGAGTCGCTCCCGAGCAGCGCCGGCTGGTCATCCAGGTGGGGCAGGACACCGCTGGCGCCATCCGCCTGGGCGTGGAGGACAGCGGTCGCGGCTTGACGCCCATGGCGCGCGAGCAGATGTTCGAGGCCTTCTACACCACCAAGGCGCAGGGCATGGGCCTGGGGCTGGCGCTCAGTCGCTCCATCGTCGAAGCCCATGGCGGGCGGATCTGGGCCACCTCGCTGCCGGAAGGCGGCACCGGGGTCTATTGCAGCCTGCCCGAGGATCCGCAACCATGACCTCAGCGAGCATGACCGACCAAACCCAGCCCACCCTGGTCCACCTAGTGGACGACGACGCCTCGGTGCGCGCCGCCGTGGAAGACCTGCTGGCGTCCGTGGGGCTCAGCACCCACAGCTATGTCTCGGCCGCCGACTTTCTCGACCGTGCCCGACTGGAGGAGCCGGGCTGCCTGGTGCTGGATGTGCGCATGCCCGGCATGAACGGCCTGGACCTGCAGCAGGAATTGCAGCGCCGGGGACTCGCGCTGCCGATCATCTTCATCACCGGCCATGGCGACATCCCCATGTCGGTCCGGGCGATGAAGCAGGGCGCCCTGGAATTCCTCACCAAGCCGTTTCGCGACCAGGACCTGCTCGACGCCATCGGCCAGGCGCTACGCAAGGCACAGGACGCCCATGCCCAGCGCCGGCACTTGCAGGAGCTGCAGGCCCGCCTCGACACCCTCAACGACGGCGAACGCGCGGTACTGGCGCGGGTGGTGACCGGCCTGCTCAACAAGCAGATCGCCGCTCAGCTGGGGGTCAGCGAGATCACCGTCAAGGTGCGTCGCGCGGCCCTCATGCGCAAGCTGCAGGCCGGCTCCCTGGCGGAGCTGGTCAAGATGGTCGAGCGACTGGGGGCGTCACGCGGCTAGGCCATTACGACGCGCCGTACAGCCGCTGGACAACCTCCACAGCTTTCTTGTCGCGCCAATCGTTGACGCGCTAAAGAAAGAAATTAGTCAGTCGATACGGGCTTTAGAGGATCGCCTTCCGCCGATCCAAGGAGCCCGTCTTGAATCTTCGTCAGCTACGCATCGCCCCCCGCGCCACCCTCTGCTTCGGTGCGGTCACCCTGTTCGTGATGCTGCTCGGCGCCTTCGCCCTGGTCCAGCTCAAGGCCCTGCGCGCCACCGAGCAGGCGATGGAGGCCGAATGGCTGGCGAGCGTCCAGACCACCGATGACATCCAGGTCGCGCTGCTGCACACCCGCCTCGAAAGCATCCGGCTGCTGGCCAGCGAGGACAGTGTGGCCATGGCCCTCGCTACCCGGCAGATCCAGGTGAATCGCGATCTGATGAACGCCCGGACGGCCTATTACCGTGACTACCTGATTTCCACCGCCGAGGAACGCAGCAACTTCGACCAGGCCGCGCTGCAGATGAAAGGCTATCTGGACGGACTGGATCGGGTCGTGACCCTGGCCGCCAGCGATCGCGCCGAGGCCCTCAAACTGGCCAATGGCGAGCAGCGCCAGCGCGCCGAAGGCTATCAGGAGCAACTGACCCGGCTGCGCGAGTTCAACGGCGAAGGCGCCCGTCAGGCAGGTGCAGCAGCCACCGGCATCTATGACCGCAGCGTCAGCATTGTCGTCGGCATCATGCTGCTGGCCGTGCTGGTGACCCTGCTGCTGGCCTGGCGCCTGACCCGCAGCCTGGCCCAGCCGATCGGGGCTTCCCTGGCCGTGGCCGACGCCATCGCCCAAGGCGAGCTGACCGGCAAGATCGATCCCAGCGGCAGGGACGAAGCCGCCGGCCTGATGCGCGCCCTGGCGCAGATGCAGGACAACCTCAAGGACACCCTGCATGGCATCTCCGGTTCGTCCAGCCGCCTGAGCGACACCGCCCGCACCATGCACGCCGTCACCGACCAGGCCAGTCGGGCCCTGGCGAGCCAGAACGCCGAGATCGACCAGGCCGCCACCGCGGTCACCGAGATGAGCGCCGCGGTGGAAGAGGTGGCCCGCAATGCGTCCTCCACCTCCCAGGCTGCGCGGGAATCCAGTGCGGCGGCGGAAAACGGCAATGCCAAGGTCGGCCAGGCCCTCCACGCCATGCAGCGCCTCACCCAGCAGGTGCAGTCCACTTCGGTGCAGGTCGAAGGCCTGGCCGGCCAAGCCCAGGACATCAGCCAGGTGCTCAGCGTGATCGGCTCCATCGCCGAGCAGACCAATCTGCTGGCGCTCAACGCGGCCATCGAGGCCGCCCGGGCGGGCGAGCAGGGTCGCGGTTTCGCCGTGGTCGCCGACGAGGTCCGCGCCCTGGCGCATCGCACCCAGACCTCCACCCGTGAGATCGAGCAGATGATCCAGGCGATCCAGAAGGGCTCGGCCGAAGCCGTGGATTCCATGCAGCTCAGCACCACCCAGGCCCAGGCCACCTATGCGGTGGCTCAGGAAGCCGGCGCGGCGCTGAGCGACATACTCCAGGCCGTGCGCCTGATCGACGAACGCAACCTGCAGATCGCCACCGCCTCCGAAGAACAGGCCCATGTCTCCCGCGAGGTCGACCGCAACCTCATCAGCATTCGCGATCTCTCGGTGCAGACCAGCGACGGCAATCGCGAAACCGTGGGCGCCAGCGAGCAACTGTCCGAACTGGCCGGCGAACTGCAGACGCTGGTGCGACGCTTCAAGCTGGCCTGAGGGGAGGGCGCGGCGTTGTCGAAGGAATGAGGCTACCTAACAGTCGGTCTGGCCCAGCGGTTGGTTCACTGTGGGACTGGTAGGACCACCTAAGGCAGGCTATTCGATCCTCGCTTAGGCCGTCGTCCAGCAGGACCGCGGCCGCAGCGAATTGGGCGGCCACGAGTTCGAACGGCCAGTAGACCTGGCGGTGCTCAAGGAGCATCACAGCAGCAAACTGGCACTGAGTGAGCTGAGAGAAGATCGTGCCGGAAACCTTGGAGGAGCTTGTCACCGTAGGCGCCTGGAAGGAGGCGACGCACTGGCTTTGGCATTGATCTGACCTGTCAAGGATCGCCATTTAGCGCCTCTGGCTAGTCGTCGCCGCTCGCGGTGAGACTTTGACCGGAAAATCGGATTTAGCCTTCTATGTCAGCATCAGCCAGTTATGCTTTACCAAGTATTCGAGAAGAAAAAATTCTCATGCTGGGATGCAGGTTTTTCAAATAAATTGTACCGTGATTTTCTTTGGGTGGCGAAGGTATTTATGCAGGCTTTTATTCTAAGAATTTCCCCTAGTAATGTTGATAAAGTACCTGAGGCTCTGGCGAGCGACCAGATCATCATCGGTTGGTCGAAAACGCTTGGGCTGCTGGATGCTTCGCTATCGTGGAAGAAGTTCAGAGAAAGAATACACGTTGAGCATTATGCGGAAGAAAAGACTATGCACCGTGCGGGAGCGGCTGCAGGGCACATGTGGCGATTTGTGCACGATATGCAGGATAATGATCTGGTAGTTGTTCCGTATGGTTCAAAGTTCTATGTGGCGAAAATTTCAGGAGAAGCCGTTTATTTGCCGGAAAAAGCAGGTGAGGATACGAGCTATCGCCGTCCTGTGATATGGCTCAACGACAAGAAGCCGATTCCTAGAGGTTATGCTAAAGCTGCGCTTATCTCTAGGATGAAAGTCTATGGCACTTCAGCTTCAGCTATAGACTTGGTAGGCGATATTCAGGAAGCGCTCGCGAGAGCGGCATCCGGGAAAAAGCCTTCCTTTAAAAGTGAGTTGCAAAGCGCTCTTGTCAGCCAAACAGTGGCTCATCTTCGATCTGGCTATATGGACAGCTTCGGTTTCGAGGAGCTGATAAAAGAGTTGCTGATTAAGATGGGCGCGAAAGACGCCCAAGTAATTGCGCGGCGCCTGGACAAGGGAGCAGACGTTCTAGCAACCTTTCGAATTGCAGATACGTTCCAGTATACACTTGCCGTTCAGGCCAAGCATTGGGATGAAAGTGCTCCTGTAACGAGCAAGGTGGTTGATCAGTTAATTGAGGGTATCGAGGCGAGTAATGCTAACCTCGGCATGGTCATAACCTCCGGCATAGTCCATCAAGGCGCCATAGCAGCTGCTAGCTCTTATTTGGAGGCCACAGGAGTTCCGATTGAGCTTGTCGATGGTGAGCAGTTTGCAAAAATGCTAATCGAGCAAGGAATCGGCAGGGTGTGAGTCAAGATGGTGTTGATTCAGCGTTTCCGGAGTAATCTGCCAGTAGCTATCAGGATAAGGGGTCGCCTGTCGAAATGAATGTTTCGATTGAGAGTTCTGGATTCGACGATAGCTGAGCAGTGGCGAATTATATTCCGAGTTGGTGCGATTGGCAGAGGAGTAATTTGATTATTTAATAACGCTGTCGAACGTTTAAGGTGGCTAATTAGCATAGGGTCTTGAGACCTGCCGGCGTGTCGATATGGGCCCGCAAGACAGGGTGCTCGCCAGCTATCACGACGACGGGCCCCGAAAAGCCGATAGCGTCCAACTGCCGTTCGATCAATGGCGGATCAGGATGACCGATTTTCAGGCGCTGCAACCGACAGCCTGTCTCGGCCAGTTTCAACGCGGGATGCTCGGCATCACCCCAGTCGATCAGGCTGGGAAGCGTTCCTCCCTGCGGGAGGTGGCCATCCGGCCGGATCGAAATCTGCCAGGAAAGCGTGCCTCTGCTCATCCGCTCGATGGCGCCGAAGGTCTGCGTGAGGCCGTCGTCCGCGCGCTCCAGCCCCTGCGTCCGCACCACCCAGTGGGCCAGGTAGGGTGAGGACTGGGGGCCCAGGTCATCCAGACCAAACCATCGAGGCCTGGCCGGTGGGACTGCATCAGGGTCCGGAGCTATGACTTCCAGATAGGCATCGCCCAGGCGCAGCAGCAGATTGTGGGTGCCCATGCGCGGATGCTGGCCGCCTGGCTGCATCTCCAGGCCAAGTCTTTGGGCGATGTACAGCGCGCCCGCGGCGAGCGTCGGGGCCACGACGACCAGATGATCCAGGCTGGAAGCTCTCATGGGGGCGACTCCTGAGTGGGATGGCCTCGTACGATCAAGGCGTTCAATCCAGCTTAGCGCGCAGGCCCACTGCGGAGGGAATGAACTCAATCCGCCCGCCCGCACGCCTCCCTGATCGCCTTAGCCAATTCCAGCAGCACCCCGGCATAGCGCTCCTCGATCTCCGCCTCCGACAGCGGGGTGGCCAGGCTGATGTTGAGGGCATGGGTGCGATAGCCAGGGAGGCCGAGGGGGGTGGCGATGGCGACCACTTCGGGTTGCCAGGCAGCCAGGCAGTAGCCTCTGCTGCGGACGCTGGCTAGGGCGGCGCGGATCTCCTGTTCCAGTGGCGCCCGGCGTGCCTCGCAGCGGCGGGCGCAGAAGGTGGCGATCAGCGTTTCGCGCTGGGCTTCGCCCAAGCCGGCGAGGCAGGCGCGGCCCAGGGAGGTGATGTCCATCGGCAGGCGCTGGCCGACCAGGACGTTGCGCGGGGTCTTGCGTTGACTCAGGCGAATCGACTCCAGGTAGATCATCTCGTCGCGGTCCGCCGCCGCCAGACTGACGTTGACCTGGTGCTCCCGCGCCACCTTGATCATCAGCGGCGAGGCGGCCTGCAGGAGGCTGCTGCCCTGGTGCATGGCATGGGCCAGGCCGAGAAAGGTCGGCGCCAGGCGATAGGCGCTGCGGCCGCCGTCGTAGTCCAGAAAGCCGGTACGCACCAGAGTCTGGGTCAGGCGGCTGACGGTGGACTTGGCCAGGCCGAGGAGGTCGCTGAGTTCGCCATTGGTGAGGTATTCGGTGCCCGGACGAAAGGCCCGCAGGACATCCAGGCCACGCTCCAGCGAGCGATTGGCCGGCGCCTTGCCCTGGCCAGGCATGTCGGCGGCGTTCGGCTCGGCGACGGCGTGTTCCACCTGGTGGAATGGCTGCGTTGTCATGACAAGTCTCCTCGCGCAGATTGATTTCAAGCCTGGCGCAGATCCGGGCAGCCAATCAACCCAAGAATAAGAGAGAGGCCTCCCATGACGACAGCTCCCGAATCGTCGACCCCCATCGAGCTGACGGTGACCCAGGGCATCGCCACCCTGACGCTCAACCGCCCCGAAGCGCGCAATGCCATCAGCGACGACCTGCGCACCCTGCTGATCGAGCACCTGGAGCGCATCGCCGCCGACAGCGCAATCAAGGCGCTGATCCTGACCGGTACCGGCAAGGGCTTCTGCGCTGGCGGCGACATCAAGGGCATGCAGGCGCGCATGAGTGTGCCGGCCGGTTCGGTGGCCTTCAACGGCTGGAAGCGCCAGCAACGGGTTCACCATGCCGTTTCGCTGCTGCACAATCTGCCCAAACCGACCATCGCCGCGGTCAACGGCGCCGCCACCGGGCTGGGCTGCGACATGGCGCTGAGCTGCGACTTCATCATCGCGTCCGAGCAGGCGTCCTTCGCCATGAGCTACATCGCCCGCGGCCTCATCCCCGACGGCGGTGGCCTCTACTTCCTGCCACGACGGGTCGGCCTGAGCCGGGCCAAGGAGCTGATCTTCACCGGTCGCACCGTCGCGCCGGGCGAAGCCGAGCGCATCAACATGATCGACCGGGTGGTGCCCCACGATGCTCTGCTGCCAGCGGCCCAGGACTGGGCGCTGCAACTGTCGGCCGGTTCCGCCACGGCGCTGGGCTTGAGCAAGTCGATCCTCAACAATACCTTCGAACTGACCCAGGGCCAGATCTCGGCCATGGGCAGCCAGGCCCAGGGCATCTGCTACACCTCCAGCGAACACCAGGAGTCGGTCGCCGCCTTCCTGGCGCGCAAGAGCGCGGGTGGCCAACGATGAGCGCCCTCGACCGTCTGCTCAGTCCGGCCAGCGTCGCCGTCATCGGCGCCTCGGGCGACGCCCGCAAGACCTCCGGCCGGCCCATCGCCTTCCTGCGCAAGCATGGCTTCCAGGGACGCCTCTATCCGGTCAATCCGCGCTACGAGGAGATCGACGGCCTGCGCTGCTATACCTCTATCGCCGAGTTGCCCGAGGTGCCGGACGTGGCGGTCATCCTGCTGGGTGCCGAACGCGCCAATCAGGCGGTGGCCGAACTGGCGGCGCTCGGCTGTGCGGCGGCCATCGTGCTGGCCGGCGGCTATGGCGAAACCGGGGAGAGCGGCATCCGCCGCCAGGCGGAACTCCAGGCCGCGCGCGGCGGCATGCGTATCCTCGGCCCCAATACCATCGGCCTGGTCAACGTCAGCGAGCGCATCACCCTGTCCGCCAGTGGCGCCCTGGACATGGACGCCCTGCTGCCGGGCAAGGTGGCCCTGGTCTCCCAGAGCGGCGGCATCCTCGGCGCCTTGCTCTCCCGTGGCGTAGCGGCCGGCATCGGCTTTTCCAAACTGATCTCCACCAGCAACGAGGTGGATCTGGACGTCGCCGACTTCGTCGACCATCTGGCCGGCGATCCGGCCACCGCGGTGATCGCCCTCTACCTCGAAGGGCTGCGCGACACCGCCAGGTTCACCCGCGCCGTGGGCCGAGCCCGCGCCGCCGGCAAGCCGGTGGTGGTGTTCAAGGTCGGCCGCTCGGAAGCCGGCGCCAGCGCCGCGGCCTCCCATACCGGCGCCCTGGCTGGCTCCGACGGTCTCTATTCGGCCTATTTCCGCCAGCTCGGGGTGATCCGCGCCGAGACCTTCGCCGATCTGCTGGACGTTCCCTTCGCCCTGGCCAGTGGCCGGGTGATGCAGGGCACCCGGGTAGCCATCCTGACCTCTACCGGTGGCGCCGGCACCCTGATCGCCGACAACCTGGGCGTCAACGGCTTCCAGACCCCGCCGCCCGGCGCGGAGACGGCGGCGCGACTGCGCGCCCTAGACGTCGGCGACCAGGCAGTGCTCGACCGCAACCCCATCGACCTGACCCTGGCGGGCCTGCAACCGGAGGTGATGCGTGGCGCCATCAGCATCCTGCTGGACAGCCCCGACTATGACGCGGTGATCAGCGTGGTGGGTTCCTCCGGGGTGGCCCAGCCGCACCTGATGGCCGATGCCATCCGCGACAGCCTGGCCAATTCGGAGAAGCCGGTGCTGGCCTATATCAGTCCCCATGCGCCGGCGGCGGCGCAGCGCATCAACGGTTCGGGCGGGGTGGCCTTCAGCGCCCCCGAAAGTTGTGCCGGAGCGCTCAAGGCGCTGGCCTTGCAAGGCAGCTATGCAAGGCAGCGGCCGGGGCAGCTCGGCGCCGCCCCCTCGGCCGAGTCGGTGGCTCTGGCGGACCTGCAACCCGGTCCGCTGGACGAGGCGCGCAGCAAGCAGCTCTACGAGACCTTCGGCATTCCGGTGACCCGCGAGCGGGTAGTGGGCGATGCGCGCCAGGCCGAGGCGGCGGCCCGTGAGCTGGGCGGCGAGGTGGTGCTCAAGGTGCTCTCGGCGCGCATCCCGCACAAGAGCGAGGTAGGCGGCGTGGCCCTGCGGCAGCGACCCGAGGGGATCGGTGTGCGTCTGGAGCGGATGCGCGACGAGGTGACCACCCGGGTCGGCTTCAATCCCGAGGCCTTCCTGGTGCAGGAAATGGTCAGCGGCGGCGAGGAGCTGATCCTCGGTTTCACCCGTGATCCGCAACTGGGCCCGGCGCTGCTGCTGGGCATGGGTGGAGTGACCGCCGAACTGTTGCAGGACACCACGCTGCGCCTGCTGCCAGTGACCCTGGAAGATGCCCGGGAAATGCTCGCCGAATTGCGTACCTATCCCTTGCTGGACGGCTATCGCGGCCGACCCAGGGCCGACGTCGAGGCGGCGGCGCACTGCATCGTGGCGTTCTCCGACATGGCCCTGCGCCTGGGCGAGCGCCTGCAGGAGGCCGAGATCAATCCGCTGCTGGTCAGGCCGCAAGGGCAGGGCGTGGTCGCCCTCGACGGTCTCACCGTGCTGAGCTGAAGCGGTGCTGTTCCACAGCGTGGAACAGCACCATTGCCGCTCAGGTTCACCCTTGCATAATCCAAGAACGCTTCATTTCTGACTCATAACAATAAGTAGGTCACTATGAACAGCTTCCAGATCAATCGCCCATGGTGTGCATCCCTACCGTCAGACGCCGTCGCGTCGTTCATGAGTCCTGAACCCGACGCCACGTCCTCGAACCGGGAGTAACGCCATGTCCGCCGTACTGAAGAACGCCAGCCCTCGCGAGCCGATCGGCAGCATCGCCCCGGCGCCCACCGTGATTTCCTTTCGCAACGTCGCCAAGGCCTTTACCGTCAAGGGCGTGGCGAAACAGGCTTCCCACAGCATCAACGTCGACATCCAGCAGGGCCAGGTGGTGACCATCGTCGGTCCCTCCGGGTGCGGCAAGTCCACCCTGCTCAACATGGTGGCCGGCCTGTTCGCCCCCACCGAAGGCCAGGTGCTCTACAGCGGCCAGCCGGTCAAGGGCATCAACGGACGCACCGGCTACATGACCCAGAGCGATCACCTGCTGCCCTGGCGCGACGTGGTCGGCAACATCGCCGTGCCGCTGGAGATCCGCGGCGTGGGCAAGGCCGAACGTCAGGCACGCATCCGCGAGCTGCTGGCCCTGGTCGGCCTGGAAGGCCACGAAAAGGCCTACCCGAGCCAGCTTTCCGGGGGCATGCGCAAGCGCGCCGCCCTGGCCCGGCTGCTGGCCTACGATCCCGAGACCCTGCTGATGGACGAGCCCTTCGCGGCGCTCGATGCCCAGCTGCGCATGCGCATGCAGACCGAGTTGTTCAAGCTCAGTCGCCAGCTCAAGAAGACCGTACTGTTCGTCACCCACGACTTGGACGAGGCGGTGGCCCTGGGCGATCGCTGCCTGATCTTCTCCGGCCGTCCCGGCACCATCGTGCGCGACGTGACCATCCCCCTGGGCGACGAGCGCAACATCCTGCAGCTGCGCAAGGACCCGCGTTACCACCAGCTCTGCGGTGACCTCTGGGAATTCATCACCCCGAGCCAAGACGCCTGAGCGGCCCACCCCTGGAGAATCCTGCTATGAACATCTTTCTCGGCCGCGTCGCCATCTTTGCCGTCATCCTGCTGTCCTGGCAGTTCGCCTCGGGACCGCTGGTGGATCCCTTCTTCGTCAGCTCGCCCAGCGAGATCGGCGGCCGCTTCGTCGAGCTGGTCTCCAGCGGGCGGCTGTTCGCCCACGGCTGGATCACCGTCGTCGAGACCCTGGCCGGCTTCTTCTGCGGCGCCTGCGCCGGGATCAGCGTCGGCCTGCTGCTGGGCCGCAACGAGACCCTGGCCAAGCTGCTCGACCCCATCCTGATCTCCATCTACAGCCTGCCCAAGGTGGCCCTGGCGCCGCTGTTCATCATGTGGTTCGGCATCGGCATCGAGATGAAGATCATCCTGACCGCCACCATCGTGTTCTTCCTGGTGTTCCTCAACACCTACAGCGGCGTGCGCGCGGTGGAGCGCGAGCAGTTGGAGATCCTGCGGCTGATGGGCGCCAGGGAACATCACCTGATCAGCAAGGTGGTGCTGCCCTCGGCCATCCAGTGGGTGTTCACCGGGCTCAAGCTGTCGGTGCCCTATGCGCTGATCGGCGCCATCGTCGGCGAGATCATGGCAGCCAACCGCGGCCTGGGCTACCTGCTGCAGGACGCCGCCGGCCAGCTGGACACCGCCGGGGTCTTCGCCGCGCTGCTGGCAATCATCTTCCTGGCGCTGCTGCTGCAGGCGGCGGTGCGCAAGCTGGAAACCGCGCTGATGCCCTGGAAGAAGGAACAGGACGCCCGCGAACTCTCGATCTGAATGCTCCCGTTACCCATTACAAGAAGAAGAGAGGTCTTTGCCATGTCGTTCAAGCGTCTGTTTTCCGTCCTCGGTCTGAGTGCCGCGCTGCTGGCCGCCACCCCCGCCGTGCAGGCCGATGAAGCGGTCAAGGTGGCCATAGGTACCGAAGGCTTCGTGCACATGCCGCTGTTCGTGGCGTTGGATGCCGGGCTGTTCAAGAAGCGCGGGCTGGACGTCAGCCTGGTCAAGTTCAAGGGCGGCGGCGCCGCCGCCTCCGGACTGGTCAGCCGCTCGGTGGAGTTCTGTTCCTGCGCCATCCAGAACGCCATCAACGCCAAGGTGAAGGGCGCCGACGTGACCCTGCTGGGGCGCATGGTCGGCCAGTATGCGAGCAACGTGGTGATCCGCCAGGAGGTGGCCGACCGCCTGGGGCTGAACGCCAACTCCACCGTCGAGCAGCGCCTGGCCGCCTTCAAGGGGCTGCGCCTGGCGGTCAGCGGTACTGGCGGCAGCGCCGACTTCCTGGTGCGCTTCCTTAGTCAGGAAGCCAAGCTGCAGTCGGAGAAGGATTTCACCCTGCTGTACCTGAACAATGGCGGCGCCATGCTGGCCGCCTTCGCCCAGGGCCGCATCGACGGCTTCGCGCTGTCGTCGCCGGCGTCGGACAGCGCGGTGATCGAGCAGCAGGGCTTCACCCTGCTGGACATGTCCGAGGGCCAGGTGAAAGCTCTGGACGGCTATCCTTCCATCGCCCTGAGTGCTCGCCGCGAGTGGTCGCAAGAGCATCCGGACACGGTCAAGGCCTTTCTTGCCGCGCTCAACGACGCCACCCAGCTGATCAGCCAGCATCCGGACGAGGCCGCCAAGGCCGTGCGCACCCGCTTCGAGGGCGTCAACGACGAGGTCTATGCCGCCGCCTGGAAGAACAACCGCAAGTCCTTCCCCGCGACGCCCTATCTCACCGATGAGGACGTCCAGCGCGCCATTACCTTCCTGGGCCAGATCCAGAACACCCAGATCCCCGGTACCGCCGCCGATTACCTGACGCAGGTGCGCTGAGCCGCACGCTTCCTTCCATCCCCCTGGTACGCCGCGAGTGGCCAGGGTTCGGTAGAGACCTCCTATGCACAGGCATCATGACAAGCCGATCCTGGCGGCAGGGCTGGGTATTGCCCTGCTGTCGCCCCTGACCTATGCCGAGGGCTTCCTCGAAGACAGCAAGGCCACCCTGGAGCTGCGCAACTTCTACATGAATCGCGACTTTCGCGACGGCAGCGGCCAGTCCAAGCGCGAGGAGTGGGGCCAGGGCTTCATCCTCAAGTACGAATCCGGCTTTACCCAGGGCACCCTTGGCTTCGGCCTGGACGCCCTGGGCCTGGTTGGGTTGAAGCTCGATTCGGGCCGTGGCCGCACCGGCACCGGTCTGCTGCCGGTAGACGACGAGGGCCGCGCGCCCGGCGAGTACGCCAAGGCCGGGGCGACCTTCAAGGCGCGCCTCTCCAGGAGCGAATTGCGGATCGGCACCCTGCTACCGCGTTGGCCGACCCTGGTCACCAACAATGGCCGCCTGCTGCCCCAGACCTTCGAGGGCAGCCAGTTCGAATTCAGGGAGATCAAGGGGCTGACCCTGACCGGCGCCAACATCCAGCGCACGGTCTATCGCGACAGCTCCGGAGCCGACGGCCTTTCGCTGAACAACAAGAATCGCCGTTTCAGCGGCTCTCTTGAGGGGGGCGATTTCGATGTCGTCGGTGCCCTCTACCGCTTCGGCACCACCACCGATGTGAGCGCCCAGTACGCCGTGCTGGAAGATGTCTATCGCCAGCGCTTTCTTGGTCTGACTGACCGCCGCAAGGGCGACTGGGGCGCCTTCCTCACCGAGGTGCGGCTGTTCGACAGCGACGACGAGGGTCGCGCCCGCGGCGGACGCATCGACAACCGCGCCTTCAGCGCCCTGGGTACCTACAAGCGCGCCGGCCACTCCCTGGGCCTGGGCTATCAGAAGATGTCGGGCCCAACGGCCTTTCCCTACGTCAATGGCACCGACCCCTATCTGGTCAACTTCGTCCAGGTGGGCGACTTCGCCGAGACCAACGAGCGCTCCTGGCAGGCGCGCTACGACTACGACCTCGGCCAGCTGGGTATCCCCGGCCTGAACTTCATGACGCGCTTCGTACGCGGCAGCCAGGCCGAACTGCGCGGCGGCGGGTCCGGCGGCGAACGGGAACTGGATGTGGAGCTGCAATACGTGCTGCAGGGCGGCTCGCTCAAGGGCCTGAACCTGCGCCTGCGCAGCGCCACCTACCGTTCCGATTTCTCGCGGGACGCCAATGACGTCCGCGTCATCGCCAGCTATCCGCTGTCGCTGCTCTGACCCTTCGGGAGACCCTACATGACCACCGTAACCCTGCAACGGATCGACGCCCTGGGCGTCATCACCCTGGACCATCCACCGGTCAATGCCCTGTCCCGCGCGGTGCGTGCGGGGCTCCTGGCACGGCTGCAGGAGGCCCTGGCCGATGACGGGATCCAGACGCTGGTGATCACCTGCGCCGGGCGGACCTTCGTCGCCGGCGCCGACCTCCGCGAATTCGACCTGCCGCTGCAGGAGCCCCAGCTGCCGGCTGTGCTGGCGGCCCTCGAAGCCTCGCCCAAGCCGGTGATCGCCGCGCTGCATGGCACGGTATTGGGCGGCGGGCTGGAGCTGGCACTGGCCTGTCATTACCGGGTCGCGGCGACCGCTACCACCTTCGCCTTGCCGGAAGTCAGCCTGGGCCTGATCCCGGGTGCGGGCGGCACCCAGCGCCTGCCGCGCCTGGTTGGCGCACCCCTGACGCTGGACATGATCGTGGGCGGCACGCGCCTGGATGCCAGTGCGGCGCTTGGCGCGGGGCTGATCGATGGTCTGGGCGAAGGTGAACCTCTGGCCCTGGCCCAGGGTTTTCTGCGTGATCATCACTCCTTGTCGCCACGGCCGACGGCGGCGCAGACAGTATCTCCGTTCGACCCCGACGCCTTCGAGGCCCAGGCCCGTGGGCTGCTGCGCAAGTTGCCGGGCCAGGAGGCACCGGTGCTGGCGCTGGACGCCTTGCGCGGTGCCTGGCAGCTGCCGCTGTCCGCCGCCTTGCAGCGCGAGCGTGAGCTGTTCGTTGCCCGGCGCGAGTCCGCCCAGGCCCGGGCCCTGCGCCAGGTATTCTTCGCCGAGCGCGCCCTGGCGGGTCGTAACCGCGCCCTGGCCAAGGCGGCGCCTCCCGTAGCGTTGCGGCAGGTGGCGGTGATCGGCGCGGGGCTGATGGGCAGCGGTATCGCCCTCTGCCTGGCCAACGCCGGCCTGGCTACCGTCCTGATCGATACCCAGCCCCAGGCCCTGGAGCGAGGCCGCGCCACGATCGACGGCTATTTCTCCGGGGCCCTGGCCAAGGGCCGCCTGACGGCGGATCAGGCCAGCGCGCGCGCCGCCCTGATCCGCTGTGAAGCGACCCTGGACGCGGTAGCCGACGCCGATCTGATCATCGAGGCGGTATTCGAGGATCTGGCGGTCAAGCAGGAGGTCTTTCGTCAGCTCGATCGCCTGGCCAAGCCCGGCGCCATCCTGGCCACCAACACCTCCTATCTCGACATCGATGCCATCGCCGGGGTGACCGGCCGGCCCGAGGCGGTGATCGGCATGCACTTCTTCAGTCCGGCCCAGGTGATGAAGCTCCTGGAGGTGGTTCGCACCCGCGCGGTCGAGCCTGCCGTACTGGCCACTGCCCTGCAGCTGGGCGAGCGCCTGGGCAAGACCACGGTGGCGGTGGGCAACTGCCATGGCTTCGTCGGCAATCGCCTGCTGGCGGTACGCGAGCGCGAGGCGACCCTGCTGGTGGAAGAGGGCGCAGCACCCGAACAGGTCGACCGGGTGCTGCGTGAATTCGGCTTTCCCATGGGCCCCTTCGAGCTGCGCGACCTGGCCGGGATCGACATCGCCTGGCGCAATCGCCAGGGGCGGGGTGAATCCCTCAGCCCTGCCGAGCGGGCCTGCGACCTGATCGAGCAGCTGCACGCCCTCGGCCGTCTTGGCCAGAAGTCCGGCGCCGGCTACTACCGCTATGGGCCGGGTCAGCGCCAGGGCCAGGCGGATCCCCTGGTCGCCGAGTTGCTCGCCGCCCACCGCCAGCGCCGGGGCATCGCGCCGCGCAGCCACAGTGATACTGAGATCCTCGAACGCTGCCTGTTCGTGATGATCAACGAGGCAGCCTGGCTGCTGGAGGAGGGCATCGTCGAGCAAGCAGTGGACATCGATCTGGTCTGGCTGCACGGCTACGGCTTTCCGCGCTATCGCGGCGGGCTGCTGTACCACGCCGACGAGTGTGGGCTGGAGCGGATCGTCAGTACCCTGGAAGGCTGGTCCGCCGCCCTGGCCGAGCGCGGGACGCGAATCTCTCCGCGGCTCAGGCAGCTGGCGGCCGAGGGCCGGACATTTCTGGACCTGTGAGTCGAAGGCAGCATCCTGAACGACGCTGCATATCCGAGAGCGCCCGGTTCTTTGACCTTTCGTTCGCGGGCACCTAGGGTCAGGCGGGGCGTATTCGTCTGACGATTGCGCTTCTTCGGAATACCAATTCAGGCAATGGGAGTGTCAGATGTCTTTTGCTCGTTCGGCCTTGGCCAACCGCTTTTCCGCTCTAGTGCTTACTGCCGCGACCGCCACCCTGGCGTTGCCCCTGGCCGCCGCGCCGGGGGTCGAGGGTTCCCTGTCTGCTGTCCAAGGCGATGCCCGGGTCAC
Organism: Pseudomonas sp. PLB05; assembly: GCF_021106615.1. Taxonomy (NCBI): domain Bacteria; kingdom Pseudomonadati; phylum Pseudomonadota; class Gammaproteobacteria; order Pseudomonadales; family Pseudomonadaceae; genus Pseudomonas; species Pseudomonas sp. PLB05. The sequence continues at coordinate 970,313 of NZ_JAJOHO010000001.1, forward strand.
CAAGGCGCTGGACGCGCTGCGCGCCGATGACGGCCGCACCTTCACGGAACAGAAGCACATCGCCAGATTCCCGCGCCGCCGTTCAAGGAAAAGGTGCGCGCCGAGTATTACCTCAAGCGTTTCCAGGAGCTGGGTCTCAAGGACGCCAGCATCGCCCCGGAAGGCTATGTGATCGCTACCCGCAAGGGCAGCGGCCAGGGGCCGCAGCTGGTGGTCTCGGCGCACCTGGATACGGTGTTTCCCGAGGGCACCGACCTGACCCTCAAGGAGCAGGACGGCAAGACCTATGGCCCCGGCATCGGCGATGACGCCCGGGGCCTGGCGGCGCTGCTGTCGGTGATCGACGTTCTGAACAAGAGCGGCATCGAGACGGTGGGCGACCTGGTCTTCGTCGGTACCGTGGGCGAGGAGGAGTTGGGTAACCTGCGCGGGGTGAAGGCCCTGTTCAAGGATCGCCAGGGCATCGACGGCTTCATCTCGGTGGATGGCATCGACGTGCGGCGGATCGTCAATCGCGGCACCGGCAGCCACCGCTACGAGATGACCTTCAAGGGTCCGGGTGGCCACAGCTTCGCCGAATTCGGGCGACCCAGCGCCATCCACGCCATGGGTCGCGCCATCGCCAAGATCGCCGAGGTACGGCCGCCCAAGGAGCCCAAGACCACCTTTACCGTGGGCACGGTGCAGGGCGGCACCTCGGTCAACGCCATCGCCGGCGAAGCGCGCCTGACCCTGGACATGAGATCCAACGAGGAGGCCGCGCTGCTGGCCGAAGAGAAGGAGATCCTGGCCCTGGTGCAGGACGCGGTGAAGGAGGAGAACAAGCGCTGGGACACCGATCAGATTTCGGTGGACATCAAGCTGATCGGTGATCGTCCGGCCGGTGGCACGGCGGAGGATTCGCCCATGGTGCAGACGGCGCAGCGCGCCATCGCCGCCGTCACCAACGGCGCCAAGGTCACCTTGAGCGGCGGCAGCACCGACTCCAACACCGCCATGTCTCTCGGCGTGCCGGCCATGACCATCAGCGGCGGCGGGGAGGGCGGCAGTGCCCACTCGCTGGCGGAGTGGTACAAGCCGGTGGACGCCTACCAGGGTCCGCAGAACGTGCTGCTGACCAGCCTGACCCTGGTGGGCGTCAAGGGCGTCAGCGAGCCGGTGCTGCAGGTTCACGGCCAGTAGTGATGGATGGACCCCGGCTCCACCGCTACAACATCTAAAGACGTCCACGGACGTCTTTTTTGTGTCTGAAATCCAGCAAAAACTAGGCTACAGCGCTATCAAGGCTTTTGGCGTCCATCAAGGTCTGGCCGTTTGGGTATTCCAAACGGGTTAGACCACATACGCTGACCTCCAAGCCGAGAGTTGTTCCTTGAATGGCTGCATCCGGAGGTAGGCCCGCTTTGACAAGTCCAGTTGGTAGTTCAAGCTCTTTCTAATCTCTGCGTGAATGTGTATCGCATTGCGCGCTTCATAGAACTCAATCAGCTCATCTTTGAGCCAAGGCTCAATCATTCCAAGCGCGGCAGCACATTCGGCTTTCTTGTCGAATCGGACCTTGGTGTAATCAGTCCTCCCGACGGCCTCATACGTGGGGATGATCTTCTTTCCATCGTGCTCAAGATGCTTCTCAAGCAACGCGAGGCTAGCCGGCGGAATTGAAATCTGCTTCTTCGTGGGGAATTCCGTAAGAGCGATAACTCGTGGCTCTGTGTCAAGGCAATCAAAGAGCAAGTGATGAAGTACCGCTTCGTAAATGGAAGCGTATGACAGTACTTGCAGTCGTATCTGTGATCGCAGCATCCAGTCATCGGCCTCAAGCCCTTCCAAGATTTTGTAGATATAGCGCGTAGAGATGAACTCTTCGCCAAGGCGCTGTGCAAGAGTCGCGTTACCAATGAAGTCGAAGTACGCGACATGCCAAGCCTCGTCGGCAACGTGCGCTGAAACATATGCGTTGATGGTTTTCTTAGTTTCTGCATCGAATGCCATAGACTTTCCCTTTGTGGTCTAACGTGGGAGGTAACCGACGCCGGAGCGCGCAGCGCGGAGGAAACCTAGTCGGCGCAGCCGATTGGGCGTCCGATTAACCGAATGGTTGCTTATACACTGCCGAGCATCTGCGCAGTAGCTTGGAGTAAAATTGAAATTGCAGCGAAGAAGGCACCGGTGGCATTCCACTTTGATTGTGCCGAGAAAGTGGCCGACATATCCCATCCATCCAAACTTACCGATGCATAGTTTGGTTTTTCTCCCCGCTTCTTAGCCTCACGCTCACGAATTCTCATCGCTTTTTCATGGCTGACTTTTATAGTACTAGCGCGCAGCCAGCTTACTGCGGAAATTAACCCAATAAAAATTGACGTTACTGTTAGATAAAAAGAAAGAATTTCCATCGCTTCGCATTCCGAGTAGGCTGTGTATAACTATAAATAGACGCCAATTGGCGGATAACTCCCGGAACGGGCATGGTGTGTAATATTCCTAATTCCTTTGGCTATCCGTGTCTAGGCTGAGACTTTCAGAGTGCAGATTAGCGTATGAGGGAGTTATACATCACGCATAGGCAGCCACGCTTGCTCGACCAAGCGTGGGAGCAAATTCGCCTGTGACACTACTCGATTCGAACCGAGCGTGTCTATTGCAGGCGGTTTACGTTGCGCGGGCAGGAAAAGGGCTGCTGAGGTTAAGGCAGCTCCTGGGAATTTCGCAGTGTATACCTCTACCTTCACCCGTACTCAGCGCCAGGCACCTCCTGTTCTGATCCTGATCATCAGCTTCTGGTGATGCATTATCTGAGAATCAAAACCTCAGAGTGAACTGTCACCGTCACCGTCACAGTCTTAGATGAGCCCGCGCCTCGTAAAATTGGGCTTTCGGTAATTCTGATTGTAATCCCAGATCCACTTTTTAACAGAGTTTTGTCAACAAAAAGAAGGGTTTAGCCAATCAATTCAGATCCCCTTTCCTCGCTCAGTCCCGGCGGTGCCAGGGGCCGCGGCTACTCGGCCAAGGGCTTCAATCTCAGGCAAGCCAGGGAGCTGACCAGGATCGCCAGGCCGGACAGCGGATACAGCAGGGTCGAAGGCACCAGCGGGATGAGCACGCCCGCCAGCAGCGGCCCCACGCTGGCACCCACGTCGCGCCACATGGCGTTGGAGGCCAGCGCCGGCAGCCGGGCCTGACCGGGATGGCGGGTGGCGACCAGGGTCACCACCAGGGGGATCTGCAGGGCGCGCAGGATCAGTACGCCGCCGGCGCCGAGGATCAGCCAGTGGAAGCCGAAGGCGATCAGGAACAGCGCGGTCAGCGTCGAGCAGACCACCAGCATGGGCGCCGCGCCATAGCGATCCGCCGCCCGACCGCCGAGGGGGCTGAGCAGCATGTCGGACACATAACGCAGCGCCATCAGCAAGCCGGCCACCAGTACCGCGTTGCCGCCCAGCACCGCCTGGGAAAAGGCCGACAGGCCAAAGATGAACAGGCCGTCCAGGGTCACGCCTTCGATGAAGGACCAGGTGACGATGCGATCCGGCCAGCGCAGGCGCCGCCCGGGCGCCGGCAATTCGTGACCGGCGCGCGGCAGCCCCAGGGCCAACAGCAGCCCGATCAGGCAGAGACCGCTGCTCAGCAGCAGCACGGCGCGCGGCCCGTATTGCAGGGTGAGCCAGGCACCCGCGGAGAGGGCGAGCATGGGACCGATGGCGATCAGCGCCCGGGAGGTGCCGGTGCGCCGGGCGGCGCCGGCCGGGTCGGCGGTGGCCAGAACCTGGGTGGACAGGTTGAAGGTGGCGAAACTCAGGCCCCAGGCCAGCCGTAGCCCCAGCAGCGCCCAGAAACCCGAGAGGTTGGCGTTGCCCAGGGCGCAGAGCGCGGCCACCGCGGCGGCCACCACCAGGCTGCGCCGATCGCCGCAGCGGGCATAGAGCTGCACCACATAGCGATAGCCGACGATGCGGATCACCCGGTTGGCGGCCAGCAGGATGCCGGCCTCGATCAGGGTGATGCCGAAGACCGGGGCGTACATGGGCAGGACGAGGTAGAGCAGCACGTCGCTGGGCAGGCAGAAGGCGAGGACGATGGCCGCGCGCCGGGAGGCCTGGTCGACGGACCGGGAAGAGGTCATGCGCAAGGAATTCCTGTAGCGGAGGTGACGTCCAGCCCTTCGGTCGGCAACTGGACAGCGGATTGCAGGGACGGCTCGGCCGGACAGACGCCAGACAGAGGCCGTGGCTGCAACGAGACTGTCATTATCTCTTCTTTTGCAAGAGGTGTCCGCCAGGCGAAGCGGCTGAACTAACCCCGGGCGCGCGCAATCCTTTTCAGTGCGTCTTGCGTCGCGCAGTGGCTGCCCGGCCCTGCCACGTCCCGTCTAGAAAAGGAGTCGTCAGTGACCGTAGCTGCCCACCATTACCATCCTGTCCGGCCCGGCCCGCTGCACGCGCTGCTGCTGGCCGGGTCCGTCCCGCTGTTCATCGGCGGTCTGCTCAGCGATATCGCCTATTACCAGACGATGCAGATCCAGTGGGCCAACTTCGCCGCCTGGCTGATCGCCGGCGCCCTGTTGCTGTCCGGGCTGGCCCTGCTGTTCGCTCTGGGCAACCTCTTTGGCGCCCGTTTCCGGGGTCGCCGACCGGTAGCCTATTTCCTCCTGCTGCTGCTGGCCTGGGTGCTGGGGCTGGCCAATGCCTTTGAACACGCCAAGGATGCCTGGGCGGTGATGCCCGCCGGGCTGATCCTCTCGGTGGTGGTTTCGGTGCTGAGCCTGGTGGCCGCCTGGATCGCCCTCTCCAACCTGCGTTCGGAGGTGGTTCGATGAGCACTCCAAGAGCCTTGAGCGTCCTTGGTCTGGCCGTGCTGCTGGCCGCCTGCGGCAACGAAGGCGGTGCCGACACCCAGGCACGCGGGCCCGATCCCAAGCTGCCCGAACCCCAGCGCGGCCTCCTGCCGAGCATGAAGATCGCCGAGCCGGCCCCCTGGGGCGATCGCACGCCCACCGTGCCCCAGGGCTACACCATTACCGCCATCGCCACTGACCTGCGCATTCCGCGGCAGATGCTGGTGCTGCCCAATGGCGACATCCTGGTGGCCGAAGGTCGCGGCGGCAACGCGCCGAAGCTCAAGCCCAAGGACGTCATCGCCGGCTACATCAAGGCCCAGGGCAACACCCAGGTGAAGGGTGGCAATCGCTTGACCCTGCTGCGCGATGCCGACGGCGATGGCAAATACGAACTCAAGACGGTGTTCGCCGAGAATCTCAACGCGCCCTATGGCCTGGCCTTCGCCAATGGGCGGATCTATGTGGCCAACCAGGACGCCCTGGTCAGCTTTCCCTACCAGGACGGCCAGACCCAGGCCAGCGGCGCGCCGGACAAGCTGGTCGACCTGCCGGCGGCGATCAATCACCACTGGACCAAGTCCCTCGCCGCGAGCGCCGATGGTCGCTACCTCTATGTGGGCATCGGCTCCAACAGCAACGTCGGCGAGCGCGGCATGGATGTCGAGGTGGATCGCGCGGTGATCTGGCAGATCGATGCCCAGAGCGGCGCGCACAAGAACTATGCCACTGGGGTGCGCAATCCCACCGCCCTGGCCATCCAGCCCGACAGCGGCCAGCTGTGGGCGGTGGCCAACGAGCGCGACGAGATCGGCCCGGACTTGGTGCCGGACTACCTGACCTCCATCCGCGAGGGCGGCTTCTATGGCTGGCCCTACAGCTACTGGGGGCAGAACGTCGATACCCGCGCCCAGCCGCAGGATCCGGCCAAGGTCGCCGCTGCCATCAAGCCCGACTACAGCCTGGGCTCCCATGTCGCCGCCCTGGGGGTGACCTTTGCCACCGCGGCGGTGGGTGGGCAATTCACCGATGGCGTCTTCGTTGGCGAACACGGCAGCTGGAACCGCGACAAGCCGGTGGGCTACCGCGTGGTCTTCGTGCCCTTCCAGCAGGGCCGCCCGGCCGGCGAGCCCATCGACTTCGCCACCGGATTCTTTGGCGACGATGGCAAGACCCGCGGCCGACCGGTCGGGGTGGCGGTAGACCAACGTGGCGGCGTGATCATCGCCGACGACCTGGCCAATACCGTCTGGCGGGTGACGCGCACCCAGTAAGGTGGGTGACGATCCGGTTGCCGTCTTTCGGGGCGGTGACCGGTATTAACCCATGCGGTGGTGCAGATCGCCCAGCACGATCAAACTACCCACCACCATCAGCATTAGGATCAGGCTGGTGAACAGCAACAGATAGAGGTCGTGGCGATGCGAACGACCCAGGCTGATATGCAGAAAGCAGCGCAGGTGCACCAGGATCTGCAGCAGGCCCAGGCCGAAGATGACGCCCAGGGTGGTTCCGCGTGGCCAGGTCGGGAAGAGCACCAGGCCGATGGGGATCAGGCTCAGCGTCACCGCCAGCACCAGGCCGATCACATAGCTCGCCAGTTCGCGGCGATAGTCGTCAAGCTTCATGGCAACAGCCCCTGCAGGTAGACCACCGACAGGATGGCGACCCAGACGATATCGAGAAAATGCCAGAACAGCCCCAGGCGCATCAGCCGGGTCTTTACTGGCGTATCCAGGCCGAACACCCTCAGTTGCACCAGCATCACCACCAGCCACAGGCAGCCGCTGGCGACGTGCACCCCGTGCATGCCCACCAGGGTGAAGAAGGCCGAGAGAAAGGCGCTGCGCTGGGGCAGGGCGCCCTTGTCCGCCATGCCGAGGAAGTCGTGCACCTCCAGGCCGAGGAACACCAGCCCCAGGGCCAGCGTCACCAGCAACCAGGTCACCAGGGGCCGCAGCCGACCCTCGTGGTACTTCATCGCCAGCGATGCCAGGCCGTAGGTGAAGCTGCTGGCCAGCAGCACCAGGGTCTGGACGGTGACACTGCCGATCTCGAAGACGTCCCGGGCCACCGGTCCCCCGGCAGTGGCGTGCTGCAGCGTCGCATAGATGGCGAACAGCAGCGCGAACACCAGGGCGTCGCTCATCAGGAAGATCCAGAAGCCGAACAGCGAGTATTCGGCCTCGGCGTGGGTCGCGTGATCGGTGGGGCCGACGTTGAGGCCGGCGTGGTTCATATCACGCGAACTCATGGCCCCATCTCCGCCAGGCCACGATTGCCCGGCCCGGTTTCCTCGTCGCGCTTGACGGGGCGGGTCGCTGCGACCTTATCCAGCCAGGCCTCATGTTCGCGCCGAACGTCCGCCGCCGAGATCAGTCGCTCGGTATCGCGCTGGAAACTGCGGGCGATGACCGCCCCCCAGGCCACCAGCAGCCCCAGTACAGCCATCCAGCCGATGTGCCAGACCAGGCCGAAGGCACAGGCGAAGCCCGCCGCGCCGACGATTGCCGGGACGGCGCTGTTCTTCGGCAGGACGATGTCGGCATAGGTTCGCGGCCGGTCGTAGGCCAGACCCTGTTCCTTGAGCCAGGTGAAGGGGTCGCGGTCGTTGATCGGCAGCGGCACGGCGAAGTTGTACTCCGGCGGCGGCGCGGCGACCGCCCATTCCAGGGTGCGGCCGTTCCAGGGATCACCCACCGGCACCCGCGCACTGTCGCGGCGACGAATGCTCACCACCAGCTGGATCACCAGGCTGCCCAGGGCAGCCAGCAGCACCACCGCACCGAGTTCGGCGACCCACAGCAACGGGGCGAAATCGGGGTTGTGAATGGGCTGGCTGCGCCGCGGCAGACCGGAGACGCCCAGTACATACAGGGGCATGAAGGCGAGAATGAAGCCCAGGCCGAAATTCAGCGCGGCGATACGCCCCCAGCGCTCGTCGAGGCGAAAGCCGAAGGCCTTGGAAAACCAGAAGTGGTAGCCCGCCAGCATGCCGAACAGCATTCCCGGGATCAGCATGTTGTGGAAGTGGGCGACCAGGTAGACGGTGTTGTGCACCTGGTAGTCCACTGGCGGCGTGGCCAGGGTGATGCCGGTGAGGCCGCCGATCACGAACAGCATGATGAACATCACCGCGTAGATCAGCGGCGTGGTCAGGCGGATGCGACCGCGGAACATGGTCGCCATCCAGTCGTAGATCTTCACCCCGGTGGGAATGCCGATGAGCATGGTGGCGATGCCGAAGGCGGCGTTGATCCTGGGGCTCTGGCCCATGGTGAAGAAGTGGTGCAACCACACGGTAAAGGACAGCACGGCGATCACCAGGGTCGCCCAGACCAGCGAGTGATAGCCATAGAGACGCTTGGTGGAAAAGGTGGCGAAGACCTCGGAGAACACCCCGAAGGCCGGCAGGATCAGGATGTACACCTCCGGGTGGCCGAACAGCCAGAACAGGTTGATGTAGTTCATCAGGTTGCCGCCCTGGGTGTTGGTGAAGAAGTGGAAGTCCAGGTAGCGGTCCAGAGCCAGCAGCAGGGTGGCCACGGTCAGCGGCGGCATGGCGAAGATCATCAGGATGCTGGTGCACAGCGCGGTCCAGCTGAACAGCGTCATATGGAACAGGCGCATGCCGGGCGCCCGTTCCTTGTAGAGGGTGACGGCGAAGTTGAGGCCGGTCAGGGTGCTGCCCAGGGAGCTCAGGGTCAGGGCCCAGATCCAGTAGTCGGTACCGACGCCGGGCTGGTACTCGGCACCGGTGTAGGGCGGATAGCCGCTCCAGCCACCGGTGGAAAAGCGTCCCAGCACCAGCGAGACCATCACCAGCGCCGCCCCGGCCACGGTCAGCCAGAGGCTGATGGCGTTGAGCAGGGGAAAGCGCACGTCGCGGGCGCCGATCTGCAGCGGCATGACGAAGTTGATCAGCCCGGTGAGGAAGGGCATGGCGACGAAGAACACCATGATGGTGCCGTGGGTGCTGAACAGCTGGCCGAAGTGTTCCGGCGGCAGGTAGCCCGGCGCATCGATGGCCAGCGCCTGCTGGGTGCGCATCATCACCCCTTCCACCACGCCGCGGCTGAACATCACCAGGGCCAGCACCACATACATGATGCCGATGCGCTTGTGGTCCAGGCTGGTGAACCACTCCTGCCAGAGATAGCGCCACTTGCCGAGCCAAGTGATCACCCCGGCGGTAGCCAGGGCGCCGAGGATCACCACGCTGGCGCCGCAGGTGGCGACCAGGCTGTAGAAGGGCAGGGCGTCGTAGCCCAGGCGGCCGAACAGCAGGTGCCAGAGGGCCGAGAAATCAGTCATGGGTGGCTCCCTGGAAGGTATTGCAGGCGGGTACCGGATCCTGGCGATAGCGCGCCAGCACCCAGGCGAAGAGGGCGGGCTGGGTCAGGCGCAGCTGGGCGGCCTGCTCCAGGGTGCCGGGACGGGCCAGCACCTGGTAATGGGCGCAATCCAAGGCCTCGCGAACCTGGCTCATGTGCTGAGTCCAGGCCTGGAAATCCGCTTCCGCCAGCACCCGGATCGGGAAGTGCTGATCCTGGAAGCCCTCGCCGCTGTACTGGGCATTGCGACCCTCGAACTGGCCGGGCAGGGGAATCTGCAGATAGCGCTGAGTCTGCATGCCGGCCATGGCATAGATCTGGCCCCCCAAGCGCGGCAGCAGCAGGGACTGCATCACCGTATCGCTGGTCAGCCTGAGCTGCACCGGACGACCTGCTGGCAGGACCAGTTCATTGACCGTCGCGATCCCCTGTTCGGGATAGAGGAACAGCCACTTCCAGTCCAGCCCGATCACCTGGACCTCCAGCGGCGTCACGCCGGGTGTCGGTGAGCGATAGGGGTCCAGGCTGTGGGTGTGGGTCCAGACCAGGAAGGCCAGGGCTGCGACGATCAGCGCCGGGACACCCCAGGCGAAGATGTCCAGCAGCCAGGAGAATTCCCAGCGCGGCCGGTAGGCGGCGCGGTCGTTGCCGTGGCGATAGCGCCAGACGATCAGCGGGGTGAGCAGGATCACCGGCAGCACCACCACCAGGGCCAGACCAACGATCCACAGCAGCAGGTCGCGTTCGCCACTGGCGGCAAGGCCGGCCGGGGCGAAAAAGCCGTGTTGCAGCGGCGAACAGCCCGTGAGCGAAGCGGCGAGCACCAGGCCGGCCAGCGCTCGGACGGCGGAGCGACGCTTCGAGGTGCTCCCCGGACGAGGAGAAGAAGGACGCGATATTCGCGCTAGGGACATGAGCGGACCCGACCGTAACCAGTTGTTGCAGCCAACAGACCGCCCGAGGGGGCGCGACGTTCACTGGATACTGGCGCTTGGCCGCCTTGGCTCGGGTGTGGGTGACGTGCAAGGCCCGGACTAGGGCTGTTCGGTCTTCCACTGGCCGAGCAGGATAGCGACGAATTTCTCCGCGGCCGGCGACAGCGAGGCCCCGCGGCGCGAGACCAGGCCGAGGGTGCGGGTCACTTCCGGATCGGTGAGGGGCACGCTGACCAGGGTCGGGTGGTCGGCGTCCGGCATGGCCAGGCTGGGCATGGCGGAAACGCCGAGGCCGGCTTCCACCATGCCCAGGGAGGTGGACAGGTGCTGCACCTCGTAGAACCACTTGGGGCGGATGCCCCGCGCGGAGAGGGCGTGGTCGAGCAGCACCCGGTTGCCGCTCAGGCGCCCCACGCCGATCAGCCGGTGCTCGACCAGCTCGGCCCAGCTGATCGAGGGGCGCCCGGCCAGTTCGTGGTCCCGCCGGCAGGCCAGCACGAACTGCTCCTGCACCAGGGGCACGAATTCGATGTCCGGGTGCTGGCCGCTGAGCATGTTGATACCGAAGTCCGCTTCACCACGCAGCACGGCTTCCAGGCCGTCGTTGGCACTGAGGTCCAGCAGGCGGATGCGGATCTTGGGGTAGTGCTCGTTGTACTGGCGGATCACCGAGGGCAGAAAATAGAAGGCCGCGGTGGGGATGCAGGCCAGGGTGACCTGGCCGGTCTGGCGTTCGGCCAACTCGCGGATGCTGAGGATGGAGTCCTCGAAGTCATCCAGCAGGCGCCGCGCCTTGGGCAGGAAATCGCGGCCGACGCTGGTGAGACCGACGCGACGGGTGGTGCGTTCTAGCAGGGGCGTGCCCAGGCCGTCTTCCAGCTTCTTGATGCGTCGACTGAGCGCCGGCTGCGACAGGTGCAGGGCGTCGGCAGCCTCATGGAAGCTGCCCAGTTCGGCGATTTTAACGAAAGATCGAATGTCTTGCAGCTCATAGTCCATGAACAACCTCTGATCGAGCGTCTCGAGTATTGATTATCCAAGTGGAATAATAGCGACGATATTTGCATTGGATAGATTTATCTACGGCTGCCAATCTTGCCCCTAGAACATCAATAAACGCTATTGATCAACAAGAGACAGCAGTCATGCAACGTATTCCCTGCGTTCTCATGCGCGGTGGCACCTCCAAGGGCCCCTTCTTCCACGCCAGCGACCTGCCCCGCGATCCCGCGCTACGCGACGAGATGCTGATCGACCTCATGGGTGCCGGTCACGAACTGGAAATCGACGGCATTGGTGGCGGTAGCCCCCAGACCAGCAAGGTCGCCATCATCAGCCCGTCCAGCCATCCCGATGCCGACGTGGACTATCTCTTCGTCCAGGTGATGGTCGCCGAGCGCCGCGTCGATACCGCGCCCAACTGCGGCAACATGCTGTGTGCCGTGGGTCCCTTCGCCGTGGAGCAGGGGCTGGTCGCCGCTGAGGACGGCAAGACCCTGGTACGCATCCGCAACCTCAACACCAACAGCTTCGTCGATTCGCTGGTGCACACGCCGGGCGGCCTGGTGCGCTATGAAGGCGACACTGCCATCGACGGCGTGCCCGGTACCGCCGCGCCGGTGCAGCTGACCTTTCTCGACGCCGTGGGCAGCAAGACCGGCAAGCTGTTTCCCACCGGCCAGGCCACCGATGTCTTCGATGGCGTGCCGGTGACCATCATCGACATGGCCATGCCGATGATGGTCATCGACGCCCGCCACCTGGGCGTGACCGGCAGCGAGCGCCCGGCCGAGCTGGACGCCGACTCCGGGCTGCTGGCGCGTCTGGAAGCCCTGCGGCTGCAGGCCGGCCGGGCCATGGGCCTGGGCGATGTCAGCGGCAAGGTGATCCCCAAGCCGGTACTGGTCTCTCCGCCCCAGCACGGCGGCACCCTGCAGGTGCGCTACTTCATGCCGCACAGCTGCCACCGCGCCCTGGCCATCACCGGTTCCATCGGCCTGGCCACCGCCTGCGTCACCCCGGAAACGGTGGTGATGGCGCTGCTCGGCGAGTCGGCGCGTGACCTGACCCACGTCCGCCTGGAGCATCCCAGCGGCGGGATCGACGTCGTGCTGTCGCGCGGCGGCGCGGACGGCACTACCATCCAGGCCTCGGTCGTCCGGACCGCGCGCCGCCTGTTCGCCGGCCATGTGTACGCGCCCACCGCGCGGAGGCTCGCCGGCTAACGCGATATCCCCCAACCACCAGCGCATCCGCACAACTTCAATAAACGGTGATGCCCCATGAAACTTGCCAAATCGCTGTACTTCCAGATCCTCTGCGCCGTGGTCCTCGGGGTGCTGGTCGGTCACTTCTGGGCGCAACAGGCCGTCGCGCTCAAGCCCTTGGGTGACGCCTTCATCAAGCTGATCAAGATGATGATCGCCCCGGTGGTGTTCTGCACCATCGTCACCGGCATCGCCGGCATGACCGACAAGAGCACCCTGGGTCGGCTGATGGGCAAGACGCTGCTGCTGTTCCTGGTGCTCACCGTCATCAGCCTGTTCATCGGCCTCGGCGCGGTCTATCTGTTCCAGCCCGGCGTAGGCATGAACATCGATCCCGCGACCCTGAGCACTGCCAGCATCGCCCAGTACACGGCGTCGGCGGCCAAGCTCAGCGTGGTGGACTTCTTCATGCACATCATCCCGGACACCTTCATGGGGGCGTTCAACAAGGGTGAGGTGCTGCCGGTGCTGTTCATCGCCGTGCTCTGCGGCTTCGCGCTGTCCGCCATGGGCGAGCGCGGCCGGCCGGTGCTGGATGTGCTGGAGTCGGCGTCGCAGATGGTCTTCCGCATCTTCGGCTACCTGATGCGCTTCGCGCCGGTGGGTGCCTTTGGCGCCCTGGCCTTTACCGTCGGCCAGTACGGCATCACCTCGCTGGGTTCCCTGGCCAAGCTGATCGCCACCCTCTACATCGCCTGCGCCTTCTTCGTCTTCGTGGTGCTGGGCGCCCTGTGCCGCTCGCGCGGCTTCAGCCTGTGGAAGCTGCTGCGCTACTTCCGCGAGGAATTCCTGGTGGTGCTGGGCACTTCGTCCACCGAGCCGGTGCTGCCGCGCATGTTGCAGAAGCTCGAAGGCCTGGGCTGCAAGAAGGGCGTGGTCGGCCTGGTGCTGCCCACCGGCTATTCCTTCAACCTGGACGGCACCGCCATCTACCTGTCGCTGGCCGCGGTCTTCATCGCCCAGGCCTGCAACATCGACCTCACCGTCGGCCAGACCCTGACCATGCTGGCGATCATGCTGCTGTCCTCCAAGGGCGCAGCCGGCGTCACCGGCAGCGGCTTCGTCGCCCTGGCCTCGACCCTCACCGTGATCCATGACATCCCCCTGGCCGGTCTGGCGCTGCTCATCGGTATCGACCGCTTCATGTCCGAGGCCCGCGCCCTGACCAGCCTGGCCAGCAACGCCGTGGCCACGGTGGTGATCGCGCTGGGCGAGGACGCCTGCGACCGCGACAAGCTGATGCGCGCCCTGGAAACCGGCAAGGCCGAACCCCTGGCGCTGCCCGAGGCCGCCGAGTGGACGGCACCGGACGCCCGTCCCCACGCCTGATCGTTCCAACCCCGCTACCGCTGCAGTCCCACCTCCGCGCCTTCAGCTGGCCGGAGGCGGGGATCGGCTGGCCCGCGTTTGGCCAGGCACACGACAAGAACAAGGGATATGCCTATGCTCGCGCTTCTCGGTCTGATCATGGTGGTGACCTTCACCTACCTGATCATGAGCAAACGTCTGTCGCCCATCGTGGCGCTCACCGTGGTGCCCATCGTCTTCGCCCTCATCGGTGGCTTCGCCCCCACCACCGGCAAGATGATGCTCGACGGCCTGAAGATGGTGGCGCCCTCGGCGGCGCTGCTGCTGTTCGCCATCCTCTTCTTCGGCCTGATGATCGACGCCGGCCTGTTCGATCCGCTGATCCGCAAGATCCTCAAGCGGGTCAACGGCGACCCGGTGAAGATCGCCATCGGCACCGCGCTGCTCTCGCTGCTGGTGGCCCTGGACGGCGACGGCACCACCACCTACATGATCACCTGCGCGGCCATGCTGCCGCTGTACAAGCGCATCGGCATGAATCCCATGGTGCTGGCGACCGTCTCCATGCTCTCGCTGAGCATCATGAGCGGCATGAGTCCCTGGGGCGGCCCGGCCACCCGCGCCATCGCCGCGCTGGGGCTGGACGCCACCGCCTACTTCATTCCCATGCTGCCTACGGTGATCGGCGGGGCGGCCTGGGTGGTCTTCACTGCCTTCCTGCTCGGCCGCCGCGAGCGCGCGCGCATCGGTAACGTCAGCCTGGCCAGCGGTGGCGGGGCGAATGGCAAGTGCTATATCGAGGAGATCCTCGGCGATGCGCCGACCAAGCGCCCCCGCCTGGCCTACGTCAATCTGGTGCTGGTGATCGCGGTGATGACCGCCCTGGTCATGGGCGTGATGCATGCCGCCATTCTCTTCATGATCGGCTTCGTGCTGGCGCTGATGATTAACTATCCGCAGCTGGAGCTGCAGAAGGAGCGCATTCTGGCCCACTCCGGCAACGCCATGACCGTGGTGCTGCTGGTGTTCGCCGCGGGCATCTTCGCCGGCATCTTTTCCGGCACCAAGATGGTCGATGCCCTGGCCCAGACCCTGGTCGACTGGATTCCGCCGGCCTGGGGCCACTGGTTCCCGCTGGTGGTGGCCATCACCAGCATGCCGCTGACCTTCGTGCTGTCCAACGATGCCTACTACTTCGGCGTGGTGCCCATCCTGGCCAATGCCGCCGCGGCCTACGGCATTGACCCGGTGGAGATCGCCCGCGCCTCGGTGCTGGGCCAGCCGGTGCACCTGATGAGTCCGCTGGTGGCCTCTACCCTGTTGCTGGTGGGCATGGTCGACCGCGACATCGGTGACTTCCAGAAGGCCACCGTCAAATGGGCGGTACTGACCTCCCTGGTCATCACCGCCATCGCACTGCTCACCGGCGCCATCTCCTTCTTCGTCTGATCCTCCTGGCGGGCGGGCATGGTCGTGCCCGCCCGCTGCAGTCCCACTCCAAAAACAACAAGAGACTCCCTCATGTCCCAACTCCTCAAGAGTGGCGCGGGTTGCGCCGCCCTGTGCGCCTGTATGCCCTTCGCCGACGCCGCCGGCTTCCTCGAAGACAGCAAGCTCAAGCTGCAACTGCGCAACGTCTACTTCAACGAGAACTTCCGCGACGAACAGGGCCTGAGCGCGCGCGCCGCTGCCACGGCCAAGAGCGAGCGCACCGAGTGGGCCCAGGGATTCCTGCTGGACTACCGCTCGGGCTTCACCCAGGGCACCCTTGGCTTCGGCCTGGACGCCCTCGGCCTGCTGGGCGTGCGCCTGGACTCCGGGCGTGGGCGTAGCGGTACTGGATTGTTGCCGGTGCACGGCGACGGGCGGGCGGCGGCGGAGGCCAGCGCCTTCGGCGCCACCGCCAAGGCGCGGCTGGGCAAGACGGTGGTCAAGCACGGCACCCTGTTGCCCAAGACCCCGGTGCTGGTCTACAACGATGCCCGCCTGCTGCCCCAGACCTACCAGGGCACCCAGGTCACCAGTGACGACATCCAGGGCCTGACGCTGACCCTGACCCACCTCGATCGCTTCAAGCTGCGCGATTCCACCAACAGCAACGGCCTCTTTCCCGACGGCTACAGCGGCAGCCAGTCCGGCAATTTCAGCTACGGCGGTGCCGAGTACCAGGTGAGCAAGAGCCTGAGGCTCAGCTACTTCCACGGTGAGCTGAACAACTTCTATCGCCAGGATTTCGCCGGTATCCAGCATGACTTGCCGCTCGCCGGCGGGGTGCTGACGGGCGACCTGCGTTACTTCAAGAGTCGCGACACGGGCGCGGCCTACGCGGGCAAGATCGATAACGACATGCTCAGCGGCCAACTGACCTACTCCCACAGCGGCCATACGGTCGGCGCGGGGTTGCAAAAGCTGAGTGGGGATGCCGGCCTGCCTTACATCAGCGGTGCCACCGTCTATTCCTTCAGCAACGTCGGCATCGGCAAGTTCATCGAGGAAGACGAGAAGACCTGGCTGCTCAGCTACGTCTACGACTTCAAGACGCTGGGGCTGCCCGGGCTGACCTTCATGGCCCGTTACATCAGCGGCGACAACGGCCGCTCCGGCAGCGAAGGCCTGCACGAGTGGGAACGCGATGTGGAACTGGCCTACGTGGTGCCCAGGGGCTCGCTCAAGGGGTTCGGCGTCAAGCTGCGCAACTATGTCTATCGCGCCGACTTCGCCCGTGGCCGGGACAGCAATCGCCTGTACCTGACCTACGACCTGGCGCTCTGGTAGCAGAGGGGGGGGGAGTCGCGAGGGCGACTCCCCTGGGGTTCACTGCGCGGGAATCGGCTTGAGGCCGCTGTCCTGGATGGCCTTGGCGGCGTCCTTCGAGGCCAGGTACTGCAGCAGGGCGCGGGCCGCATCCGGGTGCGTGCTCTTGCTGACCACGGCGCCGGAATAGAGGGTCATCTTCTGCGCCTGGTCGGGGATCAGGCCGACGATGTCGATACCCTGCACCGGCTTCAATTCGCTCAGTTGCTGGAAGCCCAGCTGCGCGTCACCGCGGGCGACGACTTCGCCCACCGGCTCGGCGGGGATCATGCGCGCCTTGGCCTTGAAGGCATCGCTCAGCTGCATGCGCGGGAAGAGGATGTGCGACAGGTAGACGCCGCTGGCGCTGTCGGAATAGGCCACCGACTGGGCGTTCTCCAGGCTCTGCTTGAAGGCGTCCATGGTGGAGATGTCCGGCTTGGGCGCGCCCTTGCGCACCGCCAGGGCGATGAACGACTGGCCCAGGTCGACGCGGCTGTCCTTGCGCGCCTGGCCGTTGGCGACCAGCTTGTCCAGCGCCGAACCCACCATCAGCACCACGTCGGCCGGCTCGTTGCGGGCCAGGCGCTGGGGGATGGCCTGGGGCGTGTCGCCCATGGACGGCGCGGCGGCGATATCCAGTTTCACGCCGGTGGCCTTTTCATAGGCCGGCGCGACCTCACGGATGGCGCCCATGATCCCGCCCGAACTCAGCACCGTGAGGGTGGTGGCGGGATGCGCCGCCAGCAGCGGCGTGGAAGCCAGCAGCAGGGCGCCGAGGGCGAGGGTGGGCAAACGTCGAAACATGGTGGTGACTCCAGGGTGAAAAGACCGACGATAGACCGCGGGCAAGGCGGGAGCGCGTTAGTCCGAATGAAGAAAAATTTAATTTACCGGCCTGGTGGTTTTCCCTAGGGTGTCCGGTCCGCCAGACCGGGCGCCAGATCCAGAGGCCGCTATGACCCAGGCTTTGGTCATCGAAGACGACGAGGTGACCGCCCATGCCATCGCCAGCGAATTGCAGGCGCAAGACTATCAGGTGCGCTGGGAACGCACCGGCCGCGACGGCCTGGCCGCAGCCATCGCCGGCGGCCACGACATCATCACCCTCGACCGCATGCTGCCGGATTTCGACGGCCTGACCATCGTCAGCACCCTGCGCGGCCTCGGCATCGCCACCCCGGTGCTGATGCTCAGCGCCCTGTCCGATGTCGACGAGCGCGTCCGCGGCCTGAGATGCGGCGGTGACGACTACCTGACCAAGCCCTTTTCCCTGGTGGAGATGATGGCCCGTCTGGAGGCACTGCTCAGGCGGCCGGTGGCCCAGTCCGCCAGTCACCAGCTGCGGGTGGGCGAGCTGACCCTGGACCTGATCGAGAACACCCTGACCCGCGCCGGCGAGGCCATCGCCCTGTTGCCCACCGAATTCAAGATCCTCACCTACCTGATGCGCAACGCCGGCCAACTGGTGACCCGCACCATGCTCTTCGAGCAGGTCTGGGGCTATCACTTCGATCCGGGCACCAACATCATCGACGTGCACATGGGGCGGCTGAGACGCAAGATCGAGCGGGCGGGGCGGCCGCTGGTGCATACCGTCCGCGGAGCTGGCTATGTCCTCGTCGTCCCGGACTAGGGCCGGCAGGCGCTGGCGCTCGGGGAGCAGTCGCCTGCTGGCGCTCTATGCGCTGCTCTTCGTGGCCTGGGGTGCGGTCTTCACCGGGGTGCTCTACTGGCAGATCTCCGGCTATCTGGGTGCCGTGGCGGAGCGCACCCTGCTGCAGCGGGCGCACTACTACGGCAAGGTGGCGGATGCCGACCTGCTGGGCGAGCTGCAGGCCAGCGAGGTCTACTCCATGCCCGGTATCGACGCCTACGGCCTGTTCGAGGCCGATGGTCGCTATGTCGCCGGCAACCTGGTCAAGCTCTTGCGCAACCTGCCGGACGATGGCCAGGTGCACTACCTGCAGCGGGGACTCCGGACCTCCGACGCCCTGGACGAGACGCGCAGCAGCCATGCCTTTCTGCAGCGCCGCGCGGACGGCCGGATCCTGGTGCTGGCCCGCGATGGCGGCTCCATCTCCGCAGTCGGCGGCATCATCGGCCAGGCGCTGTTCTGGGGGCTGTCGCTGACCCTGATTCCCGGACTCGTGGGCTGGCACCTGTTGCGGCGGCGCCCGCTGCGGCGAGTGGAACGGTTGCAACTCAGCCTGGAGCGGATCGTCGCCGGTCATCTGGAGGAGCGGCTGCCGCTGTCACCGCGGCACGACGAACTGGACATGCTGGCCGATGCGGTCAATACCACCCTGGCCCAGCTGGAGCGCTCGATGCACGAGGTGAAGGGGGTCTGCGACGGCATCGCCCATGATCTGCGCACCCCGCTGACGCGGCTGCGGGCGCGCCTGCACCAGTTGCAGCAGCTGCCGCTGGCCGAACCCCAGGCCGACAGCCTCGGTGAAGCCCTGGCCGAGACCGAAGCCATCATGTCGCGCTTCCAGGGCTTGCTGCGTATCTCCGAGCTGGAGGACACCCGGCGGCGCATGGCCTTCGCGCCCCTCGATCTGGCCGCGCTGCTGCGCCAGGCCCATGATTTCTACGAGCCCCTGGCCCAGGAAAAGGCCCAGACCCTGAGCCTGGAACTGGGTGAGGAACTGCCGGAGGTGCAGGGCGACGCCGAGTTGTTGTTCGAGGCCCTGGTCAATCTCCTGGACAACGCCCTCAAGTTCGCCCCCGAGGGTGGCCAGGTGCGCCTGGTGGCACGCGGGGTCGGCACCGCGGTGCGCATCAAGGTGATCGACGACGGCCCCGGCATTCCCGAAGCCGAGCGGGAGAGCGTGCTGCGGCGGCTCTATCGCGGCGATGCCAGTCGCCAACAGCCGGGCTACGGCCTGGGCCTGTCGCTGGTGGCGGCCATCGTCCGCCTGCATGGTTTCAGCCTGAGCATCGAAGCGGCCGAGCCGGTGGGCGCCCGGGTGGTCATCACCAGCGCCGGCTGAGGCGCGGCTTCCTAAATTTTTCTTCACTTTCCTTCATTTGAGACCGGGGCAGGGCGCTCCCAGGATGGCGGGCCCCACTGCCACACCGGATCCGTCGCCCGTGAAACACCCCTTGCTCTGCCTCGGTCTCGCCGCCCTGGGTCTCGCCTGGCTCGGCCAGGTCGAGGCCGCGCCCGCCGCTGCGCCCGCCGCCAATGTGCTCATTCCCTCGCCACCCCAGCTCTCGGCCAAGGCCTGGGTGCTGATGGATGGCACCACCGGCCAGGTGATCGCCGAGGAGGATTCCCACGAGCACCTGCCGCCGGCCAGCCTGACCAAGCTGATGACCGTCTATGTGGCGACCCGCGATATCCAGGCCGGCCAGCTCAAGGCCGACGATCAGGTCACCGTCAGCGAGCACGCCTGGCGCACCGAGGGCTCGCGGATGTTTCTCGATCCGCGCACCCCGGTGTCGGTGCACGATCTGCTGCAGGGCATCGTCATCGATTCGGGCAACGACGCCAGCGTGGCCCTGGCCGAGCACATCGCCGGCAGCAACGAGAGCTTCGCCAGCCTGATGAACGCCACCGCGCAGCGCCTGGGCCTGCACGACAGCCACTTCATGAATCCCACCGGGCTACCCGACCCCGGGCACTTTTCCTCGCCCTACGACATGGCGCTGCTGGCGCGGGCCATCATCCAGGACGAGTCGGCCTACTATGAGCTCTATGCCAAGAAGTACTTCACCTGGAACGGTATCCGCCAGCCCAATCGCAATCTGCTGCTCTGGCGCGATCACAGCGTGGATGGTCTCAAGACCGGTCATACCGAGGCGGCTGGCTTTTGCATGGTGACCTCGGCGCTGCGCGATGGGCGCCGGCTGATCACCGCGGTGTTCGGCTCCAACTCCATCAACAACCGCGCGGCGGATACACAGAAGCTGCTGACCTACGGCTATCGCTTCTTCGAGAACCAGACGCTGGACCAGGCCGGCGTCGCCCTGGGTACCCCGGCGATCTGGGAAGGCGAGCAGGCGACCCTACCGGTGGGGGTGACCCAGGACGTGGTGCTGACCCGCCCCAAGGGTCAACAGCCGCCCGAGCGTCGGCTGGTGCTGGACGAGCCGCTGGTGGCGCCCATCGCCCAGGGCGCGGTGGTCGGGCGCCTGGAGCTGGTGGCTGGCGAGCGCATCCTGCAGACCCGGCCGCTGGTAGCCCTGGAGGCGGTGGAGCAGGCCGGCTGGTGGTCACGCTGGCCGGAG
The DNA here is from genome assembly GCF_021106615.1 of Pseudomonas sp. PLB05. NCBI lineage: Bacteria > Pseudomonadati > Pseudomonadota > Gammaproteobacteria > Pseudomonadales > Pseudomonadaceae > Pseudomonas > Pseudomonas sp. PLB05. The sequence goes on from NZ_JAJOHO010000001.1 coordinate 991,023, forward strand.
CATCTCTACCGGCTGGTGCTGCACTGGTTCGGCCAGGTCTGACATTCGGGGGCGGAATCAGGCCTCCTGCTGCAGATGCTCGCGCAGGAAGGCGTTCATCCGCGCCAGGGTCCAGCGCACACTCGGCAGCACCCCGAGCATCTCGATGAAGCCATGGATCATGCCCGGCAGCTCGTGGTACTCCACGGCGTTGCCGGCGCCGATCAGCGCCTGCGTATAGAGCCGGGCATCGTCGCGCAGGGCATCGCATTCGGCGCCAAAGATCAGCGCGGGCGGCAGGTCGGCGTGGGAGGAGGCATAAAGGGGTGACACCCGTGGATCGCGGGTATCCACGTCCTGCAGGTACATGCCGGAGAAGTAGTCCATCATCGGCCGGGTCAGCGGTGGGACCTGGGCGTTCTCGATCCGCGAGGGGTGATGCCAGGCCTCGGGGGTGTTGTCGACGCCGGGATAGATCAGCACCTGGGCCTTGAGCCCGAGCGGTCCCTCGCGCAAGTGCAGCGCGGCCATGGCCGCAAGGCCGCCGCCAGCGCTGTCGCCGGCTACGGCGACGCGGTCGAGATCGAGGTGCAAGGCGCTGCCGGCCTCGGCCAGCCAGTGCAGGGCGGCCAGCACATCGTCAGGGCTCGCCGGGGCCGGATGCTCGGGGGCGAGGGCATAGTGCACCGCCAGCACCGCGCAGTCGGTGCCCAGGGCGATCTGGCGGCAGAGCGAATCATGGCTGTCCAGGTCGCCGATCACCCAGCCACCGCCGTGCAGATAGACCACCAGCGGGCGCGGTCGAGCGTCTTCCGCATAGGGCCGATAGAGGCGCAACGGGATGGGGCCGAGGGGGCCTGGCGCGGTGAGCGCCTCCACCCGCGTCACCGGCGCCGGCGGCAGGCCGAGGGCGCGATTCAGCTGCACATAGGCGGCGCGCGCCTGCTCCAGGGTAAGGCTGTCCAGCGGCGGCTGCGGGTGGGCGGCCAGCTGCGCCAGCAGGCCGGCCACCTCCGGGGTGAGGCGCGCGAAGACGTCGGGCATGGGGCTTCTCCTGTGGTCCCGGGCGCCAGGATGGAGGCCGGGTCGCCGCCAGCCTCGCCGGAGGTCACGGGCGGGTCTATCGATCAGATGAACGACGGCGACGGGCCTTGGACTGCGATTGGCACGGGGCCGTTGCGCGGACGCGTTGGCCGCGGAGGGGGCGGCCTATCCTGCATCTGAACGATAGGCGCGCCGTCCCGCTCCGGTAGACTCGGATCCCAGCCAGGCCCTCCCGAGGCCGGCATCCTACCCAAAGACAATCAAAACAATGGGGGTAGCATGGATCAGTTAGCCGTCTTTTCCTGCAGCGTGCCCAGTGCGGTGGTCGCTCGCTTCAGCCAGGTCGTCCTGGCGCTGCAGGCCCGCCTGCGTGGCGGGGCCATCACCGAATTCCATGCCCAGGCGCTGGAGCAGCTGCAGCGCCTGGTTGCCTTCGACAAGGCCTGGTGGGGCAACTCCGCCTGGCGCGACGGCGTCCCCGTGGCGCACAGCACCTTCCTGTTGGGGCTGCCTGGCAGCTATACCCAGGAATGGGATGCCCTCAAGGCCGAGGACCACGCCCTCGGCGACCTGCATCAGGAGCAGGGCCGCTGCCAGCTGTTCGATTGCCGGGACCAGACGGCCGCGCCGGCCCTGGCCGCCCTGGGGCAGCGGTATGGCCTGGCCCATGGCCTGCGCATCGTGCTCACCGACGACCAGACCCGCCTGGGCGTGCACCTCACGCTGTTCCGCGAAGATCCCGCCACGCCTTTCACCGCGCTGGAATGCCAGCTGGTGGAATGGCTGATGCTCCACCTGCTGCATGCCGAGCGCGAGAGCTGCCTGCGCACCCTGGCGACCCTGAGAGACAGCCAGGGCAGCTTCGACGAAACGGCCCTGGCGGTCTGCGATCGCTATGGCGTGCTGCTGTCCATGGAGCCCGGCTTCGCCGCCCTGCTGGCGGGGGAGTGGGAGGGCTGGCAGGGTAATCGCCTGCCGCCTGCCTGCGATCCCCAGGGCACCTACCAGGGCCGCACCCTGCAGCTCGATGCCCAGCCGCTGGGCGATCTGCTGCTGCTCAAGGCGCGTCGGCGCAGTTCGGCGGAACGCCTCAGCGCCCGAGAACTGGAAGTGGCCCAGTGCTTCGCCCTGGGCCAGACCTACAAGGAAGTCGCCCGCAGCCTGGGCATGGCGCCGGCCACGGTCCGCCATCACCTGAGGCGAATCTACGAGAAGCTCGGCGTCAACCGCAAGGCGCAGATCGCCCAACAGGTCGCCGCCGCGCCGGACTGATCCTCCCCTGATCCCCTACGCCAAGACTGGGCGCCGCTCGTGCCCGGTGAGGCCTCGCTCGCCCGCTCGAATGCCCTGAGGAATCCTGCCATGCCGTCTCTGCCCGGAATGCTGACTCGCGCCGCCGTCCTGTCGCTTGCCGCGCTGGCCGCCACCACCCACGCCACCGAAAAGGGCATGCCGACCACCGCGGCCGGGGTGCAGGACTTCGGCGCCGGCTTCATGCCGCCGTCGACGCCCGTCGGTACGGTCGGCCTGCGCTTCAGCGACTACCAGGCACGGGTGATCAAGGACAGCCATGGCAAGGACGATGGCAACGATTTCAACATCAACGTCCTGGCCATCGGCCTGGCCTACCTACGCATGACCGACCAGCAGCTGTTCGGTGCGCGCTACGGCTTCGGCGCGGTCTCGGTGTTCTTTCGCATGGACGCCGATCTCGGCATCAACGCCGGCGGCCAGCGCGTGTTCAGCGACAGCGCCGAGCTGTTCCGCCCGGCGGATCTGCAGCTGATTCCGCTGATCCTCGGCTGGGAGCCGGCGCCTGGCGTCGGCATCAACACCCAGCTGTCGATCCAGGCACCTACCGGCGACTACGACAAGGATCGCCTGGTCAGCCCCGGGACCAACCACTGGACGGTCTCGCCGATCCTCAACGCCAGCTACATCAGCCCGAGCGGACTGGAGCTGTCGTCCAGCTTCCAGGTCGACCTCAATGCCCGCAACGCCGCCACCGACTATCGCAGCGGGGTGGAGTATCGCCACGAATTCGCCGTCGGCCAGCATTTCGGCCCCTGGACCGCGGGCCTGGGCGGCTACTACTACCGCCAGCTCAGCGACGACGACGCCCCCGGCCTGACCCGCGGCAACCGTGCCCGGACCCTGGCACTGGGGCCGGCGCTCAGCTTCTTCGACCCCTCTTCAGGATTGCCGGCCATCTGGCTGCACGCCTACCAGGAATTCGAGGCGCGCAACCGGGCAGAGGGCTATACCGTGGCGCTGAAGCTCGGCGCCAGCTTCTAGACCGCACCCATCATCTCGCGCACCCGCGCCGCCAGGGCATCGACGGCGAAGGGCTTGGTGAGGATCTCCATGCCGGGATCCAGATGGCCATTGCCGATGGCGGCGTTCTCGGCATAGCCGGTGATGAACAGCGTCTTGAGCCCCGGGCGTGACTGGCGCCCCGCATCGGCCATCTGCCGCCCGTTCATGCCGCCGGGCAGGCCGACGTCGGTGATCAACAGGTCGAGGTGCACGTCCGATTGCAGGATCTTCAGACCCGTCAGGCTGTCGGCCGCTTCGAGCACCGCGTAGCCGAGGTCTTCGAGAATATCCATGACCAGCATCCGCACCGTCGGCTCGTCGTCGACGATCAGCACCGTTTCGCCCTGGCTGGTACCGGCCACGTCCAGGCGGGTGGCCAGGCCTTCGGCGGCCGGCGCCTCGCCCAGGTAGCGCGGCAGGTAGATGCACAGGGTGGTGCCCTGGCCGACCTCGGAGTAGAGCCGCACCTGGCCGCCGGACTGGCGAGCGAAGCCATAGATCATCGACAGGCCCAGGCCGGTCCCCTGGCCGATGGGCTTGGTGGTGAAGAAGGGTTCGAACACCCGTGCGGCGACCTCGGGCGGTATGCCCACTCCGGTATCGGTCACGCACAGCGAAAGGTATTGGCCTTCCGGCAGGTCCTGAGCGCGGGCGATTTCACGATCCATCCAGCGATTGGCGGTTTCGATGGTGATGCGACCGCCCTTGGGCATGGCGTCGCGGGCATTGATGCAGAGATTGAGCAGCGAATTTTCCAGCTGGCTGGGGTCCACCAGGGCGGGCCAGAGGCCGGCGGCGCCGACGGTTTCCACCTGGATGCCAGGACCCACGGTGCGCTGGATGAGTTCGGTGAGGCCATCGATCAGCTGGTTGACGTCCACCGGGCGTGGCGCCAGGGTCTGGCGCCGGGAGAAGGCCAGCAGTCGGTGGGTGAGGGCGGCGGCGCGCTTGGCGGCGCCCTGGGCGGCCACCAGGTAGCGATCGAGTTCGCGCAGCCGCCCCTGGGCGATGCGCGTCTCCATCAGCTCCAGGGCACCGGAGATGCCGGCCAGCAGGTTGTTGAAATCGTGGGCGAGGCCGCCGGTCAACTGGCCGACCGCCTCCATCTTCTGCGACTGGCGCAGCTTTTCCTCGGCCTGCATCAACTCGGCCGAGCGTTCGGCGACCCGGATCTCCAGGGTCTCGTTGAGGGTCCGCAGGGCGGCCAGGGCCTTGTCCCGCTCGGCTTCGATGGCTCGCCGCTCCTCGACGTCGATGAGCACCCCGGGAAAGTGCAGCGGGGTGCCGTCGGCGGCGTGATCGACCCGGCCATTGGCCTCGATCCAGTAGTAGCGGCCATCGGCGCGCCGTACCCGGTACTGGTGGGCGAAGGGACCGCCCTGGGCGATCACGACGTCGATGGCGTGGGCGAGACCGTCCTTGTCGTCGGGATGGACGTTGGTCACCACCTGGGCCAGGCTCAGCCCTTCGCGACCCAGGCGCGGATCGAGGCCGAAGACCGTGGCGAAGGCCTCGTCCACGGTGAATCGGTCGGTGGGCAGGTCCCAGTGCCAGGTGCCGATGATGGCGCCGGCGGACAGTGCCAGCTGCACCCGCTCGATGTTTTCCCGCGCCAGGGCCTCGCTGATGCGCAGCCGTTCCTCGGCGTTGCGTCGCTCGGTCACGTCGCTGAAGAGGATGGCGATCTGGCGTTCGTCAGGATCGCCCACCCGCACGGCGCGGACATCGAACCAGCGCTCGAAGGTGTTGGCGTAGTTCTCGAAGGTCGCCGGCTCGCCGGTCTTGGCCACGTGGCCGTAGGTATCGAACCAGAACCGTTCCAGGTTGGGGGCGAATTCGGTCACCCACTTGCCGCGCAGGTTGACCCCGGCCTGGCGTTCGAAGGCCGGGTTGGCCTCCAGGAAGCGGTAGTCGATGGGCTTGTCGTCGGCGTCGAACTTGACCTGGACGATGGCGAAGGCCGAGCCGATGGTCTCGATGATGGCGCGAAAGCGTTCCTCGCTCTTGCGCAGGGCGGTTTCGGCGGTCTGCAATTGGCTCATGTCCAGCATGGCGCCGATCATCCGCGTCGGGCGGCCGTAGCTGTCGCGGATCACCCGGCCGCGATCGAACACCAGGGCATAGGAGCCGTCGGCCCGCAGGAAGCGGTACTCGCCGGTCCAGACCGTACCGTCGCCGTCGATCACCCCGTGGATGGAGGCATCGATCCGCGCGCGGTCGTCCGGGTGGATCTGGCCGAGCCACCAGCTGCCAGTGGGCTCCACGATTTCTGGCAGGTGACCATAGGCCGTGGTCAGGGCTTCGTTCCACAGGACCTGGCCACTGTTGAAGTCCCAATCCCAGATGGCGTCGTTGGTGGCTTCGGCCACCAGGCGATAGCGCTCCTGGGTTTCCTTGAGCGCCAGGCCCGCCAGGTGTTCGACGGTGCGATCGCGCAGGATCTTGACGAAGCCAAGGGGCTCCCCGTCTTCGTCGGTGAGGGCCATCATCTCCCCCGAGGCCCAGAAGCGCTGGCCGTCCTGGCGCAGGTGCCAGCGCTCGTCCAGGGCGCTGCCGTCCTTCAGGGCCTTGGCCATCTCGTATTCGGCGCGATGGTTGGCGCGGTCTTCGGGGGTGAAGAAACGTGAAGCTTGCTCGCCGATCATCTCCCGAGCGCTCCAGCCCATGACCTGCTCGGCACCCGGATTCCAATCGGTGATGCGCCCCTGACGGTCGCTGACCACGATGGCGAATTGGGTAGTGCTTTCCAGCACCGCGCGACTACGAGCCTTGCTGGGGCGGGGCGCGGCAGGCTGCAGGGCGGCACGCAGGCGCAGAACTTCGGCTTCGAGCTCTGCGCGGGTCAGCGTGGCCAGGGGTACCTCACTCATCTTGCTGGAAATCCTCGGCGAAAGCGGTCACGGGAGGGTTGGACCGCGAAAAACGCCAGAGTGTGGCGGGCGCGCTTCGGGCAGAAAAGCCTCTGCCGCTGATCGGCAAGCCGACTGGATGAGAGGACGCTCCAGCGCGAGAAAAGCGCTGCGCCTTCGAGCGAGACGGCGACCTGGTCCAGTCGCCTGGCCTAGAGCAGGGCAAGCGAGGCGGGCAGGGCAGCGAAACCGGCACGTCTGAGCGACGGCCAGGCCTGCAAGGCGTCCGCAGGTTCGCTGGATGAACGGTCCGCGCCTGGAACCCGGTCGTCGCCCGCGCTCTCTACGGTTGCACGAGACGGACCCGGCAAGGGTTCGCCGCTTTCCCTTCGATCGCTCAAGGAGCACCACCGCATGGCCCAGGAATCCTCAGCCGCACCGGGCGCACTCAAACGCGCCATCACCCTGCCCATGCTGTTGTTCTTCATCCTGGGCGACGTCCTGGGCGCGGGCGTCTATGCCCTGGCGGGCACCATCGCCGGCCGGGTCGGCGGCGCCATCTGGGCCCCCTTGCTGATTGCCCTGCTGTTCGCCCTGCTGACCGCGGCCTCCTATGCCGAGCTGGTCACCAAGTACCCCAAGGCCGGCGGGGCGGCGGTGTTCGCCGAACGGGCCTTCGGGCGGCCCTGGCTATCCTTCCTGGTGGGCTTCTCGATGCTGGCCGCCGGGGTCACCAGCGCCGCGGGATTGGCCGTGGCCTTTGCCGGTGGCTATTTGCAGGCGCTGGTGCCCTGGCCCGCCAGCTGGGTCTGCCTGGGCTTTCTGCTGTTGATAGGCCTGCTCAATGCGCGCGGCATCAAGGAGTCGCTGTCGGTCAATCTGGTGATGACCCTGATCGAGCTGTCAGGTCTGGTGATCGTCGTCGCGGCGGCGGCCTGGTTCGTCGCCCAGGGGCAGGGCGAGCCGGCGCGGCTACTGGAGGTGGATGCGCCCTCGGCCACCGTGGCCATTCTCAGTGCTTCGCTGTTGGCCTTCTACTCCTTCGTCGGCTTCGAGACCTCGGCCAACCTGGCGGAAGAGGTACGGGACGTCAGCCGGGTCTATCCGCGGGCGTTGTTTGGCGCTCTGGTCATCGCCGGTATCGTCTACATGCTGGTAGGCGCCGGCGCCGCCCTGGTGCTACCGGTGGCGCAACTCAAGGCCTCGGGTGCGCCGCTGATGGACGTCCTCGGCGCCTCGGGCCTGGGCGTGCCGACCCGAGTGTTCGCCGTCATCGCGCTCATCGCGGTGGCCAATGGCGCGCTCCTGACCATGATCATGGCCAGCCGTCTGGCCTACGGCATGGCTCGTCAAGGTCTGCTGCCCGCGGTGCTCGGCCGGGTGCTGCCACGGCGGCAGACTCCCGGCATCGCCATCCTCGCCACCACCGCGGTGGCCATCGCCCTGACCTTCACCAGCACCCTGGATGTGCTGGCCGAAACCGTGGTGCTGCTGCTCCTGGTGGTGTTCATCAGCACCAACCTGGCGGTGCTGGTGCTCAAGCGCGACCGGGTCGAGCATCCGCATTTCCGCGTGCACTGGATCTTCCCAGTGCTGGCCCTGGCCTCCTGCGCGCTACTGATCGCCCAGCAGGGCGCTGCGACCTGGTGGCGCGCCGGGCTGATGCTGCTGGTGGGCGTGGCGCTCTATGGGCTGACGCGGCTGGCAGGCGCGCGCCGGGTAACGGCCTAGGCACCCACCAGCGCATAGAGGGTCTGCATGTCGGCCGGCTTGGTCAGGTGATGATCGAAGCCGGCCGCCAGGGCCTCGGCCTTGTCCTGGGCCTGGCCCCAGCCGGTCATGGCGATCAGCTTGACGGTCTGACCGGCCGGCGTCTCGCGGATCGCCCGGGCCAGTTGATGACCGGTCAGGCCCGGCATGCCGATATCTGAGATGACGATCTCGGGGCCATACCTCTGGAACAGGGTCAGCGCCTGCTGGCCATCGTAGGCGACACGCACCTCGTGGCCGTCCAACTCAAGGAGTTCGGCGATGGTGTCGGCGATGTCGGAGTTGTCGTCTGCGACCAGGATCCGGCGGGTGGCAGGTGCCGCCGAGGCGGCCGCTACGGCCTCCTGCTCTGTCGCCGGGGGCGCCACCGTCAGCGGCAGGTTCACGGTGAAGCGGCTGCCCTGGCCCAGGCCGGCACTGGTGGCGGCGATGTCGCCGCCCTGCAGCCGTGCCAGCTCGCGGGAAAGGGCCAGGCCGATACCCAGGCCAGGCGAACGCTCCGCCAGGCGTGGATCGATCTGGCCGAACATCTGGAACAGATCGCTCAGGCGTTCCGGAGCGATACCGATGCCGTTGTCGGCAATCTCCACCCGTACCTCGTCACCCGTGGAGACGGCGAGCACGATCCGACCGCCCTCCGGGGTGTAGCGGGCGGCATTACCCAGCAGGTTGACGAAGATCTGCTCCAGGCGCAGCGGGTCGGCGTACAGCCAGAGCGGTGCCTCGGGCAGGTGCAGGTCGAAGCGCTGGCGCTTGTCCTCCATCGGCGCCAGGGCCGCGTCGGCCGCTGCCTCGAGTACCGACTGCAGGGTGACGAAGGTGTTGTGCAGGGTGATGCGGCCGAAGGTGATTCGCGAGATATCCAGCAGGTCGTTGAGCAGGGCACCCATGCGCTCCACCTGCCGCTCGATGGTCTGGCAACTGCGCTGTTGCTGTTCGGGCGACGCCTGCGGCGCGGCGATCAGTGCCGCCGCGTGGCGAATGGGTGCCAGGGGATTGCGCAGTTCATGGGCCAGCACGGCGAGGAATTCGTCCTTTTGCCGATCGTTGTCGCGCAGTTGCTGCTCCTGGCGCTTGCGCTCGCTGATGTCCAGAAACCACACCGCGACGTTGCCGTCGAAGGGTGTCGCGCCGATCTGCAGCCAGCAACTGGCGCCCTGGGCATCCGGTCCCTGCAATTCGACGGACCAGGCGACTTCCTCGGCCTGGTGGTCCGCGCAGAGCTGCAGGATGTGGGCGCTGGCCCAGGGCAGGCGGGCGTTGGCGTCACGGCTGTCGAGACCCAGGGTGGTGGTTCCGATGGGGTTGAGATAGTCCCAGGCGAAAGTGCCTTCGGCAGCGGGTACGGCGATGCCAAAGGACACCTGCGAGCTTTCCAGCGCCACCCGCAGGCGGCGTTGCGAACGCAGGGCAGCCTTCTGGATACGGGCACGATCGATCACCAGCACCGCCTTGGAGGCGCACAGATCGGCCAGGCGCTGCTGGCGCGGCGTGGGTTCCCGGGCCTCTGGCAGGTGAACGGTGATGGCGCCGAGGATGCCGTGCAGGGTGCTGCGCAAGGGCACCGCATGCAGGGCGGAGAAGCCCAGGTGCTGGCCCAGTGCGCCCAGGGCGGCGAACTCAGGTGCGGTCGCCAGCGCCGGCACCACTATGCGGGTGCCGCTGCGCACGGCGGCGGCACAGGCACTTTCCGCCAGCGGCAGGGTGGCCAACTGCGCCTGATCTTCGGCCGAGAAACCGGCCGCGAAATACAGCTGCGGCGGCTTGCCGTCTTCCAGCAGCGAGACGCAGCCCTTGGAGGTCTGATGAAAGCGGCAGAGAACCTCGACGATCTCCTGCAGCTGTTGCGACAGCGAGGGCAATTGCAGCAGGCGATGATTGAGCTGCTGCAGGACCTCCAGATCGGCGACCTGCAGCTGCAACTGTTCCTGACTCAGCTGCAGGCCCCGCAGGTAGTCGTCACGCTCCTCTTCCAGCAACCGGCGGGCGTCGGCTGCTTCCTGCAGGGCTTCGCCGACCTGGCGGATCTCCAGGACGTCACTGTCCGGCAGCACGGGCGGCTGGCGCCGGCCTAGAGCCTGGGCGGCCTCCTGCAGCGCCTGCACCGGCTGGCTGATCCGCCGTGATAGCAGCAGGGCCACCGCCCAGGCAAAGGCTACCGACAGCACCAGACCACCGCCATAAAGGGCGAAGGAACGATTGGCCGCCGCGGCCACCTCTTCGGTGGGAATGGCCGTGGTTACGGTCCAGCCGGAATCGGGCAGACGCACGAAGGCGGTATAGACCTGGTGGCCTTCGCGGGTGCGGGCGGTGCCTATGCCTTCCTCGCCCGGTTGCGCCAGGATCGCCGCCAGGCCTGGCAAGGCGGGCTCGCCCAGGCTTTCCTCATGCAAATTGGTACGGGCAATACGCAGGCCATGGCGATCGAATACCGAGCCCACCCAGTCCTTGGGCAGAGCGCGGGCCATGCGCGCGGCGCGTATGCTTTCCGGGGTCATCACCGCGGTCAACACGAAGCTCAGCTGACCCTCACGCAACACCGGGACCCGAATCGGAAAGGCGAGCAGGCCGGAGGAGCCACGGCCCAGTTGCCCAACCACTGGCCGGCGCTTGGCGACCACCTCGGCGAAGCTGTCCGGCTCGGCGACAGGCCCCCCCGGCGCCCGTTTGACGCTCGATATCCGTTTGATGACCTGCCCATCCGGGGTAGCGAGCAGCACCGTGCGCCACCCCGGCACCAGCGGCAGGACCCGCTCCACCAGGGTCGCGAAGCCCTCCCGATCACCCGCCGCCAGCAGGGGCGACTCGGCCAAGGCCTGGAGGATGGTCGCCGAACGGCGCAATTCGCTCTCGATGGTGGTGGCGGCCTGGCGGCTGGATTCCAGGGCCCGCTGTTCGGCTTCGTGCTGCTGGTGATGGACGAGCAGCCACAGCCCCAGCCCGGCCACCAGCGCCAGGGGCACGATCCCCGCGAAGGCGATGGCCAGCAGGCGGTTGCGCAGGGGGACCAGGTGCGCAGGGCGGGGCTTCGTCGGCGGCATAGGAATTTCGATGGCGGAAAAGGCTCATTCTAGCCTGAGTTCGGGTGGCCCTTTGCCAGGATCGTGCGCCCATCGTCGGTTGGGTGCATGTCGCTGGAGGCCGCGCCAGCTCTAGCCTGCGGCTTATAGGGGCACGCCACTGATCGCCGATGGGCGGCTCTTCAGCCAGGGGTGATAGCGCCGAACAAAAGGGGTGAATACGCCTTTTTTGCCTGGAGTTGCACCATGCGTAACCTGAAATTGTCGGCCCGTTCGGCCGTGTGCTTTGCCACCGTTACCCTGTTGCTGCTGGTGTTGGTGATTACCTCGGCCGTGGGCCTGAATTCTCTGTACCAGGCCGAACAGGATGTCGAGACCAACTGGATGGCCAGTATCGCGCAAACGGCGAAGATGGATAGCCTGGTGCTCAGGTTGCGTCTGGAAACCCTGCGCATGGTGGCGTCGGAAGACGAGCAGATGAAGCAGACCGCCGCGGCGACCATCGCCCAGGCACGCGGCCAGCTGCAGAAGGAAGTGGCGGCTTATCAGGCCCTGGTCGCCTCGCCTGAAGAGCAACGATTGGCCGACGCCGTGTCCGCTGGCGTCAAGGCCTACGATGCGCGCCTCGACGAGATCATCGTCATCGCCCGGACGCGTCCGGCCAGCGAGGGAACCGCCTTCACCAATGCCAATATCCGTCCGCTGACCAACGAGCTGCAAGAGAAGATCGTGGCCCTGGGTGCCTTCAACGAACGCGGCGCCAAGCAGGCCGGCGAACTGGCCACCCAGACCTACAGCCGCAACCTCTGGCTGCTCGGGGTGATTGCCGCCATCGCCATCGTGCTCACCGTGGTGGTGGCCGTGCTTTATACCCGCAGCATCCTGCAGCCGCTGCGCCAGGTGCTGGCCATCAACCGGCGCATCGCCGAGGGCGATCTGCGCGTCGAGGCCCAGGCGACCGGCCGCGACGAGATGGCCGAGCTGATGCGCGCCACGGTGCAGATGCAGCAGACCCTGCGCGACACCGTCAGCCACATTGGCGAGGCCTCGACGCAGCTGGCGTCCGCCGCCGAAGAGATGAATGCCGTGACCGACGAGGCCAGCCGTGGCCTGCAGCGCCAGAATGGCGAGGTGGAGCAGGCTGCCGCGGCGGTCAACGAGATGACCGCCGCCGTCGAGGAAGTGGCGCGCAACGCCGCCTCGGCCTCGACGTCCGCGCAACAGTCGGAGCGCTCGACCGGTCTGGGCGCGGCCCGGGTCACCGAGACCGTCAATGCCATCCATTCGCTGACGGGCACCGTGTCCCATACCAGCGAGCAGATCGTCGCCCTGGCCGAACAGGCCCAGGGCATCGCCACCGTGGTCGATGTGATCCGCGGGATCGCCGAGCAGACCAACCTGTTGGCGCTGAACGCGGCCATCGAGGCCGCCCGGGCGGGTGAACAGGGTCGCGGCTTTGCCGTGGTCGCCGATGAGGTACGCGCCCTGGCCCACCGGACCCAGGAATCCACCCGCGAAATTGAGCAGATGATCGGCGGCATCCAGAGCGGTTCGGAAGGCGCCGTGCAGGCCATGCAGCGCAGCCGTGACGAGGCCACCGCGACCCTGAAGATCGCCAACGAAGCCGGCGCCGCCCTGGAGGAAATCGCCCGCTCCATCACCGAGATCAACGAGCGCAACTTCCTCATCGCCACGGCATCGGAAGAGCAGGCCCAGGTCGCCCGGTCGGTGGACCAGAACCTGGTCAGCATCCGCGATCTGTCGATCCAGACCTCGGCCGGTGCCCACCAGACCGCTGCGGCGGCCCATGAGGTCTCGCGCCTGGCGGTGGACATGAATCGTCTGGTTGGCCGCTTCTCGGTCTGATCGCAGACTTAGCCGCTTGCTCGAAAGGCCTCGCCGGTGTCTACCGCTGGCGGGGCTTTTTCGTGTCCAGGCGGTTGTCCTTGGGACGTGCGGGAACCCGACCGGGGTCCGGGACGGTCTGTCCTACTATCACGAGCGGAGAGATGCCATGTACCTCGTCCAATTGCTGCTACCCCTCAACGACAATGACGGCCAGCGCCTGCCGGGGACACTGTTTCAGGAGGTACGCCAGGTTTTGGTCGAGCGCTTCGGCGGCCTGACGGCCTTCAGCCGGGCTCCGGTCGAAGGCCTGTGCCAGGACGAGGCGGACCGGGTCGAGGACGATGAGTTGCTGGTCTACGAAGTGATGACCGAGACCCTGGATCGAGCCTGGTGGGACGGCTATCGCCGACAGCTGGAAACGGCCTTCCGGCAGCGCGAGATCCTGATCCGCGCCCAGCCCACGGAACGACTCTAGGCCTCGTCCAGCACGACTCGCGCGCGCCCAGCTCGCTTGGCCTGGTAAAGGGCGGCGTCCGCCCGGCGGATCAGCTCATGGACACTGAGGCTGCCATCGGTGCAGCGGGCGATGCCGATGGAGGACGTGGTACTCAGGGTGACGCCCTGGATGTGCCAGGACTCCTGCAGGGCGCGGCACAGGCGCTCGGCCATGGTCAAGGCGGCAGTGGGCGTGGTGTCGCGCAGGAAGACGATGAATTCGTCGCCGCCGATGCGGCCAAGCAGATCCTCCCGACGCAGGCAGGCGCTGACCCGGGCGACAAAGGCCACCAGGAGCAGATCGCCGAACTCATGGCCGAATTCGTCATTGATAGCCTTGAAGCGGTCGAGATCCAGGTAGAGGAGGGCACAGGGGCTGCTGGCGTCGCTGGCTCTGTGGCGTGCGATCTGGTCGAGAATGCTGCGTCGATTGGCGACCCCGGTAAGGGCATCCAGATAGGCCAGGGACTTGTAGCGGCTTTCGCTTTCCTGCAGGGCGGTCTCCGCCAGTTTGCGCTCGGTGACGTTGCGGCTGACGATGGTCAGCAGCCGGCGGTCGCCCTGGGCGTCGAAGTGCGGTGTCTTGACCACTTCCCAGGTATTGATACGTCCATCGGGACCTATGAAGGACTTTTCGACCAATGTCGGCGCCGCGTTCTGCCAGGCGAGCTCGTCGGTCTGGATGTTGTAGACGAACGCCTCGGCGAAGGCGGGAAAGCGCTCGATCAACTCGGCGTCGGTGACGCCGACGTAGTCGAAGCCAACCATGGCATAGGCCTCGAGCACGATGCGGTTGACGAACAGCCAACGCCCCTGACCGTCCTTGGCGACGATGAACTCCTGAATCGAATCGAGGAGGGCGCGAAGATCGATGTCGGAATCGGCAGCGGACATGGACAGGGCCTGGAGGTCGTACGAATTGTCAGGCTATCGGCCTGGTACGGCAGGAACTGAGGTCTGTCGTCCGGTCACCCGTCGCCGTGTTGTCGGTAGAGCGGGGCAGGTCAGGCGATCGGGGCGCTCGCCGACGAATGGTAGGCCAGGCAGGCGCAGGCGTTTGACGGCTTCAAGCGAGACGGCCAGCCCGCGTGCCCGGGCCGATCGGAACCAAGCCGTCGCCTGCGGGCCGAATAGGGTATTCATCAGCTGCCAGATGTGCCCTCTATGCAGACCACTACAAGAGCCGTAACCGGCCAGCACGCCGGGTCGACCCCCGTTGCCTTGGAACCCGCCAAGTCTCTTTACCGCGAGCTCCTCGTGGAGAAACCCAGTGTTGGTGCGCGGGAGCAGGCGCGGCACTATCTCGACGACCAGCTGCAGGCCGTGAGTGCCATGAAGGCCGACCTCCCGGCGGATCCCGCGGCACTGGAAACCTGGGTGTTGGAGAACAACGAACGGGTCGGCGCCCAGTACCAGGACTATCTGGCGAACCGCAAGGCTGGCGCGCCGCGACGTTATTTTGGCAGCAAGGCCCATGCGCTGTACTTCCTGCGTAGCGTGGCGCCTACCAAGCTGGTCGATGGCGCCTGGCTCTATGGCACGCTCGCTCACTGGGACGACCTGCGCTATCGCGCGGCCATCCAGATCTATCTCGAAGAGCTGGGTGACGGTCAGCCCGACAAGAATCATGTGGTGCTCTATCGCAAGCTGCTGGCCAGCCATGGCTGTGAAGATTTCTCGCAATTGAGCGACGATCACTATGTCCAGGGCGCCATCCAGTTGGCTCTGGCCTATAACGCCGATCACTACCTGCCCGAGGTGCTGGGTTTCAACCTCGGTTACGAGCAGCTGCCGCTGCACCTGCTTATCACCTCCTACGAGCTCAACGAACTGGGTATCGATCCCTATTACTTCACCTTGCATGTGACCGTCGACAATGCCGGCACCGGTCATGCGCGCAAGGCGCTGCAAGCCGTACATGACGCCATGCCCGCCGAAGGCCGCGCTGCCTTCTACCAGCGCGTGGTGCAGGGCTACCTGCTCAATGAACTGGGCGCCAGCACCACCTCGGTGATCGGCGGCTTCGAGCTGGAACAGGCGGTGATCGAGGTACTGGCGGAAAAGAGTACCGTTGGCCGCTATGTGCATTCGGACTATTGCCGCATCGGGGGCCGTAGCGTCAGCGACTGGTTGACCGATCCCGCGCAGATTCCCGAATTCCTCCAGGTGATGCAGGAGCAGGGCTGGATCAAGCGTCATGAAGACCCGACCAACAGTCGCTTCTGGCGCCTGATCCAGGGTGAGCGCGCCGAGATGTTCGGCGTCTTCACCGCCTACGAGCAGCAGCTGATTCACGACTGGATCGCCGGTGACTTCGTGCACAGCGGCGCCCGGCACCAGGCGGCCGCCGAGCGGGTGTCCGTCTTGCCGCGCCGCGAGGTGAGCTTTCGCGCTCGCCAGCGTCAGCAGGAGCGTCTGTGTCCAGCGCTGGAAGCCGAGCAGGGCACGGCGGCCAATGCGAGCAAGGCCCAGGCGAGCGACTTCGATAGCGATGAGGTCGCATTGGAGCAGCGTCTGGCCAGCCAACCCAGCCGCGCGGCCGCCATGGCATTACTGGTGGAGCAGCTGTCACCGGCGCGCCACCACAGCCGTGCAGGTCTGCTGGCGACACGACTGTTCGCCTCCCTGTTGGGCTGATCCCTATTCAAGGACCCGCAAGGGTCCTTTTCATTTCGACTGTCATTGAAGGAACCACCCGTGACGGCCATGGAACATCCCGAACGCATCGCGACCAGCCCTGACGCGGTCCCTGCCCTGAAACTGCTGATCGAGACGCTGCGCGCAGCGGACTATCACTTCATCACGCCCACCCCGGCCTCCCACGCGCGGGTCAATGCCCGGCAAGGCAACGCCTGGGCGCGGGATCTGCTGGGCATCTTCGGCTGGAGCCGGCCGTTTTCCCCCGAGCTGCTGCCTGGCTCTCTAATCGACACCCTGGCGGCAGCCGAGCTGCTGACCGCGGTGCCGGGCGGCTGGCGCAGTCGGGTGCGGGTATCGAGCCTGGGTGACCAGCTGTTCGTGCATTCCGCCTATCCCACCGAGGACGCCGATGCGGTGTTCTTCGGCCCCGACACCTATCGCTATGCCAATGCCCTGGAAGCCCAGTTGCGCTTCGAGACCGGTGACATCCGCCGCGCCGTGGACATCGGCAGTGGGGCCGGTCCCGGCGCCATCCTGGTCGCCCTGGCCCGGCCCGATGCCGAGGTGCTGGCGGTGGACATCAACGAGCGTGCCCTGGCGCTGACCCGGGTCAACGCCGAGCTGGCCGGGGCCGACAATGTCAGCGCGTGCTACAGCAACCTGCTGAACGATGTGGCGGGTGACTTCGATTTCATCCTGTCCAATCCCCCTTATCTGGTCGATCCCGGCGAGCGTGCCTATCGCCATGGTGGTGGTCCTCTTGGGGCTGGCCTGTCGCTGGCCATCCTGGACACGGCGCTGCAGCGCCTGGCACCGGGCGGCACCCTGCTGCTCTATACCGGCGTCGCCATGGTCGATAACCGTGATCCCTTCCTCGAAGAAGTACGCACCCGCCTGGACGGCCAGGACGTGGCCTGGCGCTATCGCGAGCTGGATCCGGATGTCTTCGGTGAAGAGCTGGAGACAGGGGTCTATGCCCATACCGATCGCATCGCCGCGGTCGTGCTGACGGTGACGCGGCCGCACTGAGGGTGCACGGCAGCGGCTACACTGGCGGGTGCCTCTATCGCCCGCCCGTGTCCCGGAGTCCGCCATGCAACTGCTGCTGAACCAGACCTCACCCTATGCCCGCGCCGCGCGCGTCACCGCCCTCGAAGCTGGCTTCGGCGAGCGTCTTGAGCTGGTGTGGAGCGATCCCTGGAACGACGATCCGACCTTGCTGGCCGCCCATCCCGGCAACAAGGTCCCGGTACTGATCACCGACGAGGGCATCGCCCTCAGCGAGACCCTGCTGATCTGCCTCCATCTGCATCTGTTGGCCGGCGGCGGTCGGCTTTCCGCCAAGCGCCTGCAACTGGCCGGTCTGGGCCAGGGCCTGATCGACGCGGCCTTCGGCACGGTGATCGCCCGCAAGCATGACGGTGCGGCCCAGGATGAGTCGGTGCTGGGCGCCCGCCGGCTGGCGGCCATCGACCGGCTGCTGGTGCGCTTGGACGAGGCTTCCACACTGGATACTGAGGACCTCGATTTCAGCCACTACCTGGTGGCGGTCGGCCTCGACTACCTGAGCTTTCGGCTGCCGGAAATCGGCTGGTCCGCGCATCCGCAGCTGGTGGCCTTTCACCAGCGGCTCCTGGCGCGTCCCAGCTTTGCCGCGACGGCTTTCCAGTAAAGCAAAAAAGCCCCACGCGGCGGCCCCCGCCGACCGCGTGGTAAAGCCCTAGAGCTCGATCAGGATCTTCAATTGGGTCCCGGCCTTGTCCAGCAAAGCCTCGAACCCCTGTTCCACCACGTCGTCCAGCGCGATGTGGCGGGTCACGACCTTCTCGGCCGGTAGCTGGCCGCTGGCGATCAGGGCGGCCACCTGGGGCCACATCAGGGTGGAGTAGCACCAGGAGCCGCGCAGGTCGACGTCCTTGTAGGTCAGGGTGAAGCCATCCAGCGCCGGTGGCTTGCCCTGCATCCCCACCTGGACCACCACGCCCTGGCGGCGCACGGCTTCCAGGCACAGTCCCAAGGGCGCCTCGGCGCCCACGCATTCGAAGGCCACATCCACCCCCACGCCCCCTGCGGTCCGGGCGCGGATCTCGCGCAGCACATCGGTGCTGCCGGGATTCAGGGTGACGAGCCCATCCACCAGGCTGTGGGCCATCTCCAGGCGGTTGTCGTTGAGGTCCACCAGGAAGATCCGGGTGGCCCCGGCCGCGCGAGCGGCCATGACCTGCAGCTGGCCGATGGGCCCGGCGCCGGCCACCAGCACGCTGTCGCCAGGCTTCACACCGCCCCGGTGAGTGGCGTAGACGGTCACCGCCGTGGGCTCGATCAGCGCTGCGTGCTCGGTGCTGAGGTCGTCCGGCATGGGGATGGCGTTGTAGTCCTCCACCAGGGAGTACTCGGCCATGCCGCCCCAGGGATGGGACAGGCCGATGATGGCCAGCTGTTCGCTGAGCTGGTACTGGCCGCGGCGGCCGTAGTAATCGTCGCGTGGCGAAACCATCGGCTGGATGGAGACCCGGTCACCGGGTTTCACCGCTGTCACCTGGCTGCCCACAGCCTCCACCACGCCGGAATACTCGTGGCCAAGGATCTGCGGCACCTTACCGCCGGTGTAGCTGTGCGGCGCGGTGGGAATGAAGATGGGACCGCCAAGGTACTCGTGCAGATCGGTACCGCAAATCCCGCAGAACTGGTTTTTCACCAGGACCTGGGTAGGGCCCGGCTCGCCGGGAGCCGGGACGTCTTCCACCCGGATGTCGCGGGCGGCATGGAAACGGGCTGCTTTCATCGTGAGGCTCCTCTAGCGTTCGCAGCGGGGGAGGAAGGCCTGGATCAGGGCATTGACCCGGTCCGCGGCCTCCATCTGCACCATATGGCCCTGGCCGTCCAGGATCTCGACCTGGACGGTTTCCGGCAGGCCTTCGGCATGCTGGACCGGAATGATGGCGTCGGCCTTGCCCCAGATCACCAGGGCGGGCAGATCGCCTTCGAGTACCTGGCGCAGCACCTGGGCCTGCTGGCCATTGGGGAAGAGGGTGCCGGCCAGTCGATTCAGGGCCTGGTCCACCCCTTCCAGGCGCTTGTACTTGAGCAGGTCCTCCAGCAGTGGTCGGGTGACCAGGCCAGGATCGCTGAACAGTAGGCTGACCGGTCCCTTGAGCTGGTTGCGGCTGGTGGCGGCGACGAAGCCTTCCAGGTAGGCGCCATTGATGTCCCGGCCCAGTCCCGCACTGCCGATCAGCACCAGGCCGGCAACCCGTTGTGGCGCGGTCTGCGCCAGCTGCAAGGCCACGGCACCGCCCATGGAGTGGCCGACGAGCACGGCGCGGGGGATGTCCAGATGGTCGAGCAGAGCCAGCACCGCAGCGCTTAGCTCGGCAAGGTCCCCGGTGGCCAGGCCCTTGCCGGACTGACCATGGCCCGGCAGGTCCAGGGTGACCACCCGGCGTTCGGCGGCCAGGGCCTCGTGGTTGAACAGCCAGTTGTCCAGATCGCCGGAGAAGCCGTGGATTAGCACCAGCGGCAGTCCGCCTTCGCCGCGTTCCAGATAGCGCAGCGGCCGCCCGTCGAGCTCGATGCGCTGCGCCTGGGGACCGGCGTCGGCGGCGTCTTCGCCACCGGGTACGAAGTCTTCCTGGAAGCGCGCGATCACCGCCTCGATCTCGGCGTCGCTGGCTTCGCCTTCCACCACGATGGCCAGCAGGGCGCCTACCGCGAGGGTCTCGTCCTCCCGCGCCAGGCAGCGGCGCAGGGTGCCGGAGAAGGGCGCCTCCACGCTGCTGCTGATCTTGTCGGTCTCGACGTCGAGCACCTCGTCGCCCTTGGTGATGCTGTCGCCTTCGGCCTTGAGCCAGGCGTTGACCCGGCCTTCGCTCATGGACAGGCCCCACTTGGGCATGGTCAGGGTATGGATCTGGCTCATGCGGCCTGCCTCCCTTGGGTGATCTTCAGCACGGCGCGCTCGATCTTGGCCGCGTCGGGGATGTAGAGGTCTTCCAGGGCATCGGAAAAGGGCACCGGGGTGTGCGGCGCCGTGACCAGTTGCACCGGGGCGCGCAGGTCATCGAAGGCCTGCTCGGCGAGCAGGGCGGCGATGTCGGTAGCCACCGAGCAGCGCGGATTGGCCTCGTCGATGACCACCGCGCGGCCGGTCTTCTCGACGCTTTCCAGGATGCTGTCGCGATCCAGCGGGCTGGTGGTACGCAGGTCCAGCACCTCGCAGGAAACGCCCTGGCGCGCCAGGTTGGCGGCGGCCTCCATGGCCAGGTGCACCATGCGGCCATAGGTGATGAGGCTGACGTCGTCGCCCTCACGCAGGAAGCTGGCCTCGCCGAAGGGGATGGCGTAGGACTCCTCGGGCACCTCGCCCTGCATCCCGTAGAGCAGCTTGTGCTCGCAGAAGATCACCGGGTCGTTGTCGCGAATGGCCTGGATCAGCAGGCCCTTGGCGTCATAGGGCGTGGCCGGGCAGACCACCTTGAGGCCGGGGATATGGGTCCACCAGGAGGTCAGCATCTGCGAATGCTGGGCCGCGGCGCGGAGACCCGCGCCGACCATGGTGCGCAGCACCAGCGGGGTGACCGCCTTGCCGCCGAACATGTAGCGGAATTTGGCCGCCTGGTTGAGGATCTGGTCCAGGCAGCAGCCGGCGAAGTCGACGAACATCAGTTCGCACACCGGCCGGGTGCCACGGGCGGCGGCGCCTACCGCGGCGCCGACGTAGCCGAGCTCCGACAGCGGGGTGTCCAGCACCCGCCCGGGAAACTTGTGGTAGAGGCCCTTGGTGACCCCGAGCACACCGCCCCAGGCGTCCTGCTCGCCGGGCGCGCCGGCGCCGCCGGCGTTGTCTTCGCCCATGAGGAAGACGGTGGGATCGCGGCGCATCTCCTGTTCCAGGGCTTCGTTGATGGCTTGCTGGTAGCTGATCTTTCTGGCCATGGTGGCGCTCCTTGTTGTTTTCCGATCAGGCGTAGGTGACGTAGACGTCGGTGAGCAGGTCTTCCGGGCCGGGCTTGGGATCGGCCTTGGCCTTGCGCACGGCGTCTTCGATGAGTTGTTCCACCTCCTGGTCGATGCTGTCGAGCAGGGCGGGCTGGAGCTGACCGGAGCGCGTCACCCGCTCGCGGAATTGCATCAGGCAGTCGCGTTGCTCCCGGGCCTGCTTGACCTCGTTGGGGTCGCGATAGGTCTGGGCGTCGCCCTCGAAGTGGCCGAAGTAGCGGGTGAACTTCACCTCGATCAGCGAGGGGCCTTCGCCGGCCCGGGCGCGGGCCACGGCGGCCGCGGCGGCTTCATGGACGGCGAAGAAGTCGAAGCCGTCCACCGTCACCCCGGGCATGCCGAAGCCGGCGGCGCGATCGGCTATGTGGTCGCAGGCCACCGACCAGTTCGAGGCGGTGGCTTCGGCGTAGCCGTTGTTCTCGGCGACGAAGATGCACGGCAGATTCCACACCGAGGCCAGGTTCATCGCCTCGAACACCGCACCCTCGTTGGAGCCGCCGTCGCCAAAGAAGGCCACGGCAACGGCGTCGCTGCCCTTGAGCTTGGCCGCCAGGGCGGCGCCGGCGGCCAGCGGGGCTCCGGCCCCGACGATGCCATTGGCGCCGAGCATGCCCTTTTCCAGATCGGCGATGTGCATGGAGCCGCCCTTGCCCTGGCAGACCCCGGTCTTCTTGCCGTAGATCTCGGCCATCATGCCGTAGACGTCCACGCCCTTGGCGATGCAGTGGCCGTGGCCACGGTGAGTGGAGGCGATGCTGTCCTCGTGGCCCAGGTGGGCCATGACGCCGGCGGCCGAGGCTTCCTCACCGGCATAGAGGTGGACGAAGCCGGGAATCTCGCCGGTGGCGAATTCCACGTGCAGCCGCTCCTCGAAGGCGCGGATGGTGCGCATCACCCGGTAGGCATGGCTCAGATTTTCGACGCTGGGGTTCTCGCTCATCTTATTGTTCTCCAGGATTGCCGAGGGCCGACGCGGGCAGGCGGCGGACCAGCAGGCGCTGCTGCGCCGCCAGCTCCAGGACTCGCTCCACGTCGATGCTCAGGGGGCCGTCGAGGTCCAGCGTCACTAACGGACGCTCCCCGGGGCCGAATTCGATTTCCCGCTCGCCGTCCAACGCCAGGGTGCCGGTGGTTAACGACAGCGCCCGGGGTTCGCCGGGCAGAAGCAGGCCACTGGCGGCGATTCCGGCCTGGGCCAGCACGCCAGGGGCGAGCGGGACGGTCAGTTGCGCCGGGGCCTCCGGCTCAAGTCGCACCCAGCCGCCATGGGGGGCGCTGCGCGCGACGGGGTGCCAGAGGCCGCACAAGGCCGAGAGGCCGATGGCCCAGGGTTCGGCGAAGGTGGTGAAAACCTCCGCAAGATCTTCCACCTGGGTCACCGCGCGGGCACCGAGATAGGTCTGGCGACAGACCGCCACGTCCACCAGCGCCCAGTCGCGGACGCCGCGCTCGGGCACTTCCACTCGCAACCGCTTGTTGCGCCGCAGCGCCAGCGTCGGGTCGACCCGGCCGGCCGCGACCAGGCCGCCGGCCAGCCCCGCGCTGGTGGCCTCACGCAACTCCGGAAAGGCATTGTTGGTGCCGGTCGACAGGGTCAGCAGCGGCAGGTCGCCCACCTCGGCGGCCACCGCCTTGTGGGTGCCGTCGCCGCCGAGCACGGCGATCATCCGGGCGCCCTGGGCCAGCAACAGCCGCGCGGCGCGCCGGGTGTCGTCCACGGTCTGGGTCAGCGGCAGATCGAGAAACGTAAGCTCCGGCCAGCGCTGCTCGCGGGCCTGGCGACTGCTGCTGGCCTTGAGCACGGCGGCGGCGATGCCGGTCATGTCCGGCGGCAAGAGCACCCGCTCCACGCCGGTGGCGCCAAAGGCGGCCAGCAGGCGCATCACTACCCCGGCCTTGTCGGTGCTGGAGGTGAGGGCGGCATTACCTGTCAGCCGTCTCAGGTCACGGCCCGAGGCCGGGTTGGGCAGGATGCCGACGGTTATGGGCATGGCTGGCCTCCGAGGCCTGGGCCAGCGGTCAGGGCAGCCGTGTGGCGATGCCGGGGTGCGCTCATGGGGCTGGCCCTCTTGTCGTTGTGATGGGAGCGTCGCAAAGCCCTGAGCAAGGCCGGTGCCAAGCCGCGATGAATTCGCTGCAGTGCAGGCAGGGCGCGGGTTTGGAAGGAAGCGGCAGGCAGTGGGAGGAGCGCCTCCACGCGCCGGGGCGTCTCACGACTGCGACGGGATGGAGAGACGCTGAGACGATTCGTCTCACGGTGTCGCGGACTTGAAGGCAGCGCCCTGGGAGCGCTAAATGAAGGCCAGAACAATGACCGGCCTTCCATGCCATGACCGGAATTCAGGGAGAGACGCCCATGTTGTCTACCCAGGCCCGCTATCACGCCCGCGCCATCGACCAGGCCCTGCGCGCGCCCTTGCGCGCGGCCAGTCCGCCCGGGCGCATCCTCGATTCCTGGCGCCGTTCCTTCGAGCAGTATCGGCTTGACCCGGGCAGCCTGCGCGGCCCGCGCATCCTCTCGCGCTACGAATTGCGCCAGCACCAGCAGGCGGCGGAAGACTTCCTGCGCGTCGCCGATGGCGAGCTGGGCGCCTTGCATGCGCGGGTTGAGGCAGCCGACTATTGCGTGCTGCTGGCCGATGCCCAGGGCCATACCCTGGACTACCGGGTCAGCGATCGGCTCGATGAAGAATGCCGCCGCGCCGGACTCTACCTGGGCACCTGCTGGTCCGAGCAGGAGGAGGGCACCTGTGGCGTGGCGGCAGTGCTGACCGACCGCGCGCCAGTGACGGTACACAAGGCCGATCACTTCCGCGTGGCCTTCACCGGCCTGACCTGTACCGCCGCGCCGGTATTCGCCCCGGGTGGCGAGTTGCTCGGGGTGCTGGACGTCTCGGCGCCACGCTCGCCGGATGACCGGCGCAGCCAGTTGCTGATCCAGCAATTCACCCGTGACAGCGCCCAGCGCATCGAGAATGCCTACTTCATGCACAGTGCCCGGGGCGATTGGGTGCTCTGCGGCCATGCCCAGGCCAGCTACCTGGACACCCAGCCGGAATTCCTGCTGGCCTGGGACGCGAGTGGTCGCCTGACCGGCCTGAACCGGCCGGCCCGGCAACTCTGCCTCAATCAGCTGGGCTACCTGCCGCAGCGTCTCGACGAGTTGTTCGGTCGCGATGCCTCGGTGCGGTTGCAGGAGGACGACGGCGAGCCCCTGCGCCTGGGTGAGGCGCATTTTCACGCCCGGGTGCGCGCCCCGCGTCAGCGCCTGGGCGTGGTGATTCCGCTGATCCGCGGGCCCATCGAGGCCGAACCCGAGCAGGAGCCCCGAGTCAGCCAGGCACTGCAGACTGGCCAGCGCCTCTATCGCCACGGCCTGCCGATCCTGGTCACGGGTGAGACGGGCACCGGCAAGGAGGTCTTCGCCCGCGCCTTGCATGAAAGTGGCGATCGGGCAGAACGGCCCTTCGTCGCCCTCAACTGCGCGGCGCTGCCGGAGAGCCTGATCGAAAGCGAGCTGTTCGGCCATGCGGCCGGTGCCTTTACCGGGGCCCAGCGCCAGGGACGCGAGGGGCTGGTCGTGGCGGCCGATGGCGGCACCCTGTTTCTCGACGAGATCGGCGACATGCCCCTGGCCCTGCAGACCCGCCTGCTGCGGGTGCTGGCGGAAGGCGAGGTGCTGCCGGTAGGCAGCGCCCAGCCGCGGCGGGTCGATGTGCGGCTGGTCTGCGCCACCCACCGCGATCTCCAGGTACAGGTGGCCGCCGGGCTGTTCCGCGAAGATCTGCTCTATCGCCTCAACGGCGCCGTCTTCCAGTTGCCACCGCTGCGTGAGCGGGCCGACCGTCTGGCCCTGGCGCGGCGCGTGCTGGCGGAGGAGCGCGGTAGCGGCGCCGTCCCGGAGTTGGCGCCCCAGGTGCAGGAAGCCATCCTCGCCCACGACTGGCCGGGCAACGTGCGCGAGCTGCGCAATGCGCTGCGTTATGCCTGCGCCCTGTGCGATGGCGCCCTGATCACCCTCGATCACCTGCCGGCCAGTCTGGAGCCGGGCATGCCGCTGTCCACGGAGCCACGGCCTCAGGTCGATAGCCCTGAACGGCGATTGATCCTCGCCGCGCTGGTGCGGCACCGTTGGAAGGCCGTTCCCGCTGCCCGAGCGCTGGGTATGTCCCGGGCCACCCTCTATCGACGGCTCAAGCTGCACGGCATTGCCATGCCCCACCGCCAGCCCGAAGACTGACGTCTTCCGCCGAACGGTCGTGGCCGCTGGCAGCTGCCCTGGCACGGCGATCTCAGCGATCAAGCGAGGCGGTCACCGTCGGCGCGCCAGGCTCCGGTCGTCCCAAGCGGGACGTCAGTGCGGCCGCCCACGGGTCACACCTCAGACACAGACTGCGAGGAAGACCCCCGATGCGTACCCTGCCACTGTTGCTCGCCCTACCTGCCGCCCTGGCCCTGCTGAACCGCACCTCGTCCCGGCGTACGTCGCGGCCCGATCCCCAGCAACTGAATGGCCGGACCATCGTCGTCACCGGCGCGTCCAGTGGCGTCGGCCGCGGTGTGGCCCTGGCGCTGGCCCGGCACGGAGCCAATCTGGTGCTGGCGGCGCGGCGGACCGAAGCCCTGGAAGCCCTGGCGGTGGAGGTACAGGCGCTGGGCGTCGCGGCCCTGGCGGTGCCGACCGACGTCGCCGA
Organism: Pseudomonas sp. PLB05; assembly: GCF_021106615.1. Classification (NCBI taxonomy): domain Bacteria; kingdom Pseudomonadati; phylum Pseudomonadota; class Gammaproteobacteria; order Pseudomonadales; family Pseudomonadaceae; genus Pseudomonas; species Pseudomonas sp. PLB05. The sequence goes on from NZ_JAJOHO010000001.1 coordinate 1,016,676, forward strand.
CGTGGCGCAGATGACGGCGCTGGCCGAACAGGCCGAGCAGCGCTTCGGTCGCATCGACGGCTGGATCAACAATGCCGGCGTGGTAGCGGTGGGCCGCTTCGAGGAGATCCCGCTGGACGATCACCTGCGCCTGCTGGATACCAATGTGAAGGGGGTGGTGATCGGCAGCCATCTGGCCCTGCAGCGCTTCCGCCGCCAGGGCTATGGTCGGCTGGTCAACGTAGCCTCGGTGGACGGCGAGATTCCCCATGCCTATCAGGCCACCTATTCGGCATCCAAGGCTGCGGTGCTCAGCCTTGGCCGGGTCCTGCAGCAGGAACTGCGTCGCGGGCGGCAGCCCAACATCCAGTTGTCGACGGTGCTGCCCTGGGCGCTGGATACCCCGATCTGGGGCCATGCGGCCACCTATACCGGCCATCGTCCCGATCTGCCGACCAAGGACACTCCGGACAAGGCGGTACAGGCCATCGTCAAGGCGCTGCTGCAACCGCAAAAGGAGATCACCGTGGGCTACAAGGCGAAGATGGCCTACTGGGGCCATCGCCTGGCGCCGGAGCTCAACGAACGCTTCACGGCCGCTGCGGTGCAGCGCGCCGAGATCGACTGGAATCCGGTCAAGGCCGACACCTCGGGCAACCTGCAGCAGCCCGATCAGGCTGGACGGACGATCCGGGGGTCGAATTTCTGAGGGGGGGTGTCTGAGCTAGTGCCAGGATGCGTCCTGCGCCCCATCCCTTGTTTCAGGACCCACGATGGTCAGCTCACCCTGGGGCGTAAGGGCGGTCTGCAGCGCCCTGGCCAGGGCAGGCTGGGTGCAGAGCAGGGCGGTCGGGGCAATGCCGATCAGTGTAGCGGCAAGCTCCGGCCAGCAGGCGGGAGCCGCCGGATCGAGCTCCAGCCGGGGCAGTAGCGCCAGCCCCTCCGCCAGCATGACCTGGCAATGCGCCTGCAATTCGGCGTCGGCCTCGGCGGCTGGCCGTTGCTGAGGGGTCACCAGCAGGATCCGACGATGCCCGAGCGTCAGTAGATGCTGGGTGGCGAGGGCGATGCGCTGGCCGTGCGCTGCGGCGGCGCGACCGCGGGTCGACGTGGCAACCAACGCCACGCGTGCCGAGGGAGTGACTCCAGGGGTGCGCAGGCGGAGGGCGGGGCGGGTATCCATGGATAGGCCTCTGCCACGAGGTGGCGGTCAAGAGGCCCAGCGTGCCGGATGCGGATGGCAGCTTCATGACAAACCGCAGCCGCTTTCTCACCGCGGTACCCGCCAGTGACCCTGGCATCGTGAGTCGACGTAGACGCCTTGCGTTCTCTATCGAGGCGGCTAGCCTGAAGTGGGTGACGTTCCTTCGGGAGCCTGTAGATGAACAGGTTGCATGAACGCTTGGCCAAACTCGATCCGCCCGTGCGCCACGAGCTGGAGCGGCGCAACGACGGCCTGCTGATCACCCTCATCGAGCCTGATCACAATGTGCGGGTCTCGCGGTTGCTCAAGGCGGACGACATGCGCGAGGTCGAGCAGGTGAATCTGATCCTCCTGCACGCCATCAACGAACTCAGGCGCAAGGGCGCCCAGGTGCCCCTCGACAAGGACACCGTCCTGCTGACGCGCTTGCCCGGTGCTGGCGTCGGCACCCCCGGCTGAGTCGCACCTAGTCCTCCAGCTCCAGATCCAGCAACGCCGCGCCCAGACCCTTGCCATGGGCATCCAGGGCCAAGGAGCGAGTGACGCCACCGCGCAAGGCGCCTGGCAGCACGAAGTTCAGCGCGCCCAGGGCGGGTAGCTCGTAGCGGCGAACGGGCGCGGCATCGGTCGGGCGGCTGTCGGCAAACCAGGCCGCGACCCGTTCGGCGGTTAGGACCTGGCGCAGGCGGTCGAAATCTTCCCGACGATAGGCGATCACCGCCATGTTCGAGGTGTCCCCCTTGTCGCCGGTACGGACGTGGGCAATCTCGCGTACTTTCATGGCAGCGTCTCCAGATCCAGGGTGGTGGTGACGGCGGTTCGGGGCCAGAGCAGCGAAGCCACGGCGATGACCTCGCGCACCGCCTTGGTCGCACCGCCGCCGCCCGCTGGGCCATTGGTATAGAGGGTTTCCACCTCGTTGCCGATCTGCACTGCCGCCGAGCGGGTGGCGCAGCGGCCAACGACCCGCAGCCGTACCTCCCAAGGTTCGCCGGAGGCCTGGGCAGCGAGCGTCTCTCCGTGGAGAGCGTCGCAGCCGATCAGCTCACAACGTAGCTCTTCGACCGGTACGCCGCAGAGTTGCAATCGCTCGCGCACCACGGCACCGGCCAACCGGGCGCGGGCGACGGCGCCGGGACCCGCGTAGGAGAGCTGGCCCTCGCCGTGCCAGCCGTCGCGATAGCCCACCGACACCTTGAGCTGGTCCGGCCACGCGGTGCCGCGAGCGCCGCTCACGACGACCCGATCCGGACCCACTTGCTGCAGGGCGACGCCGGAAAAGTCGGCGGTCACGTCCGGCGTCAGATAGGCCGCTGGGTCATGCACCTCGTAAAGCAACTGCTCGGTGCAAGTCGCCGGGGTCACGCAGCCGCCGGAACCGGCCACCTTGGTAATGGTGGCGTGGCCATCGGAGTCTACTTCCGCCAGGGGGAAACCCAGGCGGGCGAGGTCCGTGACGTCCTTGTAGCCTGGGTCAGCGAAGTAGCCGCCAGTGACCTGGCCGGCGCATTCCAGGAGATGACCGACCACGGTGCCGCGTCCGCGCCGCTCCCAGTCATCCGCCGCCCAGCCGAACTCATGCACCAGCGGTGCCAAAAACAAGGAAGGGTCTGCCACCCGGCCGGTGATAATGACATCGGCGTCGGCTTCCAGGGCCTGGACAATGCCGTCCACTCCCAGGTAGGCATTGGCCGAGATCACGCGGTCGCCCAGTTCGGCCAGGGTCTGGCCATTGTCGAGCAGGGCGTCGGCCGGCAGCTGGGCCAGCACATCGTCGCCGGCTACCGCGGCGATCTTGAGCCCTGTGACGCCCAGCTCCCGGGCCAGGGCGGCGACCTTGCGCGCCGCGGCGGTCGGGTTGGCGGCGCCCATGTTGGTGATCACCCGCAGGCGCGGACGATCCGCCTGGCGCAGCAGTGGCAGGATGCGGCGCATCCGCGCCTCCAGCAGCGGATCGAAGCCGGCCTCGGGATCGGCCAGTCGCGCCTGTTGCGCCAGGGCGATGGTGCGTTCGGCCAGGCATTCGAACACCAGGTAGTCGAGGCGACCGTGCTCGGCCAGTTCCACGGCGGGTTCGATGCGGTCGCCGGAATAGCCGGCGCCACAGCCGATGCGAAGGAGACGGGTCATCTAGAAGACTCCCAGGAGCAGGGCGGTCAGGGTCATCAGCACCGAGGCCGCGAAGAGGAAGGGGATGGTGAATCGTTGGTGATCGGCGAGGTCCAGCTTGCACAGGCCCACCAGGAGGAAGGTCGCCGGGGTCAGGGGGCTGACCGGAAAGCCGGTGGTGTGCACCCCGAGCAGCGAGGCCTGGGCCACCTGCACCGGATCCACGCCTAGGTTGCGGCCGACCTCGGCGATCACCGGCATCACGCCGAAGTAGAAGGAATCCGGATCGAACAACAGGCTCAGCGGCATGGACAGGAAGCCCACCACCGCCGGGATCAGTTGGCCATGCCCGGCCGGGATACCGGCCACCGCCACCTGGGCCATGGCCTTGAGCATGCCGCTGCCCTGCATGATGCCGGTGAAGACGCCGGCGGCGAAAAGGATGCTGGCCATGGTCAGGGCGGTCTTGGCGTGGGCGTCGATGCGCGCCTTCTGGGCGTCCACCGAGGGGTAGTTCAGGCACAGCGCGGCCACGGTGCCGAGCATGAACATCACCACCGGATCGACCCAGCCGGCGATCATCACGCCCATCACCACCAGGGTCAGCAGCAGATTGATCCAGAAACGCTCTGGGCGGCGCAGGGCGCGCTCGGCCTCGCTGAGCACCCGCTCCGGCGCGGCACCGGCGCCACCGCCGGCGAGCCAGGGTGCCTGGCCGGCCAGGGTCAGGCGCTTCTCCTCGCGGCGCCCGAGCCACCAGGCACTGGCGAAGACGAAGGCCAGGCCCACCAGCTGCACCGGGATCAGCGGCTGGAACAGATCGGCCACGGGTACATGCAGGGCGGCGGAGGAGCGCAGCACCGGCCCGGTCCAGGGCAGGAAGTTGACCCCGGCAGCCATGGCCGCGACGCAGGCCAGGATGCGGCGATCCAGGCCCAGGCGGGTATAGAGCGGCAGCATGGCGGGGATGGTCACCAGGAAGGTCACCGCGCCGGAGCCGTCCAGGTGCACCAGCAGGGCGAGCAGGGCGCTGCCGCAGACGATGCGCGTCGGCCGGGTCCCGACGGTGCGCAGGATGCGGTCGATGATGGGATCGAGCATCCCGGCGTCGGTCATGATGCCGAAGAACAGGATGGCGAAGACGAACATGCCGATCACCGGGGCGACGCCCTTGATCCCGGCGATGATGAAGGCGCTGGTGCCCAGGCCGAAGCCACCGATCAGGGCGGCGGCAATAGGGATGACGATGAGGGCGACCAGGGGCGAGACGCGTTTACTCATGACCGCGACGAGCAACGCGAGAATGGTGACGACACCGAGCAGGGCGAGCATGGCGGACTCCTTGGACCGTGGCACGGCAAGCAGGCACACGGGAGGTTTTGTTATTGTGCCCGCAGTATTCGAAGACGGCCGACGTCCTGTAAATTGGAATCTTCCGAAGCAGCGTTCAGAAAAACAAAATGAAGAATCTGCTCCAGCACGTGCAGGCCTTTCTCGCTGTGGCCCGTCATGGTTCCTTCGCCCGCGCGGCCGAGGAGTTGCACCTGTCTCCTCCGGCGCTCACCGTGCAGATCCAGCAACTCGAAGCGTGGCTGGAAGTTCAGCTGCTGGAGCGCACCCCGCGGCGGGTCCAGCTGACCACCGCGGGTGAAGAACTGCGCGGCCCCCTGGAACGGGTCCTGGTGGACCTGGGCGATGTCCAGACCCATGCCCGGGACCTGGCGGGCCTGCGTCGGGGGCGGATCACCCTGGCGGCCTTGCCGTCCTTCTTCATGGGCCCCTTTCCCGAATTGCTGAAGACCTTCCAGGCCCGTCATCCGGCCATCGAGGTCCGCCTGCAGGATGGGGTGGCCGGTAGGGTCGAGACGCTGGTCAGGGAAGGGCAGGTGGACCTGGGTATCGGCGTCCGGCCACGGGCCGTGGGCCTGGAGTTCCAGCCGCTGTATGTCGATCACCTGCAGCTGTTCGTCCCTCGCGACCATCCCTGGGCGGGCCGCGCCGAAATCACCCTGGGCGAACTCGACGCCGTACCCTTGCTGCTCACCGGTCGCGACAGCAGCGTGCGCGAATGCCTGGACTTCGCCTTCGCCGCCGCCGGCCTGCGCCTGGTGGCGGCGCTGGAAGCCAACTACATGAGCACCCTGCTGGCCCTGGTGGCAGCCGGCCAGGGCCTGGCCCTGCTGCCGGAGTCGGCGGGCGGCGAGGCCCCGGTGGTGGCCCTGCCGGTGCGCGGCGAGAGCCTGGCCCGGCCGCTGGGCATCCTTACCCCCACCGGCCGCAGCCTCACCCCAGCGACTCAGGCGTTCGTCGCGCTGCTGAGCGAATATTTGAGCAAGGCGGATTGATGGGCCGTAACCCTCGACGCCGCCCGCGCATCCGGGCAAGGTGGGCAGCTGTCTTCCTCGCCCGCTGGCCGTCATGTCCGATACCGATGAAATCACCCTGCGCAAGCTGGAGATCTTTCTGGCCTTCATGCGCAGTCGCAACCTGGCGCGGGCCGCCGCCGAGCTGGGCACCAGCCATGTCAGCGTGCATCGCGCCATCCACTCCCTGGAAAACGCCCTGCGCTGCCCACTGTTCAAGCATGAGGGGCGTACCCTGACGCCGCTGGATGGCGCCTTCGTGCTGGAGGCTCGGGCCGAGCGACTGATGCAGGACCTGGCCGAGACGGTCCGGCTCACGCGCCAGGCGGCGGGCTTTTCGGCGGAGCGCTTTCGCCTGGGGGCGCTGTACTCGCTGACGGTCAAGACCGTGCCCCAGCTGATCATGGGCCTCAAGCTCAGGCGCAGCGAACTCAACATCGACTTGGTGCTGGGTTCCAACGCCGATCTCGCCGAGCAACTGCACGACTTCAAGCTGGACGCCATGCTGGTGGCGCTGGACGACGCGGTGGTGGATGCCGACTGCGAGAGCGTCGAGCTGTTCAGCGACGACATCTTTCTCGCTGCGCCCAGTGATTCGCCCTTCGCCGACCAGGCCGAGGTGGACCTGCGCGACCTCTCGGGGGTGCCCTTCGTGACCCTGACCCAGGGCTTCGCCACCTTTCGCGACGGCCGCCAGGTGTTCGCCCAGGCCGGCTTCGAGCCGGAGGTGATCATGCAGGTCAACGACATCTTCTCGCTGATGAGCATGGTCAGCTCCGGGGTGGGCTACGCGCTGCTGCCGGGGCGGGTCGAGGCGGTCTACCAGAACCGCCTCAAGCTATTGCCCCTGGCGTCGCGCTATCGCCTCCAGCAGCGCATTGGCGCGGTGTTCCTGCGCAGCCGCGAGCGCGATCCCAATCTGCTGGCCTTCGTCGCCGAATGCCGGATGTATGCGCGTAATTAACCAACCAATGCCCGCACGCAGAAAAACAGCAGCGACGGCCCCAGCAGGCAGCCCAGGCCGGTGTGGAAGGTGGCGGTGAGGGCACCATAGGGCACCAGCCGGCGGTCGGTGGCGGCGAGCCCCGCGGTGACGCCGCTGACGGTGCCGGCCAGGCCGCCGAAGACCATCGCCGAGCGCGGATTGTCCAGCGCCAGCAGCCGCGCCGAGGCGGGCGTCGCCACCATGACGATGATCGCCTTGATCAGGCCGGTGGCGATGGACAGTGCCATGACGTCGGAGCTGGCGCCCAGGGCGGCGCCGGTCACCGGGCCGACGATGTAGGTCACCGCACCGGCGCCGATGGTGGTCATGCTTACCGCGTCGCGATAGCCGAAGGCCCAGGCCACCGCGGCGCCGACGATGAAGGGCAGTATGGTGCCGAGGAGCAGGGCCACGGCGCCGATCATCCCCGCCTTGCGTGCCTCCGTGGCCTGCACCTCGAAGGCGGTGGCGACGATGGCGAAGTCACGCAGCATGGCGCCGCCCATCAGGCCGATGCCGGAGAACAGGGCCAGGTCGGCCAGGCCTTTCTGGCCACCGGTGACGGTGCCCCCGACCCAGGCCAGCACCAGGCCGATGACGATGGCAATGGCCGAGCCGTGCACCCGGCCGAAGGTCAGGCGGCGCGAAAGGACCACCGAGACCCACATGATCAGGCCGATCAGCGCGAAGGCGGCGACCAGGCCGTTGTGTTGCAGGGCTTTGGTGACGATATCGTTCATCCTAGCGACCTCCGGCTGGCGCGGCATGGGCGACCACTGGCGCGGGTGCCACGGCGGCGTCCGGCAATGGGGGTAGCGGTTCGCCGCGATGGCTGCGACTGATCAGGGCGATGGTCACCCCGCAGATACCCACGGCGCCGACGGCCGCCAGCACTGCCACGGGTCCGCCATGCAGGGCGGTGACCACGTTCTGCTGGGCGGCCATGGCCACCACCACCGGGATGTAGAGCGCGCCCCAGAAGCCGACGCCGAATTCGCATTCCTTGCTCATGCCGCCATGCCGCTCCATGTAGAGCCGGGCGCAGATCAGCAGGAGCATGGCGATGCCCACCCCGCCGACATTGGACTTGACCCCGAGCAGGACGCCCAGGAAGTCACCGATGATGACGCCTGCAAGCATGCAGACGGCCAGGAGCGCTACACCGTAGATGATCATTGTTGTTGTCCTCGGTTGTGCTTGGGGTGGGGTGAAGCCTGGCCGCTGCGCCCGCTTTTACCCCCTCTCCCACGGGGAGAGGGCTGGGGTGAGGGCAGCCGCCGTATGGGGATTGCTCAGTCCAGTCGTGCCGCCTCCTCGCGCCTGAGCGCGTCCAGGGTGTCAGGATGGGTGTCCTGCCAGGCCAGCACACCGCTGGCGGGCAAGACGCGTTTGGCCAGTTGGCTGAGGACGCTGCCGGGCGCCAGTTCGATGGCCAGCCGCACGCCGCGCTCGCGAGCGGCTTCCAGGGTGGCGTGCCATTCGATGGGCCGCGCCATGTTGAAGGCCAGGTCGTCGCGCAACTGCTCGGCACGCACCAGCCGTCGTGCCGAGGTACCGCTCAGATAGGCCAGCCGGGGCGCGCGTAGCTCGACCTCGGCAAAGGCCTGATCAAGAGTCTGGGCGGCTTCGGCGAGCAGCGGGCAGTGGGACGGCACGCTCATGGCCAGGCGCTTGGCCGCCGCGGCGCCCTGGGTGCGCGCCGCCTCGGACAGCACTGCCAGACCGGCATCGCTGCCCGCGACCACGTATTGCTGCTCGGCATTGGCATTGGCCAGGTACAGCGGCGCGTCAGGCCGATAGTGATTGGCGACCAGGCTTTCCACCGTGGCACGGTCCAAACCAAGGATCGCCAGCATGCCGTAGCCCTTGGGATAGGCCGTCTGCATCAGCTCGCCACGAAGGGCCACCAGGCGCAGGGCGTCGGCGAAGTCCAGGGCCTCGGCCACCACCGCTGCGGCATAGGCACCGATGGACAGCCCGGCCACCAGCTGGGGCGCCGGTCCGCGGCTCAGCAGGCGCGCGGTGGCCACGCCGGCGATCAGCAGGCAGAGCTGCACGGCGCGGGTATGTTCCAGGGCCTGGGCGGAGTCCAGGTTTAAGGGATCGAGGTCCAGTACCGCGGCGGCCTCCGCCAGGGTGCGCCGGACCTCGGGGTCCTCGGGCAGGGCGTGCAGCATGCCGGGACGCTGGGCGCCCTGGCCGGGAAACTGGAAGAGGGTACTCATGCGGCGCGTGCCTCTGGCCAGGGATCGCTCACCAGCTGGGGACCGGTAGCGGCCTTGAGCAGCACGCGTGGGGCGTCTCCGGCCCAATCGGCCAGGGCCACGCCGCCGAGGGGGGTCTCCAGCAAGATGTCCAGGCGACATAGCGCCTGTGTTTGCAGGAACGCCAGCAGGGCCCGCGCCTGGTCGCGCGGCAGCGGGGCGGTGCAGCGGATCAGCAGATCCAGATCGCTCCCGGCATGCAGCGCCGGCCAGCCGGAGGCCAGTTCGTAGCCCGCAGCGCCGGTGGGGCCCCAGGGTAAGCCCAGGTCGTCCAGCCGGGTTTGCAGGCGGGCAAGGATGTCGAGGGGGGGTAGATCCCGGCAACCGTTTGTGATCCGCAGCTCTTCGGGAGACCGCCGCTGCAATACGGCAGCAGGCTGCAGCCAAGCCGCCAATCGCTCGGCGCGCGTGGTGCCGCGCAGGCCGACCGGGATGAGGCCCGCATCGGATACCGCCCGGCGGACCACCACAGGCAGGCCGGTCTGGGCTATTTCTACCGCCCAGGCGGGGGCCTCTGCAGGCAAGGCGTCCGGGGTGAGGCCCCAGAGGAGGTCGTGGGGGCGGTGTTGGGCTTCGCTGCGCTCAACCCAACCTACCTGAGCCTCGTAGGTTGGGTTGAGCGCAGCGAAGCCCAACGGGCCCATCCGCCCGCTCATCACGCGTTCCATCCCGCCCGTAGGCGTTCGCGTACTGCGCGAGAAGCCGCGCGATTGGCGCCGTCCTGACGTAGTTTGAGATCGGTGGTACCGCTGGCGAGCACATCGGCCTGGGCCTCGGCCAGGGCCTGGCGTACCTGCTGCAGATCTGCGGTCGAGGGCTGGTCGGGCTGGGCCACTTCCAGCTGTCGCCATAGCAGGCCCAGGGAGGCATAGCTGTCCAGATCGTAGGCCATGGGCGGGATGTCGGCGGCCAGGCGCTCCAGGTCTTCGACGCTGCGCAGGGTGACCCGCGCCGCCGAGGCCTTGCCCATGGCATGCACCTGCACCTGGGGATCGCGCAGGGCCAGCAGGCGATTGGCCTGGTAGCCGTGGGCGAGAAAGCCGCCGGACATGGCCTTGCCCATCAGCAGGCCCAGCACCGGGTGGCCGGCTAGGCGCGCCTCGGCGTAGGCCCCGGCGGCCCCGGCCAGGGCCTGGTGGATGCCATAGGCTTCCTCGCGGCGACCATAGGCCTGGCTGGGCACGTCTACCAAGGCGATCAGGGTGCGTTTCACCGGGGCGCCAGCATCCTCGGCGATGGCCTGCTGAATGGCTCGGGCCAGGCCCCAACCCTCCAGCAGACCGACCTCGCCCTGGCGGGCACGGGGGAAGGGATTGTCGGTATCGGGCACCACGGCCAGCCAGCGTGCGGGCCGGCCGGCCAGTTCGAGGTCGGCGACGCACAGGGAGGCGGGCAGGCCCGTGACGGTTTCACCCTGGCCGGCCAGGGCCTGGAACCAGGTCAGGCCGCGTTGCGAAGGCTGGGTGCTCATGGCTGGTCTCCGGCATAGAGGTGGCGGACCGCGGCGGCGTCCGCCTGGGGACGGGTGTCGAGATCGACGAGGCGCGTCAGGTAGTGGTCGGCCTGCTGGCTGCGCAAGGCGCCGGCAATGCCCTGGGTGAAGCCCTGGCGAATGGCGGCGGTCACGGCGGCGCTGTCGTCGGCGACGAAGACATCGGCCAGGCCCGTGGCGACCCGTTGCTCGCCGCCGGTCAGGCTCCAGATGAAGGGGCGGTCGCGGGAATCGTATTCCTCGATGCCGGCTTCCTGTTCGATCACCTGGGGGCCATTGAGCCCGAGGCGGGCCTCGCGGGTGACGATCAGTTGGGTGCACAGGCCGGCGGCGATGGACATGCCACCAAAGCAGCCGACGCTGCCAGCGATGACGCCGATGACCGGCTGATGCGCGCGCAAGGCGACGATGGCCGCCTGGATCTCGGCGATGGCGGCCAGACCCAGATTGGCCTCCTGCAGGCGCACGCCGCCGGTTTCCAGCAGCAGCACCGCGCGGGTCGGGGTGCCGGCGAGGTTGTCTTCCAGCGCCAGCTCCAGGGCACCGGCGATCTTGGCGCCGCCTACTTCGCCCATGCTGCCACCCTGGAAGGCGCCCTCGATGGCGCAGACCACCGCAGGCTGGCCGTCGATCAGCCCCTTGGCCACCACCACGCCGTCATCGGCCTGGCAGACGATGCCCTGCTTGGACAACCACGGCGACATCAGCCGCTCGAAGGGCCCGACCAGCTCGCGAAAGCTGCCGGCATCGAGCACCACACGGGCCCGCTCGCGGGCGCCGAGTTCGACGAAGCTGCGGCTGTGCAGCAGCTCCTGGACATCGGGAAGAGGGGCTTCAGCCATGGGTGCTTTCCTCCAGGTCGAGGGTTTCCAAACCCTGCTCCAGGCGCAGGCGCACCACCCCAGGGGTGGCGCCGAAGTCATGGATGTCCAGGGTCAGGGCCGGCAGGTCCTCGCGGGTAGCGAACAGCCGGTCGAAGAGGGCGCGCCAGCGAGGCTCGCTGCCGTTGACCGAGGTGGTCACCTTGAGGGTGAAGCCGGCGTTGGCGGGTTCGAGGAGGACTTCCAGGTCCCCCGAACCGACACAGCCCACCAGGGCGCGACCCTGGCGGCGCTGGCTGGCCGGATAGCTGCAAGTGAAATGTTCCATCAGAGGTCTCCAGGGAGCCGGGGCTCCAGGCGATCGACGAGAAGGGTGGCGGCCAGCAGATCGGCCGCGCCGCCGGGGGAGGCATTGGCGGCCAGCAACTGGCGGTCCAGCCTCAGCAGCTGGCGGCGCCCGGCGAGACTGGTGCTGCCCCCGGCCTGCAGCACGGCGCGGGCGCCCTGCTGCATGATGGTGAGGGCCGCGGGGCCGGCGCGGTGCAATACACAGGTATCGTCCAGCACGGTCATGATGGCCAGGAGTGCATCCAGGCGAGCGTTCTGCTCGCCGGCACCGGCCTGGCGGCTGGCGCGCAGCTGCGGCAGGCCGCGCTGGTGGATGGCGGGAAAGCCCGCGGCGGCCTCGGCCCGGGCACCGCCGACGCCATAGCGCTGGGCGACGCGCTGGCCATGGCTGGGCGCGGCCTGGGGCGCCGCCGGATCGGGCAGGCTGGCCAGGCGACCGGCCGCCAGGCATAGCGCTTGGGCAGAAGTCGGACGTTCATGTACCGCCGCCGTCACCAGCAGCCCCAGCGCCCAGATGGCGCCACGGTGGGTGTTGACCCCGCCGGTGACCTGCAGCATGGCGGCTTCGCCGTCACGCCCCAGTTGGCCGATCAGGCGGCGCAGTTCGGCGGCGGGCAGCCCTCGCTCTGCGGCTTCGGCCATGGCCTGGAAACAGGGCTGCAGGGCCTGGGCCGAGGTCAGCATCAGGCCAAGGCTGAGATCAGTGTGGGCGCCCTGGCCGCGGCGATCCACCAGGGCCGGCTTGGGCGAGAGTTCGGCTTCGTCCACCAGGGCGGATACGGCCAACTCGGCCAGGCGCTCGGCGGGCGATGAGGTACGGCGAGCGAGGGCGCGCATCACCAGCTCCTGAACTTGGCCGGGGGTTGATAGAGACCGCCGGACCACTCCACCAGCTCGCCTATGCTCTTGGCCGCGAGCAGCTCGCGACTGGCATCGGTGCGGCGGATGCCGAGGTCTTCGGGCAGGGCCACCAGGCCTTCATGGCGCAGGCGGCGGGCCTCGGCGGGATCGCTGCGCAGGCCAATGGCGGTGACCCCGGCCACGGCGGCGATCATCGCCCGCCGTTCCTCCAGCGAGCGCGCCCGGTAGAGATAGGCGATGCCTTCTTCGGTGAGCAGATGGGTGACGTCGTCGCCATAGACCATGATGGGCGCCAAGGGCATGCCACTCTTGCGCGCTACTTCCACGGCATCCAGGGTGTCGACGAAGGTGGGTTTGCCGCCTTCTTGGAAGGTCTCGACCATCTGCACCACCAGCTTCCTACCACGTTCGAGCAGGGCGGGCGCGCTGTCACCGGTCTGCTGCCGCATGTCCAGCCAGGCCGGGGTGGGGTGACGCCGACCGTGCGGATCATGGCCCATGTTGGGCGCGCCACCGAAGCCGGCCAGGCGACCCCGCGTCACGGTGGAGGAGTGGCCGTCGCCATCCACCTGCAGGGTAGCGCCGATGAAGAGGTCCACGGCGTACTGACCGGCCAGCTGGCAGAGCAGCCGGTTGGATCTCAGCGAGCCATCGCGACCGGTGAAGAAGACGTCCGGGCGCTGGGCGATATAGCCCTCCATGCCCAGCTCGGTGCCAAAGCAGTGCACGCTTTCCACCCAGCCACTCTCGATGGCCGGGATCAGGGTGGGGTGGGGATTGAGTGTCCAGTGCCGGCAGATCTTGCCCTTGAGGCCCAGGCGCTCGCCGTAGGTGGGCAGGATCAGCTCGATGGCGGCGGTGTTGAAGCCGATGCCATGGTTGAGCGACTGCACCTGGTGGCGTTCGTAGATGCCGCGGATCGCCATCATCGCCATCAACACGTGCACCGGCTTGATGTGGCGCGGATCGCGGGTGAACAGCGGCTCGATATAGAAAGGCCGGTCGGCCACCACCACGAAGTCGACCCAGTCCGCCGGGATGTCCACCCGTGGCAGCTCGGAGACATCGTCCACCAGCTGGTTGACCTGGACGATGACGATGCCGTCGCTGAAGGCCGCCGGCTCGATCAGCGCCGGGCTGTCCTCGGTGCTGGGGCCGGTATAGATGTTGCCTGCACGGTCGGCCATGAAGCCGGCGCTGAGCACCACCTTGGGAATCAGGTCCACCAGTAGCCGGGCATAGAGTTCGATGTAGGTGTGGATGGCGCCGACTTCCAGTAGGCCGTCCTCCAGCAGCTGGCTGATCCTCAGGCTCTGGGTGCCGGCAAAGGAGAAGTCCAGCTTGCGGGCGATGCCGCGCTCGAACAGGTCCAGGTGCTCGGCGCGCCCCACGCTGGGCATGATCATGTGCAGGTCGTGCAGCCGGGCCGGATCGACCTGGGCGAGGCTGCGGGAGAGGAAATCGGCCTGCTTCTGGTTGTTGCCTTCCAGCACCACCCGGTCGCCGGGGGCCAGCAGCTGTTCCAGGGCCGCGACGATGGAGGCGGTGGGCAGCACCTTGCCATCGGCCAGCGCGGCCACCCGGTCCAGGCGCTGCTGCTTGTCGCTGCGGCGCCTGGCGATCCGAGCCGGTGGGGAGGATGTCGTTGTCATTGGGGTCTCCACGAATCACCTGTCGTGGAGTCACCCTAGCCTTCGACTGCCGGGCGTTCAATCAACCTGAGGACGGAAACGTTACGCTGAAGTTAACGGTTGTAGGGGTCGGGCCATCGGGCACAGCACCCCAATGGCCCATGCCCGCTTAGGCCTTGTCGACCGGAGTGAAGACCGTGGTGGTCTTGGAGAACCAGCTGGTGGGGGTCACGTCCACGTTGGCGTTGTCGTATCTCAGGCTGTTCTGCACCTGCTTGAGCGTGAGGTTCGCCTGCCAATATTGCTCGTGGCCCAGCTCCTGGTTGGCCCGGTGCACCAGGTCCAGGGTTTCCTGGGCCGGCAGCACGGCGGTGGAGTAGTCGACGTCGACGCCGGCTACCTTGAGGATCGCGCCGGCGCCCTGGGTGTCGCCCTGCTGGATCTTCTCGTTGGCCTGGGCCACGGCCTGGTTCTTGGCCGGGGTGGCGACATAGTCGTCACGCAGCGCCATGCCGCTCCAGATCGGCAGCCAGGACGTGGCCTTGGCGTCCTGCGCGGAGACCTGCATGAGTTTGCCGTCCTGACCGCGCAGGTCCCTGGCCGACTTGAGGTAGGCGGTCTTGTCGGTCTGGGCGGTCTGCAGCGCGCTTTCGGCGGCGGCCAGTTGCTGCTTGGCCTGATCGACATGGGCCTCGAAGAGATCCTGGCGGGCGGCGACCACGTCCATGAAGGCCTGCTGGCCCTGCTGGGAGATCGCCGGCAGAGTGGCGACCTGCTGGGTGGCGATGTCGGGTCGGGTGTCGGCCAGGGCGGCGGTGGAAAACACCGAGGCGAGGGTCAGGACGAGAAGGCTCTTGGCGATACGACGATTGAGGTTCATGTGCTTCTCCCGGAGACGAAAGTGACTGGAACCGCAGAGGTATCAGGCGGGACTGCGAGATACCGTGGGTTCAGTGTCGATCCGGTGAGCTTAACGAACGCTTAGCAGGCTATCGGTAGGTGTAAAACGATGTTTCGGACGCTGGAACGGAAACAGCGCCCGCCCCGGAGAGTCCGGAGCGGGCGCTGTTGGCGGGCCGAGGGGCCTAGCGCACCAGGCAGGGCTTCTTGTTATCGAAGGTCCAGTTGGGCGAGAGGAATTGCATGGCCATGGCGTCGTCCCGCGCGCCCAGGCCCTTGGCCTTGTACAGCTCATGGGCGCGGGCGAGGGCGTCCAGGTCCAGCTCCACACCCAGGCCACCCTGCTGCGGCACCTCGACCAGGCCGCCTTTGATCTCCAGCGGCTGGCGGGTGAGGCGTTGACCATCCTGCCAGATCCAGTGGGTGTCGATGGCGGTGATCTTGCCCGGCGCCGCGGCGGCGACGTGGGTGAACATGGCCAGGGAGATGTCGAAGTGGTTGTTGGAGTGCGAACCCCAGGTCAGGCCCCAGTCGTTGCACATCTGCGCCACCCGCACCGAACCCTGCATGGTCCAGAAGTGCGGATCGGCCAGGGGGATGTCCACCGATTGCAGCTGGATGGCGTGACCCATCTGGCGCCAGTCGGTGGCGATCATGTTGGTGGCGGTGGGCAGGCCGGTGGCGCGACGGAACTCCGCCATGACTTCGCGACCGGAGTAGCCGTTCTCGGCGCCACAGGGGTCCTCGGCATAGGCCAGCACCTGGTGCTGGTCGCGGCACAGGCGGATGGCTTCCTTGAGCGACCAGGCGCCGTTGGGGTCCAGGGTCACGCGCGCCTCGGGGAAGCGCTCGGCCAGGGCGGTGACCGCCTCGATCTCGGCGTCGCCGCTGAGCACGCCGCCCTTGAGCTTGAAGTCCTTGAAGCCGTAGCGGTCATAGGCGGCCTCGGCCAGGCGCACCACCGTCTCGGGGGTCAGGGCCTCTTCGTTGCGCACGCGGAACCAGGCGTCGTCGCTCTCGGCTTCGCTGCGATAGTCCAGGGTGGTCTTGTTGCGGTCGCCGACATAGAACAGGTAACCGAGCATCTCCACGGCATCGCGCTGCTGACCTTCGCCGAGCAGGGCGGCCACCGGCACCTCCAGGTGCTGACCGAGCAGGTCGAGCAGGGCGGCTTCGATGGCGGTCACCGCGTGGATGGTGACCCGCAGGTCGAAGGTCTGCAGGCCACGGCCGCTGGCATCGCGACCGGCGAAGGCCTGGCGGACCTGGCCGAGGATGCGCTGGTACTGGCCCAACGGCTGGCCGATCAGGAACTGGCGGGCGTCTTCCAGCGTCTGGCGAATGGTCTCGCCGCCGGGTACTTCGCCCACGCCGGTACGACCGGCGTTGTCCTTGAGGATCAGCACGTTGCGGGTGAAGTAGGGGCCGTGGGCGCCGCTGAGGTTGAGCAGCATGCTGTCCTGGCCGGCGACGGGGACGACCTCCAGGGAGGTGACCACCGGGGTGCCGGTGTGCAGGGCCGGGGTGGCATTGAATTGAGTCATGGTCGGGCTCCTTGTCGATCAGCGAGAGGTTTCAGCGGCGAGCGGGGCTTCGGCGGGCGGCGTGGGTACCCCACGCAACTCGACGCGCTTGATCTCGCCCACGACGAACAGATAACTGATGGCGGCCACCAGGGCATTGGCGCCGACGAACACCAGGGCCATCTTGAAGGAGCCGGTGGCGGCGATGATGTAGCCGATGATGATCGGGGTGGTGATGGAGGACAGGTTGCCGATGGTGTTGAACAGGCCACCGGAAAGGCCGGCGATCTGCTTGGGTGAGGTGTCGGACACCACCGCCCAACCCAGGGCGCCGATACCCTTGCCGAAGAAGGCCATGGCCATGAAGCCCACCACCATCCAGTCGGCGTCGACGTAGTTGCAGAGGATCATGCTCATCGACAGCAGCATGCCGGCGACGATGGGGGTCTTGCGTGCCACGCTCAGGCTGTTGCCGCGACGCAGCAGATAGTCGGAGATCACCCCGCCCAGCACACCGCCAATGAAGCCGCAGATGGCCGGCAGGGAGGCGATGATGCCGGCCTTGAGGATGGTCATGCCGCGTTCCTGCACCAGGTACACGGGGAACCAGGTCAGGAAGAAGTAGGTGAGGGCGTTGATGCAGAATTGGCCCAGGTAGATGCCGGCCATCATGCGATTGGTCAGCAGCTGGCCGATGTAGCTCCACTTCGGGCCTTCGCTCTTCTTGCCGGGGGTGTCCAGGTCGACCAGACCGCCGTTGCTGGCGATGTACTCGACTTCGGCGGCATTGACCCGGGGATGTTCACGGGGGCTGTAGATCACCGCCATCCAGACCGCCGAGAAGGCGATGCCCAGGACGCCCATCACCACGAAGACGTGCTGCCAGCCGAAGTGATAGACGATCCAGCCCATCAGCGGTGCGAACAGCACGGTGGCGAAGTATTGCGCCGAGTTGAAGATCGCCGAGGCGGTACCGCGCTCCTTGGTGGGGAACCAGGCGGCGACGATGCGGGCGTTACCGGGGAAGGAGGGCGCCTCGGCCAGACCGACCATGAATCTCAGGGCGAACAGCAGGAATACCGCGGTGCCGATGCCGAATTCACCGATGTAGCCTTGCAGCAGGGTGAACACCGACCAGGTGAAGATGCTCGCCGCGTAGACCTTCTTCGAACCGAAGCGATCCAGCAACCAGCCGCCGGGGATCTGACCGAGCACATAGGCCCAACCAAAGGCGGAGAAGATGTAGCCGAGGGAGACGGCACTGATGCCGAGGTCTTTTTGCAGGGCGGAGCCAGCGATGGAAATGGTGGCGCGGTCGGCATAGTTGATCGTGGTCACGACGAACAGCATGAACAGGATCAGATAGCGGACGCGCGTCTGCTTGGTTTCTTGCATGGAGAGCTCCCACTGGTTTGTTTTTGTGTGCGGGCGGAGATCGAGCAGCGGTCTTATGTTGTAAGTCGTCTGACAACGATAGCGTTATCATTAAACAGATAACGCTATCATTCAACCGGTAAATCTGTGGTCGGGTGCAAAAAATCCGTTAGGAGCTCTGGCGCTCGATGAGAACGAAACCGGTGTCGAGGTTGACCGCGGTCCGCTCTCCGGCGAGCCGGTCGAGCAGCGACTGGGCGACGCTGCGGCCCATGACATCGGCGTTGACGCTGACGGTGGACAGCGCCGGGGTCGCGAAGCGGCCATTGGTGGTGTCGCCGAAACCCATCACCGCCAGCTGCTCGGGAATGCGCAGGCCGCGGCTGTTGGCCTCGGCCACCACGCCCAGGGCCAGGGTATCGGAGCTGCACAGCACCAGTTCCGGTGGCACCGGGCGTTCCAGCAGGCGCGCCAGGCCGATCCGGCCGACCTCCCAGGTGGCGGGCAGCGGCAGCACTTCCATGGGCACTTCGCCGATACCCAGCTCGGCCAGCCGCGCCTGCAGCGCCAGGTTGCGGCGCATGGCGCGGGGATCGTCCACCGAGATCACCCCGAAGCGGCGATAGCCGCGGGCGACGAAGTGATCCGCCAGGGCCATGCCAACCTGCTCATGGGAAAAGCCCACCTGCATGTCCAGGGCCTCGGCGCTCAGGTCCCAGGCTTCCACCACCGGGATGTTCAGGGCCGCCAGCCGCTCGCGACTGGCCGGGGTGTGCAGGGTGCCGGTAAGGACGATGCCATCGGGCCGGCGGCCGAGGATGGCTTCCAGCAGTTCCTCTTCCTTTTCCGGTGAATAGCCGGTGGGACCGATCAGCGCCTGGTAGCCCGCCTCGGTGAGCCGCTCCATGATCGCCTGCACCACGGTGGCATAGATGGAATTGGCGATGGTGGGCAGCAGGATGGCCACCAGGCGACTCTTGCTGGAGGCGAGGCTGCCCGCCAGCAGATTGGGCACGTAGCCCAGCTCCTTGACCACCGCCAGGACGTGCTCGCGAGTGGCGGCGCTCACCAGACTCGGCCGATGCAGCGCCCGGGACACGGTGATGGGCGACACCCCGGCGGCGAGGGCGACCTCGCGCACGGTGAGGGGCAGCTCGGTGGTGCCATCGAGCTGGGCGAGTTCGCGTCGGGACTTCCTGGCCAAAACGGGTCCTTGGATGAGAGAGACCGCCATTATGGGAGCAAGCCCCGGCGGTTGCCATGGGCGTCCGCCAGAGCGCTGGCTAGTCGAGCGCTCTGGCGGCCCGGGCGCGGCCGACCCGCGACTGATAGGGTCGTCCCAACTGCGCGGAAACGGCCTGTCCCGTCGCCACCAACTTGGCCAGGTCGAGGCCGGTGGCGATGCCCAGGCCGTCGAGCAGATAGACCAGGTCCTCGCTGGCGACATTGCCGCTGGCGCCGCTTGCATAGGGGCAGCCACCCAGCCCGGCGACGGAGCTGTCGAACACCGCGACCCCTTCGAGCAGGCTGGCGTAGACGTTGGCCAGGGCCTGGCCATAGGTGTCGTGGAAATGCCCGGCCAGCTGGCTGAGCGGCACCTCCCGCCCCAGCCGCTGCCAGAGCGCCCGGGTTCGGCCGGGGGTACCGACGCCGATGGTATCGCCGAGGGAAACCTCGGCGCAGCCCAGCTCCAGCAGCTCGCGGGTCACGCTGGCCACCTGGTCGGGTGCGATCTCGCCGTCGTAGGGACAGCCCAGCACGCAGGACACATAGCCGCGCACCCGGATGCCCGCCGCCCGCGCGCCCTCGACCACCGGCACGAAACGCGCGAGGCTCTCGGCGATGGAACAGTTGATGTTGCGCTGGGAGAAGCCCTCCGAGGCGGCGGCGAAGATGGCGATCTCCTCCACGCCCGCCGCCAGGGCGGCTTCGAAGCCTTTCATATTGGGCACCAGTACCGAGCGCACCACGCACGCCGGGCGGCCCAGTCCCGCCAGCACCTCGGCGGTCCCGGCCATCTGCGGTACCCACTTGGGCGAGACGAAGCTGCCCACTTCCAGATGCTGCACGCCGCTGGCGACCAGGGCCTCGCATAGCCGGATGCGCTCAGCGATGTCCAGCGCCTGGGGTTCGTTCTGCAGGCCGTCGCGTGGCCCGACCTCGACCACCCGCACCCGGGACGGCAGGGCCTCGCTCATGGTGCCGTCTCCTCCAGTTCCACCAGAGGCGTGCCCTCGGCCACCAGTTCGCCAGGGCTGCAGAACAGCGCGGCCACGACGCCGGCGCGGGGCGCGCGGATGCTGTGCTCCATCTTCATCGCCTCCAGCACCACCAGCGGCGCGCCGGCTTCCACGGTGTCGCCCACGGCTACCGAGACGGCGACCACACTGGCGTTCATTGGCGCCGTGAGCCCGCCGGCCTCCGCCTGGCGCGCGACCTCGGCGAGGGGATCGGCCCAGGTGACGGCTTCGAAGCGCTCCCGCCATTGGAGAAACAGCGTCTGCCCAAGGCGATAGAGGCGGGCGCTCTGGCGGATGCCTTCGGCCTGCCAATGGAGGCGGTCACCATTCAGCTCGACCGCCGCCGAACCGGGCAGGGTGACGGCGCGTACCTCACCGCGACAGGCCAGGCGCAGCGCTATCTGGGGCGGTCCGCCCAGGCGCCAGCCCTGCCGGGAAGCCCAGGGTGACGTCGGGCCGGCAGCCGCCGGCAGCGTCGCCAGCCAGGCCTGGGCCGCCAGGGTCCAGAAGGCGTCGGTCAGCTCTCCGGGTGCGGGCAGCAAGGCATCCCGGTGACGCTCGATGAAGCCGGTGTCCAGCTCGCCCGCGGCAAAGGCCGGATGAGCGAGCAGCCGCTGCAGAAAGGGCAGGTTGGTGGCGAAGCCGCCCACCGCGGTCTCCATCAGCATGGCCAGCAGCCGCTGGCGCGCCTGTTCGCGGCTGTCCCCCCAGGCGATCAGCTTGGCCAGCATGGGATCATAGAAGGGCGAGACCTCGTCGCCTTCCTCCACGCCGCTGTCCACGCGCCGCCCCGGACCAGGCGTGGGCTCGCGATAGAGCTGCAGGGTGCCCGAGGCCGGCAGGAAGCCCTGGTCGGTGTCCTCGGCATAGAGCCGTACCTCGATGGCGTGGCCGTGCAGCGGTACCTGGGCCTGGGTGAGGGGCAGCGCCTCACCGGCGGCGACGCGCAACTGCCAGGCCACCAGATCCAGGCCGGTGATGGCCTCGGTGACCGGGTGTTCCACCTGCAGCCGGGTGTTCATTTCCATGAAGAAGAAGTCGCCACGGGCGTCGAGCAGGAATTCCACGGTGCCGGCGCCGACATAGCCGATGGCCTGGGCCGCCTGTACCGCGGCTTCGCCCATGGCCCGACGTAATTCGGGGGTAAGACCGGGCGCGGGGGCCTCCTCGATGACCTTCTGGTGGCGGCGCTGGATGGAGCAGTCGCGTTCGTTGAGATAGAGGCAATGGCCGTGCCCGTCGGCGAAGACCTGGATCTCCACGTGGCGCGGTTGCAGCACGTATTTCTCCACCAGCATCCGCGCATCGCCAAAGGCCGAGAGCGCTTCGCGCTGGGCGGACGCGAGACCTTCGGCCAGGTCGGCTTCGCGCTCGACGATCTTCATGCCCTTGCCGCCACCGCCGGCGGTGGCCTTGAGCAGGACCGGATAGCCGATGCGTGCCGCGGCGTCGCGAAAGGTGGCGAGGGACTGGTCCTCACCGTGATAGCCCGGCACCAGGGGCACCCCGGCGTCGGTCATCAGCGCCTTGGCGGCGGACTTGCTGCCCATGGCGCGAATCGCCGCTGCGGGCGGCCCGACGAAGACCAGTCCCGCCGCGGCCACCGCCTCGGCGAAGGCGGCGTTCTCGGACAGAAAGCCATAGCCCGGATGGATCGCCTGGGCGCCGGTGGCGAGGGCCGCCTCGATGATGCGTTCGCCGGCCAGATAGCTGTCGGCTGGCTTGGCGCCCCCGAGGTCTACCGCCAGGTCGGCCTGGCGCACATGGCGTGCCCTGGCGTCGATGGCGCTGTGCACGGCGACGGTGCCCAGGCCCAGGGCCTTGGCGGTGCGCATCACCCGGCAGGCGATCTCGCCCCGGTTGGCGACGAGCAGGCGGTCGAAGGTCATGGCGTGGTCTCCTGCCAGGCGGGGCGGCGCTTTTCCAGGAAGGCGGCAAGGCCTTCCTGGGCTTCAGGGGTGACGCGGACGGCGGCGATCAGGCCCTCGGTGAACGGGCGCACCGTGGCACTGGGTGCGCCTGCGCCGGCGCCGTCCAGCAGGCGTTTGCAGGCCCGCAAGGCCTGAGGGCCGTTGTCCAGCAGGCGGACGATCCAGGCGTCCACTAGGGTCTCCAGGTCGGCGGCGGGCGCGGTCTCGGCCACCAGCCCCAGCTCGGCCGCGCGCGCGCCGGAGAAGCGTTCGGCACCCAGCATGTAGCGCCGGGCCGCCCGTTCGCCCAGGGCGCGGATGACGAAGGGGCTGATGACGGCGGGCACCAAGCCGATGCGCACCTCCGACAGGCAGAAGGTGGCGTCACTGGCAGCCAGTGCCAGGTCGCAGCAGCTGACCAGCCCTACCGCGCCGCCAAAGGCTGCGCCCTGCACCACGGCGAGGGTGGGCATCGGCAAGGCCTGCAGGCGATACATCACCTCGGCCAGGCGCTCGGTGTCGGCCTGATTGGCGGCCGCGTCCAGGGTAGCGGACGCCTGCATCCAGGCGAGATCCGCGCCGGCGCAGAAGTGCCGGCCGCGCCCGCGCACGAGTAGAAAGCGCAGCTCGGCATCGGCGGCGATCTCGGTGAGCGCTGTGCCCAACTCCGCGATCATCCGTGCATCCAGGGCGTTGTGGCGGTCCGGACGGTCGAGCCAGAGGGTGGCGAAGCCGCGCGGGTCGCGGGTCAGATCCAGGGTGTGGAAGTCAGTCATGGCCTACATCCGGAAGACGCCGAAGGTCGTCGGCTCGAGGGGGGCGTTGAGGCTGGCCGACAGCGCCAGGGCGAGGACCTCGCGGGTCTGGGCCGGGTCGATCACTCCGTCGTCCCATAGGCGCGCGCTGGAATAGTGGGCATGGGCCTGACGCTCGTACTGCTCGACGATGGGTGCCTTGATGCGCGCCGCCTCTTCGTCGTCGAAGGCTTCTCCGGCACGTTCGGCCTGCTCACGCTTGACCTGCACCAGCACCCCGGCCGCCTGCTCGGCGCCCATCACGCCGATGCGCGCGTTGGGCCACATCCACAGGAAGCGAGGATCGTAGGCGCGACCGCACATGCCGTAGTTGCCGGCGCCAAAGCTGCCGCCGATGATCACGGTGAACTTGGGCACCCGGGCGCAGGCCACCGCGGTGACCAGCTTGGCGCCGTGCTTGGCGATGCCGCCTTCCTCGTATTTCTTGCCGACCATGAAGCCGGTGATGTTCTGCAGGAAGAGCAGGGGGATGCGTCTCTGGCAGGCCAGCTCGATGAAGTGCGCGCCTTTCTGCGCCGATTCGGCGAAGAGAATGCCGTTGTTGCCGAGGATGGCCACCGGATGACCCTGCAGATGGGCGAAGCCACAGACCAGGGTGGCGCCGAATTGCGCTTTGAATTCATCGAAGACGCTGCCGTCCACCAGCCGGGCGATCACCTCGCGCACCTCCAGCGGCTGCTTGGGATCGGCCGGGACCAGGCCATAAAGGTCCTCGGCCGGATACAGCGGGGCGATTGGCGCCTTGAGCTGCAACTCACCCAGCTTGCGCCAGTTGAGGTTGGCGATGCAGCGCCGCGCCAGGGCGAGGGCATGGGTGTCGTTCTCGGCATAGTGGTCGGCCACGCCGGAGGTACGGCAGTGGACATCGGCGCCGCCCAGTTCCTCGGCGGTGACCACCTCGCCGGTGGCCGCCTTCACCAGCGGCGGCCCGGCGAGAAAGATGGTGGCCTGCTGGCGCACCATGATGGTCTCGTCGCTCATCGCCGGCACATAGGCGCCGCCGGCCGTGCAGGAGCCCATGACCACGGCGATCTGCGGGATGCCCTGGGCGCTCATGGTCGCCTGGTTGAAGAAGATCCGCCCGAAGTGCTCGCGGTCGGGGAAGACCTCTTCCTGGCGCGGCAGGTTGGCGCCGCCGGAATCCACCAGATACAGACAGGGCAGGCGATTCTGCAGGGCGATGGCCTGGGCGCGCAGGTGCTTCTTCACCGTCAGCGGATAATAGGAGCCGCCCTTCACCGTGGCGTCGTTGGCAATGATCATGCACTCGATGCCCTCGATGCGACCGATGCCGGCCACTACCCCGGCCGCTGGTACCTCTTCCTCATAGACGTCGAGGGCCGCCAGGGCGCCGATCTCCAGGAAGGGCGAGCCGGGGTCCAGCAGTTGGTCGATGCGCTCGCGGGGCAGCAGCTTGCCGCGGCTGGTATGGCGCGCCTGGGCCTTGGGCCCGCCGCCTTCACGGATGTGCGCCAAGAGCTGGTCGAGCCGGGCCAATTGCTCGGCCATGACGGCGGCATTGCGTTGATAGTCCGGGGTGCGGCGGTTCAGGGTGGAGGTCAGCACGGTCATGGCAGGCTCCTCACCGGGTTTCGTTGAACAGCTCGCGCCCGATCAGCATGCGGCGGATCTCGCTGGTGCCGGCACCGATCTCGTAGAGCTTGGCGTCGCGCAGCAGGCGGCCGGTGGGGTATTCGTTGATATAGCCGTTGCCACCCAGGATCTGAATGGCTTCCAGCGCCATCTGGGTAGCCTTCTCGGCGGTATAGAGGATCACCCCGGCGGCGTCCTTGCGCGTGGTCTCGCCGCGGTCGCAGGCCTGGGCCACGGCATAGAGATAGGCACGGCTGGCGGCGAGACCGGTGTAGAGGTCGGCCACCTTGCCCTGGATCAGCTGGAATTCGCCGATGCTCTGGCCGAATTGCCGGCGGTCGTGGATATAGGGCAGGACCACGTCCAGGCAGGCCTGCATGATGCCCACCGGACCCCCGGCGAGGACCACCCGCTCATAATCCAGGCCGCTCATCAGCACCTTCACGCCTCCATTCACCTGCCCCAGCACGTTGTCCTCCGGCACCTCGACGTCGTCGAAGAACAGCTCGCAGGTGTTGGAGCCGCGCATGCCCAGCTTGTCGAACTTGCTGCCGCGGCTGAAACCGCTCCAGTCACGCTCGACGATGAAGGCGGTGATGCCATGGGCGCCTTGTTCCGGCTCGGTCTTGGCATAGATCACATAGGTATGGGCATCGGGGCCGTTGGTGATCCAGGTCTTGCTGCCATTGAGCACGAAGCGATCGCCACGCCGCTCTGCGCGCAACTTCATGGACACCACGTCCGAACCGGCGTTGGGCTCGCTCATGGCCAGGGCGCCGACGTGCTCGCCGCTGACCAGCCGGGGCAGGTAGCGCGCCTTCTGCTCCGTGGTGCCGTTGCGATGGATCTGGTTGACGCAGAGGTTGGAGTGGGCGCCATAGGAGAGGGCGACCGAGGCGGAGCCGCGGCTGATCTCCTCCATGACCACCGCATGGGCCAGATAGCCGAGTCCGGAGCCGCCGTACTCCTCGTCCACGGTGATGCCGAGCAGCCCCAGGTCGCCAAAGGTGCGCCAGAGGTCCATGGGGAAACTGTTGCTGGCATCGATCTCGCCGGCGCGGGGCGCCACCTCGCGCATGACCAGGTTGCGCACCTGATCGCGCAGCAGATCGAGGGTCTCGCCCAGGGCGAAGTTGAGACTCGGGTAGCTCATGGGGTCACCTGTTTTTGGGATTGTCGGGTGAGAGCAGCGGTCGAGCGGCCACGCACGTGCCGTACGGCAGGCGTCGGCGTATCGAAAAGGGCAGCGGAAAAGTCGGCGATTCTGGCGCGGTTAGGCAGCGGCAGCCGGGCAGGGCTCGGGCGTGGCCACCAACGGCAAGGCAGGGGCGCCGGGACAGACGCCGATGTTGAGCGATGCGCGAGGGTGCGCATGACCCGTCCTCCTGTTCATTGTTCTTGTCATAGCGACCGCGAGAGGACCGCGGCGCCTGTGCCTCTGAGTCTAGGAGGAGAAATGCGCTATCGTGAAACGATAAAAATAGAATCCAGGTATTGGAAAATCAGATGGCACTGCATAAGGACATCTCGATGCGGCAACTGCGCTATTTCGTCGCCGCCGCCGAGAACAGCCAGTTTTCCCTGGCCGCCAGCGCGGTCAACGTCAGCCAGTCGGCGGTGACCACGGCGGTCAGCCAGTTGGAGACGATGCTTGCGGTGCGGTTGTTCGAGCGACTGCCCCATGGAGTCAAGCTGACCGCCGAGGGGCACCAGTTCTACCACCATGCCCGACACATCCTCGACACCCTGCAAGACGCCGTGAGTCAGCCGCTGTTCCAGAGTCATGCCCTGACCGGCCAGGCCCGGGTCGGCGCTTCCTATGCGGTGCTTGGCTACTACCTGCCGACCCTCCTGGCGCGCTTCAAGCGCAGCTATCCGCAGATCGACATCGACCTGCGCGATATGGACAGACCCAGTATCGAGGCGGGCATCAACGATGGCACCCTGGAGCTGGGTCTCACGGTCATCTCCAACGTCGACGCCGCCCAGCCCTTCGAGCGGCATCTGTTGATGCGCTCGCCGCGCCAGCTCTGGCTGCCCAGCGCTCATCCGCTGCTGGCTGCGGAACGCGTCACCCTGGCCGACATCGCGCCCTATCCCTATATCCTCGCCACGGTGGACGAAGGGGAAACCTCCACGCTGCGCTACTGGCGCGCGGCCGGCCTGGAACCCAACGTGGTGTTCAAGACCTCGTCCATGGAGTCCCTGCGCGGCCTGGTCGCCCATGGCTTTGGCGTGACCATCCTGTCCGACATGCTCTATCGCGGCTGGTCCCTGGAAGGGCGCAAGCTGGAAGCCCGCCCGGTGGCCGATGCCATCCCACCCATGGAGCTGGGCCTGATCTGGAGTCCCGAGGAACGCCTGAGCCCTGGGGCCCAGGCGTTTCGGCAGTTTCTGGTATCGGCGGCGGGCTGAGGCGGACACGCAGGTCCGCCCTCCGGCGTCAGTGGGCGGCGGCCTTGGTCAGGTCGGCGTCGTTCCACTCGGTGTAGACGCAAGCGTCGCTGGCGGCCCAGCGCAGGCGTACTACCTGGCCAGGTTGCAGGCCCTGGGTGTGGGCCAGCGACTTGACCATCAGTTGGGCACCCCCCGCGGTCTGCAGCATGCAGCTCTGGCTCTCGCCCAGGAACAGCGCCTCGCCGACCCGTGCCGGGATCTCGTTCCAGCCCGCCGGCATGGGCAGGGTCGCCGCCTGCTCGGTGGTCAGCAGCTGTAGCTTTTCCGGACGCAGCATCAGCAGCAGTTCCTGGTTCGGTCTGACGCTGGCCGTGGGCCGCATCGCCAGTTCCTGGCCCTCGAACGCGCAGTGCGCCTGGGCACGGGCGGTCACGCGCAGGAAATTGGAGTTGCCGAGAAAGGCGGCGACGAAGGCGTTCGGCGGATTCTGGTATAGGTCGTAGCCACTGCCCAGGCCGACGATGCGCCCGTGGCTGAAGATGGCGATGCGCTGGGATAGCCGCAGCGCCTCCTCCTGGTCGTGGGTCACGTAGACGATGGTGATGCCCAGGCGACGGTGCAGCTGGCGCAGCTCGTCCTGCAGGTCTTCGCGCAGCTTCTTGTCCAGCGCGCCCAGGGGTTCGTCCATCAGCAGGATGCGTGGTTCGTAGACCAGCGCCCGGGCGATGGCCACGCGCTGCTGCTGGCCACCGGAGAGTTGCGCGGGACGCCGATGGGCGAAGGCTTCGAGCTGCACCAGGCGCAGCATGGCGTCGACCTTCTGGTTGCGCTCGGCGGTGGCGATCTTGCGGATATCTAGGGGGAAGCCGATGTTGTCGCGCACCGACAGGTGCGGAAACAGCGAATAGCGCTGGAACACCATGCCGATGTCGCGTTGGTGCGGTGGGACCCTCAGCAGCGAGCGACCGGCCACGCTGATGGCGCCGGAACTGGGCGTCTCGAAGCCCGCCAGCATCGACAGGGTGGTGGACTTGCCGGAGCCGCTGGAGCCGAGGAAGGTGAGGAACTCGCCCTCCTGGATGTCCAGCGAGAGATCGTCCACGGCGGTGAAATCGCCGTAGTGCTTGTTCAGGTTCTGCAGGCGGACCAGCGGGGCCGCGGGGGCGTTGTTCTGGAGTACGGCGCTCATGGCAGGCTCCGGGAGCTCAGCGGGAAAGGGGTTGGCGGCGGCGCAGCAGGGCAGCCGCGAGCATCACCAGCAGGGAAAGGCCGATCAGCACCGTGGAAGCCACGGCGATCACCGGTGTCAGGTCCTGGCGCAGCGTCGCCCACATCTTCACCGGCAGGGTCTGCAGGTTGGGGCTGGCCATCATCACGCTCAGCACCACCTCGTCCCAGGACACCAGGAAGGCGAACAGGGCGCCGGCGAACACCCCCGGCCAGATCCCCGGCAGGGTCACCCGGTAGATGGCCTGCAGGCGCGAGGCGCCGCAGATCACCGCGGCATCCTCGATGGACTGATCGAACAGCTTGAGTGAGTTGATGACGGCGATCAGGGCGAAGGGCAGGGCGACGATCACGTGGCTGACCACGAAGGCCAGCAGGGTGCCGGTGTAGCCCAGGCGCAGGAACAGCGCATAGATGGCCACGGCGATCACCACCAGTGGCACGATCATCGGCAGGGTGAAGAAGGCATAGAGCGTCTTGCGGCCGGGAAACTTACCGCGCACCAGGGCGAAGGCGCAGGGCACCGCCAGGGCTACCGAAACCAGGGTGGTCAGCAGCGCCACCTTGAGGCTGGCCAGGGCCGCCTGCATCCACTCCGGGTTGGCAAAGAATTGCTGGTACCACTTGAGCGTCCAGCCGGGCGGCGGAAAGACCAGCCATTGGGACGAGCCGAACGACAGCAGCACGATGAAGACGATGGGCAGCAGGAGCACCGCGGCGATGGCGCCGGTGATCAGCAGCAGGCCACCGCGCAGCCGCCAGCCGAGGGCACTGGGAGTGAGCAGCATGGAGTTACCTCGCGTTCTGGGGGTCGACCGGGGATTCCGGTTGCAACCTGAGATAGAGGGCGAACAGCACCAGGGCGATGACGATCAGCAAGGCTGCGGCGGCGCTGGCCAGGCCCCAGTTGAGGAAGGACTGCACCTGCTGGATGATGAACTCCGGCAGCATCATGTTCTGCGCCCCGCCCAGCAGCGCCGGGGTCACGTAGTAGCCGAGCGACATGACGAACACCATCAGCGCGCCCGAGCCCAGGCCCGAGCGACACATGGGCAGGAACACCTTGCGGAAGTTGGTCCAGGGGCTGGCGCCGCAGATGGCGCCGGCCTGCAGCACCATGGGGTCCATGGCCTGTAGCGTCGCCTGCAGCGGCAGCACGATGAAGGGGATCATGATGTAGGTCATGCCGATCACCACCCCGGTGAGGTTGTTGACCAGCGCCAGGGGTTCGTCGATCAGGCCCATCGCCATGAGCAGCTTGTTGATCACCCCAGAACCCTGCAAGAGCACCAACCAGGCGTAGGTACGGGCCAGCAGGCTGGTCCACATCGACAGCAGCACGATGTTGAACAGCCAGCGACCCCAGCCGCGCGGCATCAGGGTGATGGTCCAGGCCAGCGGAAAGCCGATCAGCACGCTGAACAGGGTCACCAGGGCAGCGACGCCAAAGGTGTTGAGCAACACCTGGGCATAGGCACCATTGGCGAACAGGGTCTGGTAGTTGCCCAGGCCCGGCGCGGGTTCGAGAAAGCCGCGCAACAGCAGGCCGATCAACGGGACCAGGAAGAACAAGCCGAGGAACAGCAGGGCCGGGACGAGGTGACTCGAGCCCTTCCAGCGGACGGCGCGTTCACCCCGGGTCCGCGCCGGATCGTTCAGCGCACGGCGGTCCTTGGCAGTGCCGAGCACCGCCCGGCTGGAGCTGGAGGCAGACATGTCATTTCACCAGCCATTCGTTCCAGCGACTGGCGATCTCGCCACCGTGCTGGGCCCAGTAGGCGAAGTCCAGGGTGACCTGCTCACTGCCGTAGGCGGTGGGCAGATTCTTGGCCAGGTCCGGGGTCAGCTTGGCGATGCTGTCGACGTTGACCGGCGCATAGGCGGTGAGATTGGCAAAATCCGCCTGGCCGCGAGCGCTGCTGGCCTCCGCTAGGAATTTCATCGCGGCGTCCTTGTTCTTGGCACCCTTGGGCACCACCAGCATGTCGGCCATGACCAGGTTCTGTTTCCAGCTCACGCCTACCGGCGCGCCGTCCTGCTGCAGGGCATGGACGCGACCGTTCCAGAACTGCCCCAGGGTCGCTTCGCCAGAGGCGAGCAACTGCTGGGACTGGGCACCGCCGCCCCACCAGACGATGTTCTTCTTGATGGTGTCGAGCTTCTTGAAGGCGCGGTCCAGGTCCAGGGGATAGAGCTTGTCCTTAGGCACGCCGTCGGCCAGCAGGGCCAGCTCCAGGACGCCAGGGCTCGGCCATTTGTAGAGCGCACGCTTGCCGGGGTAGGTGGTGGTATCGAACAGCGCCGACCAGTCCTGCGGCTGCTTGCTGCCGAGCTTGCCCTGGTTGTAGCCGAGCACGAAGGAGAAGAAGAAGGAGCCCACCGCATGGTCATTGACGAAGCGCGGATCGATCTTGGTGCGATCGATGGTCTTGAAATCCAGGGGTTCGAGCAGGCCCTGCTGAGCGGCGCGCAGGGCGAAATCGGCTTCCACGTCGACCACGTCCCACTGCACGTTGCCGCTCTGCACCATGGCCTGGAGCTTGCCGTAGTCGGTGGGGCCGTCCTGCACCACCTGGATGCCGGTCTGCTTGGTGAAGGGTTCGGCCCAGGCTTTCTTCTGAGCGTCCTGGGTAGTGCCGCCCCAGCTGGTGAAGTTGAGGCTCTCCGCCTGGGCCTGGACGCCCAGGGTGGTGAGCAGGCCGGCGACGACCACGGATACGACTTTGCGCTTCAGCAACATCTTGATGCCCTCTCTGTTATTGGATCGACGCGGCAGGGATGCCTTGTCCGTTCTAAGAGCAGTGCGGCCAGGGGCCAGAAAAAGGAGGCCTTGGACTTGTTCTATCGGGCCCGTCTGGCACGGGCCCTGGCGTAATCCGATATTATGGTATTCCAAACTTTTTGCAAGCCTGCCAAAGGCCTCTGAAAGGCGCTTCAGCCAGGGAAAGGCAGGGTCTCGACGATCTCCAGTTCGTACCCGGTCAGGCCGGCATAGCGCAGCGGCAGACCCAGGTGACGAATACGCCCGACGCCCAGGTCTTGCAGGATCTGCGCCCCGGTGCCTACCTCGGCATAGATGCGCGACTGGGAGCGCTCGAACAAGCGCCTGGGCTGGGTCAGCGAGGGCACCCGGGCCAGCAATGCCTGGGAGGACTCATGGTTGGCGAGCACCACCACGATGCCGTGGCCTTCCTGGGCGACGCGTTCCAGGGCAGCCCACAGGGTCCAGCTCGGCGGCCCGCTGTATTCGGCACCGACCAGGTCGCGCAACGGGTCCAGGGCATGGACGCGCACCAGGGTGGGGGTCTCGCGATCAATGTCGCCCATCACCATGGCCAGGTGCACGCCGCCTTCGATGCGGTCCTCGTAGGTCAGCAGGCGGAAGGTGCCGTGCACGGTGGGCAATTCGCTCTCGCCGATGCGCGTGACGGTGTGCTCGTGGCGCAGTCGGTAGTGGATGAGGTCGGCGATGGTGCCCAGCTTGATGCCGTGGCGTTCGCCGAAGCGCTCCAGGTCCGGTCGGCGGGCCATGCTGCCATCGTCGTTCATCACCTCGACGATCACGGCGGACGGATCGCGTCCTGCCAGGCGCGCCAGGTCGCAACCGGCTTCGGTATGGCCGGCACGGGTCAGCACGCCGCCGTCGCGCGCGCGCAGGGGAAAGATGTGGCCGGGCTGGACCAGATCGCGCGGGGTGGCATCGGGCGCCACCGCGGCTTCGATGGTGCGCGCCCGGTCGGCGGCCGAGATGCCCGTGGTGACACCGGTGGCGGCTTCGATGGACACGGTGAAGGCGGTGCCATGGACGGTGCCGTTGTCACTGACCATCTGCATCAGGTTGAGCTGGCGGCAGCGTTCTTCGGTCAGCGTCAGGCAGATCAGGCCGCGGGCTTCGCGCGCCATGAAGCTGATCGCCGCCGGGGTGCAGGCATCGGCCGCGAGCAGGATGTCGCCCTCGTTCTCGCGGTCTTCGTCATCGACCAGGATGACCATCTTGCCGGCACGGAAATCCTCAATGATCGCTTCGATGGGATGGATGGCCACGGCTACCTCCCAGGGTTCTGGATTGTTCTGTAATCTGGTATACCATGATACAAAACGCAGCGAAAGAGGCAAAGCGCCATGAAAGGTTATTGGATTGCAGAGGTCGATGTGACCGATCCCGAGGCTTATCGCGGCTATACGGAGCGCGCCCCTGCGGCCTTCGCCCGCTATGGCGGACGCTTCCTCGCCCGGGGCGGCCGCGCCGAGCAACTGGAGGGCGAAGGCTGGGCGACGCGCCGGGTCGTGATCGAGTTCGATTCCTACGAACAGGCCCTGGCCTGCTATCGCTCGGCGGAGTATCAGGACGCCTGCGGGCACCGGCAGACGGCGGCGCGGGCCGAGATCTTCATCGTCGAAGGACTTTAAGCGCGGCGGCCAGGGGCGGCGATTGCCGCCTCTGGCCGAAGAGGGTTAGCGCTCGATGCGCGGCTCGTCCTGGACGCGGGGAATGAACAGCTCACGGGCCTGTTCGCCCTGGTGCTCCTGCTGCCGCTGCAGGTAGTCGAGGGCGACCTGGGCGGCGGCGCGAACATGATCGACGGAAGCCTGGTGGGCGGCCAGGGCATCGCCGCTGCGGATGGCGGCGACCATGCGCTCCATCTCCGCGTTGCTCGCCTGGCGACGATTGGCCTGGGACACCGAGGTGGCCCTCAGGTAGCTCACCCGCGCCTGCAACTGGCGCAGCTGGGTGGCGGCGACGCGGTTGCCACAGCCCTCCATGAGCACGTTGTAGAAATTCTGCACGGTCTCGATGACCTCTGGCAGTTCGGCGCCCTCCAGGGCCTTGCGGTTTTCCTCGAGGGCCTGTTCCAGCGCCTCGATTTCCCGGGGGCCGGCGCGCAAGGTGAAGAGTTGCACGATCAGGCCTTCCAGCACGCAGCGCAGCTCATAGAGGTCGCAGGCATCCTCCAGGGTGATGATGGCGACGCGCGGCCCACGGGCATCGGCGAATTCCACCAGGCCTTCGGATTCGAGATGACGCAGGGCTTCGCGCACCGAGGTGCGGCTCACACCCAGGCGGTCGCAGAGATCGCGCTCCACCAGGCGGTCACCCGGCAGCAACTGGAAGTTCAGGATCGCCTGGCGCAGGCGATTGCACACCATTTCACGCAGGGTGACCGGGCTGCGGGTGATCTTGAAGCTGTCGTCTAGTTGCGCGCGTCTCATGGGGCTCTCTGGCGGACCGGTTCTACAAGCGACGACGAGGCACGCGACTACGTGGGGCCTGCGTGCTCGCCAGGGCGGAAGAGGGCAAGTCTAGCATGCCCCCTGCAGGCGTTCATGGGCCTGTCCGCTCAGGCATAGATCGGTGCGGCACCCATCCGGCCCCGGTGATAGAGCATCGGGATGACCTCCTGGTCTGGCACGATCAGATTTTTCACCGCGCCGACGATGATGGCGTGGTCGCCCCCATCGTACTCGCGCCACAGCTCGCACTCGATCACCGCCGTGGCATCGGCCAGCAGCGGATTGCCCAGGGCGCTGCGCGTCCATTCGATGCCCTGGGTCTTGTCCTTGCCCTTGCTGGCGAAGGCATAGGCGATACGCTGCTGTTCGGCGCTCAGCAGGTGGATGGCGAAACCCTTGCCGTCACGCAGCAGGGGGTAGGTGTCGGAGCTGTAGTTGGGACAGAAGAGCACCAGCGCCGGATCCAGCGACAGGGCGCTGAAGGCACTGGCGGTCAGGCCGGCGAGGTTGCCTTCGGCATCCAGGGTGGTGACCACGGTGACGCCGGACGGAAAGGCGCCCATCACTTGCTTGTAGATTGCGGGATCGATCATGACTGCCAACCTCTTTTAACGCATTACAAAGGGATCGGGCATCGGCGCCTGGGACAGATTGATCCATACCGTTTTGGTTTCGGTATAGGCCAGAACCGAGTCGATGCCGCTCTCGCGGCCGTAGCCGCTGTTCTTGAAACCGCCGATCGGCGCCATGGCCGAGACCGCGCGATAGGTGTTGACCCAGATGATGCCGGAGCGGATGTCCCGCGCCAGGCGATGGGCACGGCCCAGGTCGCGGGTCCAGATGCCAGCGGCGAGTCCCAGCTCGCTGTCGTTGGCCAGGCGCAGGGCCTCGGCCTCATCCTTGAAGCGGATCACCGCGGCCACCGGGCCGAAGACTTCCTCCTGCATGATGCGCAGCGAGTGCCGGTCGCATTCCAGCAGGGTGGGTTCGTAGTACCAGCCGGCGCTGCCGGTGTCGGGTCGCTTGCCGCCCAGGCGCAGCGTCGCGCCTTCGGCCAGGGCCGCTTCCACCAGCTGCTCGACGATGGCAAGCTGCTGCTCGGTGGCCATCGGGCCCATCTCGCTGGCATCGTCCTGGGGATTGCCGATGCGGATGCGCTGGGCGCGCTCCACCAGCCGGGTGACGAATTCGTCGTAGATCTCGTCCTGCACCAGCAGCCGCGAGCCGGCCACGCAACTCTGCCCGGAGGCGGCATAGATACCGGCCACCGCGCCGTTGATAGCGCTATCGAGGTCGGCGTCGGCGAAGATGATGTTGGGCGACTTGCCGCCCAGCTCCAGGCTCAGCTTGGCGAAGTTCTCGGCGCTGGCGCGGACCACGTGGCGGGCCGTAGCGGCGCCACCGGTAAAGGCGATCTTGCGCACCAGCGGATGGCGGGTGAGGGCCGCGCCGGCGCCCGGACCATAGCCGGTCACCACGTTGAACACGCCGGGCGGAATGCCGGCTTCGAGGGCCAGTCGCGCCAGCTCCAGGATGGTGGCCGAGGCGTGCTCGGACGGCTTGATCACCACGGTGTTGCCAGCGGCCAGGGCCGGGGCGACCTTGATGGCGGTCAGGTACAGCGGGCTGTTCCAGGGCACGATGCCGGCGATTACGCCCAGGGGTTCATGCACCGTGTAGGCGAAGAGGTCGGTCTTGTCGAGGGGCAGGGTGCCGCCTTCGAGCTTGTCGGCGAGGCCCGCCGTGTAGTGGAAGAATTCCGGCAGGTAGCCGACCTGGCCGCGGGTCTCGCGGATCAGCTTGCCGTTGTCACGACTTTCCAGCTGGGCGAGGGCCTCCTTGTTGGCGGCGATGAGATCGCCCAGCCGGCGCAAGAGCTTGCCGCGGGCGCTGGCGGTCAGGCCACGCCAGGCCGGCGCCTCGAAGGCTCGCTGGGCGGCCTGGACGGCGCGGTCGACGTCGTCGGCGTCGGCGTCGGGCAATTCCGCCCAGGCGGTCGCGGTGGCCGGATCGAGACTGGCGAAGGTACGGCCCGACTGGGCTGCGGTCCATTCGCCGTCGATGCACATCTGAAAACGTTGCAGGGTCATGCCACGTATCCCTTGATGGAAGTGGAAGGGGCCTTGCCCAGGGCGTCGTCGAGGAAGTCCAGCAGCAGGGCGTTGACCAGCTTGGGTGACTCGACCGGCATCATATGGCGCTGGTCGGCCAACACGGCAGTGCGCGCGCGCGGAATCCGTGCGGCCAGCTGGCGCGCCATCTCCGGGGTCGAGCCGCTGTCCAACTCGCCAGTAGCCACCAGGGTGGGTACCTGGAGGCTGTCCAGCCGCTCGGCACCGTAGCGGTCTTGGGTGGCGAACAGGGTGTAGGTGGTCAGATAGCCTTGGGGGTCGTTGTTGGCGAAGGCTTGACGCAGCGCCTGGATCTGCGCCGGGTTGGCGCCTTGATACTCGCGGCTGAACCAGCGGGCCAGGGCGCTATCGAGATTGGCGTCGGGGCCTTCGAGTTCGGCCTGGCGGCTCCGCTCCAGAACTCCGCTGCGTTGCTCCACCGAGCGATTGAACACGCTGTTGAGGATCACCAGCGCGTCCAGCCGCTGCGGATGGCTCAGGGCGAAGGCCCGGGCGATCAGGCCGCCCATGGAGAAACCGACCACCACGGCCGTTTCCAGCCCCAGGTGATCGAGCAGTTCGTTGAGCTGCGCGGCATAGTCGTCGAGCGTCGCCTGCGCCGCCGGGCGCTGGCTCTCGCCATGGCCGAGCATGTCATAGGCGATCACCTGGTAGCGTGGTGCGAGCCCCGCGAGTTGACCGCCCCACATGTCCTTGCTGAGCCCCACCCCGTGGATCAGGACGAGGGGGCTGCCATCGCCGGCGATGCGGTAGGTGGTGCCGGCGGGGGTCTTGGCGTCTGTAGACCGGATCATTCGCGGGTTCTCCTCAGCGCGCCTTTTCAGCCGCGAGTTCCTCGAGGTCGATGTAGCGGTTGCCGATGCGCGGATGCAGGCGGCCACCATCGGCAGCGCCCAGCACCACCACGATCTCGTCGGCCCGCGGGGCATCCTCGATGCGCATTTCCAGGGTGATGTAGTGGGATCTCAGGCCCTCGTCATCCTTGTGCATCATGGGGATCTGGATGGAAGTACCCGGCGCGCCGCGCTTGTTGGTGAAGCTCAGGTAGCTCTTGGCCTGGACCGCCTCGCGGTAGTGGTTACCGAATCTGAGGGTATGGATCACCGCCGAGGCGTGTTCGATCTCGCCGTCGGCGCCGACCACGGCCGCCTTGCCATAGGCCTCGATGCGTTCGGCGCCGCCGATGGCGCGGGTCAGGCGCTCGACGATGAAGGCGCCCAGGTCGGAGCAGTGGGCCTTGATCTCGGGCTTGAGGTCTTCGACGAAGCCCTGGCCGGCCCAGGGGTTGCGGATCACCACGGCGACGCCGGCCATGGTCACCGGCTTGTCGGTGGCCTTGCCCCCTTCGATATGGGTTTCTTCGAGATAGGTGACGACCTTGCGGATTTCGAAACTCATGCTGACTCCTGAGATGTCTGTTGGATGATGGTATGCCACGCGATTGGGCGTGTTGAGGGCCGCGTCACTACGCAGCCCGGGGATCAGGCGAAGGCGGGCGCCACCTTGTCGATGAACAGTTGCAGCGACTTCTTCTTCTCGGCGAAAGGCAGGCTGTTGTCGCACCAGAAGCTGAACTCGTCGACGCCCAGTTCCTCGTAGTGGCGCAGGCGGGCGATCACCTCTTCCGACGTGCCGATCATCGTGTTCTTGCGGATGTTCTCCAGCTCGAATTCCGGGCGGCCGGCGAACTTCTCTTCCGGACTCGGGGCGAGGAAGCCGTTGACCGGGGTTTCCTTGTTGCCGAACCAGGCATCGAAGGTGCGGTAGAAGCGGCCAATGGCCTGGGCACCGATCTTCCAGCCTTCGGGCTCCTCGGCGGTATGTACATGGGTATGCCGCAGCACCATCAGCTTGGGCCGGGCGACGCCGGGATTGTTGGCCAGGGCGTTGTCGAACTTGTGCTTGAGGTCGACCACTTCCTCATCGCCCTTCATCAGCGGCGTGACCATGACGTTGCAGCCGTTGGCCACCGCGAAATTGTGCGAATCCGGATCCCGCGCGGCGATCCAGATCGGCGGGGTGCCGACCGGCTTGGGCACGCTGGTGGAGGTGGGGAACTGCCAGACTTCGCCGTCGTGGGCATAGTCGCCCTCCCAGAGCTTGCGCAGCGCCGGGACCAGTTCGCGCAGATGCTTGCCGCCAGCGGTGGCGGGCAGGCCGCCGGCCATGCGATCGAATTCCACCTGGTAGGCACCGCGGGCCAGGCCCACTTCCATGCGGCCTTCGCTGATCACGTCGAGCAGGGCGCATTCGCCAGCCGCACGCAGGGGATGCCAGAACGGCGCGATCAGGGTGCCGGCGCCCAGGCGGATGGTCGAGGTACGGGCTGCGAGGTTGGCCAGGATCGGCATGGGGCTGGGGGAAATGGTGTATTCCATCGCATGATGCTCACCGACCCAGACGGTGCAGAACCCGCCGGCTTCGGCCATCAGGGTCAGCTCGGTCAGTTCTTCGAACAGCTGCCGATGGCTGACGCTTTCGTCCCAGCGTTCCATGTGCACGAACAGGGAAAATTTCATAGAAGCCTACCTCTTGTCTTCCACCTCGGCGCGGGGCTCGGGTGTCTCTTGTTGGCGGTACGCGACGGCTCAGCCAGTCGATGTTTTTATTGGTATACCATAATACGTGAGCTGGCAAGCAGAGATGTAACGAGATTCGGCGTCAGTCCCCAGACGTCGCTTCCACACGCCAAAAGGCGGTTGTGTAATCTGGTATACCGTAATACTTTCTGCTTACCAGGACGACCTGTCCAGCAGGCGTCTTCCACAACTACAACAATGGAATTCCTGGATGTCCGCAGCCCCTCGCTCCGCCGTCGCCATCGAAACCCATACCGTGGATCACGTCGCCCCGGCCGAACGCCACGGCCATAGCCGCGATCTCTTCACCCTCTGGTTCAGCACCAATATCGCGCCGTTGCCCATCGTCACCGGCGCCATGGTGGTCCAGACCTTCCACCTGAATCTGATCTGGGGCCTGGTGGCCATCGTGCTCGGGCATCTGCTCGGCGGGGTGGTACTGGCCCTGGCCTCGGCCCAGGGCCCGCGCCTGGGCATTCCGCAGATGGTGCAGAGTCGCGGCCAGTTCGGCCGCTATGGCGCGCTGTTGATCGTCTGCGTCACGGCGCTGATCTACGTGGGCTTCTTCACCTCCAACGTGGTGCTGGCCGGTAAGTCCATCCAGGGCCTGGTACCGGCCGTGCCCATGCCGCTGGCCATCGTGCTCGGCGCCCTGAGCGCCACGGCCATCGGGGTAATCGGCTATCGCTGCATCCATACCCTCAATCGCTGGGGTACCTGGGTCATGGGCGCGGGATTGCTGGCGGGTTTCGCCATGATGCTGAGCCAGCCGCTGCCGGCGGACTTCCTGACCCGGGGCGGCCTCAACGCCAGTGGTTTCGTCGCTACGCTGTCGCTGGGGGTGATCTGGCAACTGAGTTTCTCGCCCTACACCAGCGACTATTCGCGCTATCTCCCGGAAGCGGTGGGGATCGCACGGCCCTTCTGGGCGACCTATCTCGGCGCCACCCTGGGCACCATCCTGGCCTTTTCCTTTGGTGTGGTGGCGGTGCTGGCGGTGCCGGCCGGTAACGACGCCATGGCCGCCGTGGCCCAGGCCACCGGCTGGCTGGGCCCGGTGCTGATGGTGCTGTTCCTGCTCAATATCATCAGCCATAACGCCCTCAACCTCTATGGCGCGGTGCTCTCCATCATCACCTGCGTGCAGACCTTCGCCGCCGGCTGGACACCGGGCGTCAAGGTCAAGGTGGTGCTGTCCAGCCTGGTGCTGGTGGGCTGCTGCAGCGTGGCGCTCATGGCCTCGGCCGATTTCATCGAAAGATTCATCGGCCTGGTACTGGCCATGACCATGATCCTGGTGCCCTGGGCTTCCATCAATCTGATCGATTTCTATCTGATCAAGCGCGGCGACTACCACATCCCTTCATTGTTCGCCGCCGACGGTGGCCGCTACGGTCGCTTCAACGGACATGCCATCGCCGCCTACGCGGTCGGCATCCTGGTGCAGCTGCCGTTCGCCAACACGGCGCTGTTCAAGGGGCCCTATGCCGACCTGGTGGCAGGCGCCGACCTCTCCTGGCTGTTCGGTCTGCTGGTGACCTGCCCGCTGTATTTCTGGCTGGCCTATCAGGGCTCACCGGCCCAGGTAGCGCGTCTGCAGGCAGCTTCCCCGCAATGACCGCAGCAGCCCTCCGCAATCGCCTTCAACTCTCTAGCTAGGAATCCAGACCATGTTGCAAGACGCTTCCCTGTTTCGCCAGCAAGCCTATGTCGACGGCGCCTGGATCGACGCCGACAGCGGTGCCACCGTCACCGTGGACAACCCGGCCACCGGCGAGACCCTGGGCACCATTCCCAAGCTTGGTCGCGCCGAGACCAAGCGCGCCATCGACGCCGCCAACCGCGCCCTGCCGGCCTGGCGTGCGCTGACCGCCAAGGAGCGTTCGGCCAAGCTGCGGCGCTGGTACGAGCTGATGATCGAGAACCAGGATGACCTGGGCCGGCTGATGACCCTGGAGCAGGGCAAGCCGCTGGCCGAGGCCAAGGGCGAGATCGTCTACGCCGCCTCCTTCATCGAGTGGTTCGCCGAAGAAGCCAAGCGCATCTATGGCGACACCATCCCCGGCCATCAGGCCGACAAGCGCATCCTGGTGATCAAGCAGCCCATCGGCGTCACCGCCGCCATCACGCCGTGGAATTTCCCCACCGCCATGATCACCCGCAAGGCCGGCCCGGCCCTGGCCGCCGGCTGCACCATGGTCATCAAGCCCGCCAGCCAGACCCCGTACTCGGCCCTGGCCCTGGTCGAACTGGCCGAGCGCGCCGGCATTCCCAAGGGTGTGCTGAGCGTGGTCACCGGCTCCGCCGCCGAGATCGGCGCCGAGCTGACCGAAAGCCCCATCGTGCGCAAGATCTCCTTTACCGGCTCCACCGAGATTGGTGCCAAGCTGATGGAGCAGAGCGCGCCCACCATCAAGAAGCTGTCCCTGGAGCTGGGCGGCAACGCGCCCTTCATCGTCTTCGACGACGCTGACCTGGACAAGGCCGTGGAAGGCGCCATTGCCTCCAAGTACCGCAACGCCGGCCAGACCTGCGTCTGCGTCAACCGTCTCTATATCCAGGACGGTGTCTACGACGCCTTCGCCGAGAAGTTCAAGGCCGCGGTGGCCAAGCTCAAGGTCGGCAACGGCCTGGAAGAGGGCGTGACCATCGGCCCGCTGATCGACGCCAAGGCCGCGGCCAAGGTCAAGGAACACATCGACGACGCCGTGAGCCAGGGCGCCAAGGTCATCGCCGGCGGCAAGGCCCACGCCAATGGGGGCAGCTACTTTGAGCCGACCATCCTCGCCGACGTGCCCAAGAGCGCCAAGGTATCCAAGGAAGAGACCTTTGGCCCGCTGGCGCCGCTGTTCCGCTTCAAGGACGAGGCCGAGGTCATCGAGCTCGCCAACGACACCGAATTCGGCCTGGCCTCCTACTTCTATGCCCGCGACCTGTCCCGCGTGTTCCGCGTGGCCGAGGCGCTGGAGTACGGCATGGTCGGCATCAACACCGGCCTGATCTCCAACGAGGTCGCGCCCTTTGGCGGCGTCAAGGCCTCGGGCCTGGGCCGCGAGGGCTCCAAGTACGGCATCGAAGAGTACCTGGAGATCAAGTACCTCTGCCTGGGCGTCTGATACCGCCGCCAGCTGGATCTGTTGGGCTTCGCGGAGCTCAACCCAACCTACGGTCGAGGTAGGTTGGGTTGAGACGGCTCCATCGTCGAAGCCCAACAGTGCCCGCTCAAGTCAGCCAAGGGTATGCAACTGTCCGGCTTCGGCGGTACCGAAATAGAGGCCGTGATGGCCCTGTACCTGTTCTTGAAGCCGGCGTTCGAGGATCTGGCGAATCGAGGGATAGGCCAGGTCGGCCCAGGGCAACTCGTCCGGCGCGAAAAAGCGGCGTTCTAAGGTCTCAACGCCAGCCTCGGCGTCGATTTCGACCAATTCGGCGCGGAAGATCAGATAGACCTGATTGACGCCCGCGGCATTGAAGATAGAGTAGGGCGCGAGGATCCGGGCCCTGACCCCGCTTTCCTCCCAGGTCTCCCGCAGCGCGGCCTGCTCGGCGCTCTCGTCGTTCTCCATGAAGCCTGCCGGTAGCGTCCAGTAGCCCCGACGGGGCTCGATGGCCCGACGGCACAGCAAGTAGCGTCCCTCGTGCTCCACCAGGCAGCCTGTGATCACTCGCGGATTGTCGTAGAGCACATGACCACAGGCGTTGCAGAGGAGTCGTTCGTGGCTATCGCCAAGGGGACGGCGCCGGACCAGTTCAGCGCTGCCGCACTGGCAACAGAAACGCGGGGAAGGGCTCATGCTGACCTCGGGTGGCCGCTACTCTGATTGTTCTGGTCTTACGGTATACCAGATTGCCTCGGCGGCCTAGTCGCAATGTCAGGTGTCAGCGTGGGGACGGTGTCCCAGCTCGGCGGCGATCCGCGCGGCGGTCTCGGCCAGCAGGGCACCGACCCATTCCCGCGTCGCTGTCGCATCCATCACGGCATCGGGGCCGGAGACGTTGAGCGCCGCCACCAGTTGGTTGCGATGATCGCGGATGCCGGTGGCGATGGCGGTGGAGTAGTCGGAGCGGTGCAGGACCCAACCCTGGCGGCGGTCTTGCTCGACCAGGCGCAACAGCTCCGGCAGGGTACGGGGCGCAGGCGGTGGCTGGTCGTCCAGCCGCTCGTGCTGGTAGAGGGCGCTCAAGGCCTCGTCGTCGAGGCCGCTGAGCAGCACCCGACCCAGGGCGGTACGGGTACAGGGCAACCGGGTACCTACCGGGACGTTCACCGTCAACCGCTGGCTGGCCATGCTGCGGTAGAGATAGACCACCTCGGTACGATCGCGGACGCCCAGATGGCAGGACAGCGAGGTGACGTCGCGCAGCCGTTCCAGGTGGGGCTGCGCGATATCCACCAGGTCGCGGCTGGCCAGGTAGGCGAAGCCCTGGCTGACTACCTTGATGCCCAGGCCGTATTCGGTCTTGGACTGGCGCTGCAAGTAGCCCAGCTCGGTGAGGGTCATGACGATGCGATAGACCGACGAGGTCGAGCCGCCGAGGCCGTCGGCGATCTCCTGCAGGCTCAACAGGCGGCGCTCGGGACCGAACAATTCCAACACCCGCAGGCCGCGCAGCAGGGCGGGCACCCGATAGTCGCCGTCGGCCTCGACCGCCGTCGCTTCGACGACGGTCATGGGATGCCCGCCGCGAGCAGGGCCGCGACGCCCAGGGCACCGCCATCGAACTCCTCCAGCGCATCGAGCAGCACGTGCCAGAGGTAATGAGCGCTGGCGCGGTCGCAGAGCAGGTGGAACTGCGGCAGCGTACCGTCGCCGGCATTGAGCAGGATGGCGTTGAGTCTGGCCACCGAGGTCTGCACCACCTGGCCGACCGCAAAGGGCTTGCCCAGGTCCACGCCGCACAGCTTGGCGAACAGTGCGGGCAGCTGGGACCCGGTGAGGATCAGCCAGGCGTGGGAGTCCTGGCGCGGCAGCGGGTAGCAGCCAGGGCCGAGGTCGGCAGCAGTCGCTTCCAGAGCGGCGACCCGGGCCCCGCCGTCGGCCAGGGCGCCGAGCAGCAGGTACTCGCTCGGGGACAGCCGCAGCAGCCATTCCCCGGTCGCCTGGCGCAGCGCCAGATTGGGACGTTCCGGCAGGACGTAACCCTGGCCCTGCAGATGGCCGGCGGCGGTCGGGCCGCGCAGGCCGAAGCGCGGCAGATTGCTCAGGTCGGCCAGGCCACCGCGGCGGAGTAGCGCCGCTTCGTCACCATCACTCAGACGCTCGGCAAAGATCCGTCCCTGATGCTGCAGTACGGGTGTATCGAGCTGCAATTCAACCAGCGGACTGCGTTCGTCGAAGTCAAAGGGATTCAGCGTCATGCGTCCACCTCCTGGCGTTGGGCTTGGGGATCGTAGAAGGGCAGGCGTGTCACCGTGGCCTGGACGATCTCGTCCCCTTCGACGCGGATCGGCAGGGACATGCCGGGCTCGGCCTGGTCGAAGGCGGCATAGGCCAGGCCAATGATGTGGCCCAGGGTGGGGGAGAACTCGCAGGAGGTGACGTTGCCTGCGATGTCGTCGCCGCGCAGCACCAGGTGGCCTTCCAGCGGCTGGTTGGCGGTCGCCGGCAGGGTGAAACCCACCAGCTTGCGACGCAGTGGCTGGCTTTCGAGGATCTCGATGGATTTCTGGCCGACGAAGAAGGGTTTCTGGCGGCCGATGGCCCAGCCCATGTCGATTTCGGCGGGGTGGGTCATGCCGTCGGTATCCTGGCCGATGATCACGTGCCCCTTCTCCAGCCGCAGCAGGCGCTGGGCCTCGACGCCGAAGGGGCAGATGCCGAAGCGGGCCCCAGCCTCCATCAGTGCGTCCCAAAGCCGCTCGCCGAAGCGCGCCGGCACATGGATCTCGTAGCCCAGCTCGCCCACGAAACCGACGCGCAGCAGGCGGGCGGGGATGCCGGCGACCCGGCCCTCACGCACGGCAAGATAGGGAAAGGCTTCCGGCGCCAGGTCCAGCTCGGGGCACAGCTCGCGCAGCACCTCCCGGGAGTGCGGACCGGCCAGGTTCACGGCGGCAAAGGCGGCGCTGACGTTGGCGATGTCCACGTCCAGCCGCCACTGGGCGTTCCACTTGAGCAGGTTGCGGTAGACGCGGTCGACGCCGCTGGTGGTCGCCGAGACATAGAAGTGCTGCTCGCCCAGGCGCGCAGCCACGCCGTCGTCGATCACCACGCCGTCTTCGGCGGTCATCAGGGCGTAACGCGTACGCCCCACGGGCAGCTTGCGGAAGCCGAAGGTGTAGACCCGTTCCAGCAACTCGGCGGCATCGGGGCCGCGTACGTCGAGTCCACCCAGGGTGGAGACGTCGATCAGGCCGACGCCTTCGCGGACCTGGCGGACTTCGGCCTGGATGCAACGCTGGCGTTCGCTGGCCGGGCCGTAGAAGGCCGGCCGTTGCCAGACGCCTGCCGGCATCAGGCTGGCGCCCAGTTCCAGGTGGCGCCTGTGCATGGCGGTGCGCCGATAGGGCTCGAAGGCGCGGCCGGCGACGTGAGCGAGCTTTTCCGCAGTGAAGGGGGGGCGCGCGGTGGTCACCCCGGTATCGCTGACGCTACGCGCGGTGGCGGCAGCCACCAGGCGCGCGGTGGGCAGCGCCGAATGGCGACCCTGGGAAGGGCCCATACCGACGGTTGAGAAGCGCTTGACCAGCTGGACGTCGCGATAGCCGTGGCGGGTGGCA
The DNA here is from genome assembly GCF_021106615.1 of Pseudomonas sp. PLB05. Lineage (NCBI taxonomy): Bacteria > Pseudomonadati > Pseudomonadota > Gammaproteobacteria > Pseudomonadales > Pseudomonadaceae > Pseudomonas > Pseudomonas sp. PLB05. The sequence continues at coordinate 1,061,376 of NZ_JAJOHO010000001.1, forward strand.
TTGACGATGTCGGCGATCTGCAGATCCTCGTCGAAGTCGACGAATTCCTTGCCCTGGGGGTGGGCGAACATTGGCCAGGGAAAGTTGACTTGGCTATCGTCGGCCTGGGTCTGCTCTATGGCGAGCGGAGCGAGGTCCAGTTCGGTCAGGGCGCGGGCCGCGGCGGCGCGACCATCGGCCAGCACCCGCTCCATCGCATGGCGACCGTTGACCGAGCCGGCCAGGTGCAGACCACGGGGCAGGTTGCCGAGGCTGAAAGCGGCCTGGTCATCGACGTAGCCCAGGGTGCCGCCGGCCTGGCAGGCCAGCTGGTAGACCGGCATGTAGCCGGCGGACATGCACAGCAGGTCGCAATCCAGGGTCAGGCCCGCGGGGCCGACCTGGCCCTGGCCGACGATGGGACGGACGTCGACCCGTGCCAGCCGGCGACCGTCGGCATCGGCGTGGGCCTCGTACACCGTATGGCCCAGATGCAAGGGAATGCCGCGTTCGCTTACCGCCTGCAGCAGTTGGGTATCCCGCGGCGCGGTGCGCAGATCGAGCAGCGCGGCGACGGCGACCCCTTGCTCCTGCAGGTCGAGGGCCGCCAGATAGCCATCGTCGTTGCCGGCCAAAACCACGGCGCGGCGGCCCGGTCTCACGCCATAGAGACGCATCAGGCGCTGGGCGGCACTGGTCAGCAGGATGCCGGGCAGGTCGTTGTTGCGGAAGATCACCGGCTGGTCGAAGGCACCACTGGCGAGGACGGTCTGCCGCGCCCTGACCTTGAACATGCGGTTGCCCTGGATGATCGGCAGGTAGTGGTCGGCGAACCAGCCGTTGCACACGGCGGACTCCAGCACCCGGATGCGTGGCTCGGCGCGCACCGCGGCGACCAACTCCTCGCGCAGCCCTTCACCCTGGCCGGCATCGAGGCCGAAACGACCCCAGGCCAGGGCACCGCCGAGCAGCGGCTGCTGTTCGATCAGCAATACCTCGGCGCCACCCTGAGCGGCGGCCAGCGCTGCACTGAGGCCAGCGGGTCCGGCGCCGATCACCGCCACGTCGCAGAACAGGTAGGCCTTGTCGTGGTAGGTGGGGACGAAGGTCAGGTCGAGCATGCCGAGACCGGCCTTCTTGCGGATCAGCGGCTCCCAGCGTTTCCACATGCCCTTGGGCTTGTAGAAGGCCCGGTAGTAGAAACCCACCGGCATGAACTTGGAAAACTTGCCGAGCAGGGCATCGCGGTCGCGCTCGAGGCTGCCGCTGACGTTCTGCGCCGTGGCGCTCAAACCTTCGCGTAGCGGCAATTCATCCGCCAGCACATTGGGTTCGTCCGGCAACTGCACCAGGGTATTGGCATCCTGACCGGCCAGGGTCAGGGGCCCGCGGGGCCGGTGGTATTTGAAGGAGCGCGACAGCAACCAGCGACCCTCGCCGAGCAGGGCGCTGGCCAGAGTATCGCCGGCATAGCCCTGAAAGGTCTGGCCTTCAAAGCTGAAGGTGAGGGGACGATTGCGATCGATCAGCAGCCCCATGGGGGCGGGCAGTCGGGTCATGAGCGCACCTCCGCAGCGGTGAAGTCGACGCGCTGGGTAAACAGCTCGCGGGGATCGAAGGTGCGCAGCACCTCGTCGGTGCCGGTATGGCGCTCGGCCAGGAACCAGTAGCTGGAGGCGTTGTGCAGCCACCACTCGGTGACCACCCCCCGGCGATTCTCGCAGTTGAAGACGTAGTCGGCCCATTCGGCGGTGCTGCAGGCCTTGGGATCCGGCATGGCCTTGAGTTCGCCGCCATAGGTGAATTCGCTGATGTTGCGCGGCCCGTTGAGCGGGCAGGTGAGGATCTTCATGAAAGCTCCTTAGTGGCTGGCCGCCGTGGCGCCCATCTCGTTGACCTGCTGGAAGCGGCTGAACCGGTCCAGGCCGAAGGGGGCAATGAGCTCGGGCACCCGGCCGCCGCTGGCCACCAGTTCGGCCATGGTCTTGCCGCAGATCGGCGTGGCCTTGAAGCCCCAGGTGCCCCAGCCGGCGTCCAGGTAATAGCCGTCGATGGGCGAAAGGCCCATCAGCGGGCTGTAGTCCGGGGTCATGTCGGTCATTCCGGCCCACTGGCGCATCAGCTTGGCGTTGGCCATGAAGGGAAACATCTCGATGGCGTGGGCCAGCAGGCTCTCCTTGAGGTCCAGGGTGGAGCGGGTGTGATACAGCGGATAGGGGTCCGAGCCGCCGCCAAAGACGATCTCGCCGCGACTGGTCTGCTGCACGTAGCAATGCAGGGCGCTGGAACTCACCAGCGGATCAAGGAAGGGCTTGAACGGCTGAGTGACCATGGCCTGCAGCGGGTAGGTGTGCAGCGGCGCGCGGATGCCCAGCTTGTTCATCAGCAGCGAACTGGTACCGGCCACCGCCTGTACCGCGCAGCCGCAGCGCACCGTGCCGCGGTTGGTCTTGATGGCGGCGATCCTATTGTTCTCCACCACGAAGTCCTGCACTTCGGTCAGCTGGTGGATCTCTACGCCGCGCTTGGCCGCCTGCTTGGCGTAGCCCCAGGCCACGGCGTCGTGGCGGGCGGTGCCGCCATCGATGTGCCACAGCCCTGCCAGCACCGGCAGGTGGCCCGGATCGAGATTGAGGCAGGGCACCAGGTCGCGGATCTGCTGGCGATCGATCAGCTCGGTGCGCCCGCCGAAGTGCTTGTTCACTTCGGCGCGCTGGCGGAAGGCGCGCACCGTGGCGTCGGTGTGCGCCAGGGTCAGCTGGCCGCGCTCGGAGTACATGATGTTGAAATCGAATTCGTTGGACAGCTCCTTGAACAGCCGCACCGACTCGATATAGAACTTCACCCCCTCGCTGGTGAGGTAGTTGGAACGGATCACCGCAGTGTTGCGCGCGGTGTTGCCGCCGCCCAGATAGGCCTTTTCCAGCACCGCGACATTGGTGATGCCGTGGTACTTGGCCAGGTAGTAGGCGGTGGCCAGACCGTGGCCACCGCCCCCGATGATGACCACGTCGTAGCTGGACTTGAGTTCCTTGGGCGGCGGCAGATCGACCTCAACCGGATAATCGGCGGACAGGCCGTATTTCAACAGGCTGAAAGGCATGGTGGGCTCCCGGTCAGATCGTGACGGCGTAGGGGTGCTGGCGCTGGGCGGCGCTCAGGGTGTTGTGCAGGAGCAGGGCGATGGTCATGGGGCCAACCCCGCCCGGCACCGGGGTGAGGGCCCCCGCCACGGCCGCTACCTCGGGAGCAACGTCGCCCACCAGTCGGGCGCCGTGGGCGTGCTCCACGCGATTGATGCCGACGTCGATGACCACCGCGCCGGGCTTGACCCAGTTCGCGGTGATCAGGTCGGGCTGGCCGGCCGCGGCCACCAGGATGTCGGCCTGGCGGCAAAGCGCGGCGGCGTCACGGCTGCGCGAATGCACCAGGGTCACCGTGCAGTGCGCTTGCAACAGCAGGGCCGCCATGGGCTTGCCGACGATGTTGGAGCGGCCGACCACCACCGCATGGTGTCCGCTGAGATCGCCCAGCTGGTCCTGCAGCAGCCGTAGGCAGCCGGCCGGGGTGCAGGGCACCAAGCCGGGTTGACCTAGGGCCAGAGCGCCGACGTTCTCGCGGTGGAAGCCATCGACGTCCTTGTCCGGGCGAATCGCCTGGATCACTGCCACCTCGTCGATCTGCGGCGGCAATGGTAGTTGCACCAGGATGCCGTGCACTTCCGGGTCGACGTTGAGCGCGGCGATCAGGCCGAGCAACTCGATCTGCTCAAGATCCGCCGGCAACTCGTGGCTGAGCGAGCGGATGCCCACCTCGGCGGCGCGGCGAATCTTGTTGCGCACGTACACCTGGCTGGCCGGATCGCTGCCTACCAGGATGACCGCCAGGGCCGGTTGGATACCCCGCGCGCGCATCTCGGCCACGTCCAGCTCGACCCGTTGCAGCAGGCGGGCAGCGGCGGCCTTGCCGTCGATCAGCCGGGCGCTCATCGGAACACCACCACGCGATTGCCATTGAGGAACAGCCGCCGCTCGATGTGGTACTTCACCGCCTTGTACAGGGCAACGGTCTCGGTATCCCGGCCGATGGCGACCAGGTCATCGGGGCGATAGCCGTGGTCGACGCGTTGCACCTCCTGCTCGATGATCGGGCCTTCGTCGAGATCCGAGGTCACGTAGTGGGCGGTGGCCCCGATCAGCTTGACGCCACGCTCGAATGCCTGGTGGTAGGGCTTGGCACCCTTGAAGCCGGGTAGGAAGGAGTGGTGGATGTTGATGGCGCGCCCGGCCAGTTCCTGGCACAACTCGTCCGAGAGGATTTGCATGTAGCGCGCCAGCACCACCAGTTCGGTCCCGGTTTCCGCCACCAGGCGCAGCAGCTCGATCTCCTGCTGACGCTTGCTGTCCTTGGTCACCGGCAGATAGACGAAGCGGATGCCTTCCCGCTCGGCCATGGCACGCAGCTCCAGATGATTGGAAACGATGGCGGTGATTTCCATCGGCAACTCGCCTTTCTGGTGGCGATAGAGCAGGTCCGCGAGGCAGTGATCGAACTTGCTCACTATCAGCAGCACGCGTGTGGGGCGGGCGGTGCTGTACAGCTCCCATTGCATGGCGAAGTCAGCCGCGACCGCGGCGAAGCCATCGCGCAGCGCCTCGATGCCGGTACTGGCGCCGGGGTTGAAGCGGAATACCGTGCGCATGAAGAAGCGCTCGGTGAAATCGTCGTCGAACTGCGCCATCTCGGCGATGTAGCAGTCGTTGCGGGCGAGATAGGTGCTGACGGCGGCCACGATGCCCGAGGTAGCCGGGCAGCTGACATTGAGGATGTAGGTGGGCAAGGTTTCCATGTTCGCGTCCGGATTTCACCAGTGGAGGAAGATTTCGCTACGGCGTTATTTCCTTTTGGGAATATAAAATTCACGGATGCTTTTATAGGGCAAGCGTAGGCGCTCGTCCAGCTTCGAGTAATAAAAATTTCCTGTCAGTTATAAGGTAGTCTTTTGCCGGTGAAATACCCTTTCACCGGTGAGGCGGACGCGGCTCAGTCGTCCTTGAAGGTCATGATCGACAGCAGCTTGATTGGCACCTGATTCAATCGCTCCGGGCCGTGGGGGACGTCGCTGTCGAAGGTAAGGCTGTCGCCCGGGCCCATTTCATAGAGGTGATTGCCGTGGCGATAGATCAGGCTCCCTTCGAGCAGGTGGATGAACTCGGTACCGGGATGGGAGAAGGTGGGGAATTCCTCGCTGGCATCGTCCATGGAGACCAGATAGGCCTCCAGGCTCTTCTTCGGCCCGCGGGAGTGGTTGAGCAGGTGATAGGTGTGTCCCTTGTCGGTCCCCCGGCGCACCACCTCGAGACCTTCGCCCGCCTTGACCAGCAGGGCGTCGCGTTCCTGCTGGTCGTACTGGCTGAACAGCCGCGACAGCGGCAGGCCCAGGGTGTCGCACAGCCGGCCGAGGGTTTCCAGGCTGGTGGAAACCTGGGCGTTCTCGATCTTGCTCAGCATGCCCTGGCTGATACCGGCCATGCGCGCCACCTCGGCGGTCTTCAGGCCCTGATCCTGGCGCTGACGACGAATCTGGATGCCTATGTACTGCTCGATCTTCAGGCGTGGCTCACGACTCGGGAATTCTTGCATCATTTTAGTTTTGGGAATAAAAAATTCGCACCAGTAAAGTGCAGGAAAGAGGGCGGATACGCGCGGGCGTCCGATGTGGCTCCCATCATGCCGGAAAAAATCTCCGCGGGCTGCTGCCGGGATTTTCCTTGGGATCCGCAGGTTAACTCGCTGACGGGGAGGTTCTGGCATAGCGGTCGGCGAAGCTGACGCGACTTGGCAAAGTCTTTGCTTTCCTGATGGGAAGAATAAATTCCCATTGGGAATATAGTGGATCTCAGCTAAGGAGCCCGTCATGTTGCCCAGCGAAACCCAGCATCTTATCGACCAGCACGGTATCCGCTACGTGCTGGCCCAGTTCGTCGACATCCATGGTTCCGCTAAGACCAAGTCCGTGCCGGTGGCCGGCCTCGCCGCCGTGGCGGAGGAGGGTGCGGGTTTCGCTGGTTTCGCCATCTGCGGCATGGGCATGGAGCCCCATGGTCCCGACTTCATGGCCCGCGGCGATCTTTCCACCCTGATCCCGGTGCCCTGGCAGGCCGGCTACGGGCGGGTGGTGTGCATCGGGCACGTCAACGGCAAACCCCATCCCTATGACAGCCGCTACGTCCTGCAGCGCCAGGTAGCGCGCCTTGGCGACCGCGGCTGGAGCCTGAACACCGGGCTGGAGCCTGAGTTCTTTCTCATGCGCCGCGACGAGGTCGGCAAGCTGTCCCTGGTGGACGGCAGCGACACCCTGGACAAGCCCTGCTACGACTACAAGGGCCTGTCGCGTTCGCGGCTGTTTCTCGAAAAGCTCACCGAAGCCCTGCAGCCGGTGGGTTTCGACATCTATCAGATCGACCACGAAGACGCCAACGGCCAGTTCGAGATCAACTACACCTACAGCGAGGCGCTGGAGTCGGCGGATCGCTTCACCTTCTTCCGCATGGCCGCCGGCGAGATCGCCAACGAACTGGGCATGATCTGTTCCTTCATGCCCAAGCCCGATCCCAAGCGCGCCGGCAACGGCATGCATTTCCACCTGTCGCTGGCGAGCGCTACCAGCCGCAATCTCTTCCACGACGACAGCGATCCGCGCAGCATGGGCCTGTCGCGACTGGCCTACCACTTCCTCGGTGGCCTGCTGGCCCACGGTCCGGCGCTGTGCGCCTTCGCCGCGCCCACGGTGAATTCCTACAAGCGCCTGGTGGTGGGCCGCTCGCTGTCCGGCGCCACCTGGGCGCCGGCCTTCATCGCCTACGGCGCCAACAACCGCTCGGCGATGGTACGGGTGCCCTATGGTCGCCTGGAATTCCGCCTGCCCGACGCCGGCTGCAATCCCTACCTGGTCACCGCCGCCATCATCGCCGCCGGTCTCGACGGTATCGAGCGCGAGCTGGATCCGGGCGCGCCCTGCAACGAGAACCTCTACAACCTGAGCCTCGAGGCCATCGCCGCGCGGGGGATCGAGACCCTGCCGCAGAGCCTCAAGGAGGCCTGCGACGCCTTGGATACCGACCCGCTGTTCCGCGAGATGCTCGGCCCGGAAATCGTCGACGAATTCATCAAGTTGAAGCGCATGGAGTGGGTGGAATACAGCCGCCACGTCTCCGACTGGGAGATCCAGCGCTACACCGAATTCTTCTGATCGCCACCTCTTATCGATCGTTTTTCGGGCGCCCCGGCGCGCCCCCTGCCTGCGAAGGAGTGACACCCATGTGTGGAATCGTTGGACTCTATCTGAAGAACCCGGCGCTGGAGGCCCAACTCGGCAGCCTCTTCGAGCCCATGCTCGAAGCCATGACCGACCGCGGTCCGGACAGCGCCGGCTTCGCCATCTATGGCGACGAGGTGGCCGAGGGCTGGGTCAAGCTGACCCTGCAGGCCACCAGTGAGGGCTACGACTTCGCCGCCTTGGTCGCCTCTGTGCAGCAGCGGTTGGGTGCCGAGCTGGACTGGTTCCAGAACGCCAGTGCCCTCGTGCTCAAGATCCGCGCGGCGGAGGCCGAGGTGCGCGCAGTGCTGGCCGAGCTGGCGCCTGAGTTACGCATCATGAGCGCCGGGCGCAGCATCGAGATCCTCAAGGGCATGGGCCTGCCCCAGGAGATCGCCAGCCGCTTCGGCCTGGCCGGGATGCAGGGCAGCCACATCATCGGCCACACCCGCATGGCGACCGAGAGCGCCGTGACCCTGGAGGGCAGCCATCCATTTTCCACCGGCGCTGACCTCTGCCTGGTGCACAACGGTTCGCTCTCCAACCATTCGCGGCTGCGCCAGGACCTGCGTCGGGAAGGCATCACCTTCGAGACCGAGAACGACACCGAGGTCGCCGCCGGCTACCTGACCTGGCGGCTGCGCCAGGGCGACAGCCTCAAGGAGGCACTGGATCGATCGCTGGAAGACCTGGACGGCTTCTTCACCTTTGCCATCGGCACCCGCAACGGCTTCGCGGTGATCCGCGATCCCATCGCCTGCAAGCCGGCGATCCTTGCCGAAACCGACGACTACGTGGCCATGGCCTCGGAGTACCAGGCCTTGTCGAGCCTGCCCGGCATCGAGCGCGCCAAGGTCTGGGAGCCGGCACCGGCCACCCTGTACGTCTGGGAACGCGAGTCGGCCTGAGGAGCAGCGCACATGAAAACCTTCGATCTCAACCAAACCGCCGTGCGCGAGCTCAACCAGGCCCTGCACGACACCGCCCAGACCGCTGCCGAGCGCGAGTGGGTGGTCATCCATCCTAACGGCGCCCATAACCTCGCCGTGGGCGTGAACGCTGCCGTGTCCGTGGATATCAACGGGCACGCCGGCTATTACTGCGCGGGCATGAACCAGCATGCCGCCATTACCGTGCATGGCAACGTCGGCGTCGGCTGCGCGGAGAACATGATGTCCGGCGCGGTACGGGTCAAGGGCAGCGCTTCCCAGGCCGCCGGTGCCACTGCCCATGGCGGCCTGCTGGTCATCGAAGGCGACGCCGGCGCGCGCTGCGGTATTTCCATGAAGGGTGTCGACATCGTCGTCGGCGGCAGCATTGGCCACATGAGTTGCTTCATGGGCCAGGCCGGGCGCCTGGTGGTCTGCGGCGACGCCGGGGACGCCTTGGGCGACTCGCTGTACGAGACGCGGATCTACGTGAAGGGCCGCGTCGCCTCCCTGGGCTCGGACTGCATCGAGAAGGAGATGCGCGCCGAGCACCTGGCCGAGTTGCAGGAACTGCTCGACACCGCCGGCTTCGCCGAGCGGGCCGCCGACTTCAAGCGCTACGGCTCCGCCCGCCAGCTCTACAACTTCAAGGTCGACAACGCCTCGGCCTATTGATCGCGCAGGAGAATCGCCATGACTGACCAGAACACCCCCGTGCTGCGCGAATCGGCCACCTTCGATCGCCTCGCCATCCAGGAAATCCAGCGTGCCGCCGAGACCGGCATCTACGACATCCGCGGTGGCGGTACCAAGCGCAAGCTGCCGCACTTCGACGACCTGTTGCTGCTAGGCGCCAGCGTCTCGCGCTATCCGCTGGAAGGCTACCGGGAGAAGTGTGGCACCGACGTGGTGCTCGGCGCCCGCTTCGCCAAGAAGCCCATCCACCTGAAGATCCCGGTGACCATCGCCGGCATGAGCTTCGGCGCGCTCTCGGCCAACGCTAAGGAAGCCCTCGGCCGCGGTGCCAGCATCGCCGGCACCAGCACCACCACCGGCGATGGCGGCATGACCCCCGAGGAACGCGGCCAGTCCCAGCACCTGATCTACCAGTACCTGCCGTCGCGCTATGGCATGAACCCCGACGACCTGCGCAAGGCCGACGCCATCGAGATCGTTCTGGGGCAGGGCGCCAAGCCCGGCGGTGGCGGCATGTTGCTGGGCATGAAGGTCACCGAGCGGGTGGCCGGCATGCGGACCCTGCCCATCGGCGTCGACCAGCGCAGTGCCTGTCGCCATCCCGACTGGACCGGCCCGGACGACCTGGCCATCAAGATCGCCGAGTTGCGCGAGATCACCGATTGGGAAAAGCCCATCTACGTCAAGATCGGCGCGAGCCGGCCCTACTACGACGTCAAGTTGGCGGTCAAGGCTGGCGCCGACGTGGTGGTGCTCGACGGTATGCAGGGTGGCACCGCGGCGACCCAGGAGGTGTTCATCGAACACGTCGGCATCCCCATCCTGCCGGCCATCCCCCAGGCGGTGCAGGCGCTGCAGGAGATGGGCATGCACCGCAAGGTCCAGCTGATCGTCTCCGGTGGCATCCGCAATGGCGCCGACGTGGCCAAGGCCATGGCCCTGGGTGCCGATGCCGTGGCCATCGGGACGGCGGCGCTGATCGCTCTGGGCGACAACCATCCGCGGTTGGACGCCGAACTGCGCAAGCTTGGCTCAGCCGCCGGCTACTACGACGACTGGCAGAACGGCCGCGACCCAGCAGGTATCACCACCCAGGACCCGGAACTGGCCAAGCGCCTCGACCCGGTGGAAGGCGGTCGTCGGCTGGCCAATTACCTGCGCGTGCTGGTGCTGGAAGCCCAGACCATGGCGCGCGCCTGCGGCAAGTCGCACCTGCACAACCTCGACCCGGAAGACTTGGTGGCCCTGACCATCGAGGCCGCCGCCATGGCGCGGGTGCCGCTGGCGGGTACCCAATGGATTCCCGGGCAGACTGGGTTCTAGTGGGGTTGGAGCAACGTTCTCATTGCTGCCATGGCCGTGAGTGAGCGTGGGTTGGGTTAAGCGCAGCGAAGCCCAACGTCGCCCCGAGTCCGGCACTGTTGGGCTTCGACGAGATAGCCGTCTCAACCCAACCTACGGGCGCCCGCCATGGTCGCGATCAGGCGGTCTGCAACACGTCACTTCGGCCAGGCTGCCTTGGGTACCTGGTCGCACGGCGAATTTCGTTCCCTTTCATCCCTCAGCGAAGGAAGCTAGACATGATCGGTAAAGGCAAGGCGGTTGCGGTTCTGGTGGCAGCCCTCGGGATGCCCGGTATGGCCCTGGCCCAGGAGGCCAGGCTCGACAGCGGCGACACGGCCTGGATGATGATCTCCAGCGTGCTGGTGCTGATGATGCTGGTCCCCGGCCTGGCACTTTTCTATGGCGGCCTGGTGCGGTCGAAGAATCTGCTCTCGATCTTCACCCAGAGCTTTACCGTTGCCGGGGTGATCGGTGTACTCTGGGTGGTCTATGGCTATAGTCTGTTCGCCGACACCACCGGCATGGTGGCCGGCGAGTTCAACTTCCATAGCCTTATAGGCGGCTTCAAGCATTGGATGCTGCTCGACGTGGTGCGGGACAGTCTGGTGGGCACCATTCCGGAAAGCGTCTTCGCCACCTTCCAGATGACCTTCGCGCTGATCACCCCGATGATCATCGCCGGCTCCTTCGCCGAGCGGATGAAATTCAGCGCCGCCGTGCTGTTCTGCGCCCTCTGGTTCACCTTCTGCTACCTGCCCCTGGCGCACATGGCCTGGAGCGGGCCCGGTGGTCTGCTCTATGACTGGGGCATCCTCGAATTCGCCGGTGGCACCGTGGTGCACATCAATTCCGGCGTCGCCGGGCTGGTGGCCTGCGTGATGCTCGGTCGGCGTCAGGGTTACAGTCTCCAGGCCATGCCGCCGCACAACCTGGGCTTCGCGCTCACGGGCGCGGCGCTGCTCTGGGTCGGCTGGTTCGGCTTCAACGTCGGCTCCGCGGTGGCCGCCAGTGCCAGCGCCGGTATGGCCATGCTCACCACCCAGATCGCTGCCTGTGCCGGCATCCTCGGCTGGCTCGCGGTGGAGTGGCTGCGCACCGGCAAGGCCAGCGCCCTCGGCGTCGCCTCCGGTGCCCTGGCCGGCCTGATCGCCATTACCCCAGCCTGCGGCTTCGTCGGTCCGGCCGGTGCCCTTGCCATGGGCCTGCTGACCGGCGCCCTCTGCTACGCGGCGGTGGTCTATCTCAAGCGCACCTTCGGTTATGACGATGCGCTGGACGCCTTCGGTCTGCACGGCATCGGCGGCATCGTCGGCTCGCTGCTGACGGGCGTCTTCGCCAGCAAGAGCCTGGGCGGCTACCAGGACATCGCCATCGCCAGCCAGGTGATGATCCAGCTCAAGAGCGTCCTCTTCACCGTGGTCTTCTGTGGGGTCATGACCTTCGTGCTGCTCTGCGTCACCCGGGTCCTGACCCGCGGCCTGCGCGTGTGCGAGCAGACCGAAGCCCAGGGCTTGGACCTCTTCCAGCATGGCGAGAAAGCCTACGGCTGAGTCGGCATCCCGCAACGCGCCAGCCACCGCAACGGTGGCTGGTTGGGCTCAGCCTTTGGACCGCGCCGGATCCGCACTGCGGGGATAGGTGCGCTCTTCCTCGATACGACCGTCGCTGGTGTGGATCTTGACGCTGCCGGTCTTGCCGTCCAGGTATTGCGCTGCCTGATGAACGATGGCGTCCTTGGTCGAGGCCTTGAGCAGGGCGCGATCGCCATGTTCCTCTTTGAATTCCCAGCCGGTGTCGGTAGGTACGATGTGGTAGTTCTGCATCTGGACTCCCTGGGGCCCTAGGCCCGTGCCTGATCTTGGATTGCGTCTGTTTCGACCCGCTTTCATTCGAGAACATTCGAGCGAAGCGGCCAGGCCTGGCCTGGCAGGGAACCACGCCGCGCTACTCATCCCTGCAGATAGACCACCTGGGTGTGGGTGTACTCATAGAGCCCGTGCTTGCCGTCGGCACCGCCGATGCCGGACTTGCGCACCCCGGCGTGGTAGCCCTGCATGGCCTCGAAGTTCTCCCGGTTGATGTAGGTCTCGCCGAAGTCGATCTCGCGCATGGCGTGCATGGCCTTGCTCAGGCTGCGCGTATAGACGGATGAGGTGAGGCCGTATTCGCAGTCGTTGGCCAGGGCGATGGCTTCGTCGAGATCGTCCACCACCTGGATCGGCAGCACCGGGCCGAAGATCTCCTCGCGCATGATCGGCATCTCGGCGCGACAGTCTGCTAGTACCGTGGGCTGGAAGTGAAAGCCGCGGCCCAGGTCGGCGCGGCTGCCACCGGTGACCAAGCGAGCACCATGGCCGAGGGCGACGTCGACCTTGGCCGCCACCTTGTCCAGGCCGGCGGCGTTGATCAGCGGTCCCATCTCCACGCTGGTGTCGGCCTGGGGGTCGCCATAGCGGGTGGCGGCCATGGCGCGGCCGATGCGCTCGATGAAGTCCTCGGCCACCGCGCGTTCCACATAGACCCGCTCGGCGCAGTTGCACACCTGGCCGGTGTTGATGATGCGCGAGTCACGGATCGCCCGGACCGCCAGGTCCAGGTCGGCATCGGCCAGGACGATGGCCGGCGCCTTGCCGCCCAGCTCCAGGTTGAGCTTGGTCAGATTCGGCGCGGCAGTGGCCATGATCCGCGAGCCGGTGCCGACGCTGCCGGTAAAGCTGACCATGTCGATGCCGGCATGGGCACTGAGCTGGCCCCCCACGGCGCCGTCACCGCTGACCAGGTTGAAGACCCCGGGCGGCAGGTCGGTCTCGGCCACCAGGCGGGCGAATTCATGGGCATTGATCGGAGTTTCTTCGCTGGGCTTGATGACGATGGTGTTGCCGGTGATCAGCGCCGGAGCCAGCTTGCGGGCGATCAGGAAGAAGGGGAAGTTCCAGGGCAGGATGCCGGCCACCACGCCCAGCGGCTTGCGCAGCAGAAAGATCTGCTCGTCGTGCCGGTCGCTGGTGATGATTTCGCCTTCGATGCGCCGCGCCCACTCGGCCATGTAGTCGAGATAGTCGGCGGTGAAATTGACCTCCACCTCGGCCAGGCCATGGACCTTGCCCTGTTCGGCGACAATGGTCCGGGCCAGCCGCGGCGCCTGCTCGCGCAGCTTGGCGGCGATGCGTCTGAGATAGCCGGCACGCTCGATGGCCGGTTTGCGGGCCCAGGGCTTCTGGGCGCGGCGGGCGGCGGCGATGGCCCGGTCGACGTCCTCGCGACTGGACGCCGGTACCCGGGCCAGGGCCTCGCCGGTGGCCGGGTTATGGACGAGAAAGTCCTCGGCGGCCGGCAGGAAGCGGCCATCGATGTAGTTCTGGTAAAGAGGCAGATCGGCCATGGCGGACTCCGGGTCAATAGGTGCGAGAGGGCGCCTGGGGCGCTTCGAGGGGGCGATAGCGGGCCAGGTTGGCCAGCGCCGCCTGGCGGAACAGGCTGATGTCGATGCCGACGGCAACGAACTGGCAACCCCAGTCGCGATAGCGCCGGGCATCGTCTTCCTGGGGCGCCAGGATTCCGGCCACCTTGCCGGCCGCGCGGGTGGCATCGATGGCGGCGCGGATACGTGCCTGCACCTCGGGATGGCCCGGATTGCCGGCATGGCCGAGGCCGCTGGAGAGGTCGGCGGGGCCGACGAAGACGGCGTCCACGCCCTCCACCGCGGCGATCTCGGCGACGTTATCGCTGCCCAGCCGCGATTCCACCTGGACGATCAGGCACAACTCGGTGTGAGCGTTGTGCAGGTAGTCGGGTACCGCGTCCCAGCGGGTGGCGCGGGCCAGGCCACCACCGACGCCGCGGATGCCGTGGGGCGGATAGCGCATGGCGCGCACCAGGGCGCGGGCCTGATCGGCGGTCTCCACCATGGGCACCATCAGCGTCTGCACGCCGATGTCCAGCAACTGCTTGATCAGCACCGCATCGCCGGTCACGCAACGCACCACCGGCGCCGTGGGGTAGGGCGCCACCGCCTGCAACTGGGCGAGGATGCTTGGCACCGTGTTGGGGGCGTGCTCGCCGTCGATCAGCATCCAGTCGTAGCCGGTGCCGGCGGCGATCTCGGCGGCATAGCCGGTGGCGAAGCCGGCCCAGAGGCCGTAGAGGGTGTCGCTGCCCGTGAGGCGGGCCTTGAAGGGATTGCGCGGCAGATCCATGACGGTCGTCTCCAGGGGAATCAGGAAGGGGTGTCTGGCAGGCGCACCAGCAGCCCATAGCTCAGGGCACCGGCCACCGCGACCGCGGCGGCGATGCCGAGCGCGAGGCCGAAGGAGCCAGTCTGCTGGACGATCATGCCGGTGATGACCGGGGCGAAGGCGCCGCCGAAGTAGCCACCGAAGTTCTGGATGCTGGCCAGCGAGGCCACCTGGTGCGAGGGCACGGCGACGCTCACCAGCGACCAGGTGCCGGCCACCGCCACGTTGAGGCTGAACAGTGCCAGGCTGAAGCAGAGGATGACGCTGCCGATGCCGGTCACCCCGGCGCTGCACAGGGCGAATAGCCCGGCCGCGGCCAGACCGCCGCAGATCGGCAGCTTGCGACTGAAGGCCAGGCTGCGCCCGCTGCGGGTCAGGCGATCCACCAGCAGGCCACCACCGATCACGCCACAGGCGCCGGCCAGGAACGGCAGGCTGGCGACCCAGCCGGCCTGGGACAGGGACAGGTGGTGAACCCGCTCCAGGTAGGCCGGCAGCCAGGTCAGGAACAGCGACAGCATGTAGATGATGCCCACGTAACCGATCACCACGCCCCAGGTCAGGCGGCGGCGGAACAACCCCAGCCAGTCGGCGAAGGTCAGCCGCTGGCCGGCGTCCTGGGGTGGCAGTCCGGCGTCCAGGTGTGCCCGCTCGGCGGCGTCCAGCGCTACCTGGACCCGATCGCGATAGCTCAGGTACCAGAGCGCCGCCACCAAGACGCCCAGCACGCCCATGGCGATGAACATCTGCCGCCAGCCAAGCCACAGCAGCAGGGCGGTGAGGATCGGCTGGGAGATCGCCGGCCCCAGAGAGGAGGAGAGGTTGAAGATGCCGGAGGGCAGGCCGCGCTCGCGCACGTTGAACCACTCGCTGACCACCTTGGCGCCGGCCGGGAATTGCGGCGCCTCGCCGATGCCCAGGCCGACGCGGGCGAGGATCATCAGGTGCAGACTGCTGAGCAGCCCGAGCACGCCCTGAGCGATGGACCAGAGGCAGATGCCCAGGCCCAGGGTCAGGCGCGCGCCGAAGCGATCCAGCAGGCCGCCGATGGGCAGCTGGGCGAAGGCATAGGCCCAGGCGAAGGCCGACAGCAGCAGGCCCATCTCGGTCGGCGTGAAGCCCAGCTCGCCGCTGATGGTCTGGTTGGCGATGGCCAGGGTGCTGCGGTCCAGGTAGTTGACGAAGCCCGCCAGCACCAGCAGCGCCAGGGCGATCACCTGGACCCGCTTGAGCCGAGCACTCTTGGGTGGCAGCGGCGTCGCCGCGGGGCGTGCATCCGGCACCGGTGCCGCCAGGGTGTCTTGGGTCGCTTTCATCCAGCCCTCCCGGGCAAGGCCTCAGTGGCGATAGGGACGTTCCAGGGCGCACTCCGGATTGAGGCGCACGCCGAAGCCGGGTCGATCGAGCGCCGAGGCGCGCATGCGGCCCCGCACCGGAACGGGTTCGTCGAGCAACTGCGGATGGAACATGGGCACCACCTCATCGGCCTTGGGCGCCATCATCAGGAACTCGGCGAAGGGACTGTTGGTGCGGGTGATGACGAAGTGGTAGCTGTAGACCGAGGAGCCGTGGGGCACCACCAGGGCGTTGTGGGCATCGGCCAGTGCCGAGATGCGGATCAGCTCGGTGAGGCCGCCGCACCAGCCCACGTCCGGCTGGAGGATGTCGCAGCAACCCATCTCCAGCAGCAGGCGGAAGCCCCAGCGGGTGGCCTCGTGCTCGCCGGTGGTGACCAGCATCCCCTTCGGCACGTTGCGTTTGAGTTCGGCATAGCCCCAGTAGTCGTCCGGCGGTAGCGCCTCTTCGATCCACTTCAGACCGTACTGCTGGGCGCCCTGGGCCAGGCGGGTGGCGTAGTTGATGTCCAGGCTCATCCAGCAGTCGAGCATCAGCCAGAAGTCGTCGCCGACCCGTTCGCGCATGGTCGCCAGGGCCTCGAGATTCTTGCGCAGGCCCTCTTCACCCTCGGCCGGGCCGTGCTGCAGCGGCAGCTTGCCACCGATGAAACCCATCTCCTTGGCCAGGTCCGGCCGGGCGCCGGTGGCATAGAACTGCAATTCGTCGCGCACGGCGCCGCCGAGCAACTGGTGTACCGGTTCCTGGCGCAGCTTGCCGAGCAGGTCCCAGAGCGCGAGATCCACACCGGAGATGGTGTTGAGCACGATGCCTTTGCGCCCGTAGTAGAGGGTCGAGAGGTACATCTGGTCCCAGATCTTTTCCAGGTCGGTGACCTTGGCGCCCTCCAGGAAGCGCGCCAGGTGCCGTTCGACGATGAAGGCGCCCAGCTCCCCGCCGGTGGTGACGGCGAAGCCCACGGTGCCGTCGCTGGCCTCGACTTCCACCACCAGGGTGCCCAGCACATTGATGCCGAAGCTGCGGCGGCTCTGGCGATATTCCGGGTACTTGGCCATGGGCGTGGCGATGTGATCGTCGATCCAGTGGCCGTCGCCCTGATCGTGGTAGTCGGCGCCGCCGCCGCGAAGGGTGTAGGCGCGCACCTGCTTGATGGTGGGTAGGGTCATGGCGAGGCTTCCTTAATGACTGGGCGTGAGCTGGGCTTGGGGGTCGGCCTGGTCGCGTCGGCGCAGGCCGAGGATCAGGGCGGCGGCGACCAGGGTGGTGCCGGCGAGCAGATAGAGGCCGGCGCCAGGGTGGGCGAAGGTCACCTCGGCCCAGCGCTTGGCCAGGGGTGCGATGAAGCCACCGATGGCGCCGCAGGTATTGATCAGGGCGATGCCGCCCGCGGCGGCGCTGCCGCGCAACTGGTCGGACGGAAAGGTCCAGAACAGCGGCTGCACGGCGATGAAGCCGGCGGCGGCGAAGCACAGGGCGAGCAGCGCATAGAGCGGCGAGAAGGTCACCGAGGCGGCGATGCCGAGACCGGAGATGGCCAGGGTGGCGGCGGCGGTGCGACGGCGTTCGCCGGTGCGATCCGACCAGCTGGGGATCAGCCAGGCGGCGAGCAGGGCGCAGACCCAGGGAATCGCCGAGACCAGGCCGACCAGCAACCCGACCTTCTGCCCGAGCAGCCCGGCCACCTGGGTCGGCAGGTAGAAGACCACGCCATAGACGCTGGCCTGGATCAGCAGGTAGATGCTGCACAGCAGCAGGATGCGCGGCTGCCCGAGCAGGCGCAGCAGCCCGCCGTGGTGCGGCTTGGCGGCGTCCTCGGCATCCAGCGCCTCTTGCAGAGTCAGCTTTTCCGCATCGCTCAGCCAGCGGGCGTCGTGCGGTCGGTTGTCCAGGTAGAACCAGGCCCAGACACCCACCAGGCTGGCCAGCACCCCTTCGACCAGGAACATCCACTGCCAGCCGTGCAGACCGCCAAGGCCGTCGAACTCCAGCAGCAGGCCCGACAGCGGACTGCCGAAGATGAAGGCCAGGGGCGCGCCGAAGTAGAAGAAACCCAGTGCCCGGGCGCGGTAGCGCGAGGGGAACCAGTAGGTGAGGTAGAGGATGACGCCCGGGAAGAAGCCGGCTTCGGCTACCCCGAGCAGGAAGCGCAGCACATAGAAGGCCGTCGCCGTGTGAGCGAACATCATGGCGGCGGAGATCAGCCCCCAGCTGACCATGATCCGGCACATCCACAGCCGGGCACCGACGCGGTGCATGATCAGGTTGCTGGGGATCTCGAGAAAGGCGTAGCCGACGAAGAAAACCCCGGCGCCAAAGGCGAAGGCCGCGTCGGAGATGCCGGTATCGGCCTGGAAGGCGACCTTGGCGAAACCCACGTTGGCCCGGTCGAGAAAGGCCATGACGTACATCAGCAGCAGGAAGGGCAGCAGGCGCCAGGTGACCTTGGCGACTAGCCCCGGTGACAGGGTGGTATGCATGGCGATCTCTCTTGTTGTTGTGATTCGGCCACGGCTCAAGGTAGTCGCAGTCGCAATGCCTGGATAATCGCTTTTTGTTTAGGTCCGATACCCTTAAGGTATCGGTTCGCGGTAGGGGCCTGGCCAGGGCCAGGGAGCCCTGCTGGACGCCTCCGCTCGCGCTACCAGGATGCTGCCGATGAATGCCTCCCCCCATGCCCGCGCGCTATTCGGTCGGCTGCGCTACAAGCACCTGCTGATGCTGGTGACCCTGGCCGGCACCCGCAATCTGCACCGCGCCGCGGAAGCCCTGCACATGTCGCAGCCAGCGACCACACGGATGCTGCAGGACGTCGAGGAAGCCTTTGGCTGCGTGCTGTTCGAGCGTCAGGCGCGCGGGTTGCAAGCGACCGCGCTGGGAGAAGAGGTCCTCGACTTCGCCAGGCGCGCCCTCAACGGTCTGGATCGTTGCGCCGAAGATCTCAATGCGCGACGCGCCGGGGGGTACGGGCATCTCGCAATCGGCGCCATCATGGGCGCCTTGCCCGACCTCGTGGTGCGGGCCATCGCCGAAAGCAAGGCGCGCCAGCCGGGCCTGCAGCTACGCATCCTAGGCGACACCAGCGATCAGCTCACCGAATTGCTCGAGCAGGAACGGATCGACGTGGCCATCGCCCGGTTCACCCAGCCGGCGGACCGCGGGCGTTTCGTCTTCGAGCCGCTGGGCAACGAGCATCTGGCCGTGGTGGTGCGTACCGGACATCCGCTGACCGGTCGCATCACGCCCGATCTGGCGGAACTGGTGGCGGACTGGCCGTGGATCCTGCAACCCGAGGCCAGTCCGGCACGGGTGGCGCTGGAAGCGGCTTTCGCCCGCCGTCAGCTGCCGCCCCCCGCAGACGTCATCGAATGCGGCTCGGTGTTCGCCATGCTGCAACTGGTGCAGATCACCGACGCCATCCTGGTATTAACCGAGGCGGTGGTGCGCGATCACCTGCGTACCGGGCTGATGGTCTCGTTCGACCTGGAAATCACCGAACCCCTGACGCCCTTCGGTATCCTGCTGCGCACGGGGCAGGTACCCAGCGCGGCCCTGGAAGGATTTCTCGGCCTGCTCAGGCAGCAGGCCGCTGGCGCCACGGCCTGAACGAGACGCGGGCTTTCACCGCCGCCGGTGCACGGCGAGAAATATTTTCTCTACGCCTGTTGTTTCTTCCCTGATAAATCAGTATCTTAGCCGCCGCTGGTGCAGAGAACCCCCGCTGAACAGGTTCTCGGCAACTGCCAGCCGGATGCCGCAAGGCTTCCATGCGCAGCGGTAGTTCAGTCGGTTAGAATACCGGCCTGTCACGCCGGGGGTCGCGGGTTCGAGTCCCGTCCGCTGCGCCATATACCACCCATGAGCTCTGCCTCGCGGGTATTGAAAGAAGCGGCCCTCGTGGCCGCTTTTTTTCGTCCGGTACTTTTGTCGCCAAGTCTTGCTGCCTGGAAACCCCAACGCCTCGGTAGCCTCCAATGGCTATCGTCGGTGTACGGGAGTGGCCATGAAGATCGCCTGTCTGGGTTGGGGTTCGTTGATCTGGAAGGCGGCGGAATTGCCGGTCGCCTCGGACTGGTTCGCCGAGGGTCCCCTATTGCCCGTCGAATTCGCCCGGGAGGGCGACAGCGGCGAATTGGCCACGGTCCTTTGCGAAGGTGTGGCCGAGGTCCAGGTACTCTGGGCCTTTCTCGCGGTCGACACCCTGGAAGCGGCCCGCGAAGCCCTGCGCAAGCGCGAAGGCGTTCCAGTCGAGCAGCCTGCGTGCATTGGCAGCTGGCCAAGCGGTCCGCAATCGCCATTCCAGCAACGAATCGCGGCGTGGGCAGGCGAGCAGGGTCTCGACGCCGTGGTCTGGACCGCTTTGCCGCCGCGCAGCGGTGGCCTCAATCAGCGCATGCCCAGCGTGGAAGAGGCGCTCGACTACCTGCGTAAACTCAATCCTGAGCGCCAGGCTCACGCGCGGGACTATATTCGCCGAACGCCGGTGGCCATAGATACTGAATACCGGCGGGTAATAGCCCATACCTTCAATTGGCAGCCCGCGCCTGAAGCGCAGCTGGATATGGACGCGTCCGCCTGAGGTCCATTCCAGCGCATTTCTCCAACGCCTTTTCCAAGGAACTGACGCGGTTCGACCAAGTTCTCATTGATTATGCGAGTTGGGATTGAAACTTTTAATCGGTCGGTCTTCTTTGCGCTATAGCCTGCCACTACCTGATCCACCGCAAACCTTGAGTATTGGCGTCTGACAGCGTCGATTCATGGGCTTGGCTTAAACTTTTCTTAACGTTCAAACTTGCCATCGCGCATAATGCCCCCTATTTTTCAAAAAGGTTATTTGCCACTGGCAACCAGGACATCAATCCTTTATCTTCGCGTTCAAGTTTCGCCCGCGGGCGAAATCCTACATTCCCTTTTTCATGTTGTTGTCAGGAGCGCCCATGTCCCGTCTCGCCGAATTCCGTGCTGCCGAAGAACAACTTCGTGCTCAGCTGCAATTGCTCGAAGACCTCAAGCAGGACAGTTCCCTGCAGAAGGAAATCGAATTCGAAAGCAAGCTGCAGGAGTTGATGGACGAATACCAGATGAACCTGGGCGATATCATTGGCATTCTGGATCCGAACGCTGCCCCCAAGCACAAGGCGCAGACGCCGCATCCGGAAAAGCCGGCTGGCAAGCGTCGTCCGCGCAGCACCAAGCGTTATCAGCACCCCAAGACCGGCGAGGTCATCGAAACCAAGGGCGGCAACCACAAGGTGCTCAAGGCCTGGAAAGCCGAACACGGCGCCGATACCGTGGAAGGCTGGTTGCAGTAAGGCGTTACCCGGGTTTCGGTCGGTGCCGTGCAAGACGTGTCTACCGACCGGAATCTTTCTACCGCTAGAGCCGCCTGAGCACGTTCCGCAATTCCGCCAGCATCAGACCGCAATATCGGGCGATTGTCGTCCATGCGCATCTTGGTCGCCGATTCCGGTCATATTCATCATATCTTCAATGCTTCTACGCCGGGGTTGGAAGGCCATGCCGGCCGCGCTTTTGCAGGCGCTTCGGAAAGTGGTGAAGACTGGGCGGGCAGGTGCTTTTCTTAATGGACGAATCCTATCCAGCCTAGGCGGACTAACCGTCGTAACGCAGGCGATAGCCCACACCGGGCTCCGTCACGATATAACGCGGGGCGACCGGATCGTCTGCCAACTTCTGTCGGAGATGGCCGATCACGATGCGCAAATAATGACTGTCCTGCGCATGAGTCGGGCCCCAGATATCGATCAGCAACTGGCGCTGAGTTACTACGCGTCCTGGATAGTGGGCAAGGGCAGCCAGCACGGCGTATTCCTTGCGCGTCAGAGCGATCTCGCTCGCGGCCAGAGTGACCCGGCGATAGGCGAAATCCACTCTCAAGTCACCCACGTCCAAGGCCGCGATCTGCGGGGTCGCCGTGGCCGGGCTCTGGCGCAGCAGGGCGCGACTGCGTGCCAGGAATTCCTGGATACCGAAGGGCTTGGTCACGTAGTCGTTGGCGCCGGCATCCAGGGCGCGCACCTTCTCGCGCTCGTCCGCCCGCACCGACAGCACCAGCACCGGCACCGCGGACCATTCGCGCAATTCGACCAGCACCTCCTGGCCGTCGCGATCGGGCAGGCCCAGGTCGAGGATGACCAGATCCGGCTGGCCCAGCGCCGCCTGGGCGAGGCCCTCGGTGCCGGTGGCGGCTTCACTGACCTGATAGCCCTGGGCCGCGAGGCTGATGCGCAGGAATTTGCGGATCTGGGGTTCGTCGTCGATGACGAGGACGTGAGCGGGCATCTGGGCTTTCCAGGCAAGAGGGCATCATCATAGCGTCTGGTACTGCAGGGATACGTAGCCTTATTCCGCAGGTGGCGCCGCCGGTAGCGGCAGGTGCATCCGCAGCGTGGTGCCACGACCGTCCAGGCCGTCTTCCACGCTGACCCGCCCGCCATGGGCCCCCACCATGCCCTGGCAGATCGCCAGGCCCAGGCCGGTGCCCTGGCCGCCCCGGTCACCCCGCGCGGCGGTATAGAACATGTCGAAGATCCGCGCGCGGTCCTCGGGCGGAATGCCAGGGCCTTCGTCGGCTACGGCGATCTGCAGTTCACCTCCCTGGCGTAGCAGGCTGATCTCCAGCCGGCCACCGGGTACGGAAAAGCGGATGGCGTTCTCCAGCACATTGACCAGCGCCTGTTCGATCAGCGCCGGATGCACCCAGAGCAGTGGCAGACCCGCCTCGATCCGGGTGGCTACCTGCAATTCAGTCAGCAGCGGCTGCAGGCGCTGCAGGGCGCTGGCCAGGATGTCGCCAGGATCGACCCAATCCCGGGCCAGCTGCAGACTGCCGTGACCGAGGCGGGTCATGTCCAGCAGATTCTGGATATAGCGATCAAGGCGTTCGGCCTCCTGGCGGGTGGCTTCCAGCAATTCCTGGCGATCGCTGGCGGGAATGGCGTCCCCGAGGGTCGCCAAGGCGTCGATGGAGCCGCGCATCACCGTCAGCGGCGTGCGCAGGTCGTGGGACACCGAGGCGAGCAGGGCGCTGCGCAGCTGTTCGGTCTCGCCGTGCAGGCGCGCGGCCTCGAGATCCTCACTGAGGCGCACCCGGGCCAGGGCCTGGGCCAGCGGTTGCGCCAGGCTGGCCAGCTGGCGGCGCTCGGCCTGATCCAGCGGCTGGGCATCGTCACGCCGTACGCCCAGCACGGCCAGGCTGCCACCCTCGCCCAATAGCGGCCACCACCACCAGCCGCCAGAAGGCAGGGTGTCGGTGCCGCGACCCGCCGGCTTTTCCTGCTTCCAGGCCCATTCGGCGGCGATGCGCTCGTTGTCGGCCAGGTGCAGATCGCCTGGTTGGCTCACCAGCTGCCCCGCCTTCTCCGGCAACAGCAGGCAGACGTGACGAGTCGCGTCGCCCAGTTGCTTGAGGGTGACGCTCGCCACCGCCTGGCGATCGCTGGCAGCGCTCAGCAGGCGGGTGAAGTCCAGCAGCGCCAGGGTCTCGCGCTGGGTCCGGCGCAGTGCCTGCAGCTGGCGTCGCTGACGGGCGGCCAGGTCGCCGGTGAGCAGCGCCATCAGCAGGAAGAAGGCCAGGGTGAGGACGTCCTGCTCGCGATTGATGGTCAGCGAGAAGGCCGGCGGAATGAACAGGAAATCGTAGGCGAGAAAGCCCAGCAGGGCGCAGAACAGCGCCGGACCGCGACTGCTGCGTACCGCCACCAGCAGCACGGCGGCCAGAAAGATCAGCGAGATATTGGGCAGTTCCAGCAGCCCGGACAGGCCCTCGGCGATGGCCGCGGCTACCGCGGTCGCCAGGACGGCGGCGCCATAGGGACCGGGCCTGATCGCCCGGCGCGGGCGGGCGACCGGCGGGGCGTCGCGATCCAGATCGAGGATGGCGATCTCCAGCCCCTGGGCCAGGCGCAGCAGGCGACTGGCCAGGCGGCGCCGCAGGCTGAAGCCGCGCGGCCGGCCGCGACCGATCAGCAGCACGCTGGCGCGCTGGTCGCGGGCATGGTGGACCAGGGCGCGGGCCGGATCGCTGTCTCTCAGGGTCAGCACCTCGCCCCCCAGGCGTTCGGCCAGGCGCTGGCTGGCCTGGAGGTTGGCGCGGGCGGTGTCGTCCAGCGGCTGGCCGGTATCGACATGGACCAGGGTCCAGGGCAGGTGGCGCTGGTCGGCGAGGCGGCTGGCATGGCGCACCAGACGTTCCGCCGAAGGCGCGGTGCCGGCGCCGACGATCAGGCGGCCCAGCAGCGGCGGGGCAGCCTGGCCCTGCTGGCGATATCTCAGGGCGAGCGCCGAGTCCACCTGGGCAGCGGCGGTGCGCATGGCCAGTTCGCGCAGGGCGGTCAGATTGGTCTGGCTGAAAAAGGCATCGATGGCCGCGCGCGCCTGCTCGGGCACATAGACCTTGCCCTCGCGCAGCCGCTCCAGCAACTCCCGGGGTGGCAGGTCGATGAGCACCAGGTCATCGGCGTCGAGCAGCACCTGGTCCGGCACCGTCTCGCGGACCTGGACGCCGGTGATGTCGCGCACCTCGTCGTTGAGACTTTCTAGGTGCTGGACGTTGATGGTGGTATAGACGTGGATGCCGGCGGCAAGCAGGTCCGCGACGTCCTGCCAGCGCTTGGCATGGCGACTGCCGGGGGCGTTGCTATGGGCGAGTTCGTCGACCAGCACCAGTTCCGGCGGGTCGGCCAGCAGGCCTTCCAGATCCAATTCGGTAAGCTTGAGGCCGCGGTGCTCGACTCGCCGCAACGGCTGCTGCGGCAGGCCGGCGAGGAGGGCAGCGGTCTCCCGCCGCCCATGGGTTTCGACGATCCCGGCGCGCACCCGGCGGCCCTGGCGCAGCGCGGTCTGGGCCGCCTGCAGCATGGCGTAGGTCTTGCCTACGCCAGGCGCCGCCCCTAGGAAGACCTTGAGGCGTCCACGGCCTTCGCGGTGTTCGGCGAGCAGCGCCTCGGCGCGCCCGGTGCTGTCGGTCATGGAGCCAGTTCCGCCAGGGCTAGATTGAGAAGCAGGACATTAACCGTTGGCGGACCGAAGCGCGAGGTGTGCGTCTGCTCGCTCACCAGGGCGTCCAGACGCTCCGGTGGGAGACCTCGCGCGGCGGCGATACGGGCGATCTGATAGCGGGCGCCGGCCGGGGTGAGGTCCGGATCAAGGCCGCTGGCGGAGGTGGTCACCAGTTCCTGGGGCACCGGGCCCTGGCCGGCCACCTGCACGTCGGGCAGCGCCTTCTCGATCCGTTCGCGCAGCCCCGGCGCCGATTGGGCCAGGTTGCTGGCGCTGCTGGAGACGGTGGCGTAGGCGCCTGCTGAAGGGCGCGGCTGGAACCACTCGGGGCCGGTGAATTTCTGGGCGATCAGGCGTGAGCCGACCACGCTGCCGTCGGCGCGCTGGAGCAGGCTGCCGCCGGCCTGGTCGGCGAACAGCGCCTGGCCGAGCACCGTCACCAGCAGCGGGTAGGCTCCCCCGGTCAGGGCGCTGAGCAGCAGGAGCATCAGCGCGGCGGAACGCAATTGCATGAGCATGGCGGTCTCCTCAGACCAGACCCAGGGCGCCGAGCGCCAGGTCGATAGCTTTGATGCCGATGAAGGGCACGACGATGCCGCCCAGCCCATAGATCAGCAGGTTGCGGCGCAACAGGGCGGCGGCGCTGGCGGCCTTGACCCGTACCCCGCGCAGCGCCAGGGGAATCAGCGCGACGATGATCAGGGCGTTGAACACGATGGCCGAGAGGATGGCGCTCTGCGGACTGGCCAGGTGCATCACGTTGAGCAGGTTGAGCTGCGGATAGATGCCGGCGAACAGCGCGGGCAGGATGGCGAAGTACTTGGCTACGTCGTTGGCCACCGAGAAGGTGGTCAGGGCACCGCGGGTCACCAGCAGCTCCTTGCCCACCTGCACCACGTCGAGCAGCTTGGTGGGGTCCGAATCCAGATCCACCAGGTTGGCGGCCTCGCGGGCGGCCTGGGTGCCATCGTTCATCGCCATGCCGACATCGGCCTGGGCCAGGGCCGGGGCGTCGTTGGCGCCGTCACCGCACATGGCCACCAGCTTGCCCTCGGCCTGTTCGCTGCGGATGCGCTCCAGCTTCTTTTCCGGCGTGGCTTCGGCGATGACGTCGTCCACCCCGGCCTCGGCGGCGATGGCGGTGGCGGTCAGGGGATTGTCGCCGGTCACCATCACGGTGCGGATACCCAGGGTACGCAACTCGGCGAAACGCTCGCGGATGCCCGGCTTGACCACGTCCTTGAGGTGGATGGCGCCCAGCAGCCGGCCTTCGCCGCAGACCAGCAGCGGAGTGCCGCCACTCTTGGCGATGGTCTCGATCTCCCGGGCCAGCACCTCCGGCAAGTCGGCGCGGGTCTGGCCGAGAAACAGCAGCACGGCGTCCACCGCTCCCTTGCGATACTCGCGGCCTTGCCAGTCGATGCCCGATAGGCGCGTCTCGGCGCTGAAGGGAATGGGCGCGACCTGGGCGCGCGGCGGCTCTTCCAGCGGGTGCAGATTGCGCAGGTATTCCACCACCGAGCGGCCTTCCGGGGTCTCGTCGGCCAGCGAGGCATAGAGGGCGCCTTCGGCCAGGGCCTTGGGAGTGATGCCCTGGGCCGCGTACAGGGCACTGCAGCGGCGATTGCCGAAGGTAATGGTGCCGGTCTTGTCCAGCAACAGGGTATGGACGTCACCGGCGGCTTCCACGGCGCGCCCCGAAGTGGCGATCACGTTCAGCCGCACCAGGCGATCCATGCCGGCGATGCCAATGGCCGAGAGCAGGCCGCCGATGGTGGTGGGGATCAGCGTTACCAGCAGCGCCACCAGAAAAAGCAGCGGCAGCTCGCCACCGGCCAGGGCGGCGAAGGGCTGCAGGGTCACCACCACTAGCAGGAAGATCAGCGTCAGGCCGATCAGCAGGATGTCCAGGGCGACCTCGTTGGGGGTCTTCTGGCGCTTGGCGCCTTCCACCAGGGCGATCATGCGGTCCAGGGTCGATTCACCGGGGTTGGCGGTGATGCGTACCCGGATCCAGTCCGACACCACCCGGGTGTTGCCGGTGACCGCCGAGCGATCGCCGCCGGATTCGCGGATCACCGGCGCCGATTCGCCAGTGATGGCCGCCTCGTTGACCGCGGCCACGCCTTCGATGATCTCGCCGTCACCGGGGATCAGCTCGCCGGCTTCCACCCGCACGATCTGGCCCTTGCGCAGCGAGCTGGCCGGCACCATGCGGTGCTCGCCGTTTTCCTCCAGGCGGGCGGCGAGATTCTGGCCAATGCCCTTGAGGCTGTCGGCGCGGGCTTTGCCGCGCCCCTCGGCGAGGGCTTCGGCGAAGTTGGCGAACAGCAGGGTGAACCATAGCCAGAGGGTGATCTGCACCGCCACCCCGGCGCTCACGCCATTGTTCGGCGCCAGGCACAGCAGGGTGGAGAACAGCGCGGTGAGCTCCACCACGAACATCACCGGCGAGCGGATCTGCTGGCGCGGGTCAAGCTTGACGAAGGCCTGCCGCAGCGCCTGGCGCCACAGGGTGCCAGGGGTAGGAGTGGGCAGGGTGTGGGTCTGGGCATCCATTTCAGCGGACTCCGAACAGTTGCAGATGGTCGGCGATCGGCCCCAGGGCGAGCGTCGGCAGGAAGGTCAGGCCACCCACCAGCAGCAGGGTGATCACCAGCAGGGTGACGAACAGCGGGCCGTGGGTGGGGAAGCTGTTGGGGCCGAGCGGGACGGCACGCTTGGCCGCCAGGCTGCCGGCAATGGCCAGGACCGGCAGGATGTAGCCGAAGCGACCGATCAGCAGCGCCAGGCTCAGCATCAGGTTGTGGAAGGGCGTATTGGCGCCGAAGCCACCAAAGGCCGAGCCGTTGTTGGCCGTGGCCGAGGTGTAGGCATAGAGCAGCTGGCTGAAGCCATGGGGACCCGTGGCGCCGATCCCGGCCACGCCGGCCGGAACGCTGGCGGCGATGGCGCCCAGCACCAGCACGCCCAGCGGCATCACCAGCAGGGTCGCCACCAGCAGCCGTACCTCGGGAGCTTCCAGCTTCTTGCCCAGATATTCCGGGGTACGGCCCACCATCAGGCCGGCGATGAAGACGGCGATCAGCACATTGAGCAGCATGCCGTAGAGACCGGCGCCGACGCCGCCAAAGATCACCTCGCCAAGCATCATGTTGAACAGGGCGATCAGGTCGGTCAGGGGTGCCAGGCTGTCATGCATGGCATTCACCGAGCCGTTGGAGGCGGCGGTGGTCACTGTTGCCCAGAGCGCTGACGCCGTACCGCCGAAGCGGGTCTCCAGGCCTTCCAGGGACGCCCCCTGGGTGATCGCCAGACCGGCCAAGGCAGGGTTGGCGTGGTTCTGAGCAACTATGGCGACAGCGCCTCCAACCACCAGCAGGCCGAACATGGCGGCGAAGATCGCCCAGCTCTGCCGCCGATCCTTGACGTAGTGACCGAAGCTGAACACCAGGGCCGCCGGAATCATCAGGATGGCCGACAGCTCCAGCAGATCGCTCAGCGCCGTGGGGTTCTCGAAGGGATGCGCGGAGTTGACGCCAAAGAACCCGCCACCGTTGGTCCCCAGCTGCTTGATGGCGATCTGGCTAGCGGCCGGACCCACCGGCAGGGTCTGGCTGGCGCCCTGCAGGGTGGTGGCATCGACGTAGGCGGCGAAGGTCTGGGGCACGCCCTGCCAGATCAGCAGCAGCGCCAGAGGCGCGCACAGCGGCAGCAGCACATAGAAGGTGGCGCGGAACAGGTCGACCCAGAAATTGCCGATCTCCTGGGCGCTGCGGCGGGTGATGCCGCGGGCCAGGGCGGCCAGCACGGCGACGCCCACCGCGGCGCTGACGAAGTTCTGCACGCCCAGGCCGACCATCTGGCTGAAATAGCTCAGCGAGGCTTCGCCGCTATAGGCCTGCCAGTTGGTGTTGGTGACGAAGCTGATGGCGGTGTTCAGCGCCAGGGTCCATTCCAGCCCGGGCAGATGCTGCGGATTCAACGGCAGACCGCCCTGGAGTACGAGGATGGCGAACAACAGCCCGATGCCCAGCCCATTGAACAGCACCAGGGCGATGGCATAGGTGCGCCAGTCCTGGCCGCGACCATCTGAGCCCGCCACTTTCAGCGTCAGGCGCTCCAACGGGCCGCCGACAAAGGTCAGCCAGGTCCGCTCGCCTTCCAACGCACGGTAGAAGTAACGCCCCAGGAAAGGGGCAGGAAGAAAGGTCAGGGCCAGGAAGGCCAGGATCAGGAACGCGGCTTGGCTGTCCATGCCGCCTCCCTAGGATCGGCCGGCGCGTAGCAGCGCCGCCAGCAGATAGACGAACAGACCCAGTGCCAGGAGCAGGGCCAGAAGATTCCAGGGGGTCATCGCGAGTTCTCCAGAGACGGCCATTGCCGCGTGGAGAAATTGTCGTGAGCAGGGGTGTAAAGAAGCGAGGCGGGGAGCGGTGGCGGGGCGTAAAGAAAGCGTTAAATCGGCCCCGCCCGTCAGTGCTGGCGGGGCCTGGAGACTATTGCTTAGGTGCGTTCTGCTGGTCTTCCTTGGCCTTCTTGTTGGCCTCGTGGTGCCCGATGGCGCAGCCCGCGGCGGCACCGGCGACGCCGTGACCCCCGGCGACATGACCCGCGGCGCCCCCGACCACGGCACCCTTGACGCAGCCAGCGGCAAAGGTGGCTTGGCTGGCGCCGAGTAGCAGAGCAGACAGGGCAAGGGTAGGCAGGAGCTTCATGGTGGCGACCTCTCGTGGGTGCGAAGTAATGTCCTGTAACAATTGACCTTGACGAGCCTCGCCAGTTCTCCTGCGCTACAGCTTGGCCGCCAAGTCGCCCTGGACGCCATTAATCACCTGGGTCGTTGGCGGACTATCGATATCGCGGCCATGGGCCGCTCCTACAGCCTCAGTTATGAATGTAGGAGCGGCCCATGGCCGCGATACGGACTGGGCTTGGGGAGAGCGTGAAGAGTCTGCGCTAAAGCCGTCTCAGGCGCTGTGCGAATGGCTGCTTCGGTGAATAGTCGCGATGTTGATAGCGACTCATGTCCACCGCTGGAAAGCGCCTTATCGCATTCAGGAATGACCGTGCTGCTGCTCTTCCTTGGCCTTCGCCGCCAGGTGATGGCCGATGACACAGCCGGCGACTGCGCCGGCGATGGCGTGGTGACCAGCCACATGTCCCGCCACGCCGCCAACCACGGCGCCCTTGATACAACCCGCTGCCATCGTCGTCTGGCTGAGACCGAGCAGCAGGGTGGATAGGCTCACGATGACAAGACGTTTCATGGAGTGATCTCGGTAGAAGGAAATCTGAGGGTAGGGCGTCTGGGTTAACCGCCGCTTAAGACCGGTTCAAGGGGAGGCAGCTGTCCTGGACAGCCAGGATCGCGGCGCAATAAAAAACCGCCCCGAAGGGCGGTTTTTCAGTACCTAACGCTAACGTCAGACTTCGACGGCGGCGATACGGGCCTTTTCCGCGCTTTCACGGAATTCGGCGATCTGATCGAAGCTCAGGTAGCGGTAGACGTCCGCGGCCATGCTGTCGATGCTCTTCGCGTATTCCATGTATTCCTCGACGGTGGGCAGCTTGCCCAGGATCGAGGCCACCGCGGCCAGTTCCGCCGACGCCAGGTAGACGTTGGCGCCGTCGCCCAGGCGGTTGGGGAAGTTACGGGTGGAGGTGGACACCACGGTGGCGTTGGCGGCCACGCGGGCCTGGTTGCCCATGCACAGTGAGCAGCCCGGCATTTCCATGCGCGCGCCGGCCTTGCCGTAGATGCCGTAGTAGCCTTCCTCGGTCAGCTGGTGCTGGTCCATCTTGGTCGGCGGCGACAGCCACAGACGGGTCGGGATCGAACCCTTGACCTTGTCCAGCAGCTTGCCGGCGGCGCGGAAGTGACCGATGTTGGTCATGCAGGAACCGATGAACACCTCGTCGATCTTGTCGCCGGCCACCTGGGACAGCAGGCGGGCGTCGTCCGGATCGTTCGGGGCGCACAGCACCGGCTCGTTGACCTCGGACAGATCGATCTCGATGACTTCGCTGTATTCGGCGTCGGCATCGGCGGCGAGCAGTTCCGGGTTGGCGATCCAGGCTTCCATGGCGCGCGCACGGCGCTCCAGGGTGCGCGGGTCACCGTAGCCTTCCTCGATCATCCAGCGCAGCAGGGTGATGTTGGACTGCAGGTACTCGGTGATGGACTCGGGCGACAGCTTGATGGTGCAGCCGGCGGCGGAACGCTCGGCGGAGGCATCGGACAGCTCGAACGCCTGCTCCACGGTCAGGTCTTCCAGGCCTTCGATCTCGAGGATGCGGCCGGAGAAGATGTTCTTCTTGCCCTTCTTCTCGACGGTCAGCAGGCCCTTCTGGATGGCGTAGTAGGGGATGGCATGCACCAGGTCACGCAGGGTGATCCCGGGTTGCATCTTGCCCTTGAAGCGCACCAGTACCGACTCGGGCATGTCCAGCGGCATCACGCCCGTCGCGGCGGCGAAGGCCACCAGGCCCGAACCGGCCGGGAAGGAGATGCCGATGGGGAAGCGGGTGTGGGAATCGCCACCGGTGCCGACAGTGTCGGGCAGCAGCATGCGGTTCAGCCAGCTGTGGATGATGCCGTCGCCAGGACGCAGGGAGACGCCGCCACGGGTACGGATGAAATCCGGCAGGGTGTGGTGGGTCTTGACGTCGATGGGCTTGGGGTAGGCCGCGGTGTGGCAGAAGGACTGCATCACCAGGTCGGCGGAGAAGCCCAGGCAGGCCAGGTCCTTCAGCTCGTCGCGGGTCATCGGGCCAGTGGTGTCCTGGGAACCGACGGTGGTCATCTTCGGCTCGCAGTAGGTGCCGGGGCGCACGCCCTCGACGCCGCAGGCCTTGCCGACCATCTTCTGCGCCAGGGTGTAGCCCTTGGTGCTTTCGGCGGGCTGGTCCGGCTTGTTGAACAGGTCGGACGGGCCCATGCCCAGTTCGGCGCGCGCCTTCTCGGTCAGGCCGCGGCCGACGATCAGCGGGATACGGCCGCCGGCGCGGACTTCGTCCAGCAGCACGGGGGTCTTGAGTTCGAAGGTGGCGACGACTTCATCGCTGCCATGGCGGGTGACCTTGCCAGCCTTGGGATAGACGTCGATGACGTCGCCCATTTCCAGGGCGGACACGTCGAACTCGATCGGCAGGGCGCCGGCGTCTTCCATGGTGTTGTAGAAGATCGGGGCGATCTTGGAACCGAAGCAGAAGCCGCCTGCGCGCTTGTTGGGCACGTAGGGGATGTCGTCGCCGAAGAACCACAGCACCGAGTTGGTGGCGGACTTGCGGGAAGAACCGGTACCGACCACGTCACCGACGTAGGCGACCGGGAAGCCCTTGGCACGTACTTCCTCGATCTGCTTCAGCGGACCGATGCTGCCTTGCTGCTCGGGCACGATGCCGTCGCGAGCCATTTTCAGCATGGCCAGGGCGTGCAGCGGGATGTCCGGACGCGACCAGGCGTCGGGCGCGGGGGAGAGGTCGTCGGTGTTGGTTTCGCCAGGCACCTTGAACACGGTCAGGGTGTACTTCTCGGCGATTTCCGGACGCTTCTTGTACCACTCGCCTTCGGCCCAGGATTGCAGGACAGCCTTGGCGTGGGTGTTGCCGGCCTTGGCCTTCTCGGCCACGTCGTGGAAGGCGTCGAACATCAGCAGGGTGTGCTTGAGTTGTTCGGCGGCCACGGCGGCCAGTTCGGCATCGTCCAGCAGCTCGACCAGGGTGGCGATGTTGTAGCCGCCCTGCATGGTGCCCAGCAGTTCGGTGGCACGCTGCCTGGAGATCAGTGGGGACTGGGCCTCGCCCTTGGCGACGGCGGAGAGGAAGCCAGCCTTGACGTAGGCAGCTTCGTCGACGCCCGGCGGGACGCGGTTGGTAATGAGGTCGACGAGGAAGGCTTCCTCACCGGCAGGGGGATTCTTCAGCAGTTCGACCAGACCGGCCGTTTGCTCGGCGTTCAGCGGCTGGGGCACGATGCCCTGGGCGGCACGCTCTTCTACGTGGTTACGATAGGCTTCAAGCACGGGTTGACCCTCATCAGTGGTCCAATATTGCGTCCGGGGGCTGGCGCCCCGAAATGTATCCGGCAGGGTTTGACGGGGGAGGCTGCGGGCAGGACCACCGTCACGCCGGACGCACTCCGCTAGAAGCTGTTTTCAAAGTTTTACGCCGGCTGCTGCAAGGCAGGTCGGGCAGTTGGCGGTTGATGAGGCCGCCGCTGCCCGGAAGGTCGCCGGAAACTTTGCTCGTGACGCTTTGAAAACAGCTTCGTATCGGACATTGCGCCTATAAGGCTGCCTAATTCTACGCCAAGCCTCTGGCGAAGTTAAGCGCTGCGTTGTCGCATCGTGTGCGTCACGCTGTTAGACCTTGGCCGTAGTCTAGCGGCCCAGATGCGCGAAGCGCCCGGTGAAGGGCTTGGCGATGGGATAGGCCAGGTCGCCGTGCTTGCTGGTCCCCAGGCCCAGGTCGACCAGCGACTCGGCCAGCTTGACCGCGGCGCTCACGCCTTCGATCACCGGGACGCCGATGGCCTCGCTCAGGGCTTCGCGCAGATCGGCCATGCCGCCGCAGCCCAGCACGATGGCGCCGGCACCTTCCTCGTCACGCGCCCGGCGCCCTTCGGCGGCGATCAGCTCGATGAGGCTGTCGTCCGCGTCCTCCAGTGCCAGCACTGGCAGATCGATGCAGCGTACCGAGGTGCACAGCTCGGCGAAGCCATATCGCTGCAGCAGATGCTCGGCAATGATGCGCGTACGGGTGAGGGTGGTCACCACGGCGAAGCGGGTGGCCAGCAGGCTGGCCAAATGGAAACCGGCCTCGGCGATGCCGAGCACCGGCCCCTTGGCCATTTCCCGTGCCGCGAGCAGACCTGGATCGCCAAAGCAGGCGATGACATGGGCGGCGCAGCCGGCCTCGACGCCCTTGCGCATCTCTTCGATCACGCCGACCGCGGCCACGGCTTCGTCGTAGTGACTCTCGATGGAAACCGGACCGGCTTCGGGGTTGCTGGCGAGAATGGTGGTACCCGGGCGGGCGATGGCCTGGGCCGCACGACCGATCTTGGCGGTCATGCTGGCACTGGTATTGGGATTGATGACCTGAATCTGCATGGGACGCCTCAACTGCGTTTGAAGATGCTGCGGAAATCGGGCTCGGCGGCCACGGGCCGGTCGATCCGGAGGGATTCGCGGATCAGGCGCAGATGCTGCGCCATCCAGTCGCTGGCGGCCGCGCCCTTGCCCTGGACGAGCAGGTCCAGCAGGTCTTCGTGCTGGCCGCAATCGCAACCCAGGCTGTGCCGCGAGCCATAGATGGCGATCAGCAGCGAGGAGCGACTGGCCAGTTGGGCGACCTGCTCGGTCAGCACCTGGTTATCGGCCAGGGCGGCGAGTTCGACGTGGAAGCGCGCGGACAGCTGGATCGCCAGGCTGTGGCGCCCGCCATGCTGGGCCTCGTGCTCCTCGAGGCACAGCTGCCGCAGGGGCGCGAGTTGGGCGCTGTCGACCCGTGCGGCCACCAGGGGCATCAGCGCCGGTTCGATCAGCTGGCGCGCGGCGAGGATGTCCTGGGCTTCCTTGGCGCTGGGCTGGGCGACCTGGGCACCGCGATTGGCGCGCAGGGTCACCAGGCGTTCCAGGGCCAGCCGCTGCAGCACCTTGCGAATGCCGGTGCGGCTGATGCCGAAGGTTTCCGCCAGGGTGTCTTCCGGCAGCCGGGTGCCCGGAGTCAGGCGATGCTCGACGATGGCGTCGAGGATGTCCTGGTAGATCCGTTCGTCACGGGGCGAGGCGGCGACGGCGAGCGGCGAGGGTACTGCACTCATGGGCTGGCTCCAGCGATTTGCCTAGATTGTATACAAGTTATGGGGCCTCGACGATGGGGGAATCTGGTTGACGCTGTGCGCCAAGGTAGCGCCTGTCTGCCACCAAACGCCCCAGGGGAGTGCACGTCCGGTAACGTCTGGAATGCTGCATTGGCAGCTCTTCCTGTGAGAAATCCCTAGTGAGCCAGCGAGTTAAGGGTATTTCGCGGTAACTGGCACGGTCTCTGCTCGGTGGGATTGTATACAAAACAAGGCGGGCGCCGTATGCAGGTACCCGCCACCACGGAGGAGGCGATTCATGAACCAGCAGATTCCCCCGGGCTACAGCCCACGTCTGTACAACGAAGACCTCGGCCCGGTCGAGCAGAAATGGAGCTGGTACAACATCTTCGCCTTCTGGATGAGCGACGTGCACAGCGTCGGCGGCTATGTCTTCGCCGCCAGCCTGTTCGCCCTGGGGCTGGCCAGCTGGCAGGTGTTGATCGCGCTGCTGGTGGGGATCTGCATCGTTCAGGTCATCGCCAATCTGGTCGCCCGGCCCAGCCAGCAGGCTGGCGTACCCTATCCGGTGGTCTGCCGGCTGGCCTTCGGCGTCTTCGGCGCGAACATTCCAGCGGTGATCCGTGGCCTGATCGCGGTGGCCTGGTACGGCATCCAGACCTACCTGGCCTCCAGCGCCCTGGTCATCGTGGTGCTGCGCTTCTTCCCCGCGCTGGCGGTCTATGGCGACAGCGATTTCCTGGGTCTTTCCTACCTGGGCTGGGGTGGCTTCCTGACCCTCTGGTTCCTGCAGGCCTGCGTGTTCTGGGCCGGCATGGAGTCCATTCGCCGCTTCATCGACTGGGCTGGCCCTGCCGTCTATGCGGTGATGTTCCTGCTCGCCGCCTGGATCGTCTGGCGCGCCGGCTGGAGCAACATCAGCTTTACCCTGGCGGAAAAGCAGTTGACCGGCTGGGCGGCCTTTGGCCAGGTAGTCGTCGCCATTGCCCTGGTGGTGTCCTACTTCTCCGGGCCCACGCTCAACTTCGGTGACTTCAGCCGCTACTGCCGCTCCATGCAGGACGTTCGTCGCGGGAATTTCTGGGGGCTACCGATCAACTTCCTGGCCTTTTCCCTGGTCACCGTGGTGATCGTCTCCGGCACCCTTCCGGTGTTCGGCGAGATGATCCACGATCCCATCGCCACCGTGGCCCGCATCGACAACACCACCGCGGTGCTGCTGGGTGCCTTCACCTTCGTCACCGCCACCATCGGCATCAACATCGTCGCCAACTTCGTTTCGCCCGCCTTCGACTTCGCCAACGTGGCCCCGAGCAAGATCAGCTGGCGCGCAGGCGGCATGATCGCCGCGGTGGCCTCGATCTTCCTCACCCCCTGGAATCTGTTCAACAACCCCGAGGTGATCCACTACACCCTGGACGTCCTGGCGTCCTGCATCGGCCCGCTGTTCGGCATCTTGCTGGTGGACTACTACCTGCTGCGCAAGGGCCGTATCGATGTCGATGCGCTGTTCGACGACAGCCCGAGTGGCGCCTACTGGTATAGCGGCGGCGTCAATTGGGTCGCGGTCCAGGCACTGGTGGCCGCGGCGCTGATCGGGCTGTGCTTCACCTTCGTGCCCTGGTTCAAGCCCATCGCCAACTTCGCCTGGTTCACCGGCTGCTTCTTGGGCGGGCTGTTCTTCTACGGGCTGAGCCGCCGTAGCGCTAATCCGCTGCCAAGCCGGAGCGTCGCCGCGGTGTGATTTGGCCTGGGGTTCTGCACGACCGGCGCGGGTGGCCCGCGCCGGTCGTCGACGTTTCCGGCTAGACTAGGCGTTTTGCTCCAAGGCTTGCCGCCCATGCCCGCTCCTGTCATCAAGACGCCCTGTGTCGGCCTGTGCTCGACGATGTTCGGCGACCACGTCTGCCGTGGCTGCAAGAGATTCCACCACGAGGTGGTGAACTGGAATCTCTACGGCGAAGAAGAGCGCCGCGCCGTCTGGGCGCGTCTGGAATTGCTGCTGGTGCAGGTGGTGTCGGCCAAGGTCGATGTCTTCGATCCGGGGCTCTTGCGCCAGCAATTGCAGCAGCGCAGCATCCGCTTCCGGCCGGATCAGTCGGAATACTGCTGGGCCTACCAGCTGCTGGCCCGCGGTGCGCGCCACATCCAGCAGCTGGATGCCTATGGCGTGCGCCTCTTGCCGGAATTTCGCGAGCGCCCCCTTGCCGATCTGCGTGACGCCATCGACCGGGAATTCTTCCTCCTGTCCGAAGCTCACTACGATCGCTACATCGCCCCACGCTTCCTGCTCGAAGGCGTCGACAGCCGCGTCTGAGTGCTGCCGGGCGAGTGGCGCTGCCCAGACGCGCGCCTTTCTCTATAATGCGCGGCTTTTGCACGGGATTACGCTGATGTCCTTGCCCGAGATGAACGAATTCCTCGGTTGCCGCACGCCGGATGCCTGGGTCGAGGCCGCGCTGCAGGACCTGCCGACGCTGCTGCAGGACCACGCCAACAACGAGAAGAAGGCCGCTGGCGCCGCCTTTCACTATCTGTTCACCTATTCCAATCGCGCCGAGCTGTCCTGGAAGATGTCCCGCATCGCCCGTGAAGAGCTGCGCCATTTCGAGCAGGTGCTGCAAATCATGAAGCGCCGTGGCATCGAGCACCGCAACGTCAGTTCGGCCCGCTATGCCGGTGCCCTGCGCAAGCTCTGTCGCAACCACGAGCCGCTGAAGCTGACCGACAGCTTGGTGATCGGCGCCTTCATCGAGTGCCGCTCCTGTGAACGCTTCGGTGCTGTGGCGCCCCACCTGGACGCGGAGCTGGGCAAGTTCTATAGCGGCCTGCTGGCCTCCGAGGCCCGGCATTTCCAGGACTATCTCAAGCTCGCCTATCTCTATGGCGAGCGCGACGACGTCGACGCCAAGATCGCCGAGGTGCGCGCCCTGGAAGTGGAGCTGATCACCTCCAGCGACCGCGAGCTGAGATTCCATAGCGGCATCCCCTCCGCAGCCTGAGAGCCTTTGAACTGGCTCTGCACCGCCTTACTTGCAGGCCTTGGTCTCGCCTACATAGGGATTGCCGCGCCCCATGATGCAGGCCAGGCGCTGGTTGCGCTGACGCTCCCAGGCCTCCGGTGGATACTGCTTGGTCCAGGCGGTGTAGAGCTGGCGATCCTGCTTGGACAGGCGCAGGTCGTAGCGATCGCTCATGTAGAAGTAGGTACGGGCGACCATGCCGCGGATTTCCGGGCGGGGCATGGCGGTCTTGGCCTTGAAGTCCACCACCATCTGGCAGGCGCCATACTGGCTGGGCTTCTGCGGCAGCCAGCCGAAGGCGAAGTTGCTGCGATCGCCATTGACCTCGCCGACCACCGGCACCAGGTTGAAGAGGTCGGCCTCGGCTTTCTGGTACACCGGATCGTTGGCCGTGCAGTTTTTGCGACCGCCTTTCTGCCAGCACTGGCGCTGGTGGCCGATCACCCAGGCGGGGACGATGTGTTCCCATTCTATGCGGCTGGCGCGCTGGGCGCTCTTTCGCGGGACGTAGCCACAGCTCTTGAGGTCCACGGTCTTGCCGCTGTAGTGGCAGCCGCAATAGAAGTCCACGCCTTGCTTGGCATAGACCTTGGCCGCCACCACCTTGGCTTCGCCGAAGGTACGCGGCGGCTGGGGCGTCGCCAGGGCGCTCAGGGAAGCCAGGCTCAGGCAGAACAGCAGGGCAGGGCGCAACGACATGGAGAATCCGTCCGAAAAAGCGCGGATACTACCGACCCGCTTGGGGTCGCGGTGTGATTGGGTTCACTGGAATCCGCCTCGCGACCGCCTGGCAAGGGCGCAGAACACGATTCGATATCAATGACTTAGAGGTATGGCATGGCAGCCTGGGACATCTTCTGCACGGTGGTGGACAACTATGGCGACGCGGGTATCACCTGGCGTCTGGCCCATCAGCTGACCGCTGAGCATGGGCAGCAGGTCCGCCTCTGGATCGACGATCTCTATCCCCTGGCGCGGATCCAGCCGGGCGTCGATGGCAAGGCCGAGCAGCAATGCCACCGTGGCGTCGAGGTGCGTCTTTGGCACGCCGACTGGACGGCGGCCGAGCCCGGCGACGTGGTGGTGGAAGCCTTCGCCTGTCAGTTGCCGGAAGGTTTCGTCACCGCCATGGCGCGTCGCGCCGAGCGCCCGCTCTGGCTCAACCTGGAATACCTGAGCGCCGAGGAGTGGATCGAAGGCTGTCACGCCCTGCCTTCGCTGCAGCCCACCGGGCTGAACAAGTACTTCTTCTTTCCCGGCTTTACCGCCAAGGTGGGCGGGCTGCTGCGTGAGCACGACCTGCTCGATCAGCGTGACGGCTTCCTCCAGGCGGCCGCGGCCCGGGACGACTTTCTGGCTGGGCTGGGCGTTCGGCGCCAGCCCGGGGAGCGACTGTTCTCGCTGTTCGCCTACGAGAACCCGGCGCTGATCGACTGGCTCGACGCCCTCAGCGCCGGCACTCGCCTTACCTGCCTGCTGGTACCGGAGGGCCGGGTGCTGGCCAACGTCGCCGCCTGGCTCGGCGTCGACTGGCTCAAGGCCGGCGACAGCCACCGTCGCGGCGCCCTGCGGGTGCAGGTGCTGCCCTTCGTCTCCCAGCAGGACTACGACCGACTGCTGTGGTGTTGCGACTTCAATGCCATCCGCGGCGAGGACTCCTTCGTCCGCGCCCAGTGGGCGGCGCACCCCTTCGTGTGGCACATCTATCCGCAGGAGGAAGACGCCCATTTCGTCAAGCTCGAGGCCTTTCTGGCGCGCTATGTCGCCTCAGGTACCCCTGAACTGGGCGCCGCGGTCAGTGACCTGTGGCTGGCCTGGAACGGTCGCGGCGACCTGGCGGTGGCCTGGTCGGCGCTGGAGGCGCAGGTCGAGGACTGGCGTCTGCTGGCGCGGGATTGGAGCGATCGGATGGCTTCTCACAGCGATCTTGCCGCCAGCCTGGTGCATTTCCATACAGATTGGCTATCATATGGCGCCTCGAAATCCCGTTCTTCCATCCATACGGATAACCGCATGAAAACCGCACAAGAGTTCCGTGCCGGCCAAGTGGCCATGATCGACAACGCTCCCTGGGTCATCCAGAAAGCTGAATACAACAAGTCCGGCCGTAACGCTGCAGTGGTCAAGATGAAGCTGAAGAGCCTGCTCTCCGGCAGCGCGACCGAGACCGTCTTCCGCGCTGACGACAAGCTCGAGCCGGTGATTCTGGATCGCAAGGAAGTGACCTATTCCTACTTCGCCGATCCCCTGTACGTCTTCGTCGACGCTGACTACAACCAGTACGAAGTGGAGAAAGACGACCTGGGCGAGGCCATCGCCTTCATCGAAGACGGCATGACCGACGTCTGCGAAGCGGTGTTCTACAACGACCGCGTCATCTCCATCGAACTGCCCACCACCATCGTGCGCCAGATCGCCTACACCGAGCCGGCCGTTCGCGGCGACACCTCGGGCAAGGTCATGAAGACCGCGCGCCTGAACAATGGCTACGAGCTGAAGGTTTCCGAGTTCTGCGATATCGGCGACCACATCGAGATCGACACCCGTACCAACGAGTACAAGTCGCGCGCCAAGGTCTAAACCAGGCGTCTCGACAGAAAGCCCGGCTTGCCGGGCTTTTTGCTGTCTGGGTGTCTGCCGGAATCGACCGCTGTTTCAACCTTTCGCTGCTGGATAGTGCCATCGTGGAATCGCTGTTTACGTTGTTGATCGATGTCGTCCTCGGCGCGCTGCTGGGTGTGGTGGGTGGCCTGTTCGGCATCGGCGGCGGCTTGATCGCCATTCCGGTGCTGGCCCTGCTATTCGGCCTTGACCAGCAACTGGCCCAGGGCACCGCCCTGGTGATGGTGGTGCCCAACGTGCTGCTGTCGGTCTACAAGTACAACCAGCGCAACCGCATCGACTGGCAACGCGCCGGGCTGCTGGCCGCGGCCGGGATGCTGTCGGCCCTGGTGGGCACGGCCTTGGCGGTGTCCCTGGATGCCCGCTCGATGCGCCACGGCTTCGTCGGCTTCCTGTTCCTGCTGGTGCTCTACAACCTCTGGCAACTCTATCGTCGTGGCCAGCCGCCGCTGACAACGCCGAGCCGGCTGGGTCTCGGCGTGCTGGGGCTGGTGGCGGGTATGGTCGGCGGGCTGTTCGGTGTCGGTGGGGCGGTGATCGCCACGCCGATCCTGGCCGGAGTCATGGGCCTGACCCAGGTGGCGGCCCAGGGCATGTCCCTGGCCATGGCGCTGCCCACCACCGGGGTCACCCTGGCCAGCTACGCCTGGCATGGGGAAGTCGACTGGAGCGTGGGTATTCCGCTCGCCCTGGGTGGGCTGCTCAGCGTGAGCTGGGGCGTGAAGTTGGCGCACCAGCTGCCCGAGCGCCTGCTGCGGCTGCTGTTCTGTGGTTTCCTGCTGCTGTGTGCGGTGCTGCTGGCGCTGCGCTGACTACTGCCGAAAGCCCTCGGCGATATGCTCGGCGAGAGTGTCGATGATGGGTGAAGCGCTGCGCGGATTGCGCAGCAGTTCGATGGAGCAGGCTGGCAGATCGGGCATGCCCTCGGCTTCGCTCAGGCGGCGAAGTTCGCTGGGCAACAGGCTTTCTAATTGCGCGGTGACCGCCAGGCCCGCCTTGACGATGCCCAGCAGCGCCGCCAGGCTCGGGCTGCTGTAGGCTAGGCGATAGCCACGCCCACGACTGTCCAGGGCGCGTCGGGCCCATTCGCTGAGAAAGCACGAGGTGTTGAACATCGCCAGCGGCAACGGATCGCGCTGGTGGATATCGAAACCCGGCGCCTCGGCCCAGATGAAGCGCTCGCGACGCAGGGGCAGGCCGATCTCGTTGCCCGGTTCGCGGGTGACTATGGTCAGATCCAGGTCCTGACGTTGCAGCAGGCCCGCGGTGGTCTCGC
Source organism: Pseudomonas sp. PLB05 (assembly GCF_021106615.1). Taxonomy (NCBI): domain Bacteria; kingdom Pseudomonadati; phylum Pseudomonadota; class Gammaproteobacteria; order Pseudomonadales; family Pseudomonadaceae; genus Pseudomonas; species Pseudomonas sp. PLB05. Next base: position 1,103,004 of record NZ_JAJOHO010000001.1, read on the forward strand.
AGTGGACGTCCACCTGCACCAGCGGATAGGCCTTGGCGAAGCCCGCCAGGATGCCCGGAATGAACCTCATGACATAGTCATCGGGGGTGCCGATACGCACCGTGCCCACCATGTGCGGCTCGCGCAGGGTAGTCATCACCTCGCCATGCAGCTTGAGGATCCGCCGGGCGAAGCCCAGCAGGATCTGGCCTTCCGCCGTCAGGCGTACCTGGCGGCCCTCCCGCTCGAACAGCCGCCGCTGTAGCACGTCTTCTTCGAGCTTGCGCATTTGCATGCTCACCGCCGACTGGGTGCGATTGACCACCTCGGCGGCACGGGTGAAGCCGCCCTGGTCGGCGATGGCGACAAAGGTGCGCAACAGATCGGTCTCTATGCTGGGGTAGTTCATGGCATCAGCCTGGTGAATGGATCACATCAGAAAGATTCGTTTGATTGATGTTATGCCAGCTTCCAGACTTGTGCCATACCCCCTGGAGAAGGAGTTTCACCATGGCTCGGCTCGCTACTCACCATGATTCGTTCGCTCGCGCCCGTGGATATCTGGACGTCAGCTGCCGCCTGCGTCGGGCCCTGGCCTGGTTGCAGCGAGCGGTGCAGGTCTCCCGTCAGCGCCGTGCGCTCTATCGGCTGGATGACAGTGCCTTGCACGACCTGGGTCTGAGTCGCGCCGATACCTGGCAGGAGGCTGACAAGCCCTTTTGGCAGCAGCCGGCAGAGGAGGGCGGCCGCCGATCCTGCTAGGGTGGAGCATCACCTCTCGCTATCAGGAGTTCGGATGGAAAGCCTTTCCCTGCGCGAGGCCAGACGCCTGGCCTTGCGCGCCCAGGGCTTCGGTAGCCAACCCAAGGGCGGCGCGGGCGCTGCCGCCCTGTACCGCCAGGCCGTGCGCCTGAATGTGCTGCAGATCGACTCGGTCAACGCCCTGGTGCGCTCGCACTATCTACCGCTGTTCAGTCGTCTCGGCCGCTATGCCTTCGCCGACTTCGATGCCCTGGCTTGGGGCCGGGGGCGCAAGCGCCAGCTCTATGAGTGCTGGGCCCACGAGGCCTCGCTGGTGCCAGCCGAGGTCTGGGCCGAGTTGCGCTGGCGTCGCGAGCAGGCGCGCCAGGGCGTCGGCATCTATCGCCAGCTGGCACGGTTCGCCGTCGAGCAGCCGCAGGTCGTCGCCCAGACCCTGGAAGCGGTCGTGCAACGCGGCGCCCTGGGCGCTGGCAGCCTGGCGAAGCGTGCCGAGCAGGCCGGTCCCTGGTGGGACTGGAGTCCGGGCAAGCTGGCGCTGGAGTGGCTGTTCGCTGCCGGCGAGGTGACGGTGGCGGGGCGGCGCGGTTTCGAGCGGCTCTATGACCTGCCCGAGCGGGTACTGCCGGCGGCGCTGCTCGCGGCTCCGGCCCCCACGCCTGAAGCCGCACGGCGGGCACTGCTGTTGCGCAGCGCCCGTGCCCTGGGGGTGGCGAGCGAGGTCCAGCTGCGCGACTACTTCCGTCTGAGTCCCGCCGAAGCACGCCAGGGTATCGCCGAGTTGCAGGAGGAGGGCAGTCTGCAGCCGATCCAGGTGCAGGGCTGGTCGAAGCCAGCCTATGTGGTGGATACCCCGGACCCCGGGCGGCCGGTGCAGGCCGCCGCGTTGCTGTCGCCCTTCGATTCCCTGGTCTGGGAGCGCGAGCGCACCGAGCAGTTGTTCGGTTTCCGCTATCGACTGGAGATCTACACGCCGGCACCCAAACGGGTCTATGGCTACTATGTGCTGCCCTTTCTCTACCGAGAGCGGCTGGCCGCGCGGGTGGATCTGCGCGCCGAGCGGGCGCAGTCGCGCCTGGCGGTGCATGCGGTGCACCTGGAGCCGGCGGGGTTGGATGAGGAAGGCCTGGATGCCCTGGCTGGGCAGTTACGGGCCCTGGGCGGCTGGCTGGGTCTCGCCGACCTGCAATTGCACGGGCCGGCGGACGTCTTGCGGGAGGCAGTGGCGCGGCGCTAGAGGCCGCGCAGGCTGCTCAACGACGGATGCCCTTGAGCGTCTCGGCGATCATGAAGGCCAGTTCCAGGGACTGGTCGGCGTTCAGGCGCGGATCGCAATGGGTGTGGTAACGATCGGAGAGGGCGTCTTCGGTGACCGGACGGGCGCCGCCGATGCACTCGGTGACGTTCTGTCCGGTCATCTCGATATGGATGCCGCCAGCATAGGTGCCCTCGGCCTTGTGCACGCCGAAGAACTCCTTGACCTCGCCCAGCACGCTGGCGAAATCCCGGGTCTTGTAGCCGCTGGAGGCCTTGATGGTGTTGCCGTGCATGGGGTCCGAACTCCACAGCACCTGGCGGCCTTCACGCTCGACGGTCTGGATCAGCCGCGGCAGGTGATCGCCAACCTTGCCCACGCCCATGCGCACGATCAGGTTGAGGCGGCCTGGATCGTTCGCGGGATTGAGGGTGTCGATCAGGCGGATCAGGTCTTCGCTGGTGGTGGAAGGGCCGACCTTGACGCCGATGGGGTTGTTCACGCCACGCAGGAATTCCACGTGGGCACCGTCGGGCTGGCGGGTGCGATCGCCGATCCAGAGCATGTGCGCGGAGCAGTCGTACCAATCGCCGGTCAGGCTGTCGCGGCGGACGAAGGCTTCTTCGTAGTTGAGCAGCAGCGCCTCGTGGGCGGTGAAGAAGTTGGTTTCCTTGACCTGGGGCGCGGTGTCCAGGCCGCAGGCGCGCATGAACGCCAGGGTCTCGTCGATGCGGTCCGCCAGCTGGTGATAGCGGTCGGCCAGGGCCGAGTTGGCGATGAAGTCCAGGTTCCAGCGATGCACCTGGTGCAGGTCGGCGAAACCACCCTGGGCGAAGGCGCGCAACAGGTTGAGGGTCGCGGTGGACTGGTTGTAGGCCTGGATCAGGCGCTGAGGATCCGGGACACGGCTGCCTTCGGTGAAGTCGATGCCATTGACGATGTCGCCGCGGTAGGCCGGCAGGGAGACGCCATCCTGGACCTCATCGTTCGCAGAGCGTGGCTTGGCGAACTGGCCGGCCATGCGACCGACCTTGACCACCGGGCAGCCGGCGGCAAAGGTCATGACCACCGCCATCTGCAGCAGCACCTTGAAGGTGTCGCGAATCTTGCCGGCAGAGAATTCGAAGAAGCTTTCCGCGCAATCGCCGCCCTGCAACAGGAAGGCCCGCCCCTGGGTGACCTCAGCGAACTGTCGTCGCAATTCGCGGGCTTCGCCAGCAAAGACCAGGGGCGGATAACCCGCCAGGGTGCGCTCGACATCGGCGAGACGGGCTTGATCGGGGTATTCGGGCTGTTGCTGGATGGGCAGGCCTCTCCAGCTGGTGGGGCTCCAGGGCGCGGACATGATTCTCTCTGAGTGGTGCGACGAAGCCTTCCATGGTAACCGATAGCAGCGACAACTCTCGATAGACAGTGCCCATCGCGGCTACCATGGGCGGCTATAGAGGAGGGTGGTGATGGTCGAGACGGAAGTGTTGCTGGAAGAGGTCGTCGACGACCATGGCCGGATTCGGGTGGTGGAGGTGGGGCCTTATCGCTTCCTTGAATTCGGCGAAGAGGTGGAGCAGAGCTGTGTCTTCACCACGGACCCCGCCTGGCTGGAATACGACTACAACCGCGCCATGCTGCTGGGCGCGCTCTGCCACCCGCAGCCGCAGCGGGCGCTCTTTCTCGGCCTGGGCGCCGGCACCCTGACTCAGGCCTGCCTCAAGTGGCTGCCCCTGGAGGCGGTGGAAGCCCTGGAGCTGCGCCCCGCGGTGCCGCGCCTGGCACGGCAGCATCTTGGCCTTGGCGAAGATCCGCGGCTGCAGATCCGGATCGGCGATGCCCTGGAGCTGCTCGATAGCGCGGCGCCGGCCGATCTGATCTTTGTCGATCTCTACACCGATGTCGGCCCGTCCAGCGCCCACCTGGCCTGGCGCTTTCTGGAAAACTGCCAGGCCAAGCTCAACCCGGGCGGCTGGTTGATGATCAACCAGTGGAGCGCCACCGACGGCAAGCCGCTGGGCGCGGCGCTGCTGCGCGGGCTGTTCCGCCATCATTACTGGGAGTGCCCGGTGGTGGAGGGCAACGTGATCCTGCTGGTACCGGCGAGCCTGGAGCAGGAGCTGGACGAAGCTGGCACACGGCAGCGCGTTCGCGAACTGAGCCTGCGCATCGGCTTCGATCTGGAGGCCTATCTGAACAACCTGCGTGCGGCAACCTGACCCTAAAAGTAGACCAAGGTTCTCTGGAGAAATGTCCAGGGTTCGGGTATTATTCGCCCCGGTCTTTTTGACCTTCCGTTCAGGAACTGCATTTTCCCGGTCCGCCGCCATGGTTACACCGGTCGTGCGTTCGCCCGACGGCGAACAATCCTAGACGCTCCACCCCTTTTTCATCTTTATTTCGCAAAAAGCTCACACCTTGGCTGCCTGGGCGACTTCGGTCATTCGGATAAGCGCAGCTCTTGGCTTTGGGGTCTTTGCGAAGCACACGAGGCAAGACAATGACCCAGGACATCAGCAATTTCGCTGCGCTCAATCTCAATCCCGCCATCCTCGCCGCCATCAAGGCCGTCGGCTACGAAGAGCCGTCGCCCATCCAGTCGCAGTCCATCCCGGTGATCCTCGCCGGCCACGACATGATCGGCCAGGCGCAGACCGGTACCGGCAAGACCGCAGCCTTCGCTCTGCCGCTGCTCTCGCAGCTCGACCCGTCCCGTCGAGAACCCCAGATTCTGGTGCTGGTTCCCACCCGTGAACTGGCCCTGCAGGTGGCTACCGCCTGCGAAACCTATTCCACCGAGATGCCCGGCGTGAAGGTCGTGGCCCTCTACGGCGGCGCGCCCATGGGCCCGCAGCTGAAGTCCCTGCGCATGGGTGCCCAGGTACTGGTCGCCACCCCCGGTCGTCTGTGCGACCACCTGCGTCGCGACGACAACCTGCTGGCCACCGTCCAGCACCTGGTGCTCGACGAAGCCGACGAGATGCTCAAGCTGGGCTTCATGGATGACCTCGAATTCATCTTCGAAGCCATGCCGGAATCCCGCCAGACCGTGCTGTTCTCGGCGACCCTGCCGCCGTCGATCCGCGCCATCGCCGAGCGTCACCTCAAGGAGCCGCAACACGTCCGCATCGCGGCCAAGACCCAGACCGTCGCCCGCATCGAGCAGGCGCACCTGATGGTCCACGCCGACCAGAAACCGGCCTCGGTGCTGCGCCTGCTGGAAGTGGAGAACTTCGACGCCCTGATCGCCTTCGTGCGCACCAAGCAGGCGACTCTGGACCTGGCCGAGCTGCTGGAGCGCCAGGGCTATCGCGTCAGCGCCCTGAATGGCGACATGCCCCAGGCCCAGCGCGAGAAGACCATCGAGTCCCTCAAGGACGGTTCGCTGGACATCGTGGTCGCCACCGACGTCGCTGCCCGTGGTCTGGACGTGGCGCGCATCACCCACGTGCTGAACGTGGACATGCCCTACGATCCGGAATCCTATGTGCACCGGATCGGTCGTACCGGCCGTGCCGGTCGTGAAGGTCGTGCGCTGCTGCTGGTCACCCCGCGCGAGCGCCGCATGCTGCAGGTCATCGAGCGCGTCACCGGTCAGCGCGTCGGCGAAATCCGCCTGCCCGACGCCGAAGCCGTGCTGGAAGCCCGTATCTCCCGCCTGGCCGATGGCGTGGGTTCGCTGCTGGCCGATGCCGACACCACCCACGGCGCCCTGCGTCAGGAACTGTGCGAGCGTCTGCAGTGCGATCCTTCGACCCTGGCGGCGGCCCTGCTGGCCAAGCTGACCAGCGGCCGCGCCCTGGACATCGAGTCGGTGCGTCGCGAGCAGCCGCTGACCCCCGGCGCCGGTCGTGGCGAACGTCCCCGTGGCGAGCGTCCTGAGCGGGGCGACCGCCCTGAGCGCGGCGAGCGTCCGGATCGCGGCGAGCGTCGTCCGATGCAGCCGCTGCCGGAAGGCCGCGTGCGTTGCCGCACCGCCCTGGGCGCCCGTGACGGCGTTGCCGCCAAGAACCTGCTGGGTGCCATCATCAACGAAGGCGGCATGGATCGCGAGGCCATCGGCCGCATCCAGATCCGTGACTCCTTCAGCCTGGTGGAGCTGCCCGAGGAAGGCCTGGAGCGTCTGCTGACCAAGCTCAAGGACACCCGTGTAGCTGGCAAGGCCCTGCGCCTGCGTCGCTATCGCGAGGATTGATCCCCGCGGTCCCATGAAAAAGCCCCGGATATCCGGGGCTTTTTTCTGCCTGCAGGAAAGGCGGGGGGAGTTAGAGGATCACCTTGTCCTTCAACTTTTCCGCCGCCAGTTGCAGCGCCTGGATGACCCGCTCCTTGTCGTAGTTCTGGATGTTGTTGGTATCCAGGTACATGGAGAAGCCCGGCAGTTCGTGTTCGACATAGCTGGGGGAGGCGCCCAGGTCGCGACGGAAGTCCACCACCTGGTAGATCTGCACCGGCTTGCTGAAGCCCTTGACGGTGATCCAGCTCTTGTCGCGGCACATGATGGTTTCCTTGACCAGCGAGTAGGTCTCGTGGCTGATCAGGATCTCGCCGGCATCGGCAGCATTCTCCAGGCGGCTGGCCAGATTCACTTCGCGACCGATGATGGTGTAGTCCATGCGCGTGCTGGAGCCGAAGTTGCCGACCGTGCAGTAACCGGTGTTCAGGCCCATGCGGATTTCCAGCGGCTTGTTGATGCCCTGGCTGCGCCACTGCTGGCGCAGGACCTTCATGTGCTTGCGCATGGCGATGGCCATGGAGACCGCGGCCACGGCGTCCTTCTTGGCGCCCTGGCTGTTGGCGTCGCCAAAGAACACCATCACGCAGTCACCGACGAACTTGTCGATGGTGCCGCCGTACTTCACGGCGATCTTCGACATCTCGTTGAGGTAGTTGTTGAGCATGTCGGTGAGGGCTTCGGCCTCGAGTTCTTCGGACAGCTCGGTGAAGCCCTTGATGTCGGAGAAGAACACCGTGATCTTCTTGCGCTGGGTGCCCAGGGCGATGTGCTGCTTGCCCGTGAAGATGGATTCCCAGACCTGGGGCGAGAGGTATTTCGCCAGGTTATGCGCCAGGATCGCCGACTTCTCCTGCTCGCGTTTGAGGTCGTCGTTGATCTGGATGAGGCGCTTGCGCTGCCGGTGCAGGAAGTAGCCGGTACCCCAGAGGTGCAGCATGGTGCCCACTACGCTGGTGACCGCCACCAGTAGCGGGCTGGTAAGGTCGACGCCCTGGAAGAAGGTGGCACTGCCCAACGCCGCGGCACTGGTGGCGAACAGCAGGCAGAGGCCGAGCAGACGGGGACCACCGCGCAGCATGCTGGTGTAGCCGAGCATGAACAGCAGCATCAGGGTAGGCATCAGCGGAAAGCGCAACACCACTGCGGCCATGCCGACGTGAATGGCGTCTATGGCGGCCAGCAGGATATCGGTCTGGGCGCCACGATCGCGTCTGAGCTTGAGGCTCAGGGTCTGGGCCAGGTGCGGATAGAGCAGGGCATAGGGGATCAACCACAGGCCCACGGCATCGGTCTGGGTGTAGTAACCCGCAGTGACGCTGGCGGCGGCGATCAGATAGGCGAACACCCGGGCGTAGTAGACGCCCAGGCTGTCACCGGACGCAGCGAGGAACCGGTTGAGCGCAAACTTCATCTGTCGGGTCCGTTTCGAGAAAGGCGAGAGGTCGGGATAACTCCGTTCGCGACGATGAAAGCGGCCGGGTTTTCTAGCATTCGCGATCTTAGCTGACCATCCGGGTAGCGGCCAAGAATGTCAGTGATTCCGCTGCTGTGACAGCCAAATTCGGCCGTCGTCCCTGGGTTACACTGCAGCATCCTTACAGGAGAGACGCTATGGATGCCCTCGAAGCTCTTTGCAATCGCGCCTCGGTCGGTCGCCTGACCGAACCGGGCCCAACCCCCGAGCAACTGGAGGTCCTGCTGCGCGCCGCGGACCGGGCGCCGGACCACAAGCTGCTGCGCCCCTGGCGGCTGATCCTGGTGGCCGGCGAGGGTCGCACGGCGCTTGGCGAGCTCTATGCCGACGCCTTGCGCCGTCGCGAGCCCGACGCGGATACCGCGGCCGTGGAAAAGGCCCGGCGCATGCCGCTGCGGGCGCCCCTGGTGATCGCCGTCGTCGCCGTGCCCCAGGCGCACCCAAAGGTGCCCGTTCAGGAGCAGATCATCACCGCCGGTTGCGTGGCCCACGGTCTGGTCAATGCGGCCTTCGCCCTGGGCCTGGGTGCGGTCTGGCGCTCCGGTGAGTTCAGCTACGATCCCTGGGTCCTGCAGGGCCTTGGCCTGACCGAAGGCGAGCAACTGGTGGGCTACATCTACCTGGGCACGCCCGAGGTGGCTCCGCGGCTTCCGGCGCCACGTGATCTGAGCGCTCAGGTCAGCCATTGGCCAGCACCGGTCTGAGCGGCAGGGTGACGGTGGCGAGAAAGCCGCCGTCCGGGTGATTGCTCAGGTGCAGCTCGCCACCATGGCGCTCCACGGCGCGGCGGGCGATGGCCAGCCCCAGGCCGTACCCTGTGGCGTGCTGCTGGTCCGAGCGGAAGAAGGGTTCGCCCAGGCGCGGCAGGTCGTCGGCCTTGACGCCGGGGCCATGGTCACGTACCTGAATGCGTACCTCGCCGGCGGTCGCGGCTGCCGAGATGACGATGGGGCGGGCGGGCGGATTGAAGCGCAGCGCATTGCGCAGGAGATTGTCCAGGGCGCGTTCCAGGACGTCCGGCCAGCCGTCCAGGCGCAGGGCGGCGGGAACGTCAAGCTCCACCCGCTGCTGGGGTGCGCTGAGTTGAGCATCGTCCACCAGGCCTTCGAGTAGCGGATGCAGTTCCAGCTGCTCGGGTGGGCCTGGATCCGCTTCCTGACGCGCCAGGGCGAGGATCTCGCCGATCAGGGTTTCCAGGCGGTCGCATTCCAGAGTCAGGCGCGGCCACATGTTGCCCAGGTCATGGGGGTCGGAGCGTTCGGCCAGCGCCAGGGCGATGCGCAGGCGGGCCAGCGGGGAGCGTAGCTCGTGGGACACGTCGCGCAGCAGCTGCCGCTGGCTGTCGATCAGGCGCTGCAGATGGGCGCCCATGCGATTGAAGTCTTCGGCCAGCACGCCCAGTTCGTCCTTGCGGCGGGCGAGGCGGGCGAGGGTGTCCTGCTGGTAGGCGGTCTGCCCGAGATCATGGACCGCACGCCTTAGATGATTGAGCGGGCGGGTCAGGCTGAGGGTCAGCAGCAGGCTGAACAGGGTCAGCACCACCGTGGCGATGGCCAGCATGCCGACCGGCCAGAACAGGCTCTGCCGGCGCCAGGCACCCAGCTCGGGGGTGGGCAGGTGATAGATGAACAGGTAGGTCTGGCCGCTCGGGCTGGTGTATTCGTCGGTCAGGCGTCGCCAGGGCAACGGCCGGTTGGGGTCGCGGGCGCCGGGGCCGGGGCGCTGCTGACGCTGCGGCTGGTCGAGATCCTGGTCGAAGATGCGCGGTGGCAGGGTGCCGCGCACCAGGGGCGAGCCGTTCTCGCCCAGCACCAGCACATCGATGCCGTAGCGGCCCTTGCGCTGTTCGAGTAAGCCTTGGGCGGCGGCGGGACCTTCGTTTTCATAACGTTGCACCCACTGTTCGGGGAGGTCGCGCAGGCCGGGATGCTGCGCGAGGATCCAGGAATCCTGATCGGCCAGGTGGCCGAGCAGCATGGTCAGGCCGACCGCGGACAGGATGGCCAGCCAGAAGGTGGCGAAGATGCGCCAGAAGAGAGAACGAAAAACCATGCAGTCGCCTTAGAAGCTGCTCAAAGTCTGCTGCGCGTCGGCCAAACGGCGTTGAAAATGCCTTCGGAATGCTCATTTACCACTCGTAAACCCGAGCGCGGGTCCGATCCGCTTCCTTAGGCATTTTCGCCTTGTTTGTCTCTAGCTCGCGAGACTTTGGGCAGATTCTTAGTCAGACGCTGCGCCGAGGACCATCGGCGCAGCGATCGGGGATCAGGAGGACTTGTGGTCCTGCTTCCACTGCTGGAACTCGGCCCACTCCTTGGCGCGATCCTCACGCTTCTTCTCCATTTCGTCGAAGCGCTTCTGCTGATCGGGCTTGAGCAGGGCGCGAATGGACTGGCGGGTCTTGTCGCGATTGCCATCCAGCTGATCGTGCAGAGCCTTGCGTTGATCCTCGGGCAGCTTGTCGAGGTAGCTCTTGACGATCTCGCGCTGCTGCTGGCGTTCCTCGCCCATCAGCTTGCCGACCTGCTCGCGTTGCTGGGGGGTCAGCTTGAGACCGCGCAGGGGGCCGTCGCCACGCGGACCGCCATCCATCAGCTTGCCGTGGGGCGGCGGGGTGATGTCGGTGCTGTCCTGGGTAGCGGCCAGGGTCAGGGTCGGCAGCAGGGCGGCGAACAGCACGGCGGGCATGAGTTTGCGCATCGGGAAATCTCCTTGGGATGACCGGTGCAACACCGGATGAGCCCAGTCTAGGAGCGGGGGAGTCAGTGGCGGTCAGCGGGCGTAAAGAGGGGGTAAAGGCTGCGCGGTGGGCTAGACGCTGTAGTAGTAGCCGCGGCCCCGCAGCGCCAGGATGCGCGGACGACCGTCGGCATGGCTGCCGAGCTTGCGGCGCAGATTGCTGACATGCATGTCCAGGCTGCGATCGTAGAGGGTCAGCTTGCGGCCCAGGGCCGCCTGGGCCAGGGCCTGCTTTTCCAGGGGATCGCCCGGCTGGCGCAGCAGGGCTTCGAGGATGCGACTCTCGGTGAGGGTCAGGGTGATCTCGGTTTCGCCGATGTTGGCGACGCCGCGCGCCAGACTCAGCGACAGGTCGCCCAGCTGCAGGCGGGCCGCGGGCTGGGCCGGATGACTGCGTCTGAGGATGGCTCGGAGGCGGGCGGTGAGTTCGCGCGGATCGCAGGGCTTGGCCAGGTAGTCGTCGGCACCCAGCTCCAGGCCGAGGATCCGGTCGAGCGGTTCGCCCCGTCCCGACAGCATCAGCACGGGCAGTTGCGGATGATCGCTGCGCAGCTGCTTGAGCAATTCCAGGCCACTGCCGTCAGGCAGCATCACGTCCAGCACCACCACGTCCGGTGTCGCCTCGCGCAACTGGATGCGCGCGTCGCTGCCGGCATGACAGGCGGTGACCTCGAAGCCTTCCTGTTTCAGCCAGGCACCGAGCAGGTCGCACAGTTCCTGGTCGTCGTCGATCAGCAGTATCTGACTCATGGGATCAGTCTCGCGGTTCATCCATGGGTTGCAGATGGCGCGCCAGATAGAGGCCCTGACCGAGCATGAATACCAGGGTCATCGCCAGACTGCCAAAGACCTTGAAGTCGACCCAGAAGCTTTCGTAGGTGAAGGCCACGTAGAGATTCGCGCAGCCGCAGACGATGAAGAAAATGATCCAGGCGATGTTCAGCCGCGTCCAGATCGGGGCCGGCAGTCGCACCGCGTGGCCCAGCATGCGCTGGATCAGCGGCTTGTCGCCGATGAACTGACTGCCCAGGAAGGCCAGGGCGAACAGCCAGTTCACCACCGGCGCTTTCCACTTCAGGAAGGTCTCGCTATGGAACGCCAGGGTCATGCCACCGAACACCAGGCAGGCGATCAGCGTCAGCCACTGACTCTTCTCCAGCCGGCGCTGGGTCGCGAAGATCGCGCCGTAGACCACCAGGGAGGCGATGATCAGGACCGCGGTGGCACTGAAGATGCCGCCCAGGGTAAAGGCGTGCCCGGCGAACTCCACCGGACGCGGATCGAGCTTGTAGACCAGGAAGAACAGGAGCAGGGGGATGAAATCGATGAATTGTTTCATTAACGCAGCCGATAGCAGTGCATCGCGGCATAATACCTGATGAAGCCGGAGGAGAAAGCCATGCGTATCGACCTGCACTGTCATACCACCGCGTCGGACGGCGCCTTCGCGCCCGCCGAGGTGGTCAGACGCGCCCATGAGCGCGGGGTGCAACTGCTGGCCATCACCGACCACGACACCCTGGATGGCTATGCCGAAGCCCTGGCAGCCGCGGATGGCCTGGGGCTGCGCCTGCTCTCCGGGATCGAGATGTCCTGCACCTGGGGCGGCGCGACCCTGCATGTGCTGGGCTACAACTTCGACCCCGAGGCGCCTGAGTTGAACGCCGCGCTGGAAGCCCTGCACGAAGGGCGCTGGGAGCGCGCTCGGGAAATCGACCGGCGGCTGGCGGCCAAGGGCATGCCCGGCACCCTGGACGGCGCCCGGGCGGTGCAGCTGGCCCTGGGCGACAGTCGCAATGCGCCGGCCCGGCCGCATTTCGCCGAATACCTGGTGCAGGCGGGCTTTGTCGAAGACCGTGGCGAGGCTTTTCGCAAGTGGCTGGGCGGCGGCAAGCTCGGCGACGTCAAGCAGCACTGGCCGACCCTGGCCGAGACCCTGGCGACCCTGAAGGGCGCCAAGGCATGGATCAGTCTGGCCCATCCGCTGGCCTATGGCTTCACCCGCACCAAGCTGCGCAAGCTGATCGGGGAATTCGTCACCGGCGGCGGCCACGCCATCGAGGTGGTCAATGGCGTGCAGCCGGCCGAGCAGGTCGGCACCCTGGCAATTCTGGCGCGGGAATTCGGTCTGATGGTGAGTGCGGGCAGCGATTTCCATGCGCCGGCCGACTGGTCGGACCTGGGCATGTACCGTCCGTTGCCCGAAGATCTGCCGCCCCTCTGGGCGCGCTTCAGTCAACCGCTGTACCCTCAGAATCGGGAACCCCAATGAGCCAGTTCATCGAGATTCATTCGCAGAATCCCCAGCCGCGGCTGATTCGTCAGGCCGTGGAAGTCATCCAGTCCGGTGGCGTCATCGCCTATCCCACCGATTCGTCCTATGCGCTGGGCTGCCGTATCGGCGAGAAGAGCGCCGTAGAGCGCATCCGCCGCATCCGCCAGCTCGACGACAAGCACAACTTCACCCTGGTGTGCTGCGATCTCTCCGAGCTGGGCATCTATGCCAAGGTGGATACCAGCGCCTTCCGGCTGCTCAAGGCCTATACCCCGGGCCCCTACACCTTCATCCTTAACGCCACGCGCGAGGTGCCGCGCATGCTGCTGCACCCCAAGCGGCGCACCATTGGCGTACGGGTGCCCCAGCATCCCATCACCCTGGCGCTGCTGGAGGCGTTGGGCGAACCCTTGATGAGCGTGAGCCTGATCCTGCCGGGGGATGACGAAGCCCTGGGCGATGCCTGGGAGATCCGCGAGCGTCTCGAGCACTTCGTCGACCTGGTGATCGAAGGCGGACCGGGAGGTTTGCAGCCATCGACCGTCATCAGCCTGGCCGCCGACGAACCGGAAGTGATCAGGGTCGGTGCCGGGGATCCGACGCCCTTTATGATCGAAGCATGAGCGAAGCCCTGGATCCCCAGCTGCTCGAACCCGAGCAGCTGCGCCTGGCGCTGGTCTATGGCGAGGCCTTCACCGAACTGCCCCAGGACCTCTATATCCCGCCGGATGCGCTGGAGGTCTTTCTCGAAGCTTTCGAAGGGCCGCTCGACCTGCTGCTCTATCTGATCCGCAAGCAGAACATCAATATCCTCGACATCCCGGTCGCCGAGATCACCCGGCAGTACATGAGCTATGTCGAGCTGATGAAGGCGGTGCAGCTGGAGTTGGCGGCCGAGTACCTGCTGATGGCCGCCATGCTGGCGGAGATCAAGTCGCGCATGCTGTTGCCGCGCGCCGAAGGCCTGGAAGCCGAGGAGGAGGATCCCCGCGCCGAACTGATCCGCCGCCTGCAGGAGTACGAGCGCTTCAAGAAGGCCGCCGAGGAGCTCGATGATCTGCCGCGGGAGGGCCGCAACTTCGTGGTGCCCACCTTGCCGGCGCCCGAGGCACGGGCGCGCAAGCTGTTGCCCGAGGTGGAGCTGGGCGAGTTGCTGCTGGCCATGGGTGAGGTCCTGCGCCGGGCCGATCTGTTCGAGAGTCACCAGGTGAGCCGCGAGGTCCTGTCCACCCGCGAGCGCATGAGTCAGGTGCTGGAGCGCCTCAAGGATGGCGCCTTCGTGCCCTTCGTGGCGCTTTTCACCCTGGATGAGGGGCGCCTTGGCGTGGTGGTGACCTTCATGGCGATCCTCGAGCTGGTCAAGGAAGCCCTGGTGGAACTGGTACAGAACGAGCCCTTCAGCCCCATCCATGTCCGCGCCCGGGTCAGCGACGCCGACGCGCAAGCGGCGTCTCAGGCGTAGGCCAAGGCTGCCGTTGCCGCCGCGCTCTTTCGTTTGCTCACCAACAGGCGGGCGCCTTCACCGGCCGCCACCAGGGCCGCGGCTTCGGCGACACTGGAGCTGCCAACATGCTGCAATACCCGCTTGCTGGCTGAGGTTATGCCGCGTTCTTGCACCAGGCGTTCAGCGGGAAAGCCCTGTAAAGGCAGCTGCCAGCGTTGGGCGAGGGTGCGCAGTCCGCGTTCTTCGAGTCGACTGGCCACCGTCGCCAAGGCGGTCAGGGCGGCGTGGTCGCAGCCGGCTTCCTGCATTACCTCTTGCGCCAGCTCGGCAAGCTCCTCCACCGAACAATCCCGACGGCAACCCAAGCCCAGGACCAGCGCCATCAGCCTTGCGGCTCCTGACGGCGGAACAGCCAGCTGCACGCCAGGCCTAGCAATAGCCAGAAGGGCAGGTTGCTCACCAGCACGGCGATCTGGAAGTGCCGTTGCAGTTCTTGTGGCGCCAGGCTCTCATGCGCGACCGGCTGGGGCGCTCCCAGCAAATGGGGAATGACCAGCAGGCCCAGAGCGGCGATCTTGAAGCCCGGGTGGCGGGCGAACGCCAGCAGGGCGAGGGCAGCTGCGGTAGCGCCCACGGTGCCTATCCACCAAGCCTGGCGCAGGGTGAGGTCCGCCGCGGCCGTGCCTGGTAGCTCCGGTGGCAGGCCCAGGCTCGGCGCGAGGCAGAAGGTGGCGTAGCCGGCCAGCCCCCACAGCAGGCCCTGGTAGGTCCGGTTCGGCGCGCGCAGGTTGAACAGGCCGGCGAGCACCAGGCCGAAACCCACAGCCACCACCAGGTTACCGCCGAAGGTCGACAGGGTGCGCGGCCAGCCATCTGCCGGGGCCCAGGCTTCTTCCTCGCCGTGATCCTGGTGCTCGGCCATGGCCGGGGCTTCGGTCTGGACCTCGTAGGTTTCCGCCTGGAGGATGAGCGGCGTCATCCAGACGCTTTGCAAGATGCTCAGCAACAGAGCGGCGAGCAGCCCGGCCACGCCGACACTGAAGGCGATACGCTGGAACATGACGAACTCCTCTAGTGGCAGGGGAAGCCTTCGCTGTGGCGGGTATCGTGGGCGCCGTTGTGCAGCGCCTCGACATGGGAGAAACCGGCCAGGAACACCAGGCCCAGGCCGAGCAGGCAGGTGAGCAGCGTAGCGGTCAGGCGTTGGGCGCGGGTATGGGTATGAGGCTGGGGCAGGGCGGTCGTCGAGCGGGTAGCGGTCATGGCAAGGCCTCGGAGTCGAAGCGGCAGGGACGCGCCGAGGCAGCGAACCGCAGGCGGCCGCCGTCCAGCACGACCGCCCACCGCGGGTTGCTTGAAAGCGACAGGCCGGTCTCCGGACTCACGAGGGTCTCAAGGTGCGGTCTTGGCTGCGCGTCGGCCTGGCTGCGCTGAAGCCCTTCGCGGAGTGCTCATCTACTCTCGGTAAATTGCGCTTCCTTGCAGGGTTCCGCCTTGCCAGGTGCTAGCTCGCGCAAGACCGCATTCCCGTACGACTACCAGGATCGCCTTCCCCAAGCTTGCCAGCCGGGTGGCATCGTGATCCTGCGCTCGTCTACCGTTGCGGGGGCAGTGCCGGACTTGGACCGGCTTCCCGTTTCACCGCGACCCCTGGCGGAGTCGCGACACCTGAAGCAGGGGCGAGCAGACCACGCGGGTCGTCCGACGGTCAAGCCTGTTCGATTGACACCCCGGCGGGGCACTCGTAGCCTGTCGGGCTTCGAGGTGCTCTTGTCCGCAAGAGCTTGAAAGGGAACGCGGTGCGACACCGCGGCTGCCCCCGCAACTGTAAGCGGCATCTTCAGCCTCTCCACAGAGCCTGTTCATAGTTGACGCTAGCTCGCGAAATGATGAACAAGCTTTAAGGCCACTGCTCACGCGGGAAGGCCGGAGTAGGGCGCCGTGAGCCAGGAGACCTGCCTCGCTAGCTTTCCATACGCAACCGGGCGGGGTGATCCGGGCTGCCACCAGGGCCTTGCCGCTGCGCGAGCGCCTGGCATGCCTGCCCGTCTTTTTTCGCT
Source organism: Pseudomonas sp. PLB05 (assembly GCF_021106615.1). NCBI lineage: Bacteria > Pseudomonadati > Pseudomonadota > Gammaproteobacteria > Pseudomonadales > Pseudomonadaceae > Pseudomonas > Pseudomonas sp. PLB05. The sequence goes on from NZ_JAJOHO010000001.1 coordinate 1,119,214, forward strand.
TTCTTTCTAAGGGCAGCCCATGAAAACCCTGGCCAAGACTCCCGTCACCATCGTTACCGGCTTCCTCGGTTCCGGCAAGACCACCCTGTTGCGGCACATGCTCGACCATGCCGAAGGCCGCCGCATCGCGGTGATCGTCAACGAATTCGGCGAGCTGGGCATCGATGGCGAAATCCTCCGCCAGTGCAGCATCGGCTGTACCGAAGAAGAGGCCCAGGGGCGCGTCTTCGAACTGGCCAATGGCTGCCTGTGCTGCACCGTGCAGGAAGAGTTCTTTCCGGTGATGAAGGAGCTGGTGGCGCGTCGCGGCGACATCGACCACATCCTCATCGAGACCAGTGGCCTGGCGCTGCCCAAGCCCCTGGTGCAGGCCTTCCAGTGGCCGGAGATCCGCAACGCCTGCACCGTGGACGCCGTGATCACCGTGGTCGACAGTCCCGCGGTGGCGGCCGGTACCTTCGCCGCCCATCCCGAGCAGGTGGATGCCCAGCGCCGCCAGGATCCGAACCTGGACCATGAATCGCCGCTGCACGAGTTGTTCGAAGATCAACTGGCCAGTGCCGACCTGGTGATCCTCAACAAGGCCGACGGCCTGGACGCCGAGGCCCTGGCCCGGGTCCGCGCCGAGGTGAGCGAAGAGTTGCCGCCCGCGGTCAAGGTGGTGGAAGCCAGTCGTGGCGTGCTGCCCCTGTCGGTGCTGCTGGGCTTGCAAGCCGAATCCGAGGCCCATATCGACAGCCGTCCGACCCACCATGACCTCGAAGGTCATGAAGACCATGACCACGATGAATTCGACTCCTTTGGCGTAGACCTGCCCGAGGTGGCGGAAGCGACCCTGCTGGCGGCGCTGACCGAGGTGGTCAAGAGCCATGGCGTGCTGCGGGTGAAGGGCTTCGCGGCCATTGCCGGCAAGCCGCTGCGACTGCTGGTGCAGGGGGTCGGTACCCGCTTCGACAGGCATTTCGACCGTGCCTGGAAGACCGGCGAGACCCGCAGCACCCAGTTGGTGCTGATCGGCCAGGAGCTGGACCAGGCGGCGATCACCGCCCAGTTGCGCGCCGCGGTCGCCTGACGCCAGATGCATCTGCTGCGTACCCAGCCGGGCGGCTTCGTCCCGGACGACGGCATCGCCCATCTGGCGCAGACGCCGGGTGAGATCGTCGTGCTCTGCAGTGGCGATTCGCACCTGGCGCTGCTGGCCGAGGCGACCCGTACCCTGGATGCCGGCTATCCCAGCCTGCGCCTGGCCAATCCCATGCAGCTGCAGAACCACGCCTCGGTGGACCTCTATGTCGAGGAGGTGCTGAGCCAGGCGCGGGTGGTGTTCATCTCCCTGCATGGCGGCCAGGGTTACTGGCGCTATGGCATGGAGCGCCTCGCCGAACTGGCCGCGCGGGGGCTGACCCTGATCGCGGTGCCCGGCTGCGATCGTCCTGATCCAGAGCTGATGGCCCTGGGGACGGTCGCGCCCGAGCTGGCCGAGCGACTATGGCGCTACCTGCGCCAGGGCGGCCTGGGCAATGCCCGGGATTTCCTGCACTGCCTGGCCACCGAGTGCCTGGATGCCCAATACCATTACGAGCCGCCACAGGAATTGCCGCGGGTGGCGGTCTATCAGCCCGAAGGACTGGGCCTGGATGGCTGGCGCCCGCGCTGGCGAGCGGATTGGCCCACGGCGGCGCTGCTGTTCTACCGCACCCATCTGCAGTCGGCCAATACCGCCTTCGTGGACGCCTTCTGCGCGCAACTCGAAGCCCAGGGTCTGAATCCGCTGCCCATCGCCGTGGCCAGCCTCAAGGAGGCGGCCTGCCTGACGGAAGTCGAGCGGCTGCTGGACGAGACCGACACCGCGCTGATTCTCAATACCACCGGCTTCGCCCAGTCCAGTCCGGAGCGGCCGAATCTCACGCCGTTCCGCCGACCGGTGCCGGTACTCCAGGCCATCTGCGCCCAGGACAATCGCGAACGCTGGCAGGAGAACCCCCAGGGGCTCGGTGCCCGCGACCTGGCCATGCACATCGCCCTGCCGGAGCTGGACGGGCGCATCATCACCCGGCCGATCAGCTTCAAGGGGCTGGCCTGGCGCTGCGAGCGCAGTCAGAGCGACGTGGTCAACTACCAGGCCGATGGCGAGCGCATGGCCTTCGTCGCGCGGCTGGCGCGCAGCTGGATCGAGTTGGCGCGGCGTCCGGCGGCGGACAAGCGCATCGCCCTGATCCTGGCCAACTATCCGACCCGCGATGGGCGTATCGGCAACGGCGTTGGCCTGGATACCCCGGCAGCGGCACTCAAGGTGCTTCAGGCCCTGCAGACGGCCGGTTATCCAGTGGCCAATCTGCCCGAGAGCGGTACCGCCCTGATCGAGCGCCTGCTTGGTGGAGTGACCAACGACAGCGCCCTGCGTGATCTGCGCCCAGCCCTACAGAGCCTGGCGCTGGATGACTACCAGGCGCTGTTCGCCCGCCTGCCGCTGAGTTTGCAGCAGGCGGTGACGGAACGTTGGGGGGCGCCCGAGGCCGATCCCATGCATCGGCGCGGTCGGCTCATGGTAGCCGGGGTGCGCTTTGGCCTGACCTTCGTCGGTATCCAGCCGGCGCGCGGCTATGACGTCGATCCGGCGGCGGTCTACCACGATCCCTCGCTGGTGCCGCCCCATGGCTACCTGGCCTTCTATTTCTGGCTGCGCGAGGCCTATGGCGCCCAGGCGGTGGTGCATCTGGGCAAGCACGGCAATCTGGAGTGGCTGCCGGGCAAGGGCGTGGGCCTGTCCCAGGAATGCTGGCCGGATGCCATTCTCGGACCGCTGCCCAACGTCTATCCCTTCATCGTTAATGACCCGGGCGAGGGTGCCCAGGCCAAGCGGCGCACCCAGGCGGTGATCATCGACCACCTGATGCCACCGCTGACCCGCGCCGAAAGCTACGGGCCGCTGCGTGACCTGGAGCGCCTGGCCGACGAATACTATGACGCCAGCCTGCTGGACCTGCGACGCGCGACCGAATTGCGCGGCGAGATCCTGCAACTGGTGCGCGAAACGGCCCTGGATCGCGAACTGGGGCTGGTGATCACCGAGGACCCGGACAGCTGGCTGCCGCAACTGGACGCCTATCTCTGCGATCTCAAGGAATCCCAGATCCGCGACGGCCTCCATGTGTTCGGCGAGTCGCCCACCGGGCAGCTGCGGCGGGATACTCTGGTCGCCCTACTGCGCATCCCCCGGGGCGATGCCCAGGGCGGGAATGCCAGTCTCCTGCGGGCGCTGGCCAAGGATCTGCAGCTGGCGTTCGATCCCTTGGCCGCCGATCTCGGCGAGCCATGGCAGGGACCGCGTCCGCCGTGCCTGATGGCTCTTTCGACCGAAGCCTGGCGGACCCTGGGTGATACGCGCGAGCGGCTCGAGTTGCTGGCGCTTGCCCTGGTCGCCGCAACGGTGGAGGGTGAACCCTTGCCAATGGCGCTGGCCGAACTGCCGGCGACCCGCCCGGTACTGGAGCACCTGGTCGCCCAGGTGGCGCCGGCGCTGGACGCCTGTGGACCGGCGGAAATCGGCGGCCTGCTGGCGGCCCTGGACGGGCGCTTCGTTCCTGCCGGACCCAGCGGCGCCCCCAGTCGCGGCCGGCTGGACGTCCTGCCCACCGGGCGTAACTTCTTTTCCGTAGATGTGCGCAATCTGCCGAGCATGACCGCCTGGCGCCTCGGCTGGCAGTCGGCCAATCTGCTGCTGGAGCGTCATCTGCAGGAGGAGGGCGATCACCTGCGCCAACTGGGCCTCTCGGTCTGGGGCACCGCGACCATGAGAACCGGCGGCGACGACATCGCCCAGGCCATGGCGCTGCTGGGCGTGCGTCCGGTATGGCAGACCGCCAGCGCTCGGGTGGAGGATTTCGAGATCCTGCCGCTGTCGCTGCTGGATCGACCGCGGGTGGATGTCACCCTGCGCATCTCCGGTTTCTTCCGCGACGCCTTCGGCGGTCTGGTACGGCTGTTCGATGCCGCGGTCCAGGCGGTCGCCGCGCTGGACGAACCGGACGATCTCAACCCCCTGGCTGCCCAGGTGCGCCGCGAGCGCGCGGTCCTGGAAGCGGCCGGTACCGCCGCCGATCTGGCGCGGCGTCAGGCCGGCTGGCGCATCTTCGGCGCCCAGCCCGGGGCCTATGGCGCCGGTGTCCAGGGTGCGGTGGAAGAGCGCCAGTGGCAGGAGCGCAGCGAGCTGGCCACGGCCTATCTCAATTGGGGCGGCTACGCCTATGGCGCCCAGGATGACGGCACCGCCGCCCGTGACGACTTCTCGCGCCGCCTGGGTCGCCTGCAAGCGGTGCTGCAGAACCAGGACAACCGCGAGCACGACCTGCTCGATTCCAACGACTACTACCAGTTCCAGGGCGGCATGCTGGCCGCGGCCGAGACCCTGAGCGGCCAGCGTCGCGCCAGTTACTTCGGCGACCACGCCCAGGCCGATCTGCCCAGGATCCGTACCCTCAAGGAAGAGCTGGGGCGGGTAGTGCGCTCCCGGGCGGCCAATCCCAAGTGGATCGCCGGCATGAAGCGCCACGGCTACAAGGGCGCCTTCGAGATGGCCGCTACCGTGGACTATCTGTTCGGCTTCGGCGCCACCACCGAGCTGGTGGAGGATCACCAGTACCGGCAACTGGCCGATGCCTACTTGCTCGATGCCGATACCCGCGACTTCGTCGAACGCCACAACCCCGAGGCCCTGCGCGACATGACCGAGCGCCTGCTGGAAGCCCAGCAACGTGGGCTCTGGCAGGAACCAGGCGACTACCGCGACGCCCTCGAACAGCTATTGATGGATATGGATGAAGCCTGAGATGACCGCCCCCGTCTTTCCCCTGGCCGCCGTGGTCGGCGCCGAGCCCCTGAAGCTGGCGCTGTGCCTCAACGCCATAGATCCCCGCATCGGCGGCGTACTGATCGAGGGGCCGCGCGGCATGGCCAAGTCCACCCTGGCTCGCGGGCTGGCCGACCTGCTCGGTGGCGGTCCTTTCATCACCTTGCCGCTGGGTGCCAGCGAGGAACGCATCGTCGGCACTCTGGATCTGGACGCTGCGCTGGGCGAGGGCCGGGCGCGCTTCGCGCCGGGTGTCCTGGCGGCGGCGGATGGGGGCGTGCTCTATGTCGACGAGGTCAATCTGCTGCCGGATCACCTGGTCGACCTGCTGCTGGACGTGGCCGCCAGCGGTGTCAACCGGGTGGAGCGGGACGGCATCTCCCATGAGCACGCCGCCCGTTTCCTGCTGGTGGGCACCATGAATCCGGAGGAGGGCGACTTGCGCCCCCAGTTGCTGGATCGATTCGGCTTCGCCCTGGCGTTGGACAGCCGGCCGGCACCTCTTGAGCGGGCCGAGATCCTGCGTCGACGCCTGGCGTTCGACAGCGATCCCGCGGCCTTTGTCGCTCAATGGGCGTTCGATCAGGCGCAGTTGCGCGAGCGTTGCGCCCAGGCCCGTGCACGCCTTGGCAGCATTCCCCTGGATGAGGCGGCCCTTGAGGCCATCACCACGGCTTGCCACCAAGCCGGCGTCGATGGCCTGCGCGCCGACCTGGTCTGGCTGCGCGCCGCCCGGGCCCATGCCGCCTGGCGCGATGCCGCGCTGATCGAACACGCGGATATCATTGCCGTCGCCGATTTCGCCCTGCGCCATCGGCGACGGGACATAAAAGATTCAACCTCTTTAATACCACCCCTACAGGAAAGACTGCTCTCTGGCCCTTCGGAGCGAGGGAAAAGTGATCAGCAAGGACAGGGTGACGTCGAGCCCTCAGGCGACGATGGCTGGGGCGCCCTGGCAGCGGAGCCTGTGGCATCGGGCCCCAGACGCCGGTTGGGCGAGGCAAAAAAGCCCTAGGCATCCGATCGTCCCATACCCTGGATCGCGATGCCCGAAGCGGGACCGGCAAGGCCACTGGGGGTCGCCACGGCGCTCGTTCGTCGGGCACGGAAGGTGCCATCGCCTGGGTGCCGACCCTGCTCCGCGGTCGTCCGCGGCGCGCCGGTGATCTCCTGCGCCAGCCGCGCAGTCGGCGTCCGGCACAGCTCTGGTTGGTGATCCTCGATCATTCCGCCTCCACCCGCCGCCACGGTGCCCTGACCCAGGCCAAGGGCCTGCTGGCCGACTGGTTCGAGCAGGCCTACCGCCAGCGGGTCAGCGTCGCTGTGCTGCAGACAGCAGGGGAACGACCCGAATGGTCCTTCCAGGGGCAACGCAGCGGTCAGGCGTTGCAGGCTTGGCTGGAGCAGCTAGGCGCAGGGGGCGGTACGCCCTTGCTGGCGGGGCTGGCGGAAGCTCATGACTGGCTGAAGACTCGGCGGCGGCAGCGTCCGGGCGAGGAATGCCGGTTGCTGCTGGTCACCGACGGGCGCCTGCGTGAGCTGGAGGGGCTGGCCATACCGGACTGCCCCATCCGGGTGCTGGATATCGAACTGGGACCGCTGCGCCTGGGACGGGCAGCGGAGCTGGCCCGGCGCTTGGGTGCGAAATACCGGCACCTGGAAGAGGTGCCGGTGGTTTAGGTGACCAGTCTCGCGTCGAAGCCGAACGCGAAGGTGCTCAACCCTCGCGTTGTTGGGCTTCGCTCCGCTCAACCCAACCTACCGGTCCGGCGTAGGTTGGGTTGAGACGGCTCCATCGTCGAAGCCTAGCAGGCAGGGGCTCGACCCTCGCGCTGTTGGGCTTCGCTATGCTCAACCCAACCTACCGGTCCGGCGTAGGTTGGGTTGAGACGGCTCCACTGTCGAAGCCCAACGTGAGGGGACTCGGCTCTCGCGCTGTTGAGTTTCGCTACGTTCAGCCCAACCTACCGAAAGACCCCGGGCCTCAATGCCCGCCCTTCATCGCCTTGACCAGGGTATCCACGTTGTAGCGGAACATGGCTGCGTAGGTGGACGCCGGGCCATCGGCGGGTGACAGGGCCTCCACATAGAGCTCGCCGCCCGGCTGGGCACCGCTGGCCTTGGCGATCTGCTGCACCAGGCGCGGGTCATTGGAGTTCTCGAAGAAGTAGGCGGCGACGTGCTCCTGCTTGATCTGGCGGATCAGCTTGGCGACGTCCTGGGCGGAGGCCTCGGCCTCGGTCGACAGGCCCAACGGCGAAATGAAGGTCACGCCATAGGCATCGGCGAAGTAGCCGAAGGCGTCATGGGAGGTCAGCACCTTGCGCTGCTGCTTGGGCACCTGGCCGATCTGCTCGCGGGCATAGCGATCCAGGGCCTCCAGTTCGGCGATGTAGCGATCGCCGTTGGCCTTGAAGGTGGCGGCAGCCGCCGGATCCACCTCGGACAGCGCCTTCACCACGTTGCGGGTGTAGACGACCACGTTGAGCGGGTTGTTCCAGACATGGGGATCGATACCGCCATGGTCGTGATCATGGTCAGCATGGCCGTGTTCATCTTCGTCTTCCGCCATTTCGCGGGTCTTGATCCCTTCGCTGAGCACCACTGGTGGACGTGCCTGGCCGGAAGCCTTGATCAGGCGATCCATCCAGCCTTCCAGGTGCAAGCCGCTCATGAAGACCACATCGGCCTGTTTCAGCGCCTGGGCATCCGTGGGCGTCGGTTCGTAGGCATGGGGGTCGCCATTGGGACCGACCAGGGAGGTGACCTGGACCTGGTCGCCGCCGACCTGTTTGACCACGTCGGCGATCACGGTAAAGGTGGCGACAGCCTTGACCGGTGCGGCCTGTACCTGGCCGGCGGCGGCGAGCAGCAGGGCAGCGCCCAGGGAAAACAGGGATTTCATGGTGACTCCTTTCAATGGGTGAGATGAGGGCGGGGACGCAGCCGTCGATAGAGCCCCAGACGGCCGAGCAGCAGGGATAGGAGATAGCAGCCACCGGCGGTGAGCACGATGGCGGGGCCGGAGGCGCAGCCGAGGTGGTAGGACAGCACCAGGCCGACCAGCCCGCTGAGACTGGCGATCAGACTGGCCACCGCCATCAGGCCGGGCAGGCTGTTGGCCCAGAAGCGCGCGGCGGTGGCCGGCAGCATCATCAGGCCCACTGCCATCAGGGTGCCCAGGGCCTGGAAGCCGGCGACCAGGTTGAGCACCACCAGCAGCAGGAACAGCAGGTGATAGAGTGAGCCACGGCCACCCACGGCACGCAAAAAGCCCGGGTCGAAGCATTCCAGGGCCAGTGGCCGGTAGATCACCGCCAGCACCACCAGCGACAGGGTGGCGATGCCGGCGACCAGGTAGAGCGCCGTGGCGTCGATGGCCAGGATGGTGCCGAACAGCACGTGCAGCAGATCCACACTGGAGCCGTGCAGCGAGACGATCAGCACCCCGGCAGCCAGGGAAATCAGGTAGAAGCTGGCGAAACTGGCGTCTTCGCGTTGGCTGGTGAAGCGGCTGACCAGACCCGCGAGTCCGGCCACCAGCAGTCCGGCGAGCATGCCGCCGATGCCCATGGCTGGCAGCGACAGCCCGGCGACCATGAAGCCCAGCGCCGCACCCGGCAGCACGGCGTGACTCATGGCATCGCCCACCAGGCTCATGCGCCTGAGCATCAGCAGAACGCCCACCGGACCGGCGCCCAGCGCCAGGGCCAGGCAGGCCACCAGGGCACGGCGCATGAAGCCGAATTCGACGAAGGGTTCGAAGAGGAGTTGATAGAGGGTCATGCGCGTTCACAGACCCCCGCATGGGCGTCCCAGTGTTCGGCGAGATTGCGGGCGCGGGCTAGATTCTCGGTGATCAGCACCTGGTCGGTATGGCCCCAGGCGATGGCTTCCCGGGCCAGCAGCAGGGTTTCGGGAAAGTGCTGACGGACCTGCTCCAGGTCGTGCAGCACGGCGATCACGGTACGGCCCTGGCCATGCCAGCGCCTTACGATGGTCAGCAGATCCGCGGTGGTGCGGGCGTCGATGGCGGTGAAGGGCTCGTCCAGCAGCAGCACGGGCGCGTCCTGTAGCAGCAAGCGCGCGAACAGCACCCGCTGGAACTGGCCAGAAGACAGGGCGCCGACCAGGCGATCCGCCAGGCCTTCGAGGCCTACGGCCTGCAACGCCTCTGTTGCTTCCTTCCGGTGGGCAGCGGTGACGCCGCGCCAGAGGCCCAAACCACGCCAAGCGCCCAGCACCACGGTTTCCAGCACGCTGAGCGGAAAGCTGCGATCGATCTCCGCGGCCTGGGGCAGATAGCCCAGACGGCGTTGCGGCACTGCCCGGTTGACCCGGCCGCTGATCGGTCGCAGGGTGCCGGCGATGGCCTTGAGCAGGGTGGACTTGCCCGCCCCATTGGGACCGACGATGGCGGTCAGACTGCCGGTCCGGAAGCACCCGCTGAGATGATGAATGGCTGGATGCCGCTGATAGGCCAGCGTCAGATCCTGGAGTTCGATGGCGGCGCTCATGGCAGGGCGACCGCCCAGCTTACAGCCAGCCACAGAGCGACCAGAGGAATGCAGGCGAGCGACAGACGAGCGGGTACGGAGAGCAGCAGCAGAGAAGGGCGCGGGGATGCCATGATCGAGCCTTGGATAACGATGCAAAAGTTATAACATAACAAATATTGATTCGTCATCAGGTCGTCAGGGCCACTTTTGCAGCGAGACACCTAGGCGTCAGGACCGTTGGAGCGACCCTTACCAACGATGGCGCACCGCGATAACCAGAGGCGGAGCGAACCGCCTCTTTCCGTCAAGCCGCCTGGGTTTCCGCCATCCGCTGTTCCAGCCGCTGCAGGAAGTTGAGCAGCAGGACCTCCTCCTCCTTCAACCCCTTGCGCTTGCGCGGTTTGGGCAGGGTGCAGAGGTCACCGGCCAGAAAGGCATCCAGCACGCCTGGATGGATGTAGCACTTGCGGCATACCGCCGGGGTATTGCCCAGGGTGCGGGACACCGCCTTGACCATGTCCACCAGCTCTTTCTTGGCGTCGGTCTGGGTTTCACAACGCAATTCGCGCAGGGCTTCCAGGGCGAGGGCACTGCCGGCCCAGGTGCGATAGTCCTTGGCGGTGAAATCCGCACCGGTCAGCTCGTGCAGGTAGGCGTTGACGTCGGATGAGGTCACGGTATGGCGTTCGCCATCGCCATCCACGTACTGGAAGAGGTGCTGGCCAGGCAACTCCAGACACTTCTTCACGGTGCGTGCCAGCCGCGGATCGCTGACCTTGATGTCATGCTCCACACCGCTCTTGCCACGGAAGTGGAAGGCGATGGTATTACCGTGCACCTCGGCATGCCGGTTGCGCAGGGTAGTGAGCCCATAGGACTTGTTGCTCTTGGCGTACTGGGCATTGCCCACCCGGATCAGGGTGGCATCGAGCAGACTGATGACCGTGGCCATGACCTTCTCACGGCACAGGCCGCGCCGAGCGAGATCCTCTTCCACCCGTTGCCGCAGCTTGGGCAAGGCCTGCCCGAAGGCCAGCATCCGCTCATACTTGTCGGTATCGCGGATCTCGCGCCAGCGCGGATGGTAGCGATATTGCTTGCGCCCGCGGGCATCGCGTCCGGTGGCCTGCAGATGGCCATTGGCGTCCGAGCAGATCCAGACATCGGTATAGGCCGGCGGAATGGCCAGCTTGTTGATGCGTTCGATTTCCGCCTGATCGCGGATGCGTTCGCCCTCGGGCGTGAAGTAGGCCCACTTGCCACGCAGCTTGCGGCGGCTCAGGCCGGCCTGATTGTCATCGACGTAGTTGAGATCGGGCGGCAGGGGGGTACAGAGGGCGGTTCCGGTATCGTCACGCTCATCGGCGGGGATGGGCAAGTCGGTCTGGGCGAGGCGTTGCATTACTTTCGAGCGAGAGGTCATGACTGCACCGACGTTTTCCTGGTCGAAACGGTGGACTCCAGGAAAAGGGACCAGGTTCTCATGACCGCACCCAAGCCGACCGACGTACAGCTGCGCGACGCCTTGCTGGCCAAGGCCCAGGCGTGTCGTCCGGGCACGACCTTTTGCCCCTCGGAAGTGGCACGAGGCCTGGCCGCGGACTGGCGACCGCTGATGGAGCCCTTGCGCGACACGGCACGGGAACTGGCTCGCGAAGGTCGACTGCGGGTGACGCAAAAGGGCGAATCCCTGGACACTGAAGTGCCCTGGCGCGGTCCGATCCGATTAAGCTTGGCTTAAGCGGCGTTTAAGTTTCGATTAATGGCGGATCGCTACTCTGGACCCAGATCGAACAGCAACCAGAGAGAGAATCCTCATGAAAAAGCTCACCGCCCTCGCGACCGCCGCCCTCCTGCTCACCGGTGTGGGCGTCGCCCAGGCCCGCGACCTCGGCCCCGACGAAGCCCTCAAGCTGCGTGACAGCGGCAAGATCAAGAGCTTCGAGGTGCTCAACCAGGCCGCCATCGCCAAGCACCCGGGCTCGACCACCCACGAGACCGAACTGGAAGAAGAATATGGCCGCTACATCTACCAACTGGAACTGCGTGACCCCAAAGGTGTGAAATGGGATCTGGAACTCGACGCCACCACTGGCGAAGTCCTGAAAAATCAGCGCGACGACTGACCGTCGTCCTTGCCGGGCTGATCCTGCTCGGCGGCGTCTCTCCCCTGATTCAGGCCCGCGACCTGGATCAGGACGAGGCCCTCAGGCTGCGCAAGGAGGGGGTGATCCGGCCCCTGGAGACCCTGCTGCAGCGGGTCAACGAACGCTACCCCCAGGCCCGGCTGCTGGAAGCCGAGTTGGAAGAAGAAGACGGCCAGTATCGCTACGAGATCGAGATCCTCGTTGGCGATGTGGTCCGTGAACTGGAAATCGGCGCGATGGATGGCGCCATCCTGAAGGACGAGGTGGACGACTAGATGCGCCTGCTGCTGGTGGAAGACGATGTGGCCCTGGCCGACGAGATCGCGGCGTTCCTCTCGCGCCAGGGTTACGCCGTCGACTGGTTGGCCGATGGCCGCGACGCCGCCTGGCAGGGTGCCCAGGAGCCCTATGACCTTATCGTTCTCGACCTGGGCCTGCCAGGTCGGCCAGGCCTCGAGGTGCTCGGAGAGTGGCGCGCCGCCGCGCTGGCGACGCCAGTGCTGATCCTGACGGCGCGCGACAGCTGGGCCGAACGCATCGATGGCCTCAAGGCGGGCGCCGATGACTACCTTACCAAGCCCTTTCACCCCGAAGAGCTGGGCCTGCGGATCGCCGCGCTGCTGCGGCGGGTGCGTGGCGTCGCCAATCAGCCACTGCTGCAAGCCGGGGGATTGGCGCTGGACGAGGCGCGCCAGTGCGTGGTCCGTGGCGGTGACACTATCGCCCTCAGCGCGGCGGAATTTCGCCTGCTTCGCTGTTTTCTGCTGCATCCCGGCCAGATCCTGTCCAAGACGCGACTCAACGATCACCTGTATGACGGCGAGAGCGAGCGGGATTCCAACGTCATCGAGGTGCACGTCAATCACCTGAGGCGCAAGCTGGGGCGGGACGTCATCGAGACCCGTCGCGGTCAGGGCTATCGCCTGGGTGGTGTCGATTGAGATCCATCCAGACCCACCTCAGGGTCGGGCTGGTGGCCATCCTGCTGGTGGCCGGTCTGGTGCTGGTACTCGGCGGCGCCTGGCTGGTGGATCATGCCCTGCGCCGCTATCTGGAAACCGGGCTACGCGGCGAGACGGAAAATCTGCTCGCTGCCCTGGTACGCGGCCCCCATGGCCTGCAGTTGGACGAGGGACGCCTGGGCAGCCTCTACACCCGGCCGTTGTCGGGCCGCTATTTCCTGATCGAGATCCCGGCGCTGGATATCCGCTGGCGCTCGCGCTCGCTATGGGATGCGCAACTGGAAGCGCCGCCCGGCAATGGCTTGAGCGATACCCTGGCGGACGGTCCCAGTGGCCAGCGCCTGCTCACCTACCGCGCTGATTACCAGCGCTATGGCCAGACGGTGCAGGTCACGGTCGCCGACGACTACAACCCCTTGCTGGCCAACCTGCAGCGTATCCTCGCCTTCGGCGCCCTGTTGGGCCTGGCGACCCTGCTGGTGGTCCTGCTGCTGCAGCGGCTGATCGTGCGTCGGGCGCTGCGTCCACTGGAGCAGGTGCGCGAGCAGATCGCCCAGCTGCACCAGGGCCGCCGCTCGACGCTGGACGCCAGCGTGCCCACCGAACTCGCGCCGCTGGTGGCGGAAATGAATGCGCTATTGCGCCATACCGAAGAAGGCCTCAAGCGTGCACGGCATGGCATCGGCAATCTGGGCCATGCGCTCAAGACGCCCTTGGCGGTGCTCACCAGCCTGGCCGAGCGGCCGGAATTGCAGGGGTTGCCGGAGCAGCGCGACAGCCTGCGCGAGCAGTTGGCGCGCATTCGCGAACGGCTGGAGCGAGAGCTGCGCCGTGCCCGACTGGCCGGCGAGGCCTTGCCGGGTGCTCATCTGGACGTCGCCGAGCTGCGCGAGCTCTGCGTGCTGCTCAATCGGCTGCATGGCGAGCACCTGAGTTTCGACTGCCAACTGCCCGTAGGGCTTCGGCTGCCCTGGGACCGTGAAGACCTGCTGGAGCTGTTCGGCAATCTGCTGGACAACGCCGGCAAGTGGGCGGATCGGCAGGTCCGGCTGGAGGTGGCGCAGGATAAGGGGGGCTATCTGATCCGGGTCGAAGACGATGGACCCGGTGTGCCGGAAGCGGAGCGCGAGGCCATTCTGGACCGGGGCTCCCGTCTGGATGAGGCGGTGGCGGGGCATGGGTTGGGCCTGGGGATTGCTCGGGACATCGTCGACAGCTGCGGTGGAACCCTGGCGCTAGAGGTCGCGGCGCTGGGCGGTCTCGCCGTGGTGATCCGTCTGCCATTGCCTGGTGCCGGCACCAGGCATTCGTCCGGGAGATGACTCTGCGGTCAAGTTTGTGGGCAAGGGGTCGATAACGCCCTGAGCTCTTGCGACCAAGGAGAACCCCGTGAGCCTGAAACTGAAAGTCACCCTGCTGGCAGTGCTGCCCGTTTGCCTCTTCACTGTCGTCCTGGGCGGCCTGTCCTACTGGGTGTTCCAGGCGCAGGCAGCCAAGGATATCGCCGATGCCCGCGAGCGGCTCATGTTGCAGAGTCGCAGCGCCCTGCAGAATACCGTCGAAACGGCCGTGACCGTGGTCAAGCCGTTGTACGACAAGGCCGCTGATGGTGATACCGAGGCGCGCAAGGAGGCCATCCGCCTGCTGTCGGCCATCAGCTATGGCAAGGACGGCTATATCTTCGGCTACGACTCGAACGTCGTCCGGTTGTTCAAGGGCAACGACCCGGCCGGCATCGGTAAGAGCTTCAAGGACAACCGCGACCCGGCTGGCGTCTACCTCAACCAGGAACTGGTTCGGGTCGGCAAGGATGGCTCGCATTTCAGTCGCTACAGCTCATCGCTGCCCGGCAACAAGGACGTGCTGGTGCCCAAACTCGCCTACACCGACTACCTGCCCAAATGGGATCTGGTGATCGGCTCGGCGGTGAATCTGGATGGCGTGGAGGCCGAGGTCGCTGCCGTGGCCCAGCAGGTCGCCAAGCGCACCCAGGACCAGCTCTGGCTGATCTTCGGCGTGGCCGGCGTGCTGCTGGTGGTGATCGGCATCGTCGCGCAGCTGTTTGCCGCCCGCACCCTCAGGCCTCTGGCGCAGATCCGGGAGAATCTCGACGACATTGCGGCCGGGGAGGGCGATCTGACCCGCCGCCTGCCGGTCAACGGGCGTGACGAGATCGGTGAACTCGCCGCCGCCTTCAATCGCTTCGTCGATCGCATCCAGGGCACCATCGCCCAGGTCGTCGACATCACTCACCAGTTCACCGGTCTGCTCGACGACGTCGCCCAGCAGGCCCAGCGCACTGATCGCGACATGCAGCGCCAGCGCAGCGAAACCGACCAGGTGGCCACCGCCATCAACCAGATGTCCGCGGCGGCCCAGGAAGTGGCGAGCAGTGCCCTGCAGGCCTCCGAAGCCACCCGTCAGACCGAGGAGAAAGGTCGGCTGGCCCGCGAGACGGTTGCCACCAGCGTTGCGCGCATTCACGAACTGGTCGAGGAGGTCCGCCAGAGCAGCGTGTCCCTGGATGGCCTCAAGCAGGACGTGGGCGCCATCGTCGGCGTGCTCGACGTGATTCGCGCCATTGCCGAGCAGACCAATCTGCTGGCCCTCAATGCTGCCATCGAAGCGGCTCGGGCGGGCGAGGCCGGTCGCGGTTTCGCCGTGGTCGCCGACGAGGTACGAGCCCTGGCCAGCCGGACGCAGCAGAGCACCCAGGAAATCCAGGCCATGATCGATCGCCTGCAACAGGCTACCGGCCGCGCGGTCGGGGCCATGGAACGCTCGGGCGGTATGGGCGAGGCCACTACGGCTCAGGCCGAGCAGGCAGGTACCGCCTTGGCCGCGATCAGCGAGCTGATCGCCACCATCAACGCCATGAACAGCCAGATCGCAAGTGCCGCCGAGGAGCAGACGGCGGTGGCCGAAGAGGTCAATCGCAGCGTCCACACCATCGCCAGTGCGGTCGACAGCATGGCCCAGGGTGCCCAGCAAGGCGCGCGCAACACCGCCGGCATGGTCGGCCTGGGCGATCGCCTGGACGGCCTGGTTCGTCAGTTTCGCGTATGATCCCGGGCGCGCCGGCCACGCCGGCGCGCCTCTTCGGGTCGAGTTGGGGGTGCTTATGGGAACCCCACGGCTTCCGAGGCTCTAAGCAAGGCCTGTCATCCTTGTGTGGAATCGCGAAAGCCAATGAAAAGTGCTCGGCTGGAAAACAAGACGTTCCTGATCCTGCTGGTAGTGGTCTCCCTAGCCTTCGTCTGGATCCTCACGCCCTTCCTAGGGGCGGTGTTCTGGGGCGCCATTCTCGCCATCCTGTTCGCCCCGCTGCAGCGCTGGTTCGTCCGCCGCTTCAACAATAGACGCAACCTCGGGGCGCTCTGCACCCTGTTCGTGATCCTGCTGATCGTCATCCTGCCAGTGGTGTTCATCGCCATTTCCCTGGTGCAGGAAGGCTCGCTGCTGTACCAGCAGGTCAGCAGCGGTCAGCTCAACTTCGGTCAGTACTATCAGCAGATCTGGGGCGCCTTGCCGGATTCGGTACGTGGCGTGCTGGAGCGCTTCGGCGCCGGTGACCTGGACGGCATTCGCGAGAAACTCTCCGAAGGTGCCATGCAGGGCAGCCAGTTCGTCGCCACCCAGGCCTTCAGCTTTGGTCAGGGCACCTTCCAGTTCCTGATCGGCTTCGGCGTGATGCTCTATCTGCTGTTCTTCCTCCTGCGCGACGGTTCGCAACTGGTGGCGCTGATCCGCAAGGCCATTCCGCTGAGCGACATGCACAAGCGCAGCCTGATGGCCAAGTTCACCGCCGTGGTGCGCGCCACGGTCAAGGGCAACATCATCGTTGCCGTGGTGCAGGGCGCCCTGGGCGGCTTCATCCTCGGCGTGCTGGGCGTCCAGGGCGCTGTACTCTGGGGCACCCTGATGGCCTTCCTGTCGCTGCTGCCCGCGGTCGGCTCAGCGCTGATCTGGGTGCCGGTGGCCATCTACTTCCTGGCCACCGGTTCAGTGATCAAAGGGGTCATCCTGATCGTCTTCGCCGTGGTGGTGATCGGTCTGGTGGACAACCTGCTGCGCCCCATCCTGGTCGGCAAGGACACCAAGATGCCCGACTACGTGGTGTTGATCTCCACCATCGGCGGCATGTCGCTGTTCGGCCTGAACGGCTTCGTCATCGGCCCGCTGATCGCCGCCCTGTTCATGTCCACCTGGGATCTGTTCAGTCACCGCGACGATATCTGACGGCCAGCGTGCTCCGGGAAACTGGAGCACGCGAGTGAGCTGGGCGCTTTGAGAGCGGCTGACGAAGCGCTGGCGAGCGGTTGTCAGGCGCGTGCCCGCCTGGCGGACGCGCAGTCTGTTCTATTGGCTGCTCGCTAGCCCTGGTCGGGCTCGGAGGGATAGCGGGTCGCGACCAGGCTTTCCTTGACCTTGCGCAGGTGCGGTTGGAAATCCACGCCGCGCTTGAGCGTGACGCCGGTGGCCAGGATGTCCAGCACGGTGAGCTGGATGATCCGCGAGGTCATGGGCATGTAGATGTCGGTGTCTTCCGGCAACGGGATGTCCAGACTGTGGGTGCAGACCTTGGCCAGGGGGGTATTGCTGGCGGTGAGGCCGAGCACCGAGGCGCCGTTGTCCCGCGCCAGCTTGGCCACGTCCACCAGTTCGCGGGTGCGGCCGGTATAGGAGATGATCACGAACAGATCGCCAGTCCTGGCGATGGACGCGAGCATCCGCTGCATCAGTACATCCGAATGCGCCGACACCGCCATGTTGAAGCGGAAGAACTTGTGCTGGGCGTCCAGAGCCACCGGTGCCGAGGCACCCAGGCCGAAGAAGTGGATCTGCCGCGCCTGGATCATCAGATCCACCGCGCGATCGACGGTGCGGGCGTCCAGCCGCTGGCGGGCGCTGTCCAGCGAGGCGATGGTGCTGCTGAAGATCTTTTCCGCGTAGGCCTCGGATTCGTCGTTGGCTTCCACCGCCTGACTGACATAGACCGCGCCGCTGGCGATGCTCTGCGCCAGCTGGATCTTCATTTCCGGATAGCCGCTCACGCCCAGGGAGCGGCAGAAGCGGTTGACGGTGGGTTCGCTGACCTGCGCCGCCTGGGCCAGGGCCGCGATGGTGTAGCGCGTGGCCTGCCGGGGATTCTGCAGGATGACCTCGGCGACCTTGCGCTCCGCACGGTTGAGTTCGCCGATGCGGGTCTGGATGGTTTGCAGCAGGGTGCTGGCACGATCCATGAGAACTCCTAGTGGTTGTTGTGCCTCTATCCTAAGGCTATAAAAGGTTTGGGCCGAGGTTACCCCTGCGCCGTATTTTTTAATATAAAGACTACGCGAATCGCCCCAGCTCCCCTATCATGGTGCTGGAATATCTCAAACTTTAAGTAAAAGAACGAATATTTATGGCTGGCGTCCGAGTTCTACCCTGTACCCTGGCAATCTTCGGCGCGTTGGGCGACCTGGCCCTGCGCAAACTTTTCCCTGCCCTTTATCAGCTGGATCGTGAAGGTTTACTGCACGAGGATACCCGCATCATGGCGCTGGCGCGTGACCAGGGCGATGGGGTCAAGCAGCTGGAGCACATCGAGGAGCGCCTGCGCCACTATGTGCCCAAGGCCGATTGGGACGAAACGGTATGGACGCGGATGCGTGGTCGCCTCGGCTATCGCGCCATCGATTTCCGCAATCGCGAAGACTATACGGGACTTGCCGAGGATGTGGGTGAGACCTCGCCGCTGACCGCCTATTTCGCGACCCCGGCGCTGGTCTACAGTGCCATCTGCGAGAACCTCGCCGCCGTCGGTCTGTGCGAGCGCACCCGGGTGGTGATGGAAAAGCCCATCGGCTACGACCTGGAATCCTCCAAGGTGGTCAACGACGCCGTGGCGCGCTTCTTCCCCGAGGATCGCGTCTATCGCATCGATCACTACCTGGGCAAGGAAACCGTCCAGAACCTTATCGCCCTGCGTTTCGCCAACAGCCTGTTCGAGACCCAGTGGAACCAGAACTACATCTCCCATGTGGAGATCACCGTGGCCGAGAAGGTCGGCATCGAAGGCCGCTGGGGCTATTTCGACCAGGCTGGCCAGTTGCGCGACATGGTGCAGAATCACCTGCTGCAACTGCTTTGCCTGACCGCGATGGATCCGCCGGCGGATCTGTCGGCCGACAGCATCCGTGACGAGAAGGTCAAGGTGCTCAAGGCGCTGGAACCGATTACCGCCGACCAGCTGGCCAGCCGCGTGGTCCTGGGCCAGTACACCTCAGGCTACAGCGACGGCAAGCCGGTGCCGGGCTATCTGGAAGAGCCCAACTCCAACACCGAAAGCCGCACCGAGACCTTTGTCGCCATCCGCGCCGACATTCGCAACTGGCGCTGGTCGGGCGTGCCTTTCTATCTGCGTACCGGCAAGCGCATGCCGCAGAAGCTGTCGCAGATCGTCATCCACTTCAAGGAACCACCGCACTATATCTTCGCCCCCGAGCAGCGCAGCCTGATCAGCAACCGCCTGATCATCCGCATCCAGCCGGACGAGGGTATTTCGCTGCAGGTGATGAGCAAGGACCAGGGTCTGCGCAAGGGCATGCAACTCCGCAGCGGTCCGCTGCAACTCAATTTTTCCGAGACCTTCAAGCATCTGCGCACCCCGGATGCCTATGAGCGGCTGTTGCTGGAAGTCATGCAGGGCAACCAGTCGCTGTTCGTCCGCAAGGACGAGATCGAAGCGGCCTGGAAATGGTGCGATCAGCTGATGGATGGCTGGTCGAAGATGGGCGACTCGCCCAAGTCCTATGCCGCCGGCAGCTGGGGTCCGCTGACCTCCATCGCACTGATCGCACGAGACGGGAGATCCTGGTATGGCGACGTCTGACTTGGGGCAGGGCGTGACCCTGCGCGAATTGCCCGACCGCGAGGCCCATGCCACGGCGTTGGCCGAGACGGTCACCACCGCGCTGCGCGAGGCTCTGGCGGCCCGTGGCGAGGCCTTGCTGATCGTTTCCGGTGGGCGCAGTCCGGTGCCCTTCCTAGAACGCCTGGCTCAGGCGGACCTGGAGTGGTCCAAGGTGCTGGTCACCCTGGCCGACGAGCGCTGGGTACCCATCGATGACCCGGACAGCAACGCCGGCCTCTTGCGCAAGCACCTCTTCCAAGGACCTGCCGCTGCGGCCGGATTCGTCGATCTCTATACCCCGGCGGCCACTGCCCAGGAGGGCATGGTCCTGACCGAAGCCCGGCTCCGCGACGCCTTGGGTACGCCTGATGTGCTGGTCCTGGGGATGGGTGACGACGCCCATACCGCCTCGCTGTTCCCCGGCAGTCCCGGTCTGGAAGAGGCCCTGGATCCGGCCAGCGAACGCCTGAGCTTCCCCGGCGTGGCACCGTCCGCGCCCCAGACCCGCATCACCCTGAGCCGCGCCTATCTGAGCCGGGCGCGGCAACAGATCCTCGCCGTCCAGGGCGCGGGCAAGCGACAGGTACTGGAAACCGCTCTGGCCGAGGGCGACGAGCTGGCCACTCCGATCAAGGCGTTCCTGCGCGAACCCCTGGTCGTCTATTGGTGCCCCTGACGAGGAGTTGAGTTTTGGACATGCAGAACAAGATCGCGACCCTAGATGCCCTGTGCGCCCGCGCGCGCATTCTGCCGGTGATCGTGATCAACGATCCGGCCGACGTGCTGCCCTTTGCCGATGCCATGGCCGCTGGTGGTCTTACGGCGCTGGAGATCACCCTGAGATCCGCCCACGGGCTGGATGCCGTACGGCTACTGCGCCAGGAGCGTCCTGAGTTGGACGTGGGGGTGGGCACCGTGCTGGACGTGCGGATGTTCGACGCCGCGGTCGAGGCTGGCGCCCAGTTCATCGTCACCCCGGGCACCACCGAGGAAATTCTCCAGGCCGGGGTAGCGGCACCCATTCCGCTCTTGCCGGGCATCGCCACGCCCTCCGAGATCATGCAGGCCTATCGCCTGGGCTATCGCCGCTTCAAGCTGTTCCCCGCCAACGTCTATGGCGGCGTGGATGCGCTTAAAGCCTTCGCTGGTCCCTTCGCCGAGCTCAAGTTCTGCCCGACCGGTGGCGTCAATCCGGGCAATGTGAAGAACTACTTCCAGCAGCCCAATCTGCTGTGCGTCGGCGGTAGCTGGATGCTGCCGGGTGACGTGGTGAAAGCCAAGGACTGGACGCGCGTCGAACAACTCTGCCGCGAGGCCCTGGCGACGCTCGACTGAGCCTGCGGCCATCCGTCACCCGCTGGGCTAGTGCGGTGTCTCTGAAGTTCGCGCAAGAATTGGCGAGTGATTTTTTGGCTGTGGCCAGGCGCCGGTACGAGTCATAGCAGGGCTATGGCGAGGAGTGGCAACGCCGCCACAGCCGAAAAAGCGCCGCCAAAATTGTGCAGTCAATTTCAGAGACACCACACTCGCTAGGCTGGCGCGAGCAGGGGCGCTATCATGCGCCCCTGTCTTTTTCCTGGCGCCCGTTCCGCGGCGCCTTTGTCGTCCACTACACCGGGAGGTGCCTGATGACCCTCGACAAGAATCCCCAAAACGAATCCCTCGAAGAAACCGTACCTGCGCCAGCTGGCGAAAAGCTGCAGAAGGTGCTGTCGCGCCTAGGCGTCGGCTCGCGTCGCGATGTCGAAGCCTGGATCGGCGAAGGCCGCATCAAGGTCAATGGCGTGGTCGCCCCCCTGGGGCTGCGAGTCATGCCCAAGGACGCCATCGCAGTGGACGGACGTCTGCTCAAGCGCGACCAGGCCGAGGAAGTGGTACGCCGGGTACTGATCTACAACAAGCCCGAGGGCGAGATCTGCACCCGTGACGATCCCGAAGGCCGACCCACCGTCTTCGACCGCCTGCCCAAGCCCAAGCAGGGCCGCTGGATCAATGTCGGTCGCCTGGACATCAACACCACCGGCCTGCTGCTGTTCACCACCGATGGTGAACTGGCCAATCGGCTGATGCACCCGTCCTACCAGATGGACCGCGAGTACGCGGTACGGGTACGTGGCGAGGTGACCGAAGAGATGCTGCTGCGCCTGAAGAACGGGGTGATCCTCGAAGACGGTCCGGCACGTTTCACCGACGTCCAGCAGGCGCCGGAAGGCGATGGCTTCAACCACTGGTTCCATTGCGTGGTGATGGAAGGCCGCAACCGTGAAGTCCGCCGGCTGTGGGAGTCCCAGGGTCTGGTGGTGAGCCGTCTGAAGCGCGTCCGTTTCGGTCCGGTGTTCATGACCAGTGATCTGCCGGTCGGTCGTTGGCGCGAGATGACCCAGGGGGAGATCGACATCCTCGCTGGCGAAGTCGGCCTGCCGCCAGTGGCGCTGCCGGCCATGGGCGGCAAGACCAAGGAAAAGCTCGAACGTCAGCAGCGCAAGACCGCGCGGCCGATCGATGCCGGTCGGGGTTCGCGCAACAAGCTCAACAAGGCAGGCAAGGCCAGCAAGCCCCAGGGGTCGGCCGTGGCCGAGCGGCCGAGCGAAATGGGCCGCAAGCCGGTCAGCAAGGGCCGTACCTCGCCTGGTATCGCGCCGCGTCGCGGTCCGAGCGGTGGCGGTACCGGCAAGGGCGGTCGCCGCTAAGCAGAGCGGTCGCCTGGCCCCAGGCGACCCTCAGGTCAGGCTGCAGGATCGATTGCGGCCTTCGGCCTTGGCCTGATAGAGGGCTCGATCCGCGCGCAGCAGCAAGCAGCGCGGGGACTCGACGTCACGTAGCGTCGCCAGTCCGAGGCTCAGGGTGACCGGCAGTGGAATGGCGCCGGCGGTCTCCGATTGAGCTTCGACAGCCGCTCTCAGGCGCTCCGCCACGATATGGGCTGCCTCATGACCGGTGGCCGACAGCAGCACGCAGAATTCCTCGCCGCCAAAGCGAAAGATCATGTCCATGCTTCTCAGGCAGTTGCTGAGGGTGCGGGCGGTCTGCCGCAGCACGTCGTCGCCGACGCTGTGGCCGAAGCGGTCGTTGATGCGTTTAAAGTGGTCCAGATCCAGCATCAGCAGCGACAGGGGCTGCTGGGTACGGCGCGCCAGCTCCAGCTCCCGCACCAGGGCGCGGTCCAGGGCGTTGCGATTGCCGACCCCGGTGAGGGCATCGCGCAGGGCATTGTTCTGCGCCTCGCGATAGAGCAGGGCGTTGCGCAGGGGAAACAGCAGGGTGCCGAGGAGGTATTCCAGCGCACTGAGTTCGCTGTCCTGGAAGCGCTCCTGACGGTAGAAGGTCAGCTCGCCCAGGCGGATATCGCCCTGGCTCAGGTGGTAGTGCACCTGGTGACCCTGCTCTTCGCCCAGTCTGATGACCACGTCTTCTGCGGCGTTGCGATAGGCGAGCCCAGGCACGTCCACGAGGGTATACACCTCCTGCCGAAAGAGCTGCAGGACCCGTTCGAGATCCAACGATGACTGCAGGACGCTGAGCAGGCGCTGACGTAGCGTACTCAGCACCAGGGGATCGCTTTCGCGAACGGGGGCCACCTGGCTGGCGTTACGCTGCTGGCGAGCGCGATCGAGATTGATGGTGTTGGATGAGGGCGGGACCATGCCTGTTCTCCTTGGCGGATAGTCCCTCTGAAGCGAGAAGCGTGCCAGTATTATAGTTTTATAAAAATCAATGACTTAGGCGGATGATGGCGATTAGCCGTCTATAAGTTGGCGCCTGGAAGCCAAGCGGACCCCATAGGCGGCCCGCTCGCGACGATTTTCCGACGCGGTTCAGACCTTGAGCACCAGCTTGCCGAAGTTCTCGCCGGAGAACAGCTTCATCAAGGTCGTGGGGAAGGTGTCCAGGCCTTCCACCACATGCTCGCGGGACTTGAGCTGGCCGTCGGCCAGCCAGATCGCCAGCTGCTGTTGCGCCTCGGCATAGCGGGCGGCGTGGTCGAGGACGATGAAGCCTTCCATGCGGGCGCGATTGCTCAATAGCGCCAGATAGTTCTGCGGGCCCTGGATCTTGTCGCTGTTGTACTGGCTGATGGCACCGCACAGGACTACCCGGGCGCGGAAATTGATCTGCGCCAGGACCGCATCCAGGGTCGGGCCGCCGACGTTGTCGAAATAGACGTCGATACCGTTGGGGCACTCACGGCGCAGGGCGGCCGCCAGGTCTGGCTCGGCCTTGTAGTCGATGGCAGCGTCGAAGCCCAGCTCCTCGATCAGATAGCGGCATTTTTCCGCACCGCCGGCGATGCCCACCACGTGGCAGGCCTTGAGCTTGCCGATCTGGCCGACCATGCTGCCGACCGCGCCGGCGGCGCCTGAGACCACGAGGGTCTGGCCGGCCTTGGGCTCGCCGACTTCCAGCAGGCCGAAGTAGGCGGTGAGGCCGGTCATGCCGAGTACCGAGAGATACTGGGGCAGGCTGGCCTTGCTGGGATCCACCGGGTAAAAGCCCTGGGGTTCGCCCAGGTAGTAGTCCTGGATGCCGAGCATGCCGTTGACGGTATCGCCCACCTTGAAGTCCGGGTGGTTGGAGGCCACCACCTCACCCACGCCCAGGGCGCGGATGACCTCGCCGATACCGATGGGCTTGATATAGGACTTGCCCTCGTTCATCCAGCCACGCATGGCCGGGTCGAGGGACAGGAACAGATTCTTGATCAGCACCTGGCCGGCGCCGGGTTCGCCGACCGGCTGCTCGACGCGCTCGAAGGTGTCGGCGGTGGGTTCGCCGGAGGGGCGTTTGGCGAGCAGGAACTGGCGATTGGTACGGGACATGGTGTTCTCCTGACGGGAAGGATGCAGTTCCGACCGGTCAGGAGGGTTTCAGGTTCTACCGGCGGCGTGCGGTGAGTAGCAAACTGGCCAATAGACCGGCCACCAGACCCCAGAAGGCAGAGCCTACGCCGGCCAGCGTCAGCCCCGAGGCGGTGACCAGAAAGGTGATCAGCGCCGGTTCGCGTTGGCTGGGTTCGGCCAGGGCGCCGTGCAAACCGTTCATTATGGAACCCAGCAGCGCCAGGGCGGCCACCGAGATCACCAGTTCGCTTGGCAGCGAGGCGAATAGCGCGGCCAGGGTGGCGCCGAACAAACCGGCGATGCCATAGAAAAATCCGCACCAGACCGCCGCCGTATAACGTTTGCTGGCGTCTTCATGGGCCTGGGGACCGGTGCAGATCGCCGCGCTGATGGCCGCCAGGTTTATGCCATGGGAGCCGAAGGGGGCCAGCAGCAAGGAGGCGAGGCCGGTGGTGGCGATCAGCGGCGAGGCTGGAACCGCGTAGCCATCCGTACGCAGCACGGCGATGCCGGGCATGTTCTGTGACGCCATGGCCACCACGAACAGCGGGAGGGCGATGCCGATGGTGGCGGCCAGGGAAAAGGTCGGGGTGGTCCATACCGGCACCGCCAGTTCCAGCCGTAGGGCGTGGAAGTCCAGCAAGCCCAGTCCGGCGGCCAGCAGCAGGCCGACCACCAGGGCCACCAGCACGCAATAGCGCGGCCACAGCCGCTTGGCTACCAGATAGCCCAGGGCCATGCCCAGCACCAGCCCGGTCTGGTGCTGGGCTGCCGCGCAGATCTCGATGCCGATGCGAAACAGGATGCCGGCCAGCAGGGCGGCGGCGAGGGCCGGGGGTACCCGACGCAGTAGACGGTCGACGCTGCCGGTGAGGCCGCCCAGGGCGAGCAGCACCGCGCAGAGGACGAAAGCGCCGATGGCATCGCTGTAGGGCACGGAGGGCAGGCTGGTGACCAGCAGGGCGGCGCCCGGGGTCGACCAGGCGATGACGATGGGGGTGCGGTACTTCAACGACAGGCCGATGGTGGTCAGGGCCATGCCGATGGACAGCGCCCAGATCCAGGAGGAAATCTGGCCCGTGCTGAGCCCCGCGTTCTGGCCGGCCTGGAACATCAGCACCAGGGAGCTGGTGTAGCCCACCAGCATGGCGACGAAACCGGCGACCACGGCGGCGGGGGAGCTATCGGCCAGCGGGGTAAGGCGTTGCGGAGCCGCGTGCATCAAAAACCTCAGTGATGGCCGAACAGGATGGGGTAGAGGGACAGCACCAGCAGCAGCGCCATGCTCCAATTGAACAGCCGCAGGCGCGCCGGACTGCTGAGCAGGCGGCGCAGGCCCATGCCGAACAGCGTCCAGAGGCTGACGCTGGGCAGGTTGATCAAGGCGAAAAGCAGGGCGACCAGCAGCAGATTGGCGGTGAAGTTCTCGGCCGGAATATAGGCGGTGACCGCGCCAATCGCCATCACCCAGGCCTTGGGATTGACCCACTGGAAGGCCGCAGCCTGGAAGAAGCCGAAGGGCTTGCCGCTGCCTGACTCCCGCGGCGTGGGGGCCGCGGCGGTGGCCAGTTTCCAGGCCAGATACAGCAGGTAGGCGCCACCGATCACCCGCAAGGCGATCTGCAGCGGCGGATAGAGCACGAACAGCTGACCCAGTCCGAGACCGGTGCAGATGACCAGCAGCATATGCCCCAGGCTGATGCCGAACATGTGCGGCAGGGTACGGCGGAAACCGAAATTGACCCCCGACGCCAGCAGCATCATGTTGTTGGGACCGGGCGTGGCGGAAGAGACGAAGGCGAAGAGCATGAAGGCGGAGAGCAGTTCGACGGTCATGAGGGCATCCCTGAGCTTTGCGTCAGCTTAGCCAGGCACCTGGGGCCGGTATCCATACACCAGGGCCGCGAACGAGCAGTACAGTTTTCAGGAGTTGACCGAGGGTTCCGAACTGTCCTGGCTACCAGCGGTGTCCTGGCGATCAGCCAGGGCCTGGTTGAAGGCCAGCCAGCCCTCGGCCGCGGTCGGCCCGGCCGTGGCCAGCGCCGCCTGCACCAGGCGCATCTGCTCGCGTCTCAGGGTCTGCTCCAGCGCAGCGCCGCCCCGGGTCAGCGACAGCCGCCGCTTGCGCTTGTCCGTGGCATCCGTCTCCATGGCCACCAGTTGCATCTCCAGCAACTGCCGCAGCGGAATGTTCAACGCCTGCTTGCTGACCCCGAGCACCTCCAGCAGGGCTTTGTTGCTGAGCCCCGGCTCGCGGGCGATAAAGAACAGGATGCGCTGATGGACCCGGCTCAGGCCACGGCGCGCCAGCATGTCGTCGGCCTTGGCGGTGAAGGCCTGGTAACTAAAGAAGAAGGTCTCCATGACCAGGCGCTGCTGAGCGGTCTGATTTAGGTCAAGCATATTGACTTGTCTTTCCGGTGTGGATTAGGGTCGGTCAAGTAGTTTGACTCATTAGCCGGCCACGGGCCACAGGAGGGCAGATGGCATTTTCCGAACGGGTAAGCCGACTCAAGAGCAGCCTGATCCGCGACATCCTGGCGGCGGCGCAGCGGCCGGAGGTGATGTCCTTCGCCGGCGGTCTGCCGGCCGAGCGCTGTCTGCCGGCGGTGGACTGGAGCCAGCTGCCGGCCGGCTTGGGCCAGTACGGCATGAGCGAGGGCGAGCCGGCGCTGCGCGAGGCCATCGCCGCCCAGGCGCGCGACTATGGCCTGGACTGTACGGCGGACCAGGTGCTGGTCACCACCGGTTCGCAGCAGGCGCTGGACCTGATCGCCAAGCTGTATCTCGATGTCGGCACGCCGGTGCTGGTGGAGGGCCCCACCTATCTGGCCGCGCTGCAGAGCTTCCAGTTCTTTGGCGCCGATTGCCTGGAGGTCAGCCTGACCCCGGAGGGGCTGGATCTGGACGCCTTGCGCCTGCGGCTGAAAGAGCGGCGCCCGGCCTTCGCCTACCTGATCCCGACCTTCCAGAATCCCTCCGGCGTGCGCTACTCCACGGCCAACCGTGCGGCCGTGGCAGCGCTGCTGGACGAATTCGGCGTGACCCTGGTCGAGGACGAGCCCTATCGCGAACTCAGCTATGACGGCGCCCCGGCACGACCGCTGTGCGCCCAGTTGCAGCGCAGCGCCTGGATCCATACCGGCAGCCTGTCCAAGACCCTGTTGCCCGGCCTGCGCGTGGGCTACCTCATCGCCTCGCCGGAGCTGCTCAAGCCGTTGCGAGCGCTCAAGCAGGCCGCCGATCTGCATACCTGCCGCATGAGCCAGTGGCAGGTGCTGCAATGGCTCGGCAGCGAGCGCTACGCAAGGCACTTGCAGGAGGTGCGGGCCTTCTACCGCGAGCGTCGCGATGGCTTCGCTGAGGCGCTGACCCGGCACTTCAGCGAGCTGGCCGATTGGCAGATTCCCCAGGGCGGGCTGTTTTTCTGGTTGCAGCTGAAAACGCCCCTGGATACCCGTACCCTGCTGGACGCGGCCCTGGCGCAGGACGTCGCCTTCATGCCGGGCGAGCCGTTCTTCGCCGAGCCGGATCGCCACCCTGGCCTGCTGCGGCTCAACTTCAGCCATGTGCTGCCCGAGCGCCTGGATACCGGTCTGGCGCGCCTGGCCGACGTGATTCGCGACGCCACCCCTACCTACAAGGAGCTGTGAGATGTATCAGGTCTATGGCGATCGCCGTTCCGGCAACTGCTACAAGGTGGTGCTGATGCTGCACCTGCTCGGCGTGGAGTATCGCTGGCACGAGGTGGATATCCTCGCCGGCGAGACCCAGAGCGACGCCTTCCTGGCGAAGAATCCCAACGGCAAGATTCCGGTGCTGGAGCTGGAAGACGGCACCTGCCTGTGGGAGTCCAACGCCATTCTCAACTTCCTCGCCGACGGCACAGGCTTCCTGCCCAGCGAACCGCGGTTGCGCACCCAGGTGCTGCAATGGCAATTCTTCGAGCAATACAGTCACGAGCCCTATGTGGCGGTGGCGCGCTTCATCCAGCTCTATCAGGGGCTGCCTGCGGAGCGCCGTGAGGAGTACGAGGTCTGCCAGGTCCGTGGCTACAAGGCGTTGCGGGTGATGGAGCAGCAGCTGCAACGCACGCCTTTCCTGGTGGGGGAGCAGTATTCGATCGCCGATATAGCGCTCTATGCCTATACCCACGTCGCCCACGAAGGGGGCTTTCGCCTGGACGACTATCCGGCGATCCAGGCGTGGCTGGCACGGGTGGCGGCGCAGCCGGGCCATGTCGCCATCGGCTGAAACGCAAGGAGGGGCGCCAGGCTCCCCAGTGGGCGCCGGGGCGTGATCAGCGAGCGCTGACCACGAATTGCCAGTACTGGTTGAGTCGGCGCTCACCCCCGTTGGCGGTCAGCAGGACCGAGGACGGCGGCTTGGACTGCAGCTCCGGTAGCGATTTCATCAGCGTGCGCCAGTTGCTGTAGTAGGTCTGCAGGCAGCGCCGGGCGGTGCCGTTGTTCTGCAGGGAGGTCAGAGCCTTCTGATAGGCCGGTTCGATCTGCGACAGCGCCTGGGCGACGCAGCTGTCGGTATCGGAGAAACGGGCCGTGTCGCCGATCCGGGTACCGGCAATCACCGCCTTGTTCGCGCAACTCTTGAAGGCGATCATGCTGGCCTGCTCGAATTGCAGGGCATCCTGATCCATGGCGAAGGCGGGTGCGCTGCAGACGGCGGCTGCAACGAGGGCTAAGGCATAGGCGTGGCGTTTCATGGTGGCGTCCCTGGCTACGTCGGTAAGACGTGATGGCATCAATGCACAGCGGCAGACTGCACCGCTGAACAAATGTTCAGCGCAAAAGGCGGCAAAGCGCCATCAGGCGAATTCCACCAGACCGACGGTAGTGAGACCTATGAACAAGGTGGTCAGGACGACCATGGCGAACGCCAGGAGATAATCTTCCATCAGGGCTTTCCCTACTACGATGACGGCAGTAGGACCGATGGCAAATGGCCAGGTTCTTGCGGAAGGCGAGTCGGCGCAGACTAGCCGACGGAAGGTCATAGGTGGGGGTGAAGGCGGCGACACCCCAGGGGTGTCGCCGCATCGGCATCACTCGTTGAGACGGTTCTTGTCGAGCTGCTTGGCCAGGCCGGCGCCCAGATCGGCACCTGTCACCGGCGCTGCATTCGGGTCAGACATCGTACGGGTCGCGAGCTGTTCGACTGCCTTGGCCTGCATCGGCGGCAGCTTGACGCTGGCCAGGCCGTCGCCGCCGTCCACGGCGGGGCTGGGCTGTTCGACGAACTCCCAATCCTGACCCTGGTTCCACGGACCGCGCATATCGCCCTCGCCCTGCGACATGTTGTAGTAGACGCTGGCGAATTCCGGTCGCGGCGGCATCTTGCCCTGGGGGAAGTTCGGCTGGATGGAATGCAGCGCGTTCTCGAAGGACTTCTGGTGCGCGATCTCGCGGGTCATCAGGAAGCTCAGGGTGTCCTTGATGCCGGCATCGTCGGTGACGTTGATCAGGCGTTCGTAAACGATCTTGGCCCGGGCTTCGGCGGCGATGTTGGATCGCAGGTCGATGGTCGGTTCGCCGACGGTGTCGATATAGGCCGCAGTCCAGGGCACCCCGCCCGAGTTGATCAGTTGCGGGCCGCCACCGTAGAGGATCTGGGTGAGGTGGGAGTCATTGCCGGCACCGGTCAGAGAGCGGTACATGTCCGCTTCTTCCTGGGTCTTTTCCGCCAGGTCGCCCTTGGCGCCCTTGTTCAGCATGGCGATCATCGAGCCGATGATTTCCAGGTGGCTGAGTTCTTCGGTGGCGATGTCGAACAGCATGTCCTTGCGGCCCGGGTCGAGCTCGGCTATCGCCTGGGTGAAGTAGCGCATGGCGGCGGCGAGTTCGCCTTGGGGGCCGCCGAATTGTTCCAGCATCAGGTTGGCGAGGCCGGGATTGGGTTCGGACACGCGCACGGTATATTGCAGTCGCTTATTATGGACGAACATGTAACCTCCAGGGGCTAGTCACGGGTAACACGGGGTAGTTCAGCGCTTCGCGGTCAGATCGGGATCGGCGGAGCGTTCCAGGAAGGCTCTGGTGGTGACGGGCAGGTCTTCCAGCAACCAGGCCGCCATGGCCTTCTCCTGTTCGAGGATGCGTTCGCAGGCTTGCTGCGTTTCGGTATCACCGATCTCGGCAGCGGCGGCGATCAACGTGGTGTAGGTGGCGATTTCGATGTTCTCGAAGACATAACCGGCGATGGCGCCCTTGATGACCTCGTCGCTCATGGGCGCACCGCCAATCGCCTGACCCAGTGCCATCAACTTGCCGCCCATGTCCTTGAGCGTCGAGGCGCTGCTGCCGAGGCGGCTCAGGCAGCCTTCGAGGACCTGGCGTTGCTCCTGGGTTTCCTTGATGTGCTGCTCGATGCGTTGGCGCAGTTGCGGATAGTGCTCCAGCCGCGCGGCCTGGGCGGAAAGCATTTTCTCGGCCTGTTCTTCCATGGCATGAGCGTCACGCAGCCAGTCGATCAGGTTGTCTTGCTTGGAAGCCGTCATGGAAAACTCCTGCTCGTAGAGAGAGGCGACAACGGGCCGGAAGGCCCCGCCAGATTGCGTTCTGTCTGCTTATTAGTGGGGCACGGCTAGCAAGAGATTCGCGGTACGGCGGTCTTTCTGATCGATGGAAAAGGGCCAGGGATTTTGTTCTACAAGCCAAGCGGCAAAGGATCGTCTGGCAGGGCTGGTTGTTGGACAGCGACCCCTCCGCTGTACAACTCTTGTCCCAGTCAATCCTGAGTTTAGTAATATCTTTGCCGTTCGCGCCCCTAGGAAAACCGTTCACCCCGTACTTGCCGGAGAGGCAGGCATCTGTGTCAGGATCCGGTGGATGCAAGGGAAGGAGTCAGCATGAAGGGGCCCAAGGAACAGCAGTCTGGCGCACGCTCGACCAAGCCGCTGGAGGAACGCTGGCCGGATCCGAATGCCCGGGGGCTGGAAGCGGAGCAGATCATCGCGCAACTCTGTGCGGCGGCGGCCGATGCGGACTGGGCCTGGTACCAGCGTCGCGGCAACTGGTCGTGCATGGCCACCGGTAGTGGCGCCAGTGCCTGGCCGGCGTTGCTCGACGATGAGGAGCTGGCGCAGCTCTGCGCCCAAGCCTCACTCAGCTGTCATCCCACCGGCAATGGACCAACGCCCCTAGGCTGGCTGCTGGCCCGTCCGGACGACCGTACCGATTTCGCCGCCTTGGCCCTGAGATTCGGCTTCGTGCTGCAGCGCCTGCAGTTGCAAAGGGCCCAGGCCATCCAGCAGGTGCTCTACGACATCACCTATCTGGCCAGCTCAACGGTGGATCGGCAGCTGTTCATGCAGCGCACCCATGAACTGCTGGTGACCCTGATCGACGCGGAAAACCTCTGTCTGGCGCTGCTCGATCCGGACGCTGACCAGATCCACTATCCCTATTATTTCGACCAGCGCGACGAGAGTCCGCCTGAACCGGGCTCCTTCGAGCCACTGGATCGGGCGCAACCGAGCTTGACCGCCTATGTGCTCCTGCATGGCGAGCCCTTGCTATTACCCAAAGAGGCCATGGAGGCGGCCCAGACCAACGGCCCCTACTATTGCCAGGGCTCGGTTCCGGAGTTCTGGATGGGCATTCCGCTCAAGGATGGCGCCGATCGGACCTTTGGCGTGCTCAGCCTGCAGGTCTACGACCGCGAACGCCGCTACGGCCCTGAGGATCAGGCGCTGTTCCAGGTGATCGCCCGCGACGTGGCCATGGCGCTGGATCGCATCCTGCGGCGCGAAGACATGGAGGCCACCGTGGGGCAGCGCACCCAGGAGCTGTCCGAAGTCAACGCCCGGCTGCGCGAACAGATCGCCGAGCGCGAGCGCGCCGAGCAACTGCAGGCGGCGCTGTTCCGCATCGCCGAGCTGTCCAGCGCCAGCACCGACATGACCGAGTTGCTGGGCGGCCTGCACCGGGTCGTGGGCGAGTTGCTCTATGCCCACAACTTCTACATCGCACTCTACGACGATGCGTCGGGTGAGGTTAGCTTTCCCTATTTCGCCGACGAGCGCCGCGCCACGGCACCGGTTGCCCGGCGTGGCAGTCGTGGTTACACGGAATACACCATCCGCCAGCGGCGGCCCTGTCTAATCGATCGTCAGAAGGCCCGTCTACTGGTCGCCCAGGGTGAAATCACCCCGGTGCCGGGTACTGTCGAGGCCTGGTCCTGGCTGGGCATCCCGCTCTATGACGGCAAGCAGGTCCGCGGGGTGCTGGCGGTGCAGAGCTATCGCGAAGACGTCTACTACAGCCAGCGCGACCAGGAGCTGCTCACCTTCGTTTCACGCCATATCGATACCGCCCTGTCCCGGCGCAGCGCGGCGGAAGCCATCCAGCAGTCACGCCAGGCGCTGGAGGTCCGGGTCCAGGAGCGGACCCGGGCGCTGGACGATGCCAACGCCAGACTGCTGTACGAGAACAACCACGATGCCCTGACCCGGCTGCCCAACCGCAGCTTCTTCCAGCAACGCCTGGCCGACCTCTGGGCGGCGTTGGAGCGCGATGGCAGCGGCCTGGCGGTGATGTTTCTCGATCTGGACAGGTTCAAGCGCATCAACGACCAGTTCGGCCACCCCTTCGGCGACCTGCTGCTGGTCGCCGCCGGGCAGCGGCTGTCCAGTTGCCTGCGGGAAACCGATCTGCTGGCGCGGCTGGGCGGTGACGAATTCGCCATCCTGGTGCCCGGTGGTGGGCTGGAATCGCCGGTGGCTATCGCCCAGCGGATCATCGAGGCCTTCGACCGGCCACTGGTGATCGACGACCACAGCTTGTTCGCCTCCTGCAGCATCGGCATCGTGGTAGCCGATGCGAGTCTGCATCGCCAGCCGGACGATCTGCTGCGCGATGCGGACACCGCCATGTACCGGGTCAAACAGGGCGGGCGCGACAACTTTGCGGTGTTCAACCAGGAGTTGCGCCAGGTGGTGTCCGACCAGGTGGTGCGCGAGGGCGCGTTGCGCAAGGCGCTGAAGAACGGCGACGAGCTGGAACCCTTCTTCCAGCCGATCATCGAGGTCACGACCGGCCGCGTGGCGGCGCTGGAAGCGTTGATCCGCTGGCGGCAGCCGGACGGCAGCGTGCTGGCGCCCGGCGCCTTTCTACCCGAACTGGAAGGCCTGCGGCTGATCGGTCGGCTGGATACCTACATGCTGACGCGGATCGCCGCCATCCTGGCCGAGCCGGCCCATGCCCACTGGCCGGTGGTCCACGTCAACTGCTCCAGCTACAGCATCGTGCGTCCGGAATTCGCCGACGAGGTACTGAACATCCTGGCCATGCACGGCGTGGCACCGTCGCGGATCTGCCTGGAGTTGACCGAAGGGGCCCTGGTCGCTGAACCCGAGCGCGCCAAGGCCGCCATGGAGGCGCTGGATCTACAGGGTGTATCGGTGGTGCTGGATGATTTCGGCGCGGGCTTTTCGTCGCTCGGCTATGTCCATGAGTATCGCTTTCGCGGCCTCAAGATCGACAAGTCCTTTGTGCTGCGCCTCGCCGACAGCGCACGCAGTGTCGCCATCGTCCGCGCCATCGTGCGCATGGCCGAGTCCCTGGGCCTGGACGTGGTCGCCGAGGGCGTCGAGGACGCCCAGGCGCTGCAACTGCTCAAGAACATGGGCGCGCGCCATGCCCAGGGCTATCTCTTCGCCCGTCCGCTGGATCTGCTGGCGACCCGGCGCCTGCTGGCCAGCTGCGCTGACTAGAAGGCGACGCCGGCCACCAGGATCAGGTTGGTATAGGGCTGGCATTCGCCGGTGCGGATCTGCACCCGTGCCTGGCGACACAGGGTCTTTAGTTCTTCGTGGGAGACCAGGCGGCGGCTGCCCAGGGCACCGCTCGCGGTCAGGCGTTCCAGTTCGGCCAGCGCCGGCGGCTGGACCTTCAGGGTTTCCTCGGCGAGCAGATGGCTTTCCACCTGCATCTCGCTGAGCAGCGCCTGCAGCACACTGATGAAATCCGGTACGCCCGGGGTGACGGCTAGATCGACCAGTGGCGTACCCGGCGGCACCGGCATGCCGGCGTCCCCGATGACCACCAGATCGCCATGGCCGAGACTGGCCACGGCCTGGGACAGGGCGATGTTGAGCAGAGCGGTTTTCTTCACCGGGCGAGCTCCTGGCGGGTGGGAATGGACGGTTGGGCGCCTGGGCGGGTGACGGCGATGGCGGCGGCCTGTTGGCCGAGGGCGATGGCCGCCTCCACGCTCAACCCCTCCGCCAGACCGGCGGCGAAGCCGCCGAGGAAGGTATCGCCAGCGGCGGTGGTGTCCACCGCCTTGACCGCAGTGGCCGGGTGGTGACGACAGCTGTCTGCGGTGACCTGCAGCAGACCCTGACTGCCCAGGGTCAGCAGCACCTGGCGGGCACCGGCGGCGACCAGCTGACGCGCAGCGACCTCGGCCTGTTCCAGAGTCTCCACCGGCAGCCCGGTCAGCAGGCTGGCTTCGCTTTCGTTGGGCACCAGGTAGTCGATATGGGCGTACCACTCGGCCGGCAGCGGGCCGGTGGCGGGCGCGGGGTTGAGGATCATTGTCTTGCCCAGGGCATGGGCGCGGGCGAGGGCGTCGCCTACGGTAGCCAGGGGGACTTCCAGCTGGGCGATCACCAGTTTGGCCTGGTCCAGCAGAGTCTCCTGGGCCTGCAGCTGCGCGGCGGACAATTCGCCGTTGCCACCGGCGACGATGACGATGGCGTTCTGGCCCTGGTCATCCACCAGGATGGAGGCGATGCCGGTGGGCACCTCGGGCGCCACCGAGACGCCCCGGCAGTCGATGCCTTCCTGCAGCAGGCTGTGGGTAAGGAAGTCGCCGTAGGGATCGGCGCCGACGCAGCCGATCATGGCGACCCGGGCGCCCAGGCGCGCGGCCGCCACAGCCTGATTGGCGCCCTTGCCGCCCGGTGCGGTGGTGAAGGTATGGCCGGCGAGGGTCTCGCCGCCCTTGGGCAGGCGCGGAGCGCGCACCACCAGGTCCATGTTGAGGCTGCCGATGACGACGACGTCAGGGTGCATGGGAGGTCTCCAGAGCAGGGGGCGCCGCGGTGGATTCGCGCAGCACCAGCCGGGGTACGGCGATGTCGTGGGTGGAAGGGCTGCCGACCGTCTCGCGGCGCGCCAGCAGCAGCTGGGCGGCGCGCTCGCCGAGATCGCGGATCGACTGGCCGATGGTGGTGAGGGCGGGGTAGAGATAGCGGCTGAGCTCGATGTCGTCGAACCCTACCACCGAGAGCTGGGCGGGGACGCTCAGACCCCGCTCGGCGGCGGCGCGCAGCACGCCCAGGGCGATGGTGTCGTTGCCGGCGAAGATCGCGGTCGGACGCTCTGGCTGGGCCAGCAACGCGCGGGCGGCGGCATGACCGGCCGCGGCGGTGAAGGGGCAGCGCTGGATGGCGCCAGGCGCGACGCCGGCTTGCGCCAGGGCCTCCTGGTAGCCGGTGATCCGCTCGCTGGCGACCGGGGAATCGGCCGGGCCGCCGATGCAGGCGATCCGGCGATGGCCGAGTTCCAGCAGGTGGCGGGTGGCGAGCAGACCGCCCTGGTGGTGATCGATGCGGATATGCGCGGCCTGGACGCCCTCCAGCGGCCGGTCGGCCAGGACCAGCGGGATGCGTAGGCTGGCCAGGGCCCGGGCGAAGCGCGGATCGCCGTCCACGGTGGCGACCACCAGGCCATCGATCCGCCGCTCCTTGAGCACCCGCAGATAGCGCAGCTGCTTGTCGGCATCGTCATCGGAATTGCAGAGGATGACGCTGTAGCCCTGACGCTCGCAGTGATCTTCGATGCCGCGGGCCAGTTCGGCGAAGTAGGGGTTGACCGCATTGGGCACCAGCACGCCAAAGGTGCCGGTGGCACGGCTGCGCAGGGAGCGGGCCACGCCACTGGGTACGTAGCCCAGTTCGGCGATGGCCGCCTCGACCTTTTCCCGCACGCCCGGACTGACCGGGCGGCTGTTGTTCACCACATGGGAGACCGTGGTGTAGGAGATGCCGGCACGGGCGGCGACATCCTTGATGGTCGCCATCAGCCCTTGCTCTTCGCGCGCTGGCTGCGGTAGGTGTCGAGGATCACCGCAACCACGATGACTGCGCCGGTGATGATGCGCTTGGTCGGCTCGCTGGCGCCGATCTGGGCCAGCCCCGCGGCCAGCACCGAGATGATCAGCACGCCGAAGAAGGTGCTGATCACCGAACCGCGCCCGCCCATGAGGCTGGTCCCGCCGATCACCACGGCGGCGATCACCTGCAGTTCCAGGCCGACGCCGGCGTTGGGGTCGGCGGCTTCCAGACGGGAGATCTGGAACAGCGCGGCCAGGCCTGCCAGCAGACCCATGAGGGCGAAGACGATGACCTTGTAGGGCTTGGGATTGATCCCGGCCAGGCGCACCGCTTCCTCGTTGGTGCCGATGGCGATCAGGTAGCGCCCGAGCACCGAGCGGGTCAGCAGCAGCTGCGCGACCACGATCACCAGTAGGGCGATGACGAAGGAGGGCGAGATGCCGAAGGCGAAGGGGGTCGACAGCCAGGCGTAGGCATCGCCGATATAGGCGGTGCGCGAATCGGTCAGCTGGTAGGCGGCGCCGCGTGCCATCTCCAGCACGCCCAGGGAGACGATGAAGGAGGGGATGCGCCAGGCCACGGTGACGCTGCCGGTGAGGGTGCCGGTGAGGGCCGCGGCCAGCATGCCCAGGGCGGCGGCTGGCAGGATGCCCCAACCCCATTCCAGGGTGGCGACACTGACCACGGCGGCGGCCAGGGCGACCACCGAACCCACCGAGAGATCGATGCCGCCGATGATCAGGATGAAGGTCATCCCGGTCGCGAGCACCATCAGATCGGGGATCTGGTTGGCCAGGGTGGTGAAGGTGGCGTAGGAGAGAAAGTGGCTGCTCAGCAGGGAAAACAGCACGATCATCGCCAGCAGGGCGGCGGCCAGGCCAACGTAGGTGCCCAGGCCGAGGCCGAAGGCACGTCGGGCGGAGGTGACGGGAAGACTGCTCATCGAATGGCTTCCTGAGAAAGGGTTTGCGGCGGGACGGGTTCTTCCAGCAGGGCTTCGCGGGAGCGATAGCCGGCGAAGGCGGCGGCCAGCAGCCGCTCCTGGTCCCAGTCATGACGGTCGAAGGTGGCTTCCAGGCGGCCGGCGGAGATCACACCGATGCGATCGCAGATCAGCATCAGCTCGCGCAGGTCGCTGGAGACCACCACCAGGGCCTTGCCCTGGCGCGTGAGTTCGGCCAGCAGGCCATAGATCTCGAACTTGGCGCCGACGTCGATGCCGCGCGTGGGTTCGTCGAACAGCAGCACCTGGCAATCGCGTTCGAGCCAGCGCCCGATGACCACCTTTTGCTGGTTGCCACCGGAGAGTTCGCCCACCGGCTGGCTGCCACCGTTGCAGCGGATGCGCATGCCCTTGATATGGCGCTCTGCCAGGGCCGCTTCGCGTGTACCGCTGACCAGGCCCTGCTGGGCGACCTTGGCCATGTTGCCCAGGGCCAGGTTGGCGCTGATCGGCTGGGTGAGCAGCAGGCCTTCGCCCTTGCGATCCTCGGTGATCAGGGCGATGCCCTGACGTACCACCTTGGCCGGTGAC
This sequence comes from Pseudomonas sp. PLB05, assembly GCF_021106615.1. Classification (NCBI taxonomy): domain Bacteria; kingdom Pseudomonadati; phylum Pseudomonadota; class Gammaproteobacteria; order Pseudomonadales; family Pseudomonadaceae; genus Pseudomonas; species Pseudomonas sp. PLB05. Next base: position 1,157,023 of record NZ_JAJOHO010000001.1, read on the forward strand.
CCCAGGTCGACCGGCTTGCCGGCCAGGCGCACTGCGCCGGAATCGGCACGGTCGGCACCGAAGATCAGCCGCAGCAACTCGGTGCGACCGGCACCGATGAGCCCGGAGATGCCATAGATCTCGCCGGCGCGGACGCTGAAGGAGACGTCCTGGACCTTGTCCGCGCGAGTCAGTCCCTGGACTTCCAGCAAGGGTGGTCCAAAGCGGCGCTCGCCCATGTCCAGGTGCTCGCCGAGATCGCGACCCACCATGAGGCTGACGATCTGGTCGATGTCGTAGTGCGCCATGGGCGCATCGGCCACCAGGCGGCCATCGCGCAAGACCACCAGTTGCTGGGCGATGCGCTTGAGTTCTTCCAGGCGATGGGAGATGTAGACCAGCGCCACGCCGCGGGCACGCAGGCGCTCGATCTGCTCGAACAGCAGGTCCACCTCGCGGGAGGTGAGCATGGCGGTGGGCTCGTCGAGGATCAGCACTCGGCAGTCGCCGATCAGGTTGCGGGCGATCTCCACCATCTGCTGATGACCCACGCCCAGCTCGGCGATGGGTGTATCCGGATCGATGGACTCCAGGCCGACCTGGGCCATCGCCAGCCGCGCCTGTTCGCGCAACTGGCGTCGGTCGATCCAGCCCAGGCGGCGGGGCAGGCGGTCGAGAAAGAGATTTTCCGCCACGGTGAGGGTGGGCAGCAGATTGAGTTCCTGCATGACCATTCGCACCCCCTGGACCTCCGCCTCGCAGCGGCTGCCCGGGGCATAGGGTCGGCCGAGAAAGCTCAGTTCGCCGGTGGTGGGTTGCACCAGGCCACAGAGGATCTTGGACAGGGTGCTTTTACCGGCGCCGTTTTCCCCGGTGAGCGCCAGCACCTGGCCGGCGCGCAACTCCAGGTCCACGCCGCCGAGTACCGGCTGTGCATAGGTCTTGCCGATGTCACGGGCGCTGAGGATGACCTCGGACGACATGGGGCTCTCCTCGGATCAGGGCTGGGTGACGAGTTCGACCGGCGTCTCGATCACCCCGTCCTTGGCACCGGTGGGCTCGCCCTTGACCAGCTTGAGCGCGGCTTCGATCCCGAACACGGCCTGCTTGGCGGCGTACTGGTCGGCGGTGGCGAGGATGCGACCGTCCTTGAGCATCGGCTTGATGGCCTTGATGTTGTCGTAGCCGACCACCTGCACCTGGCCTTTCTTGCCAGCGGCACGCACGGCGGAGACGGCGCCCAGCGCCATGCTGTCGTTACCGGCCAGCAGGGCCTTGAGGTCGGGGTATTCGTTGAGCATGGCCGCGGCGACGGCATTGCCCTTGTCGATTTCCCAGTTGCCGGATTGCACGCCGACGATCTTCATGCCGGCCGCTTCCATGGCGTCCTTGAAGCCCGCGGTGCGCTGCTGGGCGTTGGTGGTGGTGGAGACGCCCTCGATAATGCCGACCTGGTCACCCTGCTTGAGCTGCTTGGCGAGGTACTCGCCCACCAGGCGTGCACCCTTGCGGTTGTCGGGGCCAACGAAGGGGATGTCCAGGGACTTGGACTTGAGCACGTCCGGGTCCAGGCGATTGTCGATGTTGACCACCTTGATGCCGGCGTCGCTGGCCTTCTTCAGCACCGGAACCAGTGCCTTGGAGTCGGCCGGGGCGATGACCAGGGCGTCGACCTTGGACACGATCATCTGCTCGACGATGCGGATCTGGCTGGAGGTATCGGTCTCGTCCTTGATCCCGTTGGAGATCAGATCGAAGTCGGCGGAATGCGCTTTCTGGTAGGTCTTGGCGCCGTCTTCCATGGTCAGGAAGAATTCGTTGGCCAGGGACTTCATGACCAGCGCGACCTTGGGCTTTTCGGCGGCCGTGGCATGACTGGCGGTGAGCGGCAGGATCAGCGAAGCGGAGGCGAGAGCGATAGCCGCCAGCAGGCGGGCAGGGCGAAAGGCCAGCATAGGAGGATCTCCGAATTCTTATGGTTTTTGTGGTCACGCAAACGTTTGCGCGTAGCGAAGGATGTCCGCCCCATTGGTAGCTGTCAATCCAGGTCACTACATGAATCGATTCAGCTCCCAAGGACGGCTGGTTGGCCCCGGCCGTGCGGGCCCCGGTATACTGGGCAATCGTATTCAACCAGGCGCCCGGCGCCCGAGAGTCTCTGCCATGTCCTTTTCCGAATCCGCCCTGAAATCCCTCATCCGCGCCGTGCCCGATTTTCCCAAGCCGGGGGTGATCTTTCGGGACATCACGCCGCTGTTCCAGTCGCCCGAAGGCCTGCGCGCCGTTATGGCGGAATTGCTGGAGCGCTATCGCTCGGCGTCCTTCACCCACGTCGGGGCGCTGGATGCGCGCGGGTTCCTCATCGGTCCGATCCTGGCTTATGAGCTGGGCAAGCCACTGGTGCTGTTCCGCAAGCAGGGCAAACTGCCGGCCGAGCTGCTGACCGAGGTCTACAGCACCGAATACGGCGACTCGGTGATCGAGGTACACAAGGACAGCGTCGGCGCCGGTGATTCGGTGCTGCTGGTCGATGACCTCATCGCCACCGGCGGTACCTTGGTCGCCGCCGGCAACCTGATCCGCCGCCTGGGCGCCGAGGTCCACGAAGCTGCCGCCATCGTCGACCTGCCCGAACTGGGCGGCTCCAAGCGCCTGGAAGCGGCCGGCATCCCCACCTTCGCCCTGACGAGCTTCGCGCTGTCCGAGTATTGAGTTTGCGATCGATCGCGGCCATGGGCCGCTCCTACGGGTAGCGCACGACGGTAGGAGCGGCCCATGGCCGCGATAACGGCGTCGTACCTCAACGTCCTGCTGGCACCTTCCATGGCGCCCGTACGCGAAAGGCAACACCTTGCGATGCCGGAGCGTCCGCCTCGGCGGACCGCCATGGCCGTAACGGGTTGCTCGAATCGTAGGTTGGGTTGAGCACAGCGAAGCCCAACAGCGTTTGACTCGGCACCAGCCTTGTTGGGCTTCCACGATAGAATCGTCTCAGCCCAACCTACGGTCCTGCCATGGGCACCGTAGGTTGGGTCGAGCGCAGCGAAGCCCAACGGATGTTGCGCCGGCACCGGTCCCGTTGGGCTTCGACGATAGAGCCGTCTCAGCCCAACCTACGATCCTGCTACGGGCACCGTAGGTTGGGTTGAGCGCAGCGAAGCCCAACAGCGTTTGCCCCGGCACTGGCCCTGTTGGGCTTCGACGATAGGGCGGCCTCAGCCCAACCTACGATTTATCGCAGTCCTGCCAGCCTTTGATCAAAGCTCAGCCGTCGGCTTTCTCGGCTCCAGCGGATACAGATCCACCTCGTCCGCCAGCTTGGGCAGCTCGTCCAGAAAGGCGAGGGTGTGCGGCTGCTTGAAGTGCCCGTCCTGGGCGGCGATCGAGGTCCAGCGGGCCTGGACCACCCAGAGATCGCCGTCCTCGCTGCCCTGGAATACCCGATAGTCCAGGCAGCCCTCGTCCTTGACCGCCAGCGCGGCCAGATCCAGCAGGTGGGCACCCAGCGCCTGGGAGCGTTCGGGTTGGGCTCGGAACAGGGTAAGGCTGTGGACGTCCGTCATAATGGACAAGTCTCCTGAAGGGTCGAGGTTTCGACTCTTCAGGATAGCGGACGTCGTACCGGTCTCAGCGATTGATCAGGCCAAGGAATTCCGCACGGGTAGCGTCGTTGGCGCGGAATTGGCCGAGCATCACCGAGGTGACCATGGAGGAATTCTGCTTCTCCACGCCGCGCATCATCATGCACATGTGCTGCGCCTCGATGACCACCGCGACCCCGGCAGCGCCGGTGACCTGCTCGATGGCCTCGGCGATCTGCCGGGTCATGTTTTCCTGGATCTGCAGGCGGCGGGCGAACATGTCGACCACCCGCGCCACTTTGGACAGGCCCAGCACCTTGCCCTTGGGCATGTAGGCGACATGGGCCTTGCCGATGAAGGGCAGCATGTGGTGCTCGCACAGCGAGTACAGCTCGATGTTCTTGACCAGCACCATCTCGCTGTTGTCCGAGGTGAAGAGGGCGTCGCCCACCACTTCTTCCAGCGTCTGGCTGTAGCCGCGGCAGAGGTACTGCATGGCCTTGGCCGCGCGCTTGGGCGTGTCCACCAGCCCCTCACGGCTGATGTCTTCGCCGAGTCCGGTCAGGATCGAGGAGTAGTGCTGTTCGAGAGACATTTGGGTTCCTGTTTGTCGATAAGGAAGTTGGCGCTCGGATGAGACGTCACCCGAGTCACAGGATCACTCGTCGCGACCTTCGAGCATGGTGCGCTTGAGCAAGACATAAAGCGAGCCGGTCCCACCGTGGCGGGGCAGGCAGGAGGTGAAGCCCAGCACCTGCGGGTGCTGGCGCAGCCAGGTGTTGACGTGGCTCTTGATCAGCGGTCGGCGCCCATCCAGGCGCGCGGCCTTGCCATGGGTGATGCGCACGCAGCGGATTTCCAGGCGAGTGGCCTCGGCGAGAAAGTCCCAGAGGGTTTCCCGGGCCCTTTCCACGGTCATGCCGTGCAGGTCCAGGCTGCCCTCGAAGGGAATCTGGCCGCCCTTGAGGCGACGTAACTGGGTGTCCTGGACGCCATCGCGGCCCCAGTAGAGTTCGTCCTCGGCGCCTACGTCGATGACGAAGGCATCGCTCAGGCCGTCGACCCGGGTAGCGGTCGTGGTCTTGGTCGCATCGGCGCGGCGCTGGGCGATCTGTCCCAGGTCGGCGCGCGACTTGCCGGTGTCGGCGCGATCCTGCTTGAGCGGACGGATCCCGCGGGTGAAGTCGGCGAAAGAGGCATCGTCGTCGTGCATGGCGTTCTCCGGTACAGGGCGTCATTCTACCGGCGGGTCAAGCGTCGTGCAGCAATCGGCTCACCGCGGCCAGCGCGGCCCTTTGCCGCTCGGGCCAGTCGCCGGCGATTTCCAGCACCGGCTGGCCATGGGCCTGCAGCCAGTCCCGGCACTGCGCGAAGAATGCCAAGCGCTCGGCGAGCTCCGGTTGGCAGCGCTGACCGTCGTCCTGCCAGGCGACATCGCGAGGATCGAGCAGCAGGTGCAGGTCATAGCGACGGGCCAGTAGAGCCGGCTCCAGCCAGTCAGGCGCGGCGCCGAACAGCAATCGACTCCACAGCAGGTTGCTCAGCAGGTGGGTGTCGAGCAGCAGGAGCGCCGGTGCGCTCGCGCGTGCCCGGTCCTCGCGGTGCAGTTGCTCGCGGGCGATGACATCCACGTCCGCTAGGCAGGTATCGGTGCCGTGCCGCTCGCAGTATTCGCGGACGTACTCGTCTACCCGGACCCCGCCGAAGCGCTCGGCGAGAACCGTCGTCAGCCAGGATTTGCCACTCGACTCAGGGCCGGTCAGCACGACCACCTTCATCGCGCGCTCGCTAGAGCTCGGCGCCAGTCGAGCCAGCCGTAGGCGGCCAGACCGACAAAGACCGCATAGAGGAAGGCGGTGGGGTAGAGGCCCTTGTAATAGAAGAGGCCCACATAGATGACGTCCAGCACGAACCACAGTACCCAGCACTGCAGGCGCTTCTGCGCCATCCAGAACTGGGCGACCAGGCTGAAACCGGTGAGCGCGGCATCCAGCCAGGGCAGGGCGGCATCGGTGTGGGTGCCCATGAGGTAGCCCAGGACCAGGCTACCCAGGGCGCCAAGGGCCAGACCGGCCAGCAGCGGTCGGGTGGTGAGCGAGCTGACCACCCGACCCTGGTGTTGCTGGCCGCCCCGCAGCCATTGCCACCAACCATAGAGCTGCAGCACCGCATAGATGCACTGCAGCAACATGTCGGAATAGAGCTTCACCTCCAGGAAGATCCAGGCGTAGAGCACCACCATCACCAGGCCGATGGGCCAGGCCCAGATGTTCTGGCGGACCGTCAGCCAGACGGCGATCACCCCGAGAACGGCGGCCAGCAGCTCCACGCGCGACATGCCCAGCAGGGTGGTGAGTGACTCCAGAAACGACATGCTTCACATCCGGAAAGATTCAATTCGTCGTTGTACGGCACCTAATGGCCGTCTATCGGTCTCTTCAACCGGTCTCGCTCTGGTAAGGTGCCGGGCGACCACCACAGCATGAGCTGTCCTGGGTACCGCGAAGGGCCACGCCCTGCGGAGCGTCACGGTTCGAACCCCGTTGCCGCCGGCGTCTTCGGATCCGGCTACCTGCAAATGTTTCACTTGGATGGAGTAATACCATGGACCTATGGAGTGCCTTGCAGGCGCTGATTTTGGGGATCGTCGAGGGCATCACCGAATTCCTGCCGGTTTCCAGTACCGGCCACCAGATCGTGGTGGCTGACCTGATCGGCTTTCGCGGCGATACCGTCATCGCCTTCAACATCGTGATTCAGCTGGCGGCCATCCTGGCCGTGGTCTGGGAGTACCGCTTCAAGGTCTTCGGGATCGTCACCGACCTGCCGCGCAAATCCTATGCGCAGCGGTTCACCGGCAACCTGATCGTGGCCTTCCTGCCGGCGGCGGTGCTGGGTGTGATCCTGGGCGATCTGATCCACGAGTACCTGTTCAACCCCATCACCGTGGCCTTCGCCCTGGTGATCGGCGGCGTGATCATGATCTGGGCGGAAAAGCGCAAGCACCGCATCCGCGTGGAAGAAGTGGACGACATGCGCTGGCACGACGCCCTCAAGGTCGGTTTCGCCCAGTGCCTGGCGATGATTCCGGGCACCTCCCGTTCCGGCTCGACCATCATCGGCGGCCTGCTGTTCGGTCTGTCGCGCAAGGCAGCCACCGAGTTCTCCTTCTTTCTGGCCATGCCCACCATGGTCGGCGCGACGGTCTATTCGGTCTACAAGTACCGCCATATGTTCGTCCCAAGCGACGCCATGATCTTTGCGGTCGGTTTCGTCACCTCCTTCATCTTCGCCATGCTGGCGGTGAAGGCGCTGCTGAAATTCATCGGCAATCACAGTTACGTGGTCTTCGGCTGGTACCGCATCGTCTTCGGACTGCTGATCCTGGCCACCTGGCAGTTCGGCTGGATCGACTGGCATGCGGCCAAGGCGGCTGGGTGAAACCCGAGAAGGAACAGCAGAGCCGGCGCAAGCCGGCTCGTGCGTCTGCGCAGCCCGCTACGCCCAAGACCGCCAAGCGGGCGTCCGCGCCGACGCCCTATCAACAGCGCGCGGCCATCGCCCGTCAGGACATGCTGGCGCTGCTGCAGATCGCGGTCTTTATTCTGCCCCTGGTCGGCATGCTGTCCCTGGCCTTCGGCCGCGGTGTGCTCTGGCCACTGCCGCTATACCTGATCGCCAGCATCGTCACCTACCTGTTCTACAAGCATGACAAGCAACGCGCACGCGACAAGGGCTGGCGGGTGCCGGAGCGGGTCTTGCACCTGGGCGAGCTGCTCGGCGGCTGGCCGGGTGCCCTGATCGCCCAGCAGCGCTTCCGCCACAAGACGGTCAAGCTGAGCTTTCGGCTGGTGTTCTTCGCCATCGTCGCCCTGCATCAGCTGCTGTGGCTGGATGTGCTCTGCGGCGGTGTGCTGCACCGTCACCTGCCGTTCTGAGGTCAGGCAGGCGGCATGGCTGCAGGTGATGGGCTAGGCTAGGCGGGCGAATGCCGCCCGTTGCCCAGGAGCCCCATGTTGCGAACCCCTCTGTCGATCCTCACGCCCCTGTTCCTGTCCCTGACCCTGGCGGCCTGTAGCCACAGCCGCGAGACCTCCTTGCCCGTCGCCCCCGAGGCCGGCTCCGGCTATCGGCCCGGACTGACGGCCAGCGAAGCCACCCGGCAGATGGCGGCGGCGGCCAATCCGCTGGCCGCCGAGGCCGGGCGGGAGATCCTGCGGCAGGGTGGCTCGGCCATCGATGCCGCCATCGCCATGCAGGCGGTCCTGACCCTGGTCGAGCCGCAATCCTCGGGAATCGGCGGCGGTGCCTTCCTGCTCTATTGGGACGGTCGCAAGGTTCAGGCCTACGACGGTCGCGAAACTGCCCCGGCAGGTGCTACGGAACAGCTCTTCCTGCGTGCGGATGGCAGCCCCATGGCCTTCGAGGAGGCCCGCATCGGCGGGCGCTCGGTCGGGGTGCCCGGGGTGTTGCGCGCCCTGGAACTGGCGCATCGCGACCACGGCAAGCTGGCCTGGCGGGTGTTGTTCGAGCCGGCCATCCGCCTGGCCCGCGAGGGTTTCCCATTGTCGCCGCGGCTGCATAACCAGCTTGTGCACGATCCCTTCCTCAAGCAGTCGCCCGGTATGGCCGCGCTGTATCTGGATGGGCAGGGTCAGGTGAAGCCGGTGGGCACCCGGCTGCGCAACCTTGAATTGGCCGACACCCTGGCGCTGATCGCCCGGGAAGGTGCCGGGGCGCTCTATGGCGGCGACCTGGCCAAGGCCATCGCCTCGACCGTACAGCGGAGCCCCAATCCCGGCAGCCTGAACCTCCAGGATCTCGCCGGCTATCGTGCCAAGACGCGCACGCCACTGTGCACCGACTACCAGCGCTGGCGTGTCTGCGGCATGCCGCCGCCCGCCGGCGGCATCACCGTGGCCCAGACCCTGGGCATCCTCCAGGCCTTGGAGGTGCGGGATCCGGCCTGGGCGCTGGCGCCCCTGCGACCGGTACCGACCACCTTGCCGGCGGCCCAGGAGCCGCGTGCCGACGCCGTGCATCTGATCGCCGAAGCCGAGCGCCTGGCTTATGCCGATCGCGCCCAGTACGTGGCGGATCCGGAGCTGGTGCCGGTCAACGTCAAGGGGCTGCTCAATCCCGGGTATCTGGCCAGTCGTGCGCAGCAGGTCGGTGAGCGCAGCCTTGGCAAGGCCGCCCCCGGGGTGCCGCCCGGACCGACCCTGGCCTGGGCGCCGGACCGCTCGCCGCTGCGCCTCTCCACCTCCCAGGTGGTAGCCGCAGATGCCTGGGGCGGCGCCCTGTCCATGACCACCACGGTGGAAAGCTACTTCGGCTCCCACCTGATGGTGAAGGGCTTCATGCTCAACAACCAGTTGACGGACTTTTCCTTCGTACCGCGGGAGAAGGGCCTGCCGGTGGCCAACCGGGTGGAGCCGGGCAAGCGTCCGCGCTCGACCATGTCCCCGACCCTGGTGTTCGATCGCCAGAGCGGTGAGCTGCTGGCCGCCCTGGGCTCGCCGGGTGGCTCGCAGATCGCCGGCTATGTGGTCAAGACCCTGGTGGGCTTGCTGGATTGGCAACTGGATCCCCAGGCGGCCGCGGGGCTGCCGAATTTCGGCAGCCGCAACGGTCCCACCGAGCTGGAACGCGGCCAGACCACCCCGGCCTTGCGCCAGGCGCTGGAGCAGCGTGGGCATCAGCTGCGCGAAGACGAGATGACCAGTGGCATCCAGGTCATTCGCCGGATGGGATCAGGCTGGCAGGGGGGCGCGGATCCAAGACGGGAGGGCGCGGCGTTGGGGGATTAAGTAGGTGTCGGAGGGCGATAGCCCCTCACCCCAACCCTCTCCCAGAGGGAGAGGGGGCGGTTTTGCTGGGGTGGGGACGTCAGGAGCAGGGATGGCCCCCCAGTGGGCCATCCAGGTGGTGTCACGCCGGCTGGTCGAGTTGCAGCACGCGGGTGGTGCGCTCCCGTACTTCCCGCAGCAGCTCCGGCTCTTCGGCCAGCTTGTGACCGAAGGAGGGGAACATCTTGCGCAGCTTGGCCTGCCACTCTTCGCTCTGGTAGCGGCTCGGGAAGCAGCGCTCGACCAAGGTCAGCATGATGGACACCGAGGTGGAAGCACCTGGAGAGGCGCCCAGCAGGGCGGCGATGGTGCCGTCACCGGAAGCGACGATCTCGGTGCCGAACTGCAGGATGCCGCCTTTCTGCGGGTCCTTCTTGATGATCTGCACCCGCTGGCCGGCCACTTCCAGGCGCCAGTCCTGCTTGCGCACGGCCGGGTAGAAGGCGCGCAATTCCTCGACGCGCTGGTCGAAGGACTGCAGCACCTGGCCGACCAGGTAGCGGGTCAGCGGCATGTTGTCCCGCGCCACGGCGAGCATGGGGCCGATGTTGCCGGACTTGATCGACTTGGGCAGGTCGAGGAAGGAACCGCGCTTGAGGAACTTGGTGGTGAAGCCGGCGAAGGGGCCAAACAGCAGCGACTTCTTGCCATCCACCACGCGGGTGTCCAGGTGCGGCACCGACATCGGCGGCGAGTTGACGCCGGCCAGGCCGTAGACCTTGGCCTGGTGCCGTTCGACGATGTGTGGGTCGTCGCAGCGCAGCCACTGGCCGCTCACCGGGAAGCCGCCGTAGCCGGCGCCCTCGGGGATGCCGGACTTCTGCAGCAGCGGCAGGGCCGCGCCACCGGCACCGAGGAAGACGAACTTGGCGATCAGCGTGCGGGTAGCACCGGAGCGGCTGTCCTCGATGGTCAGGCGCCAGCGTTGATCCGCTTCGCGGGTCAGGTCCACCACCTTCTGGTTGTAGCGCACCTGGGTGCCGGGACGGGTCTGCAGGTGACCTAGCAGGCTCATGGTCAGGGCGCCGAAGTTGACGTCGGTGCCACCGGCCACATGGGTCGCCGCCACGGCCTCGGTAGCTGGGCGACCTTCCATCACCAGGGGCATCCACTCGCGCAGCTTGGCGTGGTCCTCGGAATACTCCATGCCGTCGAAGCAGGCGTGGTCCTTGAGGGCTTCATAGCGTTTGCGCAGGAAGGCGATGTCCTTGGCGCCATGCACGAAGGACATGTGCGGCACGGGGCTGATGAAGGCGCGCGGCGAACCGAAGTGGCCTTCCTCGACCAGGTAGGACCAGAACTGCCTGGAGGCCTCGAACATGCCGTTGATGCTGAGGGCCTTGGTGACGTCGATGCTGCCGTCCGCCTTTTCCGGCGTGTAGTTCAACTCGCAGAGGGCCGCATGGCCGGTTCCGGCGTTGTTCCAGGGGTTGGAACTCTCCGCCGCGCCTACGTCGAGCAGTTCGAGTACCTCGACGGTACTCGTGGGCTCCAGCTCCTTGAGCATGACCGCCAGGGTCGCACTCATGATTCCCGCGCCGACGAAAACGAAATCCGACTCTTCGTTACCACTGTGCATTCATCGTACTCCTGAGACAGTGTCTCGCTTTACACCTGAGGGAGAGCGGGCGTCGGAGCCCGACCTCGAGTTGGGCAACCCCGGACTGACCACGGACGGACAGGCAGGGGCAAGCAACCGGTAGGGCATGGCAGTCAGTTGCGACAGCGGCCGTCCGGCAATGTTCTGATTTATTAGGTTGGGGCCGACCGTTCTGGCGGATCGACAGGGGCCGATGCCAGGCGGGGAGATCAGGATGCGACAGGGAGCCCGTCGAGCGTGCCGGAAGGGGGCGCTACGTGTTACGAGACGTGGCAGGAGACCCCTGGTCTCCCGGCGCAAACGATAGGTGATGATCGCGGCGATCCTGGTCGAGTACCCGTTTCGGTGCGAAATGATACCTAGGGTAACTGCTTAGGGCACCATCTATTTTGTTCGTGTAGTGGGTCGCGGTGCCCACTACATGAACCCTGGAGTCAGCCGTTGATGCCCTGGCTGCGCAGGTAGTCGTCGTAGCTGCCGCTGAAATCCACCACGCCGGTCTCGCTCATGTCGAGGATGCGGGTGGCCAGGGAGGAGACGAATTCACGGTCGTGGCTGACGAAGATCAGGGTGCCCGGATAATTTTCCAGTGCCAGGTTCAGCGCCTCGATGGATTCCATGTCCAGGTGGTTGGTGGGTTCGTCCATCACCAGCACGTTGGGCTTCTTCAGAATCAGCTTGCCGAACAGCATGCGACCCTGCTCGCCACCGGAGATGACCTTGACCGACTTCTGGATGTCGTCGCTGGAGAACAGCATGCGACCCAGGGTGCCGCGGACCACTTGCTCGCCGCCCTGGGTCCATTGGCCCATCCAGTCGAACAGGGTGACGTCGTCGGCGAAGTCCTCGGCGTGGTCCTGGGCGAAATAGCCGACATCTGCGCTGTCGGTCCACTTCACTTCACCGCTCTGGGGGGCCATCTCGCCCACCAGGGTGCGCAGCAGGGTGGTCTTGCCGATGCCGTTGGGGCCGATGATGGCGACCCGCTCGCCGGCTTCGATCTGCAGGCCCAGGCGCTTGAACAACGGGGTACCGTCGAAGCCCTGGGTGACGTTTTCTAGGGTCACCGCTTGGCGATGCAGCTTCTTGTACTGCTCGAAGCGGATGAACGGACTGACGCGGCTGGACGGCTTGACCTCGTCCAGCTGGATCTTGTCGATCTGGCGCGCCCGGCTGGTAGCCTGCTTGGCCTTGGAGGCGTTGGCCGAGAAGCGGCTGACGAACTGCTGCAGTTCGGCGATCTGGGCCTTCTTCTTGGCGTTGTCCGACAGCAGGCGTTCGCGGGCCTGGGTGGCGGCGGTCATGTACTCGTCGTAGTTGCCGGGGAACAGGCGCAGTTCGCCGTAATCCAGGTCGGCCATGTGGGTGCAGACGCTGTTCAGGAAGTGGCGATCGTGGGAGATGATGATCATGGTGCTGTTGCGCGCGACCAGGATGCCTTCCAGCCAGCGGATGGTATTGATGTCCAGGTGGTTGGTAGGTTCGTCGAGCAGCAGCAGTTCCGGATCGGAGAACAGTGCCTGGGCCAGCAGTACCCGTAGCTTCCAACCGGGGGCGACGGCGCTCATGGGGCCGAAGTGCTGGTCCTGGGGGATGCCCAGGCCGAGCAGCAACTCGCCTGCCCGCGCTTCCGCGGTGTAGCCGTCGTATTCGGCGAACTGCACCTCCAGTTCGGCCACGGCCATGCCGTCGTCTTCGCTCATTTCCGGCAGGGCGTAGATGCGGTCGCGCTCTGCCTTGACCTTGGCCAGCTCGGCGTGGCCCATGATCACGGTATCGATGACCGTGCAGTCTTCATAGGCGAACTGATCCTGGCGCAGCTTGCCCAGGCGTACGTTGGGTTCGAGCATCACCTGGCCGCCGGTGGGTTCGAGATCGCCCCCGAGAATCTTCATGAAGGTGGACTTGCCGCAGCCGTTGGCGCCGATCAGGCCGTAGCGATGGCCGTTGCCGAATTTGACGGACACGTTCTCGAACAGCGGCTTGGCGCCAAACTGCATGGTGATGTTAGCGGTGGAGATCAAGGGGGGTACCTGTAAAGGGTTTCAGACTGGTTCAATTGCTGCCGGGGCCAATTTGGGGCCAATCTGCAGCTTTGCGATTTCGTTCCAGTCCGATTGGGAGGAGATCCAGCGGGCATAGGTCGATAGCAGCATCTGCACGCTGTGGCCTAGCTGGCCTGCAATGAAGGCGGGGTTCATGCCCGACATGAGACATATTGTGGCATAGGTGTGCCTGCAGTTGTATGGCGGCCGATGGCGGATCCCCAGCGCCTTCAGTGCCGGTTTCCACTGGTGATGGACGTCGGACGCCTGCTTGATGTGCTCGTTGTTCTTGGAAGGAGGGAAGACGTAGGGCGTCTCTTTGATCTTGCCGACTCCTGACTTCCGTCGCTCGGCGTACTGCCTGGCGAACTCCAGGGCATGAAGCGCCCGTTCGTTCAGCAGCACGAAACGGCCGGCGCCGGTCTTGCTCCGCTCGACCACCTCGCCCTGGGCTACGGTCCGACAGACGTGCATCTGGAGCGCCGGCAGGTCGATGGCGTCCCAGCGCAGCGCCAGCGCCTCCGAGATGCGAAGCCCGGTGAAGAACAGAAATTCGAAGACGGCGGCGTAGATCGTGCTGGGCCAATGCTCGTGCCGGTAGAGCTGGGCGATGATCTGATTAGCCTCGTCTAGGCTGAAGGGGTCCACCTCCTTGCGGGAACGCTTCGGCAGTTCCAGCACCGCGGCCGGGTTCCTGGTGATCAATCCATCGCGCACCGCAGCCTTCAGGATCGTAGAAAGCCACACCAGCGCATTGCGCTTGACGCCTGGCGAAGCCCATTCGGTCTCGGTGATGATCCGACGGATCATAGTGGTGGTGATCAGGCCCACCCGGGTAAGCGCCAGCCTCGGCATCCAGTAGAGGTTCAGCGTACCCTTGTAGTTGTTCCGCGTTCCAGGCGGTACCTGCCTGGGCGGCGGATGGACTGCGAAGGGAGGACAGCCTGGAAGTGAAGGTCCGGGCCTTGCTTGCAGAGCGAAGGCAGCGGATAGGATACGAGCGAAAACTGGTGAGTACGGTAGCAAGCTGTGAATAATGATCGACAGTTGCAGTTTGGATCAGGAAAATGCAGATGTTACCTAAATTGCTTGATCTGTTAAGGCTTTATGATTTGGAGCGACCTGTATGTTGGTTGTGGAGTGGGTAGCAAATGGGTTCCAGTGTTTGCATAAGTTTGGAATCGCCTCATCCAATTATGGTTCATTGGTCGCGGCGCTTTTGGCTGCATTTATCTTGTTTTCGTTTCGCGAGTTGCTGATAAAGGCAAGGAATTATTCGGGGGTTTTTTTTGTTGCAAGTACGGTAGAGCAGTCCTCCTATCGTCCTTATAAGGGCATGCGCATATTTTATACTCTTGTCCTTTATTCGGATGGGCATGACGTTTATGGAACCTCCGAGAAAACTGGAGATATAGACAAAAAAAGATCATACGAGTATCGGGGGGCGGATAAAACCAGGGGGGTTGTGACAGGCCGTGTAGAAAGAAATTATTTGCGGAGTACCGTCATGAACCTTCATATCGTGGAGGATGGAGCAAATCGACAGACCAGTTCGTTCATGACGATAAAAGTACGGCGGTATCGCTGGTGGGAAAAATTAGAAGCTGGGACTTTTTATTCAACTGCTGCGAATTCAAATGGAATTTTATCGTGTGGCAGACAGCCTTTCAAAGAGCATCCTATAGGGTTTTCACGCTGCCGGTCTACCTCGGTATCGCAATCGTAAGAATTGGAGGGTATAGCCCAATTCTGAAAGACTTCTCCAAATGCATTTTAGCGGTCGAGCGATCGCGGGCCAGACGCGTTGATGGGATTTCAGATGCCTTGATCCATACGCTTATTCTTGCAGAAGATCACCGAAATAAGCTTCATTTTGGTGTTGATCCTTTGGCGATTGTCAGGGCGCTAAAGGTTAGAGTATTTGAAGGTAAAAGGCAGGGAGCTAGTACCATTGAGCAGCAACTTGTTCGTACAATAACAGGACGGTATCAAAAAAGTCCAAGGCGCAAAGTTCGCGAGCAGATCTTAGCGGTGATGGTGTCTTCTGTTTTTACGAAAGAGGACTTGGCTCGATGCTATTTGATGGTTGCATATTATGGTGTCGGTCTGGTCGGTTGTATCGGACTCAAGAAGCTAAGGGCTAGAAAATTTGAGTTTTCTGACGAGGTTATTGTTGCCCACCTCAAATATCCTAGGGGCTTAGTGTACGAGGGCGCCGCTGCTACCAAGCATTCATATAGAGTTGAGCATATAAGGTATCTACTCAGGGATGGATCCCGTTGCCAGCAGTCTAAGTAGCTCAGCTTAAATAGTCGCCAGCCTTCGAGTAAAGGTGAGCAGCCCAGACAACACGAGCGCTGTAACCTTCCCCTTACGGCAGGCTGATTACTCGGGCAGGACAACTTTGAGGGTGGAGGTGAATGCCATGCTATTTAAGTGTCGGCAGGCGAAGGAATACCTCAGAGAGCTGCAGGCAGCTGTCCAGGCGTGTCAGTGATCGGCACGACCTTCTGGCCGTCCCAGCGCCCTGCCAGCACCATCTCGTAGAGCCGGCCATCGTTCTCGGCGGCGGTCGGCGTCACGAAAACACCCAGAACTTGCTCCTGGCGCATGTCCACCAGGTAGATGCGTCCCTGATTGCGACGGCTGAACTGACCCACTGGAAGTCGCCCGAGCTCGGGCGTGACGAAGCTGGGCCCGCCTGATGTCGCCCACGCCTCGCTGGTATCTGGACAGGTCAATTCGTAACTGAGGCGGATGTCCCACCCGCGTGGCCAGGTCGCCTGGATTTCTATGGAGTGGTCGAGCCCGGCATCGGCATGCTCGCAGAGCTCGACGCAGTCCGGCTGGCTGATGGCCCTGCGCTCCAGCAGCGCGAGGGCGCCAGTGATACAGAATCGGTGCCAAATTTCCGGGAGGTCGAGCCGGTCGCGCTCGTAGGTCAGGTATCTCTGCAGGCCGAGCACGGTGGGGTTGTCTGGGTCGAAAAGGATGATCGCGTCCTTACTGTTCGGGCATACGGTAAATCCGTCGAGAACGATGTCGAGCAGGTGGTGACGAAAGGAGGGGGATTTTGGGTCGGCAGAACGCCGAAAGAGGGGCTGCGGCCGGGGCTAATTCTGGGGCCAATCGGTGCAATTCAGCGGGCAAGGCAGGGGATTGGTGGGGACGAAACCCGCATGGTTACTGCCCTCTGATCCCCACACAACCCCATGACTTACTGCATGGTGATGTTAGCGGTGGAGATCAAGGGGGGATACCTGTAAGGGGTTTCAGACCGGAGCTCGGCCGCTGTCCGGGCCGGCAGGCGGCTTGGACAGGACGTTCCGGTCGGATGGGCAGAGCTCCAGCGGGCAGGGTCGATGGGCAGCGACGGTGCGCGGCGGCCTGGCTGGGCTGCGGTAAAGGCGGGCGGCGCCCGACATGCCGCCTATTGTGGCATAGCTGCGAGGTGGTTTGTACGGCGCAGGCGGCGGCTGGCTGTCGCTGGACTAACTGGCGGCGGGGCCGGGGAAGTCGGGCCGGGGTACCACCTTCCAGACGGCCTCGGTCAGTTGATCCAGCGTCCACGGCTTGTGCAGGAAGGGCACCCCGGACGGGATGTCATTTCTCAAGCCGGCGTAGCCGGACATCAAGACGAAGGGCACCGCGGGCCAACGCTCGCTGACGATCTTGGCCAGTTGCACGCCATCGATCACGCCGGGCATCCGCACGTTCGACACCACGACGTTCACCTGCTGCCAGTGCAGCTCCAGAAATTGCAGGGCGGCGTCGGCGGTGCCAAAGGTTTCCACATGGAAGCCTTCCTGCTTGAGCACCTCGCGTACCAGGGCTTGCAGCAGCAGCTCATCTTCCGAAACGACCGCGAGCAGATTCGCGGGGCTGGCAGAGCGGGTCGGGGTATCCATAGGCAGGCAATCCGGCATGGGAGGATCCCTGGAGTCTAGTCAGGCGCAGGCCAGGCTGCTGGCCAATTGCCCGAAAAGACTGGCGATTACTTGGGGTATGGACTTGCCAACCGGGACGGCGTCTCCGCCCGAAGGCTCTGGCAAGGCACTGACGCCGCTGGCGAATGGGGCGACGTGCGGTAGGCACCAGGGTGAAACATCTGGCGTCGTCGACCAACTAAAGCTTGAGACCGAACGGCACAGGAGCCACGGCATGATCCTTTCTCTTTCTCCCGCGCCCGACACCACCGCTCCGCTGGCCCTCTGGCTGGGCGGCGATCAGGCACCGCTCAACGACTCCGACATGGCCGATGAGGAGATCGATACCGATATCCCTGACGAGGTGGTCGAGAATCTCACCGAACCGGCCAAGCCGCCCGCACCGATTCCGGATCCCGGCCCATTGTAGAGATCACAGGGGGCAGCAGCCTGGGCTTTCCTGATCCAGGACTTCGCCCTCGACCAATGCGGCCATTCAGGTCTTGATCGGGTCTTTGCTCTCACGCAGCGCTCGATGATAGAGCGAGGCACTCAGGCCCAGGCCCGCCAGGGCCATGAGACCAGCAAAGAGGAAGATGGCGCTGAAGCCGAAGCCGTTGGCGATGGCGCCGGCGAGAGGGCCGGTGATCCCCAGCGCCAGATCCAGGCACAGCGAGTAGGCGCCCAGCGCCGCGCTGCGATTGGTTGGCGGTACCTTGACGATGGCCTCCACGCCCAAGGCCGGATAGACCAACGAGAGTCCGAAACCCGCCATGGCCGCGCCTACCAACGCCATCTGCGGGGTGACCGCCAGCCAGAGCAGCAGCAACCCCAGAGTCTCCACGCTGAAACAGGCCAGGGCGACGCGGAAGCCGCCGAGCGTGTTGATGGTGCCGGCGAACAGCAGCCGCGCGCAGATGAAGGCCGCACCGAAGGCAGTCAGGCAGAAGGCCGCGTTGGGCCAGCCGTTGCTTGCGTAGTAGAGCGTGACGAAGGTGGCGATAGCGCCGAAGCCGATAGAGCTGAGCAACAGGCAGAGGCCGAAGGGGCTGATACGCCAGAACACCTTGTGAAAGGGCAGCCGCTCGCCTGGAATCACCGGCGCCGGCTCCTTGTTCCAGGCCAGGGCCAAACCCAGGGCACCGAGCAGGGCGATGGCCACGCCGAGGCTCCAGAGCCCTAGGCCCGCGACCATGGCCACGCCAAGGGGCGCGCCCAGAGCCAGGGCGCCATAGGCGGCGATGCCGTTCCAGGAGATCACCTTGCTCACGTGTTGCATGCCGACGCTGCCCATGCCCCAACTCAGGCAACCGGTACCGATCATGGCCTGGGACATGCCGAGGATGACCCGGCCGACGATCAGCAGGCCCAGGCTGAGACCTGGCACGCTCTGCAGCGAGGTGGCCAGTAGGGTCAACACGCCGCAGGCGACGCAGCCGAACAGCCCGTAGATCACCCCACGCTTGGCGCCGATGCTGTCAGCCAGCTTGCCGGCGAGGGGGCGGGTGAAGAGAGTGGCGAGGTACTGGATACTGATTGCCAGTCCGGCGATGACCGACCCATAGCCGAGATCGTCGTGCACGTAGCCCGGCAGGATCGCCAGTGGCAGGCCGATCGCCAGGAACAGCAGAAAGCTGAAGATGACGATGGAGACGATGCGCAGCGTGATGGCGAGCGAAGGGGCGGGTGGGGCGGTCGTAGTCATGGCTGTTCTCGCGAGGACTCGTCGAAACGGCAGAGGAGGCGAACGCTGAGGGCCAAGCCTGCCAGCGCGGCCAGGGCCGCGCAGAGAAAGCTGGCGGCATAGCCGAAATGGGTGGCCACGGCGCCGATGAGGGGCCCGGTCACCGCCAGCGAAAGGTCGATGAACACCGAATAGCCGGCCAGGGCGGCACCGCGGTTCGAGGCCGGAACCCGCTGCACCGCTTCCACAGCCAGCGCCGGAAACACCAGCGAGAAGCCGATCCCGGTGAGGGCGGCGCCCACCAGAGCGGTGGTCATGCTGGGGGCCAGCCAGAGGATGGCCAGGCCCACGGCTTCCACCGCCAGGCTGACGATGGCGACGCGAAAGCCGCCGTGGCGATTGATGGCGTTGGCGCAGACCAGGCGTACACCGATGAAGAAACAGCCGAACACGGTCAGGCACAGGGCCGCGCCACTCCAGCCCTGACTGGCGTAATAGAGGGTGATGAAGGTCGCCAGGGTGCCGAAGCCGATGCCACCCAGCGCCAGGCCGAGGCCGAAAGGCAATACCCGGCCCAGCACCGTGGTGAAGGGCAGGCGTTCGCCTCGCACCGGAACGATGGGCGGGCGGGGCTTGGCGATCCGATAGCCCAGCGCCGCCAGACCGATGATGCTGGCGCCCAAGCTCCACAGTCCCAGGCTGTCCACCAGCACCACGCCAAGGGGGGCGCCTATGGCCAGGGCACCGTAGCTGGCGACGCCGTTCCAGGAGATCACCTTGGCGGTGTTGGCCGGGCCGACCCGGCCGATTGCCCAGGAGATGGCGCCGGTACCCGAGAGGCTTTCGGCGCAGCCCAGCACCAGTCGGCCAAGCAACAGGGCACCAAGGCTGACCCAGGGCCAGGCTTGCAAGAGTACCGAGGCCAGCATCAGCACGCCGCTGAGACCGCAGCCGAGCATGCCATAGAGCACCGACTGCTTGGCGCCCACGGTGTCGATGATGCGTCCGGCATGGGAGCGCGAGAACAGGGTCGCCAGGTACTGACTGCTGATCACCAGGCCGGCGATGATGGAGTTGAAGCCCAGCTGGTCGTGCACGAAGCCCGGCAGCACGGCCAGGGGGATGCCGATGGTAAGGTAGGCGATAAAGGTAAAGAGCACCGTACCCAAGGTAATGCGGGTGGCCAGAGCGGGTGAGGGTGCAGGCGGTAGGCTGGCGGTCGACATCGGACTCGAGAGGTTGTCTGACAATGTGGGATAGATTGCTTTCGCCTGGCAAAGGTCACATGCGATGACATTTTTTATCCAGGTCCGAGACGGAGCGAAACGGGCGCTGGGCCCTGGTCGGAGCGGCCTGCTGCTGGCCGCACTGGCGGCTATGCCCACCTGGGCGGCAGAGCGCATCGAGCTGCGGATCGGCGACCAGCGCCTCGCTGTAGAAGTGGCAACGACTCCAGCCCAACGGGCTCAAGGACTCATGGGGCGACCGCCATTGGCAGCCCACGAAGGCATGCTGTTCGTCTTTGCCGGGGATGACGAACGCTGCCTGTGGATGCGCGATACCCCCAGCGCGCTAGCCGCCGCCTTCATCGATGCCGGCGGCAAGATCCTCAATACCGTCGAAATGCAGCCGCTGACCGATACCCGCCACTGCTCCCGGGCCCCGGCGCGCTATGCCCTGGAAACCCAGGCTGGCTGGTTTTCGACGCGGGGGATTCGCGCGGGCGAGCGTCTGCGAGGGTTGGAGAAAGTGGCGCCTGCCGCCCGATAGTCCCGCTTGCCCTCACACCCTCTATTGCTAAAAATCGATGGCCATATCCTTTAAATATCAAAAGCTTGAATATGATTTTTGATTTCGATTCTAAATGTGTGTTGAGAAACTACTTTAAGTCTTGATCGGGATGCCTATCGCTATCGATAGTGGCTGCTGGGGTGTCTGGCACGAACCTGGGCAGCAGGGAGGAGACGTCCCCGTGTTGCCCCAGGTCGCTTCCTGGAAAGGCCCGACCGGTCCCTATTGGATCCAGGCCTCGACCCGCCGATTCTTTACCCGGCCGTTGGCTGACAGCCCTGCGACAGGCAGTTGGTCGCCAAGGGAGAGCAGCTCACCGGCGAAGGCTTGCTGGTGGCGCAGCGCCGTGGCGACCGCAGTGGCACGCAGACGGGCCAGCAGCGCCGCCCGTGCCGGATCCTCGGTGGCGTCGTTGAAGCCCACCAGGATCAGCTGCCGATGGGCGTTTTCCGGCTGGCGCATGAAGGCCGCCAGGCGCTCGACATCGCGCAGTGCCTTGTTATCCAGGCGCGCGCTGCCGGCGGTGAAGCGGAAATTCACCGTAAGGCGCTGGGCGCGGCGAGCCAGCTCCAGATAGGCGGGTGGCATGCCACGGGTATCGCTGATGGTCAGGGGTTCGATGCGCTGGGCGACGAAGCCGCTTTGTTGTACCACCGCCTGGCCGGCAGGGGTCTGGCTGAACTCCAGCAGACTGCGCGCCCAGTCCGAGCGCTGGGCGGGCGAGCCATAGAGGAAGAGTCGCCGGGCGAGTGGATAGTCCTCGGTGGCGATGCTGGCTTCGCTGGGGGCTATGGCGCGGCCTTCACCGTCGCGCAGGGCGAGCTTTGGCGCCTTGGCGGCAGCCGCCAGGCTGGTGAAGCCGATGCCCCCAGGATCGGCGGCCACCTGCTGCGCCAATTCTTCATTGGACTCGAAGCGCTTGGCGGCCGCACTCAGGCGTTTGCCGGCAGGATTCAGCACCAGTTCGCGAAAGGTGTCGTAGGTGCCCGATCGATCATCCCGCGCATAGATCCGGATCGGCCCGGACGGGCCGCCCAGTTGCTGCCAATCGGTGACATCGCCGGCGAAGACCTGCGCCAATTGCTGGAGATCGAGCTCCCGCAGGGGATTGGCGGGATGCACGATGATCGCCAGGCCATCCAGCCCGATCACGTACTCCGCGTTCTTGCTGCCCATGTCACCCAGATTGGCCAGG
This sequence comes from Pseudomonas sp. PLB05, assembly GCF_021106615.1. Classification (NCBI taxonomy): domain Bacteria; kingdom Pseudomonadati; phylum Pseudomonadota; class Gammaproteobacteria; order Pseudomonadales; family Pseudomonadaceae; genus Pseudomonas; species Pseudomonas sp. PLB05. Next base: position 1,178,673 of record NZ_JAJOHO010000001.1, read on the forward strand.
GCGCTGACTTCATCGTCCTTGATGGGCCGGGAGGCCGCGGCGAGATCCGTGGTGCCCGCGGCCAGGGCGGTGAAGCCGGTACTGGAGCCATGGGCGGCGATCTGTACGGCCACGGCACTGCCATTCGGCGCCCGGGCCACCAGCTGCCATTCGTCCATCACGGTGGCAGGTATCACCTGCGGATCCCGATAGCCGCGCTCGGCGAGCAGGGCCGCGACCAGGCGCGGGCCCAGGTTCGCGTTGATCGTGTTGGAGCCTTGCAGGCGCAGAATGACAGTGGTGGGTTCGCCGGCCAGAAGGGGCGAAGGCAGCAGGGGCAGCAAGGTCGCGAGCACCGCTCGCCGCAGGAAGGCGCGGCGGAATACCGGGGCAGAGCCGTTCATGGAATAGGCCTCGAGCCTGAGACGAGGCCGCCACCTTAGGCAGGCCACATGACGCCGATGTGACAGGACCTCAGGTCAATTCTAGCCAGATCGGCGCGTGGTCGGAGGGCTTCTCCATGCCGCGGATCTCATAGTCAATGCCTGCCGAGACGATCCGTTCGCGCAGCATCCGAGACGCGAGGATGGTATCGATGCGCAGGCCGCGCTTGGGTTCGTCCTCGAAGCCGCGGCTGCGATAGGGGAACCAGCTGAACCTGTCGTCGACGTCCGGATGCAGCTGGCGATAGCTGTCGATCAGGCCCCAGTCCAGCAGTCGCTGCATCCATTCGCGTTCTTCCGGCTGGAAACTGCAGGCGCCCGTGCGCAGCCAGCGCTTGGCGTTGACCGCACCTATGCCGATGTCGTGGTCCTGGGCGGAGATATTGAAATCCCCCATGAGCAGCAAGGGCGTGTCCGGCGTGAAACGCTCTTCAAGTAGATTCTGAAGATCCGCGTAGAACTTCCTCTTGCCAGGGAATTTTGTTGGGTGAGCGATATTTTCCCCTTGGGGAAAATAGCCGTTCATGACCACCAGTGGCTGACCCTTGCGGTCGGCGAAGACGCCATAGATGAATCTCTTTTGCGACTCTTCACCATCGCCGGGAAAACCCCTGCGCAATTCCAGCGGCGCCAGGCGCGACAGCAGGGCCACCCCGTAGTGGCCCTTCTGGCCGTGATAGTGCACGTGGTAACCCAGGGCCTCGACTTCCTCGCGCGGGAACTGATCGTCCGAGACCTTGGTTTCCTGCAGGCCGATCACATCCGGATCATAGCGTTCGATGATGGCGGAAAGTTGATGAGGTCTTGCGCGTAAGCCATTGATATTGAAGCAGACTATCTTCATGAAGCTGTCCTGGAAAATGGATGGCCCTAGCCTAGCAGAAAGCCTCCTGTCGCAGCGGCGACTTGGCGAACCCTGGCCACTCCTGTTTGTCTCACAGCGCAACGCCCGTTAGCATCCCCGTATGAATAAGAACGCTCTACGCCGCGCCCTGATTGGAGTTTGTTGTCTGCACGGCATGGCCTGGGCGGCACCGGCCGAGGTCAGCGTTCGCGTCCAGCCGGCCAACAACCCCCTGCGAGACAACATCCAGGCCTATATCGGCTCGGTGGAAGGGCGCGATGTCGCCGGGCTGCAGCGCCTGCGTCCGGCGACGGAACGGCAGGCCGAGCAGGCGGCTCAGGCGCTCGGCTACTACCACGCGCAGATCGAGACTCGGGTAGAGAGTGGCGAGACACCGCGGCTGGTCGTCGAGGTGCGACCCGGCGAGCCGATCAAGCTGCGTAACGTGGATATTCGCATCGAGGGGCCAGCGCGGCGATTGCGGGCCTTTCAGCGGCCGATTCCGGCCGGCTTGAAGCCAGGCCAGCCGCTGAACCAGGGACTCTATGAAGATGCCAAGAGCCTGATCCAGAATCAGGCGCAGCGGTATGGCTTCTTTCGCGGCACCTTTACCCAGCACCAGCTGCGGATCGATCCCGCCACTGGCTTCGCCGACATCGCCCTGGTGTTCGACAGCGGGCCGCGCTTCGTCCTTGGCAAGGTGTCCTTCGCAGGGGATGCCCCTTTCGATCCCGATCTGCTGCAGCGTATGGTGCCCTTCGCCCAGGGCACGCCCTACGATTCCGAGCTGATCGCCGATTTCCAGAGCAACCTGCTGGCCAGCGGCTTCTTCGATGGCGCCCGGCTCGACACCTATCCCAAGCAGGAAGGTGCCGCCGAGGTGCCGGTGACGGTCACGCTGCGGACCCGCAAGCCGCGTACCTTCGGCTTTGGCCCCGGCTATTCGACAGATGTCGGCCCGCGGCTGAGATTCACCTGGGAGAACCACTGGCTCAACCCCCAGGGCCACAGCCTGGGTGCGGAGGCGGAGCTGTCTTCGCCACGCCAGAGCATCGCCACCTGGTACGACATTCCCGGGCAGGACCCGATCAATGACAAGTTCCGCTTCGCCGGCGGCTACCAGTACGAGCAGATCGCCGACGACGATTCCCTCAGCCAGTTGCTGACCGTGGGTCCCGAGTGGCATCGCAAGTTTCCCAATGGCTGGGAGCGGGTGCTCTCGCTCAAGTGGCGCAACGAAAGTTATCGCCTGGGCAATGACGAAGGCACCTCCAACCTGGTGATGCCGGGGGTCGATTTCTCACTGTTGCGCAGTGACAACCGCATCGATCCCAATCGCGGCTACCGCCTGCAATTCGGCGTCTCGGCGGCGAAGGAGGGGCTGCTCTCCGACGCCAACATGATTCACGCCACGGCGCTGGCCCGCGGGTTGATCACCGTGGGCGACGGCCATCGCTTCCTCGGACGCCTGCAATTGGGCGGCAACCTCACCAATGGCTACAACAAGATCCCGCCGTCGCTGCGCTTCTTCGCCGGTGGCGATCAGAGCGTTCGCGGCTACGACTACCAGACCCTGTCACCGGAAAACGACGAGGGCGACTATGTCGGCGGTCGCTACCTGATGGCCGGCGGTGTGGAGTACCAGTATCCCCTGCGCGACAAATGGCGCCTGGCGACCTTCATCGATCAGGGCAGCGCCTTCAACGACCTCAACAACTACGAACTCAAGACCAGCGTCGGCGTGGGCGTGCGCTGGGTCTCGCCAGTCGGGCCGATCCGCGTCGACCTGGCGCACGGCCTCGACGAACCCGGCGGCATCCGCCTGCACTTTTCCATAGGACCTGAGCTGTGAAGTCGGTAGGTGGTGTCATCCTTGGCGTGCTGGCGACCCTGCTCGGTGGGCTGATCCTGTTGCTGGCCCTGGTCCTGGGCAACGCCGGCATCGGCCGCCTGGTGCTGGAGCGGGTGCTGGGTCTGACCCTGACCGAGTTTCAGGGGCGCCTGGGTGGCCATTGGCAGGCTCGGCAGCTGGTCTGGGAGGGGGGCGCCACCCGGGTAACGGTCGAGGCCCCCGAATTCGCCTGGCGACCCGGCTGCCTGCTCAGGCTGCAGCTGTGCATCGATACCCTGGTCGCCTCGCGCATCGCCATCGAGCAGGCGCCCAGTCCGGAGCCGGTGCCGGAAAAGAGCGGACCCATCCAGTTGCCCAGCCTCGGCTTGCCGTTGGGGGTGCAGCTGGGTGAGGTACGGATCGGTGAAGTTCTTTACAACGGCACCGAGCAGGCCCGCGACCTGGAACTCCAGGCCCACTGGCAGGCTAATGGGATAACCATCGAGCGCCTGGCCGGCATGGCCCATGGCATCAGCCTGGATACCCACGGCCGGTTGCAGCCCAGCGGCGCCTGGCCGCTGCAGTTGCAGGGCACCCTCGGCCTGCCGGCGCCGGAGGCGGCGCCCTGGTCGTTGGCGCTCAAGCTGAACGGCGAATTGCAGAAGACCTTGCAGCTGGAGGCCGACAGCAGCGGCTATCTGCCCGGACGCTTGACCGGCACGGTGCAGCCGCTGGTGGACAACGTCCCGGCCGATCTGCAATTGGTGGCCGATGGCTTCAAGGCGGCCGCCAGCCTGCCCGATACCCTGCGGCTGAACGACCTCAAGCTGACCGCGCGAGGCGATCTGGCTGCGGGCTACGCCCTGGTCGGCCAGGCGAAACTGCCGGGCGAGGGCGGTCCGGTGGACCTGAATCTGGAGGGCCGCGTCGATGCCAAGGGCGCGCGGGTCGCGGCCTTGCGCCTGCAGACCGCGCCCGAGCAGCGCGTGGCGCTGGCCGGCCAGGTCGACTGGCAGCAGGGGCTCGCCGCCGACGCCACCCTGGATTGGCGCGACTTCCCCTGGCGCCGGCTGTATCCCATGGCGGAGCCCCCGGTGAGCCTGCAGCGTCTGCAGGGCGAGGTGGCCTATAGAGACGGTGCCTATTTGGGCAATCTCAAGGCTGCGGCCACCGGTCCGGCCGGTGCCTTCACCCTGGCCACCCCCTTCAGTGGTGATACCACCCAGCTCAATCTGCCCTCGCTGGATCTCCAGGCCGGCCAGGGGCGGGCGCAGGGCAAGGTCAACCTGGGCTTCGCCGACGGCGTCAGCTGGCAGGTGGCCCTGGATCTGAGTCGCCTTGATCCGGCCTTCTGGGTCGCTCAGCTGCCCGGTAGCCTGGCCGGTCCGCTGCGCAGTTCCGGTGCCTTCAAGGATGGCCGCCTGCAGCTGGATGCCGATCTGGACCTCAAGGGACGGCTGCGCAACCAGCCGGCCGTACTGGCCGCCAAGGCCAAGGGCGCTGGCGAGCAATGGCAGGTCTCGCAGGTGGACATCCGCCTGGGTGACAACCGCATCCAGGGGCAGGGCGCGCTCGATCAACGGCTGCAGGGCCAGCTGCAACTGGATTTGCGGCGCCTCGGCCAACTCTGGCCCGATCTGTCCGGCAGCGCCCAGGGCCGCCTGGATCTGGCCGGCACCCTCAAGGCGCCGGCTGGCCAGCTGCGTCTCGACGGGCGCCAGCTCGCCTATGCCGACAACCGCATGAGCAGCCTGGGGCTGGCGGCCACTCTGGACGATCGCCAGCGTGGCAAGCTGGAGCTGACCGCCCAGGGCCTGCAGGCGGCCGGGCGCGATTTTGGCGTCTTGCGCCTGCAGGGGCAGGGCGATCGCCGCCAGCAGCAGGCCGAGCTGTCGCTCAAGGGGCCCCAGCTCAACCTTGCGCTCGCGGCCGGCGGTACCCTGGCCGACAACGGCGACTGGAAGGGCCAGCTGGCCCGCGGCTCGGTTGCCGCCAGCGGCCAGAACTGGACCCTACAAAGCCCCGCGCGCATCGAACGCCTGGCCAACGGGCGCCTGGAACTGGGCCGGCATTGCTGGCGGTCCGGCGCGGCCAGCCTTTGCGGCGACGATCAGCAGCTACTGCCCGACACCCGTCTCGCCTGGCACCTGCGCGCCTTCCCGCTCGCCAGTCTGCAACCGCTGCTGCCCCCGGAACTGGCCTGGCAGGGCACCCTCGATGGCGACGTCGACCTGCGCCTGCCCAAGGCCGGGCCTGATGGCGAGATCCGTCTCCAGGCCGGCCGTGGCAGCCTCAGGCTGCGCGACGCCGCGGGCCAGTGGCAGACCTTCAGCTACGACAGCCTGGACGTCACCAGCGCCCTGAAACCGCAGCAGGTGGACACCCAGGTGCGCCTGACCAGTGCCGACCTCGGCCAGCTCGATGTGCAGGCGCGGCTGGATCCCCGCGATCCGAACCAGGCGCTGGCCGGTCGCTTCCAGTTGCAGGGCCTGAATCTGGCCCTCGGCAAGGCCTTCGTCGAAGGCATCGAGCATCTGGAAGGCGAGATCAACGGCGCGGGCGAGCTGGGCGGAACCCTGCTGCAACCGCGGGTCAACGGTCAGATCCAGCTCAGCGGCGGCGACATCGGCGGCGGCAGCGTGCCGACGCGCCTGCAGGACCTCGGCCTGACCGCCCGTATCCAGGGCGACACCGCCTTGCTCGACGGCGGCTGGCGCAGCGGCACCCAGGGGCGCGGCCAGATCCGGGGCAGCGTCGGCTGGGCCAATGGCCTGGACGTCAATGTGGCGGTCACCGGCGACAAGCTGCCGGTCAACGTCGAGCCCTATGCGCAGCTGGAAGTGGCGCCCGATCTCAAGATCCTGATGAAAGACGGCCGCCTGGCCCTGGCCGGCGAGGTGCGGGTGCCGCGCGGGCGCATCCAGGTGCAGCAGCTGCCGCCGTCCACGGTCAAGGTGTCGGACGATGCCGTCATCGTCGGCCAGGAGGCGCCGGCCAGGCAGCAGGCGATGCAGATCGCCATGGACGTCGATGTGCTGGTCGGCTCCGACAAGCTCACTTTCGACGCCTTTGGCCTGTCCGCGGAAATCGTCGGCAAGGTCCACATCGGCGACAACCTCGACACCCGCGGAGAGCTGAACCTGCGCAACGGCCGCTACAACGCCTATGGTCAGCGCCTGACCATGAGGCGCGCTCGGCTGTTCTTCCAGGGGCCTATCGCCCAGCCCTATATCGATGTGGAAGCCGTACGGATGGTGCAGGAGCAAAATGTCACCGCGGGATTGCGGCTCTCGGGCTTCGCCCAGCAGCCGCGTATCGAAGTGTTCTCCGAGCCGAGCATGAGCCAGGAGCAGGCGCTGGCCTACCTGGTGCTGGGGCGGCCGCTGTCCAGCGGCAGCGAAGGCGACAACAACGTGCTCGGCCAGGCGGCGCTGGCATTGGGCCTGGCCGGCAGTTCCGGCACCGCCGGTGCCCTGGCGCAGCGCTTGGGCATCCAGAACTTCCAGCTGGATACCGCTGGGTCAGGGGACAAGACCAGCGTGGTGGCCTCGGGAAATCTGACCGATCGCTTGTCGGTGCGCTATGGGGTAGGGGTGTTCGATTCGGCCAATACCGTCGCCCTGCGCTACCAGCTCACCCGCCGGCTCTATCTCGAGATCGCCAGCGGTCTGGCCAATTCCCTGGATTTCTTCTATCGCCGCGATTTTTGAAGCAGGGGCGCGTAACGCTTTGATCGGGTGCGGAAAACGTGTTTACTCCCTGTCCCGTCTCATGAGAAAGGAGCTGTTCATGGCAACCGTCAATCTGCGTGGCAACCCGGTCGAGGTGCAGGGCAACCTGCCGCAGCCTGGCCAACAGGCCCCGGCCTTCAGCCTGGTCAATGGCGATCTGCAGGACATCACCCTGGCCAGCCTCGCCGGCAAGCGCAAGGTGCTCAACATCTTCCCCAGCGTCGACACCCCGACCTGCGCCACCTCGGTGCGCAAGTTCAACAGCGAAGTCGACAAGCTGGATAACACCCTGGTGCTGTGCATCTCCGCCGACCTGCCGTTCGCCCAGAAGCGCTTCTGTGGCGCCGAAGGCCTGGAAAAGGTCATAAACCTCTCGACCCTGCGCGGTGCCGAATTCCTGCAGGCTTATGGCGTCGCCCTGGCCAGCGGTCCGCTGCAAGGCCTGGCCGCTCGTGCCGTGGTGGTACTGGACGAACAGGACAGGGTGTTGCACAGCGAACTGGTGCCCGAGATCGGTCAGGAGCCGGACTACGCGGCTGCGCTCGCCGTCCTCGGCTGATCGCCGGCAACCCACCGCGCCACGCGGTGGGCGCTTCGAAACGGGCAGGCGCCTTTTGTGTCTGCCCGTTTTGCTTTAGGTAAAATCGCAGTAAAGGGGCTGGTTAGCCGTCTCGCTACTGCTTATCTTCCGCCTTCCCTAGCGTGTACGTATTCTCCGATGTCCGACTCTTCGCCTAGCTCTTCCTCCCGTCGCCGACTGGTCTGGCTGCTCGTTCTCGTGATGCTGGTGGCCGCGGGTGGCTGGTATTGGTATCACCAGCACGGCCAGAAGAGCGAGGCCGCGGCCGGCAAGGGGGCTCGTTCGCCCTTCGGCATGACCGGCCCGACCCCGGTGCGGGTGGTGGCGGTCGAACAGCGCAGCTTTCCCATCGTACGCCGGTCCATCGGTACGGTGACCGCGCTCAATACCGTGAACGTGCGCACCCGGGTCGCCGGCGAACTGGTCCGCGTCGCCTTCGACGAAGGCCAGAAGGTCAAGGCCGGCGAGCTACTGGCCACCATAGACCCACGCCCCTATGAGGTGGCGCTGCAGCAGGCCGAGGGCACCCTGCAGCAGAATCAGGCGCAGCTGCGCAACGCCGAGCTGGACCTCAAGCGCTACCAGGGGCTGTTCCGCGAGGACAGCATCGCCAGGCAGACGCTGGATACCCAGGAGGCCCTGGTCAACCAGTACCGCGGTACCCTCAAGAACAGCCAGGCGGCGGTGGCCGATGCCAAGCTGAATCTGGCTTTCACCCAGATCAAGGCGCCCATCGCCGGCCGTGTCGGCCTGCGTCAGCTGGATGGGGGCAACCTGCTGTCCGCCAACGACAGCACCGTGGTCGCCGTGATCACCCAGACCCAGCCGATCTCGGTGGTCTTCACCCTGCCGGAAAGCCAGCTCGGCGAGTTGCTCAAGCGCGCCCGCGCCGGCCAGACCCTGCCGGTCGAAGCCTGGGATCGCGGTGGTTCGCGCAAGGTCGCTGACGGCACCCTGCAGAGCTTCGACAACCAGATCGATACGGCCACTGGCACCCTCAAGTTTCGCGCGCGCTTCGCCAATGGCGACGAGGCGCTGTTCCCCAATCAGTTCGTCACCGTGCGGGTGCGCGAACAGGTGCTGGATCAGGCCCTGGTGGTGCCTTCCGCGGCTATCCAGTTCGGCTCCAATGGCACCTTCGCCTACGTGGTGGGGCCCGACAACAAGATCCAGGTCCGCAGCCTCAAGCTGGGGCCGGATGACGGCAGTCTGACCGTGGTCACCGAAGGCCTGGCTGCCGGTGACCGGGTGGTGACCGAAGGCACCGATCGCCTGCGCGAGGGCAACGAGGTGGAGGTGGTCACCGGTGCCTCGGCGGCGCCCAGCGAACCGGCCAAGCCGGCGGTACGCAAGCCCGGCAAGACCCAGGGCTGATCGGCCGCGATGGATATCTCGCGCCCCTTCATCCTGCGCCCGGTCGCCACCACCCTGTTGATGGTGGCGCTGCTCATCGCCGGTCTGCTGGCCTATCGGTTGCTGCCGGTCGCGGCGCTGCCACAGGTGGACTATCCCACCATCCGGGTGCTCACCCTCTATCCCGGCGCCAGTCCCGATGTCATGACCAGCGCCGTCACTGCGCCGCTGGAGCGTCAGTTCGGGCAGATGCCGGGCCTGTCGCAGATGGCCTCCACCAGCTCCGGTGGCGCCTCGGTCATCACCTTGAGATTCAACCTGGAACTGAACCTGTCGGTCGCCGAACAGGAGGTCCAGGCGGCGATCAACGCAGCCAACAACCTGCTGCCCAGCGACCTGCCGGCGCCGCCGGTGTACAACAAGGTCAATCCGGCCGATACCCCCATCGTCACCCTGGCGATCAGCTCCAGGACCCTGCCGCTGCCCACGCTCTACGATCTGGTCGACACCCGCATGGCGCAGAAGCTGGCCCAGGTCAGCGGGGTAGGGATGGTCAGCCTGGCCGGCGGCCAGCGACCGGCGGTGCGTATCCAGGTCGATCCGGACAAGCTCGCGGCTCACAACCTGACCTTGGCCGATGTACGCAGCCTGGTCACCAGCGAAAACACCAACCAGCCCAAGGGCAGCTTCGACGGCCCCACTCGGGTGGCCACCCTGGACGCCAACGACCAGTTGCGCGACCCCAAGGCCTATGGCGACCTGATCCTCAACTACGCCGACAACGGCGCCCTGCGCCTGGGTGACGTCGCCACCATCGCCCAGGGCGCGGAAAACGACCGCCTGGCCGCCTGGGCCAATCGTAGCGGCGCCATCCTGGTCAACGTCCAGCGCCAGCCCGGGGCCAACGTCATCCAGACCGTCGACCGCATCCAGGCGCTGTTGCCGAGCCTCAAGGAAAGCCTGCCGGCCGGTCTCGACATCGCCGTGCTCAGCGACCGTACCGAGACCATCCGCGCCGCGGTTACCGACGTCCAGCACGAGATGCTGCTGGCGGTGGGATTGGTGGTCATGGTCACCTTTGTCTTCCTGCGCCGCTTCAGCGCCACACTGATCCCCTCGGTCACGGTGCCGTTGTCGTTGATCGGCACCTTTGGCGCCATGTATCTGGCCGGCTTCTCGCTGAACAACCTGTCGCTGATGGCCCTGACCATCGCCACCGGCTTCGTCGTCGACGACGCCATCGTCATGCTGGAAAACATCTCCCGGCATCTGGAAGAGGGCGCCACACCCATGGAAGCGGCGCTCAAGGGCGCCCGCCAGATCGGCTTCACCCTGGTGTCCCTGACCGTTTCGCTGATCGCTGTGCTCATCCCGCTGCTGTTCATGCAGGACGTGGTGGGCCGGCTGTTCCGCGAATTCGCCATCACCCTGGCGGTGGCCATTCTTATCTCCCTGGTGATCTCCCTTACCCTCACGCCGATGATGTGCGCCCGCCTGCTCAAGCGCGAGGAGGCCGCGGAGCATCGGTTGGTGTGGCTGGAACGGCTGATCGGTGGCTATGGCCGGGCACTGCGCTGGTCGCTGGCCAATCGGGCGCTGATGCTGCTGCTGGCGCTGGCGACCTTCGTGCTCACCGCGGTGCTCTACCTGCTGGTGCCCAAGGGCTTCTTCCCAGCCCAGGACACCGGCTCCATCCAGGGCATCACCGAGGCGCCCCAGTCGATTTCCTTCCGTGGCATGAGCGAGCGCCAGCAGGCCCTGGCCGCAGTGGTGCTGCAGGACCCGGCGGTGGCGAGCCTGTCGTCCTATATCGGCGTCGATGGCGATAACGTCACCCTCAACAGCGGTCGCATGCAGATCAACCTCAAGCCGCAGAGCGAGCGCGACGTCACGGCCCAGGAGGTGATCGACCGGCTGCGGCCCGCGGTCGCCGAGGTGGTGGGCATCACCCTCTACATGCAGCCGGTGCAGGACCTCAGCGTCGAAGACCGGGTCAGCCGCACCCAGTATCAGCTCACCCTGGATTCACCCGACGCCAATCTGCTCGACACCTGGGTGCCGCGGCTGACCGAGGCGCTGCACCAGCGGCCCGAGCTCACCGATGTCACCAGCGACCTGCAGAACAAGGGGCTGCAGCTGTACCTGACCATCGACCGCGACGCGGCGGCGCGCCTGGGCGTGCAGGTCTCGGCCATCACCGACGCTCTCTACGACGCCCTCGGTCAGCGGCAGATCTCGACCATCTACACCCAGGCCAACCAGTACCGGGTGGTGCTGGCCAGCGCCGCTGCCGACAGCCTGGGGCCGGATGCCCTCAGCCAGGTCTGGGTAAAGGCGGGCAGTGGTACCACCTCCAGCGGCAGCAGTGGCACCGGTACGGCCAGCACGACCGAAACCACCACGGACACCAGTCGCGCCCCGGTGCGGCTGTCCAGCCTGGTGAAGATGGAACAGCGGCCGACCCGTCTGGTGATCAACCATCTCAGCCAGTTCCCGGCGGTGACCCTGTCCTTCAACCTGGCGAACGGCGTTTCCCTCGGTGCCGCCGTGGCCGCCATCGACGCGGCCAAGCAGGAAATCGGCCTGCCGGTGGGTATCAACACCCACTACCAGGGCGCGGCGGCGGCCTTCCAGGCCTCGCTGTCCAGCACCTTGTTGCTGATCCTGGCGGCGGTGGTGGTGATGTACATCGTGCTGGGGGTGCTCTACGAGAGCTTCATCCATCCGCTGACCATCCTCTCGACGCTGCCCTCAGCGGCCATCGGCGCCTTGCTGGCGCTGCTGCTCACCGGCAACGACCTCGGGCTGATCGCGGTGATCGGCATCATCCTGCTGATCGGCATCGTCAAGAAGAACGCCATCATGATGATCGACTTCGCCCTCGACGCCGAACGCCACCAGGGGCTCACGCCGGAGGAGGCCATCTACCAGGCGGCGCTGCTGAGATTCCGGCCGATCCTCATGACCACCCTGGCCGCGCTGTTCGGCGCGGTGCCGCTGATGCTGGCCACCGGCGCTGGCGCCGAACTGCGCCAGCCGCTGGGCCTGGTGATGGTGGGTGGCCTGCTGGTGAGCCAGGTGCTGACGCTGTTCACCACCCCGGTGATCTACCTGGCCTTCGACCGCCTGGGCGAGCGCCTGGGTCGGCGCAGGACGGCCTGAGGTGAATCTCTCGGCGCCCTTCATCGCCCGGCCGGTGGCGACCCTGCTGCTGAGCCTGGCCTTGCTGCTGCTCGGCGCCATCGCCTTTAGGCTGTTGCCGGTGGCGCCCCTGCCGCAGATGGATTTCCCGACCATCACCGTCTCGGCGACCCTGTCCGGCGCCAGTCCCCAGGTGATGGCTTCCAGCGTGGCCACCCCCCTGGAGCGCTCCCTGGGCAGCATCGCCGGTATCAGCTCCATGACCAGCCGCAGCAGCCAGGGCTCGACCCAGATCATCATCCAGTTCGACCTGGACAAGGATGTGAATACCGCCGCCCGCGAGGTGCAGGCGGCCATCAACGCCTCGCGCAACCTGCTGCCCAGCGGCATGCGCCAGATGCCGCGCTATCGCAAGGTCAATCCGTCCCAGGCACCCATCATGGTGTTCTCCCTGACCTCCAAGACCCTGAGCAAGGGCGAGCTCTACGACCTGGCGTCGACGGTGCTGGCCCAAAGCCTGTCCCAGGTCAACGGTGTCGGCGAGGTGCAGATCGGCGGCAGCTCCCTGCCGGCGGTCCGCATCGAGCTGGAGCCCCGGCAGCTGGAGCACTATGGCCTGGCGCTGGACGATGTCCGCACCGCCATCAACAGCGCCAACCAGCGTCGGCCCAAGGGCGCGGTGGCCAATGACCAGCACAACTGGCAGATCCAGGCCAACGACCAGCTGTTCAAGGCCGCCGACTATGCGCCCCTGATCATCCGCTACCAGGATGGTGCGGCACTGCGCCTGCGCGATGTCGCCAAGGTCAGCGACGCGGTGGAAGACCGCTACAACGCCGGCTTCTACAACGACCAGAGCGCGGTGTTGCTGGTGGTCAATCGCCAGGCCAACGCCAACATCATCGAGACCATCGCCGCGCTCAAGGCGCGCCTGCCAGCGCTGGAAGCCATCGTGCCGGCCAGTGCCCGCCTGGAAGTGGCCATGGACCGCTCAGGCGTGATCAAGGCCACCCTGCACGAGGCCGAGCTGACCCTGATCATCGCCGTCTTCCTGGTGATCGGCGTGGTCTGGCTGTTCCTCGGCCGACTGCGCAGCGCGGTGATTCCGGCCCTGGCGGTGCCGATCTCCCTGGTGGGCACCTTCGCCGTCATGTACCTACTCGGCTTTTCGCTCAATACCCTGTCGCTGATGGCCTTGATCCTCGCGGCGGGCCTGGTGGTGGACGATGCCATCGTGGTGCTGGAGAACATCGCCCGCCACATCGACAACGGCATGGCGCCGCTCAAAGCCGCCTATCAGGGCACCCGCGAGGTGGGCTTCACCCTGCTGTCGATGAACGTCTCCCTGGTGGCCGTCTTCGTCGCCATCCTCTTCATCGGTGGCATCGTCGAGAAGCTGTTCCGTGAATTCTCCCTGACCCTGGCGGCGGCCATCCTGGTCTCCCTGGTGGTGTCCCTGACCCTGACGCCCATGCTCTGCGCGCGCTGGCTCAGGCCCCATGACCCGACCACCCAAGGCCGCTTGCAGCGCTTCAGCGAACGCGCCCATCGCCGGCTGGTGGTGGGTTACGACCGCAGCCTCGGCTGGGCCCTGCGCCATCGGCGCCTGACCCTGCTCAGCCTGATCGCCACCATAGCGCTCAACGTGGTGCTCTATGTCGTGGTCCCCAAGACCTTCATGCCGCAGCAGGACACCGGCCAACTGATCGGTTTCATCCGCGGCGACAATGCCCTGTCGTTCCAGGTGATGCAGCCGAAGATCGAGATCCTGCGCAAGTCGCTGCTGGCCGATCCGGCGGTGGCCAGCGCCTCGGGCTTCGTCGGCAGCTCCGGTTCCGGCAGCGGGGTGAACAATGCGGTGATGCTGATCCGCCTCAAGCCCATCGCCGAGCGCCAGCTGGATGCCCAGAAGGTCATCGAGCGCATCCGCGCCAACGCCCCCAAGGTGCCGGGTGCCCAGCTGTTCCTCATGGCCGACCAGGACCTCAGATTCGGCGGTCGCCAGCAGAGCACCTCGTCCTATGAGTACAACCTGCTCTCCGGCGACGTCCAGCTGCTGCAGGCCTGGCAGCCCAAGGTACTGGCCGCGCTCAAGGCACTGCCGGAACTGACCGCGGTGGATGGCCGCGAGGGCAGCACCCAGCAGATCACCCTGCAGATCGACCGCGAGAAGGCCAAGCGCCTCGGCGTGGACATGGAGACCGTGGCCGCGGTGCTCAACAATTCCTTCGCCCAGCGGCAGATCTCGACCATCTACGAGCCGCTCAACCAGTACAAGGTGGTGATGGAGATCAATCCGCGCTATGCCCAGGACCCGACCGTCCTCGAGCAGGTGCGGGTCATCACCAGCAGCGGCGCCCAGGTGCCGCTGTCGGCCTTCGCCTACTACACCAACAGCCTCGCCGAGGACCGGGTCACCCACGACGGCCAGTTCGCCTCGGAGAGCATCAACTTCGACCTGGCGCCGGACGTCAGCCTGGAACAGGCGACCCGGGCGGTGCAGCGCGCGGTGGCCGCCATCGGCCTGCCCAGCGATGTCCAGGGTCGCCTGGGCGGCTCGGCCAACATCTTTGCCAGCACCGTCTCGGGGCAGCCGCTGATGATCCTCGGTGCCCTGGTGCTGGTCTACATCGTGCTCGGCGTGCTCTACGAGAGCTACGTACACCCCCTGACCATCCTCTCGACGCTACCGTCGGCGGGGGTAGGGGCCTTGCTGGCCATCCAGCTCACCGGCGGCCAGTTCAGCCTGATCTCCATGCTCGGGCTGTTCCTGCTGATCGGGGTGGTGAAGAAGAACGCCATCATGATGGTGGACCTGGCGCTGCAACTGGAACGCCAGCAGGGGCTGACGCCCGAGGAGGGCATCCGTCAAGCCTGCCTGCTGCGCCTGAGGCCCATCCTCATGACCACCATGGCCGCCATCTTCGGCGCCGTGCCGCTGCTGATCGGCAATACCGAAGGCGCCGAGATGCGCCAGCCGCTGGGCCTGGTGATCGTCGGCGGGCTTGTGCTGAGCCAGATCCTCACCCTCTACACCACCCCGGTGGTCTATCTCTATTTCGAACGCCTGCGCCGCCGCGTCAATCGCTGGCGCGGCATCCGTACCGACGCTGCCCTGGATACGCCGCTATGACCCCATTCCTGCGCCTGCCGACGCTGACCCTGGCTCTGCTGCTGGCCGGCTGTACCCTGGGCCCGGATTACCAGCGACCGACCACCACGGTACCGTTCGCCTATCGCCACGCCGAAGGCTGGCAGGCCGCCGCGCCCAAGGACCTGGAGATCCGCGGCGACTGGTGGCGGCGCTATGACGATCCGACCCTGGATCGGCTGATGGTGCAGCTCAACCAGCGCAACCAGAGTCTGGCCCAGGCCGAGGCCACCTATCGGCAGTCGCTGGCCCTGGTCAGCCAGGCGCGGGCTTCGCTGTTCCCGACCCTGTCCAGCAGCCTGGGCGCCACCCGTTCCGGGCGCGGCGGCGGTTCGGGCAGCAACACCGTCATCCGCAACTCCAGTGGCACCAGCAGCACCTTCAGCAGCAGCGGCACCAGTACCATCAGCAACGCCTATGACGCCAGTCTGGGGGTGAGCTGGGAGCTGGATCTCTGGGGCCGCGTCCGCCGCCAGGTGGAGTCGGATCGGGCCACCGCCCAGGCCAGCGCCGCCGAGCTGGCCGCCACCCGCCTGAGTCTGCAGACGCAACTGGCGACCAACTACCTGCAGCTGCGGGTGCTGGATGCCCAGCAGCGGCTGCTCGACGCCACCGTGGCCGCCTACGAACGCTCCCTGCGGCTGACCCAGAACCAGTACCGCGCCGGTATCGTCACCCCGGCCGATGTCGCCCAGGCCACTACCCAGCTCAAGAGCACCCAGGCCGACGCCATCGATCTCAGGTATCAGCGCGCCCAGCTGGAGAACGCCGTCGCGGTGCTGGTCGGCGAAATCCCGGCCAATTTCCAGCTGGCTGCGGTCAAGACGATTCCCGAGTTGCCGCCGCTGCCGAGCGCCGTGCCCTCGACGCTGCTGGAACGGCGCCCGGACATCGCCCAGGCCGAGCGCCAGGTCATGGCCGCCAATGCCGCCATCGGGGTTGCCGAAGCGGCCTACTACCCCGACCTGACCCTGAGCGCCAGCGGCGGCTACAGCGCCAGCCAGTGGGGCAGCCTGGTCAGCACCCCGAATCGCTTCTGGTCGATCGGGCCGTCCTTCGCCCTGTCGCTGTTCGATGCTGGCCTGCGCCGGGCCCAGGTGGAGTCGGCCGAAGCCAGCTACGACGCCAGCGTCGCCGGCTATCGCCAGACCGTGCTCGATGGCTTCCGCGAGGTGGAAGACTACCTGGTGCAGTTGCGCACCTACGATGACGAAGCCGGCGTACGCCAGGAGGCCCTTGACGCCGCGCGCCGCGCCCTGCAACTGGCAGAGAATCAGTACCAGGCCGGGTTGATCGGCTATCTCGACGTCGTCACCCTGCAGACCACCGCCCTGAGCAACGAACGCACCAACCTGACCCTGCTGGGCAGTCGCCTCAGCACCAGCGTCCAGCTGATCGCCGCGCTCGGCGGTGGCTGGGATGGCAATGTCACGCCGCCCGCGCCGCCGCGGCGGCCCTGAGCCCAGGCACAAAAAAGCCGGGCGATTGCCCGGCTTTCGCGACTAGCGCTTAGTTGGGGAAGAGTTCGCCCAGCTTCATGCTCAGCATCATGTTGCCTTCGACGCGCAGCTTGCCCGACATGAAGGCCTGCATGCCGTCGGTCTCGCCGCTGACGATACCGGCCAGGGTGGCCTGGTCCATGATCAGGGTGCAATCCGGATCGGCAGCGTCGCCCTGCTGGACGTCGCAGGTGCCGTCCTTGATGACCACGTAGTAGTTGTCACCGCCCTCGACGTCGAATTGATAGGTGAGATCCAGGCCGGCCGCGGCGGAGGGGTCGAACTTGCTCTTCAGGGTGGCGATGGCATCGGCTGCGCTCATGGCGAGGGTCCTTGTGGTCTTTTTCGATGAGGCCCACTCCAGCGGGAGGGGCAGGGTACTCGACCGAGGGTAGGGGGCGGCAGAAGGCCTGTCAACGGCTATTCATACGCTTGTTTGAAAGGCTGGGGCTTGCGCACGGCCTGATCGCAGCCGAGAAGTAGCCCATGCAGGAAGACCGACCAGGGATCGCCGAGTTTCTATCGCTCGGACGACTCGGTATGCTGGGCAGGGCACTGCTGCCGCCATCCTAGGAGAGTCCGTGGAGTTTCTTGCCGACTATGCCAGTTTCCTGGCCAAAACCGTCACCGTGGTGGTCGCCATCATCGCCGTGCTGTTGTTCACCGCCGCCGTCCGCGGCCGCAACCGGCGCAGCTCGGCAGGGCAACTGCAGGTGCAGAAGCTCAATGACTTCTATCGCGATCTGCGGCTGAGATTGCAGCAAAGCGTGCTGGGCAAGGAGGCCTTCAAGGCCCTGCGCAAGCGCGAGACCAAGGCCGAGAAGAGCAAGCGCAAGAGCGAGTCCGGCAAGTCGCGGGTCTATGTCCTCGATTTCCACGGCGACCTCAAGGCCACAGCCAACGAACACCTGCGCAACGAGATCACCGCGGTGCTGACCCTGGCGACGCCCAAGGACGAGGTGGTGGTGCGGCTGGAAAGTGGCGGTGGCCTGGTCCACAGCTATGGCCTGGCCGCCTCGCAACTGGCGCGTATCCGCCAGGCCGGGATCCCTCTGACCATTTGCGTCGACAAGGTGGCCGCCAGCGGCGGCTACATGATGGCCTGCATCGGCGACCGCATTCTCTGCGCGCCCTTCGCCATCCTCGGTTCCATCGGCGTGGTCGCCCAGCTGCCCAATGTCCATCGCCTGCTGAAAAAGCATGACGTGGATTTCGAGGTCTTCACCGCGGGTGAGTACAAGCGTACCGTCACCGTGTTCGGCGAGAACGACGAGAAGGGCAAGGAAAAATTCCAGCACGACCTGGACACCACCCACGTCCTGTTCAAGAACTTCGTCGCCCACTACCGCCCGCAACTCAACATCGACGAGGTCGCCACCGGCGAGGTCTGGCTGGGCCAGGCCGCCCTGGGCAAGCAGCTGGTGGACGAGCTGCGCACCAGCGACGAATACCTGGCCGAACGGGCCCAGGTGGTCGAAGTCTTCTCGCTACGCTTCGTCGAGAAGAAGTCGTTGCCCGAACGTCTGGGCATGGCGGCCAGCCTCGGTGTCGATCGCCTGGTGAGCACCTGGTGGGAACGCCTGGGCGAGTCGACCCGCTGGCGCTGAGGTCCATAGGACTGGCGGCCCCATAACAAGACTCCAACGGAGGTTCTGCGATGAGCAATTTTCAGGCGCTCTGGGTGACCGAAGGGGCCCATGGTGCTTTTCGGCAAGAGGTGGTGACGCGCAGCCTGGACGACCTGCCTGCGGGCGAGGTGCTGATCCGGGTGCGCTATTCCTCGCTCAACTACAAGGACGCCCTGTCGGCCATCGGCAACCGCGGCGTGACCCGACGCTATCCCCATACCCCGGGCATCGACGCGGCGGGCGTGGTGGAGCAATCCAGCGCTGGCGAATTCGCCGTGGGCGATGAGGTCCTGGTCACGGGCTATGACCTGGGCATGAGCACCCCCGGCGGCTTCGGTCAGTACATCCGGGTACCAGCCGCCTGGGTGATCCGCCGTCCGGACAACCTCGGCCTGCGCGAGGCTATGGTGCTGGGCACCGCGGGTCTCACCGCGGCGCTGTGCGTCGAGAAGCTTGAGCAGATGGGCCTGACCCCGGAGGCCGGCACTGTGCTGGTGACGGGTGCCAGCGGTGGCGTCGGCAGTCTGGCGGTCAAGCTCTTGGCGCGACTCGGCTATCACGTGGCGGCCTCTACCGCCAAGCTGGAGCGCGCGGAGTGGCTGCATCGTCTGGGCGCTCGGCAGATCCTCGACCGTGCGACCCTGGCCGATGGCGTCGGCAAGCCGCTGCTGGACCAGCAGTGGGCCGGCGCGGTGGATACCGTCGGCGGCGACATCCTCTTCAATGTCATCAAGTCGCTGGAGTACGGCGGCAGCGTGGCCTGCTGCGGCATGACCGCCGGCACCACCTTCGAGGCCGGGGTCTTTCCCTTCATCCTGCGCGGGGTGAATCTGCTGGGTGTGGATTCCGTCGAGTTGCCGCTGATGGCCAAGGCCGCCCTCTGGGACAAGCTCTCGGTGCAGTGGAAGCTGGATGACCTGGACAGCCTGACCCGCGAGGTCGGCCTCGAAGAGCTGCCCGATACCATCAGCCAGATTCTTGCCGGCAAGATGGTGGGTCGCGTGGTCGTCGATCTCGGTTGAGCGAAGGCCAAGCAAAAAGAAACCCGCCGCGGCGGGTTTCTTTTTGCCTCCAGGGCGGTCAGGCCTGGCGACGACGGAACAGCGGCTCTGGTTGATCCACCGCGCTCTGGTAGGTCACGCTGAAGTCGCGCAGACCGGCCAGCGCCGCTTCCGGATCGCGGTCGGCACGGACCACGTAGGCGTCGAAGCCACAGCGCTTGAGAAAGAACAGCTGGTCCTGCAGGACGTCGCCGATGGCGCGCAGCTCGCCGGTCCAGCCGAAGCGTTCGCGCAGCAGGCGCGCATAGGAATAGCCGCGCCCGTCGACGAAGGCCGGGAAGTTGATGGCGATCAGGGCGAAATGCTCGAGATCGGCGGCGATGCTCTCGGGCTCTTCGTCGCTGTCCAGCCAGATGCCCATGCGGCCATCGCGGCAGGTGAGGGCATGGCCGTGTTCCAGCCACAGCGCGGCCGGAATGATCACGTCGTCGCTGTTGGGGACGTCTGCGAAGGCGACGTCCTTGGGCAGCAGGTGCCAGTTGTCGGTGACCAGCTGGTCGCCCTTAATGATTCTTTGCATAGACGCGCTCCTTGAAGGGGTCGATACCGATACGGCGGTAGGTGTCGATGAAGCGCTCGTCTTCGGTGCGTTGCTCGACGTAGACGTTGATCAGCTTGCCGATCACCTCGGGCATCTGGTCCTGAGCGAAGGAGGGGCCGAGGATCTTGGCCAGGGTGGCGTCACGACCGGCGTCGCCGCCGAGGGATACCTGGTAGAACTCCTCGCCCTTCTTGTCCACGCCCAGGATGCCGATGTGGCCGACGTGGTGGTGACCACAGGCGTTCATGCAGCCGGAGATGTTGAGATCCAGCTCGCCGATGTCGAACAGGTAGTCCAGGTCGTCGAAACGGCGCTGGATGGCTTCGGCGATGGGGATCGACTTGGCGTTAGCCAGGGAGCAGAAATCACCGCCCGGGCAGCAGATGATGTCGGTCAGCAGGCCGATGTTGGGGGTGGCGAAGCCGTGCTCGCGCAACTCGTGCCAGAGCTCCAGCAGCTGATCCTGGCGGACGTCGGCGAAGATGACGTTCTGCTGGTGGGAGGTGCGCAGCTCGCCGAAGCTGTAGCGATCGGCCAAGTCGGCCATGGCGTCCAGCTGGCGATCGGTGACGTCGCCCGGGGCCACGCCGGTGGGCTTGAGCGACAGGGTCACGGCGACATAGCCCGGACGCTTGTGGCGGAAGGTGTTGCGCTGACGCCAGCGGGCGAAACCGGGCTGCTCGGCGTCCAGGCGGGCGAGGGCTTCGTCCTGGTCCTGCAGCTCGGCATAGGCCGGATCGACGAAGAAGGCGGAGACCCGCGCGACCTCGGCGTCGGTCAGGGTAATGGGGCCGTCCTTGAGATGGGCCCATTCGGCCTCGACCTTTTCGGCGAAGGCGTCGGCGCCCAGGGCCTTGACCAGGATCTTGATGCGCGCCTTGAACTTGTTGTCGCGGCGACCGTAGCGGTTGTAGACCCGCAGGGTGGCTTCCAGGTAGCTGAGCAGGTGCTGCCAGGGCAGGAATTCGCGGATGAATTCACCGGTGTGGGGGGTACGGCCCTGGCCGCCGCCGACCAGCACGCGGAAGCCCAGCTCGCCGGCCTCGTTGCGCACCGCTTCCAGGCCGATGTCGTGCACCTCGATGGCGGCACGATCCAGGGCGGCGCCGTTGACGGCGATCTTGAACTTGCGCGGCAGGAAGGCGAATTCCGGGTGGAAGGTCGACCACTGGCGGATGATCTCGCACCAGGGGCGCGGATCGATCAGTTCGTCATGGGCGACACCGGCGAACTGGTCGGTGGTGGTGTTGCGGATGCAGTTGCCGCTGGTCTGGATGGCATGCATCTGCACGGTGGCCAGCTCCGCGAGGATCTCGGGCACGTCTTCCAGCTCCGGCCAGTTGAACTGGAAGTTCTGCCGGGTACTGATGTGGGCGTAGCCCTTGTCGTAGTCGCGGGCGATCTGCGCCAGCTTGCGGACCTGTTTGGTATTCAGCAGGCCATAGGGCACGGCGACGCGCAGCATGGGCGCATAGCGCTGGATGTAGAGACCGTTCTGCAGGCGCAGTGGGCGGTATTCTTCGCCACCCAGCTCTCCGGCCAGGAAGCGGCGGGTCTGGTCGCGAAACTGGGCGACACGTTCTTCGACGATCCGCTGATCGTACTGATCGTAAACGTACATGGTCATCCTGCTGTCAGGCGGCGCGCACGGCTGCGCGTGATCGAAGTCTTGGGCACCCAAGGGGCGCGCTGGCGACTTTTCTAGGCCGTGCACGATAGCAGCAGGTCTATATGCTTAAAAGCGATGTTTCTTTATATATAAATCTATTCCGGCGATAAGCGGAAAGCGGGTGGGCGGCGCCGGATACCACTTATGAATACCGTGGTTGATAAAACGTAGCGAGCGGCTGTCAGGCGGGTGCGCGCGGCGCGCAGGAACCGGAGTGTACGAGCGGTACATGAGGATTCCGAGCACTGCACGCGCCCGTCTGGCGGACGCGCAGTAGTTTTAGCAGCCGCGGTTAGTTCAGGCCCAGCTTGCCGCGCAGGGTGGAGAGGTCCTCGGCCAGGGTATTGACCGGACCGACCAGGGCCTTGCGATCACGCTCGCTGACCTTGTCGTAGGTCTCGAAGCCGCCATCCTTGGTCTTGTACTTGGCCAGGATCTTGTCGACCGTGGCGAAGTTCTTATCGACCTTGGCGACGAAGGCCTTGTCTTGCTTCTCGATCTGCGGGCGGAACAGGTCGACGATCTTCTTGGCGCCGTCGACGTTGGCCTGGAAATCGTACAGATCGGTATGGCTGTAGCGTTCTTCCTCGCCCGACACCTTGGTCGCCGCCACTTCCTCCATCAGCGCCGCGGCGCCACCCACGACCTTTTCCGGCGGGAAGGTCAGGCCGTCGACACGGCTCTGCAGGTCCTTGACGTCCTCCAGCAGCTTGTCGGCGATGGGCCCCTGGCCCTCGGTGGTGTTCTGGGTGAAGAGGGCGTGTTCCAGACGGTGGAAGCCGGTGAAGTCCTCGGATTTGACGCCCTGTTCATGGTCGTCTTCACGGGAGTCGATGGCGGCGTCCAGGTCGCTGAAGAGTTCGGCGATGGGCTCGACCTGCTCGTAGGAGACCCGCGTCGGCGCATAGAGCTTGCGCGCGGTAGCCAGGTCGCCGCGTTTGACCGCTGCGGTGAAGGCCTGGGTCTGCTCGGTGAGCTTGGCCAGGTTGTCGGTGACATAGATCTTGTAGTCGGAGATGGGGCCGACCAGGTCCAGCGGCGAGTTGGCGGCAAAGGCCGGCATGGCCAGAGCCAGTCCGAGGGCAACGGCGAGTGACGAGCGTTTCATTCGACTTCTCCTGTCGAGGGTTTAAAGCGGTGCGGCGGCCAGCAGGCTGCGGCCGAGGTAGTCCTTTGGATCGGTGATGCCTGGCAGGACGAAGAAGTAGCCGCCGCCGATGGGCTTGATGTATTCCTCCAGGGGCTCGCCATCCAGCCGCTTCTGCACGGCGATGAAGCCCTGTTCCAGGTCGGCCTGGTAGGCGATGAACAGCAGGCCCATGTCGAGTTGGCCGTTCTTGCGCACGCCGTTGGAGTAGTTGAAGGGGCGGCGCAGGATCAGGTTGCGCTGGCTCTCCGGGGTGCGGGGATTGGCCAGGCGGATATGGGCATCTAGCGGCGTGACCTTGCCCTTGGGGTCGCTGGCGTAATCCGGCACGTCGGTCTCGTGACCTCCGGCCATGGGCGCGCCACTGGCCTTGCGCCGACCGAAGATGGCTTCCTGCTCCTGCAGCGGGGTACGATCCCAGCGCTCGACGAAATTGCGGATGATGCGCACCGCCTGGTAGCTGCCCTGGGCCGCCCAGGCCGGTTCGCCGCTGCCGGGCTGGACCCAGACGATCCTGTCCATCGCCTGCTGGTCGGTCGAGTCGGGGTTGGCCGAGCCGTCGCGAAAGCCGAGGAAGTTGCGCGCGCTCTCGGCGGGCTGGCCGGGCGGCAGATCCTGCACCGGCACGCTGCCTTCCTGCTTCCAGCGGATCGCCAGCAGGTCCGGCAGGTTCTTCACGATGTCGCGCAGGGCGTGAATATTGGTGTCCGGGGTATTGGCACAGAACTGCAGGCAGAGATCGCCGTGGCAGCAGTCCGCTTCCAGGGCGTCGTTGGGAAAGCCGGTCATGCGTTGCAACTGCTTTGGCTTGACCGCGGCCAGGCCGAAGCGGTCATCGAACAGGGACTCGCCGACGGAAACGGTGATGGTCAGGTTGTCCGGCGTCACGACCGGACCGAGGATGCCGGAATCCAGTGGCGGCAGCTTGGGATCCACCTCCGGCACCGGGCCACCCTGCATGAGAAAGCGGATGCGTTCGTCGAGGGTGCGCAGCAGGCGTTCCAGGTCCTCGCGATCGCTGGCCAGCACATCGAAGGCCACGATCATTCCGGCCGCCGGCCGTGGGGTGACGATGCCGCTCTGGTGCAGGCCAAGGAACGCCTGGCGCTGATGGGTATTGGCGCTGCCGGGGGCACGGGTCACCTCGGCGGTGCTGGCCGCCCGGGCCTGCATCGGGCAGAGCCCGGCACCGGCCAGGGCCACGCTGGCGGCGCCGAGGCCACCCAGCAGGCGGCGACGTTCGATATTGGGCTGATCGGGAGCGGACTTCTTCATGGCGTGGTCTTGGTGGCGGCAAGGCCCAGGGCCGGGGCGACCTGGTCGAGGGAATTGGCCAGCGCCTGGGCCGCGGCGGCGATGCGCTGGCGATCGTCAGGGGACAGGGAAGAGTAGGGGCGGTGGACATCGCCCATGGCCGCGGCAAAGGCGTCGGCCTGGGTATCCAGGCGTTGCTGCAACTCGGGATGACCCTTGGCGAGCAGCGGGCGCAGCAACTCGATCACCTTGCGCGTGCCTTCCAGATTGGCGGCGAATCCAGGCAGGACCAGCTGGCTATAGCGCTCTTCCTCGCCCGAGATCCGGGTGCTGGCCAGGTTGTGCAGCAGGCGCGCGGCGTTGCCGCTGAGTTGCTCCGGTGGCAGCGACTGACCGAGCAAGGCGTCGCGCAGCGCGGCGGCGTCCTGCTGCAGGCGGTCGGCGACCGGCCCCAGCCCTTGGGTGCTGTTGCCCGCGAATAGCCCTTGTTCGAGGCGATGGAAGCCACCGAAGGCCGGATCCTGTTCGCGCTGTTCGTAGTAGTCGGCTCGGGCATTGAGGCGATTGTCCACCTCGGCGAAGCGCTGGGCGGTCGCCGCCAGGCGCTGGTAAGGCAGGCGGGCAGCGGCATAGGCGGCGCGGGCCTGCTCCAGGTCGCCCGCGGCCAGCGCCTGTTGCAGGGTGGCGATGCCCTGCAGCAGCAGGCGGCTCTGCTGATTCAGGTAGACGCGGTACTCCGACAGCGGACCGACGAACTGGGTCAGGGTCGGGCCGGCCTTGCTGGCGGCTTCCGAGGCGGCCGTGGGCAACACCTTCAGGATGCCGCGCGGATTGCTCAGCAGGCCGCAGGTAATGGCGTAGTCGCCGGGGGCCAGGGTGGCGTTGATGACCTGGCTGAGACCGGGGGCGATGTTCTCGCGCTCCTCGACCACCAGGACGCCATCGAGGATTTCCCACTCCACCGCACGGTCCGAGCGGTTGACGATACGGAAACGCGCCGGCCCGGCAGGCACCTCCAGGGCATTGGGCTCGCAGCGATTGGCCAGAATCTCGACTCTGACCTCACCGTCACCCACCTCGGCATGGCGCTGACCGGCCGAGCGCGAGGCGTAGTAGAAGGCGGCGGCCGCCACGACCAGCAAGGTCGCGGAGCCGATCACGGCCAGGCGCATGGCCGTGGAGCCTGGCTTTGGCGAATGGGAGTTGGTGTTGTTCAAGACGGGCGCTCCAGCGAGGCTGGGGTGGTTACGGCAGGACGCTGGGGCGGCGCTGGGGTGCGAAAGAACAGCGGCAGGGTGACCGCCAGGAACAGCAGATTGGCGCCAAGGGTGCTGACCGTGGGGGTGTCCTGGTAACCGAACATACCGGCCAGGACCGTGCCGACCGGGCCGTCGGCGGGCAGCACGTGGCTCCAGTCGAAGACCACCTGTTGCAGCGCATTCCACAGCCCGGCTTCATGCAGAGCCTTGATCGAATTGGTGAACAGGCCGGCCGCCACGAAGAGGATGAATAGACCGGTGAAGCGGAAGAATTTGCCCAGGTTCAGTCGTACGCCGCCGGTATAGAGGCCATAGCCCACCGCGATGGCGATGATCAGGCCCAGCAGGGCGCCCAGGGGCGCACCGGGGCCGGCGCTCTGCTGGAAGATCGCGAGCAGGAAGAACACGGTTTCCAGGCCCTCGCGGGCGACCGCCAGGAAGACCATACCGATCAGGGCATAGACCTGGTTGCGCGAGGCGGACAGGGCGTTTTCCAGGGAGTCGTGCAACTCGGTCTTGATCGAACGCGCCGCCTTGCGCATCCAGAACACCATGGAGGTGAGGATGGCCGTGGCCGCCAGGCCTACCACCGCTTCGAACAGTTCCTGCTGACGCTGCGGAAATTCGGCGCTGGCCAGTTGCAGGCCGGCGCCGACGAACAGCGACAGCGCGGCGGCCAGCATCACGCCGATCCAGACCGCGGGCATCCAGTGACCGCGACCGGTGCGTTGCAGGTAGCTGGCGATGATGCCAACGATGAGCGCCGCTTCGATGCCTTCGCGGAGCATGATCAAAAAGGGAACGAGCATGAAAGCTATCACCGACATAAGCGAAGGGGCGCGAAGGCGCCCGGAGGTCGGTGATTTGTATCACAATGATTCAGATTGTTAAATGCGGATGATTCTCTTGCCTTGTGGATCCGCCGACTGGTTTGCAGCGGATCGGGGTGCAGGCGAGCGTCAGCCCTGGAAGACTACGGCAGTGTCCGGGGCCTTGCCGGTGGCGAAGCGGCGGATCTCCCGCCAGTTGCGCAGATCGACCACCGCCAGCTGGTTGTCCTCCAGGGCGGCGAACAGGCGCTCGCCGCGGGGATCGAGGTTGAGTCCGGGCACGGCGCTGCCCATGGGCAGATAGGCGACTTCCGCGAGGGTATCGGGCCGCAGCAGCGAAAGACTCTTGTCCGCCAGGTTGGACACCAGCAGGCGGCCATCCGGCAAGGCGGCCACGCGCACCGCCTCGCCGCGCAGCTTGACCTGGCGGAGCGGCGCGAGGTCGCGGGCATCCAGCGCATGGAGGATGCCGGCGAACCGGTCCAGCACATAGAACGTCCGCTCGTCCGGACTCAGGCAGCAGCCTTCTGGCGCCTGACCAAGATACTTCTTCACCGGCAGGACGGCGGGATTGTGCGCATCCACCAGGATAACCAGGCCGCTCAGGGTATCGGCGACATAGGCACGCCGCCCATCGCGGGTCAGCACGAAGTAGTGGCTGCGCGTGCCGCCGACCGGGACGATCTGACTGGGGGCTTCGGCGGTGGCGGGCTGGTCGAAGCGAATGAGCAGCGAATCGGTCTCGCTGAGCACATAGAGGCGGCCCTGGTCGTCCAGCCGCATGCCGTGCAGGCGGTGGTAGGGCGACAGGTCGATGGACCTTACCAGCCGGCGCTCGGCGAGATCGATCACGCTGACCTGGTGACCGCCTTCGCCGGGCGCCTGCCAGCTCTTGACGCCATACTGGCCGACATAGGCATAGCGACCCTGACGGTCGGCGACGATCTCATGGGGCTGCTCGGGCAATTCCAGGCTGCCGATGCGCTTGCCATCGGCCAGGCGATAGAAGCCGACGCCGGGGGCTTCCTTCTCGACCAGGGCGAGGTATTCGTCATCTGCCGCAACGGCGTTGAGTGGATAGCCGCCCAGCAGGGGCAGGGCGGCACTGGCAGCCAGCAGGCCGAGGGTCCGGCGGCGATTCAGGTGGGGCATAGGAGGTCTCCCGAGGGGCAAGCCTCCCTGCCGGGGTCCAGCGAATCCGTGCTACTCGAATAGACCCTTGAACCAGGTCCAAACTCCGAAGGAGTAGTCGGGAAAGATATCGATGCCCAGCGCCGACTTGAGCAGATAGAGCAGCACCAGACCCACCAGGCCGCAGGCCAGCAGAATCGCCGCCAGCACCGTGGCCTTGCCCAGCAGGGACAATTCCTGCTCCAGGCGGGACAGTTGACGGTAGTTGCGACCGGCGAGGAAGACGAAGTAGTAACGGCGGTGCCAGAATTTGACGGTGCCGCGCAGATCGACGCTGTGCTTGCCCCAGCTGCGGGTGCCGAAGGCCAGCTTGAGGGCTTCCAGCTGCTCCTCGGTAAAGGATTCGCGCAGCTCTTCGGGCAGGCGTTCCTTCAGACCGGCGATGAAGGGGTCGTGACGTTTGATGCGATCCTGCATGGAAAAAGCTTCCCTCTGAATGGTGCGAGTGCACTCTGAGGGGGCGCCAGGTCTGGCGTTCCACCGCATCTGATAGGCGGGGCCAGGCGCGGGACGATCGGTCAGGCGCTGACGCGTACGGGGCGCAGCACCTCTGCCCGGGCGCGCAACTGGCCACAGCCGCCATCGACATCCTGGCCCGCGGAGTTGCGCACCTTGGTCAGCAGGCCGCGGCTGTGCAGGTAGCGCACGATCTGCACGATGCGCTCGCCGTCGGGGCGCTGGTAGTCGTCCACTTCCAGGCTGTTGTAGGGGATCAGATTGAGCACGCCATATTTGCCCTTCATCAGGCGCAGCAGTTCGTCCATCTCTTCCTGACTGTCGTTGATGCCGGCGAGGAGCGTCCACTGGTACTGGATCGGATAGCCGATCAGCCGGGCATAGGCTTCACCCTGTTCGATCAGCTCGCCCGGTTCGTAGCGGGGCGCCTTGGGCAGCAGGCGGGCCCGGCGCTCGGCATTGGTACTGTGCAGCGACAGCGCCAGTGCCGGCCTGACCGCCTGCTGGGGCAGTCGCTCGAATACCCGTGGATCGCCGACAGTGGAAAACACCAGGTTGCGATGGCCGATACCGCCGGCGGTGCCCAGCAGGTCGATGGCTTCCAGCACGTTGTCCAGGTTGTGCGCAGGCTCGCCCATGCCCATGAAGACGACCTTCTTCACCGCCCTGATCCGTCGCGCCAGGGCGACCTGGGCGACGATCTCGGCGCTGCCCACCTGGCGCAGCAGGCCGCTCTTGCCGGTCATGCAGAAGACGCAGCCCACCGCGCAGCCGACCTGGGACGACACGCAGAGTCCATCACGCGGCAGCAGCACGCTTTCCACCGCCTGGCCATCGCCCAGGGTCACCAGCATCCGCGCCGAACCGTCGGCACCCGGATGCTCCGAGGTCACCCGGGCCAGGCCCTCCAGGCGCTCGGTCAGTGCGGGGATGGCATGGCGCACCTCCAGCGGCAGGAAATTCTCCGCCTGCTGGCGGCGGGTGCCGGTATCCAGGGGCAGGCCCTGGCACCAGGCGCGCAGGATTCTAGCGCTGTGCTTGGGCTTGGCGCCGGCCTCGGCGAGCAACTGGACGACATCGGAAATACGCATGGGAAAAGGGTAGGTCGGGGGCGGGCGGCGATAATAGGACAGGGCAGGGATGCTATCCTAGTCCTTTGCAAGACGAGGACCCGTCATGAAGTTCATCCACCAGCGCGAGCATCTCAACGAGGGCGACCTGGTCGTCATCCAGAGTTCGGGGGTGTGTAACATCCGCCTGATGAACGATGCCAATTTTCGCAGCTTCAAGAACGGTGGCCGTCACACCTACCATGGCGGCGCCTTCGACACCTTTCCGGCGCGCATCACCGTACCCAGCACCGGCTTCTGGAACATCACCCTGGACACCGTGACTAAGCGGCCGATCAGCGTGACCCGCAAGCCCGAGATCAAGCACTCGATCAAGATCGTCCGCCGCTCGCCCTCCGAGCTGCGTTAAGACAGCGGTCACCCGTCCCTGGGTGACCCTGGCGGCTATTTCGGCTGGAGCTCCAGCAGCCGGGCGTTGGCACCGTCTTCCAAGACCCAGAGACTGCCGTTGGGACCTTCCTCGACGTCACGGATGCGCGTGCCCATGGCATAGCGCTCGACTTCGCGCGCCTCTTCGCCCTTGAGTTCGATCCGTACCAGCGCCTTGGACGACAACCCGCCGATGAAGGCATTGCCCTTCCAGGCCGGGAAGCGGTCTCCTGCGTAGATCATCAAGCCGGCGGGGGAGATCACCGGCGTCCAGGTGATCTTGGGCGGGATGAATTCCGGGCGTGTGGAGTGATCGGGAATCGGCTTGCCGCCATAGTGGTCGCCATTGGAGACCTCGGGATAGCCGTAGTTGCCGCCACGCTGGATCAGGTTCAGCTCGTCACCGCCCTGAGGACCCATTTCCTGCTCCCATAGGCGGCCCTGGGCGTCGAAGGCGATGCCCAGCGGATTGCGGTGGCCCAGCGACCAGACTTGGGCCGCTACGCCACGATCCTTGGCAAAGGGATTATCTAGAGGCACCCGTCCGTCTTCATTGATACGAACGATCTTTCCAAGATTGCTATTCATATCTTGGGCAGGCGTAAATTTCTGCCGCTCGCCCGAGGTGATCCACAGCTTGCCGTCCGGCCCGAATCTCATCTGGTGGCCATAGTGGCCGTTGCCAGTGACTTTGGGCGTCTGGCGCCAGATCACCTGTAGCTCGCTGAGCGAACCACTGCCGTCGGCATTCAGCTTCAACTTGGCCCGGGCAACTGCCGCACCCTGGGTGCCACCTTCACCCGCTTCGGCATAGCTCAGATAGATCAGCCGATTGCTGGCGTACTGCGGATGCAGGATGACATCGCCCAAGCCGCCCTGGCCGGCAGCGACAACCTTTGGCACGCCACTGATGTCCTGGGCCTTGCCGGTCTGCACGTTCATATGCTTGAGCGCGCCACCTTTCTCGGTGATCAGCGCCGTACCGTTGGGCAGGAAGGCGATGGCCCAGGGCGCGTCCAGGGTGGCACGAGGCGTGGCGGTGAAGGGCCACTGATCCTTGCTCAGCGCCTGGGGCGCGGCGGTGGCGTTCAGGGTGGCAAGGCCAAGCAGAAGACTGCCGGTGGCTAGGGTAAGGCCTCTCATGGGCACGCGGTCCTCGTCGATGGAAGTCCCTACACCCTAGTAGGGACGCCCGCGAAAAGGGGCATGTTTTTGTTACCTGAGGCGTCTGCTAGCCTAGTTGTCGTACCCCAAATTCGGCGCCAACCACCGCTCCGTCACCGCCAGCTCCTGGCCCTTGCGCTCGGTGTAGCTGCCGACCTGATCCTTGTCGATCTTGCCCACGGCGAAGTACTGGGCCTCGGGATGGGCGAAGTACCAGCCGCTGACCGCTGCTGCCGGGAACATGGCGTAGTGCTCGGTGAGGAAGACCCCGCTGCGACCGGCCTCGTTGAAGCTGGCCTCGGGGTCCAGCAGCTTGAAGAGGGTGGCCTTCTCGGTGTGATCGGGGCAGGCCGGATAGCCGGGGGCAGGGCGGATGCCCTTGTACTGCTCGCGGATCAGCGCCTCGTTGTCTAGGGTCTCGTCCGCGGCATAGCCCCAGTGCTCCTTGCGCACCTGCTCGTGCAACCATTCGGCGCAGGCCTCGGCGAGGCGGTCGGCGAGGGCCTTGACCATGATCGAGTTGTAGTCGTCGCCCTTGCGCTCGTAGTCCTTGGCCAGTTCCTCGGCGCCGATGCCGGCGGTGACGATGAAGCCACCCATGTAGTCGGTCACGCCCGTTTCCTTGGGCGCGACGAAGTCGGCCAGGGACAGGTTGGGCTTGCCCTCGGGCTTGATGGTCTGCTGGCGCAGGTGGTGCAGGATGGCCAGCGGCTGGCCGTCCTCGCCATAGACTTCCAGGTCATCGTCACGGACCTGGTTGGCCGGCCAGAAGCCGTACACGGCGCGGGCCTTGATCAGTTTCTCGTCGATCAGCTTGCTGAGCATGGCCTGGGCGTCGTGGAACAACGAGGTGGCGGCTTCACCCACCACCTCGTCGGTGAGGATGCGCGGGTACTTGCCGGCCAGGTCCCAGGAGATGAAGAAGGGGGTCCAGTCGATGTACTCGGCCAGCACCGCCAGGTCGATGTCTTCCAACACCCGGGTGCCGGTGAAGCTGGGCTTGGGCGCCTGGTAGCCGAGCCAGTTGAAGGCCGGCTTGTTGGCGACGGCCTTGGCGTAGGACAGGCGTTCGGTGCGGGCGCTGCGATTGGCGGTGCGCTCGCGCACCTCGACGTAGTCGGCGCGGGTGCGCTCGACGAAGCCGGCCTTGAGTTCCTTGGAGAGCAACTGGGTGGCCACACCCACGGCGCGCGAGGCGTCGGTGACATAGACCACGGCATCGTTCCGGTACTGCGGCTCGATCTTGACCGCGGTATGGGCCTTGGAGGTGGTGGCGCCGCCGATCATCAGGGGCAGGGTGAAGCCCTGGCGCTGCATCTCCTTGGCGACGTGGACCATCTCGTCCAGCGAGGGGGTGATCAGGCCCGACAGACCGATGATGTCGCACTTCTCGGCGATGGCGGTCTGCAGGATCTTTTCCGCCGGGACCATGACGCCCAGGTCGACGATGTCGTAGCCGTTGCAACCCAGCACCACGCCGACGATGTTCTTGCCAATGTCGTGGACGTCGCCCTTGACCGTGGCCATGAGGATCTTGCCCTTGGCCTCGGGCTTGTCGCCTTTCTCCGCCTCGATGAAGGGAATCAGGTGGGCCACCGCCTGTTTCATCACCCGGGCGGACTTGACCACCTGGGGCAGGAACATCTTGCCCGAGCCGAACAGGTCGCCGACCACGTTCATGCCGCTCATCAGCGGACCTTCGATGACCTCGATGGGCCGCGCGCATTGCTGGCGGCACTCCTCGGTGTCCTCGACGATATAGGTGGTGATGCCCTTGACCAGGGCATGCTCCAGTCGCTTGTCCACCGGCAGGCCGCGCCATTCCTCGGTCTCGGCTTCCTTGACCGCGCCGCCGCCCTTGTAGTCGTCGGCGATGGCCAGCAGGGCGTCGGTGCCGGCCGGGGTGCGGTTGAGCACCACGTCCTCGACCCGCTCGCGCAGGGCGGCCGGGATCTCGTCGTAGATCTCCAGCTGACCGGCGTTGACGATGCCCATGGTCAGGCCGTTCTGGATGGCGTGGTAGAGAAAGACCGAGTGGATGGCCTCGCGTACCGGGTTGTTGCCGCGGAAGGAGAAGGAGACGTTGGACACGCCGCCGGAAGTCAGGGCGTAGGGCAGGTTGTCGCGGATATAGGCACAAGCGTTGATGAAGTCGACCGCGTAGTTGTTGTGCTCCTCGATCCCCGTCGCCACGGCGAAGATGTTGGGGTCGAAGATGATGTCTTCCGGCGGAAAGCCGACCTGGTTGACCAGGATGTCGTAGGAGCGCGCGCAGATCTCGTTCTTGCGCGCCTCGGTGTCGGCCTGCCCGTCTTCGTCGAAGGCCATGACCACCACCGCCGCGCCATAGCGCTTACACAGCTTGGCGTGATGGATGAAGGCTTCGACGCCTTCCTTCATGGAGATGGAGTTGACGATGCCCTTGCCCTGGATGCACTTGAGACCGGCCTCGATCACCTCCCACTTGGAGGAGTCGATCATGATCGGCACCCGGGAGATGTCCGGCTCTGAGGCGATCAGGTTGAGGAAGGTGACCATGGCCGCCTGCGAGTCCAGCATGCCTTCGTCCATGTTGATGTCGATGACCTGGGCGCCGGCTTCTACCTGCTGCTGGGCCACTTCCAGGGCCTCGGCATAGTTCTCTTCGCGGATCAGCCGGGCGAACTTGGCCGAGCCGGTGATGTTGGTGCGCTCACCGACGTTGACGAACAGGGACTCGCGGCTGATGGTGAAGGGTTCCAGGCCGGAGAGGCGGCAGGCCTTGGGAATCTCCGGCAGCTGGCGCGGGGCATGCCTGGCGACGGCCTCGGCGATGGCCTGGATATGCGCCGGGGTGGTGCCGCAGCAGCCGCCGACGATGTTGAGCAGGCCGCTGGCGGCGAACTCCTCCACCACCGCCGCCATCTGCTCGGGGCTTTCGTCGTACTCCCCAAAGGCGTTGGGCAGGCCGGCGTTGGGGTGGGCGGAGACGAAGGTATCGGCCTTGGTCGCCAATTCCTCGACGTAGGGCCGCAGTTCCTTGGCGCCCAGGGCGCAGTTGAGGCCGACGGAAATCGGCTGGGCGTGGCGTACCGAGTTCCAGAAGGCCTCGGTGGTCTGGCCGGAGAGGGTGCGGCCGGAAGCGTCGGTGATGGTGCCGGAGATCATGATCGGCAATTCGATGCCGACCTCTTCGAACACGCCTTGGACGGCGAAGATCGCCGCCTTGGCATTGAGGGTGTCGAAGATGGTCTCGATCAGGATAAGGTCGGCGCCGCCCTCGATCAGGCCGCGGGTGGCCTCGGTGTAGTTTTCCACCAGCTCGTCGAAGGTGACGTTGCGATAGCCGGGGTTGTTGACGTCCGGAGAGATGGAGCAGGTCCGGCTGGTCGGGCCGAGCACCCCGGCGACGAAGCGCGGGCGATCCGGGGTCTCCAGGGTCTTGGCGTCGGCCACTTCGCGAGCGACCCGGGCACCGGCCAGGTTCAGCTCATAGGTGATTTCTTCCATGCCGTAGTCGGCCTGGGAGACGCGAGTGGCATTGAAGGTGTTGGTTTCCAGGATATCGGCGCCGGCATCCAGGTAGGCCTTTTCGATCTCGGCGATGATCTTCGGCTGGGTCAGCAGCAGGAGATCGTTGTTGCCCTTGACGTCACTCGGCCAGTCGGCGAAACGCCTGCCGCGGTAGTCCGCTTCCTCCAGCCGATAGCTCTGGATCATGGTGCCCATGCCGCCGTCGAGGATGAGGATGCGCTGCGCAAGGGCGTGGCGGAGGGCGGCGAGGCGAGAGCTACGATCGGTCATGGGCATTCCACAAAGATGAAGAGACGCTGGACAAAGGGTGGCAGCATAGCAAAAGCCAGCGCCTGGCCTGGCATGGACGACCGTTGATGATGAGCGATGCTCATGCAGGGTCGGCGAGTCTTTCATGCCATGGATGCTTAGCGATCTAGAGCGGACGGCGGACAAGCGCCCGAAGTGCTGCTTTACTGACAGATGACCGACGTTTACTGTGCGTCAAAACAGTGTCATGGAAGGTGGCCGTGATTCCTCTGGTGATATGCGACGACTCGAACATGGCGCGCAAGCAGCTGGTTCGCTCCCTGCCCGAAGGTTTGGGGGTATCCATCACCCAGGCCACCAATGGCGAGGAAGCCCTCACGGCGCTGCGTCAGGGGCTGGGCCAGGTGATGCTGCTGGACCTGACCATGCCGATCCTGGATGGCTACGGCACCCTGGCGGCAATTCGCAACGAGGGTCTGGCGGTCAAGGTGATCGTCGTCTCCGGCGATGTCCAGGAACAGGCGGTGGCACGGGTGCGCGAACTGGGCGCTCTGGACTTCATCCGCAAGCCGGCCGATCCCACCGAACTGGCCACGGTGCTCCAGCGCCACGGTATCTATAGCCCAAGCCCGACGACTCCGGCGGAACCCATCGCGCGTCCAGAGCTGGAAGTCAGTTTCCGCGATGCCTTCCGCGAGGTGGTCAACGTCTCCATGGGTCGCGCCGGGGCCCTGCTGGCCAAGGCGCTGGATGTCTTCGTTCAGTTGCCCATTCCCAATGTCAACATCCTGGAAGTCAGCGAGCTGCACATGACGCTGGTGGATGCGCAGCGCGAGGATCGGCTCAGTGCAGTTTGCCAGGGCTACATCGGTGAGGGTATCGCCGGCGAGGCGTTGCTGATCTTCCACGACTCCGAGTTCGATGACATGGCGCGCCTGGTGCGCTGGCGCGGGGCGGGCGAGTCCGGCGACATCGAGATGCTGCTGGATCTGTCGAGCATCATCATCGGCGCCTGCCTGGCCGGCATCGCCGAGCAGTTCGACATCCGCTTCTCCCAAGGGCATCCCACCATCCTCGGCCATCACGCGTCCATCGACGAACTCATCGTCATCAACAAGACGCGCTGGAAGAAAACCCTGGCCGTCGAGCTCAGCTACAGCCTGGAAGGCCATAACGTCCACTTCGATCTGCTGCTGCTGTTCACCGAGGACTCGGTGAAGCGCATCACTCACAAGATCGGCTACCTGATGAATTGAGCATGGCCGCACAGATCGATATCAACGAACTCCACTGGCTGCTGGACATCGTGCAGAACATCGACGTCGGTGTCGTGGTGCTGGACCTCGACTACCGCATCGAGGTCTGGAATAGCTTCATGGAAAACCATTCAGGTCGGATTCTCAGCGAGGTCAGCCAGCAATCGCTGTTCGCGGTCTTCGCCGAAATCGACGAGGCCTGGTTTCGCGCCAAGGCTGAAAGCGTGGTCCTGCTCGGCACCCGGGCTTTCTCCATCTGGGAACAGCGGCCCTACCTGGTGCACTTCAAGAGCTACCAGCCGATCACCGGCGTGGAAGCCTTCATGTACCAGAACGTGACGCTGCTGCCGTTGCGCGATTCCACCGGGGCTATCGCCCATATCTGCGTGGTGATCTACGACGTCACCGATGTCGCCATCAACAAGCGGCAACTGGAGCTGTCCAACGACAAGCTGCAGGAGCTGTCACGCACCGACCGCCTGACCGGGCTGGCCAACCGTGGCTACTGGGAGGAACGCCTCACCGAGGAATTCGCCCGGCACCAGCGCTATGGCGGCCGCCTGGCGCTGATGATGCTCGACATCGATCACTTCAAACACATCAACGACACCCATGGCCACGCCGTCGGTGATCAGGCGATCAAGGCGCTGGCCGGGGTGATCAAGACCCATGTGCGCAACGCCGACATCGCCGGACGCTACGGTGGCGAGGAATTCGGGGTGGTGCTGCTCGATACGGGCGTGGAGGGCGCCCGGCTGCTCGCCGAACGCCTGCGCGAGGCTGTGGAGGCCATGCGTCTCGACGTGCTGGGCACGCCCGTCGCCTTCACCATCAGCATCGGCATCACGGACTTGTCCGTGCCATTGGGCAATCACGAGCAGATGATCCAGCAGGCGGACAAAGCGCTCTATGAGTCCAAGCATGCCGGGCGCAATCGGGTGAGCAGCTTCGTTCAGCGGCTGGATTGAGACGATTATCCGACTGTTTCACTAGGGCTTTCGTCGAGGGGTGGGGTGGCGTAAACTTGTGGTACCTGTTGAGGAGTTACCATGAGCGCCATCACCATTACCGACGCGGCTCAGGATTACCTGGCTGATCTGTTGGAAAAGCAGAACACCCCTGGGATCGGTATCCGCATCTTCATTACCCAGCCCGGCACCCAGTACGCCGAGACCTGCATCGCCTACTGCAAGCCCGGCGAAGAGAAGCCCGATGACCAGCCCATCGGTCTGAAGAGCTTTACCGCCTATATCGACGCCATCAGCCAGCCCTTCCTGGAAGACGCCCTGGTGGACTACGCCACCGACCGCATGGGCGGCCAGCTGACCATCAAGGCGCCCAACGCCAAGGTGCCCATGGTCAACGAGGACAGCCCGCTCAACGAGCGTGTCGACTACTACCTGCAGACCGAGATCAATCCGGGGCTCGCCAGCCACGGTGGCATGGTCAGCCTGGTCGATATCGTCGACGACAACGTGGCCGTGCTGCGCTTCGGTGGCGGTTGCCAGGGCTGTGGTCAGGTCGATCTGACCCTCAAGGATGGCGTCGAGCGCACCCTGCTGGAGCGGATCCCCGAGCTCACCGCCGTGCGCGACGTCACCGACCACACCAACCGCGAAAACGCCTACTACTAGGTAGCCTGGCGTCCTGGCGGTCGCGAAGGGCTATCGAACCGATCGATAGCCCTTCGACGTTTCAGTGACGCGCTGCGTCTTCCGGCAGGGCCATCAGGCGCTGCTCCTGCGCCCAGTCGAAGACTTCGCCGCGGGATTCCGCCTCATGACGACGCTCGTCCAGCCGCTGATAGAGCGCCAGCTCCTCGTCCGGCATGAAGTGCAGGCAGTCGCCGCCAAAGAACCACAGCAGGTCGCGCGGCACCCGATGGGCGATCTGCGGATAGCGGCTGAAGATCTGGCTGAGCAGGTCCTGCCCTAGATAGGCGTATTCCTCGGGCGCCTGGGGCAGGCCGGCGACCAGCTCGTCGAAGCGGTCGAGGAACAGCGCGTGGTTCTCCGAGGGCACCTGCTCGGCCGCGCCGACATCGGCCAGAACCGCACGCAGCTGGGCGAGGAGGGCGACGTGGTGGGCGAGATAGGAAGTGGCCATGGGTGTCTCCTAAAAAAGCGGCTGCGCAGTATAGGGGCACTGTCCGACGTTGTCTGGTTCGACTAGGATCGAACCTTTGCCCGCCGCCGGGGTTATAGGAAGTAGCACTTTTCTTTGCGAATCAGTTCTTGCCGGGAGGCACATGAGTCTAGCTCTCTCCATTCGTGGTCTGACCAAGACCTACAACAACGGCTTCACCGCCCTCAAGGGGATCGACCTCGATGTGGTCGAAGGTGATTTCTTCGCGCTGCTCGGTCCGAACGGGGCGGGCAAGTCGACCACCATCGGCATTCTCTCGACCCTGGTCAACAAGTCCGGCGGCGAGGTATCCGTGTTCGGCAACGACCTGGACAAGGATCCCGCGGGCCTCAAGCGCTGCCTGGGCGTGGTGCCCCAGGAGTTCAACTTCAACCAGTTCGAGAAGGCCTTCGACATCGTCGTCACCCAGGCGGGCTACTACGGTATTCCCGCACGCATCGCCGGTGAGCACGCCGAGGAGTACCTCACCCAGCTCGGGCTGTGGGACAAACGCGATACGCCTTCGCGCATGCTCTCTGGCGGCATGAAGCGTCGCCTGATGATCGCTCGCGCCCTGATCCACAAACCGCGCCTGCTGATCCTCGACGAACCCACCGCCGGGGTCGACATCGAGCTGCGGCGCTCCATGTGGAGCTTCCTCACCGAACTGAACAGGCAGGGAACCAGCATCATCCTCACCACCCACTACCTCGAAGAGGCCGAGCATCTCTGCCGCAACATCGCCATCATCGACCATGGCGAGCTGGTCGAGCACACCAGCATGCGCAAGCTCCTGCAGAAGCTCAACGTCGAGACCTTCATCGTCGATGTGGTCCAGCCGCTGACGGCGGCGCCGCAGCTGGACGGCTATCCGGCCAAGCTGTTGGGCGATCACTCCTTCGAGGTGCAGATCGACAAGGCCAGCGGGGTCAATGCCCTGTTCCGTCAGCTGGACGCTGCCGGCATTCAGGTCCAGAGCCTGAGAAACAAAGCCAATCGCCTGGAGGAGCTGTTCGTCTCCCTGGTGGAAAAGAATCTAGCCAAGGTCGCCCGATGAGTACCGAATTCCAAGCCAACATGGTGGCGCTGCGGACCATCGTCCATCGCGAAGTGCGCCGCTTCACCCGTATCTGGGCACAGACGCTGCTGCCCCCGGCGATCACCATGGTTCTGTACTTCGTGATCTTCGGGAACCTGATCGGCAATCGTATCGGTGGCATGGGTGGCTTCACCTACATGCAGTACATCGTGCCGGGCCTGATCATGATGTCGGTGATCACCAATGCCTACAGCAACGTGGTCTCCAGCTTCTTCAGCAGCAAGTTCCAGCGCTCCGTGGAAGAGCTGCTGGTCTCGCCGGTGTCGCCGCACGTGATCCTCATCGGCTATGCCATGGGCGGCATCCTGCGCGGCCTGGCCGTGGCCGCCATCGTCAGCCTGCTATCGCTGTTCTTCACCCACATGCAGGTGCACCACCTGGGCATCATGCTGTTGGTGATCATTCTCACCGCGGCGATCTTTGCCCTGGGCGGCTTCATCAACGCCGTCTACGCGCGCAACTTCGACGACATCTCCATCGTGCCGACCTTCGTGCTGACGCCCCTGACCTACCTGGGCGGGGTCTTCTATTCCATAGACCTGCTGCCGGCCTTCTGGCAGAAGGTGTCCCTGGTCAATCCGATCCTGCACATGGTCAACGCCTTCCGCTACGGCATCCTCGGGGTGTCCGACATCCGCATTGGGGTGGCGATCGCCTTCATGCTGTTCGCCGTGGTCGTGCTTTATCTGGTCAGCATCCGTCTGCTCGTGAGCGGGCGCGGCATGCGTCATTGAGTGTCTGAGCGTCATGCATAGCGTAGAACAATCGCCCTTGGGCAAAAGCACCGAGTACGTCAGCGAATATGCGCCGACGCTGCTCTATCCGATCCCGCGCGCGCCCAAGTGGGCGGAACTAGGCCTGGACGGGCAGGATCTGCCGTTTCGCGGGGTGGATGTCTGGACCTGCTACGAGCTGTCCTGGTTGCTGCCTTCCGGCAAGCCGGTGGTGGCCATAGCCGAATTCGCCATCCCGGCCGATTCGCCGAACATCATCGAGTCCAAGTCCTTCAAGCTGTACCTCAACTCCCTGAACCAGTCGGTGTTCGCCAGCATGGCCGAACTCGAAGCCGTGCTGGTCAAGGACCTGAGCGCCGCAGCGGGCGGTACCGTCGGTGTCAGCCTGGTATCCTTGGATGACTGGACGGCACGGGGTGTGCAACGCCCCGCTGGCCAGTGCGTCGACGATCTGGATATCAGCCTGGATCGCTACGCCCACCCGCAGGTTGAACTGTTGAGCGTGAGTGAGGCACGGGATAGTCAGAGGTTTTACAGCCACCTGCTCAAGTCGAACTGCCCGGTCACCGGTCAGCCGGACTGGGGCACCGTGGTGGTCGAGTACGATGAGGGCCTGGCCCTGGAACCGGCCAGCCTGCTGCGCTACCTGGTCGCCTTCCGCCAGCATGCGGATTTTCACGAGCAGTGCGTCGAGCGCATCTATCTGGATTTGTGGCGGCTGCTCAAGCCGGCGAAGCTGACCGTG
The DNA here is from genome assembly GCF_021106615.1 of Pseudomonas sp. PLB05. Classification (NCBI taxonomy): domain Bacteria; kingdom Pseudomonadati; phylum Pseudomonadota; class Gammaproteobacteria; order Pseudomonadales; family Pseudomonadaceae; genus Pseudomonas; species Pseudomonas sp. PLB05. The sequence goes on from NZ_JAJOHO010000001.1 coordinate 1,218,644, forward strand.
TTCGCCCGCTATGTGCGGCGTGGCGGACTGGATATCAATCCCTACCGAAGCAGTGACGCCATCCAGCCCGCCGCGGAGCGTTACGCCCGGCAGTGATCAGATGCCCATGCTGCTCAGGCTGTTCATGATCGAGCGGAGCGTGCCGGCCATGGTCGGGTGGCTGACCTCGAAACGCTCCACGGCCAGATTGACGCCTTCGACCAGGCTGCCATCCCGGGTGGCATCTTCGTTGGCCAGCTGGAATTCGATATCCCGGATCAGCAGTTCCAGTTCTTCCCGATCCTCGGGCGAGGCGGGCGGATCCTGGTCCAACTGGTGGCGGAGGTGGTCGAGTTGTTCCTGCAGATGAGAGGTGGTCATGGGCGTTTCTCCTGTGTTCGGATTCTTTGACCGCAACGGCGGGTCAAAGATCGAGGGATAGCGCCTGGCCCTAAGCCAAAGTGGCAAAGCTATGACTATAATCGGCGCCTTTCAGGCGTCTGAGTGCAACGAGGAGAGAAGCGATGATGGTCGAGCGACGTGGTTCCAGGGTCTGGGGAGCGCTCCTTGCAACGGCCCTGACCTTTGCCGGTCAGGCCATGGCGGCCGAAGCCGAGAATCCCGATCCCTGGGAAGGCTTCAACCGCAAGATCTTCGTGTTCAACGATACCCTGGATACCTATGCCCTCAAGCCGGTCGCCCAGGGCTATCAGCGCTTCACGCCTGGCTTCGTGCAGACCGGCGTGAGCAACTTCTTCAACAACCTGGGTGACGTGCGCAACCTGGCCAACAACCTGTTGCAAGGCAAGATCGAGCACGCCGGGGTCGACACCGCGCGCCTGTTGATGAATACCACGATGGGCGGCCTCGGCCTGGTCGACGTGGCCACCAAGGCCGGCCTGCAGCGCAACGACGAAGATTTCGGCCAGACCCTGGGCAAGTGGGGCGCCACCAGCGGTCCCTACCTGGTCCTGCCGTTCTTCGGCCCCAGCAGCGTGCGTGACGGCCTCGGTCGCATCCCGGACAGCTACACCAGCGCCTATCCCTATGTGGACGACGTCGCCGTGCGCAACAGCGCCTTCGCCCTCAGCACCGTCGATACCCGGGCAGGTCTCCTGCAGGCCGAGCGCTTGATCACCGGGGACAAGTACGTGTTCATTCGCAACGCCTACTTGCAGACCCGCGAATTCAAGGTCAAGGATGGTCAGGTGGTCGACGACTTCTAGTCCCGGCCCCAATAAAAAAGGCAGCCCAGGGGCTGCCTTTTTTATTGGCCGCAGTAGTTAGCGCATTTCCAGCACGGACAGGCCGAGCAGCTGCTTGCCCGAATCAGTGGCCTGGACGCGCAGGACCTCGGCGTCCGCTTCCAGGCCGGGAAGTTCGGCATGGCTGGAGGGGATGAGCACGGTCACCTTGTCGCCGACCTGCAGGCTGGTGGCGGCCTCGATCTGGAAACCGGTGCTGGACAGATCGACGCAGCGCGCCTCGAAGGAGGCATCGCCGACCTTCAGTATGGCCTTGGAGTCGACGTGCATGCGAATGAAGTCGCGCTTTTCACTGTAAGAACGGTCAATGGTACTCATGGCAATCCTACTGCTTGGGAGGATGGATGGCGGGTTGCTGGAGGTATAAACTCCATAATGGCACCCTGTAAAGAATTTCCATCCGGTTGGCAAGCTTGAACGCCCCGGTGGATGGGAGTAGTGTCTCCGCCGTGTCGTAATCACCGTGGCCCGTGTCGGATAGTGTCCGCCGGTTTGCCGTTCGGGTGCATGCCTGGATCCTCTATGTCTAATTCGCCTGCCACGCTCCTGATCATTGACGATGACGAGGTGGTTCGCCTCAGTCTCGCCGACTATCTCGAAGACAGTGGCTTCAATGTCCTGCAGGCCAGCAATGGCCAGCAGGGCCTGGAAATATTCGAGCGCGAACAGCCTGACCTCATCATCTGCGACCTGCGCATGCCGCAGGTCGACGGGCTGACGCTGCTGCGCCGCATCAGCGAGCTGTCCATCGATACGCCCGTGCTGGTGCTGTCCGGCGCCGGCGTCATGAGCGACGTCGTGGAAGCCCTGCGCCTGGGCGCTGCCGATTACCTGATCAAGCCGCTCGAAGACTTGATGGTGCTGGAGCACTCGGTCAATCGCGCGCTGGATCGCGCCCGCCTGCGCCTGGAAAACGATCGCTACCGGGTAAAGCTGGAAAACACCAATCGCGAGCTGCAGGCCAGCCTGAGCCTCCTGCAGGAAGACCAGAACGCCGGGCGCCACGTGCAGATGAACATGTTGCCGGTGACGCCCTGGGAAACCGAGGGGCTGCATTTCGCCCACGAGATCATCCCCTCGCTGTACCTGTCTGGCGATTTCGTCGACTACTTTCGCATCGACGAGCACCGCGTCGCCTTCTACCTGGCCGACGTCTCCGGCCATGGCGCCTCGTCGGCCTTCGTGACCGTGCTGCTCAAATTCATGACCACGCGGCTGCTCTATGAGTCCAAGCGCAACGGCACACTGCCCGAATTCAAGCCCTCGGATGTGCTCGGTCACATCAACAGGGGTCTACTGGATTGCAAATTGGGCAAGCACGTGACCATGCTGGGTGGCGTCATCGACGAAACCACAGGTACCCTGGCGTACAGCATCGGTGGTCATCTGCCTTTGCCGGTCCTGCATACCCCGGAAGAAACCCGCTTCCTGGTAGGCAAGGGCCTGCCGGTCGGCCTGTTCCAGGAGGCGACCTACAATGACCACCAGATGGATCTGCCCGAGCGTTTCAGCCTGACCCTCTTTTCGGATGGCATCTTCGACCTGCTGCCGGGAGACAATTTGAAAGAGAAAGAACACAGCTTGCCCGATTACGTCCGCCGCGCCGGCGGTACACTGGCAGGCCTGAGCGAAGCCCTGGATCTGGCATCCGTTACCGAGATGCCCGACGATATCGCTTTGCTGGTGTTGAGCAGGAACCTGGCATGAGCACCGGAAAAATCCAATTTGCCGAGCAGGATGGCACCTTCGTCTTGAAGTTTACCGGCGAGGTGCGTCTGACCCTCTGCTCGGCACTGGACGCGACCATCGAACACATCTTCTCGTCGTTGAATTTCTCGTCCATCGTCATCGACCTAACCGAGACGCAGAGCATCGACAGCACCACCCTGGGCCTCTTGGCCAAGCTGTCGATCCTGTCGCGGCAGCGCATCGGGCTGCTGCCCATGCTGACCACCAACAACCCGGACATCCTGCGCCTGCTGGATTCCATGGGTTTCGACCAGGTGTTCAACATCGTCGAGACCGTACTGCCTTGCCCGGATTGCCTGACCGACCTGCCGCCGCAGGATCAGTCCGAAGCCGAGGTGCGCAGTCGCGTGCTTGAAGCCCATCGGGTGTTGATGGGCCTCAATGAATCCAATCGCAATGCCTTTCGCGATCTGGTCAGTGCCCTCGAAAGGCACTGACCACGCTCCGGCTTAGCGCTTGCCGGGCAGCAGCACTTCCAACTTTTCCTGATCCCGCGCGAACTGGCGAATGCCTTCGGCCAGCTTCTCGGTGGCCATGGCGTCTTCGTTGTGCGCCCAGCGGAAGGCAGCCTCGTTCAGCTGCTGCTTGGGTTCGCCACCGGTGCTGTCGGCGGTCAGTACGCGCGGCAGGTCGCCCTGGGCTTCCGACAGCTGCTGCAGCAGTTCGGGGCTGATGGTCAGGCGGTCGCAGCCGGCCAGCTGCTCGATCTGGTTCAGGTTGCGGAAGCTGGCACCCATCACCACGGTCTCGTAGCCATTGGCCTTGTAGTACTGGTAGATACGGGTCACGGACTTCACGCCCGGGTCTTCGGCGCCTTCGTAGTCACGGCCTTCGGCCTTCTTGTACCAGTCGTAGATGCGCCCGACGAAGGGCGAGATCAGGAACACACCGGCGTCGGCGCAGGCCGCGGCCTGGGCGAAGGAGAACAGCAGAGTCAGGTTGGTCTGGATACCTTCCTTTTCCAATTGCTCGGCGGCGCGGATGCCTTCCCAGGTGGAGGCGATCTTGATCAGCACGCGGTCCTTGCCGATACCGGCCTTCTCATACAGCTCGATCAGGCGATGGGCGCGATCCAGGGTGGCGCCGGTGTCGAAGGACAGGCGCGCGTCTACCTCGGTGGAGATGCGGCCAGGGATCAGCTTGAGGATCTCACCACCGACGGCGACGGCGAAGCGATCGCAGGCCAGGCCGATGTCACCGCCGGCGCCACTGAAGGCGGCTTGCAGGTGTTCTTCGTAGCGGGGCAGGGCAGCGGCCTTGAGCAGCAGCGAGGGATTGGTGGTGGCGTCGTAGGGCTTGAGACGGGCGATGGCGTCCAGATCGCCGGTATCGGCGACGACCGTGGTGTATTGCTTGAGTTGTTCCAGCTTGCTCATGGCAGGTCTTTCCTTCGGTTAACGAATGAACATCGTGGAGACGTGACTCAGTGGCCCCTGAGAAGTTCAGTGGCTTCGTCATACAGGCGCAGCGGTTCAGGGCTGCGATGCAGATCGGTGGACAGCAGTTGCCGGAAGCGCCGCGCGCCGGGAAATCCCTGCGCCAGGCCCAGAACATGGCGGGTGACGTGGTGGATGAGACCACCCTGTTGCAGATGTGCCTCGACATAGGGCCGCAGCCGCAGCATGACTTCATGGCGAGTCAGTGGCGGACGGTCGCAGCCGTAAAGCGCCGCATCCACCTCGGCCAGCAGATAGGGATTCTGATAGGCCTCGCGACCCAGCATCACCCCATCGAAGACCTCCAGCTGCTCGCGACAGGTGTCCAGGGTCTTGATGCCGCCATTCAAGATGAATTCGAGATCCGGGAAGTCCTGCACCAGCTGCGCGGCGACGTCGTAGCGCAGCGGCGGGATCTCGCGATTCTGCTTGGGCGACAGCCCTTCGAGGATGGCGATGCGCGCATGCACGGTAAAGCTCCGGCAACCGGCCTCGGCGACCTGGCCGACGAAGTCCCGTAGGGCCTCGTAGCTGTCGCGCCCGGAGATGCCGATGCGGTGCTTGACCGTCACCGGGATGGCCACGGCATCGCGCATTGCCTTGACGCTGTCAGCCACCCGCTCGGGATAGGCCATCAGGCAGGCGCCGATCATGTTGTTCTGCACCCGGTCGCTGGGGCAACCGACGTTCAGGTTGATCTCGTCATACCCCGCCTGCTCACCCAGCCGCGCCGCGGCGGCTAGCTCGGCCGGCACGCTGCCGCCCAGCTGCAGCGCCAGGGGATGCTCGGTCTCGTCATGCCGCAAGAACCGTTGGGCATCGCCATGCAGCAGGGCACCGGTGGTGACCATCTCGGTATAGAGCAGGGCATGCTGGGACAGCACGCGATGAAAGTAACGGCAGTGACGATCCGTCCAGTCCATCATGGGCGCCACGGAAAAGCGGCGGGACGGCTCAGGGCGCGTGGTTGCTGGGTTTGAAGCGGTTTCAGCTAGCATTCGGAGACTTCGTTTGTAGCACGTGCAGCTGGGGCTCAGCGTGCTTTTCCTGGCTCGGTGCTGATTTCAAGCACTTGGAAAAAAACGTGTGGCACTCGGCAGCAGACGGGAAGGATGGCACGGCGAGAAAGCGCTAGGGCGTGAATGTTTATGCCCGGATCAGGCTGCGCCGCGAAAGGCAAACAGTCTATCAAGAATCCCAGGTTTCTGAGCGGGCAGCGTCCGTCCAAGCTTCTGTGGCGAACAGCTGAAGCGACTAATGCGATAAGAACCTCAAATTTTTAGCAGCATGACTTCGACGACGGCGCTGTCCGGGTAGTTGCGGCGGTGCAGGCCGGCGCGATCGCCGTTTTTGGGGATGAGGGCGCTGAACAGGCCGCCGATGGCGATGCCCTGTGCAGTTTGGCCGCCGGGGCTGACGACCAGGACCTACTTGCCTACGGTGGGCCAGGGCAACCAGCCAGTCAGCAGTTCGCCGCTCTGAACCCGAACCCGGGCATGGCGCGTGTCTAGGAGACTGCCATGGTCGACCACGGCGATGGTGCCAGGGCGGATCAGGTTCTCGATGAGGCGGGAGAGGGCGGCGATATCGGTCATGCCGCGGAGGATGGCGGCCGCGCGCGAGGTGGAGCTAGAGCGAGTTGTAGCGGTGCCAGCTACAAATGCTAAAGGCTATTTATCCACGATGAGCAACGTCCCACGGCTGCCTGCTAGAACAGAATGACGCTCGCCTGCAGTCGCCAGGTAAACTTCGCCAGCGTGTACCTCTACGCGCTCGCCTGATATTTCGAGTACAAGTAGGCCTTCCAAAACGATCAGTAGCTCGTTGTAATCGTGCACCTCTTCAGGCGCAGAAGTGCCATCCATACGAAGTACTTTTACTCGAGCATCTCCGACAGCTGCAAAGATCACTGATTGCCAGGGTTGCGATGCTGCATTAGCTATCTCTGAAGGTTTTAGCAGCGGCATGAATCTCTCTCCTTCGATGGAACGGGAGCTGGATTATCCGAGAGTCGAAGCACTGGTCTAAATATCGAGTTGATCTAGGAGTAGATCTCGCAAAGTGTGCAAATCTTGATCAGACAAGCCGAGCAATTTGCGTCGGGCGTAGCGGACCTCGGAGCTCCGCGCTCGGCGCGGTCTTTCAGGCCGTACTGGTGAACGCGGGCGATGCGGGAGACGCGGCTGACGAAGCCGATCACCGCCTGCTGCGGCGAGCCCTTGGCCTTGAGGTACCGGGCCATCTTGAGCTTCTCGAACATCCGCCGCTTGATGCGGTCCTTCTTGCCACGCAGATCTCGCGGCTTGCGTGCCCCGAACGGCGAGCCGTTCGGGTTCACCTGGTTGCATTTCCGCTGCTGCTGGCTGCGGCGCAGCTGCTGGGCGGCCTTGCAGGCCAGTTGGACCCGGCCGCGACCGTCGAGCTTCTGTAGCAGCGGCGAGAGCTAGGTCTCCAGTGCCTCGAGATCAGCCACGGCTGAGGCCCGAATGTGGCATTTCCAGGGCCCGCGCATCGCCGGCGGATCATCCTGCCGCCGCCGCTGGCCAAATGCATGAGGCGAGGGAAGGACGGCCGCTTCTTCCAGGTCACGGGCTGGCAGGACGAACACGAGTTCGCCCCGGGCACCATCTGCCACCTGCGCGAGGCCGACATCAACCAGGAGATCTACGGCATGCCCGGGTGGCTCGCCGCCATGCAGTCGGCGCTCCTCAACGAGTCGGCCACGCTGTTCCGCCGCAAGTACTACAACAACGGCAGCCACGCGGGCTTCATCTTCTACATGACCGACGCCGCGCAAAAGGAGGAGGACATTGACTCCCTGCGCACCGCGCTGCACTCGGCCAAGGGGCCGGGCAACTTCCGCAACCTCTTCGTCTACGCGCCCAACGGCAAGAAAGATGGCATCCTGCTAATCCCGGTTAGCGAGGTGGCAGCGAAGGACGAATTCGATGCCATCAAGGGCATCACGCGGGATGACATGCTCGCGGGGCTGCGGATTCCGTCGCAGCTGATGGGTCGTGCCGCAGAACGCTGGGGGCTTTGGTTCGATCAAGGAGGCAGCGGAGGTCTATGCCATCAACGAGCTGGAGCCACTGCAGGTGCGGCTCGCTCAGGTTAACGAATGGTTGGGGAGGAATTGATCCGTTTTCGGCCTTACTAAGCGGTCGTGTACGGCTAAGCCCTCGACCGTTTATATGCTTTCAGACGTTTCTCAAGAACCAACACAACACCAGGGAACAAGCGCTTTCGATGGGAAAATCTGGCATCACCGAGGTCTGGAAAGATATACGCGTAAGACGTTTCCTTGTTCCGTGGGCTGCAAAAATCTCCGGTCCGCTCTATCCAATGCTCGATTCGCTCACGCACCTTTACCGCGCATATTCCCGAGTCGGTGCCTTCCGGGCAGATCTCAGTAAGGTTTAGCGTAGGCAGCACAAATGTTGCTGCATAACGGGTTTCGCCTTCACCCTTTACAAGGTGTCCGGAGTCTTCCCACGCGCTATTCATGGCGCGATGAAGATAAAGGACTGGATTCCTTCCTTCTGCGGTAGGCTGGCGGCACTGCTTGGCTTCAAATGCATAGGTCTTGGGTCCCGCTGGGGAGGGGCAGCCGATGTATAGATCGCATCGCCCGTTGCGCAATCCTCCGCCTTCGACGCCCGCCTCAAACGCCTCCGCCCTTTTTGCGGTGCTGAATTCCTCCAGTGCGATGCCTCCTTTGATAGCCCACGCTGCACCAGCCAACGTGCTCAAGCTCGCCCTCTCGTTGTACCACCAGCAGTTATCCGTCTCGTGAAAGTCGCAGTAGCGCTTCACTACCTTGATCCAGCTCTCCAAAAGTGCTCTGAGGGCTTCGTCCTCATCGCAAACGTGCACGTGTTTTAAAGTCTTAAAAGTCAATTTCCAGGCCTCATCCGTTAGGGCAAACGTTATTTCGACCATCGCTTCCGTTTCTGAAGGGTTTTTGGTGGTGTGGCGCCGGCTGGCCTTAATCGACAACTGGCCGGGAAGTAAGGAGCAGGCCTGGGTAAGCTGCAACTTTGCTTTGGGATGGACGGTCCGACGTACTGAGCGCGCGCTGTCGTCCCCCGCCACGCCTGCGGGCTAAATGGGTCGCTTTTTCTGCAGCACTGCACCTGGCTCCAGCCTGCACCGCTACTGGGGCGGAGTGGGGCTATGGTAGGCGGAAAATCCCTGCGAATCCCTGCACCACCCGGCCTTTTCTCATGAGTCCCCCGACCCTCATTTTCGATAGAGGGCTGGGGGACCGTTACGACTGTCCCCGAGTCAGCCCCACTTGCTACAACCCGCGCCAGGTCTGACTTTCCCGTCTTTCAGCCTACTGTTCCGGCGCTGTCCCCGTCTCTGTGACCGTTTTCTAAGTGACTGATAAATATAGGTTTATTTTTTTAATCGTAACAGTAGGGTTTGTTACTGGAGAACGGTGGTATTACGCAGCTGGAACAGTAAGACCAATCGCTGGAAGCCGCATACTGAGAGGGCTCGCAGGCCATCCAAAAAGGCGGTAACGCAGATTACGCCATCCCCAGCCCTGAACATAAAACGGGGCTAGTGCCCAATTAGCGCGATAATAGTCCGTCGCTCACGCTTATGCTCTCGCACGTTCACAGACGCTCACAGGCTGACGCTCAGGCGCTGGCCAAGGCGTTGACGAACAGGCTGGAAAGGCGCGTGGAGGAGGGCGAAAAGGAGGGGCTGGAAGAGATCAGTGCTACAAATTTGCTACGAAACGAAGCGGAGGGCTCTAGAGGCCGCGCCAGACGGGCGTTTCAGGTTCGGTCGGCCCGATCGATCATGGGCGCCACGGAAAAGCGGCGGGACGGCTTAGGGCGCGTGGTTGCTGGGTTTAAGGCGGTTTCGGCAAACATCTGGGTACGTCTGTTCTAGGCTCGTTTTGCTACATTTCAGCCGATTTTCGCAGCCGGGCTACTACAGCGTAGCAATCGCAAAAGGTCAGGTAACAAGTTGGAATGGAGATGATAACGTCAGGCCACCGATAGTACGGGGCACCGGCTATACAGCACATTCCACATAGTGAGGGATAACGATCGAGTCTATCAGGAAAGCTAGGCATCCGAACGGAAGCTGACCGCCAGATCAACGAGGTACCGCCAGCATGCTGTTCTTTGTGGCGTTGGACTTTCTGTATTGCCTCCTTGGAATACCGTTGAGGAGCAGTGCCGAGATTAGAGCTGAAGAAAACGCAAAAACGCCTGATAGAAGCATCAGGCGTTTTTGCCGGCTCGAGTTGCTATGCCGCCACGCTGATTCGTTCAGGCTGGCGAAACCAGCCTGTCCCTAGCCGTGCAGTTCCCTCCGCACGATCTCTGCGCCAGCGCTCAAGGCGCTCAACTTTCCCCTAGCCACTCTTCGCGACAGCGGCGCCATGCCACAATTGGTGCACGGATAGAGTTTGTCTGCAGCAACGAATTGCAGCGCGTTCCGCAGGGTTTGCGCGACTTCCTCGGGCGTTTCGACGGCGTTGGTCGCCACGTCAATGGCGCCCACCATCACTTTCTTGCCGCGGATGAGTTCGATCAGCTCCAGGGGAACGCGCGAGTTATGGCATTCAAGGGAGACGATGTCGATCTTGGATTTCTGCAGCTTGGGAAAGGCTTCTTCGTATTGCCGCCACTCCGAGCCCAGGGTCTGCTTCCAGTCGGTATTGGCCTTGATACCGTAGCCGTAGCAGATGTGCACCGCCGTCTCGCACCTGAGTCCTTCGATCGCGCGCTCCAAGGCGGCGACTCCCCAGTCGTTGACTTCATCGAAGAAGACATTGAACGCCGGTTCATCGAACTGGATGATGTCGACGCCCGCCGCTTCCAGCTCCCTGGCTTCCTGGTTCAGGATGCCGGCGAACTCCCAGGCCAGTTTTTCCCGACTCTTGTAGTGATCGTCGTAGAGGGTATCGATCATGGTCATCGGGCCCGGTAGCGCCCATTTGATCGGCTGTGTCGTTTGCTGACGGAGGTATTTGGCGTCTTCGATGAATACCGGCTTCCGGCGTTCGACGGCTCCCACTACCGTAGGTACGCTGGCGTCATAGCGATTACGGATTCTGACGACTTCGCGCTTGGCGAAATCGACACCGCTCAGGTTTTCGATAAAGGTAGTGACGAAATGCTGGCGGGTTTGCTCACCATCGCTGACGATGTCGATGCCAGCCTGCTGCTGTTCAAATAATGACAGGCGTAGCGCGTCCTGTTTGCCTTCGAGAAATTCTTCGCCTTCCAACTTCCAGGGTGACCAGAGCGTTTCTGGTTGGGCAAGCCAAGAGGGCTTGGGTAGGCTTCCCGCGGTGGAGGTGGGTAGCAGCTTATTCATTGATACAGGCCTTGTGCAAATATTTAAAAGGAAGAGGTGGCAGACCACTGCTCAAGCAGGAATCGATAGGGTCTGATGAAATGCTCTTCAGTGAATTTTCCTTGCTCTATCGCCAGTTGGCTGCGCTCTTCCCGGTCGTATAGGATTCGGGTCAGCGAGTAATCCTGATGCCTCAGGCTAGGGCGATACAGGTGGCCCGCGACCGAATTTGCGTTGTAGATCTCAGGCCGATAGATCTTTTGAAAGGTATCCATAGTGCTAATTACGCTAATGAGTTCCAGGTGCGTATAGTCGTTCAGCAGGTCACCTGAAAAATAAAAGGCGAGAGGCGCAACGCTATTGGGTGGCATGAAGTAGCGCACCTTCAGTCCCATTTTTGCAAAATACTCATCGGTCAATGAGTATTCGTCTTGCCGATACTCGAGGCCGAGCACTGGGTGTTGATTTTCCGTGCGCTGATACAACCGGCTGGTGGAGACGCTGAGGCAGACGATTGGCGGTTTGCTGAAGTTGGCCTTGTAGGCGCTTGAGCCTACGAAGTCTTTGAATAATTTTCCATGTAGTTCGCCAAAATTTTCTGGGGTACTGAAGCCTTCTCTGTCCCTGTTGTGCTCGGAGAGCAGGATGCTGAAATCGTAATCACGCACATAGGACGAGAAGTTGTTTCCGGCTACGCCCTCTATGCGCTCTTCGGCGTGCCTGTCCAGGATGTTGGTCTTCAGGATTTCGATCAAGGGGATAGTGGCTTCGCCACCTGTGCGGTCGAGCCTCACTGCGACGGAAATGATGTCGAGTTCGATGCTGTATCTGTCCCCTTGCGGATTGTCCCAGTCAGCCAGGGAGTTGAAGCGATTATTCATCATCTTCAAGGTGTTTCTCAGGTTCTCCTGGCGATTGTCGCCTCTCGCCAGGTTGGCGAAATTAGTGGTGATGCGGGTGTTTTTCGAGGGGCGGTAGCGCTCGTCGAACGGTGTCTTTTTAATTAGATAATCGAAATTATGGCTCATCGCCAAATCGCTCCTTCTCAAACTTCAGGCAAAGAGCATCCGGTTGCCGGCATTGTCGTCATGATTCATTGCCGGAACTGGACTGACTAATATGAGCACTCAGTCTATTTCAGCGGTGACGCTATAGATAATGAATTGATTTCAAAAAAACTTTAGCGGGACTCATGATTAGGCGCAGGGCCGGATCGCGCTGTGGAGCGCTTCGGCAGACACCCTCACTAGGCCGACGTTTTCTCGGCCGGCTGCTGCCACTCCCGCTCCACCATCCGCTTCGCCTTGGCTCTATTCCGGTGTCATAGCCGCCGCGGCTCGCTCTGGTCGCCTGCGTTATGCGGTGACCGAGCCCTAGGCCAGCTTGGTCTCCAAATTCAGGCGGCTACCAGGATCCGCTGCGCCTGGTTAAAGCCGAAGGGGAGGCCTTGGCGTAGGGAAAGGACCCGCCGCAGATGCGTTCCAACGCTGGGCGCCTTTGGTCATAGGCGCTCCGGCAAACCTCAGGTATCCATCCCTTGACCACCTTTACACAAGCCTACATGCCAATCCGTAGCTGCCCCGCCGGGCGAACGGCTAGCATGCGCATCCAGATCGTCCGACTGTTCAGGTAGCCCCGATGTCGCTGTCATCCGAATCCCCGCGCTGGACCTCGCGCATCCTGCTGGTGGATGACGATCCGTCGATCCGCGAGTTGATTTGCGGTTATCTGGCGCGCTTCAGCATCAGTGCCCGGGGCGTGGGTGACGGCCTAGAAATGCGTCGGGCACTGGCGGAGGAGGCCTTCGACCTGGTGGTGCTGGATCTGATGCTGCCGGGGGAGGATGGGCTTTCCCTCTGTCGTTCGCTGCGGCGTGACAGTGGCATTCCCATCCTGATGTTGACCGCCCAGTGCGAACCGGCGGACCGCATCATCGGCCTGGAGCTGGGCGCCGACGACTATATGGCCAAACCCTTCGAACCGCGGGAGCTGGTGGCACGGATCTAGTCGGTGCTGCGGCGGACCCAGGAGGGGCGGGTGACCCAACGCAAGGCGCCGCGGACCAGTGTCAGCTTCGATGGCTGGAAACTGGATGGTGTCCTGCACCAGTTGCATTCGCCCGCCGGGGTGATGGTGCCCCTGTCCAATGCCGAGGTGCGGCTGCTTTGGGTCTTCATCGAGCAGCCGCGCCAGGTGCTGAGCCGTGAGCAGTTGCTCGATGCCACCCGGGGACGGGCGATCGAGGCCTTCGATCGCAGCATCGATCTGCAGGTGTCGCGGCTGCGCAGCAAGCTGGGCGACGATCCCCGGGCGCCGCAGTTGATCAAGACCGTGCGCGGCGAGGGCTATCTGTTCGATGCCAGGCAGATAGGGCACTAGGCATGCGCCGCCTGGATACCTTGTTCGCTCGGCTGTTCGGGGTCTTTCTGCTGGCCATCCTGCTGGGCCATCTGCTGGCCTTCTTCTGGTTTCGCCATGGCCTCGGCGAGCGCCCGCCGCCACCTCCACCGCCCATGGAAGGCGAGGCCGCCTTCGATCGGCCACCGCCGCATGGGCCTTTCCCCCATCGGGAGCCCGGCGTGTGGCAGCGCATCGAGTGGTTCCTCGGCGGCCCCTTGATCTTCCAGCTGGGCTCGCTGGTGATCGCGGCCTGGCTCGGGGCGCGGCTGCTGACCCGGCCGCTGCGCCAGTTGACCGCGACCGCCGAGCACCTGAGCCACAACCTCGATGGTTCGCCCATTCCGGTCACCGGCCCCTGGGAGACCCGGGAAGCCGCGCGGGCGCTCAATCGCATGCACCAGCACCTGCTCGAACAGCTCCAGCAGCGTGGGCGCATGCTCACGGCCATCTCCCATGATCTGCGCACGCCCCTGGCGCGGGTGAAGCTGCGCATCGAGGACATCGACGATCCGCGCCTGCATGCCCGGGTCAGCCAGGACGTGGACGACATGATCGAGCTGCTCGACGGCACCCTGAGGTATCTGCGCGAACAGCACCGCCAGGAGCGTCCCATCCTTTGTGACGTCCAGGCGCTGGTCGAGGCCATGGCCGAAGACGCAGCCGAGGAGGGCGCCCTGGTCGCGGTCCAGGGAGGTTGCCAGCCGCTGAAGGTGGCGCCCATGGCGTTGCGCTCCTGTCTCGGCAATCTGCTGCAGAACGCCCTGCGCTACGCCGGCCAGGCGGAGATCCAGCTGAGTGAACAGCCGGGGCGGCTGATCATCTCCATCCTCGATCACGGCCCTGGGATACCGGCCCAGTATCGTGAGGCGGTGTTCGAACCCTTCTATCGCCTGGAGTGCTCGCGCAACAGATCCTCCGGAGGGACCGGGCTGGGGCTGGCCATCGCCCGGGAAGCCGCGACGCACATGGGGGGTGAGCTGACGCTTGGCGAAACCCCCGGTGGCGGACTGACCTGCCAGGTGGTGCTGCCGCGCCCCTGATGTATCGCCGGGCATACAAAGTGGCCAAATGGCCGACGTCCAGGCGGCGGATACTGGTAGGTGCGGAACACCGATGTCCGCATTTCCCAGGAGAGATATCCATGATCAGCGGAATAGGCAGTGGCTACTCCAGCTACTACAGCAGTGCCAGCACGATCAAAGGCACAGCCACGACAATGTCCGGCAACAGCGTCAGCGGGGGTGAAGACGGCAACCCATTGAAGAAGCTGTTCAGCAAGCTCGACAGCGATGGCGACGGCGCCATCAGCAAGAGCGAACTCACCACCGCCGCCAGTGCGGCGAGCGATACCCAGACGGCTACCGACGAAAGCGGAGATATCGACGTCGACAAGTTGCTCGGCATGCTGGACCAGGATGGCGATGGCAGTGTCGGCGAGAGCGAATTTGACTCGGCCTTCGCACCGCCGCCGGGTGCACCTGGCGCTCCCCAGGGGCAGAGGGGCACGGAGGAATCCAGCGATTCCAACGTCGCGGGGCTGGGCGGTTCAGCGCGCCCGCCCATGCCTCCACCGCCGCCCCAGGGTACGAGCGGGCAAGGGGACACTGAGGCCGAGGCTAGCACTAGGACGGCGTCGAGCCCCTATGCGCAACGGGTTCAGGCGGTATTGCGCCAGTACCAGAGCATTGGCGGCAACGGCACCAGCAGCGCCACGGGCAGCACCTTGAACGTCGCTGCCTGAACACCGGTCGGTAGCGCAGGGCAGGGCGGCCAGGGGCCGTCCAGTCTGCACACACTCAGGCTTTACGCGACTCCTTTCTCCGCGCCGCTCCCCGTGAGTGGTGAACCCCTTACCCTTCGGCACCAGGCCCCTGGGCGCTGCCAGCTGGCTGCATCCCTGGCTAATTCCTTAGCTGTTTCAAGATGTTGCCATCACGGGTTGGCTTTGGATTCTCGCGGAAACGTTATGATATAACGTGCGCCTTCATTGGCTTGGCCGATACCTAGGTGTCAGCAGCGGGTATCGGCGTTTTCGCTTTGCTAAGGACTGTCATGCTTTCATCCCGCCCCCTCCGCACGGCCCTGACCGCTTCGGCCTTGGCCACCCTGGTCGCGTTCGTGCCGACCCTTTCCAGCGCTCAGGAACGCGTCTTCGATGTGGTTGGCCCCTTCGAGATCGGTGGTCTGGACCCGTCGATTTCCGGCTTCGTCTTCCAACGCATGCAGATCGCCGAGACCTTGCTCGAAGCCGATGGCCAGGGCAAGCCAATCGCTGGACTGGCAGAGCGCTGGGCGGAATCGGCAGATGGCCTGACCTGGCGGCTCGCCATTCGCCAGGGGGTGAAATTCCATGACGGCAGCGACCTCACGGCGGAAGCCGCGGCCGCTGCGCTCAATGCGGCACGCGGCAAGCCCGGAGTACTCAAGCAGGCAGGCATGGAATCGGTCACTGCCGAGGGCAACGAGGTGGTGATCCGCCTGGCGAAACCCTTCAAGCCCTTGCTGGCCCTGTTGGCGCATTCCTCCACCAATATCCTGGCGCCCGCCGCCTATGATGCCGACGGCAAGGTGCAGAAGATCATCGGCACGGGGCCGTACCAGCTGACCCTGCTGGAGCCGCCCCAGCGTCTGGCCGCCGAGCGCTTCGCCGGCTACTGGGGCACCCAGCCGGAGATCGCCAAGACCACCTACCTGGCCGCCGGCCGCGGCGAGACCCGCACCCTGATGGCTGAAAGCGGCGATGCCGAACTGGTGTTCCAGCTCGATCCGCCCAGCATCGCGCGACTCAAGCGCTCCAGCAATCTCAAGGTACTGATCGAGCCGGTTCCGCGGGTGGTGTTGCTGACCCCCAACTCCGGCGCTGGCGCCACCGCGCCGGTCGAGGTGCGGCAGGCGCTCAGTCTGGCCATCCAGCGTGAGGGCGTCGCCGCCGCCGTGTTGCGCGCCCCGGGTACCGGTGCGACCCAGCTGTTCGCCAAGAACGTGCCCGCCTGGCATGACCCCGAGCTGGCGCCGCTCGCCTATGATCCGGCGGCGTCGCGCAAGCTGCTGGCCGGCCAGGGCTGGGCTGCGGGAGCCGATGGCATCCTGCAGAAGGACGGCAAGCCGCTCAGGCTGAAGCTGCTGACCTATTCGGATCGTCCCGAGTTGCCGCTGATCGCTACCGCCCTGCAGGCGCAGTTGCGCGAAGTGGGCGTGGACGTGGAAGTCGCGGTGCAGAACTCCAGCGCCATCCCCGCCGCCCACAACGACGGCTCGCTGCAGCTGGCCCTCTATGGCCGCAACTTCGCACTGGTGCCCGATCCCCTGGTCACCCTGCTCAATGACTTCAGCCACGGCGGCGCCGAATGGGGCCCGCTGGGGTGGCAGAATCCGGCCTTCGACCAGGCCTTGGCCGCGCTGCTGGCCAGCGATGATCCGGCCGAGCAACAGCGTCAGCGCTACGCCGCCATGGCCCAGGTGCAAAAGGACCTGCCGGTGATCCCGGTGGCCTGGTATCGCCAGACCATGGCCGTGTCCAATGCCGTCCAAGGCGCCGCCATCGATCCCTTCGAGCGCACCTTTGGCCTGAGCAAGATGCGGTGGAGCCAATGACCCGGCTGCTCGCCTTTCGCCTGCTGCAGGCGGGCCTGGTCGCCCTGCTGGTCGGGGGGCTCACCTTCCTGTTCATGAACCTGCTGCCGGGCGACGCCGCCTACCGCATCGCCGCCGGACGTTACGGTTACGACCTGGTGGATACCGCGGCGGCCGAGGCCGTGCGGGCCGAGCTCAATCTGGATCAGCCGCTGCTGTGGCGCTTCTTCACCTGGATCGGCGATCTGCTGACCCTGGATCTCGGCCATTCGCTGGTCTCCGGCAAGCCGGTGATGGATGTCGTCGCCCACGAAATGGGCAGCTCCATCCGCCTGGCCATTGGCGCCGTCTGCCTGTCGCTGCTGCTGGGGCCGCCGCTGGGCGTGGTGGCCGGTCTGCGTCCGGGCAGCCTGCTGGACCGCGGCCTGCTGCTGCTGACCACCGCGATCCGCGCGCTGCCGCAATTCGTCCTGGGCGTGATCTTCGTACTGTTGTTCGCCATCTCCTGGCAGCTGTTCCCGGCGGCCGGGCACGGCACCTTCTGGCACAGCGTGCTGCCCACGCTGACCCTGGCCCTGGGGCTGGCGGCCGTGTCGTCCCGGGTCGCCCGGGATGCCACCGTGGAGGTCGCGGCCTCCGCCTATTACAGCTTCGGCCGCCTCAAGGGCCTGAGAGGCGCCGGGGTCTTCCTGCGCCACGGCCTGCGCAATATCGGCGTGCCGGTGGTGACCTACCTGGGCGTGCAGCTGGTGTATCTCATCGAAGGCGTGGTGGTGGTGGAGACGCTGTTCGCCTGGCCGGGCATCGGTCACGGCCTGGTCCACGCCATCGTTCAGCGCGACGTGCCCATGGTGCAGGGCACCGCCCTGGCGATGGGACTGCTGTTCGTCATCCTCAATACCCTGGTCGATCTCGCTAATCACCTGATCGACCCGCGCGGGAGAAACGCATGAATCTCGACGCTACCGCTGCCCTGGCTGCGCCTCCAGTGAAGTCTTCCGCGCGCGGACTGGGCCTTGCTCTGCTGGCCGCCTTGATCGCCTTCGCCGTGCTCATCCCGCTGCTCTGGCAGGGCGACATCGCCCGTCAGGACTATATGGCGATCCTCGCGGCGCCCAGCAGCGCCTATCCCCTGGGCACCGATCACCTGGGTCGCGACATGCTGGCGCGGCTGTCGGTGGCCATCCGCTTTTCGCTGGGGCTGGCCTTCATCAGCGTCTGCACCGCCGCCATCCCGGGCGTGCTGCTGGGCATCCTGGCCGCCTGGAAGGGCGGGCTGGTCGACAAGCTGCTGGGCGGACTGGCCGAATTGTTCCTGGCCCTGCCAGGCCTGCTGCTGGTCCTGCTGATCGTCGCGGTGTTTCCCGGTTCCTTCGTCGCCCTCTATAGCGCCGTGGCCCTGGTGCTGTGGGTGGAGTACTTCCGCATGACCCGCGCGCTGTCGCGCACCGTACTGGCTTCGCCGGCGGTAGCCGCCAGCCAGCTGCTGGGCTTCGGGCCGGTCTACATCGTGCGCCGTCATCTCTGGCCGCAACTGGCACCGGTTCTCCTGACCATCGCTGCCTTTGGCGCCGCCTCGACCATCATGGCTATCGCCGCCCTGGGCTTCGTCAGCATCGGCGTACGGCCGCCCACCGCCGAGCTGGGGCTGATGATCACCGAATTGCTGCCTTATTACGCCGAAGCGCCGCTGGTCATCGCCCTGCCGATCCTCGCGATCTTTCTGACCGTGCTGTCGCTGCTGCTCATCACCGGAGGACGCAAGCCATGACCGCCTTGCTCACTACCACGGCGCTGGAGATCCGTACCGCCGAGGCTCAGTTGGTGGAACCACTGTCCATCCGCCTGGCGCCGGGTCAGGTGTTGTCCATCATCGGCGAGACCGGCTCGGGCAAGAGTCTGTTCGCCCAGGGGGTGGTCGGTAACCTGCCGGCAGGACTGCAGGCCCACGGGCAGATCGGCCTGGCGGACGGCTTCAGCGAAGAGGGCCGCCAGGCCGGTCGCCGCGAGCATTGGGGCAGGGGGCTGGCGGTGCTGCCCCAGGAACCCTGGCTGAGCCTGGACCCGACCATGAAGGCCCTGTCCCAGGTCACCGAGACCTATACCCAGGTGGTTGGCCTCAGCCGTGCCGAAGCCCGCGCCAAGGCCAGCGCGGATCTGGCGCGCCTGGGTCTGGCCGGCGCCGAGCGCAAGTATCCCTTCCAGCTGTCCGGGGGCATGGCCCAGCGCCTGGCCTTTGCCGCCACCCATGCCGGTGGCTCGCCGGTACTCATCGCCGACGAGCCCACCAAGGGCCTGGATCGCGATCGCATCGACGAGGTGATCGACCTGCTCAAGGCCATGCTGGCCGAGGGCGGCAGCCTGCTCATCATCACCCACGACCTGGAAGTCGCGCGCCGGCTGGGTGGCGAGGTGATGATCATGCTCAAGGGGCGGGTGATCGAATCGGGCACGGCTGAGCAGGTACTGGGCCAGCCGCAGCATGCCTATACCCGGCAGTTGCTGGCTGCCGATCCCGCGCAATGGTCGAAACGTGCCGCGCGACCGCTCGCCGATGACGCCGTGGTCGCGGTGGAAGGCCTGTCCGCCCAGCGCGGCGGCAAGCAGCTGTTCGAAGAGCTGTCCTTTACCGTTCGGCCCGGCGAGATCCTCGGCGTGACCGGGCCGTCTGGCTGCGGCAAGTCGACCCTGGGCGACATCCTGCTCGGCTTGGCCGCGCCCAGTAGCGGGGCGATTCGGCGCCAGCCTGGTCTGAGTCGCTGCGCTTTCCAGAAGCTGCACCAGGACCCGGTGGCCGCTTTCGCGCCCTCGGTGACCCTGCGCCAATTGCTGGCGGATCTGGTGCGGTTGCATCGCCTGGAGGCGGCGCGGATTGGCCGGCTGATGCAGCGTCTGCGGCTCGATGAGCGCCTGCTGGATCGCTTGCCCGGCAACATCTCTGGCGGCGAATTGCAGCGTTTTTCCCTGCTGCGCGTGCTCTTGCTCGATCCAGCGCTGATCTTTGCCGACGAACCCAGCTCGCGGCTGGATCTCATCACCCAGCAGGAGATGATCGAGCTGCTGGTCGAGACGGCTGAGGAGTCCGGAACCGCCATCCTTCTGGTCAGCCATGACGAGGACCTGGTGGATGCCGTCGCCGATCGGCGCATCCACCTGGGCACCCACACCAGACCCCTGCAGGATCAAGCGCCGGCACGGGAGCAGGGCAGCCGCCTGGCTGAATCCCTGACCTGAGATCAGGGCCCGCACGGGGGTGCGGGCCTGCCAACAGACGTCGCCAAGGCCGTGGTGGGATGCCACTGCCTTCGTGCGCGCGTCTTTCCAACAACTAGATCACCCACACTCCGCAGAGGACTTCATGGAACGCTTGCGCTATCAGAAAGGATTACCCCGAGCCAGTCGCTGGTTGCACGGCAGGCGCCTGGCCGCGCCGCTGGCACTGGGCGTATTGGGCGGCTGTATGGGGCTGGTGACGGGCGAGGGGGCCAGGGCCGACGGCTTCCTGGACGACAGCAAGCTCACCCTGACCCTGCGCAACTATTATTTCGGCAGCGATCGCCGCAACGGCCGGGCCGATCAGAAGGATTGGACCGAGGGCTTTCTGCTCGACTACCAGTCCGGCTTCACCCAGGGCACGGTCGGGTTGGGCGTCGACGCGTTCGGCTACCTGGGCCTGAAGCTCGATGGCGGTCCCGGGCGCCGAGGAACCGGCAATCTACCCGTCCATGCCGGCAACCAACCGGCGGACGAGTATTCCCGCGCCGGCGCGGCGGCCAAGCTGCGTTTGGGACAGACGGTGGTGCGCTACGGTCAGCAACTGCCCACGGCACCGGTCTTCGCCATCAGCACCAGCCGCCTGCTGCCCCAGAGTGCCACCGGCTGGAGCATCCTCAGCACGGACATCTCCGGCCTGACGCTGGAAGCCGGACATTTCACCTCGGGTACCGATCAGGTCAGCACCAACCGGGACGGTGATCTCTGGGCCGGTTATGCCCGGCGCCGCGCGGATCACGTCGACTTCGCCGGGGGCAAGTACGCCCTGGCCAAGGGTGTCAGCCTGTCGCTCTACGCGGCCCAGCTGGACGACATCTGGAATCAGTACTACGGCAACTTCAACCTGGTGCAGCCATTGTCGGCGAGCCAGTCGCTGACCTTCGATGCCAACCTGTACCGGACCCTCGATACCGGTGCCGCCAACGCCGGTCCCATCGACAACACGGCCTACAGCTTCGCCGCAGCCTACAGCGTCGGTCCGCAGACCTTTACCCTGGGCTGGCAGCGGATCGATGGGGATACGCCCTTCGACTACATCGGCATGGGCGACAACAGGCGCACCGGCGGCGGGCTGTTCCTCGGCAATGCCTCGATGTTCTCCGACTTCAACGCACCCGGCGAGCGCTCTTGGCAAGCACGCTACGACCTCAACTTCAAGACCCTCGGCGTGCCCGGTCTCAGCCTCATGACCCGCTACATCAAGGGCAGTGACATCGATGGCAGCAACCTGCCCGCAACCAGCGCCTATCGCGGGCTGTACGGCGCCGACGACCGGGAGCGGGAGCTGAATCTGGAAGGGCGCTATGTCGTGCAATCCGGCTCGGCCAAGGGTCTGTCCATCCGGGTGCGCCAGGCCTGGCACCGTGGCTCGCTGTCCACCGGCGGTTCGGTCGATCAGCTGCGGGTGATCGTCGACTATCCGCTGCGCCTGCTCTAGCGCCTGCGCAATCGTTACCGCGAGGGGCGACGAACCGACCGCTGGCAGCCGGTTCGCTGCCGCCCGTCGCGCCTGCTTAAGAGGACTCTGTTGCGCCGATAGCTCTAATAGTCACTTTATTAGGGATGCCCAAATCATGAGTCTGTGCAGTCTGAACGTCGCCCCCGCGCCGTCCTGTTCTTTTCCGTGATCGTCCTGATTGTCTTCGGCTCGACGCGTCGCCGTGGTACAGATGGGCAAGCTCTACGAGGCGGAGCAGGACGTGGAAACCAGCTGGCTGCCAGGTAACCAGTTGGCGGCGAAGATGGGTGGCGGGCTGCTGCGTTTGCGTCTGGAAAGTCTGAGGGGCACCACCACGCCGGATCCGCAGCTGCGCGCCCAGACCGTCGCGGCCTTTCCCGGCTATCGCGATGCCTTCTTCGCGGCGGTGAAAGAGTACGAGGCGACCCTGGCCAGCGACGAAGACCGCCAGTTGTACGCGGCCGTGGTCAAGGGGGCGGAAGGCTACCGGACCTTGCTGGAAGCCTTCGAGCAGAAACTGCGCACAGGTGACAACGAAGGTGCCATCGTCCTGATCAATACGTCGATACGCCCGCTCACCAATGCGCTGGAAAAGCACATCGCCGAGCTGAGTGCCTTCAACGAGCGCGGCGCCAAGGCCGCCGGAATCGCGGCAAAGGCCACCTTCACCACGGGCCTGTACTGGGTTTATGGCCTCATCGCCCTGACCGTTCTGGCCACCGTAGTGCTGGCCGCCCTGCTGATCCGCAGCATCACGCGACCGGTTGGCGAAGCCCTGCGCATCGCCCAACGGATCGCCCGCAAGGATCTGACCGAGCGGATCACCGTGGTCGGTCGTGACGAGGCGGCCGGCATGCTGCAGGCCCTGGCCCAGATGCAGGGCAATCTGCGCGACACCGTTTCCCATATCGCCGACAGCTCGACCCAGTTGTCCTCCGCGGCAGAAGAGATGACCGCCGTGATCGACGAAGCCAGCCGGGGTTATGTACGGCAGAACGACGAGGTCAACCAGGCGGCCAGCGCCGTGACCGAGATGAGTTCGGCGGTGGAGGAGGTCGCACGGAATGCCGCCGATGCGGCCAGCACCTCGCTGCACACCCAGACCCTGACCAGCGAAGGCCTGGACAAGGTCACCCGCACGGTCCAGTCGATCGAGGCGCTGGCCCAGAACGTGGCCAGTACCAGTGAGCAGATCCAGGCGCTGTCGTCCCGTGCCCAGGACATCAACGCCGTGGTCGAAGTCATTCGCGCCATCGCCGAACAGACCAACCTGCTGGCACTGAATGCGGCCATCGAGGCGGCCCGGGCGGGCGAACAGGGACGCGGCTTCGCCGTGGTCGCCGACGAGGTCCGGGCGCTGGCCCATCGTACCCAGCAGTCGACCCGTGAGATCGAACAGATGATCGGCGCCATCCAGAGCGATTCGTCATTGGCCGTCAAGGCCATGGCCGAGAGTCAGCAACTGGCCGGGGAATCCACGTCGGTCGCCCAACTGGCCAATGTATCCCTGGAGCAGATCGCCGAGTCCATCTCCCAGATCAACGACCACAATGCGGTCATCGCCACCGCCGCCGAAGAGCAGGCACAGGTGGCCCGGGAAATCGATCGCAACATCACCAGCATCCGGGATCTGGCGACCCAAAGCGCGACCGGTGCCACCCAGACTGCCAGCGCCAGCGCCGAGGTATCCAAGCTCGCTACCGGCCTGAATCGCGTGGTTCGCGAATTCGCCGTCGAGGCAGGGTGCGGTTTCTTCCCGCCGCGGGAGGCGGGAAGGGCTTGCTGCATCCAGCGGTAGGTTCTTCGCTGTAATAGCTCGACTAATGAGGGCCGAAGCCTGTTCGCCAGTACCGGTGCACGAGCTCCGGCAGCGCGGCTTGCCGCTGGAATGCCTGAGGGACAACCTTTAGTATTCGGTTACATCGCCTCTGTTATCAGGTAGAGAACGAATCGGCGCTTGGCCTGCCTAAACAGTGTCCAAACAACCCGGAGTCCTACCATGAACGCGAAGAAAATCTCTGCTTTGATGTTTGCTGGTCTGATCGCTGCCAGTGGCGCTGCATTCGCCACCGAAGGTGCAGGCAATCCGCCGAAGGCCAACAGTGCCGGTATGGGCACCCCGGCTGGCCAGAAGACCGGTGAAGGCGCAGGTGCTGCGACAGGTGCCGGCAAGACCACGCTCAATGAGCAAGGTCAGAAGAAGCAGCAGTAAGGGTCTAGGGCCGCTGGTGCGTCTGGCGGCCCCTAACCTCTGTCTAGAATGGAACTTTACCGGCCTCCTCTGTCCAACGGGGCCGAGCGCGTGGGTACAGGGGTTAGATGGTGAGTGCGGAACAGAGCAAGGTTGTCCTGGTCGTCGAGGATGAGCCGCAGATTTTGATGATTCTGGCGGATTATCTTGCCGAGCTGGGTTACACCGTCCTACAGGCTCCCTCGTCGCTCGAAGCCTTTCGTATCCTGGCCGGTCGGCCGCGTCTCGATCTGCTGATCACCGACTTTCGCCTGCCCGATGACGTCTCCGGCGTGATGATCGCCGAGCCCGCCCTCAAGTTGCGTCCCGACCTCAAGGTCCTGTTCATCAGTGGTTATCCCGCCGAAATCATCGATACCGGTTCGCCGTTGCTGGGTAAGGTCCCCTTGCTGACCAAGCCCTTCTCCCTCGAGCGTCTCCACCTGCAGGTGCAGAAGCTGCTCGGCGCCTGATCCGCTACTTTCCCATAGATCGTTTTTCCGCCAGGACAGTCTATTGATCAGGTGCGACCAGTTCGGTCGCCTCAGGTTGGGAGACAACGGCGTCCATGGCCATCAAGCATTTCACTCATCACGAAGCGATCTCGTCCGCCGTTCCGGCTGAACAGGGTTTTGAAGCGGTCATCGCCGTCAAGGCACGGCGCGAAGATGCCCATCCGACCTTTCACAAGGTCGCGACGGAGCGTCATTTCGATCTCGCCTCCGAAGCGGAGGAGGCCGCCGATGCCGCGCTCAATCGCGTGACGGAGATCGGCGACGACGATGAACTCCTCTGGGACGAGCAGGCCGTCTGATGAAGAGAGACCAGGAGCGGGACGAAGAACCGCGACAGAGCCAGGAATCCACCCCGGAAGATCCGGAGCTGAGCCGTGAAGAGGAGGAGGATGTCGGCGAGAGTCAACTGCCTCGCGCGGTGGTTCTGCACGAGATCATCCGCACCCAGGGTGATCACGAACTGGAGCGGACGATCGCGGCGTTGTTCTGGTCGGCACTGGCCGCCGGCCTGACCATGGGCCTGTCGTTGATGGCGATGGGATTGCTCAATGCCAACCTGCCCGAGGGTGGCTATAGCAAGGTCATCGCTAGCTTTGGCTATTCGGCTGGCTTTCTGGCGGTGATCCTGGCTCGTCAACAGCTGTTCACCGAAAACACCCTGACGGCGGTCCTGCCGGTGATGAGCGAGCCAACGCTGCACAACTTTGGCCGCCTGGCCAGGCTGTGGAGCATCGTGCTGGTGGGCAACCTGATCGGGACCATTCTGGTGGCCTATGTGGTCCTGCACCTGCCGCTGTTCGACGCCAAGACCGATGCGAAATTTCTCCAGATCGGTACCCACGTCATGGAGAACGATGCTTCGGCGATGTTTGCCAAGGGCATAGTGTCGGGCTGGATGATCGCTACCATGGTCTGGATGCTGCCAGCAGCAGAGAACGCCAGGATCTGGATCATCGTGCTCATCACCTACCTGATGGCCCTGGGTGACTTCACCCACATTGTGGTGGGTAGCGTCGAGGTGGCCTATCTGGTCTTTGCGGGAGAGGCGAGCTGGAGCGATTTCCTGCTGACCTTTGCCGGGCCGACCCTGGCCGGCAACATCGTCGGCGGCAGCCTGATCTTCGCGCTGATCAGCCATGCCCAGGTGCGCAGCGACACCTGAACGCAAAAGGGCCGGCATATTGCCGGCCCTTCGCGATTTCAGACAGCTGCTTCGATTATTCGTCGTCGTTGAGCTGGCCCATGGCGGTGGTGTTGAAGCCACCGTCGACATAGAGGATCTCGCCGCTGATGCCCGACGCCAGGTCGGAGCAGAGGAAGGCCCCGGCGTTACCGACCTCGTCGATGGTCACGTTGCGACGCAGGGGCGTCTGACGCTCGTTGGCGGCCAGCATCTTGCGGAAGCTCTTGATGCCCGAGGCGGCCAGGGTGCGGATCGGACCGGCGGACACGGCGTTGACGCGGGTGCCTTCCGGGCCGAGGCTGCCGGCCAGGTAGCGGACACCGGCCTCCAGACTGGCCTTGGCCATGCCCATGACGTTGTAGTTGGGCATGGTGCGCTCGGCGCCCAGGTAGGACAGGGTCAGCAGGCTGCCGTTGCGGCCACGCATCATCTCGCGACCGGCCTTGGCCAGGGCGACGAAGCTGTAGGCGCTGATGTCATGGGCGATCTTGAAGCCGTCACGGGTGGTCACCGCAGTGAAGTCGCCGTCCAGCTGGTCACCGGGGGCGAAGCCGACCGAGTGAACGATGCAGTCCAGACCGTCCCACTTCTTCGCCAGCTCGGTGAACACGGCTTCGATCTGGGCGTCATCGGCAACATCGCAGGGAAAGCACAGCTCGGGATTAGAACCCCAGCCCGCGGCGAACTCTTCGACGCGACCCTTGAGCTTCTCGTTCTGGTAGGTGAAGGCCAGCTCGGCGCCTTCGCGGTG
The DNA here is from genome assembly GCF_021106615.1 of Pseudomonas sp. PLB05. Classification (NCBI taxonomy): domain Bacteria; kingdom Pseudomonadati; phylum Pseudomonadota; class Gammaproteobacteria; order Pseudomonadales; family Pseudomonadaceae; genus Pseudomonas; species Pseudomonas sp. PLB05. The sequence continues at coordinate 1,244,784 of NZ_JAJOHO010000001.1, forward strand.
CATGGCGGCGGCGATGCCGGAGGCGATGGACAGCTTGCTGGCGACGCCGACGATGAGAACGCGCTTACCGGCGAGAAATCCCATGGTTTTTTCCTCTTCTGTGTTGAATCCCGGGCAGCCGCCAAGGGCTGAGGTCCGGGTTGGGCATGGCTCTGCGCAGGTCAGAGCGAGATCTGGCCTGGCTCCGCTAGGGGTCAGGCACGGGTGGGGCGGTAAGGTAGCAGGTCGATACCCGGGACAAAAGCGCTGGTTGACCGCTGCGGTGAGCGGTCGCGCCTCAGTTGAGGAACAGCGTCAGGGTCTGGCCGGGGGTCAGGGCGGAGGCCACGCGTGGATTCCAGTCCTGCAGCGCCTGCACGCCGATGTTGTAGCGCTTGGCGATCTGGTAGAGCGAATCGCCCGCCTTGACCCGGTAGTAGGTGGGCGCGGCCTTGGCGTTCTTGGTCGTCTTGACAGCTGCCTGGGTGGCCTTGACGGTATAGGAGGCCGGCATCGCCACGGCCGTGGCGGTGCCGCTGCCGGTACCGTGCAGCTTCAGGGTCTCACCGACCTTGAGGCCGCGTTTGCCGAGATCGTTCCAGCGCTTGAGATCAGCCAGCTCCACCTCGTTGGCCCGGGCGATGGACCAGAGGCTGTCGCCGGTGCGCACCTTGTAGGTCCGTACCACGGGCTCTTCGGCCACGGCGATGGTTTCCAGGGGCGTGGTGGTCTTGCCGGTCTCGCGCCGTGGGATCAGCAATTCCCGGCCAGCGGCCAAGCGGCTGCTGCCACTGAGCTTGTTGAGGGCGACGAGTTGCTCGACGCTCACGCGATTGCGCTTGGCGACGCTGCGCAGGGTATCGCCGCGGCGAACCCGGTATTCCTGCCACTGCACCACGGCCTCGGGGGCGATGTCGGGCAGGGTCGCGACCAGGCGCTGGGCCTTTTCCGCCGGCACCAGCAGGTGCTTGGGGCCGTCCATGGTCACGCGCTGGGTGTAGGCGGGATTCAGGCGATAGAGTTCGTTGGCGTCCAGGTCCGCCAGCTCCGCGACCCGGGCCAGGTCCAGGTGCTGCTTGATGTCCACCACTTCGAAGTAGGGCTCGTTCGGGATGGACTCCAGGGCCAGGCCGTAGGCGTCCGGATTGCGCACGATCTGGGAAACGGCGAGCAGCTTGGGTACGTAGTCCTGGGTCTCCGGCGGCAGGGAGGACAGGTTCCAGTAGTCGGTCGGCAGACCCAGTGACTGGTTGCGTTCGATGGCGCGACCGACCGTGCCTTCGCCAGCATTGTAGGCGGCCAGGGCCAGCAGCCAGTCGCCGCCGAACATGTCATGCAGCTTGCTCAGGTAGTCCAGGGCGGCATTGGTCGAGGCGGTGATGTCGCGGCGACCGTCATAGAAGCGGGTCTGGCGCAGATTGAAATACTTGCCGGTGGTGGGAATGAACTGCCATAGACCGGAGGCCGCACTGCGCGAGAGGGCATTAGGATTGAAGGAGCTTTCCACCACCGGTAGCAGGGCCAGTTCCAGCGGCATGTTGCGCTCTTCGAGGCGCTCGACGATGTAGTGCAGGTAGGGCGCGCCGCGGCTGCAGGATTGGGCGAGGGCGGCTTCATGGCTCGCATACCAGAGGCGCTGGCGATCGATGCGCGGATTGGTACCGTTGTCGCCTGCGCCCTGGAGCTGATAGCCGTCGCGCACCCGGTCCCAGATGTCGCCGCTGGTAGCCGCTGCGGTCGGCGCCTTGCGCAGCCATTCCGGGGGACGCTGCATCTTGCTTTGCGTCATGTGCAGATCGGCCTGATAGGCGCGATTCTCTGGCTGCGAGTTGCTTTGACAGCCGGCGAGAAAGACCGCGAGGCAAAGCGCCGAGACTTTGAAAGAGGTGGCCAGCACGTCTAGTTCGCGGGTTTTCGGCGTCGCTGGCGGCATTGGTCTGGGCTTTCCGGGAGCTGGAGGATGGGCGATTCTAGGAACCGCATCCCGGGGGGTCAAGGAACAACCCCTTGGCCTGTGACCTGTACGACGACCGAAAACTGCGCGTTCCGGCGTGGTGACGGGGCCTGGGCAATAGGTGTCAGAACGTGTCCTTCCAGCCTCTCAGGGCGGCGAAATAGGTATCCTCCAACGCCTCCGCAGCCACTCCGCGCTCCTCCTGCAGGCGTTGGCGCACGCCGTTTTCGGCTGTGCGCAGAAAGGGATTGATGCGGCGCTCGCGCCCCAGGGTGGAGGGCAGGGTAGGCCGCTGGGCCTCCCGCAACCGCTGGGTCTCGGCCAGGGCCTGTTGGACCGTGACATTCTCCGGTTCCACGGCCTGGGCGAAGCGCAGGTTGCTCAGGGTGTATTCATGGCCGCAATAGATTTCGGTGGCGTCCGGCAGGCTGGCCAGGCGCTGCAGGGAGGCCAGCATCTGGCTGGGCGTGCCTTCGAAGAGCCGACCACAGCCCGCCGAGAACAGGGTATCGCCGCTGAACAGCAGGGGTCGTTCGCCAGCCACATAAAAGGCGATGTGGCCGGCGGTATGGCCGGGTACGCGCAGCACCTCGAACGCGATCCCCAGGACTTCCAGCCGCTGGCCGTCCGCCAGGGGCACGTCGACCGCGGCGATGCGCTCGTCGGCCGGCGCGCTCACCCGGGCGCCGCTGCGCTGCTTGAGCGCGGCGATGCCTCCGGTATGGTCGTTATGATGATGGGTGATCAGGATGTCGGTCAGGCGCCAGTCGGGATTCGCGTCGAGCCAGGCGAGTACGGGCGCGGCATCGCCGGGATCGACCACGACCGCCTGTCTTGTCGCCGCGTCCTTGATCAGCCAGATGTAGTTATCGTTGAAGGCGGGCAGCGGAAGAATGTCGAACATGGATGAGCTCTCGGGTCGGACTGCAGGCCGCTAGGGTAGCAGTGGGTGGTAGGGCATAGGCTTCAGTATGAGAGGACCAGACGATGCACGATGAATTCTCCGCCCAGGTCGATCCGCGTTGGCTGAAGTTGATGACTTCGGCAAGGGAATGGCTGGCAGGCCCCCTGGGCCAGTTGCTGCTGGAGCAGGAGCGGGTGCTGATCGATGAAGAACTCAAGCGCCATTTCGGCAGCTATCTCGTCCATTACGGTCCGCACCCCACGGCACCGGCCAATTGCGGTCAGCTCAGGCACGCGGTGCGCATCGGGCCGCCGCTGGGCGATGTCGACATCGTCTGTGAGGAAGGCGCCTGGCCGCTGAGTGAGCATGCGGCCGACGTGGTCCTGCTGCAGCATGGCCTGGATTTCTCCCTGGCGCCCCACCGGCTGTTGCGCGAAGCGGCGTTGAGCGTCCGGCCCGGTGGCCATCTGGTCGTAGTGGGCATCAACCCCTGGAGCCTTTGGGGTGTGCGTCATTACCTGGCCCGGGATGCGCTGCGCAAGGCCCGCTGTTTCGGCCCCAGTCGGGTCGGCGACTGGCTGTCGGTGCTGGGCTTCGCGCTGGAGAAACGGCGCTTCGGGTGTTATCGTCCGCCGCTTTCATCCCCCAAGTGGCAACAGCGGCTGGCCTGGATGGAGCAGGGCGAAGCCGAACCCAACTGCGAACAGGCAGCGGGTGCGGGTTTCTATCTGCTCTCGGCGCGCAAGCTGATGTTCGGCCTGCGTCCGGTGCCCCAGGCGCGCAAGGAACCGCGTGGCAAGCTGGTGCCCATGCCGGTGGCCAAGATCAGCCGCCGCGAATCGAGTGAATCCAATGAGTGACGACATCGTCGAGGTCTTTACCGACGGCGCCTGCAAGGGCAATCCCGGCCCCGGTGGCTGGGGTGCCCTGCTGAAATTCAAGGGTGCGGAGCGCGAGCTCTGGGGCGGCGAAGCCAACACCACCAACAATCGCATGGAGCTGATGGCGGCCATCCAGGCCCTGGCGGCGCTCAAGCGTCCTTGCCAGATCCGCCTGACCACCGACTCCGAGTACGTGATGAAGGGCATCACCCAATGGCTGGTAAACTGGAAGAAGCGCGGCTGGCAGACCGCCGCCAAGCAGCCGGTGAAGAATGCCGAGCTATGGCAGGCCCTGGATGAGCAGGTGCAGCGCCATCAGGTGGAATGGCGCTGGGTGCGTGGCCATACCGGCCATCCCGAGAACGAGCGGGCCGACCAGTTGGCCAACCGCGGTGTCGATGAAGTCCGGCAGGCCAAGCAGGCCGCCAAGGCGTAACCAGCCAAGAGGTTAGCGATGAGATATGTAGTTCTGGATACCGAAACCACCGGCATGCCGGTGACCGATGGCCATCGGATCATCGAGATCGGTGGGGTCGAGGTCATCGGCCGGCGACTGACCGGGCGGCATTTCCATGTCTATCTCAATCCAGATCGGCAGATCGACGAAGGTGCCATCGCGGTCCACGGCATCACCGATGAATATGTCGCCGACAAGCCGCGCTTCGCCGAAATCGCCGACAGCTTCTTCGAATTCATCGAAGGCGCCGAACTGGTCATCCACAACGCGCCCTTCGACGTGGGCTTCATCAACATGGAGTTCGCCCGGCTGGGTGTCCATCCCGAGCGCGCCGACATCACCCAGCACTGCTCGGTGCTCGACACCCTGGTCATGGCGCGCGGTCGGCACCCCGGTCAGCGCAACAGCCTGGATGCGCTCTGCAAGCGCTACGGCGTAGACAACTCCAACCGTGAGTTGCACGGCGCCTTGCTGGACGCCGAGATCCTCGCGGACGTCTACCTGGCCATGACCGGTGGCCAGACCAGCCTGTCGCTGGCGGCCCACGGCCAGGAAGGCAACGGCGACGGCAATTACGTCATGCCGGTCAAGCGACTGCCGACCGATCGTCAGCGGACCCGAGTGATCAGCGCCACCCCTGCGGATCTCGATGCCCATGCGGCGCGCATGGTGGCCATCGAAAAGAGCTGTGGCCGGACCCCGCTCTGGCTGGCCGGCACGGCCGCCGAATAGCCACCTCCGCCTCTCGCCACACGCCCGGTTGGCCCATGACCGGGCGTCCGCGTTCGTCTGAATAAGCTGAAAGACCTCACAATTTTCAGCTATCGTTCAACTCAGATGCTGCAGGCTGGTCATTTGAGCCCGCATGAAGCCTCGAATTTCGAATTGCGCGGAACTTTATTTCTCCCGCGAACTCGTATGACGATTCGGAATTATCGCTTCGCTTTTGTGGATTTACAGGTCTAGCGTTCCAGAGCAAGGTTCCCTGGCGTGGCGAGAGGTCAGATCCCCGTCCGCCTGGAATGAATAGGGTGGCCCGGTCAGGAAGACGCAGGTACCTAGGCTCCAGTTGGAATAGCAAGCCTTTCTTCCCGTTTTAAAATGGCGTTGGCGAGGTTGTAATGGCGCAGGAGGCGTAAGGCACCATGGTGACCGGAGCAAGAGCTTTGAGCTTGGTCCGCGAACAGCTGTTCGCGACCATCGAGGAAGCTGAATCCCATCTTGAACGCTTCATCGTCGAGCGGCACTGCAGCAGCCTGTTGCAGCGTGCGGTCGAGAGTCTTGGCCAGATTCGCGGCGCCCTGACGCTGATCGAACTGGCAGGCGCCCAGTTGCTCGCCCACCAGACCCTGCAGATCGCCAACGATATCCCTGCGGGTGCCGGTCCTGAACACGACGAGCACCTGATGGCGATCTGTCGTGGGTTGCATGTGCTGCGCCGCTATCTCGAACAGCTGCGCAGCGGCCAGGACGAGATGCCCGAACTGTTGCTGCCGGCGATCAATGCCCTGCGCCTGGCTGGCGGCGAGCCAGAACTTCCGGAAAGCTACTTCTTCAGCGTCCGTCTCGACCAACGCCCCCTGATCAGCGCGACCACGCGCTTGGGCCTGCGCGAGCGTCAGGCCCAAGCGCGCCGAATGCGTCAAACCTACCAGATCGGCCTGCTGGGCTTTCTGCGTGACGTCAACGGTGCGGCCAGCCTCAGACTGATGGCGAGAGCGCTCGAGCGCTCCGCCGCGTTGCTGCACGATCATGTCGGCGGCTACCTGCCGTGGGTTGCCGCGGCCACGGTCGAAGGCTTCGCCCAGGGTCGCCTGACCGCCACGCGTGAACGCAAGCAGCTGTTCGCCCGGGTCGATCGCGAATTGCGTCAGATGCTGGGTAACGACCTGCACGAGCCGGCGCGTAGCACTCTCAAGGAACTCCTCTATCTCCTGGCGTTGGCTGGTGTCGAGGGCGCCCATCCGCAGGAGGTCATGAACGCCTACGGCTTCGAGCGCCTCGGATTCACCGATGCTCAGCTCGAAGCCGGAAAGAAGCGTCTCGCCGGTCCGGGCCATGCCGTGATGCATTCGCTGTCGGCCGCCATCCGCGAAGAGGTGGAAACGGTCAAGGATCTGATCGACCTCATCGAGGCCGAGCTGCGCACGGGCGCCGAGCAGCATCGCCTGCCGCGCTCCGATAATTTCTCCCGGCTGTATGTCCAGGTTGGCCTGTTGGGCAAGACCCTGGAAATGGTCGGCCAGGAGAATGCCGGTCAGGTGCTGCAGCAGTGCCTGCCGAACATCTCTCAATTACGCGACAAGCCACTCGTGCTCGAAGATCTCGCACCGCTGGCCGATGCCCTGTTGCTGGTGGAAAGTCTGCTGGGCCAGCCCGAAGGGCAAGGCTCGCTGATCGACGTGCCGCTGGAAGCCGAAGGCGTCCAGCTCAGTGTCGCCAACTACCAGTTGGGCGAGGCCCAGGCGCTACTGCACCGGGAAGCCTATAAGGGCCTGACCGATGCCAAGCGCGCCATTGGCGCCTTTCTCGATTCGCGGGGCGATACCCTGCACCTGGCCACCGTGCCGGCGCTGCTGGATACCGTCCGCGGTGCGCTGTTCTTCCTGGGCAATCCCCGTGCCGCTGAACTGGTCCGTGCCTGCACCGGCTATATCCAGCGCTGCCTGATCGAAGGTGGTCAGGCCTGCGAGCCGGCGACCCTCGAGGTGCTGGCGGACGCTCTCAGCAGCATCGAGTTCTTTGTCGAAAGCGGTGGCACCGAGGGTCAGGACGGCACCCCGGAAATCCTCGATATCGCGGCGCAAAGCATTCGCGCCCTGGGCTGGACCTCGGCCGCGGCATGAGTCTCTGGCAACCTGGCTGGTTCCAGACCGCCCAACCCGCCAGCGGTTGGCTGGTCGTGCATAGCGGTCAGGCGTTTCTGACCGCGGGGGCGGAGGTGCTCTTCGCCCCGGACGATCCGCGCGTCCAGGGGTTCGCAGGTGAGCACCATGGTCTGGGTCAGTGGCAGGCCCAGCCGGTCACCCTGCTCGAAGTGGATACGCCGGCGGACGTCGAAGGCTGCGTCTGGCAGCCGCTGCGGCCGCTGATGCTGCAGTCGCCCCATGCGCTGTTCAAGTTGCTGGGCTACGCCAATCAGATCGGCACCTGGGCGCGGCAGCATCGCTTTTGCGGGCAGTGCGGTACCCGTACCTTCGCCCTTGATGGCCAGCGCGGCCTCAAATGTCCGAATTGCCAGCTCACCCAGTATCCACGGCTGTCGCCGAGCATGATCGCCCTGATCACGCGCGGTGATGAGGTGCTACTGGCGCGGTCGCCCCGCTTCGCGCCCGGGGTCTTCAGCACTCTGGCCGGCTTCGTCGAACCGGGCGAGTCGGCGGAGGCCTGCGTACACCGGGAGATCATGGAAGAGGTGGGCGTCTCGGTCACCAACCTGCGCTACCAGGGCAGCCAGAACTGGCCCTATCCGCATTCCCTGATGCTGGGTTATCACGTCGATTACCTGGGCGGCGACATCCGGTGCCAACCGGATGAAATCGAAGATGCCCGCTGGTTCCACCTGCGCGAGTTGCCGACGCTGCCGCCGGCCTTTTCCATCTCGCGCTTTCTGATCGATCGCTATCGGGTCGAGCGGCTAGGCGGCGCTGAACCAGTGCTGCCAGATTAGCTTGACGGTCAGCGCCAGCACGACGCAGATGAACACCGGGCGGATGAACTTGGCACCGCCGGCGATGGCGCTGCGCGCGCCCAGGTAGGCCCCCAGGGTCAGCGACAGACCCATGGTCAGGCCCAGCACCCACAGCACCTGCCCCAGGGCGATGAACATCACCAGGGCGACCCCATTGCTGACGAAATTCATGGTCCGGGCCACGCCACTGGCCTTGAGCAGGTCCAGGGGGTAGAGCAGCAGGCTGCTGACCGTCCAGAAGGCGCCCGTGCCTGGTCCGAACAGGCCGTCGTAGGCGCCCAGCGTCAGGCCCTGGGGCCATTGGCGCCGTTGCGGCACGGGCGCATCGCTGAGCACCGGTGCCTTGGGCGTGCCGCCGAACAACAGATAGAGGGCGCAGCTGAACACCACCACCGGCAGCAGCTGGTTGAGGAAGTCCGCGGAGAGATGGTGGGCAACCAGGGCGCCGATCCCCGCGCCGATGGCGGTAGCCACCAGGGCATGCCGCCACTGGCGGGGATGGAACAGCTTGCGGCGGTAGAAGGTATAGGCAGCGGTGGCGCTGCCAAAGGTGGAGCTGAGCTTGTTGGTGCCGATCGCCAGGTGGGGCGGCACGCCGGCCATCAGCAGGGCGGGCACCGTGAGCAGGCCACCGCCGCCGGCGATGGCGTCGATGTAGCCGGCCAGGAAGGCGACCCCCGCCAGCAGCGTCAGGGTCATGGGGTCCAGGGCGAATTCGAGCATGGGGGTAGGGCGCCAGGTGGAACGGGGGCGCCATCATGCATCAGACGCGCAGCCGTCACCACCTGCGGGCGATCCCGATCAATCCAGTGCGGGGAAGGGCAATCCGACGTAGTTTTCCGCAAGGGTCGTGCGACCCGCTCTGGAATCGAGCAGTGCCTGGAGTTCGGCGTCCTGCACCCGCTGGGTGAAGGCATCGGTATCTGGAAAGCGGTGCAGGGCGGTGGTCATCCACCAGGAGAAGCGCACTGCCGCCCAGATCCGCTTCAGGCAGAGCGCCGAGTAGCGTTCGAGGCAGCTGGCATTGCCGCTGCGATAGGCGCGTTCCAGCAGCAGGTGCAGATTGCGCACGTCGCCCAGGGCCAGGTTGAGCCCCTTGGCACCGGTGGGCGGGACGATATGGGCGGCATCGCCGACCAGGAACAGCCGGCCGTACTGCATGGGTTCGACCACATAGCTGCGCAGCGGGGCGATGCTCTTTTCCAGCGAGGGGCCGGTCACCAGCTGGGCCGCCGTCTCGGCCGGCAGGCGCGCCTTGAGCTCTTCCCAGAAGCGCTCGTCCGACCAGTTCTCCACCGAATCCCCGGCTTCCACCTGCAGGTAGTAGCGGCTGCGGGTCGCCGATCTCATGCTGCACAGGGCGAAGCCACGCGGGTGATTGACGTAGATGAGTTCATCGGCGGCGGGCGGCGTATCGCTCAGCAGACCCAGCCAGCCAAAAGGGTAGACCCGCTCGTATTCGGTGAGTACGCCGTCGGGGATGCTGCGGCGCGAGACACCGTGGAAACCGTCGCAGCCAGCGATGTAGTCGCAATCGATGCGCAGGGTTTCACCGGCGACCTGGCAGGTGACATGGGGGCGCTCGCCCTTGAGTTCGTGGGGCTGGACCTCGCTGGCCTGGTAGAAGGTAGGGGCGCCGCTGGCCTGGCGGGCGGCCATCAGATCGCGGGTCACCTCGGTCTGGCCATAGACGGTGACGCAGCGTCCGCCCAGCAGATCGTTCAGATCCAGGCGCTCGCGCTGGCCGTGGATGGCGAACTCCACGCCTTCATGCACCTGGCCTTCCTGTTCCAGCCGCTCGGCGACGCCGGCCTGGCGCAGCAGATCGACCGTGCCCTGTTCGAGCACGCCGGCACGGATCCGACTGAGTACGTGGTCGGCGCTCTGGCGCTCGACGATGACATTGTCGATACCCGAGCGGGTGAGCAGCTGGCCCAGCAGCAGCCCGGAGGGGCCCGCGCCGATGATGACGACTTGGGTGCGCATGGAGTCTGTCCTCTTGTCTGGCGTGATCGCCGTTTTGTTATGGGGCTCCGGTATTTTTGGACGGTTTTCGCCGGTATTGACAGCGACCTTTCCGATACTTTCTGGTACTTTTCAATGATTCGTGCGGCTATCGCCCAGGGACTGTCGATGACCACTGCCTTGCCACCCATCTTCAAGCTGTATGGCGAGGCCCAGGCCTGGCCGGCGCCGGACCTGCTGCACTGCGAAACCATCGAGAGCCGCAGTCGGCTGCATGCCTGGCATATCGAAACCCATCGCCATGCGGATCTCGCGCAACTGCTCTATGTGCGCCAGGGCGGGGTGCGTCTGCAACTGGAAGACTGGCAGGGCGAAAGGCGCGGACCGCTGCTGGTGGTGCTGCCGGTGCTATGCGTGCATGCCTTCGAATTCGAACCCTCGGTGGAGGGCTTCGTGGTCACCCTGCCGGTGCCGCAGGTGGAGCGCCTGAAGCAGCGCTGCCAGAGAGCCGGGCAGGGACTGTTCCTGGCCGCCGGGTGCCTGGACCTGAGCGGCCCGGATGCCACCTGGATCGATCAGTTGATCGGTCAGCTCGTCGCCGAATACGAGGGCCACAAGCCTGGTCGCGAGGTCATGCTCGAAGCCCTGCTCGACAGCCTGGCGATCTGGCTGCTGCGGCAGCATCGGCCCGAACCGGGCGCGGCCCTGCCGCGGCGCGTCGAACAGCACCTGGGACGCTTTCTGGCCCTGGTGGAGCAGCACTATCGCGAGCACTGGAGCCTGGGGCGCTACGCGGCGGCGCTCGGGATCTCGGGAGTGCACCTGAACGGCCTCTGCCGGCAGCTGGCCGGCGCCTCGGCGCTGGCCATCGTGCACCAGCGCCTGCTGCTGGAGGCGCGCCGCACCCTGACCTACACCCAGGCATCGGTAGGCGAGATCGCCGACGCCCTGGGCTTTGCCGATCCGGCCTACTTCGCCCGGTTCTTCCGCCGTGGCACCGGCCAGAGTCCGCTCAACTATCGGCGTCTCGCGGGTCAGCCGCAGCGCTGACGGCCAGGCTATCGGCTGCCGCCAGAGTTTCGCCGACACGTGCGGCCAGGGCGTCGAGATTGAAGGGCTTGGTGATCAGGGTCATGCCGGGGTCGAGATAGCCTTCCAGGTGCGCCCCCTCGGCGTAGCCGGTGGCGAACAGCACCTTGAGGCCTGGGCGGCGCTGCCGCGCGATCTCGGCCAACTGGCGGCCATTCATGCCTGGCAAGCCGACATCGGACAGCAGCAGGTCGATGGGGCGCCCGCTTTCCAGCAGCGGCAGGGCGCCGCGGGCGTCTTCGGCCTGCAGGGTCGCGTAGCCCAGCTCCCTGAGCAGGTCCACCACCATCTGCCGGACCACGGGCTCGTCTTCCACCACGAGTACCGTCTTGCCCGCGCCCTGGGCCGTGACCGTGGGAGCGGCCAGCCGGGGTGGCTCGACATCGGCACCCAGGTAGCGGGGCAGATAGAGGCCCACGGTAGTGCCCTGGCCGGGCAGGGAGTCGAGGCGGACATGACCCTTGGACTGCTTGGCATAGCCATAGATCATCGACAGCCCGAGACCGGTGCCCTGGCCGATGGGCTTGGTGGTGAAAAAGGGGTCGAAGGCCCGCGCCATGACCTCGGGCGGCATCCCGGTGCCGTTGTCCGCCACCAGCAGGGCCACGTAGTCGCCCGCGCTCACGGCATCCAGGCCGTTGCCGCTGTCGGTCAGATAGACATTGTGGGTTTCGATGCGGATGTTGCCGCCATGGGGCAGGGCATCGCGGGCATTGATGACCAGGTTGAGCAGGGCGTTTTCCAGCTGGTGCCCATCGGTCAATGCCTGCCAAAGGCCCCCATCCAGATCGAGCTCCAGCACGATGTCACCGCGCAGACTGCGCAGCAGCAGCTCCTCCATGGAACGCACGCAGTCGTTGACATGTATGGGCTGCAGATCGAGTGCCTGGCGCCGGGAAAAGGCCAGCAGGCGCTGGGTGAGGGCAGCCGCGCGTTGGGCGGAGGTCAGCGCCGAATGCAGATACTGGTCGAACTTGTCCTGGCGCCCGGCTTTCTGCTGCCGCTGCAGCATGTCGAGACTGCCCATGATGCCAGTGAGCAGATTGTTGAAATCGTGCGCGATGCCGCCGGTGAGCTGGCCCACCGCCTCCATCTTCTGCGCCTGGCGCAGTTGCTCCTGCAGCTCCTGCTGCTCGGTGACGTCACGCCCCACGGCGTAGATGAGATCGTCCTCGGCGCTGGCCGTCCAGTCGAGGATGCGATAGCTGCCATCGCGGGCACGCACCCGCGCCCTGAGGCCCGCCGAGCCCTGCTGGCGGCCCAGGCAGCGCAGGGTATCGAAGACCTGGCGCTGATCGTCGGGATGGATCAGTTCGGTGAGCTGGACGCTGGCCAGATCGGTCTCCCGCCGTCCCAGCAGGCGGGCGGCGGCGCTGTTCACGGTCTTCACCTCGCCATCCGCCCGGCAGATCACCATCAGGTCATGGCTGATGCGCCACATCCGATCACGTTCGCGGGTGCGCAGCTCAATCTGCTGTTCCAGCTCCTGGCGCGAACGGGTGAGGACCTCCCGCGCATCGACGATGCTTTGGATGTCGGTGCAGGTGCCGAACCATTGTTCGATGCGCCCCTTGGCGTCGCGCACCGGCTGGGCGCGGCCGAGCACCCAGCGATAGCGCCCCGAGCGGTGCCGCAGGCGGTATTCGATATGGTAGGGCTCGCCGGTGCTGAGGCTGTGATGCCAGACCTTCCAGGTACGTTCCTGGTCGTCGGGATGAAAGACGTTCGCCCAGCCTTCGCCCTCCGTGGAGCCTTCCGGCACCCCGGTGAACTCGTACCAGCGATCGTTGAAATAGAAGTGGTGGCCGTCGGGTCGCGTGGCCCAGACCATCTGGTCGATGGAGTTGATGATGGCGCGTAGCTGCGCCTCGTTGCGGGCTAGCTCCTGGGCCTGGCGGCGATGGCCGCTGATGTCGATGAACAGCACCGCGAAGCGATCGCCTGGCAGCTTGTGGGCGCGCACCTCGTACCAGTGTTCATGCTGCAGGTGCAGCAGGATGTCGAACTGGATGAACTCCGCATCGCCATTCATGAAGTCGATGTAGGCGGGCAGCAGATCGGCTTCCAGTTGCGGCAGGGAGGTACGCAGGGTCCGCCCCAGGACCTGATCCAAGGGAATGCCCGTCAGGGTGGCAAAGACCGGATTGACCTCCAGGAAGCGGAAATCCTCCATTCGGCCACTGGCATCGCGGATCGCCTGGGCCATGTAGAAGCCCTCACGCATGCCGTGGTACAGCTCCTGCAGCCAGATATCACGCTCGGTGATGGCAGCTTCGTTGAGCTTGCGTTCGGTGATGTCATAGCACACGCCCAGGTAGCGATCACTGCCGTGGCTGGCCATCAACTGGCCGCGCCGACCGAGCCAGCGTTCTTCGCCGGTATCGGCGCGGCGGATGCGGTATTCGAGATAGTCCAGAGCGTCGTCGCCCGGCGTCGCGGTGAGGGTCCGCAGGCTGGCGACATCGCCGGGATGCAGTTGCCGGACCAGTTCGTCGAGGGAATAGCTACGTCGAACCGGGAGGCCCCAGAGCTGGCAAAAGCCCGAGGACACCAGCAGCCGGGCTTCCCCCGGCAACAGTTCGAAGGTGCCGACCCGGCCGACCTCCTGGGCCAGCCGCACCCGCTCTTCGCCCACCAGTTGTTCGGTGCGATCCTGCAGGACGTGCACGAAGCCGAGCGTGTCTTCGGCGTCCTTCAGCGCCGTGGTGGCGATTTCCACCCAGCGCGGCGTGCCGCCGTGAACCGCGATCCAACCCGCGCCCTGGCCATGCTCGTCAGCCAGGGCCTGGTGCTGAGTGGTGGTCAGGAAGGCGGCATCGCGGCCCGCCGTCAGCAGCTCGATGAAGCGCTGACCCTGGGCTTCGCCGGCTGACCAGCCACAAAGCAGTTCGGCCCCCCGATTCCAGCGCTCGATGCAGCCCTGGCGGTCGGTGATGACCAGGGCATGGGAGGTCAACTGCAGGAGCGCCTGCTGTTCGAGCAGAGAGATCGGCATGCGGGGATTCCATTCAGCGAGCGGGCGTGTGGCGAGCGTTTCCTGGGGCTTGCTGAAAAGTCGCCGAGCGCAGGCACTTTTCAGACAAAGCCTAGGCTTCGATACCCTCGCTCAACTGGACGTTCAAACTACGCAGGGCATTCCAGTACTCAGGATAGGTCTTGCCGACGCATTCGGGGTCCAGGATGCGGATACCGGCTATTTTCAGGCCTGCGAGGGCGAAGCACATGGCGATCCGGTGGTCGGCATGGGTCTCGATCACGGCATCGGTCCGGGTGCCGGCCAGGGCGGGATCCGCCGCCACCAGCAGGTCATCGCCCTCGACGCTGGCGAGCCCGGCACGAATGGCGTTCAGGCCATCGTGCAACGCCGCGACCCGGTCGCATTCCTTGACCCGCAGGTTGGCCAGGCCTACGAAGCGCACGGGCGTCTCGTTGAAGGCGGCCAGGACCGCGAGGGTAGGGATGGCGTCCTGCATCTGCGAACCGTCGATGACCGCCGGCAGCCGGGGGAAGGCGGCGATATGGTCATGGGCCTTGGCATCGGGCTGGGTAAAGGCGTCATCGGCCACACCCAGGTCGATGGCGCCCCCGGTCAGGGCCTGGGCCGCCCAGAGATAGGTGGCGGCGGAAGCGTCCGGCTCGATGAAGTAATCGCGGGCGACATAGCCGGTCGGGGCCACCCGCCAGGTGGCGGCGTCCAGTTGCTCGACCTGGGCACCGAAGGCGCGCATCGCCTCGACGGTCAGGTCCACATAACCGCGGGCACCGATGTCGCTGCCGCGCAAGGCGACATCCACCGGTTCGCTGCCCAGCGCTGCCAGCATCAGCAGCGCCGAAACGTATTGGCTGGAAAGCCCGGCATCCACCTCGAAGCGGCGAGCGGTGAGACGTCCCTGACCCATGACGGTCACGGGCGGGCAGCCGCTAGGAGCCTCGACCTGGATGCCGTTGGCGCTCAGGGTTTCCAGCAGGGGACCGATAGGCCGCTTCTGCATATAGGCATCGCCGGTGAGGGTGACGGCGCCATCGACGGTGGCGACCGCGGCAGTCAGAAAGCGCACCGCAGTGCCGGCATTGCCGAGAAACAGCGGCGCGGCCGGTTGCTGCAGGCGTCCAGAGCTGGTCACCACGAAGGTGGTGGCATCGGGCTCGTCCACGGTGACACCCATCTGCCGCAGGGCCTCGGACATGTGGCGGGTGTCGTCGCTCTTGAGCGCGCCGGTCAGGCGACTGGTGCCCTTGGCCAGTGCCGCCAGCAGCAAGGCGCGGTTGGTGATGGACTTGGAGCCGGGTGGGGCGATCCGACCATGCAGCGCGACGTTGGGCGGGGTGACGGTGATGTAGGGTCTGGCGGACATGAGGGCTCCAAGCAACTTCGCAACGGCCGAAACGGCGGATCGTAACAAGGCCGCCATGATGCCATTTCAGGCCTCCCAGACCAAAGTGTCCATTTATTAATACCACCCCTATAGGGCTGATCCGGCTTGCCTGATACCTCTTATGTCACGAACAAGTCATCAAGGCGGGGTAGTGCTAACGGTTTTCCGCCAGAGGCCGCCACCATGTCCCTTATTCGTCCCGATCGTCGTCGTGTTCTGCAAGGCCTGGGAGCCACGCTGCTGTTACCGGCCCTGGGCCAGCGGACCTGGGCCGCACCGGCAGGGCGCCCGGGCATACCCGATGGTGTCCAGGCGGGTGATGTCACCGAGGGCCGGGCACTGATCTGGAGTCGTACGGATCGCCCGGCGCGGCTACTGGTGGAGTGGGATACCCAGGAAAGCTTTCGCACGCTACGCAAAGCGGCGGGGCCGATCACCACGGCCGCCCAGGACTACACCGCCCGTATCGATCTGGCAGGGCTTCCCGCCGATCAACATATCTTCTACCGGGTGCGCTTCGAGGACCTGGACAGCGGTGCGCTCAGCGAGCCCATCATCGGCCACCTGCGCTCGGCTCCCAGCCAGCGCGGCGACATCCGCTTCGTCTGGGGTGGTGACACCGTTGGCCAGGGCTTTGGCATCAACCCCGACATCGGCGGCATGCGCATCTACAACGCCATGCGCGAGCGGCGTCCGGATTTCTTTCTGCACAGCGGCGACACCATCTATGCGGACGGCCCCGTTCCGGCGCAATTGACGGTGGAAGAGGGACGCATCTGGCGCAACCTCACCACCGAGGCCAAGAGCAAGGTCGCGGAAACCCTGGACGAATTCCGCGGCAACTATCGCTACAACCTGATGGACACTCACCTGAAGAGATTCAATGCCGAGGTGCCCCAGGTATGGCAGTGGGACGACCACGAGACCACAGAGTCTTGGAAGGGTACACCCCTTTGCACTATCCACTGACCAGACCTACGCTCATAGCTCCACAACAGGAGGTTGAACGATGGACCAATACGCAAAGGCAATTGGAGAGGGCATCGGCGGCGTCATCGGCGAGTTGGGAGAGGGTGTGATAATCGCTGTTCTCGCCCTAAAGCAGCAGCCAGGATTTGACGCTACAAGCTTTGACAAGACCATCAATGAGTGTCTAAGGCAAGCCGATGCAGCTGGTAAGAAAACAACAGTTAGCTTTCTAAAGCAGCTCCTATAGTTGAAAAGGGAGGTGATGAGCCTCCCTTTTCTTCAAGCAGTGAACGTTGTAACTATATCCCCTCCACAAAGCTCATTCATTAGGAACAAGAATCCCTCTTCATCCCCTGCTTTTACGAATTCTTCCATCTTGAAGATTAGGCAGCCTTGATACCAGAGGTCATCTGGAATCTGTTTGCCTTCGTCCTGGTAAGCACGCATTACATTACCGAGATTAGCTTTTAATTCATCTAACATTTTATTGTTTTCCTATATGATTATTGGCTGGAAGCCTTGGTATATCTACGTTAGAGCATGATACTGTTATATTATTTATATAAGTGGGTCGTGCTATTGATTGGTGTTCTGTTGTGATTGTTGCTGAGTACGGAAGCCCTGCTGGCCGTTGAAGATGACCACAGGCTTTGACTCCAAGTTCTTAACACGCTCGTTCAAGATACGAAACGCACGTTCGTTATTTGTCTGATTGGTATCCTGCTCCTGGCGAAGCTGGTTGAATTTACTTTCAAGCTGGCTTTGAATGCTGAACAGGCTGCGTTCTGTCTTCATCTGAAACGTTTCAAGCTGCTGAAGAATGTCGCTGCGTAGGCTTTGATTCTGATAAAGCTGTACGCATACAAGACCAGCAAGAATCAGTTGCGGAACGGCAAGTAGGCGGTTGAATTTATCCATATTCATAGCAGAGCCTCCACAAGACGAGTAACAACCAAGGATGAGCCGACACGATTACATTTCTCATCCTTCAGTAGTTTGCTGATGAATGGACCAATACTCTGATTGGGATACTTCTCATTGAAGAGTTGAACAAGCTTGATAGGCAGTTCGATACTGGAACGATGACCTTTGAATTGATAGTTTGCGAATACGCGCATTTGATACCTCGGATAACGTTAATTTGATGATTTAAATACAGTGTTTATAAGGGCTGTAGAGGTGCAAAAAGTGCTACCCTGTACATAGGTATTACCTGCACCTTTTTAGAGGCTGGAAACCGCATTGTGAGGCGTTATAGCCACTTGCTTAGGTAAGCCCTGGCAACCACCACACCACATCCAAATTGCTCGTGTAGATCGTGCTCTGTGGCAGTGGGATGAAGGGTGAGCCAGCTACAGATAACAGCCTCACGACTGGTGGTGGTAACTTCCTTTACCTCACGCGGGATCGTAGGGAGTAAGGTATGACCTTGAGGGTTTAGCTTGTCTTTCAGATGGTTTGACTTTGCAATCAACTCTCCGAAGTCTGGGCAAACATCTTTGTGTTTCTGTATCCACTTTAGGTAAACGCTTAGAGTCTTGTCTGATGCAGCGATAAATTTATACTCACTACTGCGTGCTGGTGGAACTGAAGCCGATAAGATACCGGCAACGAGGTTTGACCCTCGATGAAGAATAAAGTAGTTCATTGTTTTATATCTCAGAAATGAAAAAGCCCTCGAAGAGAGGGCCTATATGATTGTTGTGGTAATAGGTATTGGTGAACGCTTAACGGCCTACGCTTGGATACTGGATTCGAGCATCAGATAGAGTGTTATCTTGAACTCTGCGAGCGGCGTCCATCATTCGACTTTCAAGCTCACTACCAAGCTGGTTAACATCCATCGATGTAGCATCAATTTGGAATGCTCCTGGCTCAAAGGTAATCCGATTATCGTAAGTACGACTGTCGGTGCTGCTGTAGCTCTGAGTCATCTGCTGCATCATTTGCTGGGCATCAGGAGTGTTAACCACTGGATTGACACCGAATTGAGGAGCCGACGCCATTGGCAGTGCTGAAGGCATCTGGAAGTCAGAGAACGGCATTTGGTAATTTAGCTTGGGGACCTGATAGGGCTTAAAGTCTGGGACAATACGGCGTCCCGCTTCTCCTTGCTCTGGTCCAAGAACAAAGCGTTTCAGCCAATCGGCGCCATCACCCATACCAAGCCAGTTATTATCAACAGCAGTACCAATCAGGTTGTTCTTAGCAAGACGCTTACCAGCCCACCACGCTACATTCTCTCCAGCATCAATAGCAGCGTCGGTTTTCTTATCTTCCGGTAGCTTCTGATACTTGTTGTACCAATCTGCAAGGCCAGTCAGAGAGTTGGTGAATTCCGTCATCTTCTGAACGAACGGGATTTCTACCAGCTTAATGAACTGCTCCTGAAGCGGAATGGTTGCGTTGTACAGGTTCTTCTCAGCCTCAATCCTGTCTCGGATGGCATCACTGAGAGGCCCTTCAGACCGCTCAAGATTTTCCATCCATTTGACGTTATCCAAGCGAGCAGCAGCACCTTCAATACTGTTCGCAAGCTCCTCAACACGAGGGGCAGCATTGCGGGCGGAGAGGTCATAACCCTTGAGTACGTCCTGCACCAGCACCAAGCGCTTGCCCAGATCAGACATAAACTTGGCGGTGCCCTCGGAGGAGTTACCTTTGAAGCCTACCCGCTGGAGGTAAGCCTGCTGGATGTACTTCTTGATTGCGGGATTCGAATCTGCGAGTTGTTGGTTAAGCTCTTCCCCTCGGAGGTAGCCCAGGCCTAACACCTGTTGCAGTGCGTAAGCTTGTCTTTCGACTGACTGCTGATCACCCCCGTTGCCACGAGTGGACACCGCCATGTTCTTGTACAGGCCGATGGCCTGACGTGCGTTCATTCCCGATTGTTGCGCCTGCTTCTCAAACTTCGTGTAGCCCGCTACCTGATCCTCTGCCTTGGTGCCCGTGTAATCACTGATTTGCCGTAGAGCTACAACGTTGTTCCAACGACGTTCAGCCTCACCACCCACCGCTGCGCCCAATTGCAAGCGCTGCATCTGGAAGGTACCTACACGCCGTTGAATCTCATCCATCTGATTCTGGAGGCCCTGGACAGCTTCGTAGCCGACGTAACCTGCGACACCCGCTACACCGGCTCTGGAAGCCCCTACAAGGCCCGCAACACCACCAGTGCCGCCACCGGCCTCACCTGTTGCTGCCTGACGCGCTACAGCCCTTGCAGACTGGCTAACGCTTGAACGATCTATTACCGCCTTCAGCTTGATACTGTTAGCACTGTACTGAGCACGGCTAATAGCAGATTGAAGACTTCGATTGAGTTGAACATCGTCAATCTTGAAGCGACTCATCTTGAATTCAGTAAGTCGGCTGATCTGGTTTAGACTCTTCTGAATGTCTCGTTGAAAGGCTAATGAGTTAAACTTGATCTTTGGTGAAACCTGAAAGCTTTTATCAAAATCTGACTTAATTTTTTGCATCAGTGCTCGGAGACGGTTTAGCTGATCTTCAGCAGCCTTGAATTGGCTCCTGTTCAGCTTTAGGCCCATCTCCGCAAAAAAGCTCGCTACCTTGTGGTCCATTATTTTTATCCTATTAGATTAGAAACTGTACGGCCTCTGGCATACCGGAAGCCGTGAATTGCTTTTAATTTATTGAAAGATTCCAAACTTGAGTTACTACCGCTATAACTGCTCCCTACTCGAACAGCGCAGTTAACCCACAACCACCGATACCAAGTGAACGACTTTTGAAAGTCATCCAGTCTCGGTTCCTTCGTGTCTTGAATAGCTTGGATTGAAATTGTCTTGCTACCGTGCACCAACCCGTCATACCCCCAATCATCTACGACGTAGTGTGAGAAGGTGTTATCGAGGAGAGCGGATAGGTCAGTGTTATCGGGAATTGAAAGAACAAGCCATTGATACCACATTATTGTTTTTATCCTTGTGGAAACGCCTTCCTTGGCATTGTCAATATTTTACTTGAGCTTGTTATACTGATCTTTGAATTCAGAACATTTCAGCATCTGAGCAAGAGAAACATCTTTACCATTAAATTGCTGGCTAAGCTTGTAGCTCAACATACTGATGCCACAGGCGGGCACTACAACAACTCCGTAAGATTTAAGGATAGGAGCAGTATCCATACTAATTTTAGTAGTGGTAATACGACCGTCAGCCGATACAAGGAAGGCATCAATAGGAGCTGAATATTCCTTTGCCTTCTTGAGCATCCCGGCTTGCTCCATCAGCTTCTTAGTTTTGGCAAGAGTCTCTGGATTGGATTTAAGCTCCAAGCCTTGAGTTGGATTAGTTAATTTAACTAAATGCTCTTTAGGCTTTTGCGAGAGAATTTTATCTTTTAGTGAAGACCCTCGGATACGTTTAGGAGCATTGGCGGGAGTGATAGTGGTTTCTTCTGGGAATAGCTCGGACTTTAGCATTATTAAATACCTTCTTCTTTTAGTAGTTCTTCAAACTGCTTCTCAGCTTGCGCCTGTAGCTTGGCCTCTTTATCTGCTTGTGCCTTAGCAGCCTTCTCAGCTTCCTTCTGACGTTCAGCGTTGATTAGGTCTTGCTTGAGTTTTGCCTTATAAGCCTTCTCGTTGTGTTCGACAGCAGAGAGATAGTTATCCATCACGAGCCTCTTAATGGCCTCCTTGTCCTCGTTCTGTAGGCTATGAGGCTTGAGCATATAGAAAGCGTAGTTAGGACCGCTATGAAGTGGGCGGCGTCCCTCAGCAGGCGTATAGCCCTGCCTGCTCATCTCAATAATGGCAACCATTGCATTTTCAAAGTTGCCAGCAGAAATGAGAGTCTTATCAAAGTTAAGACCGGGTTGGGCATAAAGGACGTAAGCCTGCTCAGTGATGCTGGAAAGCTCTTTGTCATTGAATTTGTAGCTGTCAGTTTTCACAGTGTATTTGAAGGTGGCTGCAAACTGATCGTTAGTGGTATAGGTCATTTAATTTTAACTCCATATTTAATTTTAGGTTATTGAGGGCGTAAGGTGCCCTCAGACCATTTAGTCTTTTAGACTGAATTAGGGTTTTAGTTAGGGTTGAAACGTAGATATGACGCGGGATAGAACGATATAGTGAACTATATTTAATATAAGCGGGCCGTCTTAGAATGGAAGCCAGAGCCCCATACGTATCAAGGCGTCCTGAAGGTACAGCGGAGGGTCAATATCTCCATTTTCCTCATACCAATCCTGAGCTACCTGTTCTTCTTTGGCTTTCTGTTGCTCCAGAATCCGGTGTTCAATCAGCTGCTGCTCTGGTGACATTACCTTGTAGATAGCATTGGGCAGACCATACTTACCAACCAGATACTCCTCAAGCCGATGTGTCACTTCGACTTCCCTAACGGTCTGCTCTGGTACAATAAAGCAGTCACTAAGCGGGCGACCGTCGTAAATCCAATTGATCTGCTCGCAGTGTAGTTCTTTGGTAAGCTGCTCGGATACGTGGTCCTCAATGCTTAGCTCATCCAAAACAGTACCGTACCGACCACGGCTACCAATCACCTGCAAGAAATAGCAGCAGGGATTGCTGTTTGCCTTCCGTAAATCCAGATAGTCTCCATACATTAGCAGGGTAGGGTTAACAACCTTGCCATATTCAGCAAACCGATGAGCTTCCTTGAGTGCCACTGTTAGCTCTGACCAACCATCCTTAGTCATTCCAAAGACTACAACGTCAAGTCTACCCGCTTTGTCTTCCAACTCTTCCGTAGTAAAGAACTGAAGAATGTTTTTGATGGCGGCTGTCTGACGTTCAATCTCTTTCTTGTCCGTGAGCTTTCGGCTCTCAATCTCTTTCTTTGCTATACGAGTGATTAGCTGATTGCGGACCGTGTAGCTTGGAGCGTGAAGAGCCAGATAGTCATCCAGTACAGCACCTAAGAACTTCTCAATCTTCGTGTACACCTGGGCATCACTATGCTTCTCGTTGACTTGCCACTTGGTGAGTAGGTCAGAACGAAGAATGAAGGCACCGCCACCGCTGTAGGATTTACCCCGTTTCCTGTTGTAAGACCGAGTGGTGATCACCAGATTCTTTGCACACAGAAGGCCCATTGAAGCTTTTGACGACACAGGAGCGATATGCGATAGTTCATAGTCCTTGCGAATCTTGCCATTGTCGAACCCGTTAGCCAGGGTGCAGCTTGAGCGCAGACGCTGAAGGTCTTCAATATCCTTAGCACTCGTCAGCCCTGATAGGATTTGCACCGTACCAGCCCTGCGAACCTCTCTTAACAGGTAGTTGCCAAACCCACTATGAGGCAGCTTTTCTTTACGTCGTTGGATTGTAGCTTTCTGACGATTTCTTTTATTCTCACGCTTGGTAAACGTTGATTTGCAAGTTGAGTTGCAGAACCGCTGGCCGTGTCGATGAGTAGTGAAGTCGTTAAAGCACTCCTCGCATTTGTAAACTCGTAATACCATTTTCTACCTGCCTTGTGGCTTGTTATTGTTTAGTGCTGCTTTTGTAGCTTCTCAGCAATCAATTTTGCGATCAGAGAACCAGCATGCTTGTAACCCATCTCTTCCATAAGATTCTCCAGGTCTCGCCAATCATTATGTTTCATCCAGATGGCAGAGCGACGAAAACCCTTAGCCTTCATATCGTCAGAGAAAGTCATCTTTTCATTTTGCATTCTTAAGCACTCCTGTTTAGTAGTTGGTACAACTCACGATTCATTTCTTGATCAACAATCCAATTCAAAGCCGCTGAAAAACTCAGCTTGCGTTCAGCAGCCACAGAGAGGATAAAATCAATATGGCCTTTCGTAAGGGCAGCTTTCATTTCCTGTTTATGTTCTTTGTTTGTCTTAGGCAGCATTCGCATTTGATGACTCCTTTTGTTTTTGTAAGCAGATAACTTTATATTCTTGGATGGATAGGTGCAGCTTCTGTCTTTTTGAATGCCAGCGCTTGTAACAATTAGGATCACCGCAGCACCAAGCTTTAGCGCTAAGACTGGTGTAATCTTTACCGCACTGTAAACACTGTTTAATAACTTTCTGAGCCATTGGTAAAAGCCTCTTATTTTCTAAATACTTAAATGAAGACCATAGAAACCCCATCGCCTGAAGTAAGCACGACGGGGTGGAAATAAAAAAGGCAGTAGGAAGATTTCACTAACTGCCGAGGTGCACAGGAGGAGAGTGCTGGAGTAAATAGGTGCTGACTTCCGCTGATGTTTGGCAACGTAGTCAGCCGCTCACACGACTCTTTACTTCATTCCGCTGGATGAGCTTGCTGAAGAACCCGGTTAAAGGCGAGGACAAGTCAGAGAACATCGTAGAAGCAAGCGAGCGGGGAGGGCAGAGCCTCACCACGAGATGTTTACAAGGGCAACATCCAAGCCGGAATAGCGGAAACGACAAAACACGAAATTAATCGTGTGTATTCGTGCTTGTATTTACCATTATATCAACGAGGTGCTATTACTGCATCTACATATCGGACATTTTATTATATATATGAGACAGACTTGAATATAAATATATCTTCCATCCGATAAGTTAATGTTGCCATGAAAGTTGCTATATGTCAACATAAATATTACATAGCTTGCTTTCAAAAATCGCTATAAAATTCCCCAGTTCCTAATAACAGTTTAGCATGATAAACTTAAATCTGTCAACAACTTTCTACATACCACTAAACTGAGATTTAACTAAGAATCCAATAACCATGCACCTTAGACACCAATAACACCTGCATACCAACACTCTATATTCCGACGAATGGCATGTGGTGAAGCTTTTAGTATGTTACAAATGGAAATATCTTACCTTGCATACCAAGGCACCAGACACCACTAAACTCCCTGGAATTTCAGTAGGACGCTTTTCAGAAAGCTCAAAGTCACACATTGGAGAAATATACTTACCATGAGAATCAAACGTTACAGTGATGAAGAACGGCAAGCCCTGGTAGCTAAGTACAGAATGGAAGGCAATCCACCCCTGACTGTCTTTGCCAAAGCCAATGGCGTCTCATACGTCACCCTGAAGCGCTTTATAGACGAGGTGGAGGGCATCAGTACCGACGTAGCGCCTACCCCCCAATCGCAGCGTGTAGAGCGTGCTGGGAGCCTTAGAGAGCAGTTCCGCAGCCAGCTCCTACCTGACAATGAGAAAGACCTGTACATCCGCTGGCTTGAAGATCGGGTGAAGTTCCTGGAAGGGGAATTGACTCAATTTATGGAGAACTCGGAAGACCATTAAGCCTATGTGCTTTTGAGAATTGATCGCATCTAGCTTAATCTCAAATATCAATGGTACTGGCATAAGCCTTGCTTCTATTGACTTTAAAAATTGAACAGTATAGGTGCAATGTCCTTCAGGTTGGCTCAAAAGGTACACTCTGTGAGCCATCTGCAATCCTTCACTTAAACCTTGGCTCAAAAGTGTTGAATGACATTTGATCCTGATGTACAATTGATCCATGACATTTGAGCTATAGGAGGCAGTCATGGCAACGATTGGGTACGTTAGGGTCAGCACTGGTGAGCAGTCTGTAGACAGCCAGCGCCACGCGCTCGACAGCTACAAGGTTGATAAGTGGTATTCGGATGAGGGTGTTAGCGGGGCTGTGAAGGCCTTGGAGCGTCCTGGCTTCCTTTCCATGTACCAATACCTCAGGGAAGGGGACACGCTTGTAGTGAGCGCTGTAGATCGCCTGGGACGTGACACGATTGATGTACTGACCACTGTAGAAGCTCTGACAGCTAAGAGTGTTGCCATCATCAGCAAGAGGGAAGGGTTCGACCTCTCTACTCCCATGGGGAAGGCAATGCTCACCATGCTTGCGGCAGTCGCAGAACTGGAACGTTCCAACATCAAAGCTCGCCAGATGGCAGGTATCGAGCGTGTACGATCAGAAGGCAAGGTGATGGGTCGGCCGACTACTATCGACTCTCAGGCCGTGAAGACGTGGAGGAAGGAGAACAACGCCTCTATCGCAGTCACTGCCAGTCACTTCAATATTTCACCTGCAAGTGTTAAAAGAGCTTGCATATGATATTAAATGTTGTAGAATGTCCCTATCCGATCAAGAGGGTAGGGATGACATGTACACCACCTAAACCAGAACCAACAATCTGAGGCTACCTGCGTTCCTTTAGCACTGAAGGTAATCCGCCCCTGGGCGGCATTTGCCGTTGCCTGGGTTTCTCTACGATAGGTAATAGCGGAGCAGGAAGGGTGATTGTCTCGGGCAGCATCAGCCCCTGTAGCTTGAGTGCAATACTACCACAAGCTCAGGAATGTTGAAGTTAATATTATCTATCAGCATTGTAGATATTATATAAATTATCTATAAATGAAATTGATATTCGTAATCCTGTTGCAGAAATCGAGCTACCAATGCTTAGCCAATAGAGAGAAGTGGAGGGGGAGGACCGGAAATGTACCCTTTGAATCTCTGAGAGGCGCATGATTGCTGCCTAGGCAGTGATTAGTGAGGCAACATAAGTGTTATAATGTAACAGTTAAATCTCATTTCTCTCTAATTTCCTCCAGGTAATTTATTAGCAGCTCAACCACTTTTTCCTCATCAAAGCTCGACACCTTCATCAAGGTTCTTACCAAGGACTCAGCACTACCATCACCTTGCCCCTCAGCGATCAGTTTTATCTCTTCTGTCTTATCCCACCATACAATCTCTCCTTTGTGTTCAAAGACCGAGAGGATAGGAATCTCATCTCTCACTACGTCGTACACTACAAACATCTTATTTCGAGACATAAACACTTTTATGTTTAGGCTCTTGAGAAGACTGTTAGCCTTTGATCTACCTGCAAAGGAAACTAAATCAAGACGTTTGAAGAATTCGTCCTTATCAATCAGCTTTTCCATTGACAGACTATTTACTATCTCACTCTCCCTTTGAGCATAGGTCTGTAGCTCCGTATCAAGCGTTGTGAGCATCTTCAACACTGTAGGGGGTAGGGTAGTGCTGATGTCCATCATCTGCGCTTGTATAGCCTCTATACGGGCTTTAATCTCTCCTTGCTTACCACGGTTAATCGTTAGTTCTTTCGTGAGGGCATTGGTGTTGGTTTGTACCAGGGAAAGGGAATCAAGCTTAGGGAGTAGTTCCTTGAACACCACTTCTGTTGATTTTGTAGAGATTGGCTGTTGGGTACAGTTGCCCTTGGCATACGCACTGCAACGAAGGTACTCGTTATTCTCTCGCTTCTTGACGTAGTGCATTGGAGCCTTGCAGGAGGCGCAGTAGGCGATCCTCTGCCACACGTTCATCCCCTTGCCTGGGTTGCTTGAGCCTGAACGCTTACGTTGCTCGATAGCCGCTCTGGCATCGTAGAATGTCCCCTCATCAATTACGGTCGGAAAGTAGTTAGGGATTTCATCACCCTTGAAGATGAACGTTCCTATCACTGCCTTGTTGCTCAGGATTCTCCATATTCCACTCACTCCCCAAGCACCAGCTTTGTTTCTGTTACTATCATCGAGGAGAGGAATGCCCTCCTGATTCAGAAGCTTGATGATGTTGGTGTATCCGTACCCTTGGATGCAAAGAGAATAAATCCTTCTTACTATCTCAGCTTTCTCTTCAATTATCTTATACTCACCATCCTTGTATTCCAACCAAGCTGGGCAATTGCCACCTATTGGTTTCTTGGAGGATATAGCAGCCTTGTGTTTAGAATCCCATACCGCCTTAAGACGCTGGGACTTCATTGCTGATTCTTCGTGAGCCCTGGACATTGATATAATGGAAACAATCAAATCAATATCATTGTAATCCTGATCATAAACTCTGTTATCTGAGAGCGTTACAATCTTGATCCCACGTTGGAGCAGATCGAGGAATCTTGGCAAGGCATCCCGTACCTTTTCACGACTGAGACGGTCAAGAGACTCGATCAGCAGGAATGAACCACTGGGAATGCTTCCATCCTCCACCAAAGACAGGAATCGTCTTAGCTGACCTTCATCGTCAAGATGCTTAGCCTTGTAGGCGGATTTCCCTTGATCGAAGAACTGATGTTCTGCTGCTGTGGCGAGGGTGAGGCCGTGAGCTTGGGCGTAGCGCTGGGCCTTGTCTGTCTGCCGCTGGTAGCTGTTCCCTTGAGCCTGTTGGGCATTGGAGAATCTGACGTAGCTGAAGGCTTGGGCCATGGGAATCACGAGAGTAGAGGGTAGGGGTGTAATCCTACAGGACATTACCAACAACTGGTCGCCGAGCAAGACGCTGGACGAGCGCTACCAGGTCAAGGACATCACTGTCCTGAGTGGTAGGGCGCGCCAGGCCTTTCTGGAGTACGCACCCATGCGCGGCGTCTCGGCCGACGGGGCAGGGCGCATCTACCGCCGCATCGCCTACGGCCCCTTGCTGGATGTCTTCGTGCTGGACATGCGCAGCTATCGTGCCGGCAATGACAGCAACCTGGGTGACGAGGAGGGCGGTCAGGGTGCCTTCCTCGGTCAGGAGCAACTCGACTGGCTGAAGAAGAAGCTGCAGGCGTCCAGGGCGACCTGGAAGGTCATCGCGGCCGATATGCCCATCGGGCTGCAGGTCCCGGACGGCAAGGATGCGCAGGGCCAGGCGCGCTGGGAGGCCATCGCCAATGGCGATCCCGGAGCCCCCAAGGGGCGCGAGCTGGAAACGGCCGACCTGTTACGCTTCATCGCGCGGCAGGGGATTCGCAATACCGTCTGGCTTACCGCAGACGTGCATTACTGCGCCGCGCACCACTATCACCCGGACAGGGCGGCCTTCCAGGATTTCGAACCCTTCTGGGAATTTGTGGCGGGGCCGCTGAACGCCGGCAGCTTCGGTCCCAACCCGCTGGATGCCACCTTCGGCCCCGAGGTGGTGTTCCACAAGGCGCCCCCCCAGGCCGATACGTCACCCCTTAGTGGCTTTCAGTTCTTCGGCGAGGTCGAGATCGACGGCACGACCGCGGAATTGCAGGTCACCCTCAGGGATCAGGATGGTCGTTCGCAATTTACCCAGAAACTGCATCCCCTGAATAGTAATACCACCCCTATAGCGTAGAAGAGTTTCATGATAACCCTCTGCACATCTATCAAGAAGAGGCCCAAGTTCTTGTAAATGCTACAATCTGGTCGTTATCAGGTTGGAGTTGGCCATGCACGAAGACATTAAGAGCGCGTTCGAAGACCTCAAGCTAAGCATCGCGACCTTCAACGAGCGCTGGCCAGGCAAGGTGGTGGCTGCCCGGGTCTGGCGGCTGCCTTTGTTGGCGCAGCAGCGAGTGCCGGATCACATCGCCGCAGAGGCTTTCGAGGGCAGCGCCGCGGTGGAGCTCACCCGCGACGCCTTGCTGGCTTTCCACCTGCAGCCAGGGCAGGCACCAGGCACCGTCAGTCGCTTGCCAGGCTATATCGCGCTGGCCGAGCCGTTGATGGAGGAGATCCTGGCCATCAATAGTTGCAAGGCGGCCTTCAGTGCCGCCATCGAGCAGACGCGTCTGGAGCTGGAACTGGCGCCCGAGGCGCGACCGCGCATCATGCGCAAGGCGCTGGGAGGGGCCTTCAATACCAAGCAGCTGATCCGCAAGGTGCACGGCTTTCCCGATCCGGTCCGCCAGCTGACCTTCACCTGGGCCGGTCATACCGCCGGAGGAGAGCGGGTAAAGGTGTCCAAGGTACGGGAACAACTGAAAACCCTGGCTATGGCGCGCGCCGACCGCGAGCGAATCGCCCTGGATCGCACCCCGGAATGGCAGGAGCACCAGGCGCTCAATCGCATGGCGGATGACGACATCCTGGTCCGGCACAAGAAGATCGCCCCGCATCCACGGGCGATGCTCTGGTTCGGTGAGGAAAGCCGCTACGACGCCATGATCCACGCGAACCTGCCGGTCTTCGTGGTACCGGCCGAGGACGGCATGCAGGTCGTCGACCTGCGCGATTTCGACCGCACCCAGCGCAGCGCGTTGCGACCCGACATCAAGCCGCGTCGCGAGGTCCTGGCCACGCGGCTGCTATACCTGCCCACCGACAATCCGGAACGTCCCGCCGCCCAGCGCAACAACGAGGCGACCCTCAAGCGCTCGACCTACAGTCGTTGAGGGTCAGTGGCGTTACCGAGGAGATGAATGTCGTAACCAGATCCTTCGCCGCCGAGTGAAAAGGTAACGAAATCCTCCGCAACAACTGCGCGAACGCCGAGCCCGAATCCATTAAAACTAGCAATTTCAATGGCTTATAAATGTTGGCACGGCGAGTGCTTTATTACTGGCACAAGAACAACAAGATGCGCCGCTAACCGCCCACAATAAGAACAAGACGGCCAAGGCTCGCGAACCGATCATTTTGGAACTCGCCAGAGCGACCAAAGTAATCTGTTCACTTCCCACCTCCTTGGTGGGGCGTACCAAAGATCGATGACGTTGACGTCCGACAACAAGAACAAGAGGGCAGCAGACGTACTTGAACAGGGGAGCCTTAGGGCTCCCTTTTTTCATGTCTGCAAGAACGCGGCTAGAGGGCAGGGAATGGCACCTGGCTCAGCGCTCAGCTTTTTGTTCGCAATCCTCGCAGCACGATTTACCGTCTGGCTTTGGCGCATCCTGCGTCCTTGATCTATCGTGTGCGCAGCCCATCAGCCGCGGATACCTGTCCATGAGCCTTGCGAAGACCTTGCCTGCCCAGTGGCTGAACGAACCGACGCGCTGGTCCGATACGGATGGCCTGCTGCACATCAGTACCGATAGCGGAACCGACTTTTGGCAGAAGACCCAATACGGCTTCGAGCGTGACAGCGGGCATTTCCGCGGTTATGCGGCCGGTGCGGATTTCACCGTGCAGGTACGGATCACCGGGACCTTCACCGAGCTGTACGATCAGGCTGGCCTGATGGTGCGGCAGGGTAGCGCGCGCTGGTGCAAGACGGGGCTCGAGATCAACGATGGTATCGCCCATCTGGGCAGTGTCCTCACCTTGGGGCATTCCGACTGGGCCCTGGGGCCGATGCCCGATGCCGTCCGCGGCTTCTGGCTGCGCATGACGCTGCATGGCGAGGTGCTGCGCCTGCAGTATTCCCTGGATGGCCTGAGTTGGCCGCTGTTGCGGCTGTGTCGATTCGCCAGCGAAGAGGGTGCGGACCTGCGGGTTGGCCCCTATTGCTGCTCGCCGCAGCGCGAAGGCCTGGAGGTCAGCTTTGCCGACCTCCAGATCGGGCCGGCGATCGTCAAGGATTTGCACGACCTGAGTTGACCGTACGGCGCTCAGCTCATCCAGTTGCCGCCGTCGACGTTGTAGGTCTGGGCGACCACGAAATCGCTGTCGCTGGACGCCAGGAACAGCGCCATGCCGACCAGATCCTCGGCGGTTCCCATGCGACCGTAGGGTACGGCTTCACCGACCAGGCGCTTCTTCTCGCCCAGCGGCCGTTGCTCGTAATGGGCGAAAAGGGCGTCCACACCCTCCCAATGCTCACCGTCGACCACGCCGGGGGCGATGGCATTGACGTTGATGCGGTGCTTGATGAGGTCGAGGCCGGCCGACTGGGTCAGGCTGATGACCGCGGCCTTGGTCGCGCAATAGACGGCAACCAAGGCTTCGCCGCGGCGCCCGGCCTGGCTGGCCATATTGATGATCTTGCCCCCATGCCCCTGGGCGATCATCTGTCGCGCGGCGGCCTGCAGGGTGAACAGGGGGCCGGCCACGTTGATGGCGAACAGCCGGTCATAACTTTCCCGGGAGATCTCGACGATGGGTGCCAGGTCGAACAGGGCGGCATTGTTGACCAGGATGTCGAGCTTGCCGGCGGTGGCGATCACCTGGGTGATGGCCGTGTCGATGGACGCCTGGTCGGTGACGTCCATGGCCAGGGCATAGGCGCGCTCGCCCAGCTCCTCGGCGGTCTCGCGTGCTCGTTCGATATTGATGTCGGCGATGGCCACCGTCGCGCCTTCCTTGAGGTAGGCCTGGGCGAAAGCCCTGCCGATACCGCGGGCGGCGCCGGTGATCAGGGCGCTTTTTCCTTCCAGTCTGTTCATGGTCTTGGCTCCAATCGAGAGACTGACCGCGCGGTGCAGCGCGCGGTCAGGTCTTGGGTAAAGGATCGTTACTTGAGATAGCCCGCGCGTTTCATTTCCCGGGTCGTCGAGGTCTGGGCCGCGTTGAGGGCCTGCTCGACGCTCATCTGGCCGGTGAGGGCGGCGGAGAACAGCTTGCCGACCGAGGTGCCGATGGCCTGGAACTCGGGAATGGTCACATACTGGATGCCGACATAGGGCACCGGCTTGGCCGAGGGATGAGCCGGGTCGGCATGCTGCATCATCTCCAAGGTGATCTTGGCGAAGGGCGCCGCGCTCAGGTAGGCCGGGCTGTAGGTGGACTGGCGCGTGCCCGGTGGTACGTTGGCGATGCCGTCCTGATCGGCCACCAGCTGGATGTATTCCTTGGAAGTCGCCCAGGTGATGAAGGTCTTGGCAGCCTCCTTGTGCTTGGCACTCGCCGGAATCGCCAGCGACCAGCCATACAGCCAAGACGAGCCCTTGTCGGTGACCTCATGAGGCGAAGCGGCGAAGCCGACCTGGTCGGCCACCTTGCTCTGGCTCTTGTCGGTGGTGAAGGAGCCGGCGACGCTGGCATCCACCCAGAGCGCACATTTGCCGCTGTTGAACAGAGCCAGGTTCTCGTTGAAGCCGTTGCTGGAGGCCCCGGGCGGGCCATACTTCTTCATATTGTCGACGTAGAACTTGGCGGCGGCCGTCCACTCGGGACTGGTCAGTTCGGGCTGCCATTGTTCGTCGAACCAGCGCGCGCCGAAGGCGTTGCCCATCAGGCTGAGCAACGCGACGTTTTCCCCCCAGCCGGCCTTGCCTCTCAGGCAGAGTCCGTACTGGTCCTTGTCCGGCCGGTTGAGCTTGCTGGCAAAGTCGGCGAGTTGCGTCCAGGTCGGCTGGTCGGGCATCTGCAGGCCGGCAGCCTTGAACAGGTCCTTGCGGTAGTAGGTAACGGTGCTTTCGCCGTAGAACGGCAGGGCATAGAGATGGTTGTTGACCGACAGCCCCTGGCGGACCGCCGGGAAGATGTCTTCGACGTCATAGCTGGCAGGCAGGTTGTCGAGCGGCTCCAGCCAGTTCTTGGCGCCCCACAGCGGTGTTTCGTAGGTGCCGATGGTCAGCACGTCGAACTGGCCGCCGCCGGTGGTGATGTCGGTGGTCAGCCGCTGCCGCAGCACGTTTTCTTCGAGCACCACCCAGTTGAGCTTGATGTTGGGGTGCTGTTTTTCGAAGACCTGGGACAGACGCTGCATGCGCACCATGTCGCTGTTGTTGACGGTGGCAACGGTGACCGATTCGACGGCCTGGGCAACACCGGTCAGTCCGAGACCGGCCAACAGCAGCAACGCGATAGGGCGCTTCATCTTCTTCTCTCCGTGACTGCCACGGCGGGCAGCTTGTTGTTGTTATGAATGGCTGGCCGCCGATATGAATCTGATCTCGACAGAGCAGCTGGAGAGGATTACAACAGCAGGGCCAAGCCGCTGGCTAACCTGGCATTGACCAGTTGCCGATACATTTTTGACCTTGATCGCCGAGCGCAACCAGGTCAAAAAAGCATCGATAGCCAGGCCGGCCGGTGTGGGCCTACAAGAACAAGTAGAGGTACATCATGAAGGCGACCGCCTTCCTCGAGGCGCGGCCGGCAGAGCTGGAAGTGATCCTTGCCGCGCCCGACCAGAGCTTTCGCTGGTACGAGCACGACTATCCCTATGCCTTGGCGCGTTGGAATCACCATCCCGAGTACGAGATCCATCTGATCCGCCAGGGTAGCGGACGGCTACTGGCCGGTGACTATGTCGGGCCGTTCGCGGCTGGCCACGTGGCCATGATCGGGCCGGACCTGCCGCACGACTGGATCGGCGATCTGCCACCCGGCGAGGTGCTCGCCGGGCGCGATGTGGTCATCCAGTTCAATGGCGAGCTGTTGCGCTCGCTGAGCACCGTGGCTCCCGAGCTGGGCGACTATCTACCTTTGCTGGAACAGGCCAGGCGCGGCCTGGAGTTCAGGGCCGACACGGCCCGGCAGGCGGCTGAATTGATCGAAGCGATGGGCCAGGCCCAGGGCGCCGAGCGCCTGCTCAAGCTGTTCGCTTTACTGGGCCTGCTGTCTCGGGCGCCGGAAAGCGAAAGAATCGTCCTGGCCAGTGCCTGTTATGCGCCGGCGCTGGACGCCCGTAGCGCCGCCCGGGTGCACCAGGCCTTCGACTATCTGCTGAGCGAGCTCACCGAAGATATCCGGCTGCCGGTGATCGCCAGACGCGTCGGCATGAGCGAGGCCGGCTTTTCCCGCTTCTTCAAGAAGGTTACCGGCCACGGCTTCATCGAATTGGCGCGCAAGCTACGCCTCCAGCGGGCCTGTCGTCTGCTGCGGCAGGCGGAGCTGTCCATAGCGACCATCTGCTTCGAGGTGGGCTATTCCAATCTGTCCAATTTCAACCGGCATTTTCGCAACGAGACCGGACAGACGCCCAGCCAGTATCGCCAGGAGCAGATCGGGACGCGGCGTCAGCAGCCGCCTGGGTGAGGGCGGGTGAGGGCGGTTATGCCCTGGGAGGATCCTATAAAGGTAGGCGTAGCTAACGCTGGAGCGCCAGCTACGCCAAACGGGGCTTTATTCCGCGCTGGACGGCTTGGCCCAGAGATTGATGTCGCCTTCGACCGCATGGGTATCGATCTCGGCCAGTTCCTCGGCGGTAAAGGTCAGGTTGTCCAGGGCTGCCACGTTTTCCACGATCTGCTCGGGTCGACTGGCGCCGATCAGGGCGCTGGTGATGCGCGGATCGCGCAGGGTCCAGGCCAGGGCCAGCTGCGCCAGGCTCTGGCCGCGGCGCTTGGCGATGGCATCCAGAGCGCGTACTCGGGCCAGGTTCTCGTCGGACAGATGGCCTTGCTGCAGCGACTGGCCACCGGGCTGATTGACCCGGGCCTCGGCCGGAACGCCATTGAGGTACTTGTCGGTCAGCAACCCCTGGGCCAGCGGCGTAAAGGCGATCACGCCACTGCCGATGTCCTCGGTCGCATCCAGCAGATCCTTTTCGATCCAACGATTGAGCAGGTTGTAGGCCGGCTGGTGGATCAGCAGCGGGATCTTCCAGTCGGCCAGCAACTTGGCCATTTCCCGGGTCTTGGTGCCCGAATAGGAGCTGATGCCGATATAGAGTGACTTGCCTTGCTGGACCGCCGTGGCCAGGGCACTGGCGGTTTCTTCCAGCGGCGTGTGCTCGTCGAAACGGTGCGAATAGAAGATGTCGACGTAATCCAGACCAAGACGCTTGAGGCTCTGATCCAGGCTGGCCAGGACGTATTTGCGCGAGCCGCCACCTTGGCCATAGGGTCCGGGCCACATGTCCCAGCCGGCCTTGCTGGAGATGATGAGTTCGTCGCGGTAGGCCGCGAAGTCTTCGCGCAGCAGCCGACCGAAATTGATCTCGGCGCTGCCATAGGGCGGCCCGTAGTTGTTGGCCAGGTCGAAGTGATTGATGCCCAGATCGAAGGCAGTGCGCAGCAAGGCGCGTTGACGATCCAGCGGCGTGGTGTCGCCGAAGTTGTGCCACAGGCCCAGCGACAGCGCCGGCAGCACGAGACCGCTGCGACCCACGCGGCGGTAAGGAATACGGTCATAACGATCGGAAGCGGCTTGATAAGCCATGCAAAACTCCTCGGGATGAAATACTTTTTGGAAACCCAGGACATTCGCGCGTGGTGACACAGGCAGAGGCGCGACAACCAGAAAGAGCTCCGGGAAAGGACGCCATCCGATTAAAGCTGTCGACGGCGTCTTGTACAAACGGGCGCTGCGGAATTTGCGGTGCAGGTGTACGGTAAGCGGCGATCTGAATCCTTGAAGCCGTAATGTCAGGCAAAATGACTAGATCGCAGGAAATGGAAGAAAGCAGCCAACGTGAAAAGGCAGGCACTCGATGCAGCGCTCCATAACCATAACTTCGCATAATGTATATTATGTTAAATTTGATATGGACGGGAGCTGGTCATTGCCCTCTGCCATCCAATTAGCCCACTGCCTTTCTCCCTTACTGCCAGACCAGGCTCGGCTTCGACTTCCCTACCCTGGCATCGTCGACCAGCTTGTTTTCAATTGCAGCAATTGCTGCTTGTGACGAATCTTCGCTGCGCGAACAAAACCGTCTTTGGCTTGCACCGCTGGACCTCTACACAGCTGCAGAACAATTTCTCGCCGGCATCCAGTGTCACCCGCACGCATCGCTGCTCAGCGTTTCTGCTAAAGGTCGTTCAGCGACGATCCTGAAGACGCGCCTGTTACCGGCCGCGCCTTCAGGATCTATCAGCTCACCGTTGAACGTTCTGGCTGATTGTCGCCAGTCATCCAGCCAAGGCCTGCTGCAGGCGCTGCAAGCGTTCCTGGTAGATCCGGCGTGCCGCTAATGCATCTTCCAGCGTTACGACGACGAACCGCGCTTTCTGATTCGGCTGCAGTTGGCCGATCAGATCCAGGTCACTGCTGATGACCGTGCCGATCATGGCGTAACCGCCTCCCGACACCGCGTCTCGGTGCAAGACGATGGGTTCGAGGCCCGCCGGTACCTGGATCGAGCCGATGGGATAACAGCTGTCGACGATATTGGATGGATCCGAGCCGGCACCAAAGGGTTGTTCGCGCGGCGTGAATGCCAGCGGTCGGCCGCCCTTGAAGCGATAACCGATACGGTCGGCTTCGGAGCCTACTGTCCAGGTATCGGCGAAAAAGGCTTCGGCCGCGTCCGCGGTCAGGCGGTGATGATAGAGCCCGGGTACGACACGCAAGGTCACTTCGCCGCCGCAGGCCGGTACCAGATCGCTCGATAACCGAATTCCAGGCTTGGCAGCTGCCGCTGGCGTTCCGATCGGCAATTCGTCTCCCGCGGCAAGACGTCGACCCTGGAAGCCACCGAGGCCACCCAGCGTATAGGTCGAACGACTGCCCAGCACCTCGGGCACATCGAAGCCTCCGGCCACCGCCAGATAGCCGCGGGCACCGGCCTTGAGGTAATCGAACTTGAGCACCTGGCCGGCCCGCACGACAAAGGCCTGGTCCAGCGGCATCTCGGCGCCGTCCAGGCGTGGCGTCATGCGCGCGCCGCTCAGGGCGACCAGGGCGTCTTCGGCGAACTGCAGCTCCGGCCCGAGCAAGGTGCATTCCAGCGCGGCGGCTCCGGGTGCATTGCCCACCAGCAGATTGGCCGCGCGCAAGGCATAGCTGTCCATGGCGCCGGACGGCGGAATGCCCAGGTGATAGTAGCCTTCGCGACCGAGGTCCTGGATCGCGGTGGCCAGGCCGGGTTTGAGTACCTTGATCATGCCGGCTCCTCCATCAGGGTGCGCGGATAGCCACGGGGATGGTCGAGAAAGGCGTCCAGGGAAAAGTCCACAGGGCGTATGTTCAGGGTGAAGCTACCCTCCTCTACCTCGGCCAGCATGCGATCGTATTCGACCCGGTCGATGGCGCGGAAGCGGACGATGTCACCGGGCCGGAAGAACACCATGTGCTCCTGCAGATAGTCGAGGCGCTGCGCCGGATCGTAGATGGGTGCTGGCGTCACCCCGAACATCTGGTAGCCACCGGCGCCGCGGACCGAATAGATGCAGCCGAAGCAGCCGCCGTGACCCAGGGTCTGTTTAGGCGTGTCGGTGCGGGGCCGCAGGTACTTCGGCACCTGCAGCTGCCGCTCCGGCTCCACCATCTGGAACATGAACGGCAGTCCGGCCACGAAGCCCACCATGGACACGAACCAGGGCGCGCCGCTGTGGGCGGCGATAAAGGCTTCGACGTCGGCCAGGCCGTTGATGCGCGCAGCGTATTCCAGATCGGTGGCGGACGGATCCTGGTGGCGATCGCGAAAGCGCATCAGCGTCTCGTGGGTCCAGGGATCGTTGTAGAGCACCGGGATTTCGATCATCCGTGTGGCCAGTTGACGCTCGGCCACCGCCTGGTCTTCCACGCCCTGGACGGCTGCCAGGAGCCGGTCGGGCGGCAGCACGTCGGGATCGAAACGGATCTGGAAGGAGGCATTGGCCAGGCAGATGTCGTGGATGCCGGGCAATTGCAACGCCTGCACCGCGCGGGTCATGGCCAGGCCGCGGAAAAAGGCCTCCAGGGACATGCTCTCGGACAATTCGACGAACAGGTGTTCGTCGCCGCCGAAGCTATAACGGATCGCGGTCGTCATGCGGGGATCTCCTCGGCCAGCCAGTGTTCCAGGGTACCGGTGTCGAAGCGGGCTTCGATCACCCAGGGTTCGTCCAGCAGCCGTCGATGCAGGGATGCGGTGGTGGCCATGCCGGTAAGGCGCAACTCGTCCAGCGCCTGACGCGCACGGGCCAGCGCCTCGGTGCGGTCGGCGCCATGGGCGATGAGCTTGGCCAGCAGCGAGTCGTAGTAAGGCGGCACCCGATAGCCCGCATAGAGATGACTGTCGACGCGGATGCCCGCGCCACGCGGCCAGGCGAGCTGCTCGACCGTTCCGGGACTGGGGAAGAAATTGCACGCCGGGTCCTCGGCGTTGAGCCTCAGCTCGATGGCCGCGCCCAGCAGATGGATGTCTTCCTGGCGCAGCCGCAGGGGTTCGCCACCGGCGATGCACAGCATGGCCTGGACCAGGTCGATGCCGGTGACCATCTCGCTGACCGGATGCTCGACCTGGATGCGGGTATTCATCTCGATGAAGAAGAACTCGCCCCGGGCTTCGTCGAACAGGTATTCCAGGGTGCCCGCGCCGCGATAGCCGAGACTTTCGGCCAGACGGACCGCGCTGGCGCAGAGGGTCTCGCGCTGAGCAGTGCTCAGCACCGGTGATGGTGCTTCTTCCAAGAGCTTCTGACGGCGACGCTGCAACGAACATTCGCGTTCGAACAGATGCACCACGCGCTGGCCATCACCCAGGATCTGTACCTCTATATGGCGAGCGTGCTCGATGAAGCGCTCCAGATAGAGGGCACCGTTGCCAAAGGCGGCCTGGGCTTCACGTTGAGCGAGGGGAAATTCCCGCGCCAGTTCGGCGGCATCGCGGGCCAGGCGGATGCCCCGGCCTCCTCCGCCCGCCGACGCCTTGATCAGCAGCGGATAGCCCACCGTCTCGGCTGCCGCTATGGCCGCTTCTATATCGGCCGGTTCGCCGGCGGAGCCAGGCACCACCGGCACGCCGGCCGCCAGGGCGGTACGCCGCGCCTCGGCCTTGTCGCCCATGCGGCGAATGATGTCACCCGAGGGGCCGACGAAGATGGCACCGGCCTCCTCCACTGCATCGGCGAAGGCCGCGCTCTCGGCCAGGAAGCCATAGCCGGGATGGACCGCATCGGCGCCGCTGTCACCCAGGGCCTTGAGCAGTGCGTCGATGTTGAGGTAGCTGCGATCCGCCCGCGCCGGGCCGATCACCACCACGGCATCGGTCTGCCGCGCCGCCAGGGAATCCTGGTCCGCCTCGCTGCAGGCCAGCACCGTCTCGATGTTCAAGGCCTTAGCGGCGCGCAGAATACGGACAGCGATTTCACCACGATTGGCGACCAGCAGACGGCGGATGCCGCCCCCTGTCGTGCTCACGAGTCGGCTCCGCTCAGGGTGGCCAGCAACTGACCCGGCTCGACCGGATCGCCGTCTTCGACCACGAAGGCCGTCAGGGTCCCGGCGACCTCGGCGTGGATCTCCGAGAATTGCTTCATCACCTCGACCAAGCCGATCACGGTACCGGCGGTGACGGTTTCCCCGACATCCACATAGGGCGCCGCATCAGGCGTGGGTTTGCGATAGAACGTTCCGGGCAAGGGCGAGAGCACCGAATGTTCGGCCATGACGATTCCTCTTCTAGGCGATGTTGTCGGAAAGGCAGGCGTAGCTAATAGATGGAGGATCCGGCGTCTCGGGCGCCAGTATCGAACGCGGAACTAGTCGGCGCGGGGTGCGCGCACGGCGATGCCGGCGGCGTCCAGGCGCTGGCGAATGGCCTGCGCCAGGCCCAGCGCACCGGGGGTATCGCTGTGCAGGCAGATGGATTCGAAGGTCACCTCGACCTCGCCTCCCTCCACCGTGGCGACCCGCCCCTGTTGGCAGGCTCTTAGCACTCGCTCGGCCACCGCCTGGGGATCCAGGGCGCCCACACGCCGGACCAGCACGATGGAGCCGCTGGCGTCGTAGTCCCGGTCGGCATAGAACTCGCGTACCAGGGGCTGACCCAGCTCGCGACCGATGCGCCAGGTGGCGGAGTTGGGCAGGCAATAGAGCAGCAGCTCGGGTTCGAGCCGCTGCAGGGTCTCCACCAGCAGGCGGGCCGCCGCCTCGTCCCGTGCCAGGTGCATGAACAGCGCGCCATGGGGCTTGAGGTGTTGCAGGCGCAAGCCGTGCAAGCGGGCGAATTCACGCAAGGCGCCGAGCTGGTAGACGATATCGGCCACCAGTTCTTCGGCGGGCATCTGCAGCGGGCGGCGCCCGAAGCCCACCAGATCGCGATAGCCCGGATGGGCGCCGATGGCGACATTGCGCGCCTTGGCCTGCAGCACGGTGCGCTGCATGAGGCTGGGATCGCCCGCATGGAAGCCAGTGGCGATATTGGCCGAGCTGACCAGGTCGAGCAGCTGGTCGTCCACGCCGTCACCCAGGGTCCAGGCGCCCAGGCCCTCGCCCATGTCGGAATTGAAGTCCACCTCGATCATTGCGGTATTCCCTGGCAGCGGTGCGTTGTCCTCGACCTTATGACTGCCCTGCCCCCCTTGGGAAGATTTATTATCCAAGGTTCAGCGTTCGGAAAAATCGATACCTCAGGACGATCCCCATGGCCCTAACCCTGCGTCAACTGCGCTACTTTGCCGCGACCGCCGAACTGGGTCAGATCTCCCAGGCCGCCATCCACCTGAACATCTCCCAGTCGGCGGTGACCAGCGCCATCCAGGAACTGGAGGGCCTGCTGGGTGCCAGCCTGTTCGTCCGTTCGGCCCAGGGGATGGCCTTGACCGACGCCGGTCGGCATTTCCTCAACCATGCCTACGGCATCCTGCGCGGGGTCGACGACGCCCTGAGCAGCGCCCTGCCCGACCACCGCGCCAGCGGCGAGCTGCGCATTGCCGCCAGCTACACGGTGATCGGCTATTTCCTCCCCCACCACCTGCAACGCCTGGCACAGCTCTATCCAGAGGTGACGGTGGCGGTGCACGAGCAGGAGCGCCAGGCCATCGAGGAAGCGCTGCTGGACAAGCGCATAGACATGGCGGTGGTGCTGACCGCCAACCTGACCCACGAGGACATCGTCTCCGAAACGCTCTTCAATTCCGAGCGCCGCCTCTGGCTGCCCAGTGGCCATCCCTTGCGCGATCAACCCAACGTCAGCCTGGCCGATGTCGCCCGCGAGCCCTACGTACTGCTCACCGTCGACGAGGCCGAACAGAGCGCCATGCGCTATTGGCGCCAGTCGGGCCTTGAACCCCAGGTGCGCGTGCGCACCAGCTCGGTGGAGGCCGTACGCAGCATGGTGGCCAACGGCAGCGGCGTGGCCATCCTTTCCGATCTGGTCTATCGGCCCTGGTCCTTGGAGGGCAAGCGCCTGGAAACGCGCACCCTGGTGGAGCCCATCACCCCCATGAGCGTGGGGCTGGCCTGGCACAGGGAGCATCCACTGACGCCGGCCATGCAGGCCTTTCGCAGCTACTTCCACAGCGCTTTTCTGGCGCCCCAGCAGCTGGGCGCGCGACGGTGACTGTAGATATAAATCCTCACGATCGAAAGGATTCGATCTGAATAACAGCTTGGATAGCTAAAATCCTCACGATCTTGAGGATTGTATCGGCCATCCCTTTGGCGTTAGCCTGATCCTCACGCTCGTGAGGATAAATCATGCAGGTGCTACTCAAGAATGCCGCCGACCTTGGTGCCCTCGTCCGTCAGGCCCGCAAGGCCCAGGCCCTGCGCCAGGACGATGCCGCCGGCAGTCTCGGCGTCAGTGAAAACTTTCTCGGCAAGGTCGAGCGCGGTGGCGAAACCGTCCAATGGGGCAAGTTGTTCCAGGTACTGGAAGGCCTGGGCGTGCGCCTGATCGTGGATTTGCCCCCTGAAGTGGAAGTCCAGCCGGATACTCGGACACCATGAGGCGTGAACTCCTGGCCTGGATCGACGACCAGTTGGTGGGTCGGCTGGCTGACGAGAACGGTATCTGGTCGTTCCAGTACGAGCCGGGTTGGCAGGCCTTCGGGCTCTGTCCGCAATTGCCCTTGCAGCGAGCGACGCTGATCGATGGCAGTTCGCAGCGACCGGTGCAGTGGTACTTCGACAACCTGCTGCCCGAAGAAGGTCAGCGGCAACTGCTCGCCCAGGATGCGCGCCTGGATGCCGCCGATGCCTTCGCCCTGCTGAGCTGGTACGGCGCCGAATCCGCCGGCTCCCTGACCCTGCTCACCGAAGGTCAGCGCCTGCCGCCGGGAGATCGCCGGCCCCTGAGCGACGCCGACCTCTCCCGGCGGATCAAGGCCATGCCGCAGCTGCCGCTGACTCACGAGGCACACAAGCGCATGTCGCTGGCCGGCGCCCAGCACAAGCTGGCGGTGATCCTCGATGAGCAGGGGCTGCAGGAACCCGTGGGCGCCCTGCCCTCCACCCATATCCTCAAGCCGGACCATCCCCACGAGGCCTTCGCCCATTCGGTGATCAACGAGTGGTTCACCATGCGCCTGGCGGGTCTGGCCGGGCTGATGGTTCCCGCCGTCGAGCGCCGCTACGTGCCCGAGCCGGTCTATCTGATCGAGCGCTTCGACCGCGTCCGCACCCCGGACGGCTGGCAACGGCGCCATGGCATCGACGCCTGCCAGGTGCTGGGGCTGGACCGTCATTTCAAGTACCAGGCGGGCAGCGTCGAGCGGCTGGCCGAGCTGGCCCGGCTGTGCGAGGCGCCCGCCGTGACCCGGACGCGGCTGTTCAACTGGCTGGCGTTCAACGTGCTGGTGGGCAATACCGATGCTCATCTAAAGAACCTGGGCTTTCTGGTCTCACCGCGGGGGCTGGCCCTCGCACCCTGCTATGACCTGCTCTGCACGGCGGTATACGAGAGCCGCGCCTTCGACCAGCAGCGCTGGCCGGACGCAACCACCCTCGCCTGGCCGATCCTCGGTGAAAACCGGCTGGCGGCCATCGACCGCGAGCGATTGCTGGATGCAGCCGAAGCGCTGGGTATCAAGCGCTCGCCGGCTGCTGCCCAGTTGCAACGCCTGCGCCAGCGCCTGCCCTCCCAGGCTCAGCAGCTGCTGGAACAGACCGAGCGAGAAAACCAGGCCCTGGCCGGCGCGCGACCGGAGCTGCGGGCGGTCTTCGCCGGCGAGTTGCGCTGTCTGCGCGCGATCAGGGCGCTGATCGCCGAACAGGTCGAGCGGCTGGCCTGACGGCTACGCTCAAAGTGGCAACACCGCCAGCAGCCGCTCGCGTCTGAGCTGTTGCAGGCGAGCGATCAGCTCACCCGTGGGCGTGCCGCTCGTGAACTGTTGCAGGCGCTGACCGGCGACCGATCCCAGCCACTCCAGCTCGTTAAAGCCTTCCGGCTCGACCGCCAGCAGCAGGCAGTCACCGCCCAGCAGGGACAACAGCCGTACGATCCGGCTCTGCGGACCCTGGGTGAGCCACTCCTCGTGCAGCCCGCCGACGTCCTCCAGCTGCAACACCGGGAGATCGCTGCAGCCGGGCAAGCCGCTGCGCAATTCCCCCGTTACCGTGGGGTCGAGACCGCCATGCAGGATGACCAGCGCCACGGCCGGTCGGAGGTCGTCTACCGCTATCCAGGGTTGGCTCGTCATGTGGGGCCTCCTCGTGACCGGTCGTGGCCTGGGCTCAGGCGAAGGCGTTGTGGTAGGCGTTGAGCGCCGGGGCGCCCCCGAGGTGAACATAGAGCACCCGGCTGCCCTTGGCGATCTCGCCACTGCGCGCCATGGCGATCAGCCCGGCCATGGATTTGCCCTCGTAGACCGGGTCGGTGAGCATCCCTTCCATCTGCGCGGTGTAGCGGATGGCCTCGACGGTGGGGCCATCCGGCAGGCCGTAGTCCGGTCCGCAGAACCGTGGCTCGATGATGACGTCCTCGTCGCGGATCTCCTGCTTCAGGCCGATCATCTCGGCGGTGTTGCGCGCGATCTTGGTCACCGCGGCGCGGGTCATCTCGGCGTCCGCCGCCGTGTCGATGCCGATCAGGCGGCGTTCCCGCTCCTGGGCGCGAAAGCCCACCACCATGCCGCCCTGGGTAGAACCGGTACAGGTGGCCGTGACCACGGTATCGAAGAAGAGGCCCTGGTCGCGCTCTTGCGCCGCCAGTTCATCGGCAAAATGGGCATAGCCGAGGCCACCTAGGGGATGGTCCGAGGCGCCGGCGGGAATGGCGTAGGGCTTGCCGCCTTCACGCCGTACCTCGTCCAGCGCGCGCTCCCAGGTCGCCTTCACCGCGGTGGAATAGCCCTCACCTTCCAGCAGCGTCTGGGCACCCATCAGCCGCGACAGCAGGATGTTGCCGACCTTGTCGTAGACCGGGTCTTCCCACTTGGTCCACTCCTCCTGGACCAGCCGGCACTTCATGCCCAGCACCGCGGCGACGGCGGCCACCTGGCGCGTGTGGTTGGACTGGATGTTGCCGATGGAGACCAGGGTGTCGCAGCCCTGCGCCAGGGCATCGGCGGCCAGCCATTCCAGCTTGCGCACCTTGTTGCCGCCATAGGCGAGACCGGAGGAAACGTCGTCACGCTTGGCCCAGAGTTCGATACCGAGGTCCTTCGACATGCGCTCCAGCTTGTGCAGGGGCGACGGGAAATAACCGAGCTTGACGCGGGAAAAACGCTTTTCGAGGTCCAGGGACATAGCAGCGACTCCAGTGATGAGAGAACGCCTTCCATGCTAGGCAAAGCTTTAGAAAAGGTGCTTTCGAATGACCGGCACAAAAGCTGCTTTCCTTCTGGATGAGGTGTTTGAACAACAAGACCCTTCAGCCAGAATCCTCTTCCAAAGGAGAATCTTTCGATGAGCGAAAGCGCGGAACTCACTCCGGTCGAACGTAAGATCCTGAGAGCCCTGCAACAGGACGGCCGCCTGAGCAATGCCGAGCTGGCCCGCCAGGTGTCCCTGAGCCCCAGCGCCTGCTGGAATCACACACGCAAGCTGTTCGACAGCGGCGTCATCACCAGCGTCAGGGCCCATGTGGACCCCAAGGCCGTGCAGCGGGAAACCGCGGTACTGGTGGGGGTGGTGCTGGACCGATCGACCCCGGAATCCTTCCAGGCCTTCGAAGCGGCCGCCCGCGCCCTGCCCCCGGTGTTGGAGTGCTACCTGGTGGCCGGCGACGTGGACTACTTCATCAAGCTCAGGGTCAAGGAC
The DNA here is from genome assembly GCF_021106615.1 of Pseudomonas sp. PLB05. NCBI lineage: Bacteria > Pseudomonadati > Pseudomonadota > Gammaproteobacteria > Pseudomonadales > Pseudomonadaceae > Pseudomonas > Pseudomonas sp. PLB05. Next base: position 1,289,416 of record NZ_JAJOHO010000001.1, read on the forward strand.
ATCGCGGCCTTCAATCGCCTGCACAGCGAACGACTGATCGCCCTGCCCGGCGTGCGCCAGGTGCGCACCTTTTTCGTGCTGAACGAAGTCAAGACCGAGGGGTTGTTGCCTATCTGATTCGGCGGGTGGCGCCTAGGCAGGGACGGGTGCCGAGCGGCGCGCGTTCAGGAGAGCCGTCGGTTTCCGAAATTGTTGCGACATTTTGGAAATACCTAAACCGAAATCAGCCAATGACAGAAATCGGTCCATGGCTGCCGTTTCCGTAGGGCAGCTAACGGCAAAGAGCGGACCGTGGCTTATGCGATGGAGCAGCCAGCAAAGGTGGATGTGAGCGAATTGATCGTTCGATCCACTGCCAGCCCCTTATAAACGTACAGCCGAAGCTGGCTTACTGCGGACAACATGAGCAATCCGGCTAAGGTGGCTGATCATGAGTTGAGCGCACGCGAAAGATAGTGAGGTGCAGCGAAGGCAGGCTTAGTGCCGCAACGGCCCGCTGATGGTGCTGCGATTACTCTAACTCCAAAAGACGTTCGATTTTGTCGAATGTTTCGTTCTATATTAGCCAGCTATTTGGTAAAGCGATCTGGAGGCATGATGTCCTCACTGCGGCTCACCAAGGGTGGTGGCCCATACAGAGGAACTCACTATGACTCAGTCCATTGCTCTCTCTAACGCCACTGCCAGCTCTGTTTCTCTATCTGCTTCGGCCTCGCTCGCCGGGCGTGTGGCGCTCAGCGCCATATTCATCCTCTCGGGGATATCGAAGGTTGGCGCACCGGCCGGAATGATCAGCTATATCGAGTCGGTTGGCCTGCCATTTCCAACCGTTGCTTTTTTGATAGCCGTGCTTGTTGAGCTGCTTGGTGGCATTGCACTGATTTTGGGCTACCGCACTCGTCTCGTTGCCGCTGCTTTAGCCGTCTTCAGCGTGGCCACGGCGCTTGCCTTCCATAACCAACTGGGTGACCAGAACCAGTTCATCCACTTCTTCAAGAACATCGCCATGGCAGGTGGGTTGTTGCAGGTTGTGGCGTTTGGCGCTGGTCGGTTCAGCCTTGACGCGCGTCGCGCCTGATCTCTGGATATCTAAGGAAAAAGTCATGAAAGCGATTCGCGTAGCGCAATACGGTCAGGCCGAAGGGCTCACTCTACAAGAGCGCCCGGCCCTTGCACCGAAGAAGGGCGAAGTCTTGATCGATGTGGCTGGAAGCGGGGTAAATCCGATCGACTGGAAAATTCTGTCTGGGGCCATGCAGGCCTTCATTCCGCTGGAGTTGCCCTACACGCCAGGCGTAGAGGTGGCTGGAAGGGTCGCCGCGGTAGGCGAGGGCGTCGACAGTTTTGCAATAGGTGACGAAGTATTTGGCTTTATCGGGATCGTTGGCGGCTATGCCACGCAGGTTATCGCCAGTGCCGACCGACTGGCGCACCGCCCTGGTCGGTTGTCCCCCCTGGAAGCGAGCGGCGTCCCCGCAGCGGCTCTCACAGCCTGGCAGGCGTTGCATGAGCATGCGCAGATCAAGGCTGGACAGACGATACTGATCCACGGGGCAGCTGGCGGCGTTGGCAGCATGGCCGTACAGATGGCTAAAGTCGTCGGCGCGACGGTGTTTGCCACGGCATCGGCGCGCAACCACGATTATCTGAAATCGCTGGGTGCCGATCAGGTCATCGACTACACCCAAAACCGCTTCGAAGCCGTGATCGATGAAGTCGATGTAGTGCTGGATCTGGTAGGCGGGGACACTCAATCGCGTTCTTGGGATGTCTTGAAGGCAGGCGGGGTTCTGGTTTCACCAGTGAGCCCTCCCGATGCAGCGCGGGCGGCGGAGGTCGATGCGACGGGCAAGCATTTCGCGACGCGCTCCGACGGCGCTCAGCTAGCCCAGATCGCTACCTTGTTCGAAGGTGGCGACCTGATGATTGATGTGGAGGTGTTGCCCCTGTCCCAGGCTGAAGGTGCGTTGCGCAAGAGCTGGGGACGGCACATTCGCGGCAAGCTGGTGCTCGATGCGAGTCGATGATTGTTTGACCCAACATAAAGCCGGGCGTAGCCCGGCTTTTCTTTGTGCGCAATTTCCAGACAGTCCGCACAAGGGCCCGACAGCACCGCCGACTTGAGCAGTTCAATCTGAGTGCATCCAACGAAAATAGGAGTCGCACTTATGGACTACCGTAAAACCGCTTTCCCCGTGCATGAAGCCCGCCGTCATCTTGAAACTGGCCCTATCGTACTGGTGAGCTCTGCCTGGAAAGGCGAGACAAACATCATGACGATGGGCTGGCACATGAGTCAGTATTGGCAATAGCTCGGGTTCAGAGTTGGATAAGTTCAAGGCATTCGGGTTAGCTGCCGTGCCAGCCGTACACGTACGGGCTCCGCTGATCGGTGAATGCTATGCCAATTTCGAATGCCAGCTGGCTGATGACAGGCAGATAGACGAGTACGGTCTGTTCATCTGGGAAATCGTGAAGGGACATGTTGCATCGAACATGATTGAGCCGGAAACGCTGCACTACCGCGGACACGGGGAGTTCCGAGTCGCCGGGCCTGTACTTGATTTTAACGATCGGTTCAAACCGCAAAACCTCTAACGCTGTGCTGGATCGCGGTACGCACTAGGCGTCACGCCCACCTCGCGACGGAAGACTTGGGAAAAGTGGCTGGGGCTGGAGTAGCCAACCTCCAACCCGATGTCGATCACGCTGCGGTCGGTATCGAGCAACAGCTGTCGCGCCCGCGCAATGCGCAGGCGAATGAAGTACTGAGAAGGCGACAAGCCGGTGGCCCGCTTGAACAGGCGACTGAAGTGGTACTCGCTCAATTGCACTGCTTCAGCAAGGACGTCGAGGGAGAAAACCTCGGCCAAGTGCTGATTCATCAGATCTATGACGCGGCGCAGTTTGTAGGCTTGGAGGGCGTTGCCAGGTTTTGTCGTCGCGTTCGCGTCGCGGTAGGTACGTACGAGATGGATTGTCAGCGCTTGGGCGAGGCTGCGGACGAAAAGAGGGCTAGGCTCGTGCCGGTCCACCAGTTCCAGGCGCAAATGCTCTGCCAGCATCTGCACCAGCTCGTCGCGCGCACCAGAAACGTCGCGAAAGATAACTGATGCTGCAGAGGAGCCCAGCAGATCGTGGGCTGCCTGTTCGACCAGCGTGTAGGCGAGATACAAGTGCAAGACCTCGAAGCTGTCGCAGCCTTGGGTTTGCCAGCGCATCTCATAGGGCTCTGCGGTGTTGGTGAGATAAAAATCACCGACGTGCACGAGGGCCGATTCCCATTCTCCGCCCAACGTTCGTTCTTCGACGATGGCTGATCCTGCCAGCACTATAACCAACAGCGGTTCGGCAACCGCGGGGACTAGGACGGGCTCAGTGATACTGTGGTGCCTGAAGAACTGCACCACTACGTCTTGCAGGCCGGGCCGCTGCGGCAGCGCGATGTGATCGCTGGGCATGTAATGCAGCATCGATTCCGCTGGAACGCGCTCAGGTGAAAGACGCTCAGCCTGTGCGTTGGAATGGGTGGCTTCGAGTGGATTCACAAAGGTCAACCAACGACGATGCCCTCAATCGAGGGCGGCGTTCGATAGGGTAGCGTGTCCGCGGCCCTATGCAACTACGTGGCTCAGCCTGCCAATGCTGGGATTGGCGCGTCTAGCGCAATGGCCGCACGAACTGGGTCGAAGTACTCGCGGATGAAAGCGAGATTGTCATTTTCGACTCGCACAAACAGCACGTAGTCCTGTTGGTAGACGCGGCCGGTCGTTTTGATCAGGCCTTTGGCCTTTATCTCTGCGCTGGCCTCGGACGGATTGGCGCCAGGATAGATCTTCAAATCGAAGAAACGAAAATTTTCAACTGCTCCTACGAACCAACCCACATGCGCTAACACCGCATCGCGTCCGACTAGGCGGGCTGGATGTCCTAGCGTTGGCGCGAAAGGCAGTTCCCAGACCAGGTCGTCAGCGATCAGCGTCTTCCAACGCTCGGGATCATTAACGAAGGTATCGAAATGCAGTTGCAGCAGTTCTGAGGCGGTCGCCATGGTGTGCGCTCCTATATAGGGTTAGGCGCCCGCAATGTGCGAGCCTCTTGCAGATCAGCCGAATAGCTTGGTGGCGGTTCGGGCGATCAGTTCACCCTGATGACGCGCGCCGGCCAGTTCCGTTTCGCTGGGCTGGCGTGAACCGTCGCCGCCAGTGATGGTGGTAGCGCCGTAAGGTGCGCCACCGACCACTTCGGCTACGCCCATCTGGCCCTGGTGGCTATAGGGCAAGCCGACGATGGTCATGCCGAAGTGCATCAGGTTGGTGATGATGGAGAACAGGGTGGTCTCTTGGCCGCCGTGCTGAGTGGCGGACGAGGTAAAGGCACCTCCGACCTTGCCATTCAACGCACCACGGGCCCACAGACCACCGGCCTGATCGAGGAATGCAGCCAACTGGCTGCTGATCCGTCCGAAGCGGGTACCGGTGCCGACGATGATCGCGTCGTAATGTTCGAGCTCGGCGACGGTTGCCACCGGTGCGGACTGGTCGAGTTTGAAGTAGGCGTTACGGGCAATTTCTTCGGGCACCGTTTCCGGCACACGCTTGACGTCCACCTGTGCGCCGGCGGCACGCGCGCCTTCGGCCACGGCGTGGGCCATCGGTTCCAGGTGACCGTAGGAGGAATAGTACAAAACCAGAACCTTTGCCATGTGATGTCTCCTCAACGTAGTGGCTGACGATGTGCCGCCGCGATGTAGAGCACTTTCTCATGGAGGATCGTTCGGAAATAGCCGCCTAATTTCGACCGTTACGTTCGATTTTTTAGAAAGTTAATAAGCGTGTGCCTGCTCGCGAAATCGCTCGATTAGCCACTTCGCTGCCGGCCCAGGCGGCGTATCGGTGCGGTAAATGACGTCGAACTGATAGTCGCCGCCAGGGCAGTCGGGTAGCTTTAGCGGTACCAGCCGGTTGACGGCCATGTCATCGCGCACCATTGGTTCTGGCATGTTGCCCCAACCGATGCCCTCGCGAAGCAGCATGTGCTTGGCGCCCAGATCCGCCAATCGCCAGGTTCGTGTGCCGACAACAGCGAACTCTTGGTCCGCCGTCAGCGCTGAGCGGTCGCTCAATACCAATTGAACATGTTCGCGGCCAGCGCCGGGCAGGTGAGGGCCGTCGGTGGCCAGTGGATGGGTCGGTGCAGCCACCGGGATCAAAGCAACCTTACCGATGCCAATGCGCTCAACGCCATCAATGCTCGTTGTCAGCGGGCCGCTGACGCCCAAGGTGGCGCTACCGTTGAGCACGCGCTGTGTCACCGCGCCGAGTGCCTCCATATGGAGATGCAGCGACACGGTAGGAAACTCCTCTCGGAATGTCTTGAGTGCATCGACGATTCGCTCGCTCGGTAACATGACGTCGAGCACCAGATGCACCTCGGCTTCTAAGCCATGAAGCAGCCCGCGAATCTTGGCTCGCAGGCCGTCGATACCGTTGTAGATCGTCCTGGCCTCGGCCAGCACGGTGCGGCCCGCATCGGTCAGTTGTGGTTTGCGTGTGGTCTTTCGGTCGAACAAGCTGACACCCAGTTGCATCTCCAGATTGGCGATCGAATAGCTCACCACGGAGGTAGCGCGATGCAGCTTGCGTGCAGCCCCAGCGAAACTGCCAACCTCCACAACGGTGAGGAATACACGCAGCTGGTCGAGCGTAGGGGTGCCGGGGTCTGAGATCATTTCTAATTCCTCGAACGTTTCGATGCATATTACCTAGCTATTGCTGAAAAGCAGGTGGGTCTACAGTCCGCTCATCAAATCTGCTAAGCGAGACTCATCATGACCCTCCAAGCCGCAAACGCTCCGATCGAACAGATCATCCTGCCCAACGTGCGTGATATCGGCGGATTCGACGTACGCCGTGCGCTGCCTTCGGCGCAGCGGCGCATGGTCGGCCCCTTCGTGTTTCTTGATAGCTTCGGACCTGTCGTATTTGGTGCAGGCGAGGGCGTCGATGCTCGCCCGCATCCACACATTGGCTTGGCCACCATCAGCTACCTGCTCGAGGGTGAAATGCTGCACCGCGACAGTGCCGGTCATACCCAACAGCTGCAAGCGGGCGAGCTCAACCTGATGATTGCCGGTCGCGGTATCGTCCATTCCGAGCGCTCCAGTGATCCGGTGCGAGCCAGCGGCGGCACGCTCATGGGGTTGCAGGCGTGGGTAGCGTTGCCCCAGGCACATGAAGAAACCGAGCCAGGCTTCCAGCACCTGACCGCACCTGCGCTCCCGACCGTCGAGGGCGAGGGCGTAACGCTTAAGCTGCTGGCGGGCTCTCTCGAAGGCCAGCGTGCATCGACTCGGACTTTCTCCGACCTGTTCTATGCCGATCTGCAACTGGACGGTGGTTCCCGCTATCACCTCTCGGCCGAGCACATCGAGCGTGCGCTTTATGTGGTTAGCGGGGAGGTCGAGGTGGTGGGTCAAGCTGGGCGTTTCGGCGCGGATCAATTGGTCGTCCTGCGGCCCGGCAGCGATGTTGTTATCCGCGCACTGGGCGGCGCTCGCCTGATGCTGCTTGGTGGGGAGCCGCTGGACGGCCCCCGCCATATCTATTGGAACTTCGTTTCCAGTCGGCAGGACCGCATTCTGCAAGCGGCTAACGATTGGCGTGCGCGCCGGTTTGCGGATGTGCCGGGCGATGACGACTACATACCGTTGCCCGATTCCGGAGCGCGCTGGCGCTTCAAGTGATCCTGGTTCGATAGCAGATGCAGCGTTTGCAGGTTTAGCTTCTAGAGCTCCCATCATGATCAATTCGTATCGTTTCTACGCTATCGCCGTTGCGGCATTACTCACCAATGGCATGTCACTGCTTGGCTTTGCTGATGAGTCTGCAGGCGGCGTCGCTCGGGCGCTGGAGTGTAAAAGTTGCCTTAGCCGAAGCTCGGAAATCATCTCGGCAATTGAGCTTGACGGCGAGATGCCTATATCGAACACACCACCGGCAGTGAGTCTCGTAGCAGTTGCGTTGAATCAGCTTGGCGCAAAACCCCGACAGTCAAGACAAACGCCCGAGAGTCCTGCCCTTCCGTCTGCGAGACAGTAGAGCCGTCATCAACGACGGCACCCCGCAGGGTGCAAGCCGGCGAATGTTTCGCTGGCTCCGACTCTGGAGGAAACACCATGACTGATATCCAAAACACTGTCCCGCAAGAAGTTAAAGGCAAGGTTGCGTTGGTCACCGGCGCTGCCAGTGGAATCGGTAAAGCCATTGCGTTATTGCTGCTTGCACGCGGTGCCAAGGTCATTGCCGAGGATCTCAACCCCGCAGTAGAAGAGCTGGCTCGGCCAGGCCTGGTACCGCTAGTAGCTGATATCAGCGAAGACGGTGCAGCTGAACGTGCTGTCGGGCTGGCCGTTGAGAAGTTCGGTCGACTCGACATCTTGGTCAATAACGCTGGGATCATCATCAACAAGCTGGTCGTGGACATGACACGTCAGGATTGGGAGCGTATCCAGGCGGTCAATGCCACAGCGGCATTCCTACACTGCCGCGAGGCGGTAAAGGCAATGATGCCAAACAAGTCTGGCGCCATAATCAACATCGCGTCTTACGCCTCTTACTTCGCGTTTCCAACCATCGCGGCATACACGGCATCGAAGGGCGCGCTGGCTCAGCTAACCCGCACCCTGGCGCTCGAAGCCATTGAGCATGGGATTCGCGTGAATGCCGTCGGCGTGGGTGATGTGGTCACCAACATCCTCAATGACGTCGTGGATGATGGCCCTGGCTTTCTGGCCCAACATGGCGAGGCCGCACCGATCGGCCGGGCCGCACAGCCCGAAGAAATTGCCGAAATCGTCGCGTTTCTAGCCTCGGAACGCGCGAGCTTCATGGTCGGCTCGGTGGTCATGGCAGACGGTGGGATGACCGTTACCGCAGGGTGATCGATGTGCAAAAGCGTTAGTTCTCGGCTGGCAGCATAGGTTATGGCGGGGGTACACGAACGTAGGAAATGCCAGACAGGATCAGGCAAACCCTCGGCACGTTCGGCATAACTGCCAATCGGCATCTTTTTCTAATCTGGACTCACGAAACGGATGACACCAAACGGCCAAGGCAGGCCATCCGTACCCTAAAATATGCAGGGTGTTCGCAGGCGGCAGCTTGGGGTCGCTTGTCGACGTCCGCGTTTGGCTGCTAGCTGCCCTACGCCAACGGCAGCTTTGGGTCGATAGCAGGCCTTCGAGCTGTTCCCACCTATTAAAGTCCATCCCTAAAATTGTTCACGGAAAATTCCGCAGGCAGTCGCAGCAATTTCGAAAATCTGAAGCCGCCAATTGTGGCCCTCCCCCGGCTAGGAGTCGCACCTGTTTCGGAAACCGGCAAGAGGATTAAGCCTTTGCGGCTAGAGCTAGGATGGTGGCCACCAGCGCCTGGGTGCGCGGGACCAGGGTGTCGAGCACCAGAAACTCGGCGTCGGTATGCACCTTGCCGCCAACCGGACCCAGGCCACAAAGGGTGGGCACACCCAGGCTGGCGGTAAAGCCGGAGTCGGCGCAACCGCCGGTGAACTCCCCCTCCACGCTGAAGCCAAGTGCCTGCGCCTCGTGCTGGTAGAGCGCCAGCAGGTCACGGCTCAGGTGCTCTTCCATGGGCAGGAACAGGCCGGTGGTGGTGACGCTGGCCCGAGTTCCCGGCAGCTCTTCCTCGGCGACGATGGCCTCGATGCGCGCCTGCAGTTCGGGCCAGTCCGCCAGGGCGACGAAGCGCACGTCCAGGCGCGCGGTGGCGCTGGGCGCGACGGTATTGCTGGAGGTGCCACCCTCGATGAGGCCGACGTTGGTGGTGATACCGCGCTCGTAGTCGGTCAGGGCGTGCAGCTTGACCACCTTGAGCGCCAGGGCCTGGACGGCGCTGGCGCCCTCGGCGTGGTTGACCCCGGCGTGGGCGGCGCGGCCGCTCACCGTGAGGGTCAGGCTGGCACCGCCCTTGCGCGCCTTGACCACGTTGCCGCTGATGCGCCCGGGCTCGCAGTTCAGTACCGCCCGGGCTGCACGCGCCGCGGCCTCCAGGTGCGGACGCGCCGTGCCGGAGCCGATCTCCTCGTCACCGGTGTAGAGCACCCGGACCGGGAATGGCAGCTCGCCGGCCCGCTTGAGCGCACGCAAGGCGAAGCAACTCGCCACCAGGCCACCCTTCATGTCCGCGACACCAGGGCCATAGGCCTGGCGGACATCCTGGGTGAAGCCGCGGCTGGCCACGGTACCCGGCGGAAAGACGGTGTCGCGATGGCCCAGCAGCAGCACCGCGGCGCCGGTGGCGGGACCCACCTGGGCGGTGAGGACGTCACCGAAATCGTCCACCGGCGTCCGGGTGACCTCAATGCCGTCTTCGGCCAGGGCGGCGGTGAGCACGGCGCCGACGGCATCCACGCCGGCCTTGTCGTAGCTGTTGGAATCGGTATCGACCAGGCGTTGCAGGAGACGGGTCATCGGCTCGCGCTGGGTGGCGAGCCACTCCAGGGCAGTAGTCTTGGCAAGGGACATCAGCTGCGGCTCCAGCGATCGCCCAGGTCCCAGAACAGCCCGGCCATGAGTTGCAGCCCCTGCCGCACGACCGGGGCCAGGAGATGCTCGTTGGGCGCGTGCTGGGAGCAGGCGGGATAGGAATGAGGTACCCAGAGGGTGGGCAGTTCGAGAATGTCGGCAAAGATGTCATTGGGCAAGCCGCCGCCGAAATTGGGCAGCAAGGCGGGCTTTGCGCCCAGGGTGTGGGTCAGGGACGTCAGCGCCCAGTCCACCCAGGGATTCTCCGGGTCCAGGCGCGAGGCGTGGAGGATCTCGTCTTTGGCACGGGTGACCCGCACCGCGGCGAAACCCTGCTCGGCCAGGTGCGCCTCGATGAGCGGGATGAAGGTCGTGCAGTCGCAGCCGGCGACGAAGCGGATCTGGCAGTGGGCACGGGCGCTGCCGGGAATGGCATTGACCGGTGCCTCGGGATTGCCGGTGATGAACGCCAGCAGTTCGAAGGTGTTCCAGCCATAGACGCGTTCGGCCGGGGTCAGCCCGGGCTCGCCCCAGAGGGGATCGATGGCCGGATCGCCCGGCGCGCCGCCCGCCTCGATGTCGGCCAACGCCCTGCGCACCGGTGCGGGCAGCTCGGTGGGCTTGAGCCCCGCGACCTGGATCTGGCCCCGGGCATCTACTAGGCTAGCCAGGGCATGGGCGAGAATGATGCCGGGATTGGCCAGCAGACCGCCCCAGTTGCCGGAGTGATGGCCGCCTTCGCGCAGGTCCAGGTGCAGGTCGAAATTGAAGGTGCCCCGGGCACCCAGGAACAGCGTTGGCCGGGATGCCGAAACCCGCGGACCGTCTGAGGCGATGAACAGGTCGGCGGCCAGGGCCTGACGCTGCTCCTGGCAGAAGGTGCGCAGGCCGACCGAGCCGATCTCCTCGCCCATCTCCAGCAGCAGCTTGACGTTGTAGCCCAGGCGTCCGCCGCGGGCGGCGATCACCTGTTCCAGCGCCGCCAGGTTGAGCAGGTGCTGGCCCTTGTTGTCGGCGGTGCCGCGGCCGTACCAGCGCTCGCCCTGCTCCACCAGGGTCCAGGGCGCAAGGCCTTCGCGCCAGCGGCTGGCATCGCCACGCACCACGTCACCGTGGCCATAGCTGAGCAGGGTCGGCAACGCCGGATCCTCGATCCGCTCGGCGATCAGCAACGGTCCCTTGCCGGCGACCGGATTGTCCAGCTGCCGGCTGGTGAAGCCGAGACTGGCCACATAGGGGGCGATGAACTCATTCAGGTAGCGGCCCAGCTCCGCCTGGCGCTCGGGTTCCTGGCTTTCGGTGGGATGGGCCACGGCGGTGGCGAGCCGGGCACGGAAGGCGCCGCTGTCGAAGTGCGCGGCGGCAAGCTCAAGGGCATGGGTACGGCTGGTCATGGCGGACTCCGGGGTCAGGCGGGTTCTGGCAGGTGGCAGCGCTTGCTGCCGCCGGGGATGGTTTCGCGTTCCGGATAGCGCTCGGCGCAGGGGCCGAAGCAGCGCGGGCAGCGGGGATGGAAGGCGCAGCCGCTGGACGGCGAGATGGGATTGAGAAAGCTGCCACCCAGGCCCAGCGCCGGGAGCCCCAGCGCCGGATCCGGGGTGAGCACCGCATCCAGCAGCGCCCTGGTATAGGGATGCGCCGGCTGGGCGAACAACGCCGCCCGCTCGCGCTCCTCGACGATCTTGCCGAGGTACATCACCGCCACCCGGTCGGCCAGGTGTTCCACCACCGCCAGGTTGTGGCTGATGAGCAGATAGGTCAGGCCGAATTCACGCTTGAGTTCCAGCAGCAGGTTGAGGATCTGCGCCTGCACCGAGACGTCCAGCGCCGAGGTGGGTTCGTCGCAGATCAGCACGTCCGGGCGCATCACCAGGGCGCGGGCGATGGCCACCCGCTGGCGCTGGCCGCCACTGAGCTGGCCGGGATGGCTGTCGGCGGCGCGCCGTGGCAAACCCACCACGTCGAGCATCTCGGCGACCCGCCGTTGCTGTTCAGCAGCTGAGCCCAGGCCATGCACCTTGAGCGGCAGCGTCACGATCTCGCGCACCGTCTTGCGCGGATTGAGCGATGAATAAGGGTCCTGGAAGATCGGCTGGATGTGCCGGGCCATGCGCTTGCGATCCACTCCGCGCAAGTGCTCACCACCCACCAGGATGTCGCCGCTGGTAGGCGCCAGCAGCCCCAGCAGCAGCTTGGCCAGGGTGCTCTTGCCGCACCCCGATTCCCCGACCAGACCCAGGGTCTCGCCGCGATAGAGCCGTAACGAAATGCCATCCACCGCCTTGAGGGTGGCCGGCGGGCGGAACAGGCCGCGACCCAGGGTGAATTCGCGGCGGATGTCGCACAGTTCCAGGGCGATCTCGCGGCTCATCGCACACCTCCGACCCGGCGCAGGGGTTCGCTGGGCAGGGCGAAGTGGCAACGCGCCAGGTGCGCGCCCTCCTCCAGCAACGGCACGCTGTCGGCGCAGGCCGCCACCGCCTGCGGGCATCTGTTGCGAAAGGCGCAGCCGTGCTGTTCGCCGACTAGGCTGGGGACCAGGCCGGGGATGGCGCCCAGCGGCTGCCCGGGACGGGTCCGGCCCGGTACCGGGATGCTCGCCAGCAGCCCACGGGTATAGGGGTGTCGGGGGGCGGCGAACAGTTCGGCGGCCGGTGCCTGCTCGACGATCTGGCCGGCATACATCACCGCCACCCGGTCGGCGATGCGCGCTACCAGGCCCAGATCGTGGGTGATGAAGACGATGGCCGTACCGAATTCCCGCTGCAGGTCGCGCAGCAGGTGCAGGATCTGCGCCTGGATGGTGACGTCCAGCGCCGTGGTGGGCTCGTCGGCGATGATGAGGTCCGGCTCGCACAGCAGCGCCATGGCGATCACCACCCGCTGGCGCAACCCGCCGCTGAGCTGGTGCGGATACTGGCGCAGGCGCTCGCCAGCGTTGCTGATGCCGACCTTTTCCAGCATGGCCTCCGCGCCTGCCCAGGCGGCCTTGCGATCCAGCCTGCGGTGGCGCCGCAGCACCTCGGCGAGCTGGTCGCCGATGCTGTAGGCCGGATTGAGGGCGGTCATGGGTTCCTGGAAGATCATCGCCAGGCGATTGCCGCGCAGGTCGCGCATGCCCCTTTCACCCAGGGTCAGCAGGTCGTGTTCGCCCAGCATCAGCCGCGCCGCCTGGCGCCGGGCCTGGCGCGGCAGGAGGTCCATCAGCGCCAGGGAGGTGAGCGACTTGCCGCAGCCGGATTCGCCCACCAGGCAGAGCATCTCGCCCCGCTCCACCTGCAGGTCCAGGCCGCGCACGGCGTGCAGGGTGTCCTCCCCCAGGGGGATGTCGATGCGCAGGTCTCTTACGTCGAGCAGTGCCATGGTTAGTCCTCCGCTTAGTTGCGCCCGCTGGGCGCGGCCAGATCCCGGATACCGTCACCCACCAGGTTGATGGCCAGCACCAGCAGCATCAGGGCGCCGCCGGGGATGGCGATCACCCAGGGCGAAAAGAACATGTAGGGCTTGCCTTCGGCGATCATCAGGCCCCAGGACGGCAACGGCGGCTGCACGCCCACGCCGAGAAAGGACAGGGTCGCCTCCAGCAGGATGGCGTGGGCCATCTCCAGGGTGATCACCACGATCAGCGCCCCCAGCACATTGGGCAGGATCTCGCCGACGATGACCCGCCAGGGTGAACAGCCCAGCGCCTGGGCGGCGGCGACGTATTCGGCGTCGCGGATCTGCTGCACGGCGGCGCGCACCACCACGGCGAAGCGATCCCACAGCAGGCAGCCGAGCAGGATCACCACCACCTGCAGCGAGCCACCTACCAGGGAGGCGGCGGCCAGGGCCACCATCACCACCGGCAGGGACAGGCGGGTGGTCACCAGGTAGCTCACCAGGGCGTCGACCTTGCCGCCGTAGTAGCCAGCCAACACCCCGAGCAAGGTGCCGATGGCGCCGGAGATGAGCGCCGCGGCAAGGCCGATGAACAGCGAGATGCGTGCGCCATAGAGCAGCCGAGAGAGATAGTCGCGACCGAGCTTGTCGGTGCCCAGCGGATGGGCCCAGGTGCCCTTGGCCATCCATACCGGTGGTTTCATCCGCTGCATCACATCCTGGGCATAGGGGTCGTGGGGCGCCAGCCAGGGCGCGGCCAGGGCGGCGAAGACGATGACGACGAGCAGTACGGCGCCGAGGGCGAAGCCGCGGTGGCCGAACCAGCGGCGCAGCTGGCGACCCAGGGTCGGACGCGGGGGCAGATAGTCGTCGAGCACGAAGGGATTGGCGACGGTCATGGGGCCTCCTAGCGCACGCGAATGCGCGGGTCGAGCAAGGCGTTGAGCAGATCGGCCAGCAGCGTCAGCACGATGTAGATCAACGCGATCAAGAGGACGATGGCCTGCACCACCGGGAAGTCGTTGCGGGCGATGGCGTCCCAGGCCAGCTGGCCGATGCCCTGCAGGGAGAACACCGCCTCGATCACCACCGAGCCGCCCAGCATGAAGCCGAACTCCACGGCGGCCAGGGCCACCACCGGGATCAGCGCATTGCGCAGGGCGTGCTTGAACAGCACCCGCGCCGGACTCAGGCCCTTGGCCCGGGCGGTGCGGATGTAGTCGGCGCCCAGCACATCGAGCATCCCGGCACGGGTCAGGCGCATCAGCGAGGGGGTGGCGTAGTAGCCCAGGGCGACCGCCGGCAGGATGAAGTGCTGCCAGGTGGTGTTGCCAGATACCGGTAGCCACTTCAGGGTCACCGAAAAGATGACTATCAGCACCAGGGCGAACCAGAAGCTGGGCATGGCCTGGCCGAAGGTCGCCAGGGTCAGCGCCAGCCGGTCGATCCAGGTGTCGCGCTTGACCGCGGCCAGCACCCCGAGCGGGATGGCGATGAGCAGCGCCACCAGCAGCGCGATGGCGCCCAGGGTCAGGGTGATGGGCAGGCGACTGGCGATGAGATCCCGTACCGACTCCTGGAAGAAGAACGACTGCCCCAGGTCCAGCCGCAGCAACTGCCCGACCCACTCGACGTACTGGGTCGCCAGGGGCTTGTCGAGTCCGTGTTGATGACGCACCACCTCGATCTGTTCGGCGGTGGCCTCGGGGCCAGCGATGGCGGTGGCCAGATCGCCGGATAGGTGCAGCAGGAAGAAGCTGATGAGGGAAACGGTAAAAGCCACGGCCAGGGCGATACCCAGGCGGCGCAGGAGGTATGCGGACATGCTCAGCTCCTCGGCTAGGGGCGCCCCCGTGCGGGGCGCCGGGACGGATCAGTTCCAGTGGGCCAGGGCGAATCGCGGCAACTCGTCCGGATAGGGCTGGAAGGCCAGGTCCGAGGTGAAGGCGTAGTTGATGGAATAATTGAACACCGGTGCCCAGTAGGCCTGCTCGGCGATCCGCTGCAGCGCCTTGCGGTAGTTCTCCTTGCGCACGGCCGGGTCCATGGCGGTGTCGGCCACCTTGAGCCAGTCGATCACCTGGGGATCCTTGGCCACGTCGTCGGCATTGCCCTTGAAATACACGCCGGTGGCCGCCGAGGCGTCGGCGATGGAGAAAGAGCCCCAGGCGAGAAAGGCCATGGGCACCTTGCCGGCGCGCTGCTGGTCGCGCAGGGCGGCGTATTTCAGATAGCGCAGCTTGGCGTCGATGCCCACCGCGCGCAGGTCACCGATCAGCGCCTCCACCACGTCGCGATCCCGGTAGGCGAAGATCTCGGTGCTGAAGCCGTTGGGATAGCCGGCGGCCTTGAGCAGCGCCTTGGCCTTGGCCGGGTCGTAGGCATAGCCCGGCACCGCCTTGGCATCGCAGCCGAATTGCTCCGGATAGCAGGCCACCTGCAGCGGCTGGCTGCCGCCTCCCATGAGCTGACTGGCGATGGCCTGGCGGTTGATCGCGTAGTTGACCGCCTGGCGCACCTCGGCCTTGGCAAAGGGTGAATCCGGGCTGGAGGCGCCTTGGGCGTCCATGCTGAGGAAGCCGATCCTCATGCTGGCGCCGCTCTCCACGGAGAGGTTGGGCGCGGCCTTGAGTTGCTCGGCCTGGTCCGGCGCCACGCGCCAGGCCCAGTCGATGCCACCAGTCATTAGCTCGGCGAGCCGGGTCTCGGCGTCGGGGATGACGCGGAACTGGATGTGGCCGATGCGTGGCTGACCCTGGGGACTGTCCTTGAAGTAGTCCGGATTGCGCTCAAGCGTTACCCCCTGGCCGCTGGTGACCGCGACGATGCGATAGGGCCCGGTACCCACCGGCTTTTGCGCGAAGCCCGCGAGACCAACCTTCTGGAAGTACTTGCCGGGATAGATGGGCAAGGGATTGGCCAGGTATTCCAGCGCGGCGGGAAACGGCTGCTTGAGGTGCAGGCGAACCTTGTATTCGCCCAGCTTCTCGGCGCTCTTTATCCAGTTGACGTTCTGCTGGGTGACCACCTTGCCTTCGGGCGAGGCCACGTAGTTGAAGGTGAAGACCACGTCGTCGGCGGTGAAGGGATCGCCGTTGTGGAAGGTCACGCCCTGGCGCAGAGCGAAGTCGAGGGTCAGCGGATCGACCTGCTGCCAGCCGGTAGCCAGCATCGGCCGGTATTCACCGGTCTGGGGATCGCGGTAGATCAGGGTGTCCCAGGCCAGGTGGGCGAGGATGACGCCTTCACGGGCATCGTTGTGATAGGGGCTGACGTTCTCGGGCTCGGTATCCGAGGCGTAGACCAGAGTGTCGTTGGCCTTGCCGGCGAAAGCCTGGCCCTGGGCCAGGAAGAGGGAAAACGCGATGCCACAAGCGAAACCTTTGAGTCCCATGCCGTCTGTCTCCGGGGCGGTGGTTGGTCAAAGGCAGGTCCGCGAAGCGCGGGGAAGGAAGTCTTGCTGAAGCCTGTTATTGGTCTCTTGACCCGACTCTAGGTCTTGCCATCCCATGCCACAAGCAGAATATTTAGATGCAAGCCATGCTTTTTCGGCAAAGGAGGCCCCATGCAGCCCTACGGAATCCAGTCCACCGCCCTGCGCTATTTCCTCGAGGTGGTGCGCTGCGGCTCCATCAGCGAAGCCTCCCAACGGCTCAATGTCGCGGCCAGTGCCGTGAGTCGCCAGATCGCCAAGCTGGAACGCGAACTGGAGACACCGCTGCTCGAACGTCGCGCTCGCGGGGTGGTGCCCAGCGCCGCCGGCGAGCGTCTGGCGGTGCATGCGCGCAAGGCGCAGCTGGCCAGCGAGCAGGTGGCGGCCGAACTGCGCGGCCTCGCCGACCTGCGCCGCGGCCAGGTGCGTCTGGCCACCACCGAAGGCTTTTCGCTGGACTTCCTGCCCGAGGTCATCGTTGCCTTTCGCCAGGGCTATGCCGGTATCCACTTTTCCCTGGAGGTCTGCGCGCCGGCGGCGGTCACGCGCCAGGTCCAGGAAGGCGATGCCGACCTGGGCCTCACCTTCAGCCTCAGGCCTGAGCCGGACATCAGCGTCGACGCCACCTTGAGTGGCGCCATCGAGGCGGTGGTGGCGCCCGAACATCCCCTCGCCGGCCGTACCGCGCTGACCCTGGCCGATCTACAGCCCTTTCCGCTGGCGCTGCCAATGCCCGATACCACGGTGCGGCAGCTGTTCGACATCTGCTGTGGCGTCCAGGGACTCTCCTTCGAGCCGGTGCTGGTAAGCAACAACATGCAGGCGCTCTATCGCTTCGCCGCCCTGGGCGGCGGCGTGGCGCTCTCCAGCGAACTGAGCCTGCGTAGCCGACTGCGCGAAGGCCAACTGGTGGCCCTGCCCCTACTGGACGAAGGTCTGGCCGCGCGGCGGATCGAATTGCAGAGCATGGCGGGCCGCGAATTGCCGCCGGCGGTGAATGCCTTTCGCCAGGCGCTCATCGGGGCGCTGGGGCGCTGAGTCAGAGCGGTGCACCATGACACTGGGCGACCGCGTGGAAGGTGATGGAGCGTTGGCAAGGTGTCTACGGCACCCGTGGACCCGGGCCCTACAGCATCCTGGAGGCGGATCCGCGGATCACCGCCATGTTGATCCATAGCGATCTCGGCATGAGCATCGGCCAGGCGCTGGGGGAGTGAACGATCGCCGCATTGTTCTGAGGAGCCTGGGGATATGAGGATCTTTCACGCCTTGCAGGAATGAGCTGCAGTACCCTTCGGGCGCCGGGCCTGCTATCTAGGCAGCATGAACCGTCTCGGCATGCTGCCGAAGACCCCCGCTCCTCTAGTCCAAGTTGAAAATGCCTTCCTTTCACACCGACCGCTACGACCTCCCCCTCTCTACCTCTTCCGCCCACGCCGCCGAGCGCTACCAGGCCGGTGTCGATCTGCTGCTATCGCTCTGGCCGGGGGCGGCCGAGGCGCTGGACGAGGCCATCGCCGCCGATCCTGATTTCGCCCTGGCGCTTGCAGCGCGGGCGCGGCTGCAGCTGATCGACAACCAGGCCGGCGCCGCCCGGGAGGCCATCGTGCGGGCGCAGCGGCTGGTCGAGCGGCGCGGCACGGAGCGCGAGTACAGCCATGTGCAGGTCCTGCAGCGACTGATCGCCGGTGAATCCGCCCAGGCGCTGCAAGGCGCGCTGGCGCATGC
This sequence comes from Pseudomonas sp. PLB05, assembly GCF_021106615.1. Taxonomy (NCBI): domain Bacteria; kingdom Pseudomonadati; phylum Pseudomonadota; class Gammaproteobacteria; order Pseudomonadales; family Pseudomonadaceae; genus Pseudomonas; species Pseudomonas sp. PLB05. The sequence goes on from NZ_JAJOHO010000001.1 coordinate 1,307,502, forward strand.
CGACCGCTGGCCGCGGGACATCCTGATCCTGGGCTTGCCCCTGGGTGCTTTCGGTCTGTTGGCATTTTCCGGGCGGGCCGATCACGATCAGGCGCGGGTCGACCTCTGCGAGCGCCATGCCCGTCATTTCGCCGCGGATGACTGGTGGTTCCTGACCTACCGCGGCTGGTCCCTGGGCGAGAACGGCGAGGTGGTGCGGGGCCGTACGCTCACCGAGCGGGCGCTGGAGCTACGCCGCCACAACGTCAATGCAGCCCATGCCCTGACCCATGTCCTGCACGAATCCGGCGACAGCCCGGCCGCGCAAGCCTTGATCGCTGGTTGGCTGCCCGAGTACCCGCGCCATGGCACCCTGCATGGCCATATCGCCTGGCACGGCGCCCTGGTGGCCCTCGAACAGGGCGACAGCCAGGGCGCGCTGGACCTCTATCAGCGCTTCGTAGCGCCAGCCGCGTCCACCGCCGGTCCGCTCAACCGGGTCAGCGACAACGCTTCCTTTCTCTGGCGCCTGGGGCTTTATGGCCACGAGGTGCCCGCCGACCTCTGGCAGGCCACCGCGGCCAGTGCGTCCGGGCTGTTCCAGCAACCGGGACTGGCTTTCGCTGACGTCCATATGGCCCTGATCGCCGCGGCGACCGGGGATCGGCAGGCGCTGGAAGAACGCGTGGCCGGACTCGAAGCCCGCCTGTGCGACGGCACTCTTTCCGCCGGACCGGTCGTCCCCCTGCTCTGCCGCGCCTTGCTGGCCTTCGCCGACGAGGACTATGACGGCTGCGCCCAGCTGCTGGAGCCGGTGCGCGCGGAGGTTGCCCGCATCGGCGGCAGTGGTGCCCAGCGCGAGGTCATCGAAGACACCCTGCTGGTCGCCCTGCTGCGCGGGGGTGAACACACCAGGGCAGGCGCACTGCTGGACGAGCGCCTGCACCGGCGGCCTTCGACCCGCGATCGGCACTGGCGGGCCAGCCTTGCATCCTGATCCGGAATGGTCACGGACTACCCGGTGATCAGTTTTACCGCACCTCTTTATCTGTAGACGCAATTTCAATATATTTGCATCTACAGATTGGAGAGTCCTATGTCCCAGGTCGTTGCCGTTGAGCAGTTTTCGAAAAGCCAGAGCACGGCCGGCCTACGGGCAGCGCTCAACATTCTGGATAGATGGCAGGCCTCCAGTGAGCAGAGTTGCCGCATCTTGCGCATCTCGCGCAGCACCTACACCCGGGCGTTGCAGCGGGAAGGTAACTGGGCGGTGAGTCTGGATGCCGATCAGCTCCAGCGTGTCAGCCTGGTGCTGAACATGCATTCCGCGCTACGCCTGGTCTTCGACAACCCGGAAAACGTCTACGGCTTCGTCGCCATGGCCAATCACAATGAGTTCTTCAATGGCCGTTCGCCTCTGGAGATCATGGCCCAGGGCGACATGATCTCGCTCTATGAGACCTTCCGGCGTATCGACGTCCTGCGCGGTGCCGGATGGTGAAGCTGGAAGACCTGCCTCTGCTCGCGGATGAGCGGCTACAGGGGCATCGCCTGATCAACTCCAAATTTCCGCCAATCGACCTGTTCGACGATGTCGCCAATGCCGAGGACTTCGCGGCGCTGCACCAGTTGCAGACTCTGACCAACCCGCGACTGCAGAACGAGCTAGGGCGTCTGGAGCTGATCCCCCTGGCACAGATCCCCTTCGGTATCTCTGGCTGCTCCTATGCCGTGGCACCTTTCACCCATGTAAATCCCGCAGGGTCTCGCTTCAGTGATGGCAGCTTTGGCGTTCTCTACCTGGCCGACCATCCCGATACCGCCCTTGCCGAGGTTCGCTATCATCAGCAAGCGTACTGGTCGAAGGTGCCCGCGCTGAAATACGAGCGGTTCGTCTTCCGCAATCTTTCGGTGGGCTTCTCTGAAAAGGGCTTCCGCGATGCCCTGGTGCTGGAAGCGACCGATGCCCTCTACCACCCCGCAGACTACGGCGCGGCGCGTAGTCTTGGCGCCGCCGCCAAACGCGCCGGCTGCCCAGGCCTGCGCTATCGCTCGGTGCGGCGTCCCGGCAACCACTGCTGGGCATTGCTGACCCCAGGACGGATCAGTGCGGTGGTCCAGGCGGCGCCGGTTGAGATGATCTGGAACGGCGGCATCATCAGCGTCAATCGCATCAGCGCCGTGCCGGGCGAGCCGAACTGATCAGGTAGCGCCCCCTCAGGCGTGGGTCAGATACCACCGCCAGTCCTGCTCCCCCACCTCGGCCATGAATTGCCGGTATTCCGCGCGCTTGATGGCGAGGTAGACCTCGATGAACCGCTCCCCCAGCGCCTCCTTGATCCACGCAGAGCGCTCCAGCGCCTGCAGCGCGGTCAGCCAGTCGGTGGGCAGCAGGTCGGTGGCCTGCTCGTAGCCATTGCCGACGATGGCGGGTCCCGGGTCACGCTCGTCACGGATGCCTTCGTGGATGGCGGCGAGGATGGCCGCGGCGGCCAGATAGGGATTGGCATCGGCGCCGCAGATGCGGTGTTCGATATGGCGACTGCTGGCCGGACCGCCGGGCACGCGCAGGGACACGCTGCGGTTGTTGACCCCCCAGCTCTTGGCCAGCGGCGCATAGCTGTTGGCCTGGAAACGGCGGTAGGAGTTGGCGTTGGGACAGAAGATCGCCAGGGCATCCAGCATCCGGTGCTGCATGCCGCCGATGGAATGGCGCAGCAGCGGCGTGCCTTGCGGGTCCTCGCTGGCATAGAGGTTGTTGCCCTCGGTATCAGCCAGGCTGACATGCAGGTGCAGGCCACTGCCGGCCTGGTCGCCGAAGGGCTTGGCCATGAAGCAAGCCTGTAGGCCGTGGCGGTTGGCCACGCCCTTGACCAGGCGCTTGTAGCGAACGCCTTCGTCGATGGCCTGCAGGGCGTCGAAACGGTGTAGCAGGGTCAGTTCGAGCTGGCCGGGGGCGTATTCGGAGATGGCCGTGCGCACCGGCAGGCCCTGCACCTCACAGGCAGCGTAGAGGTCATCGAGAAAGGGCTGCAGCTGCTCCAGTTCGTAGACCCCATAGACCTGCGGCGAGCCGGGTCGCACGCCATTCATCTGCAGCGCCGGTTGCGGACGGCCTTGGGCGTCGCGGGTGCGGTCGAGCAGATAGAACTCCAGCTCCACCGCCATCACCGGCTGGAAGCCGTCGGCCTGCAGCCGCTCGATCACCAGCACCAGGGCATGCCGGGGATCGGCGGGCGTAGCCGGCAGCCCCTGGGTCGGGTGCATGCTCACCTGCACCTGGCCGGTCGGGGTGCTGCGCCAGGGTTGCAGGGTCAGGCTGCCGGGCAACGGATAGGTCCAGCAATCGACATCGGCGACCTCCCAGACCAGGCCGGTGGCTTCGACGTCTTCCCCCTGCAGGGTCAGCGCCAGGATGGAGCTGGGCAGCGGCCGGCCCTCCTCGTAGATGGCCAGCAATTCGTCACGGTGCAGCAGCTTGCCGCGGGGCACGCCATTGGCATCGATCAGCATGAGTTCGATGCTGCGCACCTCGGGGTGGGCGGCGAGGAAGTCGCGGGCTTCCTGGGCGTCGGCGAAGTTCATGGCTGACACTCCCGGGCGCCGGGCAGCGCCAGGAGTTCGCCGAGGCCCTGGTCGAGGGTGGCGAGCAGCAGATCGACGTCCGCCGCCTGGAGATCCGGGCAGCACAGGGTCATGTTGTGGAAGGGCGTGATGAGGATGCCCCGGTTGATCAGATAGAGGTGCAGCGCCTGCTGCAGGCTGTCATGGAAGGCGGCTTCCGCCTCGGCGCCGGTGGTGGGCGGCGTGGCGCAGAACTGGAATTCGCAGCGGGCGCCCAGCTCCGTCACCGACCAGGCCAGGCCATGGCGGGCGATCACCGCGCGCAGACCGGCGGCCAGTCGCGCTGCCATCGGCAGCATCCGTTCGTAGGCGGCCGGGGTCATCACCTCTTCCAGGTTGACTCTCAGGCAGCGCATCGCCAGGGCATTGGCTGACAGCGTGGTGCCCATGCCGCTGTGCCCATGGCCGTGGCTGGTCTCGCTGGCGTGCTGCTGCGCCAGGCGCATGGCCTGGGCCATCTCGTGGCTGCAGCCATAGGCCGCACAGGGTACGCCCCCGGCGATGGGTTTGCCGAAGGTGATGAAATCCGGCTGCAGATTCCAGGTGCGGGTACAGCCGCCGGGGCCGGTGGACAGGGTATGGGTCTCGTCGATGATCAGCAGGGTGCCGTACTGCCGGGTCAGGGCGCGGACCTGGTCCATGAAGCCCGGGGCGGGCAGCACCATGCCGATATTGGTCATGGCCGGTTCGCAGATCAGCGCGGCGACGTCGCCCTTCGCCAGGGCCGCCTCCAGCGCGGCCAAGTCGTTGAAGGGCACGGCCCGGCTGGTCTCGGCCAGGTTGTGCGCCTGGCCGATCAGGCCGCCGCGGTGCACGGTGCGCCCCTCCTGATGGCGCACCATGACGTCGTCGACGGTGCCGTGGTAGCAGCCGTCGAACACTAGCAGCATCTTGCGATTGGTGATGGCGCGCGCCCAGCGGATGACATAGCGGTTGGCATCGGTGGCGGTGGTCGCCACCTGCCAGAACGGCAGGCCGAAGCGCTCGGCGAGCAACTCCCCGGCGACCACGGCATCCTCGCCGGGCAGCATGGTGGTGAGCCCGCGGGCGCCCTGCTCGGCCAGGGCCCGGGCGATGGGCGCCGGCGAATGGCCGAACATGCTGCCGGTGTCGCCCAGGCAGAAGTCGATGTACTCGTGGCCGTCGACGTCATGGAAGCGCGCACCCTGGGCATGGCTGACGAACAGCGCACTGGGCATCGACCAGTCGTTCATCCAGTGCATGGGCACGCCGCCGAACAGCGAGTGCCGGGCCCGCTCGGCCAGGGCGAGGGATTTGGGATTGCGCGCCAGGAAGCGCTCGCGCTCGGCCGCGACAAAGGTCTGGACGGCGGCTTCGCTGATACCACTGGTGGTCATGTCGGATTCCTCTTGGGGTGGAGGCGGATCGGCCCGGGCTCAGTGCCCGGCTGAGACGCCGCAATCGATGGCCAGGTCCGCGCCGGTGATGGAGCGGGCGGCGGGTTGGCACAGGAAAAAGGCCAGCTCGGCGACCTCTTCGGGCTGGATGAAGCGCGCCTGCTCGCCTTGCGGATACTTCTCCAGCAATTCCTGCAGATAGGCGGCGGGATCGCCATTGCCGTAGCGCTCTGCCTGAAAGCTCAGCATGGGCGTCGCCACATCGCCGGGCGAGAGGCTGTTGCAACGCACCCCGCTGGGGGCCAGATCCAGCGCCAGGGCCTTGGTCATCAGGGTCACCGCGCCCTTGCTGGCGCAGTAGACGGCGGCGTTGCGGTTGCCCTGGCGACCGGCATCGCTGCTCAGGTTGACGATGGCGCCGCGAGTTTCCTGCAGCGCGGGAATGGCCGCGGCGCAGAGAAAGAAGCTGGCCTTGAGATTGACGTCCAGCACCAAGTCGAAGTCTTCCTCGCTAAAGGTTTCCGCCGGGCCTTCGCGCCAGACGCCGGCGCAATTGACCAGGGCGTCGAGTCGACCCAGGCGGTCCAGAACGCGGGCGACCACCTCCCGGCTCGCGCTCGCCTGGCGCAGGTCGGCGGCGTGCTGACCGGCAAGGCGGCCGTCGGCCTGTAGCGTCGCCAGGGCCGCGCCGTCGAGATCGGTGCCAAAGACCCGCCAGCCCGCCTGCAGAAAATGCTCGCGCACCGCTCCCCCGATGCCCCCCAGTACCCCACTGACCAGTACGACCGGCTGCATGTCAGGCCCCCTTGTTTTCGATGCGGCTGTTGCCACCGTCCACCACCAGGTATTCCCCGGTGATGTAGCTGGCCTCGGGCGAAGCCAGGAAGGCCACCGCCGCGGCGACCTCGGCGGGACGACCGGCGCGGCCCACGGGCACCCGGGTCGCGGCCTGCAATTCTTCCGGCAGGCTGGAGGCGGTCTCGATCCAGCCGGGCGCCACGGCGTTGACCGTGATGCCCTGCCCGGCCACCTCCAGCGCCAGACTCATGTTCATGCCGACCATGGCCGCCTTGGCCGCGCTGTAGGCCGCTGCCTGCGGAATGCCCGCCCGGGTGCCGGTGGCGGAACTGACGTGGACGATGCGGCCATAGCCGCGCGCCTGCATGCCGGGCAATACGGCACGGGTCAGCAGGAAGGCCGTGGTCAGGTTGCGCGCCAGGGTCAGATTCCAGTCGGCCAGGGTCATCCGCGCCACCTCGACCAGGGGCTCGGGACTGCCCTGCATGGTCATGCCGGCGTTGTTGATCAGGATGTCGATGCGGCCCCAACGCGCCTCGGCCCACTGGCAGAACTCGCCAACGGTCGCCTCCTCGGTGAGATCCAGCGCCCGCCCTTCAGCGGTGAAGCCGGCAGCGCGCAATTCCGCCACCCGCTCCGCGATCCGGGCACTGCTGGCGGTGACGAGCAACCGTGCCCCCGCCGCGCCCAGGCGGCGGGCGATCGCCATGCCGATGCCGGCTTCGCTGCCGGCACCGCTGATCAGGGCCACCTGGCCCGCCATCGACTCGCTCATCTCGCTGTCTCCATCGTTGTCTGACTGGACTCTAAGCCTGTCTGGCTGATACAAAAAGACGATCGTTATCAGCGAAATTGACAACCATGGCCTTTACCAGCGAAACGCTTCGGGTCTTCCTCGCCGTCATCGACGAGGGCTCCTTTTCCGCGGCGGCTCGCGTCCTGGGGCGGGTGCCGTCAGCGGTGAACATGGCGATCTCCCAGCTGGAGGCCGAACTGGACCTGGTGCTGTTCGATCGCGCCACCCGCAAGGCGCTACCAACGCCTGCGGCCCGTGCCCTCGAACCCCAGGCGCGGCAGGCGGCCAGCCAGCTCACTCTGCTCGACGCCCATGCCCTGCAATTGCACGCCGGGCTGGAACGGCGCTTCGTACTGGTGATGGCGCCGGAGTTGCAGACCGGTGCCTGGAGTCGGCCGCTGGTGACCCTGGCCGACGAATTTCCGGCGCTGGAAATCGAGATCCGCTCGGCGGCGCGCGCCGAGGCGATCCGCCTGCTGCACGAGGGCAGCGTCGACATGGCGCTGATCTTCGAGCGTCCGGGGATCAACGAGCAGGAAGGCTTCGCCGAGGCGGGCAGCCAGTTGCTCACGGCGGTGGCGGCACCTGGCTATCCTGCCTCCCGCCAGGATCGACCTCTGGGCGAAACGCTGATGGCCGATACCCGCCAGATCGTGGTGGCCGGCGGCGACCGCAATGCCTCGGATCCGCAGATCGTGCTGTCGCAACGGGTCTGGCTGACCGACAGCTATCTGGCGACGCTGGACCTGGTGCAGGCCGGGCTGGGCTGGGCCTATCTGCCCCATCCGCTTGTGCGTCCGCTGATCGCCTCCGGCCTGCTCGAACAGGTGCAATTCGACAACATGGCCAGCCAGATCCGTCGCTGGATCGACGTCATCTGGATCAAGAACCGCCCCCAGGGTCTGGGCGCGCGGCGCTATCTGCAGCTCCTGCGCGAGCAGATCGGCGCCAAGCCGGAATAGTAGCCTTAGCGCCCTTCGGTGAGCCGCTGCAGCAGTTGCACACGCCGCGCCTGGTCCGCGGCTTCCTTGGCCTGGGCCAGTGGCAGCAAGGCTGCGGCCCGCGCGGGCGACAGGATGAACAGGCCGTCGTCGTCTCCCAGGGCGAGGTCACCGGGGCAGACGAGCGTCTCGCCGAGCTGGAGTTCGACGTTCAATTCGCCCAGCGCCTCGCCGCCCTGGGTGGTGACGGCGCTGATGCCGCGATGGAAGACCGGCAGACCGAGTTGGCGAAGCGCCTGGATGTCGGTGATGGCGCCGCTCACCACCACCCCGGCCAGGCCCTTGACCAGGGCCGCCAGGGTGCGCAGTTCGCCCCAGCAGGCGCAGTGGGGATCGCCGACGGCCTCGATCACCAGGACGTCGCCCGGGCGGCTGGCGATCAGCGCCTCGCGCAACAGGGCGCCGTGGGGCAAGGGGATGCGTACCGTGACCACCCGGCCCAGCAGGCGCGTGCCGGCTACCGCGGGCTTGAGCTCGGGCAGGTAACCCGTACGTCCGAGATGGCCCAGGGTCGAGGCGGAAATCTCGGCGTAGCCGGCGATCAGCTCGGCGGGTAGCTCGCTCAGGTGGCCGGGCATGCGACCTCCCGCGGACGGATCAACGGACAGTTGGAACAGTATTCGGTGGGCGCCGTCGCCTGATAGTAGAAGCAGCAGGTACGCCGGAAGCGAACGGGACGCCCCACGGTATTCGTCGTTGCAGGCCGGCGGAACTGCGCCAGCGGATTGGTCTCCAGGCCCAGCTCCGCCGGCGTGGCCGCCAGCAGCCAGGCGAAGTCCTCGGCGCAGCGGGCACGAATGGCCGGATCGTCCAGTTCGGCAAGGCGCCGGTCGTACAGCGAATAGAGCCGCACCGCGACGTTTTCCCAGAGGATGCGCGGCGAGACGCGGCCAACCTGCGCCAGGGTCTCCCAGAGCGGCCGCAGCAGCTCGCCGAACAGGGTGCGGGCCAGCAGCGACCGTGCGGTGGCGTGATCCTCCACGGCAGGCAGCGGCCGGGTATCGCTCAGCGGCAGGGCCGATCGCCAGCGTCCCTGGGCATGGCCGTCCTCGATCCAGACATTGCCAGGCGTCAGGTCCAGGCGCCGGTCATAGGCCGACAGGGCGTGGAAGGCCACCCCGGTGATAAGGAAGCCCAGCCGCTTGGTCAGCAGCGACGCCGCGACCCGCCGCGTGGGGGCTTCCATCCGCTCCGCCAGGTCGTCGAGCAACTCGGCGCAGCGCGCGGCGTCCAGCCAGGCGGCGACCGGTTGGCTGTGCTGCCCGTCGCGCTCCCAGGCTTCGCGCAGGCCGAAGGTCTCGCGCAATACCTGCAGGTGTTCAGGCGCCAAGGCAGGCCTCAGGCACATGGCGGTACCTCGCGGCCAAGGGGAATGCACAGCGGCGTGCCGAAATAGGGATCGGCGATGATCCGACATTCCAGGGCGAACACCTCCCGTACCAGGGCTTGCGTCAACACCGCCGCGGGTGCGCCCTGGGCGTAGGCACGCCGCTGGTGGACGGCGACCAGGTGATCGGCGTAGCGGCAGGCGAGATTGAGGTCGTGCAGCACCATGACGATGGTCTTGCCCTCCTCCCGGTTCAGCTGCCGTAACAGGTCCAGCACCTCGATCTGGTGCGCCAGGTCCAGGTAGGTGGTGGGTTCGTCCAGCAGCAGGCAATCGGTATCCTGGGCCAGGGTCAGGGCGATCCAGGCGCGCTGACGCTGACCGCCGGAGAGATCGTCCACCGGCCGCTCCGCCAGCGCCAGCAGGTCGGTGAGGCACAGCGCCTTGTCCACCGCCGCGGCATCGTCCGCCGACCATTGACGCATCCAGTTCTGGTAGGGATAGCGGCCCAGGCTCACCAGCTGCCGCACACTGATGCCCTCGGGCGCCACCGGGGTCTGTGGCAGGACCGCCAATCGCCGGGCCAGGGCGGCGGTGGACTGCCGGTGGATGTCCTGGCCGTCGAGCAGCACCTGGCCCTGGCGCGGCTCCAGCAGCCGGGCGCAGGCCTTGAGCAGGGTGCTCTTGCCGGAGCCGTTGCTGCCGATGAGGACCGAGACCTGGCCCGATGGTAGTTCGAGGTCGAGGGCCTCGATGATGGTCTGGGTGCCGTAGCCGAGGGTCAGGCCGCGGCTGGCCAGGGTTGCCATGAAGCCTCCTTCAGGGGCGTTGCCGGATCAGCAGGTAGAGGAAAAAGGGGGCCCCCAGGGCGGCGACGAAGATGCCGGCCGGCAGATCCAGGGGCAGGAACAGGGTACGACCCAGGAGATCGGCGAGCATCACCAGCAGCGCCCCCACCAGGGCCGCCATCAGCGCCTGACCGGCGAAACCGCCCGGTACCAGGCGACGGGCGATATGGGGCGCGATGAGCCCGACGAAGGCGATGGCGCCGCCCGCAGCGATGGCCACCCCGGCCAGGGCCACGGCCAGTGCCAGCAGGGCCGCGCGCCGCCGCTGCAGGCGCACCCCGAGACCACGGGCCAGGTCGTCGTCGAGCTGTGCCAGCACGGCGTGCCGCGCCAGGGTCGCCAGCGGCAACAGCAGGGCCAGCCACCACAGCCCCAGGGCGCGCACCTCCGGCCAGCTGGCGCCATAGACGCTGCCGGTCAGCCAGACGTAGGCGGACAGCGTGGTGGTCAGCGGGCTGAACACCAGCAGGAAGGTGGTGGCCGCCGCGAGCATGGCCGACACCCCTACCCCCACCAGCACCAGGCGCAAGGGCGAGGCACCGTGATTCCAGGCCAGGCCATAGACCAGCAGCGCCGCCAGGCCCGCGCCGAGCATGGCGGCCAGCGGCAGGCCATTGGGCCCCAGACCTTCCGCCAGGAACGCCAGATAGAAGACCGCCCCAGCACTGGCGCCACTGGTGATACCCAGCAGGTCCGGTGACGCCAGGGGATTGCGCACCTGCCCCTGGAGCAACAGGCCGGATACCGCGAGGGCGCCACCCACCAGGGCCGCCAGCAGCGCTCGGGGCAGGCGCAGCTGGGTGACGATGAAGCCCAGCCCACCATGCGCGTCGTCGGCAAAGGCGGCCAGCACCTGGGTGGGTGTCAACCAGACCTTGCCCAAGCAGAGGCACAGCAGCAAGGCCGCCAGGGCCACCAACGCAGCGACGGTCAGCCGCCACAGGATGGCCGGCACCACACGCCGGGAGAAACGGCCGAGCCGCCAAACGACTTCAGCGGCCATGGCGACCTCCCTGGCGCGCCAGGTGGATGAAGAAGGGCCCGCCGAACAGGGCGGTCATGATGCCCACGGGCACCTCCTGGGGCAGGATCACCACGCGCGCCAGGCTGTCGGCCAGCACCAGCAGCAGGGCCCCGCCCAGGGCGCAGCCCGGAATCAACCAACGATGTTCATGGCGTGATCGCGCCAACAGCCCGCGGACCAGATGCGGCACCATCAGGCCGATGAAGCCGATGTTGCCGGCCAGGGCCACGGCGCTGCCGGCCAGGCAGATCACCAGCACCCCGGCCAGCAGGCGGATCAGCCCGATGGGCTGCCCCAGGCCGCGGGCCAGGTCGTCGCCGGCGACGAGTACGTCGAGCTGCCCGGCCAAGACCACGGCGGCGGCCAGGGCTAGCAGGCTGAACACCAGCAAGGGGGCGGCAGTGTCCAGGTTGCGCTCGCCTACCGAGCCGGCCAACCAGAACAGCACGCTATCCAGGCCCTCCTGGTTGATCACCAGCAGTGCCTGGCTGAAGGCGGTGAACAGCGCCGCCAGGGCGGCGCCGGCCAGCACGATGCGCAGCGGCGTGAGGCGCGCCTGGCCCTGGTTGCCCAATAACCACACCAGCGTGCCGGCCACCGCCGCGCCCAGCAACGCGCAAAGCACCCAGCTTTCCGTGCTGGAGAGCCCCAGCAGGGTGATGCCCAGCACCAGGGCGAAGGTAGCGCCGGCGTTGATGCCGAACAACCCCGGCGACGCCAGCGGATTGCGCGTCATGGCCTGCATGAGGGCACCGGCCACCGCCAGGTTGGCGCCCACCACCAGGGCGACCAGCAGGCGCGTCAACCGGGTGGTGTTGACCAGGGTGGCGTCCAGCGCCAGCGAGGAGTCCTGCACCAGGGCAGCCGCTACGCTACCGGGCGCGATCCAGCGGGCGCCGACCGAAAGGCTCAGCACGGCGGTCAGCGCCAAGGCCAGGGCGAGCAGCAGCAATCTGAACGGCGCGGTCATGCAGCCCCCTGGATGGCCAGGACGCGCTCGATGTCGTCCAGCAGCAGATTGGCCGCGAGAATGCCGCCGCCCAGGCTCCAGGCCACTCCATCGACCTGCCAGACCTGGCCGCGCCGGGGTGCGCTCAGGCGCTGCCAGAGCGGGTGCTCGATCAGGCTCGCGTAGTTGCGCTGCACTGCGGCCTGGTTGGCACGCAGGAAGACGAAAAAGACGTCGGCCTCCACCACCGGCAGGCTTTCCCGGGAGGTCAGCCTGATCGAGGGGCTGGCGTTGCCCTGGCTGGCTGCTGGCCAGGCGAAGCCCAGCTCGCTGAGTACCCGTCCGGCGAAGCTGTCGGGCAGGTAGCTGCGCAGGTGATCGGCGCGCACGTCCAGTACCGCCACCGTCGGCGGCCACTGGGCTCCGTAGTGCCGCTGCAGCGCGGCGCGCAGGTGATCGATGCGCGCCTGCCAGGCGTGCAGCAGCGCCGTGGCAGCTGCCTCACGCCCCGCGGCGGTGCCCAGGGCCAGCAGGGTCTGCTTGAATTCGAAGACCTCCTCCAGCATTACCACCGGGCACAGCTGCTGCAGCAAGGGCGCGATCCGACCATGGCGAAAGCGCGAGGCGACGATCAGCTCCGGCGCCAGCAGCGCCAGGTCCTCCAGGCTGGGTTGGGTTTCCAGGCCCAGCGAAGGCACCCCCGCCAGCGCTGGGCGTAGATAGCGATAGACCGGTTTCTCGCTCCAGGACTCGACCACGCCGCAGGGCCTGAGTCCCAGGGCCACGGCGCTGTCGGTGGAGCCCTGGAACAGGCTGGCCACCCGCCCGGGCTGCGCCTGGGCCACGCCCGGCTGCAGCGCCAGGCCGGTGGCAAGAACGCCGCCGAGCCCGAGCAGGCGGCGGCGGGTCATAGAGAGGGAAACACTAGGGGGCATGGCTCACCTGATGAAAGGGATTGACCACCCTGCCCTTGCCGAACGGCATGCTGCCGGGCCCACCGGCCCGCTCGATCATCGGGCGCAGCAGCCACTTCTGCGGCCAGTCCGGCGCCTCGAACAAGGTCTCCCGTAGCAGCGCCCGGGCCTCGGCATCGAAGTCCAGGGTCGCGATGCGCTCTTCCAGCACCTCGCGCAGCAGCGTCCAGGCGGCGGTCAACGGGATATCGTAGCAGCTCGCGAGGGTCTCGAAGATGGCCCTGAGGTTGACCTGGATGCCCAGGGTCTGGAACCAGAACAGCAGGTCGCGCGGGTGCTCGTGGTAGAGCGTCTGGGCATGGCCAGGCTTGATCCGGTATTGCGGGTCGGCCAGCCCCTGGCGCTCCAGCCAGGGCACATACAGGCGCAGGGAGTCGTGGTCGCGTAGCAGCAGGCCCTGGATGCGTCCGGCGCGCCAGACCAGCACCGCGTTCTGCCCATGCACCTCGCCGAGCAGGCCGAGGCGGAACAGGCGCAGATTGAGGTCGATGAAGCTGTGGCAGAGCTCACCCAGCAACAGCTGGACGTTGGCGGGCGTCGGCGCCAGCGACCGTGCGGTCAACCAGTCATCGAAGAAATGCCGGCGACTGCCCGGTAGCGGTGTGCCGAGCGCGGCCATGGGCAGCAGGCGGCAGTCCGGCTCGGCCAGCAGCGCCGCGGGATAGCCGCGCACCATGGCCGAGAGATGCCGCGGTGCCTCGTCGAACAGGGTCGCCGCTGGCGGCATGAAGGCCCACCAGCGGGACTCGTCGCACAGGTGCAGTCTCTCCGCGAGCACCGGGTCCAGGGCGCGCGCCTGGCGCAGCAGCGCCTCGCTGCGCGAGCCGTTGATCATCTTCACCGCCGGCAGGTAACGCGAAGCGCCCAGGGAATGCACCGCCATGGGCAACTTCAGCTGGGCCACGCCCGCGCCCTCCTCAATCAGCATGGATCTCAGCGATGAGGTCGCGTGGCAGCGTGCGCCGCCGAAGTCCAGCTGCTGGCAGACGCCGCTGGCGAAGGCCTCGTCCAGCCGACCGGGCAGGCCCTCGGCGAGTTGCCAGGGGTGTACCGGCAGCGCCAGGTGACTCTCTGCCAGGCCGCGCTGCTGCAATTCGGCCTGCAACTCGGCCAGCGCCACCGGGGTCAGCAAGTCGGCCGCCGGTCCCTGGGAATCGGCCGCCACGCCCTCGCCGCACAGCAGCTGATCGCGGCGCACCGCGACCCAGGCGAGGCGCACGGCTTGCCCGAATTCGGCCTGGTAGGCCTGGTAGTCGGCGTCGCTCAGCCCCAGCTTGGCCTTGGCCAGGGGGTGATAGGGGCGATCCCGCAGGGCGGCCCAGCGCTCCAGCTGCAGGAAGGCGGCCTGGCCGTCGCCCTGCAGCAGCGGACTCGGGACCAGGGGCCGTTCCAGCGACAACCGTGTCTGCCGCAGACTGGTGGCCAGGGTCTCGCGCAGCAGGGCGATGCCTCGCGCCTGCTCCGGGTCGGCGGCCGCCTGGGCGAACACCAGGGTGACGAAGGCATCGGGCGTGAGGGTGCTCCAGGCGTCGCCCTGGCGCGCCAGGATCGGCGTACCGGGCACCTTCACCCAGGCCTGGGTAATGCCCGGGCGCACCCGCGCGGCGATGAAACGCTGTTCGCGGGGATCGCAGCAGCACTCCCAGAGGCGCTCCTCCGGGGCCGCCGGCTGCAGCGCGGCGGGATGTTCCGCGGTCGCGGCCGCCAGGGTCACAGGCATGAGGGCGAAGACGTCTTCGGCCAGCAGGCAGTCGAACAGGTCCTGCAGGATCAGGTCGGTGGCGAGGGTATGGGCGTTCATGGGGATTCTCCGCAGGTATGGGCGGTCAGGCGGGCCTGCAGGGCCCGAAAGGCGATGCCGCGCTCGTCGCCGAGCACGAAGGTGGTGACGCCCCGGCCTCGCCAGAGCTCGAGGTCCTCCGGGCGCCGGGGGATGGCGCAGTAGGGCGTGCCCTGGCGCCTTGCGGCGGCCCAGGTCTGCCGCAAGGCCTCCTGCACCTCGGGATCGGCGATCTGCCAGGGGCGCCCGAGGGATTGCGACAGGTCCGCCGCGCCTTCGAGCAGCAGGTCCACTCCTGGGACCGCCGCGATCTCCGCCGCGCGGGCGACGCCGGCGGCACTCTCGATCATGGCGACCACCAGGATCTGGGCGTTGGCGCGAGTCACGTAGTCGGCCAGGCTGGCTTTGCCGAAGGAACCCGGCCGCCCGGCATTGAGGCTGCGCTCGCCTTCCGGGTGGTATTTGCAGGCGCGCACCGCGGCAGCCAGCACCGTCGGGTCTTCCACGCAGGGCAGCACGATCCCCTGGGCGCCAGCATCGAGCAGGCGCAGCAGGCGCTTGGGCTCGGCGTCCGGCACCCGCACCAGCGGCGTGAGGTCGTAGCCCTCGGCGGTGCGGATCATGTTCTCCAGGGTTTCCGGATTGATCAGCACGTGCTCCAGGTCGATGATCACGAAGTCGTAGCCGGCTTCGGCGATCAGATCGATGCTGGCGGGAGTGGGCAGCGAGGCGAACAGGCCGTGGCTGGGCGTGCCGGCCGCCAGGGCGGCCTTGAGGCGATTGACCCTCAGCATGCGACGGGCCGGTAAGGATGCAGCGGGTTGGCCACCGCCTTGAAACGCCGCTCGCCATCGCCCAGCAGACGCCGCTTGGTCAGCTCCTCCACCTCGAAGGTGGGGGCGAAGACGTCGAACAGCGCATAGCGCTCCCGGTGCTGGGGATGGGCGCGCTGGTAGTCGAGGATGACCGTGGCGGTCGCCTGCCAGAAGTCGCCTTCGTCCAACGCGAAATGTTGGCGCAGGAACACCGTCAGCTCGCCCAGGGCGATAAAGAAGAAGGCGTCGCAGGTGAAGTCCCGCACCGCGTCGACATCTTCGGTGAGGATGAAGGAGTTGCGGTTGATCCGCGCGTGGCTCGCCGGCAAGGGCTCCAGGGTCGGGCGCAGTTCCGGGCGCGCCAGGTGGCGCTCGGCATAGCGCACGCCGTCGTGGAAGTCCTTGAGGGCGATGCGCAGCGGCCAGCCGTCACGGTGGATCAGCACGATGTTCTGGCCATGGGACTCCATACCGATGCCTTCGGCGTGGAGCATGTGCATGAGCGGCGTCACCGTGACCCTGAGCAGTTGCCGCAGCCAGGCGTCGAGGCCATGGCGCTCCACCCAGGCGGCGACGAAGGGCCGCGGCGCGCCCTGGCCGTAGCGATTCTCCACCTGGGTCAGGCCGTTGAAGGGCACCGCCTGCTCATCCGCGCGCAGATAGGCATGGATGCTCTCGCGCCAGACGGCACCGAGGGTGCCATAGACCTGCCCCGCCCGGCTGACCGGCAGCGCGCGACTGTCGTAGGCGACGCCGGCGACCTCGCCGAGCACCACGAAGTCCAGGTCGCGGGCGGTGGCGTCGGTTTCGATCAGGCGCTGCAGCCAGTCGGTGATGAGCGGGCCGTTGAGCACGGTGTGGCGCGCCAGGATGCGGGTGCTGGAGGTATTGGTCAGGCACATCGCCAGCTTGACGTAGGGCCGCTGGGGCGCACTGCGATTGGCCAGGGTGCGGATGGACTGCTGGGCGGCGTACTGGTCCAGGGAGGTGCCCAAATAAAGCAGCTCGCCGCTGACCAGTTCGGGCTGGAACAGCGCGGCCAGGTGCTGCTCCCACTGCCAGGGATGCACAGGGATCAGCTGGTAATCGTCCAGCACCCGTCCCTGTTCGCGCCAGTCGGCGGCCAGGGCCGCCCAGCGCTCTTTGCCGAACTCCTCGGCGATGAAAGCCGGGAAGTCCAGCCGGCGGGAATGCCCTACCGAGGCCCGGTCACGCGCCAGGGCCAGCCAGACCAGCTGGATCGGCTCGCCGAACTCCGGTCCGTAGCGGCGATTCTCGGCCAGGGAGAAGCCGATGCGCGACTTGTAGCAGGGGTGATAGCCATGGGCGTCCATGAAGTGCCGCTCCAGCGCGTCCACGTCCAGTTCGTGGGCCGGGCGGGCGGGACGGTAGTCCTGGCGGCGCGACTGCAGGTCCTTGAGCAACGTCTGCTCCAGCTCCTGGACGAAGCGCGGCCACAGCGGCGCGTCGCTCTGCTCGTCGAGCAGTTCGGCCAGGGTCTCGTGCAGCGTCGGCGCACGGCTCCCCTGGGCGTCCTGGCGCACCAGGCGCTGGGGGTCCAGGCGGATCAGGCCGAAGCTGGCAGCGGCGGGCGCATAGCCCAGGTACTGCACCGGTTGGCCATCGGCGGCGCGACCGGCCAGGCGATACTGCGCCAGGCCATCCGCCACTGGCTGTACCTGGGCGCTGAGCACCTCTTCGTAGATCAGCGTCTGCAGCAGCTGCGCCACCACGCGCTGCTCGACCTGGCGATAGAGGGCGGCGTCGGCGGGCGACGGCCAGGGCTGGGCGGGGAGTGAAAGCTGAGCGGTCATGAGTACCTCCGAACGGAAACGGGTTGAGCGGCGGGAAAGCGCCAGGCCCAGGGCAGTGCCAGCAGGATGAACAGACCGGTGGCGATGAAGGCGTCCTGGATGGCGACACCGGTGGCGGCCTGGCGCGGACCCCAGCCGGCCGCGCCGCCCAGGCGCAGCTCCAGCCACAGGGAGGCGGCCACCACGGCCACCGAGGACACCAGCCGCCGGGCGATGTTGTTCATGGCCGCGCCCTGGGTGACCTGGGTATCCGGCAGGGTGTTGAGGCCGGCGGTGGTGGCCGGCATGTAGGACAGCCCCAAGCCGACGCCGCGCAGCATCATCAGCGCGCAGATCCAGGCGAGTCCGGCATGGCTGCCGACCACCCCCAGGGCCAGGGTGGCGAGGCCGCTGAAGGTCAGGCCGGTGGCGATCACCCCGCGGGGTCCGCGGCGGTCGAGCAGGCGGCCGCCGACCTGGCCGAACAGCGCCGCCGCCAGGGCGGTGCAGAGCAGCGCCAGACCGGTCCAGAGCGCGCTGTGGCCCAGCACCAGCTGGATTAGCAGCGGCAGCAGCACCAGGCACTCGAACATGCCCACCGCCTGGACCACGGCGATGATGACGCTGGCCCGGTAGCCGCGCAGGGCGAACAGTCGCAATGGCAGCAGCGGATGGCGGCGCCGCAGTTGCAGGCGGACGAAGGCCAGCAGGCACAGGACCCCGGCGGCCAGGGCCAGCAGGTTCAGGGGTTCAGCCAGGGCAGCCAGGTCGCGCAGCCGGCCGAGGGTCACCAGCAGCAGCCCCAGGCCACTGGCGATCAGCAGGTAGCCGGCCAGGTCGAAGGGCTTGTGTTCACGGGGGCCATCCCCGGGCAGCACCACCTGCCCCATGGCCAGGGCCAGTAGGCCCACCGGGACGTTGAGCAGGAACAGGGCGCGCCAGTCGAACACCTCCAGCAGCAGGCTGCCGCACAGCGGACCCAGCGCCGGCGCCAGCATCACCGCCCCACCCCACCAGCCGGTCATCCGGCCGCGTTCCTCCTTGGGATAGACGGAGAAGATGATGCCCAGCGCCAGGGGGATCATCAGGCCGCTGGCCACCCCCTGAATCACCCGCGCCGCCAGCACCCCGGCGATGGAGCTGGCCAGGGCGCCCAGTGTCGAACCGGCGATGAAGGCCAGCAGCCCGAGGCGATAGAGCCGCCGCCGGCCGATGCGCCCGGCCAGGAAGCCGGTCAGCGGCATGGTGATGCCCATGGCCACCATGAAGCCGGCGACGATCCAGCTGGCCAGTAGCGGCCCCAGGTCGAAGGCGGCGATGAAGGCCGGCAGCGCCGGATTGAGCGCCGTGTTGGCCAGGCTGACGGTGACCGTGCCCAGCAGCACGTTGACCGCCACCCAAACCCGCGGGATCGCCACGCTCACGTCGGGGCGCTCCCGTGCCCGTCGAGGAACAGCTGGCGCGGGCGCGGATGGCAGAGAAAATCCGCGTGGGAGATGTTGTAGCCATAGGCGCCGGCCAGGGGCAGCACCAGCAGGTCGCCCACCCGTACCTCCCCCAGGGGCTGGCCGCGGCTGAGGATGTCCTTGGGCGTGCAGAGCTGGCCCACCACCGTCCAAGCCTTGCCCCCCATCGTGGTCGCCCGCGCCTCGCGGGGCAGGTGCAGCACCGGGTGATCGTGCCCCTGGGCCACCGGCAGACGGAACTGGTGGGTACCGCCGCGGCAGACCAGGAAGTGCTGGCCGTGGCTGGTCTTGGTATCCAGCACCTCCATGGCGTAGTAGCCGCAGAAGGCCGCGAGGAAACGACCCGGCTCGAAGCGGATCAACGGGGGCTGCGCTTGGGCGGCCAGGCGGACGCGCAGGTAGGCGCACAGCCGCGCCCAGTCGAATCGCCGGCCCTCGCGGTAATCCACCCCGATGCCGCCACCGACGTTGAGCCGCACCAGGGTCTCCGGCCGCCGGGCCAGGCCACGCCAGTGCGGCCAGCGTTCCAGATAGAAGTCCAGCAGCTGCAGATGGCGCTCCACCGAGTGCTGGTGCGACAGGGCATGCACGTGGAAGCCCTGCAGCTGCAGGTGACTGGCCGCCTCCACCGCCGCCACCGCGGCGGGCAGGTCGGCCTCGTCGAAGCCGAAGGGCGTCGCCGTACCCGCCATGGCCAAGGTACTGGTCAGCCCGGCCGGCAATTGCGGATTGATGCGGATGTACACCGGCTGTCTCCGTCCCAGGGAACGGGCCAGCCGTTGCAGGCGCTGGATCTCGCCGAGGCTCTCCAAGTGGATGGCTTCGACCCCGGCGCTCAGGGCGGTGCGCAGGTCGGAATCCAGCTTGCCCGGCCCGGAGAAGACGAACGGCTTGTGCTGCGGGCAGGCGGCGAGGCGGTCGATCTCGCCGCCGGAAGAGATCTCGAAGCCGTGCACCAGCGGCGCCAGGGCCGCCAAGATCGGCGCCTCGCTGTTGGCCTTGATGGCGTAGTACAGCTCCACGCCTGGCGGCAAATCGGCCATCAGCGCGGCGACGTGCCGCCGCAGGGCATCGAGGTCGTAGACGAAGGCCACCAGCGGATCGCTGGACTGCGCCTGGGCCTCCACCAGGGCAGCGCGTACCGCGGCAGGAAGCTCACCCATGACGCACCTCCGCGCCCCAGGGGCAAGGCAACTGCACGTAACCCGCATGGCGATCGGCCTGGGCCGCGAGGCGTACCTTGAGATTGGTCTTGCAGGGAATGGGTTGGCCGGCGATCAGCGCATCCAGCTCGGGGGCGGCGCGTTGCAGGTCCCGGCGAATGGCGATCAGCTCGGCTTCCACCTGCCGCCACAGGCGCGGCGCCAGGTGCGGACGCTCCCAACTCAGCGCCAGCACCGCTTCGGCGAGGTTGTTGACGAACAGGCAGTAGGCGATGCGCCGCCAGCCCTGGTCGCGGCTGTACAGCAACGACTGGCGCACCCGGGGCTGGACGTGGGCGTCCAGCGCCTCGGCGCCCAGGCTGTCAGTCAGCTTGATGCCTTCGAAGTCGCGCAGCAGCAGGTGGATGGGCCGGCCGTTGTCATGCACCAGCACGCAATTCTGCAGGTGTGGCTCCAGCACCACGCCGTGCTCGAAGAACAGCCGCAGCACCGGCCCCAGCAGCAGCCGCTGATAGTCCTGGAACCAGGCGAGCCGGGCCTGATCGCTGGGCTCCTGGCCGCCGCAGCGGGTGAGGAAGTCCTGCAGCAGCGGCTGCAGGCGGGTGTCGCGGGCGAACAGGGTGCCGGCCAGCAGGCAGCAGTCGGCGCCATGCTCCAGGCAGAAGTTCTCGCGCAGGATGGCACCGGTCTGCTCGCGGAACCAGCGCTCGTCCTCGGCACTCGCCGCCGGCGGTGCCCAGCTCAGGGCCCCCGGCTCGCGCACCATGTCCAGGCCCGCCACCCGCCCCTGCAAGCGCTGCATGAGGCGGTCGACGATCAGGGTGCTTTCCAGTTCGTACCAGGCGTTCTTGCGTACGCAATTGGTGATACGCACATTGAGCGAGCCCTTGACGAAGAAGGCATGGCCTTCGCGGTACCAGGTGCGCATGGAGGCCGTGGGGCTGGCCAGCGCGCCGCTGGCGCCGAGGTCGCGGAGCTCGCCCTGGGCGAGCAGGGTCTGGACCCGTGGATCGCCCAGGAACAGCTGCGCCTGGACCGGGTGCAGCACGATGCGCACGCGCCCCGGGGCGGTCTGCGCCTGGTCCACGAAGCCCTGCAGCACCTGGGCGTCGCTGAGGCCGTTGCCCGCCACCCGCAGCCCGGCATGGGGCACCTCCAGCACGTGCATGGGGGTGCTGGTGTGCAGTTCCGGTGCATAGGCCTCGGCCGGCAAGGGCTCCGGCCAGCGCCGGGCCTTGGGCGCCGGGTGATTGGGATGGCCGAACCACAGGCCCTGCTCGCTGGCCAGATAGTCGCTGAGCGGAGCGGGATGGCGCGAGACCTGCACGTGGTCGACGATGGCCGCGGTCAGGCGCTGGCTTTGCAAGACCTGTTGCAGCAATTCGTTATTGTGGGCGCCGGCGAGTTCTTCGCAGGCCTCCAGCAGAAAATCGATGAAGGCAGGAAAGTCCGGGCAATACCAGGCCTGGTCACCCCGTCTTACATAGATATCGGATAGATAACGCTGGCTGCCGAGTTCATCCTGTCGATCGACGACCAGAAAGAACTGGCGGTCTCCAGGAAAGTTGATCAGCAAGGGGACGCCGCCGTCTTGCAACCAACTCAGATAATTGGCCGGCGCTATACCCCGGCGATCTTCCGGCCAATTATAAGTCAGGCACTTTTCCGGCAGCGCGAATTCCTTGATGAGGCAATTCATCAAGGCGTGGGAAGACGCCAGCTCACTGACGATGCGGGAAAGCAGAGTGGATTCGAAAGAGGTCATGGCAGTGTCCAAAAGGTGGCGCGTCCCTGCGGGCGATCCGGTGCGGTGGCACTCTGGTGGTGCCCTGCGCTCAGCCACGCGGCTCGGCCAGCGCCGCCACGAGGGCCGCCTCCAGGCGTTCGAGCAGCACCAGGCAGTGGCTTTCCTGCAGGATCAGCGGGGGCAGCAGCCGCACTACATTGCCGTCGCGGCCGCCGCGCTCCAGCAGCAGCCCCTGGGCGAAACAATGGCGCTGGATGGCCGCCGCCAGGGCGGGATCGGCTGGCAGGCTGCCGAGTGCATCCGCTTCGCCGCTCGGGTCGACGATCTCCAGGCCCAGCATCAGGCCCAGGCCACGGACATTGCCGAGGGCGGGAAAGCGCTCGCGCAGCCGCTCCAGATGCCGCTTGACCCAGCTGCCCAGTTGGGCGGCGTGGCTGACCAATCTCTCGCGCTCGATGACCTCCAGGGTGGCGAGCCCCGTGGCCATGGCCAACTGGTTGCCGCGGAAGGTGCCGGTATGGCCACCCGGCTCCCAGGCGTCGAACTCCCGCCGAATCGCCAGCAGGGCCAGCGGCAGGCCGCCGCCTACGGCCTTGGACAGCACCAGGATGTCGGGCTCGATGCCGGCATGCTGGCAGGCGAACAGCGCGCCAGTGCGGCCGAAACCGGTCTGGACCTCGTCGACGATGAGCAGAACGCCGTGTTCCCGGGTGACCCGGCGCAGGGTCCGCAACCATTCCAGCGGTGCCGGATTGACGCCGCCCTCCCCCTGCACCGCCTCGACGATCACCGCCGCCGGGCGGCAGACGCCACTTTCCACGTCGCCGAAGAAGCGCTCCAGGTAGCGCGCCAGGGCCGCGGCGCCCCGCTCACCGCCCAGTCCCAGCGGGCAGCGGTATTCATGGGGATAGGGCAGGAATTGCACCCCGGGCATCAACCCCGCTACGTCCTGCTTGGGCGCGAGATTGCCGGTCACGGCCAGGGCGCCATGGGTCATGCCGTGGTAGCCCCCGGAAAAGGCGACCACGTTGCTGCGTCCGGTGACCTTCTTGGCCAACTTCAATGCCGCTTCCACCGCATCGGCACCGGACGGACCGCAGAATTGCAGGCAGTAGTCCTCGGACTGACCCGGCAGCAGACCCAGCAGTCGCTCGCTGAAGGCGTCCTTGAGCGGCGTGGTGAGGTCCAGGCTGTGCATCGGCAAGCCGCTGGCGAGAAAAGCTGAGATGGCCTCGGTGACCGCCGGATGGTTGTGCCCCAGCGCCAGGGTGCCCGCCCCGGCCAGGCAATCCAGGTAAATCTTGCCTTCGACATCGGTTACCCAGACGCCAGCGGCCTTGGCGATGGCCAGCGGCAGCTTGCGCGGATAGCTGCGGACCTTGGATTCGAAGCGCGCCTGACGAGCGAGAAAGAAAGCGTTATCGGGTGTTGCTGTGTCACGACAGAGGGATGGTTGAAGCATGGCGTCAGACCTCGAGACGTTTATCTTCGGTAACGATAATCAGTTTCATTCTCATCCTTCAACCGCTATTCCCGTCAATACTCGAGTCTTTGAACTCGCCCAACTTTCACCAATTAGTGGGCGATAAGAAACGCGAACTCATTGTGGGTCCGTTATCGAAATAGCTCGGCAATTATCCTGATAGAAACTTTGCTTCAGTTATATCCGCATGACACTCCGATCAATGAGTAATAGGCCTTGACCGCGCAATGCGGCCTAGTTGTGCACCTAGTTGGTTATCCGCGTTATCCGCCGCCGCGCAGGACTGCAACGAGCCTTGCGCAACGGCGGGATTTTTCGCGTTCAGAACGCCAGGGTGGTGGAGAGGACGAAGGTCCGCGGCGTGGAGATCGTCAGGCCGGGTTCGCTGTCGTCGGAGGCGCCGGCGGAGGCCCAGTAGCGCTCGTTCATCACGTTCTCCACCGAGGCGCGCAGGGTCACGCGGGTGGTGTCGACCTTGAAGGCGTAACGCGCGCCCACGTCGAAGCGATGCCAGGCATCGATTTCCTTGCTGTTGGCCTGGTCCAGGTACTGGGAGCTGGTGTAGATCCCCCGTCCGGTCAGGGTCAGGCCGGGCACCGCCGGGATGTCCAGTTCGGCACCGAAGTTGGCATTGAGCTTGGGCGTGGCCGGGGCGCGATTGCCGTCGAAGGTGCCACCCACGGTGTCCCTGAGTTCGCTGTCGATGTACATCAGGCCGCCTAGGACGCGGAAGCCTGCCAGCGGTTCGCCGAACACGCTCAGCTCTGCCCCGTCGTTGACGCGCTTGCCGTTGGGGCCGAAGGTGCGGCTGGTGGCGTTGGTCTCGTAGGCCGGTTGCTTGATGCGGAAGGCGCTGGCGGTGACGGCGACCGCGCCGAAGTCGTACTTGGCACCCACCTCCGCCTGGCGGCTGATGAAGGGGGGGAAGATCTCGTCCTCGTTCAGCGCGGTGGACGGTGCGATCTTGCCCTGGCTCAGGCCTTCCATGTAGTTGGCATAGAGCGACAGGCGCTCGGTGGCCTTGAACAGCACCCCCGCCGAGGGCGAGACCTTTTCCTCGTCGTAGGCGGTGGTTTGCTTCACCCCATCGGACCAGTCGTCCACCTTGACCCGCTGCCAGCGGGCGCCGAGGGTGACCAGCAGGCGGTCGTCGAAGAAGCCCAGGGTGTCGGCCAAGGCCACGCCGCTGAACCGGTTCTCGGTGTAGCCCTTGGCATCGGCTCGGGTCTGCACGCCTGGCGCCGGCAGGTCGCGGGGGTTGTAGAGATTGCTCGTCCCGTTGGCGTAGCGCCCGCCGCCGTTCTCGAAGTCCATGTAGAAGTAGTCGGCGCTGACATTGAGCTCGTGGCTGACCGGTCCGGTTTGCAGCCACTTGCGGGCACCGACGTTGGCCGTGCGCACGTTCTCGTCGCGGGTGAAGTCCCGCGGCTGGACGGTGAAGTCGCCGGCGTCGTTGGTGATGGAGACGTTGTGGCGCAGGAACTCGTGATCGCTGCGGCGCGCGCCCACGGCGCCGTAGACCATCAGCGAATCGTCGACGTCGAATTCGCCACGCAGGGCGCCAAAGGTGTCCTTGGTCTGGGCGCGGGTCCAGCGCTGGGCATAGTTGTGGCGCACGTCGTCGGCATCGGGTACCCGGGCGTTGGCGCCTACCAGCACCCGCTCCTGGGGCGCGTCGGTATCACGCTCGGTATGGCCCAGGTCCAGCCCCAGGCGCAGGCGCTCGACGCGGTAGTCCAGACCGAGCACGCCCATCTGCCGGTCGACGTGCTGGTGATCCCAGGTGGTGTCGCCAGATTGCTTGACGCCGTTGAAGCGCATGCCGAAGCGGTTGTCCTCGCCGAAGCGACGGCCGATGTCCACGGCGCCGCCCACCTGACTGTCGGACGCGTAGCTGCCGGTGATCTCGGTAATGGGCTGGTCGGTGGCCCGCTTGGGCACCACGTTGATACCACCGCCGACGCTGCCGCGGGGCGAGATGCCATTGAGCAGCTGGCTCGGCCCCTTGAGGATATCGACCCGTTCGGCCATCTCCATGTCGATGGAATAGGTCGGCAGCACCCCATAGAGGCCGTTGTAGGCCACATCGCTGTTGAACAGGCTGAAACCGCGGATGGTGAACTGTTCGAAACGACCCCCCGACGGATTGGTGGAGCGCACCGAGGGATCGCTGGCGATCAGGTCGGTAAGGGTGCGGGCCTGGAGATTCTGGACGGTCTGGGCAGTGTAGGAGGTCTGGCTGAAGGGCGTGTCCATGAAGTCGCGATTGCCCAGCAGCCCCTGGGAACCTTGCCGCGCGACCTGACCACCGGCGTAGGGCGTGTCATCCGCCTGCAGACTGGTGGCGACGATAGAGGTACTGGCCAGCTCCTGGACCCCACTCTCCTGCGGCGCTGGCGCCAGGGTGAAGTCGCGCTCCCCCAGCGGTTGCAGTCGCAGGCCCGAGCCGGCCAGCAGGCGGCTGAAGCCCTCTTCCACACCATAGTCGCCGTTGAGGCCAGCGCTGTCGCGCTTGCCCACCAGCCCCGGATCCACCGCCAGATTGACGCCGGATTCCGCCGCAAAGCGAGTCAATGCCTGGGCGAGACTGCCCGCGGGAATCTCGTAATGCCGACGAGCCGCCTCCTGGGCCCACGCCGAACCGGCCCACCAAGGGGTACCGCTCAATGCCACCAACAGGCCCGTGCGCAGCAACGGACGCAATACCAACGCCACCATCGAATCCCCCTCCTTTTGGTTGTCCTATGCCGTTAATGACCGACGAGTACCGAAAAGGGGACAGGCTTTTTTCAGACGCTGACCGTGCGCGGCTGCAGGGTCACCCAGAAGCGGGTGCGCCAGTGCACCTCCAGCGGCAGCGTAGCGGCCAGGAGAGTCAGCACCCGGTCGGTGTCGGCAAGTTGAAAACTGCCGGTGACCCTGAGGTTGGCAACCGCGGGATCCCAACGCAGCAGGCCGAGACGATAGCGGCTGAATTCCTCCAGGAATTCGCCCAACGGCTGGTCCTGGGCGATCAGCACCCCTTGGCGCCAGCTCAGCAGGGTCGCGGAAAAGGGCTCGATAGCCCCGATTCCCAGGGCACTCAAGCGCAATTGCTGGCCCTTGCCCAATTCCAGCCCGAGCCCCTTCAGTGGTCGCACGCCCACGCTGCCGCTGACCACCCGTACGTCGCACCCCTCGTCATGCTGATGCACGCAGACCTCGGCCTGGCGCACCGTCAGGACGCCGAAACGGGTATCGAGGGTCATTGCTTCGGCGCTAGGCACCTGCAGCGAGAGCTCGCCCTGCACGAGGGTCAGGCGTCGCCGGGCTGGATCCAGGTCCACGGCGGTCGCGGTATTGAGTTGCAGCAGGCTGCCGTCGGCCAGGGTAAGGGTACGGCGTTCGCCGGTGGCGGTGCTGAGGTCGGCGGTCCAGGCGTCCAGAGGCAACGTCTGGGTCAGCCACCAGCCGGTCGGTACCACCACCGCCAGCCCCAGCAACTGGCGCATGGCGGTCCGCCGGCCACGGTCGGCCGGTTGCAGACTGGCCATGGCCAATCGCGAAGGCACCGCGGCGAAGCGTTGTTGCAGCGCCAAGGCCGCCTGCCAGGCACGCTCGTGCTCGGCATGGGCCTGGCGCCACTCCTGCAGCTGTTGATGTTCGCGCTCGCCCGCCGCGCCGGATTCCAGCAGCGCCAGCCAGCCCGCGGCCTCGCGGATCGCCGTCCGCCGCCGGTCTTGGCCGCTGCTCAGCACAGCTCCGCCAGCAGGCAATGCTCATAGGCCTGCGCCATGTATCTCTTGATGGTGCGCTCGGAGACGTGCAGGCGCTCGGCGATCTCGCGATAGGTGAGGTCTTCGAGCTGACTGAGCAGGAAGGCCTGGCGGACCTGGGCGGGCAGACCATCGAGCAGCTCATCGAGGGCCTGTAGAGTTTCCAGCAGTATCCAGCGTTGCTCGGGCGATGGCGCGCAGGCTTCGGGCAGCTCGGCCAGCGCCTCCAAGTACGCCTGCTCCAGGCTGCGTCGGCGCTGGAAATTGATCAGCAGGCGTTTGCCGATGGTCACCAGATAGGCCCGCGGCTCCTGCAGTTCGCCGAGCACCTCGGGATTGCGTACCAGCCGCAGAAAGGCTTCCTGGCTGAGATCGGCCGCATCCCACTCGCTACCCAGCCGCCGCCGCAACCAAGCCTGTAGCCAGCCGCTGTGGTCGCGATAGAGGCTATGAAGATGGCGCGAGGATGCGAGAGCCATGTCATTCATGACGGATGCTACCTGCTCGACGATGCTTAGATGATATTGATTCTACTTTACCACTTGAGGCACCGACCAGTCCCAGGCGCTCTAGACTGCCGCCTGATAGACGGATCAGGCCTGATTGGCGACTGCCGAAGGGCCTCACTGAGGTCCATGGTGGGAGCAGCCGCCCTCGCCTGCCCATAGCTCGATCATTCCATTTTGCGGAATGCTGAAGTGACCAGAAGGCCCATTCCCTCACGAACATTCTGATTCCAAGCTGGTAGCACCTGTCGGGACCACCCTTGGCCCCGATGCCTGCCAGGAGTCGGCTCATGCAGCTCTATCACACCCCGCTGTCCGGTCATGCCCATCGTGCTGTGCTCTTCGCCTCCTTGTTGGGATTAGAGGTCGAGCTGATCGACGTCGATATCCCGGGCGGCGCCAATCGCACGCCTGAATTTCTCGCCCTCAACCCCTTTGGTCAGGTACCGGTGCTGCGGGACGGCGAAACGGTGGTCGCCGATGCCAACGCCATCCTCGTCTACCTGGCGAAAAAGACGGGCCGCAGCGACTGGCTGCCTGAGGACCCGGCTGGTGCCGCCGCCGTACAGCGCTGGCTGTCAGTAGCAGCCGGCGAGCTGGCCTATGGCCCGGCGGCGGCGCGCTTGATCACGGTATTCGGCGCCCAGCTGGATGCCGACGAGGTCATCGCCCGCGCCCATTTCCTGCTCGAACGCCTGGAGGCCCACCTGGCCTCGCGAGACTGGCTGGCGGCCGCTTACCCGACCGTCGCCGATATCGCCCTCTATAGCTATTTGGCCGGGGCGCCGGAAGGCAATGTGGATCTGGCACCCTACGCGGCCGTGCGTGCCTTCCTGCAGCGGGTGGAAGCCTTGCCGGGCTTCGTGCCCTTCCCCCGGACCGCGGCAGGCCTCAGGACCTGATCGCGCGTCGCCTAGCTGGAGGTCACGGTCATGCACGAATCCCTACCCACCTGGCACGCCGGTGAAACCCTTATTCAGGAACGCCTGGGCGTCCGTGAGCGCATGGCGGCCCTGGGTCCGCGGGTGATCCGCTCGTTCATGCCTGACCAGCATCGGCAGTTCTTTGCGCAGTTGCCCTTTGTGATACTGGGCAGCGTCGATGCCGAGGGCGCGGCCTGGGCGACGATCCTGGAAGGCCAGCCCGGCTTTCTCGCCTCGCCCACGCCCACCACCCTGGACATCGCCGCCCATCTCTCAGCCGAGGATCCGGCAACCCCGGGCCTGGGCGACGGCGCCGCCGTGGGCCTGCTCGGCATCGAGTTGCATACGCGCCGCCGCAATCGCATGAACGGCACACTCAGCGTCACTGCCCAGGGTCTGCGCGTGACGGTCGACCAGAGCTTCGGCAATTGCCCGCGCTATATCCAGCTGCGCGATCTGAGCGTCGTCCACGCGCCAGGCCCGCCCCCGGTCGCATCGGTGGAGAACCTCGCTTGCCTGGACGCCGATGCTCGCGCGTTGATTGCCGGCGCCGATACCTTTTTCGTCGCTTCCTATGCCGACCAGCAAGGCCAGCGGCGGGTCGATGTCTCCCATCGCGGCGGCAAGCCGGGCTTCGTCCGGGTCGGCGCCGAGGACCTGCTGACCATTCCCGACTTCAACGGCAATCTGTTCTTCAACACCTTGGGCAATGTCGTCGCCAACGGCCGGGCCGGGCTGCTGTTCGTGGACTACGAACACGGGGATCTGCTGCAGCTGAGCGGCACCGCCGAGGTGCTGTTCGACTCGCCGGAGATCGCGGCTTTCGACGGGGCCGAGCGGCTCTGGGCCTTTCGCCCACGGCGGATCGTTCGCCGCCGCGCCGCCCTGGCGCTGCGCTGGAAGGCCCAAGCCGGAGGAGCGTCGGACAGCAGCCAGCTGACCGGCAGCTGGCTGGAAGTCGAGCGGCGCCTGGAGGCTGGGGCCCAGGGCCGCCACTGGCGCCCGCTACGCATCGCCCGGATCGTCCAGGAGGGCACCACCATCCGCTCCTTCCATCTCGAACCCGTGGACGCCGCCGGCTTGCCTCCCTATCAGGCCGGTCAGTTCCTGCCGATTCGAGTGACACCTCGGCCGGGCCAGCCCTACCTGGTGCGGACCTATACCCTGACCTCCCTCCCCGCGGACGGTCGCTACCGCATCAGCGTCAAGCGCGACGGTCTGGTCTCTCAGCTGCTCCACGACCAGTGGCGCGAAGGCGATTTGATCGAAGCGCGAATGCCCGCCGGCGACTTCACCCTGGCACCCGCTGACACTCGTCCCCTGGTGTTGCTGGCCGCCGGAATCGGCATCACCCCACTGCTGGCCATGTTGCGGCAGCTGGTCCATGAAGGTCGGCGAACCGTCACGCTGTTCTATGGCGCCCGCACCAGGGCGGAACGGGCCTTCGACAGGGAGCTCGCCGAGCTGCTGGCCCAGGCGCCGGAGTCGATACGGATGATCAGGGCGCTGAGCGATCCCTCCGACGCGCTTCCCGGGGTGGACTATGACGTCGCCGGACGCATCGAGATGGCGTTGCTGGAGCGCCAGCTGCCCTTTGGCGACTACGACTTCTACCTCTGTGGTCCGGCTGCCTTTACCCAGGGGCTCTATGACGGCCTGCGGGGTCATGGCATCGAGGATGATCGTATCCATGCCGAAGCCTTCGGGCCGGCTGGACCGATGCGCACCGTCACGGCGACGGCGGAAGTAACCCGCCCAGCGGTGTCCACCGAGACCATTCCGGTGCGCTTCACGGCGTCCGGCCGGGAGGCGCGGTGGACGCCTGCGGCCGGCAGCCTGCTGGAACTGGCCGAGGCCCAGGGGCTGGAGCCTGCGTTCAGTTGTCGCGAGGGGCACTGTGGCAGCTGCCGTACCCGCTTGCTCAAGGGCGCTGTTACCTATCTCAAGGAACCCGCCGCGGCGGTGGGCACCAATCAGGCGCTGCTCTGTTGCGCGCGGCCCGCGGCCGGGTCCGCGCCGCTGGAATTCGACCTCTAGGCTGATCAGCCTGGTCGAGTCGACTACCATGCACCTCTGGCCGGCTCGCTCCGGCGCCCTGAGGAAGACCCCGCAGATGGATCGTTGGCAGGCGATGCGCGTGTTCGTGAAGGTGGCCGAAACCGAGAGCTTCGCCCGCGCGGCCCGGGAACTGCACCTGAGCGCTCCAGCGGTGACGCGCCTGGTGGCCGGCCTGGAGGCGCTGGTCGGCGCCCGCTTGCTGGTGCGCACCACCCGCTCGGTGAAGCCCACCGAGGCCGGCGCCCGCTATCTGCAGGATTGCCGGCGCATCCTCAGCGAGATCGCCGAGGCGGAACTGGCCGCCGCCGGGCACCAGGTCGAGCCTTCGGGCACCCTGGCGATCACCGCACCGCTATTGTTTGGCCAGCTACACGTACTGCCGCTGGTGTTGGACTTTCTCGCGCTCTATCCGGAGATGCGCGTCCGTACCTTTTTCGTCGACCGGCAGGTGAATCTGTTGGACGAGGGCATGGATGTCGCCCTGCGCATTGGTCAGTTGCCGGATTCGGGGCTTACCGCCATCCAGGTCGGCCAGATGCGGCGGGTGGTCTGCGCGGCCCCGAGCTATCTGGAGGCGCGCGGTACTCCCGCCACTCCAGCCGCACTCAAGGAGCACCGCATCCTGGTTTGCCAGGGCGCCTCGGCCTCGCCGGAATGGCGCTTCGCCCGCGGACAGCGGGTGGTGGTGGATCCGCTGTTGCTGTGCAACATCAACGAAGCCGCCATCGCCGCCGCCAAGGCGGGGCACGGTCTGACCCGGGTGCTGCATTACCAGATCGCCCCGGCGCTGGCCGAAGGCAGCCTGAGGATCGTGCTGGCGGACCACGAGGAGGCGCCCCTGCCGGTGCACCTGGTCTATCCCCAGGGCCGCCAGGCGGCGGCTAAGGTCAGGGCCTTCGTCGAACTGGCCGTGGCGGCGTTGCGCGGTGATCCGCTGTTTGGCGAACCGTCCGACTGAGCGGGCCTATTGGCCACCGCACAAACTGCGGCCAGGACGCGCCGAACGCGTTCTGCCACTGCTCGTGCAGCGCCAATTCGGCATCCGCCGCCGCCACCGCTCCCTAGACTCAGGGCCTGACCTGCCTTTGGGAGCGCCACCATGCCGCTGCACCTCGATCTGCAAGACCCCCGTCTGTTCAAGGAATCCGCCTATGTCGACGGCCACTGGATAACCGCCGATAACGGTGCCACCTTTGCCGTGGAAAACCCTGCCACCGGCGAGACCATCGCCCAGGTAGCGGCCCTGGAGGCAGGGGAAACCGCCCGGGCCATCGCCGCGGCGGAAGCGGCCTGGCCAGCTTGGCGCGAGCGTCCGGCGGCCGAACGCGCGGCGCTGCTGGAGCGCTGGTACGCCCTGATGCTGGAACACCAGAACGACCTCGCCCTGCTGATGACCCTGGAACAGGGCAAGCCCCTGGGCGAGGCCCGTGGCGAGATCGCCTATGGCGCCAGCTTCGTCAAATGGTTCGCCGAAGAAGCCCGGCGCGCCTATGGCGATATCCTGCCCGCCCCGACGCGCGATCGCCGCGTGCTGGTGCTCAGGCAACCGGTGGGCGTCGCCGCCGCCATCACCCCGTGGAATTTCCCCAATGCCATGATCACCCGCAAGGCAGCGCCGGCGCTGGCGGCCGGCTGCCCGGTGGTGATCAAGCCCTCGGACCTCACCCCGCTCTCGGCCCTGGCGCTCGCCGAGCTGGCCGACCGCGCCGGCTTTCCGCCCGGCGTCTTCAATGTGCTCACCGGGATGCCCGCCGGCATCGGCGGCGAACTGACCGGCAATCCCGCGGTGCGCAAGCTGTCGTTCACCGGCTCCACCCGCATCGGCCAGCTGCTGTTGGCGCAGTGCGCGGCCACGGTGAAGCGCACCAGCATGGAGCTGGGCGGCAACGCCCCCTTCATCGTCTTCGACGACGCCGACCTGGACCTGGCCGTCGCCGGGGTGTTGCAGAGCAAATTCCGCAACGCCGGCCAGACCTGCGTCTGCGCCAACCGCATCCTGGTACAGGACGGCATCCACGATCGCTTCGCCGAGCGCCTGGCCGCCGAGGCCGCCAAGTTCAAAGTGGGCAACGGCCTGGACGCCGGGGTGACGCTGGGTCCGCTGATCAATCGCCAGGCGGTGGACAAGGTGGCCCGCCACGTCGACGACGCCCTGACCCAGGGCGCCAGGGCCCTGTTCGGCGGCCTGCCCAGCGGCCGTGACCAGTTCGTCGCCCCCACGGTGCTCACCGGCGCCACGGCGGACATGCTGCTGGCCAGCGAGGAGACCTTCGGCCCGGTGGCGCCGTTGTTTCGCTTCCGCGACGAGGCCGAGGCCCTGGCCCTGGCCAACGCCACGCCCTACGGCCTGGCCGCCTACTACTACACCCAGGACCTGCGCTGCGCCTGGCGGGTGGGCGAACAGCTGGATTTCGGCATGGTGGCGCTCAACACCGGCACCCTGTCGATGGAAGTCGCACCCTTCGGCGGCGTGAAGCAATCCGGCCTGGGCCGCGAAGGTTCGCACCTGGGGTTGGACGAGTATCTGGAGGTGAAGGCCTGGCACCTCGGCGGCCTCGCCTAGGCTTATCTGAAAACTGCCTGCGCTCGGCCATGCTGCGTTGAAAATCAGTTCGGAATGCTCATTTACCACTCGTAAACTCCGCTTCCTCACTGATTTTCGCCTTGCCTGACCTTCCCTCGGCAACTTTTCAGAAAAGCCTATGAACGCTTTTGGCGGCAGGCAACCGAAAATGCCGCCGCCCCCAAGCAAAACAGCCGATCGCGATGCCGGGGCCAGCAACTTCAGCGTTACCGGCCCCAGGGCCTGCGTAGGCTGGAACTCTCGCCCCTGCCTGGAGTATCGCCGCATGAATTCCGCTGCCAAAGCCACCGACCGCCTGCTGGGTCTTCGCGAACAAGGCGTACCCCGCGGCATCATCACCGCCCACCCCGTCGTGGTGGCCCGCGCCCAGGGCAGCGAGGTCTGGGACGTGGATGGTCGCCGCTACCTCGATTTCGTCGGCGGCATCGGCGTGCTCAACGTCGGTCACAATCACCCGCGGGTGGTGGAGGCCGTCCGCCGCCAGGTCGGGGAGATCTCTCACGCCAGCTTCCAGGTGATGGCCTACGAGCCCTACCTGGAACTGGCCAGCCGCCTCAACACCCTGATCGGCAATGGTGAGGCCTACAAGACGCTGCTGCTGACCTCCGGGGCCGAAGCGGTGGAGAACGCCATCAAGATCGCCCGTGCCTATACCAAGCGGCCGGGGGTGATCGCCTTCCGCGGCGGCTTCCATGGCCGCACGCTGCTGGGCGTGACCCTGACCGGCTTCGCCCAGCCCTACAAGCAGAACTTCGGCCCCTTCCCCGGCGACATCTATCACGCGCCCTACCCCGATCCCTTCCACGGCGTGGACACCCAGCAGGCCCTGGCCGGCCTGCGCGAGGTGCTCGCCACCCAGGTCTCCCCCGACCAGGTGGCCGCCATCCTGATCGAACCGGTACAGGGCGACGGCGGATTCCGTCCGGCGCCGGTGGAATTCCTCCAGGGGTTGCGCGCGCTGTGCGACCAGCACGGTATCGTCCTCATCGCTGACGAGATCCAGACCGGTTTCGGCCGGACCGGCAGCCTCTTCGCCTTCCAGCAGACCGGCGTCCAGCCCGATCTGGTGACGGTGGCCAAGAGCCTGGCCGGCGGCCTGCCGCTTTCCGGGGTGGTCGGCCGCGCCGCCATCATGGACGCGCCCCTGCCCGGTGGCCTCGGCGGTACCTACGGCGGCAACGCCCTGGCCTGCGCCGCGGCCCTGGCGGTCCTGGACATCTTCGACGAGGAAGACCTGGTCGCCCGTGGGATCGCCCTGGGCGAGCAGCTGCGCAGCGGTCTGGTCGATTTGCAACGCCGCCACCCGCGTATCGGCGAGGTCCGCGGCCGCGGCTTCATGCTGGCGGTGGAGATGGTCGGCGCGGATGGCAAGAGCCCGGACGCCGCCCTCGCTCAGCAGGTCATCGAGGGCGCTCGTCAGGCCGGATTGCTGGTGATCAAGTGCGGGGTGGAGCGCAACGTCATCCGCTTCCTGGCGCCTCTGGTCACCACCGAGGCACAACTGGCCGAAGCCTTGCAGATGTTCGGCCAGGCTCTCGCCCAGGCTGGTGCCTGAGGTCAAACGTAACGCCGCCCGGCCCGGCTGTGGCAGCGCCAAGGGAATCCGACCATGAGAATCACGCGTTACCAGGCCCTAGGCTTTTCCTGCTACGGCACCCTCGTCGACCGTGAAGGGGGCATCCTCGAAGCCCTGCGCCCCCTTGTGGCGCAGGCGGGCCTGAGCACCCATCCCGACTGGCTGCTCGGCAGCTACCACCGCCTGGCCCGCGAACTGCGCCAGGCGGCTCCCACTGCCAGCCAGACCAGCCTGCACCTGCGCATTCACCAGCGACTGGCGCAGGAGTTGCAACAGGAAGCCGACCTGGATGCCAGCGTGGCTTTTGGAAACGCCACGACGTGCTGGCCGGTGTTCGAGGATGCTCCGGGCGCGCTGCAGTACCTGAGCAAGTTCTATCGATTGGTGTTGCTGGCCTCGCCCGATGACGGCGAGGCGGCAGCGGTCACGGCGCGCTTGCCTGAGGTGTTCGCCGCCGTGATCCCCAACCGCGGTGGCGATCTGCGCCAGGCGTTGGACAACACCCTGGAAGAACTGGGCTTGGCGCGTGGGAATTTGCTGCCCATCAGAGGCAGTGAACCGGACGATCCCTGGAATGCCCTGGTGGATTTTCCCCTGTGTACCCTGCGCCGTGATCGCTCGCGGCCCTGGAACCTTTCGCGGCAGGCCCTGGATGGCACGCGATGCGAGTACGCGAGTCTCGCCGACCTGGTGCATGCGCACCAGACCGCCCTGCGTGCCTAGCCTGCCGTTCACGATTGCGAGGAACGACGATGGACGCCGCAACAAAACTGGATCGCATCGACATCAACATCCTGGTGCAGCTGCAGAAGGATGGCCGGATGACCAATGTCAGTCTCGCCGAAGCCGTGGGCCTCTCCCCCAGCCCCTGCCTGCAGCGGGTCAAGCGCCTGGAGGCGGCCGGCTACATCAGTGGCTACGAGGCCCACGTCAACCTCGCCAAGATCGCCAACTCGGTGACGGTGTTCACCGAGGTCACCCTCTCCGACCACAAGCGCGCCGACTTCGTGAAGTTCGAGTCCTTTATCCGCGGGGTCGACGAGATCCTCGAATGCCACCTCATCAGCGGCGGCTACGACTACCTGCTGCGCTTCATGTGCAGCAGCATCGGTCACTACCAGGAATTGATGGAATCCATCCTCGACCGCAACGTCGGCATCGAAAAGTACTTCAGCTACATCGTCATCAAGTCGCCGGTGGTCAAGAACGCCCTGCCGCTGCGCAGCTTGATCAAGGCAGGCTAGTATTTCGCACCTCGACGCTCCGCCAGCACCCCGCTGTCGGAGCACGCTGTTCCTAGCGCAGGATGCAATAGAGCTTGCGCACCGTCTCCCGACTGTCCCAGGCCATGGGTGTCGCCGCCGGCACCAGCACCGCCTCGCCCGCCCTGACACTGCAGGGCGCTTCACCCTCGACGGTCAGGGTCACCGCGCCGGCATAGAGCAGCATCAGTTCGCAATGGGGATTGGTCACTGCCTTGCGCACGTAACCGGTGCATTCCCACATCCCTACCCGCAAGGCGCCGCAGCCGCTTTCGAACAGATCGCAGCCGGTGGCCGTGGGCTCGGGACTGAGCAAGACGCTGGCCGCCGGTGGCGGCGAGGGTTCGCGCGGAGCCGAGGGATCCAGCAGCACGGGCGCCTGGGGCATGGCGCCTTCGCTGGCGCGGCCGGGAAAGGCCATGAACAGGCGACGTAGCTCGCCACTATGACGCCAACGGCAACTCAGGCCCCGGGGCAGGACAAAGGCATCGCCGGCCTTGAGCTCCAGGGCGCCACCGGCCCACTCCAGCTGCAATTCGCCCGCTTCGAGAATGCTCACTTCCACCCAGGGAAAGTCATCCAGCTGGCAATCGGCGAAGTGGCTGGTGGCGCTGCCCATGACATAGTCCAGGCGGTCGTCGTGCAGGTGCAGTTCCCGGCCGGCGGCCAGGGGATCACTGTGCAGGGGTTGCAGCGCGCGCGGCAGCTGGCGGTCATTGGGCGGTTGGCAGTAGTGCAACAGGGGCATGGCGAATCCTCACGACCAGAGGCGCGGCGGGCATGCCGCGGACAGGGTCAGTATCGACCGCCAAGACGGCCGGGATATGGCGTTTCCGGCGAGACGCAACACAGAAGCTGCCGTTTTTCCCAGATGCGGCGCAGTTTCCGCCGCACCACCGATCATGACGGCGACGCCTGGGATTTCAGGACAAACTACCGCCCCCTTGCGCCATCCTTGAGCTTTGCCGGAGACCTTCCCATGACGCTGCTCTACAAGGCCGATCCCGAACGCGGCCAGGCCTGGCGCCGCCTGTTCCAGGAACGCGCGCCCGATATCGAATTTCGCCAATGGCCGGAGGTGGGCAACGCCGACGAGGTCCGCTACCTGGCCTGCTGGCAACCACCAGAAGACCTCGCCAGCCGCTTTCCCAACCTGGAGGTGTTGTTCGCCACCTCGGCCGGGGTCGATCAGTTCAACCTGAGCCTGCTGCCTGCCGACCTGCCGGTGGTGCGCATGCTCGATCCCGGCATCGTCGCCGGCATGGTGGAGTACGCGACGCTCATGGTCCTGGCGCTGCATCGCCAGCTGCCGCGCTACCTCGACCAGCAAGGTGCAGGGCGCTGGCAGGAACATGCCCTGGTGACGGCGGAGAACAGACGCGTCGGGGTGCTCGGCCTTGGCCAGATCGGCCAGGCGGTGCTGGAGCGCCTGACGAGCTTTGGCTTCGCGCTGTTGGGTTGGTCACGATCGCCCCATGAGCTGCCAGGGGTACGCTGTCATGCCGGCCCCGATCAGCTGCCCGACTTTCTCGCCGACTGCGAGATTCTCATCTGTTTGCTGCCGCTGACCCGGGAGACGCGTGGAATTCTCGATGCCGAACTGTTCGCCGCCCTGCCTCGTGGCGCCAGCCTGATTAACCTGGGACGTGGCGCCCAGCTGGTGGAGGCTGATCTGCTGGCGGCCCTGGACAGTGGTCAGCTGAGCCAGGCGGTGCTGGACGTGGTGGAGCCGGAACCGCCCGCGGCCGACCATCCCTTCTGGCAGCATCCGCGCATCTGGCTGACGCCGCATGTGGGCGCCATGACGGTGCCGGAAACGGCTTTCACCGTGCTGTTGGACAATATCCGGCGCCATCAGCGCGGTGAGCCTATGCAGGGTTTGGTGGATCGGCAGCGAGGGTACTAGTCGAGAGGCGGGGGTGGCCTTAGCCCAAGGCCACTCGCAACCGTCCGAGCAAGGCATCACAGGCTTCCAGCTGGCTGATCTCGACGTATTCGTCGGGCTTGTGCGCCTGCTCGATGCTGCCGGGCCCGCAGACCACCACCGGGGTGTCCAGACGATTGGCGAAGAGGCCGCCCTCGGTGCCGAAGGCCACCTTGAGCTGGGCAGTGCCGGGCTCGACCAGGGTCTGCAGGAAGCGCACGGCCTCGACGCTGGGATGGGTATCCAGTCCGGGATAGGCGTTGACCGTCTCGATGTCGATGGCGGCCTTGGCGGACGTCTGCCGCGCCTCCCTGACCAGGCGGTCCGCCGTGTCCTGCAGTGCGGCGACCAGGCTTGCGGGATCGTCCGCCGGCAGATGGCGGATCTCGAAATCCAGGGTGCAGAGATTGGGCACGATATTCAGCGCCTTGCCGCCATCGATCCGGCCGACATGCAGGGTGGTGTAGGGAATGTCGTAGGCCGCGTCACGGGCGCCCTCTTCCGCTAGGCGCCGCTGGCTGGTGCGCAGGGCCGTGACCAGATCGCTGGCCAGGTGGATGGCGTTGACGTGCAGCGGGGCCAAGGAGGAATGACCTTCCTGACCATGGCAGTGGGCGCGCAACGCGGCCTTGCCCTTGTGGCCGAGGGCGACCTGCATGTTCGTGGGTTCGCCGACGATGCAGAGAAAAGGTCGCACGGGTGCCATTTCCAGTACATCCAGCAGTCGCCGTACGCCGACGCAGCCGATCTCCTCGTCGTGGGAGAGCGCCAGCTGCAGGGGTCGTTTCAGCGGTTCACCGCGAGCGGCGTCCAGCAGGGCCACCACCGCACAGGCGACGAAGCCCTTCATATCGCAGGCACCTCGCCCGTAGATCCGGCCGTCCTGCAGGGTGCCGACGAAGGGTGGCAAGGTCCAGGCCTGGCCTTCTACTGGCACCACATCGGTATGCCCGGACAACAGCACCCCCGGTACGTCGGCAGGCCCCACGCTGGCGAAGAGATTGGCCTTGCGGCCGCTCTCGTCCAGCACCAGCCGGCAGGCGATATCGGCGCCTTCCAGCAGGCCCTGTACATGCCTGATCAGCGCCAGGTTGGAGTCGGCGGAAACGGTGGGGAAGCCGATCAGGGTGCGCAGCAGATCCTGGCTGTTCATCCGGCGAGGCTCTCCCGGCGCGGTTGCGCGAAACGGGCCACGTCGAAAGCCGCCAGGGGGGTGTCGGTACGGCCGGTGGCGATCAGCTCGGCCATGGTGTCCCCTACCCCCGGGCCGAGCTGGAAGCCGGCGCCACAGAAGCCGAAGGCGTAGTAGAGCCCCTCGACCTGGCTGCTGGGGCCCATGATCGGCAGGTCGTCGGCGATGTAGCCCTCGACCCCGCTCCAGGTACGGATCACGTTGACCCGCCCCAGCGCCGGCGCCAGGCGGCGCAGCTGGGTGAGCTGATTGAGCAGGCCGTGGGGTTCGGCGCGGGCCAGACGGGTGTCCAGATCCGGTCGGGTGCGGAAGCAGCCGCCAAAGATGACGTTGCCCCGCGGGATCTGGCGGAAATAGATGGTTTCGCTCATCAGCGGCGAAGACACGCCCACCGCTTCCTTGAAGGCATAGGGCAAGGGCTCGGTAACGCCCATCTGCGGCCCGTGGGTCTCGATGGGCACCGGCTCGCCGAACTGGCTCGACAGCCGACTGCCCCAAGCCCCGGCGGTGATCAGCAACCGTGGCGCCTGATAG
The DNA here is from genome assembly GCF_021106615.1 of Pseudomonas sp. PLB05. Lineage (NCBI taxonomy): Bacteria > Pseudomonadati > Pseudomonadota > Gammaproteobacteria > Pseudomonadales > Pseudomonadaceae > Pseudomonas > Pseudomonas sp. PLB05. Next base: position 1,346,741 of record NZ_JAJOHO010000001.1, read on the forward strand.
CGCCGGCCATCGGCGGCCTGCACCAGGAAGTCACCGCCCGGCTTGGTGACCTGGGTGATCTCGACCCCTTCCTGGAGATCGACGCCTTCACACACCGCGGCGCGGGCGAACGCCGGCGCGGCCAGGCGCGGATTGGCGTGGCCATCGTGGGGCGCATAGGAGCCGGCCACCACCTCGGGGCCCAGGTAAGGAAACTTCTCGTGCAGCGCCGCGCCTTCGAGCACCTGCAGCTCCAGGGCGGCGGTCTCCGGCGCCTTTGCATACTCGTGCAGCACGGCGATGCGCGACGGATCGTAGACCACCCGCAGATGGCCGCCGGGAATGAATTCCAGATCGTCACCGATAAGCTCCGGTAGCCGCCCCCAGATCCCCCGCGACCGCGTGGCCAGTGCGACCTGACTCAGGTAGCGGCCCTGACGGCGGACATTGCCGAAATTGGTGCCACTGGCGAAGCGTCCGACCTGGTCACGCTCCAGCAGGAGCACCGACAAGCCCCGGCGCCGCAGGAAAAAGGCGCTGGCGCTGCCCATGATGCCGGCGCCGACGATGATGACGTCGGCCTGGTTGGCGGCATTCTGGCTCATGATGACACCTCCTCTTCGCTGGTAATGATCCCCAGCGGCAATGGCCGGACCGGCGCCTGGCCACGCAGGCGGCCAACGGTCTCGACCGGCACCCCGGATTCGGCGGCGATGATCTCTGCACCGGCCTGGGCGCAATAGCGACCCTGGCAGCGCCCCATGCCGACGCGACTGAAGGCCTTGGCGCGATTGGCCTCGCGAGCGCCCTTCTCACGGACCACGGCGCGCAACTCGCCGGCGGTGATGCCTTCGCAGCGGCAGACCACCGCTGTGTCCGGCAGGCTGGCCATCTGCCTGGCCGGCCAGGGAAAGGCTTCGGCGAGGCCCAGGCGAAAGCGCTCCTGCACCGCCAGGCCCTCGCGGCAGCGCTCGGCGAGCCCCGTGGGCGGCGTGAATTGGAGGTCCGCCAGCACCGCGCAGGCGGCCAGTCGGCCGGCCAGTTCGGCCCCGTCGGCGCCGCGCACCCGGCCACCATCGCCCGCGGCATAGACGCCCGGCGTGGAGGTTCGCCCCTCCCCATCCAGTTGCAGCACCCATTGGCCAGTGGCTCGCTCGAATTCGAAGGCACAGCGGGCCAGATCGGCCAGCTGGGTTTCCGGACGCAGGTGGTAGCCCAGTCCCACGGCGTCGCCGACCACCTCCTGACGCAGTCCGCGGGCATCGGCGAAGGCCACGCCACGCACGCCCTGCTCGGCATCGCCGAGGATCTCCAGCGGGGTGACGCCCAGGTGCAGGGGCACCCCGGCGCGCTTGAGCGAGGCCATGAGCTGCACGCCCTTCCAGGCGACAGCCGGGCGGGCCAGCAGCTTGGGCGTGGCGAGGGCGCGCAGGCGCAGGGGCGCGGTATCGAGCACCGCCGCCACCGTGGCCCCGGCCTGCTGGTACTGGCTGGCGACCAGATAGAGCAAGGGACCGCTGCCCATGAAGATCACCCGCCGGCCGATGGACACCGCCTGGGCCTTGAGGGCGATCTGGGCGCCGCCCAGGGTGTAGGTGCCGGCCAGGTTCCAGCCCGGTACCGGCAGCAGGCGGTCGCTCGCGCCGGTGCAGAGCACCAGGGCGTCGAAATCCAGGGTCCGCTGGCGATTGCCCTGCACCGTGTAGAGGGTGCGCTCGTGCAGGTGCCAGGCCAGGGTGTCGGGGCGGTAATCGAGGCGTCCGCGCAAACCATCGAAGGTGCGGTGCAGGTCCTTGGCCTTGGCCGCCTCGCTGCCATAGAGGGTGGCATAGGCGCGCTGGAAGCCCTCGGGCTGGCGGCGATAGATCTGGCCACCGTCGCGTCGATTCTCGTCGATCACCACCGGGCTGATGCCAGCGGCCAGCAGGGTCTCGGCGCACCGCACGCCGGCCGGACCGGCACCGACGATGACCACCCGCGGAGTGCTTTTGCCCGGTTGGGCTAGACCAGATTCCATGCTGCCTCCGGTTGCGCGGTGAGGATCTGCAGTCCTTCGCGGACCTCGGTGCCGCAGGCGCGCAGGCGCTCGCCCTCGGCGGTCCACACCCAGCAATCCTGACAGGCGCCCATCAGGCAGAAGCCGGCACGGCGCTCGTCACCGAACTCGGAACGCCGCAGCGCTGGACCGTTGGCGAGCAAGGCGACCATCAAGGTATCGCCGACCAGGGCCGTGACCGGCAGCCCGTCGACGGTGAGACTGACCTGCGGCCGGCCGGTTTCGGCGAGTCGCTGGAAGCGGGAAGTCATGCGCGAACTCCTTGGGAATGCAGCACGGCGCCGCCCTGCAGCCGCTGCAGGGTCTCGCCATCATGGTGACAGAGGATGCGGTTGCCGCCGGCCAGCGTCTGGGGCCGTGGCGGCACCCGGTCGCAGCGGCCTTCGAGCCGTACCGGGCAGCGCTGCAGGAAGCTGCAGAGCCGACCACTGGCGGGCGGCGACGAGACCAGAGGGACCGCCGTGCGGATGGGTTGCTCTTCCAGCCAGCCCTGGCGAAGCGCCGGTACCGAGGCGGTGAGCAATTCGGTGTAGGGGTGCAGCGGCGGATGCTGCAGGGTGGTAGGGGTGCCCAGTTCCACGGGCTGCCCGGCATAGAGCACCAGTACCTCGTCGCAAAGGCTGCGCACCGTGGAAATGTCGTGGCTGATGAACAGATAGGCCAGCCCCAGCTCACGGCGCAACTCGACGAGCAGGTCGAGAATGGCCGCGCCGACCACGGTATCCAGTGCCGAGGTGACCTCGTCACAGAGGATCAGCTCGGGTTCCGCGGCCAGGGCGCGTGCCAGGTTGACCCGCTGCTTCTGGCCACCGGAAAGCTCGCCCGGACGCCGGCTGGCGAGGCTGGCCGGGAGTTGTACCCGGTCGAGCAACTCGCGGACCTTGCGCTGGCGTGTGGCCTTGTCGAAGGCATGATAGGTCTCCAGCGGGCGCGTGAGGATGCGCTCCACGCTGTGGGCCGGATTGAGCGCCGTGTCGGCATTCTGGTAGACCAGCTGCACCCGGCGGAATTGCTCGCGGGTGCGGCCTTCCAGGCCCGGTGGCAGCAGTTCGCCGCCCAGGCGCACGCTGCCCTGGGCCGGTGGTAGCAAGCCGGCGATGACCCGCGCCAGGGTCGACTTGCCCGAGCCGGATTCGCCGATCACCCCCAGGGCCTGGCCGGCGGCGATGCGCAGATCGATACCCTCCAGCACCCGGTAACGTGGCAGGCCATCGGCGCCGCTGGGGCCATAGCCGGCCACCAGGTCCTTCACTTCCAGTACCGGCGCCGCGGTCTCGACCGTGGGCAGGCCACGCTCCGTCAGGGGCTCCGGCCGGGCCGCCGCCAGCAGGCTGCGGGTATAGGGATGGCGGGCGCTGGCCAGCAGCCGTTCGGTGCGGCGGTTCTCATAGACCTCGCCGCCGTTGAGCACCAGGATGCGATCGGCCATCTGGGCCACCACCGCCAGGTCGTGGGAGACGTAGATGGCGGTCACGCCCCGCTCGCGGACCACCTGCTTGAACACCCGGAGCACCTCGATCTGGGTGGTCACGTCCAGCGCCGTGGTGGGTTCGTCGAGGATCACCAGGGTCGGATCGGTGATCAGCGCCATGGCCGCCATCAGCCGCTGCAACTGACCGCCCGAGACCTGGTGCGGATAGCGCTGACCGATGTGCTCGGGATCCGGCAGCGCCAGCTCCCTGAACAGTTGCAGCGCCCGCGCTTCGGCTTCCTGGCGCGTCAGCACGCCATGGATCAGGGCGCTCTCGATGATCTGTTCCATCAGGCGCCGCGATGGGTTGAAGGCCGCCGCGGCGCTCTGGGCGATATAGGCCACGGTGCGACCGCGCAGGCGGCGCAGGCCAGCGGCGTCCAGCTCCAGCACCTGGGTATCGCCGACGCGGATCGAGCCGCCGGCCAGTCGGCAACCCTCACGGGCATAGCCGAGCAGCGACAGGGCGATGGTGGTCTTGCCCGAGCCGGATTCGCCGATCAGCGCCAGCACCTCACCCTTGGCCAGGTTGAAGCCGACGTCCTTGACGATGGGGGTTTCGCTGCCGTCGTCGCCCTGGGCGACCACGCGCAGGTCCTTGACCTCTACCAGCAGTTCCATCTCAGCGCCCTCCCCGGCGTCGCGCGCCGAACCGGTCGATGAGCAGGTTGACGCCCACGGTCAGGGTGCCGATGGCCAGCGCCGGCATCAGCACCGCCGGGGCGCCGTCGGCCAGACCGCCGATGTTTTCCCGCACCAGGGAGCCTAGGTCGGCGTTGGGCGGCTGCACGCCAAGACCAAGAAAGCTCATGCCACTGAGCAGCAACACGATGTAGACGAATCTCAGGCCCAGGTCGGTGAGCAACGGCAGGCGCATGTTGGGCAGAATCTCGCGCAGGGCGATATACAGCCGGCCTTCGCCACGGGTGCGGGCGACCTGGACGTATTCCAGCTCGATGAGATTCATCGCCAGGCTGCGGGCGATCCGATAGCAGCCGGGGGCATAACCCACCACCGCCATGACGATCAGCAAGGGCACCGAGGAGCCAAAAGCCGAGACCATCACCAGCGCCAGCATCTTGCTCGGCAGGGAGATCAGCGCATCGATCATTCGCGACAGCGGCTCGTCCACCCAGCGCCCGGACAGCGCCGCGAGCAGACCGAGACCGGTGCCGAGCACGCAGGCCAGCACGGCCGCGATCAACGCCAGGCCCACGGTGAAGCGGGCGCCGTCGAGGATACGGCTGAGCACATCACGGCCCAAGTAATCGGTGCCCAGCGGATGGACGGCGCTGTAGCCGGCCAGCACCGCACTGTCGCCCAGGGCGCCTGGGTCATAGGGCGCGAGCCAGGCGCCGAACACGGCGAGGAATAGCCAGAAGGCCACCAGGATGCCACCGAGCAGTCCGGTCAGTGACCAACGCGTGCGGCGACGAGTGCGCGGCGGCGACAGCTGGGCGTCGAGCGTCTTGCCGTCCACCGGCAGGACGGACGCGGCACGTACGGGAGTCACGGGTCGGGTCATAGCGTTCTCAGCCTCGGATTGGACAGGATGGCGCAGAGATCCGCCAGGGTCATGAGCACCAGGTAGGCGCAGCAGAACAGCATGGCGCAGGCCTGGATCAGCGGCAGGTCGCGACTGGCGACGCCGTCCACCATCAGCTGGGCGATGCCCGGGTAGTTGAAGATGGTCTCGACGATCACCACCCCGCCCATCAGGTAGGAAAGACTTAGGGCGATGGAGTTGGCGATGGGCCCCACGGCGTTGGGCAAGGCATGACGCAGCACGGCGCGCACCGGACCGACGCCCTTGAGCCGGGCCATCTCCACATAGGGACTCTGCAGCTGCTCCACCAGGGCCGCCCGAGTCATGCGCGCCATCTGCGCCACGATCACGCAGCAAAGGGTGCCCACCGGCAAGGCATAGGCGCGCAGGAAGTCCAGGGGGCCGGCGATGTCGTGGGCGAAGGTCAGCGCCGAGGTCCACTGCAGGTGCACGGCGAAGACCAGCACCGCGAGGGTCGCCACCAGGAATTCCGGTACCGCGACGATGCCCAGGGTGAAGACATTGAGCGCCCGGTCCAGCCGCCCGCCGGCGTTCATCGCCGAGGCGATTCCCAGGCCGAGCGCCAGGGGCACCGACACCAGGGCGGTGACGCCGGCCAGCATCAGCGAGCCGCCCAGCCGGTCACCGATCATCGTGGCGATGGGCATCTGGCTGGCCAGGGACTGGCCGAGATCGCCGTGCAGGAGGCCGCTCAGCCAGTGGAAGTAGCGCAGCAGCGCGGGTTGGTCGAGGCCCATCTGGGCGCGCAGCGCCGCGACCTGCTCGGGCAGCGCGAACTGGCCCAGGGCCTGCTGCGCGGCATCGCCCGGCAACAGCGCCGAGACGAAGAACACCAGCAACGAGACGATGAGCAGGGTCAGCAACCCGCCCCCGAGGCGTCTGGCGATGAGGGAAAACACGGAAAGATCCAAAGCCACCTCCTGCTTGAGCGTGGAGTGGCGAGTCCTGTCCCTGCGGACCGACTCGCCGTCAGGCACCGGGCGTCAGGCCTCCAGCCAGACGTGTTCGGCGAACATGTAGCCCATGAAGCCCCCGATAGGGATGATTCCGTAGCCGCCAAGCTTGGGCGAATGGGCATCGATGGAACTGGTGAAGATCGGCAAGCCGATGCCGGCGTGCTGGTGGATCAGCAACTGCATGTCGGCGTACATCTGCTTGCGCTTAGCCAGGTCGGTCTCGCCACGGGAAGCCACCAGCAACTGGTCGAATTGCTCGTTCTTCCAGCCCGATTCGTTCCAGGGTGCATCGGACTTGAAGAACTGCGACAGCAGGATGTTGGCGGTGGGTCGGGCGTTGATATTGCCGAAGCCCAGCGGATCCTTCATCCAGTGGTTGTCCCAGTAGCCGTCGGCACTGACCCGGTTGACCATCAGGTTGAGTCCGGCCTGGCGTGCCGATTGCTGCAACACCAGGGCCATCTCGTTGGCGTTGTCGGCGGCGGTGGAGGTCACCAGCGGCATCCGCGCACCGGCGATCCCGGCTTTCTGGAAGAGGAACTTGGCCTTGTCCGGATCATAGGGCCGTTGCGGCAGGTCCGCGGCGTGATAGGGAGTGCCGGGCATGATCGGCTGGTCGTTGCCGATGGTGCCGTAGCCCAAGAACACCGACTTGAGGATCTGCTCGCGGTCGAACAGCAGCTTCATCCCCTCGACAACATTGGGATCGTTGAACGGCCGATTAGGGATGCGCATGATCAGATCGGTGTAGCCACCCGAGGTGTTGGCCACGATCTTGAGTTTGCCGCTCTGCTTGAGGCGGTCGGCGGAGCGCGGATCCACCGAGACGGTCAGCTGGACGTCACCGGCCAGCAGCGCATTGACCCGCGAGGGTTCGTCGCCGATGCCGATCAGCTCGATCTCGTCCAGATAGGGCTTGCCGGACTTCCAGTAGTTTTCGTTGCGCGTGCCGACGGTGCGCACCCCCGGCTTGAATTCCTTGACCTTGAAGGGGCCGGTGCCGTTGGCGGTGGAGAAGTCCTTGGTGCCATCGGCGATGATCAGGAACGGCGAGATGGCCAGTACGGCGGGCAACTCAGAATTCGGCGACACCAGGCGGATACGCACCTCGTCGGATGACACCGCGGTGATCTCGGCGAACTGGTCGGCCAGCGCCTTGACCTTGGAGCCCACCGCCGGGTCCTTGTGGCGCAGCAGCGAGTAGACGACGTCGGCGCTGTCGAAGGTCTTGCCGTTATGGAACTGCACGCCCTGGCGCAGCTTGATCGTCCAGGTCAGGGCATCCTGGGTGTCGAAGCTGGTGGCCAGGGCCATCTGCGGCTCCAGATGGCTGTCGAACACGGTCAGGCCGTTGTAGAAGAAATAGTGGCGCGCGTAGTCACCGGAAAAGGCGCCGCGGGCCGGGTCGAGGGTATCGGCGGTGGACGAACCCGCCGCCGCGGCGCGCACCCGACCGCCGCGACGCGGGGTGCCGGTGACCGCATCTTCTGCGGCGAAGGCCTGACCATCACGGCCGAGCAGACTGCCCACGCCGGTCGCCAGCAGCCCGGCGGCGCCGAGCAGGCGGAGCGCATCGCGCCGCGACACACCCCGCTGCAGGGCCTCGAAGGCACCCACGCTTTCAGCAGCACCTATCAGGGGACTTCCAGTCTTTTTCTCGGTCATGTCGGCTCGCTCGTTGGGGGCTGTCACCAGCGCCGCGATCCCCTCCCCGGGCCTGCGGCACTGTCCTCGTGGCCGCCGTGTCGCACGGCCTGGTTCATTACAGCACCGGCCCTTCGTCGAATACGGTCGAATTGAGCAGGCGACGAGACAGAAAAGACCGTTTTGGCCAAGCCGCTCAGCATTGTTTGCGGTGTGCGTCGCCACAGCGCAGCGGGTCGGCCCATGCCCGGGTTTGGCGCGCTGCCGGCCGTCTCGCTGGCCAGCGGGGCGGCGTTTCCGACCAGGTACAAGATGCGAACGCCGACCCTCGCAGCAGCTTTCACGCCGCCCACCTGCCTGGCACTGGGGAAAATGCCAAACCGCCCGTTGGCCTGCAGAAACGACAAAACCGCCCGCCCTGACGCTGCGGTTGGCAGGGTCCGGGCGGGCGGTTCGTTGATCAGGATCTAGGTTCTGTACGAAAAGTCGACGAGCGAAGGTCAGGCGAGGCGAAAAATGCTGAGGAAGCGGAGTTTACGAGCGGTAAATGAGCATTCCGACCGGGCTGGCGATCCAGGCCTTTTTCAACGAAGCATCACCGAGCGCAGGCACTTTTCGTACAGAACCTAGTGCAGGCGATCCTGGACCCGGTAGTACAACCCCACCAGCGGCAGGAACCACGGCTTGCCGAAATGGCCGGGAATGGCCGGCCAGTCCAGCACCCGCCAGGGGTTGGCCTGGCTGCGTCCTTCCAGCACCTCGGCCATAACCCGGCCCATGTGCACCGCCATCTGCACGCCGTGACCGCTGTAGCCCATGGCATAGAACAGGCCGTCCTGCTCGCCGGCGCGGGGCAGGCGGTCGGCGGTCATGTCCACCAGCCCGCCCCAGCAATAGTCGATGGGCGTCTGGGCCAGGCTGGGAAACAGCTGCCCCAGGGCGGCGCGCAACACGGCGCCGCTCTTGGCGTCCTGCCGTGGATCGGACAGCGCGAAGCGCGCCCGACCGCCAAAGATCAGCCGGTGGTCCGGGGTGGTGCGGAAATAGTTGCCGATGATGCGGCTGGTGACATAGGTGCGGCGGTTGGGCAGCAGCTCGTCCAGCTGCGCCTTGGGCAGCGGCGCGGTGGCGATGATGAAGCTGCCCACCGAGGCGATGCGCCGCCGAAACCACTGGAAGGGGCCGACCCGGGCATTGCCCGTCGCCACCAGCACCTGGCGGGCGCGCAGCTCGCCCTTGGCGCTGACCACGCGAAAGCTGCCATCGGGCAACCGCTGCAGATCGCTGACCGCTGCGCCTTCGTAGACCTGGGCGCCACGCCGGACCGCCGCCTCCGCCAGGCCCACGCCGAACCGCCCCATGTGCATCTGGGCGCCATTGCGCTGTAGCAGACCACCGTGGAAACCATCGGAGGCCACCTCGATCCGCACCTGGGCGGCGTCGAGCAGCTCCACGTCCGGGTCCACCTCCCGGCGGATCAGCTCGCAGGTACGTGCCAGGTTGTCATAGTGCTGCGGCTTGGCCGCCAGCTTGAGCTTGCCGGCCTTATGGAAATCGCAGCCGATACCCTCCTCGGCGATCACCGCCTCCACGCTGGCCACCGCATCGGCATAGGCCTGGTAGAAGGCCCGCGCGCGCTCGGCACCCAGGCTGGCGTGCAGGGCCGCGTAGTCCTGGGCGACGCCGGTGTTGCAGTGCCCGCCGTTGCGTCCGGAGGCTTCGCCGATCACCCGACCGGCCTCCAGCACGGCCACGCTGGCCCCGCGCCGGCGTAGGGCCACCGCCGCCGAGAGCCCGGTAAAGCCGCCGCCGATGACGACGACATCCACCTCGCCCGCCACCGGCCCCGGGGTGGCCCCGGTAAAGCCCGGCGCGGTCGCCAGCCAGTAGGAATCGGACGATGCTGGGCCAAGACTCATGGGCGGGCGCTCCGGCAGCTCAGAGTGTTATTCGAGACCGACCACGGCGGCCAGGCCGCCGATGTCTTTGATCTCGGTGTTGCGGTAGAACGGCGTGCTCGGCTCGTGGCCGCGATTCACGAACACCTTGTTCTGGATGTTCATGTAGTCGGCCGGGATGAGGTCGTAGCGAAAGCTCGACGACACGTGCAGCACGTCTTCCGGACCGCAGCCGAGGTTGTCCAGCATGTATTCGAAGGCCTGCAGGCGCGGCTTGTAGGCCTGGCCCTGTTCGGCGGTGAAGACGCGATGGAACGGCACGCCCAGCTTGTCGACGTTGGACATGATCTGCTCGTCGGCGGCGTTGGAATAGATCACCAGCGGGATCTTGTCGGCGATCTTGGCCAGGCCCGCGGTCACATCGGGATGCGGGCCCCAGCTCGGCACCGCCTCATAGTAGGCATTGGCCTCGGCGTCGGTGAAGGAGATGCCCCAGCGCTTGCAGGTGCGCTCCACCGCCGCGTACAGCACCTCCGAATAAGGCTTCCAGGCGCCAAGCACCTCGTCGAAGCGATAGCCGTTGAAATCCTTGCAGAACTGATCCATCGCCGCGGCCGGGATGCGGTCGGCGAACATCTCGCGGGCCATGTCGGACATGCGGAAACGGGTCAGGGTGCCGTAGCAGTCGAAGGTGATGTACTTGGGCCGAAAGGCGGTCATGGCAAGGGTCCTTTGACGAGGGTCGGGAGTGAAAGGCCGGGACGCCGTTGGCGTCCCTGGCACGCATTACAGCATCGGTGGGCCTGACAGTTGTCCGCTTTCAGGCGACGTGGGAGATAGAAAAAACCGTTTTACCGGTAGGAGCCAGCATTGTTTGCGGCCTTATCAGGAATGCTCCAGATCGATCAGCACACTCTTGCTGCGCAAGGTCGCCTCATAGGCGGCGCGACCCAGATCCTTGCCGATGCCGGAACGCTTGTAGCCGCCGGTGGGGATGATCCAGTCGTGGCTGCGGCCATAGCGATTGACCCAGACGGTGCCGGCTTCCAGGGCGCGGGTCAGGCGCAGCGCCCGGCCGAGGTCGGCGGTGTGCACCCCGGCGGCCAGGCCGTAGGTGGGGTGATCGGCCAGGGCCAGGGCCTCGGCTTCGTCGTCGAACACCTGCACGGTCAGCACCGGGCCGAAGATCTCTTCCCCCACGGCGGGATTGTCCGCGCCGACCCCGGTGATCAGCGTCGGCTGATAGTAGGCGCCGCCCAGTCCCTCCTCCAAGGCACCGCCAACCAGGATCTCAGCGCCGGCCGCCTGGCTGCGGGTGACGATGTCCTGGATACGCTGCCCCTGGCGCTGGGAAATGATCGGCGACAGCGTCGCTGCTGCCGACCAGGTCGGCCCGGGACGGAAGTCGGCGAAGGCCGCGCGGATGCCTTCCAGCATCGGCTCCAGGGCGGCGCGCTGCACCAGCAGCCGCGAGCCCGACACGCAGACCTGGCCGGCATTGCCGGTGATGGCCGCTGCCACGCTGCGGGCGGTCCGTGCCAGATCCGGCGCATCGGCGAACACCAGCTGCGGACTCTTGCCGCCCAGCTCCAGGGTCACCGGCTTGGGGCCGCTCTCGGCGCAGGCGGTCATGATGGCGGTGCCGGTACCCGTGGAGCCGGTGAAAGTGACCTTGCCGATGCGCGGATGCCGGCACAGGGCATCGCCGGTCACCCGGCCATCGCCCTGAACCACGCTGAGGATGCCGGCGGGCAGCCCGGCTAGGGTGGCCAGCTCGGCCAGGCGCAGGATGGAAAAGGGCGTCAGCTCCGACGGCTTGATCACCACCGCATTGCCGGCCGCGAGCGCCGGCGCGATCTTCCAGCCGGCCATGCTCAGCGGAAAATTCCACGGGGCGATGGCGCCCACCACGCCATAGGGCTCGGTGATCTGCAGGCCCAGGTGACTGGTGGCGGTGGCCGCCACCTCGCCGCCGTGCTTGTCGGCGAATTCGGCGAAGAAGCGGATACCCTCGGCCACATAGGGGATGTCCCAGGCCAGCACCTCGCGCAGCGGACGGGTCGACCCCACGGCTTCCAGCGGACCGAGCACCGCGCCATCGGCCTCCACCAGATCGGCCCAGCGGCGCATCACCCGCGCCCGCTCCCGGGGCGGACGGCTGGCCCAGTCACTGGCCTTCCAGGCGCGCCAGGTGCCTTCCACCACCTCATCTACCAGATCCGCCGAGGCGCACGGCAGCCCGCTCTGGAAGCCGCCATCGGAGGGCCGGAACACCTCCAGCTCGGCGCGGGCGTCGCAGGTGCGCCCCCCGATGAAATGGGCACAACGAACCGCAACTTCTCTGGGGTCGAACGAGGCCATGGCGCGCTCCGCTAGGGCTGTGGGCTTGGCCCCATGCTAGGCCGGCGGACCGCCATCTTTTGCCGATCTGGCCCGGACCTTCGACGCCTCACGCCGCTGCACCCGGGCATCGGCAACCGAATCTGCCGTCGCGGCTTGCTAGGCTGACGTCTGCATCAGCCAGACCCGAACCGGAGCCCTGCCGTGTCCCACGCCACCCTGAGACCCCTGCGCGAAACCGACCTCGCCACCGCCTACCGCCTGTCCCAGGCGCTGCACTGGCCTCATCGGCCGGAAGACTGGCAATGCCTGTTCCATACCGGCGAAGGCCTGGCGCTGGAGGACGACCAGGGGGTTTTCGGGACCGGCTTCTGCGTCCCCCAGGGCGATTACGCCACCATCGGCCTGGTGATCGTCGCCGACAGCCATCAGGGTCAGGGCCACGGTCGCCGCCTCATGGACGGCCTGATCGGACTGGTCGGCACCCGCACGCCGTTGCTGGTCGCCACCCTGCGCGGCGCCCCGCTCTATCGCAGCCAGGGCTTCGTCTCCTACGAGCGTATCTATCAGCACCAGGTCGCGACGCTGCCGGCCATGGACGACCAGCGCCACCCGCTGGAAAGCCAGGTTCAGGAGCTGACGCTGGCCGCAGCTCCCCAGCTGCAGCGCCTCGCCCAGGCCGCTACCGGCCTGGACCGCACCACCTTGCTTCAGGAACTGCTGCCACAGGCCGAACGCATCGCCGGCCTCGAACGCGGCGGCGAGCTGCGCGGCTTCGCCTTGTTGCGTCCTTACGGTCGCGGGTTGTCGGTCGGTCCGGTGATCGCCGAATCCGCCGACCAGGCCAGGGCGCTGATCCTCGCCCTGCTGCGCCACGCCGAAGGGCGCTATGTGCGCTTCGACGTGACGGCTCGTAGCGGCCTCAATCCCTGGCTCAGCGAGCTGGGCATCCCACAGGTCGACGAGGTGGAGCAGATGGCCAGGGGCGAGGCGCCGGTATCCCGCGATGGCCTGGATCAGTTCGCGCTGCTGACCCAGGCGCTGGGTTGATCCGCGCAAATCGAGCCGGGCTCAAGCACGCGCCGACAAGCCACGCCGCCAGCGCAGCAGCCGTGCTTCCAGCAGGGCCAGCACCGCATTGAGCGCCAGGCCCACCACCGCCAGCAGCAGGATGCCGGCGTACATGCTGGGGATCTGGAACACCTCCTGGGAGTTGAGGGTGAGAAAGCCCAGCCCCGAGTGGGCGCCGATCATCTCGGCGGCCACCAGCGCGGTGATGGAATAGGCACCGGCCAGGCGGATGCCGGTGAAGATCGACGGCGCCGCCGCCGGCAGCACCACCTTGAGAAAGAGGAAGCGCCGGTTGGCCCCCATGGACAGCGCCGAATTCACCAGCAGCGCATCCACCTGCTTCACGCCGCTGATGGTGCTCAGCAGGATCGGCCAGAAGGACGCCCAGAAGATGATGGCGATCTTCGAGGCCTCGCCGATGCCTAGGAACAGGATGAACACCGGGAACAGCGCCAGGGCGCTGGTCTGGCGGAACAGCTGCAGCAGCGGATCGAGCAGCCGTTCAAGGCGGATGAACCAGCCCATCAGCAGGCCCAGGAGCACCCCTGCGCCTATGGCCAGCAGCAGGCCGGCCAGCGAGCGTAGCAGGCTGGCGCCGAGGTGCTGCGCCAGGCTGCCATCGCGCGCCAGGTCGAGGATGCTCTGCAGCACCACCGAGGGTGGACTCAGGTAGCCGGGGTTGACCAGCCCCAGCCGCGGCAAGGACTCCCAGAGCGCCAGGAACAGCAGGATGCCGAGGCTGCCGTCGAGCAGCCGACGGGAATGGCGTATCAGCTTCATGCGCCTACCTCCTGGCGTCGCGGTGCCGCTGACGGCACGGGTGCAGGCGCCCCGCGCAGGGCTTCCCAGGCCTGTTGGCGCAAGGCCGCGAAGGCCGGGGTGTTGCGCACCTCGGCCGCCCGCGGACGCGGCAGGTCGATGTCGAGCAAGCGGTGGACCCGCCCCGGGCGGGGCGTCATCACCGCGACCCGGTCGGCGAGGAAGATCGCCTCGTCGAGACTGTGGGTGATGAAGACGATGGTCTTGCGTTGCCCGTCCCAGATGCGCAGCAGCTCGTCCTGCAGATGCTCGCGGGTCTGGGCGTCCAGCGCGGCGAAGGGCTCGTCCATCAACAGCACGTCCGGCGCATAGGCCAGGGCGCGGGCGATGGCCACCCGCTGGCGCATGCCGCCGGAGAGTTCGTGGGGATAGCGAGCGCCCTGCCCCTCCAGCCCTACCAGCGCCAGATACTCCCGCGCCGTTGCGAGCCGCTCGCGACGCCCCACCCCGCGAATCTCCAGACCGATGGCGATATTGTCCAGCACCGAGCGCCACGGCAGCAGCGCATAGCCCTGGAATACCACGCCCTGATGCGGATTGATGCCTTGCAACGGTCGGCCGTCGATGGTCAGCTCACCCGCGCTCTTCTGCGCCAAACCGGCGAGAATGTTGAGGAAGGTGGACTTGCCGCAGCCGGATGGCCCCAGCACCGCCAGGAATTCGCCTTGGCGCACCTCCAGGTCGAAGTCCTGCAACACCGGTACCCGCTCCTGGGCGCCGCTTTCGCTACGGCCGTCATAGGCCAGCGCCAGGCCCCGGGCGACAATCTTGGCGCTCATCAGACGGTACCCCGGACAAAGGGATTGAAGGCATTGGTGTAGACGTCCTTGACCTGCACCGCGCCGGGCTTGAGCTTGCCTTCGTGTTCGAGGATGTCGATGTAGTACTGGATCGGCGGCTCGGTGATAACCAGATCGTCGACGTAGGCGAAGCGCTCGACCAGTTCCAGCTTCATGCCCAGGCGCTCGGCGGTGATCTTGCGGGCGTCGTCGGGATGCCCGTTGACCCAGTTGGCCGCCTTGGCCAGCGCCTGGACCACGTCCCGCGCAGCCTCGGGATGGTCGCGCAGAAAGCGGCCATGGGCGCTGTAGGGCGCCATGCCGCCCAACCCCTCGTCCAGGTCGAAATCGCTCCACAGCTTGCGCAAGGCGGGATTGTGCTCGGCGCTGCCGGAGGTGGGCGGATGGATGATCGCCAGATCGATGTTGCCGGTGGCGAGCGTCTGTTCGGCCTGGACGTCCGGGACCACCACCCATTTGATGCGATCGACGTCCACGCCCTGCTGGCGCAGGTATTTCTTGGTGACGAACTCGGCGCAGGCGCCGAAGCTGTTGAAGCCCACCGTCTTGCCCTCGAGGTCCTTGGGCGTGTGAATACCCGAGTCGTCGCGCACGAAGTACTTCATGTGCGGCGCTTCCTGCAACGTCTTGCCCCCGGCGGCCACCACCTTGAGGTCGAGGCCGCTGGCGATGGCGGAGATCACCAGCGGCACCATGCGCGTGCCCAGGTCCAGCTCACCGGTGCCGACCAGCGGGATGATCTGCGGCGCGGCGACCTTGCCGACGTATTGGGGACGCGCCCGGGTACCCTCGAAGTAGCCCAGGGAGTCGGCGACGTAGACCAGATCGAAGGTAGGGTTGTCGGGGTAGCGGAACGGGACCACCTGATCCGAGCGCTGGCCGATCACTGCCGGTGCGCCGGCCTGGGTACCGGGTTTGTCGTCGCAGCCGAACAGGCTGGTACCCAGGGCACCCAGGGCGGTTACGGTGGTTAGCTGTCGAATGAAGCGGCGTCGGCTGAGTGGCTCGAGATCCATTAGGGCTCCTGTCCTGGTTGGCAGCTTGTACGAACGGCTAGGCATGCTGCCCCAGGGTGGCGGACGACTCCAAAGACCCAGATTCTTTATGAATAGATCGAATGGTTAGACGCCATAATCTTTCACTCTAACCATATTCTTTCCGCTATCGCCCGGGTAGGAAGCGTTGGTGCAGCTGCCGCGCCAGCACGTTCAGGCAGGCCGATCAGCAGCACCAGGGCCATCAGCTCGCCATAGGCCAGGCGGTCGCGGGTGTCGAGGATGTAGCAGCCCAGACCGGCGCTGACGCCGAGCATCTCGCAGGGCACCAGGACGATCCAGAGGATGCCGATGGCCAGGCGCACGCCGGTCAGCACCTGGCCCAGCACGCCGGGCAGGATTACCCGCCGCAGGATTTCCCAGCGGGTAGCGCTCAGGCTGTGGGCAATGACGCCGCAAGCGGGACACACGCAAGTGACGGGCGCCCCTCAAGCGCAGCCCTCCTGCTAACGCCACTCGCACCCTGCCACGCGATTGCAGCTGGTGCGGGCACGGTCGCCCTGGGAGGTGGAGAAGCGGCTGATGACGTTCCAGCCCAGCTGGCGGGTACGACCCAGCCAGAGGTTGCCGTCGCTGGTCAGGCCGCTGAAGAACTGCAGCCGCCCCAGGCGGGTGCTGGTCTGGGACCAGGAGAGGCCCGAGACCGGATCGTAGCCGCGCATCAGGGTATCGTTGCCCTGCACAGCCACCCCGTACCAGCCGCCCTGCCCGTCCTGGCAGCGCAGCACGAAGGCGCTGCGCACGCAAGTGTTGGCCGGCTTGAGACTGGGAATGGCCGCCTGGGCGGAACACAGCGGCAGCAACAGCGCGGCGGACAGCAGGCAGCTACGCAGAATCAGGGACGAGGTCATTGCGGTAATTGGTCGAGAGCGGGACGCCCAGCATGAGGCAAATCCCGCCACCCTGCCAGCCATGATCGAAGGCTCTGGCTTCAGCCTTTCGCCGTCCGCCAGAGGCGACCTATATCGCGCGCGGTGCGTTCCAGCAGCACCTCGGCCTGGGCCAAGGCTTCTTCCAGGCTGAGCGGTCCCGGCACCAGGCTGAAGGCGGCGGTGAGGCCCTGTTCATAGAGGGCGTCGTACCCCTCGCCCAGGGAGCCGGCCACCGCCACCACCGACACGCCGTGACGCCTGGCCAGGCGCAGCACGCCCGCTGGGGTCTTGCCTCTCAGGGTCTGGCCGTCCAGCCGCCCTTCCCCGGTCAGCGCCAGGTCGGCGCCCATCAGCGCGTGCTCCAGACCCACCAACTCCGCCACCACCTCGATGCCGGGGCGGAAGGTCGCCTGGAGAAAGGCCAGCGCCGCGAAACCCACCCCTCCGGCAGCGCCGGCACCGGGTTGCTCGCGGACATCGCGGCCCAGGGTCGCGGCGGTGACCGTGGCGAAATGCGCCAGTGCGCCATCGAGCTCCAGCACCTGATCGGGCGAGGCGCCCTTTTGCGGTCCGAAGATGTGGCTGGCGCCCTGGGGACCGCAGAGGGGATTGTCGACGTCGGCTGCGATGACCACCTCCACCTCGGCCAGGCGTGGATGCAGCTGGCTCACGTCGAGGCGAGTCAGGTTGGCCAGGGCCGCACCGCCCGGCGCCAGCGCCTGGCCCTGCTGATCCAGCAGCCGGACCCCCAGGGCCTGGAGCAGGCCTGCCCCGCCGTCATTGGTGGCGCTTCCGCCGATGGCCAGCACCAGGCGCTCGGCGCCGGCGTCCAGTGCGGCGTGCAGGAGCTCGCCGGTCCCCCGCGAGGTGGCCACCCGCACATCGCGACGCGCCTTGGGCACCAGTTCCAGACCGCTGGCGCTGGCCATCTCGACGAAGGCGGTGCGCTGCTCGGCCAGCCAACCCCAGCGGGCGGTCACGGGCTCGCCGAGGGGACCGGTCACCTGCGTCTGGCGCACCTCGCCACCGGTCGCGGCCAGCACGGCGTCCAGGGTGCCCTCACCGCCATCGCCCAGCGGGCATTCGATGAGTTCGGCCTCCGGTAGCGCGTGGCGCAGGCCGCGGGCCAGGGCACGGGCGACCCCGGCGGCGGACAGGCTTTCCTTGAAGGAATCAGGGGCGATGACGATCTTCATGGGGGCGATTCTCCTTTGTTATGTGCCGAGTGTTTCGCGGATCGCTCAGCACAACAACAGGACAATTGCCCAACATCGACAGGTCAAGATCGTGAACTTGCCCAGTGCTGATCCAGCATCAGCAGGGCGCAATAGAGTTCGGCAGCCTCGGTGAAGCGCCGCGGATCCCGCCCGGTCAGCCTCTGGATACGGTCGAGTCGATGGCGCAGGCCGTTGCGATGCAGCCCCAGCGCCTCGGCACAGGCCTGGGGGCTGGCGTCTTGGGCGAACCAGTTGCGCAGGGTCGCCAGCAACTGGCCATCCCGGTCGGCCTGGCGCAGACGCTGCAGCGGCTCCAGCAGCCAGGTAGCGGGCGAGCACTCAGCCTGCCCCTGTAGCCAGGTAGGCAAGGCCAAGTCGTCCAGCGCTACCCGCACAAGGTCAGGTCGCAGTCGCCTGGCCACCGCCAGTAGATCCACGGCCCGCTGGGTCGTCTCGGCCAGGCCGGTCCAGGGTCGCGGCGCGGGGATCCAGGCGCTGCGCCCCAATGACCAGCCCTGCCCCGGCAGTTCCTCCAGCAGCGCCTCTGGCGCCTCCGCCCCGGGTCTATACCAGAGCCATTGCCCTTCCTCCCGTGGCAGGCACCAACTGTGGGTTACCCGTTGCTGCGCCCAGTCGCCAAAAGCTGGTGCTGGCGCGGTGAACTCCAGCAGTAGCACGTCTCGTGGCAGCGCCGGCTGCAGGCCGAGCAGATTGGCGTGGCGACCCAGTTCGGGCGCCGCGCCGGGTGCGAGCAACTGACGCAACAAGGGTGCGGTCATGGGGGTAGTAGCCGGCGGCTGTCCGGCCGCCTGTTCGATCAGCATTTCCGCGGTCAGGCGCAGGAGTTCGGCGGGCAGGCGCAGCTGCTCGGCGTCAGCCCCGGTCACGCCGAGAACGCCGACCAGCTCGCCCTGGCGATACAGCGGCAGGTTGATACCGGGCTGGGCACCCGCCAGCCGGGCGGCGGCGGTGGCATCCAGCGCCACCGCGCGGCCTTCGGCGATGACCTGGCGCGCCCCAGCATGGCGGGTGAACAGCCGCGCCGGATCGCCCGAGCCGATGATCAGCCCGGATGCATCCATGACATTGACGTTACCGGGCAGGATACGCATGGCGCGTTCGACGATTTCCTGCGCCAGGGTCTGGCTCAGCTCCATGGCCACCTCTGAAGTTGGGGCGCGCCCTCGCGACGCGCCGTCACCTTAGAGGCGGCGCCTGCCGCCGGGCAAGCCGCCAAGCGACCGGGCGCCGTTACTCAGAGGTGCTCAGCACACCGCGGCGCACCTGGTCGCGCTCGATGGATTCGAACAGCGCCTTGAAGTTGCCCTCGCCGAAACCGGTGTCGCCCTTGCGCTGGATGAATTCGAAGAACACCGGACCCAGCAGGGTCTGGGAGAAGATCTGCAGCAACAGCCGGCGCTCGCCGCCCTCGGCACTGCCATCGAGCAGGATGCCGCGGGATTTCAGCGCGTCCACCGGCTCGCCATGATTCGGCAAGCGACCTTCGAGCATCTCGTAGTAGGTCTCCGGCGGCGCGGTCATGAAGCGGGTGCCATAGGCCTTGAGGCGATCCCAGGTGGCGATCAGGTCATCGGTGAGAAAGGCCACGTGCTGGATGCCCTCGCCGTTGAACTGCATGAGGAATTCCTCGATCTGCCCGGCGCCGCGGGAGGATTCCTCGTTGAGCGGGATACGCACCAGACCATCCGGCGCGGTCATGGCCTTGGAGGTGAGGCCGGTGTATTCGCCCTTGATGTCGAAGTAGCGCAACTCGCGGAAGTTGAACAGTCGCTCGTAGAAGTCGGCCCAGTAGGCCATGCGCCCGCGATAGACGTTATGGGTCAGGTGGTCGATCACCTTGAGCCCGGCGCCGAAGGGCTTGCGCTCCACCCCCTCCAGAAAGACGAAGTCGATGTCGTAGATGGAGCTGCCCTCCTCGAAGCGATCGATGAGGTACAGGGGCGCGCCGCCGATGCCCTTGATCGCCGGCAGGCGCAATTCCATCGGCCCGGTGGGCATGTCCACCGCCTGGGCGCCCAGCTCTAACGCCTTGGCATAGGCGTGGTGGGAGTCGCGGCAGCGAAAGGCCATGCCGCACACGGACGGGCCGTGCTCCACGGCGAAATAGGCCGCATGGCCGGTCTTCTCGCGATTGACGATGGCGTTGATGTCGCCCTGGCGGAACAGCACCACATCCTTGGATCGGTGGTTGGCGACGTGGCTGAAGCCGAGACTCTCCAGCACGGGCTCGATGACATTGGGAGTGGGCGAGGCGAATTCGATGAACTCGAAGCCCATGAGGCCCATGGGATTTTCAAACAGATCGGCCATGATTGGCTCCTTGACGGGTGACGTGCGGACGTTGTCGATGACGCGGGTCAGCGTGTCGTCAAGGGTGGCGCGCAGGAAATCCCGCGTACGCTGCGGGCCAGGAAGTCACCGAGCAGGAGCTGGCAACCGAGGAACTTCACGAGGTCACCCGTTCCGGGCTATCCGCTTGCAGCGCGGGGTGGGCTTGTTGAAAGGCGGGGTCAGCTGCGGCCAGGCCCTCCACGCGCAGCAGGCGCGGGTAGACCGACAGGTCCACCTGGAAACGCCGCGCGGCATAGAGCTGAGGCAGCAGATAGACGTCCGCCAGCCCCCGTTCGCCGAAACAGAATCCGCTATCACCGACCTGCGCCTCCACCGCGGCCAGACCTTCACCCATCCAGTGCGAAATCCAGTCGAGGATGGCCGGCTCGTCCAGGCCCAGACCGCGCAGGCGGTTGAGCACCGCGGCATTGTGCAGCGGATGGATATCGCAGCCGATCAGCGCGGCGATGCCGCGATGACGAGCACGCAGCAGTGGCTCGGCTGGCAACAGCGGCACCGCCGGATAGCGCTCTTCCAGGTATTCGAGGATGGCGGGTGACTGGATCAGTACCTCACCGCTGTCGAGGCGCAGGCTGGGCACCCGGCCCTGGGGGTTGAGCGCCCGGTAGGCCGGCTGGCGCTGCTCGCCGTCCAGCAGATTGACCGGTACGGCGCGCCAGTCCAGCCCCTTCAGCGCCAGGGCAAGACGCACCCGGTAGGACGAAGTCGAGCGGTAGTAGGTATAGAGGTCCATCAGGGCTGTCCTGCTGTCGCCGGTCGGCTTCTTATTATGCGTAAGTCAGTTACGTTGAAAGGAATCTGCGCGTGTCCGGCGGGCTTGTCAACGGCGCTCAGGTCGGGAGCCATCCTGCTGACCGCGTCGAAGCCCGCCCTTCCCTAGCCTGCCGGCAGCACCCGTCCGCGGCACTCGCCGAAGCCGATGCCGGGCAATCCAGGCGCCTCGCAGCGGGCCCTGAAGATGACCTCGTCGCCGTCCTCGAGAAAGGTACGGGTCTCACCACCGGGCAGCTGTAGCGGCTGCTTGCCGCCCTGGGTGATTTCCAGCAGGCTACCGCAGCTGTCGGCATCCGGACCGGACAGGGTGCCCGACCCAAAGAAGTCGCCCGGCTTGAGGGCGCAGCCGTTGACCGTGTGATGGGTCACCATCTGCGCCACCGTCCAGTACATGTTCAGGGTGTTGCTCAGGGCGATTCGCTGGGCGGGCAGCCCCTGCGCCTCCATGCGCGGCGTACGCAGCAGCACCTCCAGCTCGATATCCAGGGCGCCCTCGGCTTGGTCGTGCTCGTCGAACAGATAGGGCAACGGCTGGGGATCGCCCTCGGGCCGCGCCGGTTGCGCCCGGCGATAGGGTGCCAGGGCTTCCGCCGTGACCACCCAGGGCGACAGGGTGCTGGCGAAACTCTTCGACAGAAAGGGCCCCAGCGGCTGGTATTCCCAGGCCTGGATATCCCGCGCCGACCAGTCGTTGAGCAGGCAGAAGCCAGCGATATGCGCTGCCGCGTCGCCAATGGCGATGGGCTCGCCCTGGGCATTGCCCGGCCCGATCCAGATGCCCAGCTCCAGTTCGTAGTCCAGCCGGCGGCAGGGTCCGAAGACCGGTGCGTCCTGCCCGGGTGGCAGCGTCTGGCCCTTGGGCCGCTTGAAGGCCTCGCCGGAAACCCCGAGCGTCGAGGCGCGACCGTGATAGGCGATGGGCACGTGCTTGTAGTTGGGCAGCAGCGGATTGTCCGGGCGGAACAGTCGGCCGATCTGGGTGGCGTGGTGAATACCCACATAGAAATCGGTGTAGTCGCCGACCCGCGCGGGCAGGTACATCCGGCAGGCACCCTGGGGCACCAGCAGGTGTTCGCCCAATTCCTGCAGGTGCTCGCGTTGCGGATGATCGGCGCGCAGCAGCGCCTGCACGGCCTGGCGTAGGGCGACCCGCGCTTGCGTGCCGGCGGCGAAGAAGGCATTCAGTGTCGTCTGGCCGGCCAGCTCGGCGGCGCGCTGGGCCTCGCCCTGGAACAGGCCGGCTTCGAGGGCGAAACCGAGATCGAGGATGAAATCACCCACGGCCACGCCCCCGCGGGGCGTCTCCTCGCCACGACTGAATACGCCCAGGGGCAGGTTGTGCAGGGAAAAATCCAGATGGCCGTTGGCCGAGGCCACCCAGCTGTACAATTCGTGGGTCATGCCGGTTCTCCCGCGTTGGGCGCGACAAAGGTCTTGGCGAGGCCTGCCCAGCAGGCGTCGTAGTCAGGCTGCAGCAGCGGCGACGCCAACGCGTGACGGGTCGGCCGCAGGACGCGACCGGTCTCGAACATGAAGGCCATGGTGTTCTCGATCTTGTGCGGCTGCAGGTCGGCGGCTATGGCGTTCTGGGTAGAGACGTGGTCCGGCCCATGGGCGCTCATGCAGCCATGCAGGGAGGCGCCACCCGGCGCGAAGCCATCGGCCTTGGCGTCGTAGGCGCCTTGGATCAGCCCCATGAATTCGTTCATCAGGTTGCGGTGGAACCAGGGCGGACGGAAGGTGTTTTCCGCCACCATCCAGCGTGGCGGAAAGATCACGAAATCGATGTTGGCCATGCCCTCGATGGCGCCGGGCGCGGTCAGCACGGTAAAGATGGACGGATCCGGATGATCGAAACTGACCGTGCCCAGGGTATTGAAGCGGCGTAGGTCGTATTTGTAGGGCACATGGTTGCCATGCCAGGCGACCACGTCCAAAGGCGAGTGATCCAACTCGGTTTCCCAGAGCTCGCCGAGGAATTTCTGCACCAACCGGGTCGGCGCCGTGAGCTCCTCGAAGCGGGCCACGGGCGCCTGGAAGTCCCGCGGATTGGCCAGGCCGTTGCTGCCGATGGGACCCAACTCCGGCAGGCGCAGGGAGCGACCGTGGTTCTCGCAGACATAACCGCGGACCGCTTCGCCCTCCACCAGCTCCACCCGGAATTTCATTCCGCGCGGGATCACCGCGATCTCCAAGGGTTCGATACGCAGCAACCCCAGCTCGGTGAGCAGATCGAGACGGCCCCACTCGGGCACGATCAGCAATTCGCCATCGGCGTCGTAGAACACCCCGGTCATGCCGGCGTTGGCGGCATAGCGATAGAGGCTGACGCCCTCGGCCTGGTCGCCCTCGGCAGTGGCGACGATCCGCTCCAGCCCGGCGAGGAAATCGGTGGGGGCTTCCGGGAGCGGCAAGGGATTCCAGCGCAGGCGATTGGGCGTTGGGCCACCCAGCTCGGCGCCGGTCAACTGGGCGACGCTGCGCTGAAAACGGCCGTGGGCGGCCGACGGCCTGAGTCGATACAGCCAGGAGCGCCGCGCCTCGTGGCGCGGCACGGTGAAGGCCGTCCCGGACAGTTGCTCGGCATAGAGCCCGAAGGGAGCCCTTTGCGGCGAATTCTGCCCGATTGGCAGCGCACCGGGCAGCGCTTCGGTACTGAAGTGATTGCCGAAGCCGGACTGATAGGTCACGGGCGTTGCTGCTTGTTCTTGTCTGTTCAACTGAGTACCCATTATGCGTAATCGGTTTACGCAAAAAGTAAATTGAACCTAGGGGAGCGTCAAGCTATAACGCTGCCTTTCCCCATGCGATCGAGCAGATGACGAACATCCCAGAAGAAGCCCCCCCACGGCGGCAGAAGGTGCAGGCAGCCGAGGTCGGTACCGACATCCTCAAGGCCCTCGCCGAGCTGGCACCCGCTACCTCCTTGTCGCGCTTGGCCAGCCATCTGGACATGCCCGCCAGCAAGGTGCACCGCTATCTGCAGGCCCTGATCGCCAGTGGTTTCGCCGAACAGGATCCGCGTACCAACCATTACGGCCTTGGCCAGGCGGCGCTTTTCGTCGGTCTGGCGGCCTTGGGTCGCCTGGATGTGGTGAAGCTGGCGGCGCCGGTACTGGCCGAGCTGCGCGATGAGGTGGGCGAAACCTGCTTTCTGGCGGTCTGGGGTAACAAGGGGCCGACCGTGGTGCTGGTGGAGCAGGCGGTGCGCGCCGTCACCCTGGTGACCCAGGTCGGTTCGGTGCTGCCGTTGCTGGGCTCCTCCACCGGCCTGGTGTTCAACACCTTTCTGCCAGATGCCGAGACCGCGGCGTTGCGTGAAGAGGAGCTGCGCCAACCGGATGCGCCCGCTGCAGCGACGCTGGAAGAAACCGCACGCCAGCTGCGGGAAACCCTAATCCAACCGGTACACGGCCTGCTGATGGCCGGCGTCAACGCGCTCTCCGCGCCCTTGCTGGGTGCCGGTGGCCGGCTGGCTGGGGTGCTGACCGTGGTCGGGGCCGCACCAGGCTTCAAGGCCGAGGCGGAAGGTCCTGCCGCGCTCCGCCTCCACGCCGCTGCCCAGGCCATCAGCAGGCGTCTGGGCGGATAAGACAGACAATCTCAACCAACCGGACCCTGCCTTGAGCGCCGCCAGCGGGCGCGACCCTCCGCCTGATCCTTTCTATACTCCATTCGGCTAAAGGATGACCCAGAATGGCCGTTTGCCATTAAGCTTACTGTTAGCGCGTTTATTATTGGCGCACTGCTTTATGGTGACCCCTTCATGAGTGCTCTTTCCTACCGCGATCGCAACCAGGCTCTCAACGACTCCCTGGACAAATTCTGGCAAGTCGCCAAACCCGTGGTCCAGGCGGCCATGGTGATTCATGTAGCGTTACTGGTCATTTTCGTCCTGCTCGACCAGATGCTGATGGCCTGGACCAACGTGATCAGCGTAGCGGCCTATGTGGGCTGCCTGATCGCCCTGCGACAGCGTCGCTATCGCATCGCCAGCCTGACGATGAGCTGCGAGATCGTCGCCCACGCCTGGATCGCCACCTGGCAACTCGGCTGGGACAGCAATTTTCATTACTACGTGCTGTGCATCCTGCCCATCGTCATCTACAACTACCGCACCGCCCCTCTGCGGCATCTGCTGCTGGTCATCGGCATTCTGGTGACCCTGGCGGGTGGCTATCTGCTGCACACACCGGCGACCCTCGCCCCGCTGACGATGAAGCTGTTCGGCACCCTCAACATCATCAGTGCCCTGTTGTTGCTGCTCTACGGCACCGGTGCCTCCTTTCATCACAGCACCAAGATGCAATTGGACCTGCTGCATTCCGCCAGCCACGACAGCCTCACCAACCTCTACAACCGGCGGCGCATTCTCGACCAGGCCGAGAAGCGCAGCGGCGTGAGTGGCAGCCTCATCCTCTTCGACGTCGATCACTTCAAGCACATCAACGATCGCTTCGGCCACGACTGTGGCGACCTGGTGCTGCAACGCATCGCCGACGTCATCCGCCGTGAGGCTCGCCAGTCGGATCTGGCCGCGCGCTGGGGTGGCGAGGAATTCCTGGTACTGCTGCCCAAGGCCCAGAGCGAGGTGGCCTGGGGCGTGGCGGAGCGGATCCGCCAGCGACTGAGCGAGGTGACCCAGTCCCTGGAGCGCGGTCCCGCGCGCGTTACGGCGACCCTGGCCGTGTGCGAGATCCGCGACTGCGAAGCCTTCGCCAGCGCCCTGGAGCGTGCCGACCAGGCGCTCTACCGTGGCAAGCAGGAAGGCCGCGACCGGGTGATGCTGGCGGCCTGAATTCAGGCTCGCCCTAGGCTCAGTACGAGAAGTACCTGCGCTCGGCGACGTTTCGTACAGAACCTAGACCACGAAACGCTGCAAGGCAGTGTGCAGATCGGCAGCCAGGGCGGAAAGTTGCTGGCTGCTGGCGCTGGTCTGCTGAGCGCCGGCGGACGTCTGGGTCGCCGCGTCGCGGATCAGCGTCAGATTGCGATCGACCGCCGCGGTGGTGGCGGTCTGCTCTTCGGTGGCCGCGGCGATGGCGTCGTTGCGCTGGCCAATGGCGGTGATGGCCTGGGTGATGCCCTCCAGCACCTGCCAGGTCGCCTGCGCCTGCTCGCGGGTGTGGCTGGCCTGGATCCGGCTCTGGTCGAGGGCGACCACGGTCTTCTCGCTGACCTGCTGCACACCGTCGATCAGGCCCTCGATCTCCCGGGTGGACTCGCCGGTACGCCGCGCCAAGCCACGCACCTCGTCGGCCACCACGGCGAAGCCCCGCCCGGCATCACCCGCACGGGCGGCCTCGATGGCGGCATTGAGCGCCAGCAGGTTGGTCTGCTCCGCGACGTTGCGGATGACGTCGAGCATCTTGCTTATACCCTTGGACTGCTCGGCCAGGTGATCGGCGTGGGTAGCGGCTTCATCCACGTTACCCACCAATTGAGTGATGGCGACCAGGGTCTGCTGCACCTGCGTCTGCCCCTGCTTGGCCTGATCGACGCAGCGCCGCGATTCGGCGGAGGTGGATGTGGCGTGCTCACACACCGACTGCACCGCCTGGTTGAGCAGATTGACCGCATCCGCCGCGTGCTGGATATCGGTCGTCTGCTGCTCCAGGTTGCGGCTGCTCTCATCCATTACCGCGCTCATCTGGGTCGAGGCCGAGGCCAACTGCTCGGAGGCATTGCCGGTATGGGCCAGCACCTCGCGCAGATTGCCTTGCATGCGCTCCAGTGCCAGCAGCAGCATGGCCGCCTCGTCGCGTCCTTGTGGCTGGATCTGCTGCCGCAGGTCACCCGCGGCGATGCCGGCGGAGATATCCAGTGCCTGCCGCAGCGGTTGCACCACGCTCCGGGTCAGCCGCCAGGCCAGCAGCAGCAAGAGGAGAATGGCGCCGCCAATGACCGACCAGACGATGGCGCGGGCCTGGAGGAACTGGGCATTGGCCACCTCCTTGGCCTGGGCGGCGCCCTGCTTGTTCAATTCGCGCAGGAGCTGCACCTGCATGTCCATCAGATCGCCCTTGAGGCCAACCACGGTATCCAGCTGCATCCGCGCGGCCGGAAGCTGCTGCTGCTCGATCAAACGCACCTCCTCGCGCAGTCCTTCCACGAAAGGCAGGTAGGCCTCGTGCAGGGCTTTGACCGAATCCCGCTCGGTCGCATCGGTGATGACCGGCTCATAGTCGCGGAACAGTTGGTCGGTCTCGTTGACCAGCTGCTCCAGGGTCACTCGGCTCATGGCCACGGCGCCCGGGTCTTCGGCGTTGAGCAGGACCACCGAGGCCTGGTTGCGCAACTTGCCGAGGTTGATCGCCAGGGAGTCGGCGATGGCGATGCTTGGCAACCAGTCCTGTTCCATGCTCAGGGCCTGACGACGCAGCTGCTGCATTTCCCATAGCGAAAAGCTGCCCAGCCCGGCGAGCAGGACGGCGGCGAAGGTAAAGGAACACAGCATCCGCGGACCGGTCTTTAAGGCTCTCAGCCAGGAACGACGCGACAGACGACGAAATGGAGCGAGGATACGGCGCATGGAAGGTCACTGCAAAAAGACGTTCGAGTCAGCAGTCTAGGCAAGGGAGATGTCGGATTGATTGCAAAATACTGGCGCCAAAAAACAAATCAGACGATTGCGGTGAAGAAGGGTCGCCGCTAAGGTCCGCATCCTCCTTTCCGGTCGGTGCAGTCCGCCATGTCCGTCGTTTCCGCCAAGGCCTCCACGTCCCACATCCTGCTGCTCGGCGTCGCTCAGATCCTCGTCTGGGGTGGTTCCTTCTTCATTCTGGCCGTGCTCGCCGATCCAGTGGTTCAGGAGACCGGCTGGTCTCGCCAATGGGTCTATGGGGGTCTCTCGCTCGGGGTCCTGGTGTCCGGGTTGCTGGCACCCGCTTGCGGACGCCTGATCGCCCGCCAGGGTGGCCGCACGCTGCTGTCGCTGAGCGGACTGGGCGTCGCCGCCGGGCTGACGCTGATGGCCTGCGCCCAACATCTGCCGGTGTTCCTGCTGGCCTGGGTGGTGATGGGCATCGGCATGGCCGCCGGTCTCTACGATGCACTGTTCGCCACCCTGGGTACCTGCTACGGCGCCCAGGCTCGCTCGGCGATCAGCGGCATCACCCTGGTATCCGGCTTCTGTACCGCCATCACCTGGCCCATCGCGGCCTTCATGGTCAGTCACCTTGGCTGGCGCGGTGCCTGCCTGGCCTATGCGGCCGTTCTCTTGCTGACGATCTGGCCGCTGTACCGGCGCGCCCTGCCCGCGCCAGCCCTCGCCGCCCAGGCACCACGGCCAAGCCAGGTGGCACCGGAGGTACCGGTAAACCGTCTGCTCTATACCGTGCTCACGGCGCTCTTCACCCTGGGCGCCGTGCTGATGACGGCCATTTCCATCCAGCTGATCACCCTGCTGCAAGGCCTTGGCTACAGCCTGGCGAGCGCGGTGGCCCTGAGCGCCTGCCTGGGGCCGAGCCAGGTGGCCTCGCGGATCATCGACCTGCTCAATCGCAATGGCCACCCCCTGTGGACGGCCCTCGCCTCGGTGATCTGCACGGCAGTCGGTCTGCTGCTGGTGACCCTGGGGCCGAGCCTCGTCTGGGTGACGGTGGTGGGTCTGGTGATCTTTGGCGCGGGCAATGGCCTCAGGGCGATCATTCGTGGCGCCCTGCCCCTGGCGCTGTGGAGTCCAGCCGAATACGCCACGGTCCTGGGACGCATGGCGCGCCCGGCGCTCTTGGGCCAGGCGGCCACGCCCCTGCTTTGCGGTTATGTGCTGGAGCACCAGGGTCCGCAGGCAGTGCTGGGATTGCTCTGCCTGCTCGCGCTGATCAACGTGGCGCTGGTCGCCTGGTTGTTCAGGACGCTCCTTGGCCGTAGCGCCGCCTAGTCACAGGCGATTTCCAGAGGGACCAGGCGCAGTTTGATACCGGTACGACGCAGGGTAAGGATATCCCCCTCGCGTTGGCCGACCTCGTCACCCAGGGTGCTGCGCAGCGTTTCGTCGAGCAGCTGCGCATAGGTCCGGGGATCCTCTTCCTGGCAGCTCTTGGCGATGTGCAGCTCACCCTGCAGCAACTTGCCCGCAGTGCGACCGCTGGTGAGGTCCACGAGCAGGTAATCTTGATCGGGCTGGTAGGTGAAGGTCATGCGAATTCCCCGGCGGCTGTAGCCATGGGAACCGTGCGTCCCCGGTTGGTTCAGGAAGTCGGATTGCCTTCCTCGTCCAGACGATTGCGCAGCATTACCAGCGTCTCGCGCAAGTCATCCAATCCGGCGTCGCCCAGAGCGCACACTTCCCGAACCCGGCCGTTTACGCCATTGGCCTGCTCCCGCAGCGTGCGACCTGCCGGCGTCAGTTCGATCGACAGATTGCGCTCGTCTTCCGCACTGCGTCGGCGCGTGACCAGTCCGCCCGCCTCGAGACGCTTGACCACCGGGGTCAGGGCGCCGAAATCCTGTCGCAGACGGTTGGACAGCTCCTTGAGGGTGAGGCCGTCGTGCTCCCAGAGCACCAGCATGATCAGATATTGTGGAAAGGTCAGGCCCATGCTCTCCAGCAGGGGCTTGTAGAGCTGCGTCATCGCCAGTGAAGCCGAATACAGGGAGAAGCACAATTGCTGATCGAGGAGCAGTGGATCTTTGGCTGTCATGGGATTTGCCATTACAAAAAGCGTGAAAGAGTGGAAGGTGCGATCGATCCCAATCTAGGTCAATAGCCCAGATGATAAGGGGTCGGTTGCCGGAAACATCCGGTAACTGGCACTGGATTCCGATGCCACAGGATGCCACAGTGAGCGGCTGGACATAAATAATAAGGGTAATACCTGCATGGCCGTTTCCCCTGCCACGCCAGCCACCGCTGGCGAAACTCCAACCGCCGTTGCCGCAGGCGCTTCGCCGCTGGTAGCAGGAATCTTGGCCTCCTGTGCCCTTGCCCATCTGATCAACGACCTGATCCAGTCCGTACTGCCATCGATCTATCCGATGCTCAAGGACAGCTATGGTCTGACGTTTACCCAGATCGGTCTGATCACCCTGGCCTTCCAGATCACTGCCTCCCTCCTGCAACCCTGGATCGGTTTCCACACCGACCGCCATCCTAAACCCTATCTGCTGCCGGCTGGCATGGTCTGCACTCTGATTGGCGTACTGCTGCTCGCCTTTGTCGGCAGCTTTCCGGCAATCCTGGCTGCGTCGGCGCTGATCGGTGTCGGCTCCTCGACCTTCCATCCCGAAACTTCGCGAGTGGCTCGCCTGGCGTCGGGCGGTCGCTTCGGTCTGGCGCAATCCACCTTCCAGGTCGGCGGCAACGCCGGCACGGCCATCGGCCCGCTGCTGGCCGCAGCCATCGTCATCCCCTACGGCCAGACCCACGTCGCCTGGTTCGCGCTCTTCGCGCTGTTCGCCATCGGCGTGCAATACGGGCTATCGCACTGGTATCGCAATCACCTGCGCAGCGTCAAGGGTCGTAAAGCGGCCGCGGTCAGCCACGGCCTGTCGCGCGGGCGAGTGACCTTCGCCTTGATCGTGCTGGCCTTGCTGGTGTTCTCCAAGTACATCTACATGGCCAGCATCACCAGCTACTTCACCTTCTACCTGATCGAAAGATTCGGTCTCTCGGTGGCCAGCTCCCAGCTGCACCTCTTTCTCTTCCTGGGTGCAGTCGCGGCGGGGACCTTCTTAGGTGGCCCCATCGGCGATCGCATCGGTCGCAAGGCCGTCATCTGGTTCTCGATCCTGGGTGCGTCGCCCTTCACCCTCGCCCTGCCCTACGTCGATCTGTTCTGGACCAGTGTGCTCAGCGTCATCATTGGCTTCATCCTGGCTTCGGCCTTTTCGGCCATCGTGGTCTACGCCCAGGAACTGGTGCCGGGCAACGTCGGCATGATCGCCGGAATCTTCTTTGGCCTGATGTTCGGCTTCAGCGCCATCGCCGCCGCCGGCCTGGGCAATCTGGCAGACCATCGCGGCATCGAATACGTCTACCAGCTGTGCTCCTACATGCCGCTGCTGGGCATCCTCACCATCCTGCTGCCCTCCAACCGCCGCAAGGCGGTCTGAGGCCCGAGCCACGGGAGCGCGAGACTCCCGTGGCGAAGCGCTGCGCCACCCGCTACGCTGGCCGCCCCCTGAGCTTTCGCCGAGTCGCGATGAAGAGTCCGCTGCACTACCTAGTCCGTTATCCTTCCGCCAACCTGCTGTTCATCCAGTTGCTCGGCCTGCTGCTCTATCCCTTCGTGGAACAGGAAGAGCATGGTCGCGCCATCATCGGTGCCTTTGGCATCATCGTCCTAGCCACCGCCCTGCGCATGGTCCGACGCAGCCCGACCATCCAGTGGCTGGGCTTCATCCTCGCCGGCTGCATCCTGGTGCTCACGGTACTGGTGGAATGGCATGGCGATCCGCACCTGGTGGTGTCCCTGGCCATCCTCGATGCGATCTTCTATTTCTATGCCGCCGGCAGCCTCATCGCCTACATGATGGAGGATCAGCGGGCCACCACCGACGAACTCTTCGCGGTGGGCGCGACCTTCACCCTGCTGGCCTGGGCCTTCGCTCACGCCTATTCGGCCTGTCAGATCCTGCAGCCCAACAGTTTCACCGCCGCCAACGATCCTCTCGCCGCCCGCACCTGGACGGAGCTGCTCTACGTCAGCTTCGCCATCCTGTCGGGTGTCGGCCTGAGCGACATCTACCCGATCAAGCCGATGGCGCGCTCGCTGGTCATGCTCGGTCAGTTCTCCGGAGTCATGTACATCGCCCTGGTAGTGACCCGGTTGGTCACCCTGACGGTGCGCAACCGCTAGCCAAATCTCGCCAGGCTGAAGCTGTCCAGATCGATGTCGCTGTTCCCGGTGGTCACGCGCTGGGCAAGCGCCTCGCCCAGCGCGGCCGAATGCTTGAAGCCATGTCCCGAACAGGCGCTGACCACGGTCACGCCCGGCAGCGCGGGATGCTCGTCGACGATGAAACCGAAATCGGGCGTGACGGTGTAGGCGCAGACGGCGCTGCGCACCGTGCGCTCTGAAAGACCGCCGACCCACCTCCCCACTTGATCACTGAACAGCTGGTGCGATTCTTCCGGGTGTAGATTTCGATCAATGCTTATAGGGGTGGTATTATCCGTATACTGTTCGGTGGCGACCTTTACGGCGTTCTCGCCGGGCAGCGGTGGAAAGCCGTAGAAGAGATCGCTGTCGCCACTGCCGTGGGCCAGGATGAAGCTGGGCGAATCGCTGGGAAACAGCGTGGGGTCGGCTACCTCGAACCAATGCAGGCTCTGGCGGCAAACGCGCAGCAACCGATCGAAAGGCGCTCCCAGCAGTTCAGCGCTCCACATGCCGGCGGCGACGATGACCCGCTTCGCTCGCCAGCTGCCTTGGGCAGAATGCAGTCGCACGCGCTGCCCGTCCGCTTCCAGGCGTTCGATGACCGTATCGGTTTGGATCCGCGCACCCCGCTCCAGAGCCCCGTCCAGCTGCGCCTGGATACAGGCTTCCGGATACAGATAGCCGCCTCCCGGCTCGAAATAGCCGAGGGCATCGTCTGCCACGCGAAATTGCGGGAAACGCTGGCGAATGGCGGTGCCCTCCCAGGCTTCGTGGGGGATGCCGTATTGGCGAGCCAGTTCCAGCGTCGCCCGGGTGAAATCCGGGCGACCGTGATGGGAGGTGGCTGTCGCCGTGGCGGTCATGATCAGCACGCCACATTGCTCGAAGAGGCTGACGCCCCGCTCCGCTTCCAGCTCGCGCCAGAGCTGCTGCGAGCGGAGCGCCAGGGGCACGTAGGCTGCGCCCTCGCCCACCGCCTGGCGGGTAATGCGCGTTGCGCCGTGACTGGAACCCAGGTCGTGGGGTGGCGAATGGCGATCGATACCCGCGACCTTCACGCCACGCTTGGCCAAGTGGTAGAGCGTGGCCGAACCCATGGCGCCCAGCCCCAGCACGATCACGTCAAAGGTCGAGTCTTGCACGCCTATCTCCTGGGCATCCTGGCAGAGTGGGCACTCTAGCAGAGCTGCCAAGGTCGCAAGGGGCACTGCACCACCCTGTTTTCCATTTGGCACGGTACGAGACACGCAGGGATCTTTTACAAAGGGGTGGTATTACCAGGGAAGACTGGAAACGCAAGGGCGATCCTCGGTCCCTAGCGGGCGCGCTGAAAGGGGCGCCGTAGGGTGTAACGGTGCATCCACGGCGCGCCAGCCAAAACGCCGACCCAGTTCGCGATAACCGGAGAACACGAAATCACCGCTGCGCATCCGGTAGGCACCGCGCCGGGCGCGGTAGACCCGCGGGATGAGATACCAGGGCAAGCCCGGAAGATCGTGGTGAACCAGGTGCAGGGTATTGTTGAGAAACAGCCAGCGCATGGCCCCGCCGCTTTCGTTGAGCACGCAGCGCTGGGCAGGATCCACGGCCGGGCGATGCTCGTAGAAGGATCTGACCAGTGCCAACGCCAGCGCCGGCCAGGCGACCCCTAGCACATAGACGGCGATGGGCATTCCAGACAGCCCTTGGATCGTCAGAAGCAGTCCCGCGCACAGCGCCAGATGCTCCAGCCAGACGCGCAGTACGCCCTGCTCGCCACGCCGCCAGCGACCGCGTTCGTGATCCAGCATGCCGTGCAGCGACAGGACCGGTCCCACCAGGATTCGCCCGATCAGGGTCTTGTCCAGCCAGAGCAAGGCATGCCCGGTCTGTCCTCGCCGCTCCCATAGCTCCCCATCGACATAGCGGCTCTCGGGATCCAGCGCGGGGTCGGTAAGGGTCTCGCGGCGATGGTGGGCCAGGTGGCTGTCGCGGTAGAGCGGAAAGGGAAACCAGAGGCCGAGCGGCGGATAGGCCAACAGCGCATTCACGCGTGACCAGCGCGTGGGGTGACCATGGATCAGCTCGTGTTGCAGGGACTGGTGCAGCACCACGACCAGTATCAGCGGCGGCAGTGTCCAGTAGCCGAGCAATGGCCAGGCCCAGATGAGCGTCAGCCAGCTGGCGTAAACGCCAACCACCAGCCCCCAGGTAGGCCACTCGCTGCGGGCGGCAAAGGTATTGAGGAGTAATTTGACCAGGCGGCGATGCCGCGCATCCAGATAGACAGTCACCACGGGGTCCTGATGGCGGATAACAGTGGTGACCCTAGGGACAATCAGTCGAGAAGCCAAATATCGTTAAAGCATTACCTCATGAAGAAGTTGCTCTCGGGCATTCGGTCTAGACAACTCCAGCGCTATCCCAAACGGGTTCCGACACCAACTTTCCATCCACTCACTGTTTTATACCCCTGGCTTTAAAAGCCTAAGCTTAGAAAAAACCCATTAACTGAGTTCAGGTGTTGCCGGAAAGACAGTTATCTGGCGAGAAAACTAAGGGCATATCCTTAGCAGCTTTGAAGATTGGCAGCGCTCTTACCGAGTCTTCTAGACTCGTTGGACTTTCGTTCTGCCAGAAGTGGCCATGCGCTTCTTTATCGATATTTTCCCTAGCACTAAGACCGCGCGCTTTTTCGCGGCGAAAGGCCCTGCGAGCCAGCGGGCCTTCCACCCGCGCCGGGTCAAGGTGCGGCGGGCAGCCGCTCACGAACGGGCCATATCCCCTGGCTGTCGCCCGGTAACGAGGCTACCGGCGCTGAACGACCTGGTTCATCGCCTGGTCGCGACGATCCTGCTGATCGGTCGCACCAACGCCGCCCACACCGAAATGGCCCGTCTTGGCCTCGCCTGCCCTGAATCCCGCCCGACACGACCACAAGGATCTCCTATCCCATGAGCACCCTCTCCGCAGGCTGGGGCGCCGGCCCTTCCGAGCGCCATGCCGAACTCTCAGCGCGCTTCCAGCCGCTGTTCCAGCGCATTCGCGCAGGCGCCATCGAGCGCGAGGTGCAGCGGCGGCTGCCGGTCGAAGAACTGGACTGGCTGAAGGCGGCCGGCTTCACCGCGTTGCGGGTACCGATCGAGCACGGTGGCGCCGGTGTCACGCTGCCAGAGTTGTTCGCCCTGCTCATCGAGCTCGGCGAGGCGGATTCCAATCTGGTCCAGGCGCTGCGCGGTCACATGGGCTTTGTCGAAGGGTTGCTCAACAGCGATGACCAGGCACGCCGCACACGCTGGTTCGCCCGTATTGCCGCCGGTGAAACCCTGGGTCCGGCGTCCAGCGAAGTCGGCGATGCCCGGCGGGCCGAATTCAGCACCCGCTTGCGCCAGGAGGGAGACGCCCTGCTGCTCTCCGGCACCAAGTTCTACACCACCGGTTCGCTCTATGCCGACTGGATCGACGTGGGTGCCACCGACGACGCTGGCGACCGCGTAATGGCCACTGTCCGCCGCGAGACGCCCGGCGTCGAGGTGGTGGACGACTGGAACGGTTTCGGCCAGACCCTGACCGCCAGTGGCACGGCGACCTTCACCAATGTGCGGGTGGAACCCACCGATGTGGTCACCGTGGGCGAGCGCTTCCGCTATTCGCCCGGCTTCTTCCAGGTCTTTCATCTCGCCAATCTGGCGGGCCTGGGCCGGGCCATGAGCAGCGAGGTGGCCGCCGCGGTCGCGGCCCGTACCCGCACCTTCACCATCGGCAACGCCGACCGTGTCAGCCAGGATCCGCAGGTGCTGGCCGTGGTGGGCCAGGTACGCAGCGCCGCCTATTGCGCCGGGGTGATCGCGCTGAAGAATGCCGAGGCATTGCAGCGCGTGCATGACCTCCGGCAAGCGGACGACCAGGCTGCTGAGGACAGCGCCGTGGCACTGGCCGAACTGGAGGTCTGCCAATCGCTCAATGTGGTCACGGACCTGATCATCGACGCCTCCGGCCGCCTGTTCGATGCCTTGGGCGCCTCGGCCACGCTGCGACCCTTGGGACTGGATCGCTTCTGGCGCAATGCCCGCACCCTCGCCTCCCACAATCCGCGCATCTACAAGGATCGTATCGTCGGTGACTTCGCGGTCAACGGCACTCCGCCACCGCCGCAATGGAAGATCGGCGTCGCCTAGGCTGCCGAAGCAGCCGGAAACGCCGACGAGAGCGGCCCTGCCCCGCTGTTCGCCGCCCCCGGCGATGCTTTAAGCTCGCCGGCTTTCTCCCAGGAGCGGTGTCACGGAAAGGTCGCGCAGCAATCGTCAGGCCATGTGGAAGGCTATCAAGGATCCGCGCTTCATCCCTGTCGTCGTGGCGGCGGTGTGCATCGTGCTGTTCTTCGTCCTGGGGCTGGTCGACGTCCTGGGCAACTGATCCCGCCGCTCCCGGTCGCGGCACGCGCCATCACCGCGCCTCGCCAGGGCCACGCGGACGGTCACCCAGAATGGTCGCCCGGTGCATCACGCGGCGCTGAGGACGATAGTCGTCACAGGCATAGTGCTGGGTGATGCGATTGTCCCAGAAGGCCAGGTCGCCCGCCCGCCATTGCCAGCGCACCTGGAACTCCGGTCGGGCGGCGTGGGCGAACAGCAGCTGCAGCAGCGCATCGCTTTCGGCCTCTTCCAGCTCGTGGATCCGAGTGGTGAAGCCGGCGCTGACGAACAATCCCTTGACCCCGGTTTCCGGATGTACCCGTACCACCGGATGGCGTACCGGCGGATTGGCGGCGCGTGCCGCGTTGAAGCTTTGCAGGCCTTCCACGGTATGGCCGAAGCGTTCCAGTGGAAAGGACTTGCTCAGGTCGTGCCAGGCGCTCAGGCCGTCGAGCCATTCGTGCAGCGGCGCGGACAAGGCCGCATAGGCCGCCGAATTGCTCGCCCAGAGGGTGTCGCCGCCGTACGCCGGCACCTGGCGTGCGCTCAGCAGCGATCCCAGGGGCGGCGTCTGGATGAAGGTGACGTCGGTATGCCAGAGCGCATTGTCCCGCAGATCGTTCAACTCGGTATCCAGCACCAGGATTTCCTGCTGCTCGGGATGCTTGGGATAGATCGGATGGATGTGCAGATCGCCGAAGTGGGCGGCTACGTCCCGTTGCTGGCGAGGCGTGAGCAACTGGTCACGGAGGATCAGCACCTGGTGCTCCAGCAATCCCCGATGCAGTGCGACATGGCTGGCAGGATCCAGGGCCTCGCGCAGATCCAGGCCATGGACGCGCGCACCCAAGGCAGAGCCGAGACGTTCGAAGGTGATGGCCATCATGAGCTCCTCAGCGCCAACCGGCATAGCGTCGCTGCAAGGCGCGCAAGCCGAGCTCGATGGACAGCGCGATGCTGGCGATCAGCAGGATGCCCACCACCACATCGGTGGCCATGAATTGCGCCGCCGATTGCACCATGAAGCCCAGGCCGCGATTGGCGGCGATCAGCTCGGCCGCCACCAGGGTTGACCAGCCCACGCCCAGGGCGATACGCAGACCGGTGAGAATGTCCGACAAGGCGCTGGGGAGGATGACGTGACGCACCACCTGCCCTCGCGACGCGCCCAGGCAGCGCACTGCCTGGAGACGCGCTCGATCGACCCGCCGCACCCCGCCCACGGTGGCGATCAGCAACGGTGCGAACAGCGCCAGATAGATCAGCAGCACCTTGGACAACTCGCCGATACCGAACCAGATCACCATCAGCGGCAGATAGGCCAGCGGCGGGATCGGTCGATAGAACTCCACCAGCGGATCCAGTGCGGCATTCAGCGTGGGATTGAGGCCCATGGCGATACCCAGGGGCACCGCGGTCAACACGGCTGCCAGTAGCGCAGCCAGGACTCGCAGGAGGCTTGTGCCCAGGTGTTGCCAGAGGCTGGCATCCAGGTAGCCCTCGGCGAGCAGCCCCTGCAGGGCGACCAGCAGTTGCTCGGGCGACGGCAGGAACAGGGTGTCCACCCAGCCCAGATGGGTCGCGCTCCACCAGAGCGCCGCCACGCCGGCCAAGGTGCCTAGCGCCGCCACGCGACGGCGATCCAGGCGCAATCGACGGCGCTCTCGGGAGTCTTGCAGAGTGGAAACGAGGGTGTCAGAGGACATGATCGGGCGACTCCTGCAGAAAGAGGTCGAGCAACTCCTGGCGCAGCTCGGCGAAACGGGGATCGGCCTTGATCTGGCGAACGGGCTCCCCTGCCAGATAACGGCGGGCGAAAGGCACGTCCAGGCGCCGCACGATGCGCGCCGGCGGCCCGTCCAGCACCAGCAGTTCGGTGGCCAGAAACAGCGCCTCATCGACGCTGTGGGTGATGAGGAACAGGCCCTTGCCGGTGCGCTTCCATACCTCCAGCAGCAGCACCTGCATCCGTTCCCGGGTCAGGGCGTCGAGGGCGCCGAAGGGTTCGTCCAGCAGCAGGAAATCCGGATCCACCGCCAGGGCGCGGGCGAGCCCCAGGCGCTGGCGCTGCCCCCCGGACAATTCGCCGATGCCATGGCCGGCATGGTGCGCCAGCCCGACCAGGTCGAGCATCCCGCGGGCCTTGTCCTCGCGTTCACGCCGGCTCAACCCCCGCAGGCGCAAGCCGAGCGCGACATTGTCGAGGGCATTGAGCCAAGGCATCAGGGCATCGTCCTGGAACACCACGCCGCGCTCGCCGCCCGGTCCCGCCAAGGTACGACCATCGAGCTGCACACGCCCCGCGTCCAGCGATTGGAACCCGGCGAGGACGTTGAGCAGGCTGGATTTGCCGCAGCCGGACGGCCCCAGTACCACCAGGGAAGCGCCCTTCTCCACCGCGAGGTCGAGCTGCTGCAAGATCGGTTGACGGCGACCACCGCGGACGAATCCGAGACTGGCCTGTTCCAGGGTGAGTCGACTCATGACTGGCTCCTGACGGCAGGGAAAAAAAGCCCCTCCAAAGAGGGGCGAGTCGTGGCTTGAAGAAGGGTCGTTACTGGGCCGCGCGGACGTATTCGGCGCTGACATAGGGCGAGTAGTCGTCGAGCACCGTGGGAATGC
Source organism: Pseudomonas sp. PLB05 (assembly GCF_021106615.1). Taxonomy (NCBI): domain Bacteria; kingdom Pseudomonadati; phylum Pseudomonadota; class Gammaproteobacteria; order Pseudomonadales; family Pseudomonadaceae; genus Pseudomonas; species Pseudomonas sp. PLB05. Next base: position 1,385,475 of record NZ_JAJOHO010000001.1, read on the forward strand.
GCTTCTGTTCCTTGAGGAATTCGGCGGTACGAGCGATGGCCTTGGCCGTGCCACCACCGAGCAGCTCAGGGCTCAGTTGGGCCTCGGCGTCCGGATAACGGGACCCGGCGAGGAGCTCAGGCACATCAGCGGCGTCCGCGCCGGTCAGGCGAGCGATCTTCTTGGCCTGCTCGGACCCGGCGTTCCAGTCCTTGCCGTGGGCCTGATAGTCGGCGAAGGCCTGCAAGGTGACCTTGGCGTACTGGGCGAGGATTTCGGGATGCTTTTCAGCGAAGTCCTTGCGCGCCACCCAGACCTCGAAGGTCGGTGCCCCCCAGCTGCCTACCTGGGCCGCATCGGCGAGGACCTTGCCGTTCTTCTTGATCTCGCCCAATGCCGGTGACCAGACAAAGGCGCCATCGATATCGCCCCGGCGCCAGGCGGCGGCGATCTCGGTGGGATTGAGATTGACGATCTTGACCTTGGTCGGGTCCACGCCCCAGTGCTTGAGCGCGCCGAGCAGGCTGTAGTGCGAGGTGGAGACGAAGGGGGTGGCGATGGTCTTGCCAACCAGTTGCTCCGGTTGGTCGATACCGCTGCCATTGCGCACCACCAGGGCTTCGGCGGAATCGATTTGTGCGGCCACAAGGAAGGTCACCAGCGGCAGCTTGCGCGAGGTGGCCGCTGCCAGGGGGCTGGAACCTAGATTGCCGATCTGCACATCCCCCGAAGCCAGCGCGGCGACGACCTCGGGACCATTGTTGAAACGACGCCAGTCGATCTTGTGACCGACCGCCTTGTCGTAGAGGCCATCGGCCTGGGCGACCTTGGATGGATCGACACCGGTCTGATAGCCCACCACCAGATCGACCGCGGACGCCTGCCCCGCGAGCGCTGCCATGCCTACAGCCAGAACCAGGGATTTGATCAGCGAATTCACAAAGGCCTCCTTGTCGGCAGACGCGCCAAAGCGCGTCCTCGGCATCAACGCGATGCCTGTTGGAGGCCAAGCTAAACGATCTAAAGATCGCTTGATAAATAACTATATGGAATCAGCTTAGGCAGAGAGCCGGAAGGTCATCTACAGGCTGGCAAGGTAACCGTCCCGAACAGCGAGCCGCGGCCTGGAACCAGGCCGCAAGAGACAGGGATCAGCCTTTGCGCTGATTGAGGAAGCGGAAGCAGCCAGCCAGCAGATCGTCGAAGCGCCAGGGCTTGGGCAGATAGTAGATATCGGGGGCGCGTTCGGGCTGGAGTTCTTCGAAATAACCCGAAGAGACGATTATGGGCAGACCCGGCAGCTGCTGCTTGACGCGGCGCGCCAGCTCCAGACCATCGATGGCACCTGGCATGCGGACATCGGTGATCAGCAGATCCGGCGTCGGACGCGCACTCGACAGGTACTCCCAGGCTTGATCCGCGGTACCGAAGGTGCGCACCTGAAAGCCTTCACCTTCGAGCACCTCTTCCATCAGCCCGAGCAACATGTTCTCGTCTTCGACGACCACTACCACTGGTTTCATAAATCCGCTCGATCTCCGCAGGTCCGCCATCTGACTGGACGTATCTCGTTGGGGCGCGAATTCTACTCCTATCTCGCGTCAGCTGCGCAGTCTCCCCTGAGCTTAGCCGTGTGGTGCGACATCCTGCCTCACTGATTACAAAAAAATTGTCCGGTAACCAAAGCCTTTTATTTGAGGGGTGGTATTACTATAAAGCCTGGTTCCTCCAGGGAACCGTACCGGAGCCCCTAAGTCGGAAAACAGGTATCTCGAAAGGCTCCCTCGCGATTCCGGCGTGTCAGCTTTTCAGGATCACGGGGAGCCGTCTGCCGGAGGAAAATGCGCATGACGGCCATCGATTGGACGGGTTGGCTCAACGCCCCCTGGATCACCACGCTGATTGCGGCGGCGGTCGCCCTGCTGATCAGTATCATCGCCCTGACGCTGGCATTCGCCGCCGTCCGCCGCCTGGCCAGTCCCTTCCTGCTCGCTCGCAACCTGGTCAAGTACGCAGAAAAACCCGCACGCCTCGCCGTACCCTTGGTGGTGCTCCAAGGTGTCTGGAATTCCGCACCCGATGCCCTGCCACTGTTGCGCGCCGTACAGCACGTCACTGGTCTACTGAGCATCGCTGCCTTTACCTGGCTGGGCCTCCGGGCGGTCAAGGCCGTCGGGGCCACCATCGCCCTGCGCAATCCGGTGGATGTGGTGGACAACCTGCGGGCCCGCCGGATTCAGACGCAGAACCGGGTGCTGGTACGCAGCCTCAGTTTTATCGTGCTGCTGGTGGGTATCGCCTTGATGCTGATGACCTTTCCGGCGGTGCGCCAAGTAGGTGCGAGCCTGCTCGCCTCCGCCGGTGTCGCCGGCCTGGTGGCGGGCATCGCCGCGCGCCCGGTCCTGGGCAATCTCATCGCCGGCCTGCAGATCGCCGTGACCCAACCGATCCGGCTGGATGACGTGGTCATCGTCGAGGGTGAATGGGGGCGCGTGGAAGAGATCACCGGTACCTATGTGGTGGTACGCATCTGGGACGACCGCCGCCTGGTGGTACCCCTGCAATATTTCATCGAAACCCCCTTCCAGAACTGGACACGCTCGTCGTCCAGTCTCATTGGCTCAGTCTTCATATGGGTTGACTATTCCCTGCCGTTGGCGCCGATCCGCACCGAATTGGAACGCGCCTGTGCCGAGGTGCCCCATTTATGGGACGAGCGTGTCTGCGTGCTGCAGGTGACCGATGCGTCCCATGATTCCATCCAGATCCGGGTGCTGGTGAGCTCGGGCGATTCCTCGAAGAACTGGGACCTGCGCTGCTTTGTGCGGGAACGGCTGATCACCTACATCAATCGCGAATTCCCCCTCTGTCTGCCCAAGCTACGGACCGAACTGGGACGCCGCGATGCCCTTCCCACGCCGCGATCCGACGAAAGGCAGGAGCCAGTCGTACGCCAGCCAGAAGTCTGATTTTTCGGCAAATTGCAGCGATCAGGCGCCCATAAAGCGGTTCACCTGGCCCTTATTTCTTAGCGCACCAAGAATGAGCGTCACCTTTTGGGCATGTATTTGGCAACGCGAAGCAAGACCGCAACATTCCCGCGGGAAACTTGTGACGTCGTCCGTGAGTCAGTGCGAGAGCAATCTGGAAATCCGCGAAGCAGTTCTCGCCCAAATCCAGACATCTCAGAAGAGGTGACCGGCAAAAAGGCTGTAGCAGCTCGGCTGTAGGCGTTTTTGAACCAGGAGCATCGAGCTTCAGGAAGAAGCAATCAGGTAAACCTCAGTCTCGAACTTGCTGCATTGGGAGCGCACCATGGCAAATGCCGTCGTGGGGAAATTTGGGGCTCTGGAGCCCGTAGAAACTGCCACTCGCACCACCACATCCAGCTCTCCTCGCAAGCGTGTCGAAGAGCCTCAGCTGACGCTGAGCTCCGTTGTCGAAAGCCGCAAGCGCATTCTTTTCGTGACCCCGGAGATTTCCGATTTCGTCAAGGCCGGTGGCCTGGGCGAGGTTTCGGGCGCCCTGCCGCGCGCCCTCGCGGCCTCCCATGACGTCCGGGTGTTGATCCCCGGTTACCGTCAGGTGATGGCTGCGATCAAGGACCGTGTGCAGATGGTCGGCCGCATCGCTGCCCGTGCCGCCATGCCCGCCTGTGACATTGGTCGCGTCAATCTGGACGACGGGCTGGTCGTCTATGTATTGATCTGTCCCGAGCTGTACGAGCGCTCGGGCAACCCGTACGGCGACCTGAACGGCGCCGACTGGGCTGACAACCACATCCGTTTCGGTCGTCTGGCCAGCGCTGCCGCTGACTTCGCCCTGGGCGACGCCTCGATTCGCTGGATACCGGATCTGCTGCACCTCAACGACTGGCAGACCGGCTTCGCCGCCGGCTACCTGCGCTGGAAGGGTGCCAGCACTCCCTGTCTGACCACCATCCATAACCTTGCCTATCAGGGCCTGTTCCCGGCCTCGGTCATGGCCGACCTGGACATTCCGGCCCACGCCTTCCAGATGGAAGGTCTGGAGTTCTGGGGCAAGGTCTCCTTTCTCAAGGCCGGTCTGGTCTATGCCGACCATATCACCACGGTCAGTCACACCTACGCCCAGGAAATCACCACGCCGGAATTCGGCTGTGGCCTGGAAGGCCTGCTGCAGGTCAAGGCGCGGGACGGCAAGCTGACCGGCCTGCTCAACGGCATCGACGATGGCTGGAGCGCTTGCAGCGATCCGCACCTCTGCCAGCAGTTCCACGAATCCGACTGGGACGGCAAGGCGGTCAACGCCGCCCGCATCCGCGAAGAATTCGGCCTCGAGCCGTCCAATGGCCCACTGTTCGCCGTGGTCTCGCGTCTGGTCCAGCAGAAAGGCATCGATCTGACCATCCAGGCCGCCGATCACATCGTCGCCCGCGGTGGCCAGTTGATGATCATCGGGTGCGGCGAGCCGCATATCGAGCGCCAGGTGCGTGCCCTGGCCCTGCGCTATCCGGGTCGCGTCAGTGCCCACATCGGCTTCTGCGAAACCGAAGCCCGGCGGATGTACGCCGGCAGCGACTTCCTGTTGATGCCTTCGCGTTTCGAGCCTTGCGGCCTGAGCCAGATGTACGCCCAGCGCTTCGCTTCCCTACCGATCGCCACCCGCACTGGCGGCCTGGCCGACAGCATCGAGGACGGTACCACCGGCTTCCTGTTCGCCCCGCTGTCGCTGGAAAACTACCTTGGCGCCATCGACCGCGCCCTGGGTGTGTTCGAACGTCAGGGCCTGCTGCTGGCCATGCGTCACCGGGCGATGCAGGGACCATTTTTCTGGTCCGAATGCGCCAAGCCCTATGCCTCGCTGTACCTCGATCTGCTCCACACCACCGCTCACCAGGAGCGTCACGTCGGCGCCTGAGGCTCGATATGGCTACCAAGCGCTTTTCCTTCGGCAAAAGGCCGACGAAAAGCGCTTCCCCCGCCCAACTTTGAGCAGCTCTCACCGGTCATAACAGCAACTGCGGCCAACTGGGCCGCAGTGTCTTTTCTGCCGTCCGGTTTCGGGAGTTCTCTATCCATGACTGATATTTCGCGCGATGCAGCCGCGGTGACCGGGGGCTATGCCTGGCAGACCCGTGCCGGTGCCACCCTGGTGAGCAAGGACCGCACCCTCTTTCACTTCTGGGCGCCCAGCGCCGACGCCGTGTCGGTGGTCCTGGAAGGTGGCATGACCCTTCCCATGGAAGCCGAGCAAGACGGCTGGTTCGCGGTAGAAGCCCAATGCGGCGCCGGTACCCGCTATCGCTACCAGATCGAGGACCTGCTGGTCCCGGATCCGGCCTCCCGGGCCCAGGCTGGCGACGTGCACGAGCCGAGCATCGTCATCGACCCGACCACCTACCACTGGCGCAGCGTCGAGTGGCAAGGCCGTCCTTGGCACGAAAGCGTCATCTATGAATTGCACGTCGGCACCCTGGGTGGGTTCTCCGGCGTCGAGAAGCTGGTGCCGCGTCTGGCCGCGCTGGGCGTCACCGCCATCGAGCTGATGCCGCTGTCGGAATTTCCTGGTGGCCGCAACTGGGGCTATGACGGCGTGCTGCCCTATGCGGTGGAGGCCTCCTACGGCACCCCGGACGATCTCAAGTCGCTGATCGATACCGCCCACACCCATGGCGTCATGGTCTATCTGGACGTGGTCTACAACCACTTCGGCCCTGACGGCAATTACCTGCACGCCTACGCCGAGCGCTTCTTCCGCGAGGACATCCATACCCCCTGGGGCGCCGCCATCGATTTCCGCCAGGACGCCGTGCGCCGCTACTTCATCGACAACGCCCTGCTGTGGCTGATGGAGTATCGCTTCGACGGCCTGCGCTTCGACGCGGTCCATGCCATCAACGACAAGGGTTTCCTCGAAGAGATGGCCGAGGAGATCCGCAGCACCGTCGAACCGGGTCGCCACATCCACCTGATGCTGGAAAACGAAGACAACACCGCGACCCTGCTCGGCGGCAAGCACTACAACGCGCAGTGGGCGGACGACTGGCACAACGTCATCCACCCCATGCTCACCGACGAGAACGAAGGCTACTACCAGGACTTCACCGAGGACGCCACGGCCAAGCTGGTGCGCTGCCTGGGCGAGGGTTTCATCTACCAGGGCGAGCAGACCCGCCATGGCAAGACCCGGGGTGAACCCAGCAAGGACCTGCCGGCCTCGGCCTTCGTCATCTTCCTGCAGAACCATGACCAGGTCGGCAACCGTGCCTTCGGTGAACGCCTGACCCGATTGGCGCCGGAGCCCGCGCTGAAGGCCGCTACTGCCCTGCTGCTGCTCAGCCCGATGATTCCGCTGCTGTTCATCGGCGAGGAATGGGGCAGCCGCCAACCCTTCCTGTTCTTCACCAGCCACAACGACGAGCTGGCCGAACTGGTCCGCGACGGTCGCCGTAACGAATTCAAGGACTTCGATTTCTTCACCAGCGAAGAGCATCGCCAGCAGATCCCCGATCCGAACGCGCCCAAGACCTTCGAAGACTCCAAGCCAAACTTCGGCGAGGCCGATCAGCCCGATCATGCGGCCTGGGTCGGCCTGTATCGCGAACTGTTGGAGATCCGGCACCGGGAACTCTTTCCGCGTCTGGAAGGCGCCCGTGCCGAGGGCGCCGAAGCTCTGGCCGAGCGCGCCGTGCGGGCACGTTGGCGCCTGGCCGATGGCAGCCGCCTGACCATCGAACTCAACCTGAGCGAGAAGGCCGTGTCGGTGGCTGAAGTACCCCAAGGCCGGTTGTTGCACAGCAGTGACGCCGCCGCCACACCGGTCCGCCAGGACGGGCAGTTGGCCGCCCATTCCGCCCTGGTCTGGCTGGAGGAACAGGCATGAGTGGAGATCGTTTGGAACAGCTGGCCAAGGCCGCCGGTATCGCCATCGAATGGACCGCCTACGACGGTAAGCGCCAACGGGTGACTCCCGAGGCGCTGCGCAATCTGCTCAAGGCCATCGAGCTGCCCGCGGACAGTGATGCTGACATCGACGCCAGCCTGCGCAAGCTGGCCGAGGTCGGCGACAAGGATCATCTGCCCCCCCTCCTCACGGCCGTGGTCGGCAAACCCGTCGGGACACCTGACCAGTTCAAGCGTGGCGTCCGCTATGAGGTGCAGTTGGAAGACGGCGGGCGTCTGGAGGGTCAGGTAGATGACCAGGGCCAGCTCGCACCCATCAGTGCCGTCGGTTATCACCAGGCGGAAATCGGTGGTGAAGCCCTGACCCTGGCCGTTGCGCCGGAGCGCTGCTTTACCATCGCCGACGCCACAGGCGACGAACAGGCCCGCCTCTGGGGCCTGGCTGTGCAGCTCTACAGCCTCAGACGCGACGGTGGCAGCGGTGCGGGCGATTTGCAGGGTCTGGTGCAGCTCGCCAAGGCAGCTGCCGGCAAGGGCGCCGATGCTCTGGCCATCAGCCCGCTGCACGCCATGTTCAGCGCCGATGGCAGTCGCTATAGCCCCTATTCGCCGTCGAGTCGGGTGTTCTTCAATGTGCTCTATGCCGCGCCAGAGCTGGTGCTGGGCGCCGAGCCCGTGCGTCAGGCCATGCAGCGCGCCGGCCTGCAGGCGGAAGCCGAGCGCCTCGAACAGCTAGAGCTGATCGACTGGCCGGCCCTGGCCAAGCTGCGCCTGCGCCTATTACGTACCCTGCACCTGGACTTCCGTACCGCCAGTGGCGATCTGCGCGAGCGCTTCGAGGCCTTCCGCCGCGACGGTGGCGAAGCGCTGGAGAACCACTGCCGCTTCGAGGCGCTGCATGCCTCCTTCACCCAGGGCGATGCCTCGCCCAGCTGGCAGCATTGGCCGCAGCAGTATCGCGATCCCAAGAATCCTGCCGTGGCCGAATTCGCCGAACGCCACGCCCAGGACGTGGAGTTCTATGCCTTTACCCAATGGCTGGCCAGCGAAGGGCTGTCCGCCGCCCAGACGCAGTGCCGCGAAGCCGGCATGAAAATCGGCCTGATCGCCGACATCGCCGTGGGCGCGGATGGGGGTGGCAGCCAGGCCTGGAGTCGTCAGGAAGAGCTGCTGGCCTCGGTCACCGTCGGTTGTCCGCCGGACCTGCTCAATCAGAAAGGCCAGGGCTGGGGCATATCCGCCTTCTCGCCCACCGGCATGATCCAGCATGGCTTCCGCGCCTTCATCGAGATGCTCAAGGCGAACTTCGCGCACGCCGGCGGTGTGCGCATCGACCATGTGATGGGTCTGCAACGGCTCTGGCTGGTGCCCGAGGGTGCCTCCCCGGCCGACGGCGCCTATCTCTCCTACCCCATCGACGACCTGCTGCGCCTGGTCGCCCTGGAGTCCTGGCGGCATCGCTGCGTGGTCATGGGCGAAGACCTGGGTACGGTGCCCGAGGGCTTCCGTGAACGCCTGGCCGAACGCGCCATCATGGGCATGCAGGTACTGCTGTTCGAGCGCGACGACAAGGCGTTCAAGCAGGCCGCGCAGTGGTCGGACACGGCCATGGGCATGCCCACCACCCACGACCTGCCGACGCTCACCGGCTGGTGGCAGGGTCGCGACGCCGACTGGCAGGAAGAGCTCGGCCTGCTGCCCGACGGCACCTCGCGCCAGGACCGGCTCGACGAACGCGCCGAGGATCGCCAATACCTGGCCAAGGTACTGGAACTGGACGACACCCGTGAAAGCAATGTCGAACAAGCCGTCGATGCCGCCATCGATTTCATCGGTCGCACGCCGGCGCCCCTGATCATCCTGCCGGTGGAAGACGCTCTGGGTCAGCTGGAACAGGCCAACCTGCCCGGCACCACCAACGAACATCCCAACTGGCTGCGCCGCTGGGACGCTCCCGCAGAGCGCCTGCTGGACGCCGCCACCCCTGAACGACGCCTAAGCGTGCTGAGCACTGCCCGTAACAATCCGGAGAACACTCGATGAGTCGCTTGCGCGCTACCGTACGCCTGCAGTTCCACAAGGATTTCACCTTCGACGATGCCCTGCCCCTGGTCGATTATTACGCCAAGCTGGGCATCAGCCATGTTTATGCATCCCCCATCACCACCGCGCGCGCCGGGTCCGTGCACGGTTACGACGTGGTCGACCCCACCCGGGTCAACCCGGAGCTGGGCGGCGAAGAGGCGTTGCGTCGCCTGGTGGCCCGCCTGCGCGAGCACGGCATGGGCCTGATCGCCGACTTCGTGCCCAACCACACCAACGTGGGCGGCTCGGAGAACGCCTGGTGGCTGGACATCCTCGAATGGGGCCGGCAGAGCCGCTATGCCGGCTTCTACGACATCAACTGGTACGGACCGGACCCGGATCTACAGGGCCAGGTGCTGCTGCCCTTCCTGGGTGACGCCTACGGCAACGTGTTGCAGGCCGGTGAGCTAAAGCTGGTGTTCGACGCCGAGCAAGGCGCCTTCCGCGTGGAATACTACGCCCACCACTTCCCCATCAACCCGGGTACCTACGGCCAGATCCTGCGCGAGAGCGACCTGCCCCAGCTGAGCCTGTTCGCCGATGCCTTCTCGGCGCGTGCCAAGGACCTTGAAGAAGCCCGCGGCGCCCAGCGCCAGCTGGCGGACGCCGCCAAGGACCCGACCGTGGCAGCCGCCATCGACAAGGCGGTCGCCGCCTTCGACGGTAGCCAGCCGGCCAATCAGGAACGCTTGCACGCCCTGCTGGAGAGCCAGCACTATCGCCTGGCCAGCTGGCGCACTGCCTCGGACGACATCAACTGGCGGCGCTTCTTCGACATTACCGAACTGGGCGGCCTGCGCATGGAACGCCACGAGGTGTTCGAGGAAACCCATTCGCTGATCTTCCGCCTGATCAGCGAAGGCCTGCTCGATGGCCTGCGCCTGGATCACATCGACGGCCTGGCCAATCCGCGCGCCTATTGCCGCAAGTTGCGCCGCCGGGTGGACGACCTCTGTGCCAGTCGTACCGGCGGTGCGCCGGATGATGGCTTCCCCATCTATATCGAGAAGATCCTGGCCAAAGGCGAGCAACTGCGCGAAGGCTGGGGCATCGATGGCACCACCGGCTACGAGTTCATGAACGAGGTCTCGGCGGTGCAGCATGCGGCCAGCGGTGAAGCGCCGCTGCGCCGGTTCTGGGCCGAGCAGACCGGTCGTACCGAGGACTTCCTCGAAGAGGTACGGGAAGCACGGCGCCTGGTGCTCACCGGCGCACTGTCCAGCGAATTCGAATCGGCCGTGCACACCCTGCACCTGCTGGCACAACAGGACTGGCGTACCCGCGACACCAGCCAAGGCGCCATCCGCCGGGTGCTGCTGGAGCTGATCGTGCAGTTCAAGGTCTATCGCACCTATGCTGGCGCGGCGGGTTTCGTCGGCGCCGATGCCCAGTGGTTCGATACCGCGCTGGAGGCCGCCCGCCCCCATGTCAGCGAAGCGGAGCAGCCGCTGCTGGAGCAACTACGCGCCTGGCTGGGTGGCGATGCGCCGCGCCACAAGCCGGTGGGCAGCGTGGCCCGACGCGAACAGCGCCGCGCCATCACCAAATTCCAGCAACTCACCTCGCCCATCGCCGCCAAGGCCGTGGAAGACACCGCCTGCTATCGCTCCGCACCGCTGCTGTCGCGTAACGACGTGGGCTTCGATCCGCAGCATTTCGCCCAGCCGGTCAGCGCCTTCCACCAGGCCAGCGGCTGGCGTGCCGAGCACTTCCCGCGCAACATGCTGACCACCGCAACCCACGACCACAAGCGTGGCGAAGACACCCGCGCCCGCCTGGCGGTGGTCTCGGAACGTCCGGAAGCCTATATCGCCCAGGTCAGTGGCTGGATGGAACAGGCTGCTCCTCTGCGCGGCCAGTGGAACGATGCACCCGCACCGACCCCAGGTGATGAGCTGATGCTCTACCAGACCCTGCTCGCCAGCTGGCCGCTACAGCTGCAGGCCGATGACCCGCAGGGCCTGCAGGCCTATCTGGAGCGCCTGCTGCAGTGGCAGGAAAAGGCCCTGCGCGAAGAGAAGCTGGAGTCCGACTGGTGGGCGCCGAATGGCGACTACGAAGCGGCCTGCAAGGCCTTCTTGGAAGGCCTCCTCACCGACGACAAGTATCTTGCCCTACGCCGCGAGATCGTTGCCGCCGTCCGTGAACTGGCTCCAGCCGGTGCCCTGAACGGCCTGGTGCAGATGTTGCTGCGCAATACCGCGCCCGGCGTGCCCGACCTTTACCAGGGTGGTGAATTCTGGGATTTCAGCCTGGTGGAGCCCGACAATCGCCGCGCCGTGGATTACGCCCCGCGGCAGCAGGCCCTGGCCAAGCACACCGCTGCCGACACGGCTCTGGATACCTGGCAGAACGGCGAGATCAAACAACAGGTGCTGGCCAGCGTGCTGCAACTGCGCAAGCTGCAGCCACAGCTGTTCACCGAAGGTAGCTACCTGCCGCTGTCCGTTGCGGGCACCCACGCCGATCAGGTACTGGCCTTCGCCCGTACCTGGGAGCAGCAGGCGGTGATCGTCATCGTGCCGGTGCATGCCTCCGACCTGCTGGAGAACAGCGAAACATTGCGCTTTTCTGCAGCAGCCTGGGGTGATACCCGGATAAAACTCCCGGAAACCTTGTCCATGTACCGTTTTGGGGAAACTTTCGCCCCTTCGTCTGTCCATGACCAGAAGAAAGAGCTTTCTGTCGGCGAGGTTCTGGCACGTTTTCCGCTTGGATTGCTCAGCACACAAGACATCACTCAAGGAGCCGTACCGCAATGACCCAAAAAGACGAACGCATTCAGCAGCTCGCCTATCAGATCTGGGAGTCCGAAGGACGGCCGGCCCACGAACACGATCGCCATTGGGAAATGGCGACCCGCCTGTACGAAGCCGAACAGGAAGGCGTGGCCAAGAAGACCGCGACCAAGAAGCCTCGTGCAACCAAGACCACTGCGGGCGCGGACACGCCCGTGGCGAGCAAGGCCCGCACCGCCGGCAAGACCAAGAGTGGCAGCGAAAAGGCGGCCACCGAGGCGGAAGCTACCGGTGAGTCCGTGACCGAGAAGGTCGAGTCGGCTGCCAAGAAGGTCGCCTCCAAGGTCAAGCAGGCGGTCAAGCCCAGTGCCAGCAAAACCACCGCTAGCAAGACCACGGCCAACAAAGCCAAGGCCGATGCCAACGTCGAGGCTACCGGCGTAGGTGTGGCACCGGCTACGCCGAAGAAGCCGCGTGCTTCCCGGGGCAAGGCGACGACGGCCAAGCCCGCCGCCAGCGAGTGATGTGATATTCCGGCCTGGCCACTCGGCCAGGCCTTCTCTCTGCCGCCTCGCTGCGGCGTCTGCGTTATCCCTTGTTTTCTTATTTTTCCTGCAAAAACAACGCTTTGTCGGCTCGCCATGGGAGCTCGGAACTGCGCTGCGCCGGGCCTTTCATATGCAGGTAGCCGGATCTGTATCGATTCAGCCACCGGCAGGTATTGAGAGCCGAGTCAGAGCTACTTCCTTCCTAGCTATCCCGAGAGCGTCGAAATGACTTCAACTGAGTCCAACAAGCCGTTAACCGAAGCAACCACTTTCATCAGTAAGTCCAAGTCTCGTGTTCGTGAAGGCCTGCCCTATCCCCTGGGCGCCACCTGGGACGGCTCCGGCGTGAACTTCGCCATCTTTTCCGCCAACGCCACCAAGGTCGAACTCTGCCTCTTCGACGATGAAGGCAAGGAAGAAATCGAGCGCATCGAACTGCCGGAATTCACCAATGAGATCTGGCACGGCTACCTGCCCGATGCCCGTCCCGGCACCCTCTACGGCTACCGGGTGCACGGCCCGTACGAGCCGCAGAACGGCCACCGCTTCAATCACAACAAGCTGCTGATCGATCCCTATGCCAAGCAGATCGTCGGCGAGCTGGAGTGGAACGACGCCCTGTTCGGCTACACCATCGGCCACGCCGATGGCGACCTGTCCTTTGACGAGCGTGACAGCGCGCCCTTCATGCCGCGCTGCCGGGTCATCGATCCCGCCTTCACCTGGGGCAACACCACCCACCCGCGGGTCCCGCGTGATCGCACCGTGTTCTACGAGACCCACGTCCGGGGTTACACCATGCAGCACCCGGCGGTCCCGGAAAGTGCCCGCGGTACCTTCTCCGGCCTGCAGGAAAGCGAAGTCATCGACTACATCAAGTCGCTCGGCGTGACCTCCGTCGAGCTGATGCCGATCCACTACTTCCTCGATGACAACCACCTGCTGGAAAAGGGCCTGAGAAACTTCTGGGGCTACAACACCCTGGCCTTCTTCGCCCCGCACTCGCGCTACATGGCCAGCCAGTCCATCGGCGAATTCAAGGTGATGGTCGCGCGCATGCACAATGCCGGCCTCGAGGTCATCCTCGACGTGGTCTACAACCACACCGCCGAAGGCAACGAGATGGGCCCGACCCTCTCGCTGAAGGGCATCGACAACGCCAACTACTACCGCCTGATGCCCGATGATGCGCGTTACTACATCAACGACACCGGTACCGGCAACACCCTGAACATGAGCCACCCCTGCGTGCTGCAAATGGTCACCGACTCGCTGCGCTACTGGGCGACCGAGATGGGCGTGGACGGCTTCCGCTTCGACCTGGCCACCATCCTGGGCCGTGAGCCGGACGGCTTCGACGAAGGCGGCGGTTTCCTGCACGCCTGCCGTCAGGATCCGATCCTGGCCGAGACCAAGCTCATCGCCGAGCCCTGGGACTGCGGTCCCGGCGGCTACCAGGTTGGCAACTTCCCACCCGGCTGGATGGAGTGGAACGATACCTTCCGTGATACCGCGCGGGCCTTCTGGAAGGGTGACGAAGACAAGATCGGCGATTTCGCGAAGATCCTCCTGGGCTCCGGCGACAAGTTCAACCGTCGCGGTCGCAAGCCCTACTCGTCCGTGAACTTCGTGACCGCCCACGATGGCTTCACCCTGGCCGACACCGTGTCGTACAACGACAAGCACAACGAGGCCAACGGCGAAGGCAACAACGACGGCCATTCCCACAACCTGTCGTGGAACTGTGGCGTCGAAGGCGAGACCGACGATCCGGAAATCATCGAACTGCGCTATCGCCAGATGCGCAACCTGCTGGCCACCCTCTTCCTGTCCCAGGGCACGCCGATGCTGCTGGCCGGTGACGAATTCGCCCGTACCCAGGGCGGTAACAACAACGGTTACTGCCAGGACAGCGAGATCGGCTGGGTCAACTGGGAGATCAGCGAAAAGAGCGCCGAGCTCCAGGAATACGTGCGCAACCTGATCGACCTGCGCCGTCGCTATCCGCTGCTGCGTCGCAGCCGCTTCTTCACCGGCGCCTACAACGAGGAGCTGGGCGTCAAGGATGTCACCTGGCTGCAGCCCGGCGGCACCGAGATGGGCGACGAGCAGTGGCAGGACGGCAGCAACAAGTGCATGGGCATCCTGCTCGACGGCCGGGCCCAGCCGACCGGTATTCGCCGCAAGGGTGCGGATACCTCGCTGCTGATTCTGGTCAATGCTCATTATGACGTGGTGGATTTCACCCTGCCGGAAGTCCCCATGGGCGAGCATTGGTCCCTGCAACTGGATACCAATCAGCCTGACCTGGATGCCGGCGACGTCTTCAATTTCGGAGACACCTATCAGGTCACCGGACGCTCGGTATTGCTGTTCGAGCTTACCCAGACCAAGCGGAGGAAGCGCCAGGCATGACGAACGCGCAACAGGGTTTTTCGTTCAAGGTCCTGACCATCAACACGCACAAGGGCTTCACGTCCTTTAACCGCAAGTTCATCTTGCCGGAATTGCGCGAGGCGGTGCGGACGGTGTCAGCGGACATTGTCTTCTTGCAGGAGGTATTGGGCACCCACGAAAAGCACCCGTTGCGCTTCGAGAACTGGCCGGCGGCGCCGCAGTACGAGTTCCTGGCCGATTCGATGTGGACCGACTTCGCCTACGGGCGCAATGCGGTCTACCCGGACGGCCATCACGGTAATGCGGTGCTGTCGAAGTTTCCCATCGTCAGTTACGACAACTTCGACATTTCCATCGCCGGTCCGGAAAAGCGCGGGATGCTGCATTGCGTCCTGCGCGTACCGGATCAAGGGGTGGATCTGCATGTCATCTGCGTCCATCTGGGGTTGCGGGAAAAGCATCGCCAGATGCAGATGAAGCTGATCTGCGAACACATCAATTCCCTGCCCAGCGACGCGCCCGTCGTGGTGGCGGGGGACTTCAACGACTGGCGCCAGAAGGCCAACGACATCCTTGGCCAGGGCGCGGGACTCGAAGAGGTGTTCATGAAGACCGCAGGGCGGCTGCCCAAGACCTTCCCGGCGAAGCGTCCCCTGCTCTGCCTGGATCGCATCTATACCCGTAACGTCAGCGTCGGTCGCCCACAGGTGCTGGGCAATCAGCCGTGGTCGCACCTCTCCGACCACGCACCTCTGGCTGCGGACTTTCACCTATGAACTTCGAGTGGCGGGACGGAAACCGCATCGCCTTGCTGGAAAACGGCGAGGACTTCTTTCCCCGGGTCTTCGAGGCGATCCGCGAGGCGGAGCGCGAAGTCATCATCGAGACCTTCATCCTGTTCTACGACAAGGTCGGTCAGGGCCTGCAGCAAGAATTGGTGGCGGCGGCCAAGCGTGGTGTCCAGGTGGACATCACCGTGGATGCCTATGGCTCGCCCGATCTGCCGCGTGATTTCATCGATGAGATGGTCCATGCCGGCGTGCGCTTCCGCTACTACGATCCGCGCCCGCTGGTCATGGGCATGAGGACCAACCTCTTCCGCCGCCTGCATCGCAAGATCGTGGTGGTGGATGGCCGCCTGGGCTTCATCGGTGGCATCAATTACTCCGCCGAGCACCTGGGTGACTTCGGGCCGGAAGCCAAGCAGGACTACGCCGTCGAGGTGGAAGGCCCTATCGTCGACGATATCCATCGCTTCGCGCGCGACGCCATCAACTCGCCTGAGGAAACCCACCGCTGGTGGGGTAAGCGTTCGCAGAAACCGGCCAACAACCGCAACCCGGGCAATGCCCAGGCCCTGCTGGTGTACCGCGACAACGACGAACATCGCGCCGACATCGAAAAGCACTACCTGGAGATGTTGCGCAACGCCAAACGCGAGGTGGTGATCGCCAACGCCTACTTCTTCCCGGGCTATCGCCTGCTGCGGGAGATGCGCAACGCGGCGCAGCGCGGCGTCCGGGTGGTGCTGATCGTGCAGGGCGAGCCGGACATGGCCATCGTCAAGGTCGGCGCCCAGATGCTCTACAACTACCTGGTTAAGGCCGGGGTGGAGATCTACGAATACTGTCTGCGCCCCTTGCACGGCAAGGTGGCGACCATGGACGAGCACTGGTCCACTGTGGGTTCGAGCAACCTGGACCCCTTGAGTCTTTCGCTCAATCTTGAATGCAACCTGATCTTCCATGACCACGCCTTCAACCGTGAATTGCGCGGTCGCCTGGAGACCCTGATCCAGCATCACTGCGAGCACGTCGACAGCAGCAAAGTGCCCAAGCGCACCTATTGGCACCTGGCCAAGACGATGTTGGTCTTCCACTTTTTGCGCCACTTCCCCGCCTGGGTCGGCTGGCTGCCCGGTCATACCCCCAAGATCGAACTGGTGAGTCCACCGGTGCAGCCCGAGCTGGAAACCCAGGACCGGGTCGATTCCCCGATTTCAAGGTATCCCCAACGATGAGCAGCCACAGCGACACCCTGGATCACGCCGACGACCAGGAAGACGGGCAGACTGCCGCCAAGCCGCAGAACGGCCGCTGGGTCCTGGCCAAGAAGATCCTGACCTGGGTGTTTTTGATCGCGGTCGTGGTGCTGCTGGTGATCTACGCCCGCAAGGTCGACTGGGGCGAGGTCTGGAAGGTCTTTACCGGCTACAAGTGGACGACGCTGGCCATGGCCGGTGGCTTGGTGGTGCTGTCCTACATCATGTACGGCTGCTACGACCTCATCGGTCGGGCCTATTGCGGGCACAAGCTGGTCAAGCGCCAGGTGTTCCTGGTGTCCTTCATCTGCTACGCCTTTACCCTCACCCTGAGCACCTGGGTCGGCGGCATCGGCATGAGGTATCGCCTGTACTCGCGGCTGGGTCTTTCCAGCGGCACCATCACCCGCATCTTCTCCCTGAGCATCGCCACCAACTGGCTGGGCTACGTGCTGCTCGCCGGTGGCATCTTCGTCAGCGGTGTGGTGGACATGCCACCTAACTGGTTCGTCGGGGACACCACGCTGCGGCTGATCGGCTTTGGCTTGCTGGCCTTCATCGTCTTCTACCTGGGTGTCTGCGCCTTCGCCAAACAGCGCGAATGGACGGTGCGCAAGCAGCGGCTCGCCCTGCCCTCGCTACGCATGGCTTGCCTGCAACTGCTGGTGTCTTCGGTCAACTGGATGGCCATGGCCGCCATCGTCTATCTCTTCCTGGGCCGCCAGGTGGACTATCTGCATGTGCTCGGCGTACTGCTGCTCTCAAGCATCGCCATGGTCATCGTGCATATCCCGGCTGGTGTCGGCGTACTGGAGACGGTCTTCATCGCCCTGCTGGCCAATGACGGCCTCAGCCAGGGCAAGATCATCGCCGCCCTGCTTGGTTACCGGACACTGTATTTCATCATCCCGCTGCTGATCGCTGCGGTGCTCTATTTCGCCTTGGAAGGTCGTGCCAAGAAGCTCAAGGTGAGCAATGATCGGCGCGAAGAGCGCAAGCAGCAGGAAAAGCACGCCACCTGAGACGGGCCTACCGATTATTGGGCTGGTGCATGGAAATCAGCCGGTAGAAGAGTACCCGTCCGCCCTCGGTGGCGGGTCCTTCCCCGTCACGTAAGTGGGCGCCCGCCTTGAAATACAGGTGATGGTTGCTCCAGGCGTTGTCCAGTTGCAGACCCAGATCCCCGTTTCGTGAACCGGCACCATGGGCACGTATGGTGAGCACGCCACTGCGCGTCAGCTTGATGTCGTAGCTGAAGCGACTGTTGAGCGGCAGGTGCTCCAGCAGGATGACGTCCTTGGGGCTGTCGCTGGGGCTCTCTCGCAACCGGGCGATCAGTTGACCCTGGGCGACCTGCCCATTGCCCGTGGCCGGACTCTCCACCCGATAGACCAGTTGCAACAGCGCCTGAGGCGCAGCCGGTATCGGGGTTTGATCCTCAATCTGGCTGATGATGACCTCAGGGCGTGACGGCACCTGCTGCACCGCCGCCTCGGCCTGTAGCAGGGCGTCCGCCTCGCGGTACTTCCAGGCATAGGCACTGCCGTCCGGACGCGTCTCGCGGAGCTCGGTGGCGGGATAGCTGTTGAAGGGCTGCGGGGTGCCGGTCACCGGGACCCAGAACACCAGCGATCCCCCCTCGCCGCGCGTGAGGTAGGGGCTGCGAAAGGCGCTGCTGTTGAGTTCGGCGGTCTGTACCTGGGCCACGGGCATGGGTACGGGAACCGTTAGATTCCATTCGGCGAGATCGATCATGGGGTTCTCGGTGGCCAGATGCCTGACAAGCATCGCCCAGAACGGGGATGCCTGTCAGCGGAACGCGCCCCGTATGGGGCGCTCCCGGATCAGCCCTGCGGCTTGAACACCAGCAGACCCAGCGGTGGCACTTGCAGATTCAGCGAGGCCGGCTGGCCGTGGGCGCCGATTTCCTCGGCCGTCACGCCGCCACCATTGCCCAGATTAGAACCACCATAGCGCTCGGCATCGCTATTGAAGATCTCCTGCCAGTGGCCCAATGCAGGCACGCCCACTCGATAGTCGTGACGCGGCACTGGGGTGAAGTTGGCGATGACCAACAGCGGTCGCTGCTGGGCGTCCTTGCGCAGCCAGGCGAAGACGCTGTTGCCATTGTCGTCCCCTACCACCCAGTCGAAACCTTCGGGCAGGTGATCGCGCTCGTGCAGAGCCGGCTCATGACGATAGAGGTGGTTGAGATCGGCCAGCAGCTGCTGCACGCCCCGGTGGGTGCCGTGCTCCAGCAGGAACCAGTCCAGCTCGCGGTCATGACTCCACTCGCGCCACTGACCGAATTCGCAGCCCATGAACAGCAGCTTCTTACCCGGATGGGTCCACATGAAGCTGAGGTAGGTACGCAGGTTGGCGAACTTCTGCCAGACGTCGCCCGGCATCTTCTCGATCATCGAGCCCTTGCCGTGCACCACCTCATCGTGGGAAATGGGCAGCATGAAGCGTTCGGACCAGGCGTACACCAGGCCAAAGGTCATCTGGTGGTGATGGTACTGGCGATAAACCGGATCCTCTTCCACATAGTGGAGGGTGTCGTTCATCCAGCCCATGTTCCACTTGAAGTCGAAACCCAACCCCCCTTCGCTCACCGGTGCGCTGACGCCCGGCCAGGATGTGGATTCCTCGGCGATCACCAGCGCGCCTGGCGCCTCTTCGTGGACCACCTCGTTGAGGTGACGCAGGAAGGCAATGGTTTCCAGGTTCTCGCGACCGCCGTGGATGTTGGGGATCCACTCACCGTGCTTGCGCGAATAATCGCGGTAGAGCATGGAGGCCACGGCATCCACCCGCAGGCCGTCGATGTGGAAGTGCTTGAGCCAATGCATGGCCGAGGCCAGCATAAAGCCATGCACCTCGTGGCGCCCCAGGTTGTAGATGTAGGTGTTCCAGTCCTGGTGGAAGCCTTCGAAGGGGTGCTCGTACTCGTACAGGGCGGTACCGTCGAAACGGGCCAGACCGTGTTCGTCGGTGGGGAAATGCGCCGGGACCCAATCGAGGATGACACCGATGTCCGCCTGGTGACAGGCATCGACGAAGGCAGCGAAGTCTGCCGGGGTGCCGAAGCGCGAGGTGGGCGCAAACTGGCCCAGCGGTTGGTAGCCCCAGGAACCGCTGAAGGGATGCTCCATGATCGGCAGCAGCTCGATATGGGTGAAGCCCATCTCGCGGACGTAGGGAATCAAGCGCTCCGCCAGCTCGCGCCAGTTGTACTGTCGCCCCTCGTCACCCCCTTCGCGGCGCCAGGAACCGGCGTGCAATTCGTAGACCGAGATAGGCGCTTCCACGCCTTGCAACTCGCGACGGCGAGCCATCCAGTCCTGATCGTGCCAGGTGAAAGGCTTGTTGTCGGCCACCACCGAAGCTGTGCGCGGTGGCAACTCCGCCGCCAGGGCAATGGGGTCGGCCTTGAGCGGCAACACGCCGTGCTGGCCGAGGATCTCGTACTTGTAGGCCGTGCCGACCGGCAGGCGCGGCACGAACAGCTCCCAGACACCACTGTTGGCACGCAGGCGCATGGGCAGGCGGCGACCATCCCAGCTGTTGAAGTCGCCCACCACCGAGACGCGCCGGGCATTGGGTGCCCAGACCGCGAAGCGCACGCCCTCGATGCCGTCGACCTGGCAGCGTTGGGCGCCAAAGGTCTCGCCGAGATTGCGGTGGCGGCCTTCGTTGAACAGGTAGAGATCAGTTTCCCCCAACAGCAGATCGAAGGAATAGGGATCCTCGGTTTCCTGCACGCCGCTGGGCCAGCGGATGATCAGCTTGTAGGGCGCGGCGTACTCCAGCCGCGCGACGAACAGGCCAGGCACCCGCCCGGGCTGCATCTGGGCCAGGGGCCGACCGCTGACGCGATCGACCAGCTCGACACCCAGGGCACTGGGCAGGAAGGCGCGGACGATCACGCCCTCGCCATCGGGATGAGGACCGAGCACGGCGAAGGGATTGCCGTGCTCGCCGCGGGCCAGCGACTCGGCTTCGGCAGCCGAGAGCCGGGCGTCGTCCAGGGGAGCGACGGAAGCGGTGTTGTGATCGGTCATGCGCGGGCTCCGGACAAGAGGGTCTCGACGATGGCGGCGACGCCACGTAGCGGGATGTTGATCCAGGTGGGTCGATTGGCAGCCTCGTAGCCTATCTCATAGACCGCCTTCTCCAGGCTGTAGAGATCCAGCGCCGCCTGCTCGCCCCGCTCGCTCCACTGGTGGCCGATGTCGGCCGCCGCAGTGCGATAGCCTTCCAGGAAGGCTGCGTAGGACGCATTGCGGTAGGTCTCTGCCGCCTTGGCACGCAGTTGCAGGTGCTCTTCCGAGGTATCCGCGCCGGCGTTGCTCGACTGGGTGACCATGGCCGCCGCGTAGTCGAAGGAGCGCAGCACCCCGGCGACGTCCTTGTGCGGACCGTACTTGCCGCGGCGTTCTTCCAGCGACCGCGCCGGCTCGCCTTCGAAGTCGATGAGGATGGCATCGTCCTGGGCCACCAGCACCTGACCCAGGTGCAGATCGCCGTGGACACGGATACGCAGACCACCCTCGACGTCGGCGGCCAGGGCCTCGATCCGCTTGGCCAGGGCTTCGCGCTTGCCGACCAGACGCTGCAACAGCTCCTTGCCGGTAGCATCGAGCTGGTCGCCCATGCCCTGCAGGGTATCCAGAGCGCCATCGACCTGGACGCGCACGCGATGCGCAAGCTCCTTGGCCGCCTGGGCGTCCACGGTCTCGGGGGCGAAGGCCGCATCCTCGGTGGGCTGCGCCAGCACCAGATGCATCTCACCCAGGCGCTTGCCCAGTACGCCAGCGAAGGCCGTCAGATCGCCCATGGCGGTGAATTCGTTCTCCACATCGGAGATGCCGCCACTGAGCAGATCGCGGGTGACGCGATCCAGCCCGTCCAGGCTCCAGGTCCAGGCATCACCCTGGTTGTGGATGTGCTGCTGGACCAGCATCAGTACGTGCGGCGTGCCATCCGCGGCGACGCGCTGGGCCACGGCGTGGGTCGCCGCGATGTTGGCGAATCCGGCCTGGGCCAGATAGCGGCCCATCTCCACTTCCGGATGGATACCCGGCGCCACCTTGCGGATCAGCTTGAGCATCAGGTGATCGCCGACGATCAGCGAACTGTTGGATTGCTCCACGCCCAGGTGCTTGATCTCGATGTCCGGATCCAGGGCGAAGTCCTCGGCCTGATCGTAGACCTCGAAGCGCAGTTCACCCGCGGGCACGGCAAGCTTGGCGCCCTTGTGGAAGGCGTCGAACACGCCATGCACGAAGCTGGTCAGGGCGAAGGCGTCGGTCACCAGGCCCACGCGGCGCACGTGACGGATGCGGGAAATGGCCAGTTGGGTCGCCAGCGGGCTGCAGTGCTGGTCTTCCTCGGCAAGGAAACCCAGGGGCAGCGCATAACGCTCCTCGCCCTTGGCGTTGGTCACCACCACTTCGCTGAACATCACCGGCAGCTTGGGGGTATTGATCTGGGCGGCATAGTCCAGACGCACGCCGGTGATGGCCTCGTCCTTGGAACCGAACCAGCGGCGCTTGGGCAGATAGACCGGCAGCACCTCTTCGAAGATGCGGCGCGGTTCACCGTCGAGCAGCTCCTGCAGATTGCGCTTGATGACCACCGTCTGGTAGTCGGGCATCGGCGCCGGCGGCTCGGTGTGCCAGGCGGGCATTTGCTCGTTGCCAGCCAGGTAGAACCAGTAGAAGCCATAGGGCGGCAGGGTCAGCATGTAGGGCAGCTGGCCGATGGGCGGGAAGGCGCTGCCGCCGATCATTTCCACCGGCACTTGACCGGCGAAGCTGGACAGGTCCAGCTCCACCGCCTGGGCGGCACGGGAAACGTTAGCCACGCAGAGGATGGTCTCGTGCTCACCCTGGGCGTTGGTAAAATCGCGCAGGTAGGCCAGGATGCGTCTGTTGGTGGGCGACAGCATCTTCAGGGTGCCGCGGCCGAACGCCTTCTGCTGCTTGCGCACGGCCAGCATGCGCCGCGTCCAGTTGAGCAGCGAATGGGGATCGCGGGACTGGGCCTCGACGTTGATCGCCTGGTAGCCGTAGAGCGGGTCCATGATCGACGGCAGCACCAGGCTGGCTGGGTCGGCGCGGGAGAAGCCGCCGTTGCGGTCGACCGACCACTGCATCGGGGTCCGTACGCCATCGCGGTCGCCCAGGTGAATGTTGTCACCCATGCCGATTTCGTCGCCGTAGTACATCGTTGGGGTACCGGGCATCGACAGCAACAGGCTGTTGAGCAGCTCGATACGGCGACGGTCTCGCTCCAGCAGCGGCGCCAGACGACGACGGATGCCGAGGTTGATGCGCGCGCGGCGATCCGAGGCGTAGTAGTTCCAGAGATAGTCCCGCTCGCGGTCGGTCACCATCTCCAGGGTCAGTTCATCGTGGTTGCGCAGGAAGATCGACCACTGGCAATTGGCCGGGATCTCCGGGGTCTGGCGCAGGATATCGGTGATGGGGAAGCGGTCTTCCTGGGCGATGGCCATGTACATGCGCGGCATCAGCGGGAAGTGAAAGGCCATGTGGCATTCGTCGCCATCGCCGAAATACAGCTGGGTGTCTTCCGGCCACTGGTTGGCCTCGGCCAGCAGCATACGGTCCGGATAGTTGGCGTCGATCTCGGCGCGAATCTCCTTGAGCACCACGTGGGTCTCGGGCAGGTTCTCGTTATTGGTGCCGTCGCGCTCCACCAAGTAGGGAATGGCGTCCAGACGCAGACCGTCGACACCTAGATCCAGCCAGTATCTCATGATGGAGATGACGGCCTTCATGACCTGGGGATTGTCGAAGTTGAGGTCCGGCTGGTGGGAATAGAAGCGGTGCCAGAAGTACTGGCCGGCGACCGGGTCCCAGGTCCAGTTGGACTTCTCGGTGTCGAGGAAGATGATGCGGGTGCCATCGTACTTCTGGTCATCGTCGGACCAGACGTAGAAATTGCGCGCCGCCGAGCCCTTCTTGGCGCGGCGGGCGCGCTGGAACCAGGGGTGCTGGTCGGACGTGTGGTTGATGACCAGCTCGGTAATCACCCGCAGGCCACGGGCATGGGCTTCGGCGATGAATCGCTTGGCATCGGCCATGGTGCCGTAGTCGGGGTGGATGCCACGGTACTCGGCGATGTCGTAGCCGTCGTCGCGGCGCGGCGAGGGATAGAACGGTAGCAGCCAGATGGTATTGACGCCCAGGCTGGCGATGTAGTCCAACTTGTCGATCAGGCCGGGGAAGTCGCCAATGCCATCGTTGTTGGAGTCGAAGAACGACTTCACGTGCACCTGGTAAATGATCGCGTCCTTGTACCACAGCGGATCGTCGATGAAGGCGGCAGGTTTGCGGGAACGAGCTTTATTGGGTTTTGCCATGTCGTCAGGTCCTTAACAGGGCGTCTGAATCAGATGCGTGCGCCGGTCGTCCATGCCGCCCGGCGATGGGGACGGATCGGACCAGGCACGCCGGGATGTCTCCCGCTGCCTGGTCGACCCGTCTGAGAGGTCGCTAGTGGCCCGCCTGGATGCGCCAGATGCCGAAGGGCATCGACGGCTCCAGCCGTGTCCATTGGGTCTTGCCGTGCCAGGCCCAGCGGTGCCCGGTCATCAGGTCTTCGCCATAGGTGGTGGCGTGATCGTCGAGGCCCAGCTCCCACAACGGCAGTTCGAAATGGCCTTCCTGGCCGTTGAAGGGATCCAGGTTGATCGCCACCAGGATGAAGTTGCCCAGGTCGTCGGTGCGTTTGCCGAAATAGAGGATCTGGTCGTTCCAGCAGGTGTAGACCTTGAGCCCGAGATGGGTTTGCAAGGCCGGGTTCTGCCGGCGGATACGGTTGAGCTGGGCGATCTCGCCCATGATGTTGCCCGGCGCATAGAAGTCGCGCGGGCGCAGCTCGTACTTCTCCGAATCCAGGTATTCCTCCTTGCCGGGCGTGAGGGGCGCGCCCTCGCAGAGTTCGAAGCCGGCGTACATGCCCCACAGACCGGAACCCATGGTGGCCAGGGCCGCGCGGATCAGGAAGCCGGGACGGCCACTGGTCTGCAGGAAGCCCGGATTGATGTCCGGCGTGTTGACGAAGAAATTCGGCCGGTAGCAATTGCGCAACGGCGCTTCGTTGAGCTGGGTGAAATACTCGGTCAGCTCGGCCTTGGTGTTGCGCCAGGTGAAGTAGGTGTAGCTCTGGCTGTAACCCACCTTGCCCAGGCGCGCCATCATCGCTGGCTTGGTGAAGGCCTCGGCGAGGAACATGACATCGGCGTCGCGCCCACGGATGTCCGCGATCAGCCATTCCCAGAACGGCAGCGGCTTGGTGTGGGGGTTGTCGACGCGGAAGATCTTCACGCCCTGCTCCACCCAGTGCCAGACCACGTCACGCAGCGCCAGCCACAGATCCGGCACGGCATCCTTGGCATAGAAGTCGACGTTGACGATGTCCTGGTACTTCTTCGGCGGGTTCTCCGCATAACGCATGGACCCATCCGGCCGCCAGGAGAACCAGCCCGGATGTTCCTTGAGCCATGGATGGTCGGGCGAACACTGGATGGCGAAGTCCAGGGCGATCTCCAGGCCGTGGTCGGCGGCCGCGGCCACCAGGGCGCGGAAGTCCTCCAGGGTACCCAGCTCGGGATGCACGGCATCGTGGCCGCCGTCGGGGCTGCCGATGGCATAGGGACTGCCCGGCTGATCCGCGCCCGCCCCCAGGGTATTGTTCTTGCCCTTGCGGTGGGCCAGGCCGATCGGGTGGATCGGCGGGAAGTACAGGACATCGAAACCCATGTCGCGGACACGCGGCAATTCGCCGATCACGTTACGGAAGGTGCCGTGGCGCTGGGGGTCATCGGTGATCGAGCGTGGGAAGAGTTCGTACCAGCTGGCGAATTCGGCGCGCAGGCGCTCGATGTCCAGCGGGTATTCGATGCTGTGGGTCAGATGCACATAGGCGTCCACAGGCGCCATGGCCTGGCTGGCATCACCCGCCAGCAGCACGGCGACCTTGTCACCCTCACTGCCCGCCTGATCGAGGCGCTGCAGTAGCGCCTCCAGCGGACCGCGCTGCTCGCCTTCAGCGCGAGACAGCGCTTGTTCCACATGGATGCGGCCTTCCTGCAACTCCAGGTTCAGGCCGACACCCGCAGCGTACTTCTTCTCGATCTCGTAGCGATAGGTGCCCCAGACGTCCCACCAGGCCTGGACCACGAATTCGTAACGACCCACGGCCGGCGGTGTGAAGCGGCCGCGCCAGAGATCGTTGGTTTCCAGGGTCAGCGGAGCCTGTTGCCAGTTCTCCTCGCCCTCCTGACGCCAGAGCACGCTGGCAGCCAGCTTGTCGTGGCCATCGGCGAAGATCTTGGCAGTCACCTCGACGACCCGACCGGCGATACCTTTGGCGGCAAACTGGCCATTGTCCACGGCCGGCGTTACCGATTCGATGGCGATGCGCGGGGTCTGGGCAGCAGTGGCGGGATCGAGGGAAAGCGTGGAAAAAGAACCGGGGAGATCGGTGTTCGACATCGAGCCTGACTCCATCTAGAGACGCGTGAAAGGTCGCAGCGCCCAAGCGTTGCGACCTAGGTCATGAACCCACTACTGCTTGGCTTGCCGCCAAAGAGGCCCGGCTGGCCAACCCCTCGCAGAGGGATCGGTAACCCGTAGCGACGCCCAGGAGGACACCACTCCAGACAGCCGCGGCCCTACTGCAACCGGAAGCACTCACGCGGGTGTGTCTGAAAGAGTCTGAGCACCGAGGGCGCGCAAAAGTTCAGCCAAACGGCAATGACCGATAGCTTCTGAAAAATGGATAAAATCCCTAAATATCATCTGCTTATGACAGGAATATAAAGTGATTTATAAAAGAATAAGCCTGTGTCCCGGTATTCGCTGGGAAATACCGGGCCGCAGGCTGAAAGGCGGGCAATACTCAGGAACGGACGTCAGAAAAAACCTTTATAAAACGTCCTAACCCCTTGAATTAATTAGAAAGGGGTATAGGGAAGATCACGCTTATGGGCACTACGCCGGTAAGTGTTGAGGATGATTTCCAGGGTTGCCGGGCTCACCGGCTTGCCTTCGAGGAAGTCGTCGATTTCGGCGTAGGTGATGCCAAAGGCATCTTCGTCGGCCTTGCCCGGTGAGAGGGATTCCAGATCAGCGGTGGGCACCTTGTGCACCAGATCGTCCGGCGCCCCCAGCCATTCGGCCACGGCCCGGACCCGCCGCTTGTTGAGGCCGTGCAAGGGCGTGAGATCGCAGGCGCCATCGCCGAATTTGGTATAGAAGCCCATCAGAGCCTCCGCCGCATGGTCGGTGCCTATCACCAGCCCCCGACGGGCACCAGCCACGGCGTATTGGGCGATCATGCGCTGACGCGCCTTGATGTTGCCCAGCGTGAAGTCTTCGTGGAGCTCGTCATCGAAAGCCACCTGCGCCTCGCGCACCGAGGCGAGCATGGCGTCGCTGGCCGGCTTGATGTTGACGGTATGGGTCTCGTCCGGCTGGATGAATTTGAGCGCGCGCTGGGCATCTTCCTCATCGCGCTGGACACCATAGGGCAGGCGCATGGCGATGAATCTCAGGCGTGCGTTGCCGCTCTCCTCGCGCGCGCGCTCCACGGCCAGCTGCGCCAGGCGGCCGGCGGTGGAGGAATCCACGCCGCCACTGATGCCCAGCACGTAGCTCTCCTGGCGGCTGTTGAGCAGATAATCCTTGAGAAACTGGATGCGCCGCTCGGCCTCCTGGGCTGGATCGAATTGCTCGGGTACCTGCAGGGCCTGGATGATGTCGCGCTGAAGGGCTTCGGTCATCGTGCGTTCTCCTCTGATTCGCGTTCGAGACGTTGATGATAGGGCACTACGGCGTTCAAGCTGTGCCGGGCCGCGGCCAGCTGCACGGCCTCACGGTCGCCGGCGAAATGCTGGGTTTCGGAATAGAGCACGATGTCGTCACCGACCCGATAGCCCCAGGCGAAGCAGACGGTTCCCTGGGGAATGCCATCCGCCCCGCCCGGCCCGGCCAGACCGGTATTGGCGATGGCTATCTGGGCTGGGCTATCGCGCAGCGCGCCCTCGGCCATCTCCCGCGCGACCTCTTCACTGGTGAGGTTGTAGCGTTCGATGGTCTCGGGCTTGACGCCGAGCAGACGTTGCTTGGCTTCGGGCGAATAGACGACGTAACCGGACTCGATACAACTGCCGCTGCCGGGTATTTCCGACAGCAACCCCACTACCTTGCCCGCGGTGCAGGATTCGGCCGTGGTGAGTTGTAGCTCGCGCGTCTTGAGATAGTCCAGCATGGACTCGATGGTGCTCATGATTGCTTGTCCCCAAATAGCGTTCTCCTGCGTTGGAAGAACAGCGAAATGAGGAAGTTCGAGAGCCACCGAGGGTGTTTTTTTCAGGTCAGCGGGGGTATCGATGTCAAAGTGGATACCGGCGTCCGTCACCTTCCGCTCTAGCACCGACGCCTGGCGCAAGAGCCGTTTCGCTCCTTCGTCGCCCTGGAGGTCGCCCAGCGCAGCGGCAAAATTCCGACCAAAGAGCACGGGGTGACCGCGCTTCTCCTGGAAAACAGGCACGACGACGCGCGAGGGGTCATGCAGCGCCAGCAGCTGTCGCGCCGTGGCGGGCTGCACGAAGGGCATGTCGCCCAGGGCGACCAGCCAACCAGATGCGTCCGGCGTCGCTCGCACCGCGGCGGCCAGGCTGTCGCCCATGCCGGTAGTGGGCAGAATCAGCACCTCCAGGCCTTCCTCTCGGGCCAGCTCGGCGCGCCAGGGAGCCCCGCTCGCGACCACTGCCAGGCAGGGCAGATCCAGGCTCTTCCAGAGGCGAAAGGTGGCTTGCAATACCGTCGATTCGGGGTGACCGGGCAATGGTGCCTGCAGCTTGTCGTCACCGCCCGCTGCGCGGAAACGGCTACCGGCTCCGGCTGCCAGGACGAGCACCTGTACCCCTGTCATCCCTAGGCGACCTGTTCCACCGCCACCAGGGCCCGCTTCTTCTGGGTCAGGGCGATGCCGTTCTTGACCGCTACCACCTCCGCCAGCAGCGACAGCGCGATCTCCGGCGGTGTATGGCTGCCGATATGCAGGCCGATGGGGCCATACAGGCGGTTGATGGCCGCCACTGGCACCTCCAGCTGCAGCAGCCGCTCACGACGGCGGTCATTGTTGCGCAACGAACCCAGGGCGCCGACATAGAAGGCATCGGACTGCAGCGCCGTCAGCAACGCCAGGTCATCCAGGCGCGGATCGTGGGTCAGGGCCACCACCGCGGTGCGTTCGTCCGGGCGGATCGACAACACCGCATCGTCCGGCATGCCGGAAATAAAACGCGCCTGACGTGTCTCCCACCCCTGGCGGAACTCCTCACGGGGATCGCAGACCAGCACCTCGAAATCGAGCATGGCGGCCATGTCGGCGACATAGAGCGAAAGCTGACCGGCACCGATCAGCAGCAGGCGCCAGCGTGGCCCATGCACCAGGCGCAGGCGTCGTTCGTCCAGGGTGACCGGCTCGTCGCGCGTGGTGCTGGAGATCCGCACCTCGCCGGTGGCCAAGTCCAGCTCGCGTAAGGCCAGTTCATGACCGTCGCAGCGCTGTAACAGCTGCTCCACCCAGCGCCAGTCACCGACCTGTTCCTGGACCAGACGCAGGGTACCGCCACAGGGCAGCCCGAAACGCGCCGCTTCGTTGCCGGAGACACCGTAGGTGCTGATCTCCGGGCGTTCCCCGGCGAATTGGCCGGCGTGCAGTCGGGCGATCAGATCGTCCTCGATGCAGCCACCGGACACGGAGCCACAGACCTGGCCATCGTCGCGCAGGGCCAGCATGGCGCCCGGCGGCCGCGGCGAGCTGCCCCAGGTCTGGACCACGGTGAACAGGCTGACGCCATGGCCCTCCCGTCGCCAGGCCAGGGTCTTGCGCAAAACTTCCTGATCGACACTGTCCACGCCCTGCTCCTCTCTACCTTGCACCTGCAACGGCAAAATCGTCGTTCGGGGGTAGAACCCAACAACGAAGCGGGGTTCCCCGGGGGCGGAACCGGGTGGATCGCCGGCCTATCCATAGAGGGACACCCCTCAAGGAGAACGTCCATGCCCCGCTCGATCTGGAAAGGCGCCGTCAGCTTCGGCCTGGTGCACATCCCCGTCTCGGTGGTCTCGGCGACCCGGCAGTCGGGCATCGACTTCGATTGGCTGGACGAACGCAGCCTCGACCCGGTGGGCTACAAGCGCATCAACAAGACCACCGGCAAGGAGGTGCCCAGCGAACACATCGTCAAGGGCATCGAACATGGTAAGGGCAAGTACGTGGTGCTCAGCGAGGACGAGATCCACAACGCCCTGCCCGAGGCCACCCGCACCATCGACATCCTGACCTTCGTCGAGGCGCGCGAGATCTCCATCCTGCACTTCGAGAAGCCCTATTACCTGGCGCCGGACAAGAATGGCGAAAAGGTCTATGCCCTGCTCCGTGACACCCTGAGCGCCGCCGGCAAGGTCGGGGTGGCCAACCTGGTGATGCACTCCAAGCAGCACCTGGCGGTGATCATGCCGCTGGGCGATGCCCTGGTACTCAACACCCTGCGCTGGGCCGACGAGGTGCGGTCCGCGGAAGACGTCGGACTCGAAGGGTTGGACGCCAAGGTGAGCAAGAAGGAAGTGGACATGGCCCAGCGCCTGGTGGACGACATGACTGAGCAATGGGATCCGGACCAGTACCACGACACTTTCAAGGACAACGTCATGGCCCTGGTCGAACGCAAGCTCAAGAACGGCAAGCTAGAAGCCGTCGCCGACGAGCCCGAAACCGAGGACAGCGGCGCCGACGTCATCGACCTCACCGAATTGCTGCGCCGCAGCCTGGGTGGCAAGCAGGACAAGGGCAAGGATTCACCCAAGCCCAAGAGTTCTGGCCGCTCGACCAGTCGGCGTAGCCCTGCCGCCCGTCGCAAGGCCAAGTGAGGATCGCTGCCATGGCTCCTTCGACCAGCGAATACAACCGCAAGCGCAACTTCGACATTACCGCCGAGCCGCGTGACGAGGACAACCCACGTCGACGCAGGGCCAAGGGCGCTCTGAGCTTCGTTATCCAGAAGCACGACGCGCGCCGTCTGCACTATGACTTCCGCCTGGAACTGGACGGCACCCTCAAGAGCTGGGCGGTGCCCAAGGGGCCCAGCCTGGACCCGGGTGAAAAGCGCCTGGCGGTGCAGGTCGAGGATCATCCCCTCGCCTACGGCAGTTTCGAGGGCAGCATTCCCGAAGGTCAGTACGGCGCGGGCGACGTCATCGTCTGGGATCGCGGCGAGTGGCAGGCCGATGGCGATGCGGCCGAGGGCTATGCCGCCGGCAAGCTCAAGTTCGAACTCAGGGGCGAAAAGCTGCGCGGCCACTGGACCCTGGTGCGCACCCGGTTGCAGGGCCATAGCGACAAGCCTCAGTGGTTGCTGATCAAGGAACGCGACGACCAGGCCCGTGACATCGCCGACTACGACGTAACCGCCGCCGAGCCCGACAGCGTGCTGAGCGACAAGACGCTGCCGCGCCTGGATCAGGGCAAGCAGACCAAGGCCAGCACCCGCTCGACCAGTCCCAAGCCGCCGGCACGCAAGGCCAAGGCGCGTAAAGCCGAATTACCGGAGACCCTGGAGGCGCAACTGGCGACCCTGGTCGACAGTCCACCGGCCGGCGACTGGCTGTATGAGGTGAAATACGACGGCTACCGCCTGCTCGCCCACATCGAAGGCGGCGAGGTGCGCCTCTTCACCCGTAGCGGCAACGACTGGACCGAGCGCCTGCCGGAACAGGCCCGGGCCCTGGCCGCGCTGGGCCTCGACAACGCCTGGCTGGACGGCGAGATCGTGGTTAACGACGGCCAGGGCGTCTCCAGCTTCCAGGCGCTGCAGAATGCCTTCGAGACCGGCAAGGCCACCCGCATCGCCTATTACCTGTTCGACATGCCCTATCTGAACGGTGCGGACCTGCGCGAGATCCCGGTCGAACAGCGCCGCGAGCTGCTGGGCAAGCTGCTGGAGGAAAGCAACGACAGCGACCTGCTGCGCTTTTCCGCCGCCTTCGAGGTGCCCGCCGATCGCATCCTGGCGAGTGCCTGCGAACTCGGTCTCGAGGGGGTGATCGGCAAGCGCCTGGGCAGCCCCTATCGCTCTCGGCGCAACAAGGACTGGATCAAGCTCAAGTGTGCCCACCGCCAGGAATTCATCATCGTCGGCTACACCCCGCCCAAGGGGGGGCGGCAGCACCTGGGCGCGCTCCTGGTGGCGCTGCATGATGAGCAAGGGGAGTTGCACTATGCCGGTAAGGTCGGCACCGGTTTCACCGCAGCGATGCTCAAGCAATTGCATGCCAGATTCCAGCCGCTGATCGTAGAGCGGCCACCCGTGGTGGATCCGCCCAAGGGCGCCGCCTACCGCGAGGTGACCTGGCTGAAGCCCGAACAGCTGTGCGAGATCGCCTACGCCGAGATGACCCAGGATCGCATCGTCCGCCAGGGCGTCTTCCATGGCCTGCGCGACGACAAGCCAGCCCGGGAGATCGGGCTGGAGGAGGCGACTCCGGCCCGGGAGGCCGAGGCGGCGCGCCCCTCTGCCTCACGCCGCCCGTCCGCAGGCAAGGAGAGGGATGCCACCGTGGCCGGGGTGCGCATCAGCCATCCGGAGCGGGTCATCGACGACGCCAGCGGTGCCCGCAAGCTCGACGTGGCCGGCTATTACGCCGCCGTCGCCGACTGGCTCCTGCCGCACCTGGCCGACCGCCCCGTTGCCCTGGTCCGCACGCCCGAGGGCATCGCCGGCGAGCAGATCTTCCAGAAGCACAAGCAGACCCTGGCGATCCCCCACATCCGCGAACTGGATCCGGCACTGGATCCCGGCCATGCTCCCCTGATGGTCATCGACAGCCGCGAGGCGCTCATCGGCGCGGCCCAGATGGGTACGGTGGAACTCCATACCTGGAATGCCACCGCTGACCGTATCGAGCGCCCCGACCGCTTCATCCTCGATCTCGACCCTGATCCCACCCTGCCCTGGTCGCGCATGGTGGAGGCGACGGAGCTGGTACTGACCCTGCTCGACGAGCTGGAGCTGCAGGCCTTCGTCAAGACCAGCGGCGGTCGCGGCCTGCACCTGGTGGTGCCCCTGGATCGGCGCCAGGACTGGGAGATCGTCAAGGCCTTCGCTCAGGCGGCAGCGCAGCACCTGGCCAATACCCTGCCCAAGCTCTTCGCCGCCAAGATGGGCGCGCAGAATCGCCAGGGGCGGATCTTCGTCGACTATCTGCGCAATCGCCATGGCGCCACCACGGTCAGCGCCTTTTCCCTGCGCGCACGTCCGCACCTTGGCGTTTCGGTACCCATCGCTCGCGAGGAGCTGTCGACCCTGGAGGCGAGCGATCAATGGCGCTTCGACTCCCTGCTGCCACGTCTAGAAGCGCTCGAGGACGATCCCTGGGCCGGGTATGCCAAGGTGCGCCAGGGCCTCACGGCGGCACGGCGCAAACGGCTGGGCGTCGAGTAGCGACGCGCCTGCCGTCGGCCAACGTACCGCCTAAGCGAAACCCCTCCGCGTTGCCCGTGGTCTGCACTAACGAGCGTTGTCGTGGACAGCGCCGTCGCCAGCCACGGGATGGAGCCGATGTCGATCGATCTGGATAACCTTCAGGACACCCTGGACGAGTGGGCCTATGACGAGGTCACTCCTGCACTGCTGCAACACCGACTCCAGATTCTCAACCAGCGCGGCCTCGATCGCCTGCCGCTGCCAGGCCAGGGGCAGACCCTGGAGCGCTGGCGCGCCCTGGCCAAGGTAGCCAATCACGACCTGGGCCTGGTCAAGCTGTACGAAGGCCACACCGACGCCCTCGCCATCCTCAGCGAACTGGATGGTTTCGTGCCACCGCCCGCGAGCCTCTGGGGTGTCTGGGCCGCCGAGCCGCCGGATGCCCGGCTGCTGGTGCGCTATGGCGCCGACAGCATGGTGACGCTGCATGGGCGCAAGTCCTGGTGCTCCGGTGCCGCTCTGGTCAGCCACGTTCTGGTTACCGCCTGGATGGACGACCACCCGATGCTGGTGGCGGTGGAAATGAATCAACCCGGCGTCGAGGTCACTCAGGACGGCTGGCGGGCGATCGGCATGCAGCATACGGGCAGCGTCGACGTGCTGTTCGATGGTGCAGCCGGCGTACTGGTCGGTGCCCCTGGCCGTTATCTGCATCGCCCTGGCTTCTGGCACGGCGGCGGGGGCATTGCCGCCTGCTGGTATGGCTCGGCCACCGCCCTGGCCGATACCCTGCGCGCCTACTGCAAACGCCATCGGGAGCCCCATGCCCTGGCCCATCTGGGCCACGTGGATGCCGCGTTGCTCGGCGCCGCGACCGCGCTGCGTCAGGCGGCCCACTGGATAGATCAGGAGCCTGTAGCGGACGCCCGCTATCCCATCTGCCAGCTACGGGCCCTGGTGGAACAGTGCGCCGAAATCGTCGTCCGCCATACCGGCCGGGCCTTTGGCGCCGCCCCGCTATGCCGCGACGCCTACTGCGCCCGCCACATGGCGGACCTGCCTGTCTACCTGCGCCAGAGTCATGCCGAGCGTGATCTGGCGGTACTGGGTGACCTCAATCTGCTGGAGGGTGCCCCTTGGCAACTGTAGGCGATCGTCAGATTCAAGGAGCCGGCACCACGCCCGAGGCCTGGCTACAGTGGTCCGGCTTTGGCGAGATGCCGACCGTCGAGGCGTCGCAACTAGTCCCGCCCGGACATCGCGCGGTGGTCGTCGCGCCTCATCCGGACGACGAGATCCTGGGCTGCGGCGGCCTGCTCTGCCAGCTGGGTGAACTGGGTCGCCGCCTGGCGCTGGTGGCGGTCACCGATGGCGATGGCAGCCACCCACGATCCACCCTCTGGCCCACCACCCGACTGCGCAATACCCGTCCACTGGAGACCCGCGAAGCCCTGCGCCGCCTGCGCCTGGAGCGCGCCACCGTAACGCGCCTGGCGATTCCGGATGGCCAGGTGAGCGAGCAGGAAGCCGTCCTGCAACAGCGGCTGCTGGAATTCATCACGCCCGAGGACGTGGTCTTCGCCACCTGGCGACTGGATGGCCATCCCGATCACGAAGCCACCGGCCGCGCCGCGGTGGAAGCCTGCCGGCTGCGTGGTGCTCGCTGCATCGAAGTACCGGTCTGGACCTGGCACTGGGCCGCTCCGGGTGACCCACGGGTGCCCTGGGAAAGAGCGCGCCGCCTGGATCTGGAAGAAGACGTTTTGGCGCTGAAGAAGCGTGCGGTGAATGCCTTCGGCAGTCAGTTGACCGAGGATGCCAGCACGGGACAGGGACCGATCCTGCCGCCAGCGGTGGTCGCCCGTCTCACCCGTGCCTGGGAGGTCTATCTGACGTGACCGTCTCCATGAGCTATTTCGACTCCCTGTACGCCAGCAGTGAAGACCCCTGGGACTATCGCCATCGCTGGTACGAGGCGCGCAAGCGGGACCTGGCCCTGGCCATGCTGCCCCACCGCCGCTACACCCAGGGCTACGAGCCGGGCTGCTCCACCGGTGAGCTATCCAGACGGCTGGCCGAACGCTGCGAACGCCTGCTGGTCAGCGACGGCAACGCCTCCGCGGTCGCCACGGCCCATGAGCGCCTGGCCGATCAGGCCCATGTCGAGGTACGTCACCTGCTGTTGCCGGACGCCTGGCCGGCAGGCGCCTTCGATCTCATCGTCATCAGCGAGATCGGCTACTACCTCGGCGAGAACGGCCTGGCTGCCTTGCTGGATCGCGCTCACAGCGCCCTGCTACCCGGCGGCGTCCTGCTTGGTTGCCACCGGCGCCACCCCATCGAAGGCTGCGCCCTGACCGGCGACCAGGTCCACGAGCGCATGGCCGCCCTGCCCGGCCTGCATCGCCTGAGCCACCTCGAAGAATCCGATTTTCTCCTCACCCTCTGGTCCTCCGACCCCACCTCCGTCGCCCGCCGGGAGCAGCTTCTATGATAGGTGCCGTGATACCCGCTCATAACGAAGAGCAACACGTCGAACGCTGCCTGCAATCGGTGCTGCGCGCCGCGCGACATCCGGCGCTGCTGGGTGAAGCCGTCGAGATCGTCATCGTGCTGGACAGCTGCACCGACGGCACCGCCGACATCGTTCGCCGCTTGCCGGTGACCGCCCTGGAGGTCTGGGCCTGCAACGTCGGCCTGACCCGGGCGACCGGTGCGGCGCACCTGATCCAGCGTGGCGCTCGCTGGCTGGCCTGCACCGATGCGGACTCCGAGGTGGCGCCGGACTGGTTCGCCGCCCAGCTCGCCTATGGCGCCGATGCGGTCTGTGGCGTGGTGGAGGTGGATGACTGGACACCGCATTCGCCTGGTCTGAGAGCCCGCTACGAGGCGGCCTATCACGACCGCGAAGGCCATCAGCACATCCATGGCGCCAACTTCGGCATTTCTACCGCAGCCTATCTGCAGGCCGGCGGTTTCCCCTCCATGACCGTGGACGAAGACGTCAGCTTGGTCACCGCGCTCAAGACCCAGGGCGCACGTATCGCCTGGAGCAACAGCGTACGCGTCCGTACCAGCTCGCGGCTGGATTGCCGCGCGCGCGGCGGCTTCGGCGACTACCTGAGTCTGCTTGGCGCTACCGCCTGACCCTTAGACCCCCAAGGCGAAGGCCCCAGGGGTCGCGCCGAACTGCCGGCGAAAGGCGGCGATAAAGGCCGACGGCGAGTTGTAGCCGCAATCCAGCGCTACCTCGGTCACCGCGGCGCCCTGCTCCAGGCGCTCCAGGGCACTGATCAGCCGTAACCGCTGCCGCCAGGTTCTGAAGGTCAGCTCGGTATCCCGCAGAAAGGCCCGACTCAGGGTCTTTTCCGAGGCGCCCAGCACCCCGGACCACTGCGCCAGGGTACGATCGTCCGACGGATTGGCCGCCAGGGCCTCGCACAGCAGGCGCAGCCGGCCATCCTGGGGCGCCGGCAGCGATAGCCCCACCTCGGGCGCCGCCTGCAACTGATCCAGCATCACCGACACCAGCCTTCCCTCGGCGCCATCCTCGTCGTATTCCCGGGCGAAGCCACTGAAGGTCTTGATCAGCTCACGGATCAAGGGACTCACCGCCACCACCCGACAGCGCTCACCGACATAGGGCGCCGCCTCGGCACTGACATAGAGACTGCGCATCTCCGCCCTGGGCGAGGAACGCACCTGATGCTCGACATCGGCGGCGATCCACACCGCCCGCTGCGGTGGCGCCACATAGCTGCCCTCGGCGGTGGTCACCGTGAGCACGCCCTTGATGGCATAGGACAGCTGCCCCCAGGGATGCCGGTGCCAGGGTGTCCAGGCCGGTTGCGCCAGGGATTCGACCCGGGCATAGAGGCGCCGTGGCAGGTTGGCGAGTTCGGGAACGGGACGTTCGACCGCAGACTGTCCGTTTGACGACATCATTGGGGCTTTTCGCGTTAGTCGGCTAGGTCAGGAGACGATAGCCTTGGGGCTATTCGCAGACAACCCGAGAGAGACCATGGCTCGTCCCCGCCTGATGCCCGATAACTTCACCCTAATGCTGGTCGCCACGGTGATTCTCGCCAGCGTGCTGCCCTGCCGGGGCCTCGCCGCCCAGATCGCCAACGTGGTGACCAACATCGCCATCGGCCTGCTGTTCTTCCTGCATGGCGCCAAGCTGTCGCGCCAGGCACTGGTGGCCGGCATCACCCATTGGCGGCTGCACCTGCTGGTGTTCGCCTTCACCTTCATCAGCTTTCCGCTGCTGGGCTGGGCGCTGCAGCCGCTGCTGGCGCCGCTGGTGACGCCCGAGCTCTATCTGGGCGTGCTGTTCATGTGCGCCCTGCCCGCCACGGTGCAGTCCTCCATCGCCTTCGTTTCCATGGCCCGCGGCAATGTCTCGGCGGCGGTCTGCAGCGCGTCGTTGTCCAGCCTGCTCGGTATCTTCCTCACGCCGCTGCTGGTCCGGCTGCTGCTTGACGCCCATGGCGGCTCGGATGGCCAGAGCACCCTGGATGCCATCGTCAAGATCTGCGTCCAGCTGCTGCTGCCCTTCGTCGCCGGCCAGCTGCTGCGCCCGGTGATCGGCCACTGGGTGGACCGCCACAAGGGCAAGCTCAAGTTCGTCGACCAGGGCTCCATCCTGCTGGTGGTCTATACCGCCTTCAGCGCGGCCGTAATCGAAGGCCTGTGGCGGGAGACCCCGATCCTGTCGCTGGTAGGCCTGGTGTTCATCTGCGCCACCCTGCTGACCCTGGTGCTGCTCGCCACCCGCTACAGCGCGCGGCTGCTGGGCATGAGCAAGGAAGACGAAATCACCGTGGTCTTCTGCGGTTCCAAGAAGAGCCTGGCCACGGGGGTGCCCATGGCCAAGGTGCTGTTCGCCGGCAGCACCATGGGGCCGGTGCTGCTGCCGATCATGCTGTTCCACCAGATCCAGCTGATGGTCTGCGCGGTGCTGGCCCAGCGCTACGCCAAGCGTGAGGCGGTAGCGCCTGTCACGCCCGTGGTAGCGCCGCTACCCAAGTGATGCGCGCGGTGGCGAGGCGCCCGATCAGCGCGCGTCGTCCTCGCGAACCGGTTTGCGCATGGTGACCCACTCTTCCGCGGCGGTGGG
This sequence comes from Pseudomonas sp. PLB05, assembly GCF_021106615.1. Classification (NCBI taxonomy): domain Bacteria; kingdom Pseudomonadati; phylum Pseudomonadota; class Gammaproteobacteria; order Pseudomonadales; family Pseudomonadaceae; genus Pseudomonas; species Pseudomonas sp. PLB05. Next base: position 1,423,794 of record NZ_JAJOHO010000001.1, read on the forward strand.
ATGGATGCCCAGGGTGTCGTCGAAGCAGGCCTTGGTCGCCCCCGCCTTGAGGGCGATGGCCAGGCACTGGATCTGCTCGCCGGCGTCCGGCCCCACCATGTGGCAGCCCAGCACCTGATCGCTGTCGGCATCCACCACCAGCTTCATCAGGGTGCGCTCCTGGACATCGGTCAGGCTGAGCTTGGTCGGCCGGAAGCTGCTCTGGAAGATCTTCAGCCGATGGCCACGTTCGCGGGCCTCTTCCTCGCTCAGGCCGATGCTGGCCAGGTTGGGCAGGCTGAAGACCGCGCTGGCGATCAGGTCGTAGTTCAGCGGGCGATAGCTGTCGGGGCTGAACAGGTGTCGCGCCAGGGTCATGCCCTCGGCCAGCGCCACCGGGGTCAGTTGCACCCGGCCGATGACGTCGCCGATGGCGTAGATCGATGGCTCCGTGGTCTGGAAGGTCTCGCCGACCTCGATGAAGCCGCGATCGTCCAGGGCGACGCCGGTGTTTTCCAGGCCCAGGTCATCCAGCATCGGCCGGCGGCCAGTGGCATAGAAGACGCAATCGGCTTCCAGGAGGCGCCCGTCCTTGAGCGTCACCTGCAGGCTGCCATCGGCGGCCTTATCGATCCGCGCCACATCGGCGTTGAACTGCAGATCATGGCCACGTTTGAGCATCTCGTCGCGCAGGTGCTCGCGCACGCCCTGGTCGAAGCCGCGCAGGAACAGTTCGCGGCGATACAGCAGCGTGGTCTTGGCGCCCAGGCCCTGGAAGATCGAGGCGAATTCCACGGCGATGTAGCCACCGCCTACCACCACCACCCGCTTGGGCAGCTCCGGCAGGTAGAAGGCTTCGTTGGAGGTGATGGCATGCTCGCGACCGGGGAAATCCGGCACGTCCGGCCAGCCACCGGTGGCGATGAGGATGCGCTCGCAGCGATAGCGCCGGCCTTCCACCTCGACGGTGTGGGGGTCGAGGATGCGGGCATGGGCCTCCAGCAGGGTGACCCCGCTGTTGACCAGCAGGGCGCGGTAGATGCCGTTCAACCGGCGGATCTCGTGATCCTTGCTGGCGACCAGGGTATTCCAGTCGAAGGCCGGGACCTCGGCGTCCCAGCCATAGCCCCGGGCCTGACGGAATTCATCGCGAAAGGAAGCGCCGTAGATGAAGTATTTTTTGGGCATGCAGCCCACGTTCACACAGGTCCCGCCGAGGTAACGGCTTTCCGCTACCGCTACCCGGGCCCCGAAGTCGGCGGCGAAACGCGCCGCGCGCACTCCGCCCGAACCGGCGCCGATCACGAAGAGGTCGAAATCATAGGTCGTCATGGAGCTCTCTCTCTGCTGCTGCTGGCTCCAGCATAACGCAAGGCCACCCCAAGCAGCGGCACGGCTGGCCAACCGCCAGAAACGACGAGGCCACCCGCAGGTGGCCTCGTCCATCGCACAGGGCGTCTTACAGCGCCTTGTACAGATTCTCGAAGCAGAAGTTGGTGGCTTCCACGAAACCTTCCGCGCTACCGCAATCGAAACGCTGGCCCTTGAATTTGTAGGCCAGTACGCAACCATCCTGGGCCTGCTTCATCAGGGCGTCGGTGATCTGGATCTCGCCACCCTTGCCCGGCTCGGTCTGTTCGATCAGGTCGAAGATGTCCGGGGTCAGGATGTAGCGGCCGATGATCGCCAGGTTGGACGGCGCATCTTCCGGCTTGGGCTTCTCGACCATGTTGTTCACCCGGTAGATGTCGTCACGGATCATCTCGCCGGCGATCACACCGTACTTGTTGGTCTCGTTGGCCGGGACTTCCTGGATGGCCACGATGGAGCAGCGGAACTGGTTGTACAGCTTGACCATCTGCTTGAGGACGCTGTCGCCTTCCAGGTTCAGGCAGAGGTCGTCCGCCAGGACCACGGCGAAGGGCTCGTCACCGATCAGCGGGCGGCCGGTCAGGATGGCATGACCCAGGCCCTTCATTTCCACCTGGCGGGTGTAGGAGAAGGTGCAGTTGTCGATCAGCTTGCGAATGCCGACCAGGTACTTTTCCTTGTCGGTGTTCTTGATCTGGCTTTCCAGCTCGTAGCTGATGTCGAAATGGTCTTCCAGCGAGCGCTTGCCACGACCGGTGACGATCCCGATCTGATGCAGGCCCGCCTCCAGAGCTTCCTCCACGGCGTACTGCACCAGCGGCTTGTTCACAATGGGCAGCATTTCCTTGGGCATGGCTTTGGTCGCAGGGAGAAAACGAGTGCCATAGCCGGCTGCCGGAAACAGACATTTGGTGATCATGGGAGTCCTTTGATCTGTACGTGAAGGCAAAACGAACGGCGGTCTATCCAGCCGCTTGTCGCATACAATGCCCGAAGCGCGCGACGCTGGAAATAGCCAGGCATGGGCGCTCTGTGGACGTGCGGATACGACTCCAGGATTGCCTTCCGGTTCTGCGCAAAGCTGCAAAGAACTGCTATCGTCCAAAGTTTGGAACCAGCGTCACGACTCCGCGGATAGATCTCGACATGAAGAAATGGATGCTCCCGTTGCTGTGTGTTTCCCTCGCCGGCTGCTCCCTGGGCGGTCACCACGAGGTAGCGGAAACGCGGCCGCTCAGCGCGGAACAGACCACCCTGCTGCGCCAGAACGACCTGTTGCAGGCCAAGCTGCTGGTATTGGGTGGCAGCGAAGAACAGCTCAAGCTCGCGGATGCCCTGCTCTTGCGCAACGGCGGGACCAGTGCCGATGGCGAGGTGGAGTTCTATCGCGCGGTGATCGCCATCAAGCAGGGCCCGCAGACCGATGATGTCCTGGAGTTGCTGAACGCCTCTGCCGATCATCGTTATCCGCTTGCCTATGCCCTGCTCTATCGCCTGTACACCGATCCCTTCCTGGTTCCTGAAGCGGATCCCATCCAGGCGCAGACCTACAAGAGCGCCTATGGCGAGCTGGCGGTGGCCAAGAGTGGCTATCCGTCCTTCGACAAGGCCGTGGAAGTCACCCGCCAGCTGGCGCCCTGAGCCGCCCCTCTAGCCGGCCGCTTTGCGGCCGTTCACAGTCTGGCACTGGCGAATGAGCAGCCGTTGACCTTTCCTTCATGTGAATGATGTCAATGGGCCGCACGACGGTAGCATCGAGCCTCTACCGTCCGCCGCCCAGAGCCATTCTCATGTCCTCGCTTGGCAAGCTGTCACCCGATATCGTTGCCGCCCGCACCGTGACGCAGCGGCTCGTCCTGCTGCTGATCGGGTTCTTCGCGCTGGCCATCCTGCTGACGCGGCTGCCGACCTTCATCAACGCCGCCAGTGGCGAGACCTGGCAGATCCGTGGCGGCCAGATTCCGCTGATGCAGTATCCCTCGATGCCGGAGCGCAGCGTGGTCGCCAATCGCCAACTGCTCGCCATGCTCGAACCAGGGGATCGCATCCTGGTCCTGGAAAGCGCGCCCTTCCGCCCCTGGAAGAAGGTCATGCTGATCGGCGAAGACAGTCGCATCGGCTGGATTCGCGTCACCCCGGCGCTGGGCGCGATCCGCCTGGAATGACGCCAGTCCCGGAGCGCGACGACAGCAACCGCAGGACCCGGGTGTCATGCCAGCGATACCAGCGTTCATGGCCCAACCGTTGCGCCTGGCGATGCTCCGGATGGGCACCCCAGGCCGCGACCGCGGCCTGGTCGGTCCAATAGGACAGGGTGATGCCCAAGCCATCGGCGCCGCGTACCGATTCCACCCAGAGAAAGCCCGGTTGCGCCTGCGCTAGCTCCAGCATGCGCGCCGCCATGCGCTCATAGGCCGGATCGTCGTCTGCCCGTTGCGAGACGAAGGCGATCACCACGCAATCGGGCGGTAGGTCCGGCCGGCTCATGGTTGTAGTCTCCGCGCTGCGACCACGGCCTCCAGCCAGGCGCGCACCGCGGCGGGCACCCGGCCGGTCAGCGCTTCACGCTCGGGCTGATAGAGGGTGCCGAAGTGGCAGGGCTGGGTGGCCAGCTCGAAGGCCACGGGCACCTCTTCCTCATCCCAGGCCAGTACCCGCCAGCCGGCGGGGAGCAAGGCCGGCAGGTACTCGGGATTTACGCCGAAGCGACAGTGATAGCTGGCCTGCGCCCGCAGACCGCCCTCGCCCTCCGCCAGGCGCGAACCGGGCTCCAGGCGGAGCTCATTGTGATACTCGATGCGGGCACAGCTCAGGGGCGCCAGCAGCGCTCGCGACGTCAGCGGATCCTCCTCGGCGTGGGCCGCATCCGTCCATCCCAACACGGCATGAGCGTACTCCAGCAGGGCGTACTGCAGCCCGCCACAGGTACCGAGAAAGGGAATCCGCCGTTCACGGGCGGTGCGGATGCTCGCCAGCACCCCGTCTCGATTGCGATAGGGACTACCCGGCACGCACCAGAGGCCATCGCACTCAGCCAGGGCGCCATCGGCCGCCACACTCGGCAGCCAGCGTGATCGCAACGTGATGCCCAATGTCCTGGCGGTCAGCGCCAGGGCCTGGGGGATGGCCTGATGAGCCACGATGGAAGCGTCCTGGTCACCCAGGAGCACGATTTCGTACGACGTCATGACGGACACCTGCAGGCGTGGAAGGTCCGACCGACTCTAGGGCGTGGGGGCCGCGATTTTAATAGGCGTCGCGGACAGCAGGCCTTGCGCCACTGCCCTGTTGGTCACCGTCCAGTCAGGCGAGCCAAAAAAAGCGCCCGGTACCGCTGCTGTACCGGGCGCCGGATACCGCGCGATCAGGGCGCCGGATTGGGCTGGTCGACGTGGATGGCTTCGATGGCGGCCAGGGTTTCCTGGTCCAATTCCACTTCACTGCTCGCCAGGTTGCTTTCCAGCTGAGCGAGAGAGGTGGCGCCGATGATGTTGCAGGTCACGAAGGGCCGGCTGGTGACGAAGGCCAGGGCCATCTGCGCCGGATCCAGACCGCGTTCCCGTGCCAGTTCGACATAGGCCTGGGCAGCCCTTTGCGCCTGGGGATTACTGTAGCGCTGGAAGCGTTCGAACAGGGTCAGCCGCGCCCCTTCTGGGCGCGCGCCCTGCAGGTACTTTCCCGCCAGCACGCCGAAGGCCAGCGGCGAATAGGCCAGCAAGCCCACCTGCTCGCGGATGGCCTGCTCCGCCAGTCCCACCTCGAAGCTGCGATTGAGCAGGTTGTAGGGATTCTGGATGGAAACCACCCGCGGCCAACCCCGGGTCTCGCTCAGGTGCAGGAATTGCTGGACGCCCCAGGGCGTCTCGTTGGACAACCCCACATGGCGGACCTTGCCCGCGCGCACCAGGCCGTCGAGGGCCTCCAGGGTCTCTTCGAGGGGCGTGAAGGCCGCCTCGCTGTGCTCGTAGCCCAGCTGACCGAAGTAGTTGGTGCGGCGATCCGGCCAGTGCAGCTGGTAGAGATCAAGATAGTCGGTGTTGAGCCTCTGGAGACTGGCCTCCAACGCCGCGGTGAGATTGGCCTTGGTAAAGGCCAGACCACCCTCGCGGATATAGTCCATGTCGCGCCCCGGACCGGCCGCCTTGCTGGCTAGTACCCAGTCGGCGCGATCGCCATGCCGACGGAAATAGTTGCCGATGATGGTCTCGGTGCGGGTATAGGTCTCGGCACGTGGCGGCACCGGATACATCTCCGCCGTGTCGATGAAGTTGACCCCGGCGGCCTTGGCGGCGCGCAGCTGTTCGAAGGCCTCGGCCTCGGTGTTCTGCTCACCCCAGGTCATGGTGCCCAGCGCGATGGCGCTAACCTTGAGATCGGTACGACCCAGCGATCGAAAGTGCATCAGGAAGCTCTCTGTCGGTGCGGAAGTCGTACAAGTTAGCAGGAGGCTGCCCGCTCTGCCCATCGCGCCGATGAGCCTTTCGATCGGGCGCCGACCACCGCACCCTCGCCAGGTGCGCCGTGAATCCGTAGAATGCCGCCCCGCCTCAGCGCCCTGGGTTCCCTCACCCCAGGTAACCAAAAAAGGACTGCCCATGTCTGCCTTGCTTGCCACCCCACAGCGTGCCCTGGTGGCCGCGCTCGTCGCTTTCCATATCCTCATCATCATCGCCAGCAACTACCTGGTGCAGTTGCCGCTGCAGCTGTTCGGCTGGCACACCACCTGGGGCGCCTTCAGCTTTCCCTTCATCTTTCTCGCCACCGACCTCACCGTCCGAGTGATGGGCAAGGCGCCTGCCCGCCAGGTCATCGCCCGGGTCATGCTCCCAGCGCTGGTGGTTTCCTACGCGGTCTCGGTGCTGTTCCAGGACGGCAGCTTCCAGGGCTGGGCGGCGCTGGCCGCGGTCAATGTCTTCGTCCTGCGCATCTCCCTGGCCAGCTTTTGCGCCTATGTGCTCGGCCAGCTGCTCGACATCCAGGTGTTCGACCGGCTGCGGCGTTCGCGCCACTGGTGGCTGGCACCCACGGTCTCGACCCTGTTCGGCAACGCCCTCGATACTCTGGCCTTCTTTTCCATCGCCTTCTGGCACAGCGACAATCCCTTCATGGCCAGCCACTGGCCGGAGATCGCTCTGGTGGACTACGGCGTCAAGCTGACGGTCAGCCTGCTGCTCTTCGTACCCCTCTACGGCGTGCTGCTGCGCTCGTTGGTGCCCCAGGCCTGGGCGCGTCGTCCGGACCTCGCCTGAGGCCAGGATTGCTGGCGGGCGGGGCTTGGCCCTAGAGTGATGCCCTCTTCACTGCCCAGGGTCCTGCCATGCTCGCCACTGCCCTCGCCCGCTTTCCGCGCCTGACGCTGCAACCCTCGGCGACCCCGCTGGAGGTCCTGCCGCGGCTCTCGGCGGAGCTGGGCCGACTGGTCTACTGCAAGCGCGACGACACTACCAGCCTGGCCCTGGGCGGCAACAAGGTGCGCAAGCTGGAATACCTGGTCGCCGAGGCGCTGGCCGCCGGCGCCGACACCCTGGTGACCGCCGGGGCCATCCAGTCCAATCATGTCCGTCAGACCGCTGCCGTCGCCGCGCAACAGGGCCTGGCCTGCGTTGCCCTGCTGGAAAATCCCATCGCCACTGCGGATCGCGGCTACCTGCATGGCGGCAATCGCCTGCTGCTGGAACTGTTCGGTGCCGAGATCAGGTCGATCGCCGCACTCGATGACCCGATCCGCCAGCTGGAGGCCGAAGCCGCGCGCCTGCGCCAGCAAGGACGCAAGCCCTGGGTGATTCCCATTGGCGGCTCCAGCGCCCTGGGCGCCCTCGGCTATGTGCGTGCGGGTTTGGAACTGGACGCTCAGTTGGACGCCCTGGACCTGCAACCCGCGGCCATCATCTTGGCCTCCGGCAGTGCCGGCACCCAGGCCGGCCTGGATCTGGCCTTGCACCATTTGCGCCCCGACCTGCCGGTGATCGGCGTCACCGTCTCCCGTACCCAGGCCGACCAGTTGCCCAAGGTCACCCTGCTGCGCCAGCAATTGGCCGAGCTGCTGGGCGTCGCGCTGCCCCAGGATCCGCCGCAGCTGCGCGACGGCTACTTCGGGCCCCGCTATGGCGAACCCAATGCCGGCACGCTGGCGGCCATCCGTCGACTGGGCCGGCTGGAAGGCCTGGTGCTCGACCCGGTCTACACTGGCAAGGCCATGGCGGGCCTGCTGGACCTGGTGGCGAGCGGCGCCCTGCCACCCGGCCCGCTGGTCTTCCTGCACACCGGCGGCGCGCCGGGCACCTTCGCCTATGGCGACTGGTTGGCGTGATCGGCTAGCCAACGAACTGGACGATGGCATAACGTCAGCAGTTCTCGGACTTGGGATGTCAGATCAGACACCCCCATAGTGGCGCACCCTCACAACCTCAAGGATTTCCTTCATGCGCAAGCCTCTCCCCCAGCGTCTGCTCCGTAGCGCCGCCCTGCTGTTGGCCCTGGGCCTGGCCCACCAGGCCACCGCCCAGGCGGAAGACCTCCTGCAGACCGTCAAGCAGCGCGGCGAACTCGTCGTCGGCCTGGAAGGCACCTACCCACCCTTCAGCTTCCAGAACGAACAGGGCCAACTGACCGGGTTCGAAGTGGACTTCGCCAAGGCCCTGGCCAAGGAACTGGGCGTCGATGCCAAGATTCAGCCCGGCAAGTGGGATGGCCTGCTGGCCGCCCTGGAATCCCGTCGTCTGGACGTGGTGATCAACCAGGTCACCATCAGCGACGAGCGCAAGAAGAAATACGATTTCTCCACCCCCTACACCGTCTCCGGCATCCAGGCCCTGGTGCGCAAGGACGACGTCGACAGCATCAAGACCGCCGCCGATCTTGCTGGCAAGAAGGTCGGTGTCGGCCTGGGAACCAACTACGAGCAATGGCTGCGCCAGAACGTACCCAAGGCGGACGTGCGCACCTACGAAGACGATCCCACCAAGTACCAGGACCTGCGCGTCGGCCGCATCGACGCCATCCTCGTCGACCGCCTGGCCGCCCTGGAATTGCTGTCCAAGACCAAGGATCGTCTGGCCCTGGCCGGCGAACCTTTCAGCCGCCAGGAGTCGGGCATCGCCGAACGCAAGGGTGATCCGGAATTCCATGCCGCGGTCGACCAGGCCATCGCCAAGTTGCGCGCCGACGGCACCCTGGCCAAGATCTCCGAGAAGTGGTTCAAGGCCGACGTCACCCAATGAGCGACACGCTACAGCTCCTGCTCGATTCGCTGCCCTTCCTCCTGAAGGGCGCGATCTGGACCGTGGTCCTCAGCCTCGGCGGCATGTTCTTCGGCCTGTTGCTGGGCTTCGGCCTGGCCCTTCTGCGCCGTTCGCACAGTCTGCCGCTGCGCAGCCTGGCGCGGCTGTACATCTCGTTCTTCCGGGGTACGCCGCTGCTGGTGCAGCTGTTCGTCATCTACTACGGCCTGCCTGAGCTGGGTCTGCAGCTCGATCCGCTGCCGGCGGCGCTGATCGGCTTCTCGCTGAACATGGCCGCCTACACCGCGGAAATCATCCGCTCGGCCATCGGCGCCATCGACCGCGGCCAGTGGGAAGCCGCCGCCAGCATCGGCATGACGCCCTTGCAGACCCTGAGGCGGGCCATCCTGCCCCAGGCCCTGCGCATCGCCCTGCCGCCGCTAGGCAACAGCTTCATCTCGCTGGTGAAGGACACCTCGCTAGCCGCCACCATCCAGGTGCCTGAGCTGTTCCGCCAGGCCCAGCTGATCACTGCCCGCACCTTCGAGATCTTCAGTCTCTACCTGGCGGCAGCGCTGCTCTACTGGGTGCTGGCCAGCCTGCTGTCGACCCTGCAGAACCGCCTGGAGCGGCACTACGGACGCCACATCAACGAACGAGGCCCGTCATGATCGAGGTGCAGGGGCTGTCCAAGTCCTTTCAACAGCAGACCGTGCTCCAGGCCATCGACCTCCAGGTGGCTCAAGGCGAGGTGGTGGCCATCATCGGTCCCAGCGGTTCGGGCAAGACGACCCTGCTGCGCTGCCTGAATCTGCTGGAGACCCCGGAGGCCGGCAGCATCCGCCTGGGCGACCTGCGCATCGATGCCAACCGGCCACTCAAAGCCCAGCAGGGCAGCATTCGTACGTTGCGCCAGCGCATGGGCTTCGTCTTCCAGAACTTCAATCTGTTTCCCCATCGCACCGCGCTGGAGAACGTGATCGAGGGTCCCCTCATCGTCCAGGGCGAGCCGCGCGATACCGCCCTCGTCCGCGGTCGCGAGCTGCTGGCAAAGGTTGGGTTGGCTGACAAGGTCGACAGCTATCCAGGGCAGCTATCAGGTGGTCAGCAGCAGCGGGTCGCCATCGCCCGGGCGCTGGCCATGCGCCCTCAGGCCATCCTCTTTGACGAACCCACCTCGGCGCTGGATCCCGAACGGGTCGGCGAGGTGCTGGAGACCATCCGCGGGCTGGCCCAGGAGGGTCGCACCCTGCTCATCGTCACCCACGAGATGGCCTTCGCCCGCGACGTCGCCCACCGGGTGCTGTTCATGGACGGTGGACGCATCGTCGAGCAGGGCCCGGCGGCCGAGTTGTTCAATCACCCACGCGAGGAACGAACCCGGCGCTTTCTCGCCAAGTTCGCTCGTGACAACGCCGCCGACTACTCCTGAGCCAGCCCGGCGCAGCCCTGCAGGCTGGCCTGGCTAACGTTGCTGTTGGCCGGCACGCCATGGGTCAACCAGACGTTGCCGCCGATGGTCGAGCCCTGGCCGATGGTGATGCGCCCGAGGATGGTCGCCCCGGCATAGATCACCACGTCGTCCTCGACGATGGGATGGCGCGGGTGGCCCTTCTTGAGGTTGCCCTCGGCATCGGCCGGGAAACGCTTGGCGCCCAGGGTCACCGCCTGGTAGATGCGCACCCGGTCGCCGATGATGCAGGTCTCGCCGATCACCACGCCCGTGCCATGGTCGATGAAGAAGCCTTCGCCGATCTGGGCGCCCGGGTGGATGTCGATCCCGGTCGCCGAATGCGCCCGCTCACTGACCATGCGCGCCAGCAACGGCAAACCGCTGCGATAGAAGTGATGGGCGATGCGGTGATGGATCATCGCATGGATGCCCGGATAGCAGAGCAGCACCTCGTCCACGCTGCGCGCCGCGGGATCGCCCTGGTAGGCGGCGATCACGTCGGTATCCAGCAGACGGCGCAGGTCCGGCAACGCCAGGGCGAAGGCCTGCACCAGCCGGCGCGCCTCGTCGGCGCGATTGACGCCATTCTCGCCACGCTGCTTGGCGAAATAGTCCAGCTCCAGCTTCGCCTGGATCATCAACGCATTGAGCGCGCGCTCCAGCTCGAAGCCGACATAGAAGTCCTCGCTTTCCTGGCGCAACTGATCCGGACCGAGGCGCAGCGGAAAGAGCGCACCGCTCAGGGATTCGATCACGCTGGCCATGACGCTGCGCGACGGCAATTCGCGGCCGCTGAATTCGCGGAAGCGTCCATGGGTCTCGCGCCATTGGCTGCGCGCCTCATGCAGTTCACCGACGATCCGTCCTAATTGCCAGTCATTGCCGCCCGTGGATTGCCCGTTAAGTTCGCTCATAAGTCATCTATCCAGTTGCCAGGCTGACGAGGATAAAGTATCCGCTGATCCCTGACAGCCCACGTCGCGCCAGGCGCGCTAAGCTGTCGCCTTTTGTTCATCAAGGAACGCCGCCCATGATCGCCTCCCCGCTGGTCACCGCCACCTGGCTGCAGGAGCAACTCGGTCGCCCGGATCTGCTGATCCTCGATGCCAGTCTCTACCTGCCCAACGAACCCCAGATCGCCGACGAAACCTATCGACAGCAGCACATCCCGGGTGCCCTGCGCTTCGATATCGAACACTTCTCCGATCCGGACACCCCGCTGCCGCACATGGTCCCCAGCGCGGGTCGTTTCGCCCGCCTCGCGGGCGAATTGGGCGTCACCCCCGAGACGACCCTGGTGGTCTACGACCAGAAGGGCCTTTTTTCCGCTGCCCGGGCTTGGTGGCTGTTCCGCCTGTTCGGCCACGACCAGGTGATGGTGCTCGATGGCGGCCTGCCACTCTGGCGGGAACAGGGCCTGCCGCTGGAGACCGGTGAAAACCAGCCCAGCCCGCAGCCGCCCTACCCGGTCATCTTCAACAATCGCCTGCTGTGTGGCCTGGGCGATGTGCAGACCGCGCTCAGCCTGGGCCAGACCCAGGTCCTCGATGCCCGCGGCGCCAAGCGCTTCACTGGCGAAACCCCCGAACCACGCCCAGGCGTGGCCTCTGGTCATATGCCCGGCAGCCAGAATCTGCCCTACGACAGCCTGCTGACCGCGGCCGGTACCCTGCTGCCACCCCAGGAGCTGCGCCAGCGCTTCCAGGCACTGGGCATCGACGGCCTGCATCCGGTGATCACCAGCTGCGGCAGTGGCGTCACCGCCGCAGTACTGCTGCTCGCCCTCAGCGTCGCCGGCCTGCCGGATGGTCGACTCTACGACGGCTCCTGGAGCGAATGGGGTCAGCATCCGGCTACGACCAAGGCGCTGGGCTCGGCCTGAGGCAGGCTAAGTCACTGATTTCACTCAATACCTGTAATATCCGATAGAGACGCCCAATCGTTGGCATCGCCTTTAACAATGAGGTGAATCGTCAAAATGCGATTAGTATGCGTCCTATCGATTTCAACCCTGACTTAAACCCATCAAGGAGTCATCAATGTCTCTGATCAACACCGAAGTGAAGCCTTTCACCGCGACCGCCTACCACAACGGCAAATTCGTCCAGGTGACCGAGGCCGATCTGAAGGGCAAGTGGTCCGCCATCGTCTTCTACCCGGCCGACTTCACCTTCGTGTGCCCCACCGAACTGGAAGACCTTGCTGACCTGTACCCCGAGTTCCAGAAGCTGGGCGTCGAGATCTACGGCGTGTCCTGCGACACCCATTTCGCGCACAAGGCCTGGCACGACACCTCGGAAGCCATCAAGAAGGTGAACTACCCGCTGGTAGGCGATCCCACCGCTCGCCTGGCACGCAACTTCGAAGTCCTGATCGAAGAAGAAGGCCTGGCCCTGCGTGGCACCTTCCTGATCAACCCGGAAGGCCAGATCAAGCTGTGCGAAATCCACGACAACGGCATCGGCCGTGACGCCAGCGAACTGCTGCGCAAGGTCCGCGCTGCCCAGTACGTCGCCAACCACCCGGGCGAAGTCTGCCCCGCCAAGTGGAAAGAAGGCGAAGCGACCCTGACCCCCTCGCTGGACCTGGTCGGCAAGATCTAACGCCCGCCTGATCTAGCCCGAGCGCCCGGGCGCCTTGCCCGCGCGCTCTTTTTTTGCCCATTTTTTACGGAAGCCACGTCGCCATGTTGGACGCCAATCTGAAAGCCCAGCTCAAGACCTACCTCGAACGCGTCACGCGCCCCATCGAGATCGTCGCGTCCCTCGACGATGGCGCGAAGTCCCGTGAAATGCACAGCCTGCTGCAGGACATCGCCAGCCTGTCCGATCAGGTCAGCCTCAGCACCGACGGCAGCGATGCGCGTCGTCCCTCCTTCGCCCTGCTGACCCCTGGTCAGAACATCGACCTGCGCTTCGCCGGTCTGCCCATGGGCCACGAATTCACTTCCCTGGTCCTGGCCCTGCTGCAGGTGGGCGGTCATCCCTCCAAGGCCAGCCAGGACGTCATCGAGCAGGTCAAGGCCCTCGACGGCGACTACCAGTTCGAAACCTATTTCTCCCTCTCCTGCCAGAACTGCCCGGACGTGGTGCAGGCCCTGAACCTCATGGCCGTGCTCAATCCCCGGGTCAAGCACGTCGCCGTCGACGGCGCCCTGTTCCAGGACGAGGTCGAGCGTCGCCAGATCATGGCCGTGCCCAGCGTCTACCTGAACGGCGAACCCTTCGGCCAGGGCCGCATGGGCCTGGAAGAGATCGTCGCCAAGCTCGACACCGGCGCCGCCGCCCGCTCCGCCGACAAGCTCAATGCCAAGGACGCCTTCGATGTCCTGGTCATCGGAGGTGGCCCAGCCGGTGCCGCAGCCGCCGTCTATGCCGCACGCAAGGGCATTCGTACCGGCGTCGCCGCCGAGCGTTTCGGCGGTCAGGTATTGGACACTCTGGCTATCGAGAACTTCATCTCCATCAAGGAGACCGAAGGTCCGAAACTGGCCATGGCCCTGGAAGAGCACGTCAAGCAGTACGAAGTCGACATCATGAACCTGCAGCGCGCCGAGCAGCTGATCCCGGCCCACGAAGCCGGCGGCCTGCACGAGGTTCGCTTCACCGATGGCGGCTCGCTCAAGGCCAAGACGCTGATCCTTGCCACCGGTGCCCGTTGGCGCGAAATGAACGTCCCGGGCGAGCAGGAATACCGCAACCGCGGCGTGGCCTACTGCCCGCACTGCGACGGCCCCCTGTTCAAGGGCAAGCGCGTCGCCGTGATCGGTGGCGGCAACTCGGGTGTCGAGGCCGCCATCGACCTCGCCGGCATCGTCGCCCAGGTGACCCTGATCGAGTACGACGGTCAGCTGCGTGCCGACGCCGTGCTGCAGCGCAAGCTGTTCAGCCTGCCCAACGTGACCGTCATCACCAGCGCCCTCACCAGCGAAGTCAAGGGTGACGGGCAGAAGGTCAACGGCCTGGTCTACAAGGATCGCAACTCCAGCGAGTTCCATCACATCGAGCTGGAAGGCGTCTTCGTGCAGATCGGTCTGGTGCCCAACACCGATTGGCTCAAGGGCACCGTCGAGCTGTCGCCGCGTGGCGAGATCGAAGTCGACGCCCGTTGCCAGACCTCCCTGCCCGGCGTCTTCGCCGCAGGCGACGTCACCACCGTGCCCTACAAGCAGATCGTCATTGCTTTGGGCGAAGGCGCCAAGGCTTCTCTGGCCGCCTTCGATCACCTGATCCGCACCAGCGTCTGATTGGTCTCGTGCTCTTTTCTCAGCCCGGCAACCGCCGGGCTTTTTTTCGTCTGGCGCTTTTCCGGTGCGCCCTGGCATGTTTCTCGCTGCGACCTAACCAGGCGTCATAAAGATGGGCACGAACGGTCTAGGAGTTCTTCCCGGACTTTCGTTAGGATCTTAGTGCCAGGTTCCTAGACCTGGCAGCTCCAGCGGTTGAGGACCAGGCGACATATGCACAGACAGATTTCTTCCAGCACCCATGATTCCTATCCCCCCAAGCTGGCGCCCGCCACCCCGCTCACCCATCCTGAACTCGTAGCCTCTCTGGAGGCCACCCTGGCCCAACGCCAACCCGGCCCGGTGTGGCTGTTCGCCTACGGCTCGCTGATCTGGCGCCCAGAGTGTCCCGCCGTCGCCGTGCGCCGGGCTCGGGTACATGGCTATCACCGCGGCCTCTATCTCTGGTCCCAGCTACACCGCGGCACCCCCGAGCAGCCCGGCCTGGTACTGGGCCTGGATCGCGGCGGCTCCTGCTCGGGCTTCGCCTACCAGCTGCCCGATGATCAGCTGGACGATCATCTGCTGGCGCTCTGGAAACGGGAGATGCCAGATGGCTCCTACCGCCCCCGCTGGCTGCAATGTCACCTGGAAGACGGCAGCAAGGTCCAGGCGCTCGGCTTCGTGCTCAAACGCAATCTCCCCTGCTATGCCGGCAGCCTCTCCGATGACATCCTCAATCGCGTCCTGACCGAAGCCTGCGGCCATTTCGGCACCACCCTGGAGTACGTCGAGCGCACCATCACGGCGCTCAGGGCCCACGCCATGCCCGATCGCAACCTCGAAGCCTTGCTGCAGCGTTATCGCAGCGCCCCTCTGCTGGAGGCCATGCAGGGATGAGGCAACGTCAGATCAACCCCAACAAGCTGCTGCTCAGCAAATGGACGGCTGTCCAGCCGCGGGAACGGCAAAAGCACTTCATCGTCACCCGCGTCCACACCCCGGACGTCGAGACCGACCCCATCTCGCAGATAGATATACAAGCCGTTCTCACTCGCCGCACCTGGACGCTGGACTGGCACGAGCTGCAGGATGCAGAATGCTGGCTGCAAGGCTGGCAATGAAAATCCGAAAGCAGCGCCGGGATTTTGCGACTAGCATCGCGATATGACGGCACTTTTCTACAAAGGTGAAACCCTGTAGCAGCCAATGCTGTCACAGTGCCACCTTTGAACAGGAAGCTTTTCCGGATGACCCTCTATGTCGAACTCGCCAGTGCCTTCAACACCCTGAAAGGCGGATTCGAGCCGTTGCGCTGCGTGATCTCCACGCGCGATCAGCGTGCCTACGATGTCGAGGTCTTTTCCCGCAGCGGTCAGTCGGTACTCAACCGCCCCATCGCCCGCACCGAATTGCTCGACGCCGCCATGCTCGAGGCTTTCATTCTCGACAGCCGCTCCCGCATCGAACGCGATGCGGATGAAACACCCTACTGGACGATTCCCTCCTAAACGAAAAAAGGCCACTCATGCGTGAGTGGCCTTTTTCTTTGGATGGTGCCCGAGGCCGGAATCGAACCGGCACGACCGTTAAGTCGAGGGATTTTAAGTCCCTTGTGTCTACCAGTTTCACCACTCGGGCATAGCCGGACTCAGCAATTTCCGAGTCCGCAGAACCTGATCCAGTATTCACACATCCCTGGATGATGAAAAGCCCCGTAGACCTGAGATCTACGGGGCTTTCAATAGTGGAGGCCGAGGTCGGAATCGAACCGGCGTACACGGATTTGCAATCCGCTGCATGACCACTCTGCCACCCGGCCTCAAACCTGAATGTCTTGCGACACTCATGTAAAACATGGAGCGGGAAACGAGACTCGAACTCGCGACCCCGACCTTGGCAAGGTCGTGCTCTACCAACTGAGCTATTCCCGCTTGGTGACGGGCGCCATTCTATCTGAGCTACCCTTCATGTCAAGCCATTGATTCAAAAAACTTATTTCTTTTTCTCGGCGCTCATCAGGTGCGGCCAGGCCGCCATCAGATAGGTGCACATGGACCACAGGGTCAAGGCCGCCGCGACGATGAGCAAGGCATAACCGCTGATCACCCAAAAGGTCATCTGCGGCGGATTGGCCAGCAGAATCACCAGGGCCAGCATCTGCGCCGCCGTCTTCCACTTGCCCAGATTGGATACCGCGACCTGGGCACGCGCACCCAGCTCGGCCATCCACTCACGCAGTGCCGACACCACGATCTCGCGACCGACGATGATGACGGCAGGCAACGTCAACCAGGCGTTGGCGTGCTCCTGCACCAGCAGCACGAGCGCCACGGCGACGATGAGCTTGTCCGCCACCGGATCCAGGAAGGCGCCGAAGGGCGTGCTCTGCCCCAGGCGACGGGCCAGGTAACCATCCAGCCAGTCGGTCGCACAGGCGATGGCGAAGACGGCACTGGCGATCCAGTAACTCCAATGGACTGGCAGGTAGAACAGGATGACGAAGAGCGGAATGAGGAAGACGCGCAGTACGGTAAGCAGATTTGGAATATTCATTGGCGCGGCTATTGGTGAACGTGAGGCGATTCTACTCGCTGTGCAAGGCCGCATAAATCTGCTCGGCCAGCTTTTTGCTAATGCTCGGCGCTTTGGCGATCTCCTCGATACTGGCGCGCTGCAATTCACGCAGTCCGCCGAAGTGCTTCAAGAGCTCCTGGCGGCGCTTGGGTCCGATGCCGGCGACCTCCTCCAACGAGGACGTCCTGCGTGCCTTGCCGCGACGTGCGCGGTGTCCGGTGATCGCGAAACGGTGCGCCTCATCGCGAATCTGCTGAATGAGATGCAGCGCAGGGGAATGAGCCGGCAGGGTGAATTCGTTGGAAGGGTCGTCCAGGTACAGCACTTCGAGCCCCGGCTTGCGGGTAACGCCCTTGGCGACCCCCAGCAGAACCAGGTCCGGTACAGCGAGCTCCCTGAGCACCTCGCGGGCCATGGCCAACTGGCCCTTGCCGCCATCCACCAGCAGGATGTCGGGCAACTTGCCCTCACCGGCCTTCAGCCGACTGAAGCGCCGCGTCAGCGCCTGATGCATGGCCGCATAGTCGTCACCGGCCGTCACACCTTCGATGTTGTAGCGACGATAGTCCGACTTGAGCGGCCCTTCCGGTCCGAAGACCACGCAGGACGCCACCGTCGCTTCGCCGCTGGAATGACTGATGTCGAAACACTCCAGCCGTTGCGGAGGTTCTGGCAGATCCAGTGCCTGCACCAGGGCATCGAAACGCACCCCCATGTGCTGACGATTGGCGAGACGCGTATTCAAGGCCTGCTCCGCATTGGTCACCGCCAACTGCTGCCAGCGTGCCCGGGTACCCCGGACGCGATGGGCAATGACCAATTGGCGCTTGTGAACCTCGGCAAAGGCGTCGATCAGGGTGGCGAAGTCCTCATGGACGGAGTTCACGATGATCTCGTCCGGCAGGTCCCGCTCCAGGTAGGCGAGGTAGTACTGTTCCAGGAAGGCGGCCAGCACTTCGCTGGAGTCTTCCTCGATCCCCACCTCCGGAAAGAAATTCTTGCTGCCCAGTACCCGCCCGCCGCGAACACTGACCAGATGCACACAGGCCCCACCCGGGTTGACCAGGGCGGCTATGACATCGACATCCCCAGTCCCACCCTCGATGCTCTGCTGATCCTGCACCCGTCTGACCAGGGCCACCTGATCACGCAACTCCGCTGCTCGCTCGAACTGCAAGTTGATCGAGGCGGTTTCCATCTTGGCTTGCAGCTCTTCGGCCAGGGCATTGCTGCGGCCTTCGAGAAACATGGCCGAATGGCGAACGTCCTCGCCATACTCCTGCTCGCTGACCAGCGCGACACAGGGGCCCTTGCATCTCTTGATCTGATACTGCAGGCAGGGACGCGTCCGATTGCGGAAGTAGTTGTCGTCACACTGCCGTACCTGAAAGGCTTTCTGCAGCAGATTGAGGCTTTCGCGAATGGCACCGGCGCTGGGATAGGGTCCGAAATAACGCCCCTTCCCTCTCTTCTCGCCACGATGAATGGTCAGCCGAGGATACTGATCCTCGGTGGAGAGATAGACATAGGGGTAGGACTTATCATCCCTCAACAGGATGTTGTAGGGCGGGCGCCACTGCTTGATGAGGTTTTGTTCCAGCAGGAGCGCTTCGGTCTCGTTGCCGGTGATGGTGATCTCGATCTGGGCGATCTTGGACACCATGGACGCCGTTTTCGGCGCTAAACCAGTCTTCCTGAAGTAGCTCGAAAGACGGTTCTTGAGATTCTTGGCCTTGCCTACATAGAGAAGCTTACCGCCCCCATCGAACATCCGGTAGACACCCGGACGTCCACTGCAACCGGATAGAAAGGCCGCAGCATCGAAAGATTGACTCATATCAACTCGTTGCATCTACCATGCCGTGGCGAACAGCCAACATGGCCAATTCGACATCGCTGGTAATCGATAATTTCTCGAAGATCCGATAGCGGTAGGTGTTGACGGTCTTGGGCGACAGGCAGAGCTTGTCAGAGATCACCTGGACCTTCTGGCAGCCGGCAATCATCAAGGCGATCTGGATCTCGCGCTCGGACAGCTGATCGAACGGCGAGGCCTCTGCCTTGGACTGAAAAGGCTTCAGGGCGAGCTGTTGAGCGATCTGCGCACTGATGTAACGCCGCCCGGCGAAAGCTTGCTTGATGGCGGTGATCATCTCTTCGATATCCGCCCCCTTGGTCAGATACCCTGCCGCGCCGGCCTGCAGCAGCCGGGTCGGGAAGGGATCTTCTTCACAGGCGGTCACGACCACTACCTTCAGATCGGAGCGACTGCGCAGCAGCTTGCGAGTGGCTTCCAGCCCGCCGATACCAGGCATCCGGACATCCATCAAGACGACATCCGGCTCCAGCTCGCGAGCCAGCTTTAGTGCATTTTCGCCACTGTCGGCCTGGCCGACGACCTGAATTCCTGCCACATCCGCCAACATCCTCACGATGCCGGTACGAACAAGATCATGATCGTCGACAACCAGCACCTTGATCAAAATCGAATCCCCTTCGCTTGCGCTTTCATCGCTTGCGTCACCTAAACAACAGTCCGCGGATCCCAACGTTCAAGGGATAGGATCCTGGGCTACGCTATAAATTTGATTGGTCAGGCAAAGAAAAAAGGGTACGACGCTGCGCACCCCTTGCCTACCGGCCTTAGGCCACTGGGCATTGTATACCGGAAAAACACATGAGATTGAAGCAGATCCAGAATCATTACAGATTAGAGTATCGACAGTCCTACCAGTGGTACGACGAAGCCTGCCTATCGCGATGCGCTCTATCTGCTTCGGCAGCGCCCTGGCAGCAGCAACGTGATCGCGGCCATAGCTAGGTGGTCTGCGGCCTGTTGGGCTTCGCTGCGCTCAGCACCAACCTACGCTGGTCTCTTGCCGCGCTTCAAACGACAGCCCGACGTAGCCGGGCTGTCGGTGCTCTTACAGACCTCAAGCCGCACCTTGGCTGTCAGGTAGCCCTCAAGCACCCAGCCACACCGCTCCTGGTCCCCTCTCCCCTCGGGAGAGGGCTAGCACCTAGGCTACCGGCCTGCGCTACTCCCCCATCCGCCCAAACGCCTTAGCGTGCGGCCAAACTTTTCCCGCTCCAAAGACAACACCCCCGTCAGAGTGATCTGAGCGGGGGTGCTGGGTGTTAGGCGCTTGACGATGACCTACTCTCACATGGGGAAACCCCACACTACCATCGGCGATGCATCGTTTCACTTCTGAGTTCGGGAAGGGATCAGGTGGTTCCAATGCTCTATGTTCGTCAAGCAATT